>NZ_ABLD01000025.1 GCF_000172415.1 Paraburkholderia graminis C4D1M
ATCGCGTACTACGTCGTTGTCCCCCATGGTCGGTCAATGGCGCCGATGGTGGCCTTTCCGATCGACCTCTTCGCTCACTGTTCGGACTCGCAATCGACAAAGCACGCCATTGATCTCCACTCTCAAGGTGAATGGGATATCGCGTCGCCACCGCTCTTCCGGCTGTCCCTGTCTGGCGCGTCCGAAGAGTGCAGGTCCAGAAGCTGATGAATCGCCCCAGTCAGCCAACCTGCTGGGCTGCGTTCAACAAAGATAGGCATTGCAGTACGCGTCGTGACAGATTCGCCGCATCCTGGACCGTAGCGCAGACGTGACCTGGTAGAGCCCTCGATTACGTCCGGCTAAGCGTTCGATACAGTTCGTTTGCACGATTCAGATGCGCGCGCATTGCTTCAGCCGCACCGTCGCCATCATGTTTCGCGATTGCATCGACGATTCGCTGGTGTTCCGACAACGTCAACTCTTCTGCGCCCGGCGCGCGCACGAGCGGCCGGTAGTATTCGCCCGCCCAGCGAAACAGCGATTCGACAATCGACGGGAAAATCGGATTGCCACTGATCAGCGCAATCTCGCGATGAAACGCCATATCGCGCTCGATAAACTCCTCGAGATTGACCATGGAAGCGCGGTGCCGCGCCACGCTGAGTTGCAGGCGAGCCACGTCCTCTTCGGTCGCGCGCTCCGCCGCCATGCGCGCGGTGCCCGTCTCGAGAAAGACCCGCGCCTCTTTCAGGTGAGCCAGCATGTCGGGATGACTGCGCAGCAGGTGCATCGCGCCGCCGGCGATCTGCGCAATCAGCCGATCGGCCGTGGGAACAACGACCCTCGCACGCTCGCCGTGCACGATCTCGACGATGCCGGAGCGCTCCAGCGTTTGCAGCGCCTCGCGAATGGCGGGCCGGCCCACGCCGTAGATTTCCATCAACTCCCGCTCAGACGGAAGCTGCGCGCCGGGCGCGATTTCGCCCGAACGGATTCGCTCCATAAGCCGGTCGACAACTTCCTGATACAGCTTTCGGCGCTGAATGATCTCAGCCATGACATGTCCGCGTAAAACCAAGTGGTGTAATGACCTTACCACGGACACGCCGCCGGATGGAAGGGCGCGGGGGCCGTCGCCACCTATGACCTGACAAGACCGGTGGCGTGCGGCGCGACCGCTCGCTGGTTCAACGCGCGCCGCACGTTACGCCCCCGCCAGCCGCCCTTCCCGGACCATGCCGAAGAACGTTGCATCGCCGATCTGGCCGCCTTTCAGCACGATTTGCAGACCATCGCGCCGCGGCTCTGCGGACCATGCGCGGCACAGCGGCGCGCCAGGCACGAGCCCCGCCATGACGCTCAGCGCATCGATGCCGAGCACGCTCGCCACTTCGCCCGAGCTGTCGCCACCGGCGACGACCACGCGCGTCAGCTCGACGCTATCGAGCAGCCGCCGCATCACCTCGGCCAATGCGCGCCCGACTTTGCGCGCCGCATCGTGCCGCGCAAATCCCGCAGCGGACGCAATGGCGTCGAAGCCGGTTACCGCCGGGTCGTCCGGCCCTTCGGCGCTATGCACGATCACGCTGATGCCGCGAGTCAACGCCTGCGTGGCTGCCGTCACGACGCGTTCGATCTCGGCGGCTCCGTCGCGCGAATCGAGCGCCCGAGGCAGATCGAGGCGCTCGGTGTGAAAACCGTGTGCGCGCGCCCAGCCGATTTGCGCGGCCGTCACCGGCGAGCAACTGCCGCTGACGGCCGCGATCGCCTGGACGGGATCGGCGGCCGGTAGCGAGGGCGTCGGCGGCAACAACCCACGCGCGCGCCAGTGCGCCGCCAGCGCGTATTGCAGACCCGACGACGACGCCGTGAAAATCCCTTCGCCACGCTGTTCCCAAACCAGACGGCCCGCCTCGGCCAGGGTCTCTTCGTCGAGCACGTCGATCAGGACGACCGGCATGTCGGGCGCGCACAGCGCTCGCACTCGCGTCGCGACATCGGCGCCGCGCAGTTCAAGCATGTCGATCAGCTCGATGCGCCGCGCCGTTTGCCTCGCGAGATGCAGGCGAAGATCGGCCTCGTTCATCGGCGTGACGGGATGCCGCGACATGGTCGGATGCCGGTCGAGCCGGTAGCCGACACCATCCACGGCGGCGAACAGGTTGCCGAACATCTGATAACGCTTCAGGCGCGGCGCGCCGATCACCATCGGCGACCAGTTGCCGGGCATATGCCTGACGCCGATGTCGATTGCGCGGCCGATCGATCCGACCTCGGGAGACGAATCGAACGTCGAGCAGACCTTGTATTGCAGGATCGGTGCGCCGAGCGCGGCAAGGCTCGCGAGAACATCCGGAAGCTCGTCGTCCATCCATGCGCTGGAGCGTCCACGCGAAGAACCCGCCATGCCCACGCAGCGCACTTCTGGAAAACGCGCCAGCAACTCGGGCGTCGGCTTTTGCAGACACAGCACGGTTGGCACGCCGGCGGCTTGCATGGCTTCCATCGCGTCCGTCGAGCCCGTGAAGTCGTCGCCGTAATAGGCGAGCAGCAGCCCGGCAGGCCACGCTGTCGCGTTCGTCCCGTTCGTCGGCTCCGCCGGCTCCGTCCCGTTCATTTCCAGAACTCCAGCGCGGCGTTCAATGCCGGATGTCTTGCGGCATGCTGCTTGAGCGGCACGCCTTCGACGGCGGCGACCCACGCCTCGCGTAACGCCTCGACGCCCGCTGCCACGCCGCCCGGATGACCGAAGATACCGCCTCCGGCCGTGTGAATCAGATCCGCACAGCCGATCGCGGCGTACGTGTCCGCGGCCTGCAAGCCGGTCTGCCCTGAACTGAACACCGGCATCGCGGACATCGGCGCTTCGCGCATCACCGGCGCGAGCACCGCGCGCGCGGCGGCGATCACGCTGTCGTCGGGCTCGCTGAACTTGTTGCGCAGTCCGTTCACGTGCAGATGGTCGGCACCCGCGAGACGCCAGATCATTTGCCACGGCGCGTAGTCCCAGCCAAGCTCGGGGCAGCGCGACAGATAACCCCAGCCGGCGCGATGCGCGTGAATCGGCAACTGCGCGTGCCGCCGCAATTCATGCATGCCGACCAGACCGATCGAGTTGAGCACGGCCATCACGCACGTGCCGCCCTCGGCCAGCACGAGATCATGACGACGACGCATCTGATCCAGGTCGCCCGTCAGGTTGAACGCGACCATCGCCTTCTTGCCGGTGCGATCCGCTTCCGCATTGACCACACGCATCACGGCCCGCACCCGTTCGTCGAACGGACAGTGCGGACCGTCGGCCTGCAATTCATCGTCCTTGATGAAGTCGATGCCGCCCGCGACGAGTTCGCGCACCTGCTGCGCCGTCTCCACGGGCGACAACCCGACGCTCGGTTTGATGATCGTGCCGATCAACGGACCGTGCGCCACACCGCTCAGCCGCCGCGTGCCTTCGATACCGAACGCGGGCCCCGGATACGCCGAAGCGAACGACGGCGGCAACGTCAGCCCGGTTAGACGCAAACCCGACACCTGCCGCAGCTCGAAAAGATTGCCTGCGATGGTCGACATCAGATTCGGCAGGGACGCACCGAGATTTTCGATCGGCCACGACAGTTCGAGCGTGCAGCGGCTATACCGCTCCGACACGATTCCGCCAGCCAGACTCGGCCTGCCGACCGTTTCCAGCACCGTGAGATGCTCGACGCGCGCGCCCGAGCGAGCCTTCAATTCCGGCGTTTCGTTCGGCAGCGCGACAAAGGTGCCGCTCGATTGCTCGCCGGCAATCACGTCGGCAGCACGTTGTGGATCGTCGCCGGTTTCGAGCCAGTAAGTCGCGTGAATACGTTCGCTCACGATATCAATCCCTGTTTGGAAATCGGAAAGAAGGCGCACATCGCCCTATCACGTGATCCGGCGGATGCTCTCGGCGATTTCCGCGCGATCGAACACGTTCTTCCAGTCGTCGCGCATCAGCCGCGGCTTGCCGAATTCGATCGCCTTGTTGCACGCATCGGAGAACGCGCCGGGAATTTCGTTGAAGATCACCGCGCTCAGGATGTTCATGTGCCCGAGCAGAAAGTCGCGCGCGGCCTCTTTCGGCACGCCCCGCTTCACGGTCTCGTCCATCGCTTCGCGCATCACGTAGAGCAGCGTCGCGCAAATCGTTTCCGACAGGCCGGGTTCGAGCAGCGCCATCTGGTCGACGCTCAAACGATACGAGCGAAGAATCGGCGCGTAGATCACTTTGGCCACGTCTTCACCGAGGTCGAACGCTTCTTCCGGTCCTTGCATCAGCGCGCTGGTGATCGACTGCTTCGCGTACGCGCCACCGAAGAAATCGCGCCGCGCTTTCGGATCGTCATCGTTATTGAAAATGATTGGATGACACGGGTGCGCGACGAAATATGTCAGATCGGGCCGCTCAGGCAGATGGCCTGCGAACGGCGCCGCGGCGTCGAGCGTCATCACCATCGTGCCCGCCGGCAGCTTCGGCGCGATCTCGTGACTGAGCTTGCCGATCAGTGTGTCGGGCACGGCGAGGATCACCACCTGTGCGCCGTCGAGCGCGGCATCGGTCGACACGCAGTCGACGTTCAGTTCTTCCCTGAGACGCTTTTGCCCCGCCTCGCTCACCTCGACATGCGCGACGCGATAGTCGGACTTCAGCAGATTGCTGGTGAGGCGAAAGCCCATCTTTCCGCCGGCGCCGAACAGTGCGATTTTCTCTTTCATGGTGTGAGCTCCTTGCATGGATTCATTGAAATTCGTGGCGATCAGCTCGAATGCGATTGCGGCTCGAGCGTGACGGGCGCGATGCCGTCACCGGGTTTTGGCAGGCGCGCGCTGCTGCAGAACGCGAAGGCCAGTCCCGCGCTCATCAGCATCAGCACACCGACGACGAACATCGGCGCGTGATATGAGCCCGTCGCATCCTTCACGGCGCCCGTGACGTACGGCGCCATGAAGCCGGCGAGATTGCCAATGGTGTTGATCAGCGCGATGCCCGCCGCAGCCGCGGCGCCGGAGAGAAAGCGCGCGGGCAGCGCCCAGAAGTTCGGCAGCGCGGAAAAGATCGCGCAGGCGGTGACGGTAATCACGGCGACGGTCGCCGCAGGCGATTGCATGTACAGCGCGAGGGGAATGCTCGCCGCGCCGATCAGTGCCGGCACGCCGATGTGCCATGCACGCACGCCATGCTTCGTCGCGTTGCGGCTCCACAGATACAGCGCGAGCGCGGCGGGCAGATACGGGATCGCGGTGATCAAGCCCTTCTGGAACACGTTGAAGTGCGTGCCGAACTGGCCTTCAAAGCCGCCGATGATCGTCGGCAGAAAGAAAGCGAGCGCATAGAGTCCGTAGATCAGGCCGAAGTACATCAACGCGAACATCCATACGCGGCCGCTTCTGAGCGCGGCTCGCGCATGCATCGAGTGCTGTGTCGACGCATTGGCGCGGGCGAGTTCTTCCGCTTCGAGTTCGGCGGTGAGCCAGGCTTTCTCGGCCGCGGTTAGCCAGCGCGCCTGCGACGGCCGGTCGGCGAGATAGAACCATGCCACCACGCCGATCACGATCGCGGGCACCGCGACACCGAAGAACATCACGCGCCAGCCGGCAAGTCCGAAGAGGCCATGCGCTTCGATCAGCAACGCGGCAACGGGTGCGCCGATTACGATCGTCAGCGGCTGCGCGAGATAGAACAGCGCGAGGATGTGGCTGCGATAGCGCGACGGCACCCACATGCTGAGGAACAGAATCGCGCCCGGGAAAAAGCCCGCCTCCGTCACGCCGAGCAGGAAACGCAGCGTGTACAGGCCGGGAATACTGCTGACCCACGTGAACAGCAACGCGACGACGCCCCACGACACCATGATGCGAGCGAGCCAACGGCGCGCGCCGAACTTATGCAACGCGAGATTGCTCGGAATCTCCAGCACGATGTAACCGATGAAAAACACGCCAGCCGCAAGACCGAACTGCGCGGCGCTCAGGCCGAGGTCCTTCGTCATGCCGTTCGGACCGGCAAACGAGATCGCCGTGCGGTCGAGAAAATTGATGAAGAACATCAGCGCCACGAACGGCACAAGGCGAATCGATACCTTGCGTATGGCCGATCGCTCGACCTGATTCACGGGTACGGTTTGCATCTCACATCCTCCAATCAGGTCGCCTCGACACATCACTCATGTGATGTACTGGTGTGATGAGTAGACCATGATGCTTAAAGTGCGGACAGTGGGGTATTCACGGAGCGGTTTATCGGTGGCGGGCGGCGGACATGGGCCGTCCGAAAGGCGTCAGCCCGACAGCTATCTGCACGCAGGCAAAGGGCTTGAGGGACACGGTGCCGTGCCCGGGGCTCAGACAGTCCACCGGGATTTGCCCGCCTCGAGCCGCTTCGAACGACGATTCATCGAGCGTCGAAACGCTCATGTCGCCCACCACCTCGCCGCCGGCGAACCTCAGGCGGACCGCGCATGGATCTGGCGTGAGGTTGGCGACGACCAGGCGCATGCGTCCCTTCGCGTCGCGCGCGCCAAAACACGCCACCTCGCGAGGATTCGCCGCGCCGCACTGCAACCGGTCCATACCGGTCATCCGCGCCATCGCCGCCGCGACGTGAAACATCGGATAGCGCGCCGGACTGGACGCGGGGTCGATCAGGCCGCGCGGCCCCGTTAGCGCGCCGAGCGTCAGGCATTCGAGCGCCGCGCCTTCGAGCGCCATTGCATAACCGGCCAGCCACGCCGCGCCAAACAGACCGCGCTGACGCGGGTCGTCGCCGGCCATCGCCACACGCTCGCCTTGCGGATTCGGCATCACGCGCGAACCATACGGGTTCTGCCGCATGCCGATCGATACCGGCCCGATCGCATACGGCCGCGCGCCAATCAACGCGCGACAGGAACGCGTGATGTGGGGAATCGCCTCGAGCGTTTGCATCACGCTGCGGTCGTCGGCTGCGTGAACGATGGGACAGGTTGCGTGCGTGACCCAATCGACCAACTCGAGCGGCGGCCGCTTTCGATTGAGTTCCGTGAAGTAACTCAGCATGCCGCCGCCCAGACGCAGGCCGGGAAACGCGCGGCGTGCGGCGCGGTAGACCTCGTCGAGTGGCGGGCATGGCGGGCTGATGCTCCCCGGCGGGTTCGACTGCCGGTGCACGGACGGACTGACAACGATGCCGGTCAACTCGAGGCCGGCTTCCCGAATCCGCGCCGCGATCCGTTGCAATTCGTGTTCGGGCGCGGCCACGCCAGGCAGCGCGCATTCGAGCACGGCCGGGATCGCGGCGCGCCGCTGCAACTGCGCGAACCGCACGAGTTCCGCCGCACCATGACCGGCGACGGGATCGAAGTGCAGCGTCAGGCGCTGCGGCGCAAGTTCGGCCAGCAATGACAGATTGACAAGCGTCGCTTCGATCTCGTCGGGCGCGATCGCCACGCCGAGATCGGGCATCGGCTCGTCCATGCCGCGCAAGTCGATCAGTATTTCGCTATACCGACTTTCGCCATGCTGCCGCGGCAGTGCCGCTACCTCGTTCAATTGGCGCGGCGCACCGTCGACTTCGATACATACTGACTGCTCGCCCGTCCAGCCCGTTTCGATCGTATACGGCCACGGCAGTTCGAGCGGACGCGAGTAAGTCTTGAATGATGCGTCCGACCAGTTGCGCTGGTCTTCCATCTCGAACACATCGCCCGTGAACGCGCAGCGCACCGTTTCGCCGGATGCAAGCGCATGCTCGATCGTGCGGATACGCGTGAACGGTTGCCACGGATCGATCAGCGCAGGAAACGACGATACTTCGATCGTGCCGTCATCGTGCTCCACGCGCGCCGCCGCACCGGCGACGCCCTCGATCGGATGGAGAACCACGAAGCCGCAGCGCGCCGCGACGAAATCCGTTTGCGCCGTCGCCTGAGCGCTGCATTCGAACGCACCGTCCGCATCGCATTCGATCAGGACCGTGTAGCTCAGCACATGACCGTCCGGATTCGCGCAGCGCGCGGCGTATGAGACGCGAAAGCCTCGCGCATGCGAGTCGACTTCGAGGTCGCGAATGTCCGGCCGGCAAGTGCCCCAATCCCGGTCGCGCACCAGCCAGCTCATCGCGCGAATCACTTCGGTGCCGCCGTAGCGAATATCGCGCAACGCACCGTCGATGAAAAGCGCCGACCACGGGCCGGCCGTCAGCGTCTGCCCCCGTGGCTCGATCTGCGAGGTGCCGTAGTAAATGTTGGCGGGCGAGGCGTCACGGCTATTCATCGCCGCACCGCACCGGAAGAAGTGGACGTGACCGCAGGCGCTTCCGCCTCGAGCGATTTCAACTCGACCGTCCGGCCTTCACGCGCGGAGAGATACGTTGCTTCGACGAGCGCAAGCGTCTTCAGGTTGTCGCGGCCGCTCGTCTGCGGCTCGCCTCCATTGCGAAGGCACGCGATCCAGTGGCGCTGGATATTCACCACGCTGGCCTGGATCGCCTCCCACGGCACGCTTGCCCACGCCAACGGCGGCGGCGCCGCTGTTGCGGTGCGCGTGCCGTCGCGGTTGTGAATCTCCAGCCGGTAGTCCGCCGACAGCCGCAGCGTGCCCTCAGCGCCGTCCACTTCGACCAGCGTCTGCGGAAACAGCTCGCGTGCCTGACGCGACGCGTAGCTGCAATCCACCACGCTCGTCACGCCGCTTTCGTGTGTGAGCAGAATGGTGGCAACGTCTTCACCGGCAATCGCGGAATTCACGCGCGAGGTCGCCGCGGCAAGACGCGTCACGTCGCCAAACAGAAAGCGCGCGATGTCGAGAATATGAATACCGAGGTCTTCCACAATGAAACGTTCGTTTCGCGCGAGATACGGCTGCCCGCTGAATACGTCGAACGCTGAACGAAACGACACGCGGCCCCAGAACGGCGTGCCGATCGCACCGTCACGCAGCGCGCGTCCCACGGCCTGAATCGCCGGCTGCCAGCGAAAGTTCTCATGGACCATCAGCGGCACGCCGGCCCGCTCGCAAGCGGCGACCATTGCGCGCGCATCGGCGAGCGTCAGTGCGAACGGCTTCTGGCAGATCGCCGCGACGCCCGCTTGCGCGGCCAGCTCGACAAGCGAACGATGACTCGGCGCAGTCGTGGCGATGTCGACGAAATCCAGTTGCTCGGCGCTTAGCATCGCCGCTGCATCCCTGTACAGACGCTCGATACCGAACGCCTGCCCTGCCGCCCTCAACCGCTCGCTATCGGCATCGCACAGCGCGACGATCTCCGCGCCGTCGATGTCCCGCCATGCGTGCAGATGATTGCGCGAGAAGAAGCCGCATCCGATCAACGCACCTTTGAAGCGTTTCACCGTTGTGGTCGTTGCGCTGATTACCTGCGTTGCGTCCGTTGCACTCATCGCTCACGCTCCTGTCGCCGCCTGTTTCTGCAACGCGAAGCGCTGCTGAACCCGCCGCTGGATCTGATCGACCACCACCGCCGCGACGATCACGACACCCTTGATAACGGTCTGCCAGAAGGAACTGACGCCCATCATCACGAGCCCGTCGGACAGAATGCCGATCACGAACGCGCCGATAATCGTGCCGCCGATCTTGCCGCGTCCGCCCGACATCGATGTTCCGCCCAGTACGGCCGCGGCGATCGCGTTGAGTTCGAAGGTCTCGCCGCTCAACGGATGCGACGCGACCAGTTCCGACGAAATGATCAGCCCGACAATCGCCGCGCAAAACCCCGAAAACATATAGACGAACATCTTCACGCGATTCACGCGCACGCCGGAGAGCTGCGCCGCGCGCTCGTTGCTGCCGATCGCATAGATCTGCCGCCCCAGCGGCGTGCGGGCCGCGAGATAGGCCGCGAATGCACCGACCACGACGAGCAGCCAGATCGTGAGAGGAATGCCGAGAATGGACGAACTGCCGAGAATCGGAAAGCCTGTGGTGCCGAAATCCGGATTGCCGGTCAGGTTGGGAAACGTCTCGCCGCCCGACGACAACAGCGCCGCGCCCCGCGCGATATACAGCGTGCCCAGCGTGGCGATGAACGGCGCGACGTTGAGCCGCGTGATCAGCAGGCCGTTCACCGCGCCGACCGCGACGCCCGAGAGCAGCGCGACGCCGATCACCTCGGGCACGCTCAGATAGAGCGTGTAGCTGCTGCCAAGTGGAATCCCGTTGAGAATCAGCCCGCCCGCGATCATCCCTGACAGTCCGACGATCGAGCCAACCGACAGATCGATGCCGCCCGCCACGATGACGAAGGTCATGCCGATCGCGAGAAACGCGTTGAGCGCAACGTGACGCGACATGATCAGCAGGTTCTCGATGCTCAGAAAGTTGTGCGCCGCGAACGAAAAGAAAATGACGACGGCAAAGAGCGCGATGAACGTGCGCAGCTTGAGCAGGAGTAAAAGCGGCGCTTCACCGAGGTTTGCGCCGGGCGCGGCGCTTTTGATCGCTACGGTCATGAAAAGGTCTCCAATCGTCCAGTCAGGCCTGCGTCTTTGGGTTACATCCCTGGTTGCATCGATTCTTGTCAGGCAGCGGCGCGTTGTCCGGTTCCGTGCGCGTCGACCCGGTGTCCGATCGCCGATGCGGCAACGAGCGCGTCCTGCGTGGCTTCGTTTGCACCGAATTCCGCCGTGATACGCCCGTTCGACATCACCAGAATGCGATCGGACAGCGCCATCACTTCTTCGAGGTCGGACGTGACGAACAGAATGCCGAGTCCCTTGACGGCGAGATCGCGCATCACCTTGAAGATGTCCGCCTTCGCACCGACGTCGATGCCGCGGCTCGGCTCGTCCATCAGCAACACCTTCGGCGCCGTCATCAACGCCCGCGCGATGACGACCTTCTGCTGATTGCCGCCGGAGAGCGAACTCACAGGCAGATGCGAGTCGGCCACCTTGATCGCCAGATCGCGGATGAAACGCGTGACGGCGTTCTGCTCGCGCTGCCGCTCGATATGAAAGCCCCGCGCGAAATCGGCGAGGCTCGACAGCGTCATGTTGCTGCCGATCGACAGGATCGGCAGCAACGCATCGGCCTTGCGGTCTTCGGGGATCAGCGCGAGGCCCTGCGCCACACGCTTTGCAACCGGCTTGCCGTTCAACGGCTTGCCGTCGAGCACGACGTCGCCCGTTGCATGCGGATGACAGCCGAGAATGCATTCGAACAGTTCCGAGCGCCCCGCTCCCATCAGCCCGTAAATGCCGACGATCTCGCCCGCATGCAGCGACAGCGACACGTGGTCTACGAGCAGGCCGGCTCCCTTGCGCGGCAGCGATACGTCATGCACGCGCAGCACTTCGGTGCCGCGTTCGTGTCCGATGGGGCGTGAAAAATCCTTCGTCTCGCGGCCGACCATCTGCCGCACGATCCACGGCACGTCCACCTCGTTCATCGGCTGATGGCCGGTGATGCGGCCATCGCGCAACACGGTGATGTAGTCGCCGATACGGATCAGTTCTTCGAGCCGGTGGGAGATATAAACAATCGCGACGCCATGCGACTTCAGATCCGCGATCACCTGAAACAGCACATCGACCTCGGCTGCGCTCAGTGCGGAGGTGGGCTCATCGAGAATCAGAATGCGCGCGTCGTGCGCCAGCGCCTTGGCGATTTCAACGAGCTGCTGCTGACCGATGCGCAGATCCTCGACCAGCGTATCCGGGCTGACGTCGAGTTCGAGGCGCTTGAGCAACTCGCTCACCTTGCGGCGCTGCGCGCCGGCATCGATGTCGATGCGCCCACGCGTGATTTCATGCGCGATGAAGACGTTCTCCGCGATCGACAGATTCGGGAACAGGTTGAGTTCCTGAAACACGATGCCGATGCCGTGACGCAGCGCGTCCGAACTGCTCGCGAGCTGAACGGGCTGGCCGTCGAGAAGCAGCCGCCCCGTGCTGGGCTGCTCCGCACCGGCGATGATTTTCATCATCGTCGACTTGCCCGCGCCGTTTTCTCCCACAAGCACGTTGACCGCGCCGCGCCGCACGGTGAAGCTAGCCTCCTTCAATGCGACCGTGCCGGGATACACCTTCGTCACCGCCTCGACCTGAAGGACGACATCGTTCTGCACGAGGGCCGCGCTCATGGCTTGCTCCCGAGCGCGAGAGCCAGCGGCACCACTTCCGGCTGGTCGCTCGCGCCGTCGTAGGAGAACGCGCCTGTCACCGTGATCGGCTGCCCTTTCAGGTCGTTGCGCGGCAACGGCTTCATCACATGTGCCGCCGCGTAGGCATTGAGCGCGGTTCCAAATCGGGCGTATTCGATCTGATTGCGAAAATCCGCGAACGAGACGAAGTCGAGCGAATCGCGCAGAGTCGTTCCCAACACCGTCGGGCCGATGTCGACGATCACGTCTGCCTTGCCGTCGCCGTCCGTATCGACGCCCACCGTGCCCTGACTCGAGTCCGTATCGACCGACACAATGGTGCCCCGCACCCTGGTCGGGAAATTCCAGGGCGCGCTGTCGTCCTTGCCCCGGTAGCCATATTTTTTGCCGGCCGCGTCGGGATCGGCCTTGATGGCGTCAAGCAACACCTTGATATCGGTCGCGCGCTTCTCGACGCTGGGCAGCACTTTCGTGGTCCACATGGAGGCGACCATCGCATTCGGATCGTAGCCCGCCGACGCGTACGCATCGCGCGACCCTTTGGATGCCTGAGGATCGTGCTTGACGAGTTTGCAGCCGGACAGCGCACCGCCCGCGACCAGCAGAATGGCCGCGTATACAGAAGCTCTCATGAATGTCCTCATTCCACGCCGGAGGAAAACCCGGGGACGTGCCGCCCCGGGCGACAGACACGCTTTAGCGCAGGGCGAACATATCCAGCTTGCCGGCGTTCGCCTTGGTAATCAGCGAGCAGTTGATCAACTGCTTTTCGGGCTTGCCGGTCGAACCGGTCTTCATGTATTTATCGGCTTGCTCGACCGCTTCCGTCGCGGCCAGCGCCGCCGGTTGCAGAACGGTCGCGCGGATGTCGTTGCGCATGATCGCATCGCGCACGTCGTTGCTGCCGTCGAAACCGACGACGATGACGTCGCTGCGCTTGGCCGCCTTCAATGCCGCGGAGGCTCCCATCGCCATCGTATCGTTGCCCGCGATCACGCCTTTGACATCCGGGTGACTCTGCAAAATGGTCTCCATGACGCGATACGCTTCCGTCTGACTCCAGTTCGCCGACTGCCTCTCGACCATCTTCATGTTCGGGAACTGGTCGATCACGTCGTGATAGCCCTTCGAACGGATACCGGCGTTGATATCGGCTTCGCGTCCAACGAGTTCGACGTAGTTGCCCTTCTCGCCGAGCGCCTTGACGAACGCGCGGCCGCCAAGCTGCGCGCCCTGGTAGTTGTTCGACACGATTTGCGAAACCGCGATACCGGTCGCGTTGATTTCGCGATCGATCAGGAAAGACGGGATGCCCGCCGCCTTCGCCTTGCGCACCGCCGAGATCGATGCCTCGGAACCGGCGTTGTCGAGAATGATCGCCTTGGCACCGCGGGCGATTGCGGTGTCGACGAGGTTGGACTGCTTGTTCGCGTCGTCGTCATGCACCAGCACGATCGTGTCGTAGCCGAGCGCTTTGGCGCGCGCATTGGCGGTGTCCGCTTCGGCCTTGAAAAATGGATTGTCGTGCGATGGGGTAATGATGGCGATCAGGTTGGCCGCCTGTGCGGTGCCCGTCGCGGTGAAGAGGGTAAGCGTGGCTGCGGCGAGCGCGACCCAGCGTTTTGAGGCCTTCATCGTTTGTCTCCTTGTCAACGTCTGTGCACTGCAAAACCAGTCGCGGGCGATGCGTTATTTTTTTGCGCTCGTCACTTATGCCGTCATGATGTCATCATACCAGTTACGTTTGACCATGGAAGAGCGATCCCGCCAGGGTTTTCGCTACTCAGAGCGGTCCCAGACATGTTGGGATCCTTTCCTTGCGTTGCCACTTTGCAGGTCGATGCAGCGCGTAGGTTCATTGCTGGCATGACTGCGCCCTGAAGGCAAAAAGCGACAAAAGATGCGACCGTCTGATCCGGACCAACATGTAGACCTGCGCCGAAATGCCGTGTGGGAAGGGGATGATCGGAGCGAAGAGACACGTCCAGCAGCGCGGGCATGGCTGCATCCATCCGACAGCCGTTTGCAGCTGAAAAAGATCAACGTCCGACGGTTCGTCAATGCCGAAGAATGCCACTTAAGTCCCATATCGAGCCGGGTCATGGGCGAGCGAAACGACGAAGATTATCTTTGCAGGCGTTGTGCGACGCGCTTTTGGCGACCGGCGGTGCGGCCCATTTTGACTGCGGTGATACGAATTCCGTTCATCGGCCTTAGCGATCCGTCACCGCTCGATGCAGGTGCGACTGTTCCAATCGCTTTGCCGACATTCGTCGCTCGATAGCGGTGAATGTGGGCACGATCACCTGCCGCAGCGTCGTCATGTAGCCGAGTCCGAGCGCGCGTGCCGCTTCGAATTGCCCGCGAGGAATCGCCTCAATGCCGGAGCGGATGACTTCGGAGAGGTACGCGGCCTGATAAACGATCAGCGCGCAGATGAGTGTCACTACACCCGAGACGGTCACGTGCGTGAGCGTCGGCCACGCCAACGGATTGACGCGGCGATCTGCCTCCCTGGACCTATCACGATGCGGGGGGCAGGAGCTTCCGGTCTATGAAATACTGCTGCGCGTTGCAAAATGCGTCACGGGTATCAACGGCCGTATCGAACCCCGCTTTGCGAAGCTTGATCGTGCTGACGAAAGCAATCGCGCCCGCCGGCGCGCCGTATGCAAACGCAAAGTCGGCATGCTTATCGCCTTGCCCGACGAACGGCTGGATTCTGAACTGCTGCGCGCCGTCGCTATTGAAGGAACGCGTGCACTGCCGGAGTTCGATCGCGGGCGCTTTTAGGCAAATGGCCTGCCATCGAGCGCATCCATGCCGCCGCGTCGGTCTGTTGCCGTTACGGGTCTCATCGCGCCGCGAATACCGACACCCCGCCATTGACGAACCCGTTCGCTGCGCAACCCGGACAGCCCGCAGGCGATGTCGCTGAAGAATACGGAACGAAGATGAGACCCGTCGCCGGATCGACCGCAACTGAGTGCGCGTTATTGCCCGTGTTCAGGCGGGTAACAACACGGCGGTTGCCTGCGTCCACGATAGTCAGCACCGGCGTGCATGGCGAGGCGGCCGAGCAGGCGCCGTTGGTCGATGCATTGCCAGAAGACGTCCAGCGGCTCGCTGCGTTGTAGTACCGGTTGGTGGGCGCATCGTATTCGAGCTGATCGCCGCCGCCAGCGTTGAGAGACGCCACAAGCGCGCCGTTCGAACGGTTCAGTATCTGCATCAGTAAGGGAGCGCCAGTCGTCCCTTCCCTGCACCCCACGGCAATATCGCTTCCGGGTCCAAGTGCCAGCCCGGTAGGATCACAATTGCCTTCGGAGTACATCGCGACGCCCGCAAGGGTCGTATAGTTCTGCGTACCACCGTTCGGTATGGCGCGAATCGCCGCACCTGGCAATTTCACCAACTCGCCGTGAGGATTCGCCGTGCTTCCGTCGACGTTCACATAGAAGTTGTCGCCGGCAGCGTCGTACCGGCAGGCTTCGAGGCCCGCGGTGGGTTGGCCTGCGCTATCGGTGAACGTCACTTTGGC
The DNA here is from genome assembly GCF_000172415.1 of Paraburkholderia graminis C4D1M. GTDB lineage: Bacteria > Pseudomonadota > Gammaproteobacteria > Burkholderiales > Burkholderiaceae > Paraburkholderia > Paraburkholderia graminis. Next base: position 15,642 of record NZ_ABLD01000025.1, read on the forward strand.
GATAACGGTCTGCGTGGCCGTGTTGATGAATGTAGCGAACGGGGGCGTCTCTTCCGGGCTTGAAATCATGAAGATGCCGTGCACGGAATCCACGCAACCTTCGTCTGCGCGCACACCCGTTGCGCTGACCGTGATCTTGCTCGTTACGACGCCCGCCGATGGATCGACCACTTTGACGGAGTTCACGTCACCCGCATAGATGAGATTGCCGACCGGAGTTGCGCCGTCTGGACCGGCCTGCGAATTCGGTCCGGGACCGAGGCCAGTGAACGCGAGCGGCCCGCTTCCCTGGATGAGCTTGACGAAGGCTTTCGACGGTATGTCGATCTGATCCAGCGATGCGTTGTTCCTGTCAGTGAAGTAGTACCGGCTACCCAGGACGACGCCGATATCGAATGAGAAGTTCACGCCCGCCTTGACGTTGGGTACGGATATGTCCGACACATGGTGCGGTCCGCCATTGTTGAGATCATCCCCGCCACAGCCTGCAATCGCGATAGCCGCTGACGCGACCAATGCATTGGCCCACATGTACTTCCGCATCGCATACCTCCCATTGTCGTCGTCGGATTACGTCTGACCAGGCGCGCACCACGAAAATAATGGACGCTGCTACAGCTTAGGCATTCCGTTGCATAGCGGTCCTTATCGTTTTCCCAGGTAGTAGATGGGCATGCTTCAGATTCTCTTAAGGTTCAAAGGCGGGAGTACCCGTGATCGTCGCTAAAGCGACGTCCTCGACTTACACTTTGGAAACAAGCTGCATGTGTTCTGCAAGCTTGGGCTCACTCGCACATACTGTCTCCAGCCAGACGGCCGGCCTTCGTTTCAGGCAATCCCCGCACCGAGGCCAAGTTGCGTCACACGCCAGCGAGCATCGTTCCGCGGCATCGACGGTGACCGCAGCGGCACGCATACTGGGCCCGCACTGCGGCTGAAGCGCGGCCCTCCGTCGTGAGCCCATATGCGATAAACAGCTCCTCGCCGGCTTTGATATTCGACACTGCCTGAATGTAGACCCTTCCGTCGGACTCGACCGCCTCACAGTTGGCGACGCAGGCATGGTTAAGCCAGCGCGCACTGTTGCCGCCAAGCGAACCGTCAATGACCCGCCCATCGGAAAGACCAAAGAGGAACATATGGCCCGCCTCCCCGAATCGACGATGGCGGCTTACGGCATGCTTCCAGGCCATGACCGTACCGGTGTATTCGAGGATGAGTTCGCCAGCGCGCAGCGCTCTCAGCGCAAACACGCCGCGGCCATGCACGCTCGAGCGACGGACAGAAATTCTTCTCATCGTTGATTGATCGTGTGTGAAGGACTATCGACGCATTCTGGAGAGCCACGGCCGCTCGGCCGGCGACGATGCCATCGCGCCTCACGGTCGTAGACAAATCTTTCTCATGAAGCTCTCTAAGTCGGTAAGCGTACATCGGTTGCGTCATGTGCGTACGCGCCTCATCACGCCGACACAACATGTTCGACTCAGGAATTCGCCTTGCTGCTGCAGTCGCGAATAGCTCGCTCGTCGCCGCCGACTCGTGAGGTTGCGCGCCAGGCGTTGTTCACAAGTGACTGGCAGAACGACTCACTGCGAATGTCGCCCGGCAACGCGACCGCCTTGCGTCCCGGCAACAACTGGGTGGCCTCGACATCCTGGTCAACAACGCGGGTCGCCAGCAAAGTCACGATTCGATCCTCGACATCACGACCGAGCAGTTCGACTGGACATTGCGCACCAACCTGTACGCGATGTTCTGGATTACAAAGGCCGCGATTCCGCACATGCCGCCGGGCTCCGCCATCATCAACACCAGTTCGGTGAACGCGTACGAGCCGTCCGCGAACCTGCTCGATTACGCGCTGACAAAAGCGGGAATTGCGAACTTCACGAAAGGCTCGCGAAGCAGATGATCAAGCGAGGCATTCGCGTCAACGCCGTGGCACCCGGTCCGTTCTGCACAGCGCTGCAGGTCACCGGCGGACAGACGCCCGAAAACGTGCAGAAGTTCGGCGAGCAGGTGCCGATGGGTCGCCCTGGGCAGCCCACCGAAATTGCACCGCTTTACATGGAGGTCGCATCCGCGCAGGCGAGCTACGTGACCGGGCAGGTGTTCGGCGCGTCAGGTGGTGCGGGCAATCCCTAGAAGCCGTAGCGGTAACACATTGGCTCGCTTCCTTGCTGACATGACTGCGAGCGCCGGAAGCATCAGCGCAACGACCGTGCGCCACACGCGCTCTTTACTACGGTCCGAGTTGCGTCCCCATCGCGGCGGGCGAAGCGCAAAAATGGCCGATTCGTGTATCGCACACGCGAATTGACATCGGGTCCCACGCCACCGACACTAGCCAACTCCTTTCACGGTGTGACCATTGGGATGGACTTCGAGATATCCGACTTGCGCGCCTTTGTCGCTACAGCCGACCTGGGGAGCTTTCGCGCCGCAGCGGACACGCTGCATCTTTCGGCATCAGCGCTATCGCGTCGAATAGAAAAGCTGGAGGAGGCACTAGGCGTCAGGCTTTTCGAGCGAACCACGCGCAAGATGGATTTGACCATCGTCGGCCGCGGATTTCTGGAGCGCGCGTATCGGATCCTCAACGAGGTCGACAACTCGATGCTGGAATTCGACGATCTCGCCCGCAAGATGACGGGCGAACTCACCATTGCGTGCGTGCCTTCGGCTGTACGCTATTTCCTTCCGGAGGCCATTGCGGCCTATCATCAACGCTACCCGGGCATCCGGCTGCGTCTGATCGACGAGCCGTCGTCGATGGTTTTTCTCGCTGTCGCGCGGGGTGAAGCTGATTTCGGGCTAACTTACGTCGGGACACACGAGCCCGATATCGAGTTCACGCCGCTCCTCGACGACCCGTTCGTTCTCGCCTGCCCGCGCAGTCATCCGCTCGCGAAACGCAAAGCTGTCGCCTGGGCGGAACTCGCCAACCTCGACTATCTGGCGATCGCACAAGGCAGCGGCAATCGCGCGGTGATAGATGAGGCGCTGGCGGGCGTCGCTGAGCGCCCGAAATGGTTCTGCGAAGTGCGCCATGTGCCCGCTCTCGTGAGCCTGATCGAAGCAGGGCTTGGCGTGGGCGTCGTGCCTCGTCTGGCCATGCCTCGCGGGCCACACAAGGTGCTCGCCAGCGTGGCGCTCACCGATCCGCCTATCCGGCGCACACTCGGCGTACTTCAGCGTCGCGGACGCGGCTTGTCTTCCGCCGGACGCTTCTTCCTCCAGTTGCTGACGGAGATGCGCGCATCCGATGCGTTGCAATAGCTTCGCGGCTATCCGGTAGTTTGAATCGATTCGTGCATACGACGCACCAATTGCACGGAAATATGCGTTTGTCACGTGGGTCGCCTTTCCCCGATCATCTGCAAAAAGGAAGCGCTGTCTGTGGCAGCCACCTGATTCGCACTGCTTTTTGATCGAAGGAGACACCCTGTCCATGACGCACACCACCTCAACGCACGGCATCGTCAGCAAGGCGCAACTGACCGAGCTGACCATCGAAGCACTCTGTGCGCTCGGCCTGAATCGCTCCGACGCTACCGACACCGCCACCATCCTCGTGCTCGCCGACCTGTTTGGCTTGCGCACTCACGGCACGAGCCGAATCGAATCATACGGCTCTCGCCTGCGCATCGGTGGCATCAATCCCACGCCGTCGATCACCGCGCAACAGGTCGGTCCCGCGCTTCACCGACTCGATGGCGACAACGGCATCGGTCCGCTCGTCGGCTATCGCGCACTCGATCTGGCGATGACGGCGGCGCGCAAACACGGCATCGCGTGCGTGTTCGTTCGGGGCAGCAATCATTTCGGCCCGGTGTCGCCCTATTCGTACCTCGCCGCCAGGCAGGGGTTCGCCAGTATCATCGGCAGCAATGCGACGACGACCATCGCGCCGTGGGGGGGCACCGATGCGCGCCTTGGAAACAGTCCCGTCGGCTTCGGCGTTCCGGATCCGGATGGCCATCCGTTCATTCTGGACATGGCGATCAGCGTTGCGGCGCGGGCAAAGATTCGAAACGCGCTCAAGCGCGGTGAACCGATTCCCAGCGATTGGGCGACCGACGCCCAAGGCAAGCCGACCACTGACCCAAAAGCAGCGCTCGATGGCTTCCTGCTGCCGATTGGCGGCCACAAGGGCTACGGCCTCGCGCTGGTCGTTGACCTGTTCGCTGGACTGCTTTCCGGCGCGGCCTATCTGACGCACGTGAAGTCCTGGGAAGACGACCCTGAGCAACCGCAGAATCTCGGCCACTTCTTCATCCTGATCGATACGACCAGGCTCGGCAGTACCGAGTGGCTCGCGAAGCATATGGCCGACTATGCGGCAATCCTGCACGGCTCAAGGCCTGCCGATCCGGATGCGCCCGTGATCGTGCCCGGCGAGATCGAACTCGGCCGTCTGGAACGCCAGATGGCCGAAGGCATCGATATCGGCGCAGCACAGCTCGCGATGCTGGAAGCGACCGCGCGTCCGCAGCACTGAAGGCCTATTTATCTGCGTAACCCACAACGCCCATACCGCCTCGACCCGCGGCGCGCCGGCGAACAGAAAAGCGACAGGCCGGGCGGCCCAACGGGCGCCCGGCGGTCAAGCACATAGCAAGCTTGAAGGAGACAACAGGTGACAAACATCCGATGGCGCATCGTCCTGCTGCTGTTCATCGCAGGCTTCATCAACTATCTCGACCGCTCGGCGCTGTCCGTCGCCGCGCCCGCCGTCATGCGGGAACTGCATATGTCGCCCGGCAGCCTCGGGCTGTTGTTTTCGACCTTCTTCATCGGCTACGCGGCATTCAATTTCATAGGCGGATGGGCGGCGGACCGCTGGGGCGGCAAGCGCGTCTTTTCAGGCGCAGTCCTGATGTGGTCGTTGCTATGCGGCGCGACCGGCCTCGCCTCCGGCTTCGGCTCGCTGCTGGCAGTGCGCACCTTGTTCGGCATGGCCGAGGGTCCGCTTGCGACAACGATCAACAAGCTCGTGAACAACTGGTTCCCGCATAAGGAATCGGCGACTGCATTCGGCTTTGCGAATTGCGGTCTGCCCTTGGGTGGCGCGGTTGCGGGGCCGGTAGTCGGTCTGTTGACTGCGACTTACGGCTGGCGCGTCGCCTTCGCGGCAATCGCGTGTTTGGGATTGCTCTGGCTGATCTTCTGGCAGTTCATGGCGACGGACAAGCCGCATCAGCATCCGCGCGTATCCGACGACGAGCGTCGGCTTATCGAATCCGACCGCAGCGTCCCGGAAGATCCTTCGGACGTGCAGCGCCTCGGCTTCTACCTCAAGCAGCCGGCCATTCTAGCGGCGATGATTTCGTACTTTGGCTACAGCTACATCCTTTTCTTCTTTCTGACATGGTTTCCGAGCTTTCTGATGATGGACCGTCATTTGAGCCTGAAGAGTATGAGTCTCGCGACGGTACTGCCGTGGTTGCTAGGGTTCATCGGTTATGGTTTGAGCGGTGTGCTGTCGGACTTTGTTTTTCGCCGCACGGGCAATGCGTTGCGTGCCCGCAAACGGGTACTGATCGTATGCCTCGGGACTGCGGGAGTTTGCGTTACGCTGGCCGGCGCGGTGACCACGACAGCCAGCGCGCTGCTGCTGATGGCCATTGCCGTGTTCGCGCTATATCTCAGCGGTAGCACCTACTGGGCGCTGATTCAGGACACGATCCCCGGTCCGAGGCTCGGCAGCGTCGGCGGATGCGTGCACGCCATCGCAAACTGCGCAGGGATCGTCGGGCCGGCTGCAACCGGATTTCTCGTCGAGCAAAGTCATACCTTCTTCAGCGCGTTTGTCCTCGCCGGCGGCATTGCGCTTGCCAGCGTGCTCGCCGTGGCAATACTGCTGCGGCCGCGTTCGTCGACGAAGCTAAAGTCGAGCAACGCGCGGGTCTGCGGCTGAACACTCATGCTCATCCACGAATTCCAACCTTCTAACACTCTCACCATGAAACCCGACCTATCCGTCATTCGCGCGTTCGCACCTACCGGCAAGCTGCGCGCATCGATCAATCTTGGCAACCCGATTCTCGCGGGCAAGGACACGTCAGGCGCACCGACCGGTGTTTCGGTGGACCTCGCGCGGGCCTTGGCCGCAACCCTCGGGGTGGAGTTCGAACTCATGGTTTGCAATTCGGCGGGCAAGTCTGTCCAGGTGGTAAGCGAGGAACGAGCGGACGTCGGCTTCTTCGCCGTGGACCCACGACGAGGAGAAACCATCGCGTTCACCGAGCCATACGTTTTGATCGAAGGCTACTACCTGGTCCGCGACGCTTCGCCGATTCGCTGCAACGAGGACGTCGATCAGCGCGCCGTCCGCGTGGCCGTCGGCGAGGGAAGCGCTTATGACCTGTTCCTGACTCGCGAGCTCAAGCATGCGCAAATCGTACGCGCGCCGACGTCCCCGACAGTCGTCCAAACCTTCCTGGACCAGGGCCTCGAAGTCGCGGCTGGCGTCAAGCAACAACTCGAGGCAGACGCACGTCAAGCAGGTGGCCTGCGTTTGCTCGATAAGCGATTCATGGTGATCCGTCAGGCAATGGGTTTGCCGAAGAGCCGTGGACCAGCGGCAGCAGATGCATTGGGGGCTTTCGTCGAGGAAGCGAAGGCGTCCGGGCTCGTCGCGCAGTCACTCGCACGCCACGAGATCATCGGCGCGTCAATTGCGCCTGCTGCATAACGGAAGCCACGCAGCAGCCGACCGCCATCACTTGCACATCCGAACCTTCTATCGCGCGGCAGTGAAGTGCACGGCGGTCAACATAACCTGGTAGACGTTGCGTGGGTACCGATCCCGATGGTTCAGATCCCGCGGCTCGCGTCCGTGTCAGAGGCCCGCGCCAGTGCTTGCGTGTCGATATATTCCCGGATATTCGCCAGCTTGCCATTCCGGACGGTAATGGCGAATACCCAGTCGTCCTTGAACGTCCTGTTCGTCGCTTTGATTTTCCCCGTAGCGACGCCGACGACCAGAATCCGGTCTCCCTGCGCCACGAATTCGGGAGGCTTTGGATAGGTCATTTCCACCTCCTCTGAAGCCTTCTGAAGCACTTTCGCCAACCCCGCGTGCCCGCGGTGCGTGCCGGCCAGCGGCCAATCTTCGCCCGGAATGACCCACTCGATATCTTCGGCAACCAACGCCAGCAGACCTTGCTTATCGCCGCTGCCTATCGCTGCAAAGATATCCTTCACGATCTGAATGTTCTCTTCGATGCTCATCGAATCTCTCCATTTCCTTTTATCGGATCGTGTCCGTTTTAATCGGCTACCTTGTGGATTGGCGGCGAGGACGTGGCGCGAGATGAGCGGAGCGCGGGTTACCAGTACAGCGTATCGAACAAATCGAACCGGCCGTGCAGACCGATTCGACGAAACCCGAGATGGTGTTCGCGCGCTCCGCTCGCTGCTGCACAGATAGCCTCATTCATGACATCGATCGACACGCCTCCCACCCATGCCACGTGTATGCCAGCCAGAAAATCTCCGGCGAACGACGCATGACACTCTGACGCGAATCAGGCGACCACCGGTCCAATTTTTGCCCCTTGACACAACTCTGCTGTATGCAATCTCGAAACTCGTACGGTACGTCGATTGAATACAGCAGAGTTTCGCCGTCGTGCTCATGTGCCGGCACGCCCGCGACGATGCCGAACTGGATCGCATGCAATCTGTCGCGCAAAGCCATCATCTTGGTCTGTTCGCAGGTCGACGCCGCCCGGTGCAATTTACCTTTTCTCGTTTCGACGCTGACAGCGCGGGACAACTCGACGCCTATCCCGCCTGAACGCGCTGCATCCGACACCGCTAAGCACCCCGGCCTATCAATCGCCACTGCCGCGAAGCCTTCAGGCCCGCATCGGGGCATTCCGCAGTTTCCTCCATCGGGCTTACTCGACGTCTGCCGATAGGCGCGGAGGCATTCATGTGCCCGATAGCGGTGCGCGCGGAACCGATACTCGTGGATGTCTAACGTCCGCAAAGGTCATGAAAAATCTAGATGTCTCAGACTCGCTGGTCATCCGGCTGTTGACAACGGCTCTTAGCAACGATTGTCATTGCGCCGGCTTTGCTTGCATATCTTCGATGCGGAGTTCGGATCTCCGCTGCTGGAGGCAACCGCACCCGCGGCTCTACTTTTCAGCAATCCCGTCGTCCGGCGTTGCGAATGCGGTGTATCGATGCTCATGCCGCCGACAATCAGAACGATTAAGGGCTCGGAAACAGCATCCGCAGCGCAGCCCGGGCGAACGGACGTCGGTGGCTCAAAAATGGTTGACGATCGACAATAGCGTTGGGCTGGAAGAGTTCAAGCGGACGCATGGAACACGGGCACTTGGGGAAATCTACAAATTTATGCAATTGCTGTCTAAAGAACAATTTTTTGCCCAAACCGTCGTGGGAAAATTGTTCTTGAGAGCGCCCGAGCCTTTGTTTAAGGCCCGCTGGTCAGAACAAATTTCTGCAAACCGGCGACATACCTCGGGCACTTTGCCTCGCTCACTATCCACCGGTCTCTTCTCCGCCCACCTGCCCCCTGACGACTTGCGACATCACGCGTGCACGATCGATTTCCAGCGCGGTCTTCGCGTCGACGCGCCCGAACAGATCGAGCAGCGGCGCGACGAGGCCCGTCCAGCCGGTTTGGTGACTGGCTCCGAGGCCCGCGCCGTTGTCACCGTGAAAGTACTCGTAAAACGAAATCAGGTCGCGCCAGTGAGGATCGCTCTGGAATTTTTCCGTTCCGCCGTAGACCGGTCGTTTGCCTTCCGCATTGCGCAGAAACGTGCCGGTCAGACGACGAACAATCTCCTGCGCCACTTCGAAGAGCGTCATCTGCTGCCCGGAGCCGGTGGGGCATTCGACCTTGAAGTCATCGCCGAAAAAACTGTACAGGTTCACCAGCGCGCGGACGATCAGCAGGTTGACCGGCATCCACACCGGTCCGCGCCAGTTGGAATTGCCGCCGAACATGCCGGTATTCGATTCGGCCGGCAGGTATTGCACCTTGTACTCCTGTCCGCCGACGTTGATCGCATAAGGATGTTCCAGGTGATACAGGGAGAGCGAACGGATGCCGTGCGGCCCGAGGAATTCGTTCTCGTCGAGCATATAGCGCAGCACCCGTTCCAGCTTGCGCCTGTTCAGAATGGACAGCAGCCTGCGCTGGTTATAGCCGATGAAGCCGGTGTCGGTCGGGGCAATCTGCGCGATCAATTCGGGGTAGCGTTTGCGAAACTGCGCGATCAGCGCGGCGAGCCTGGGCATGCGCTCGAGAGAGTGCGCCTCGAACACCGTCGACGCGCACAGCGGCAGCAGCCCGACCAGCGACCTGATCTTCAGCCGCGTCGTCTTGCCGTCGGGCAGGCGCAGCAGATCATAGAAAAAGCCGTCCTGCTCGTCCCACATCTCGTCTTCGTGTTCGCCGCGTCGGTCCATCGCATAGGCGATCCACATGAAATGCTGAACGAACTTGAAGGCGACCTCCTCGTAGAGCGGGTCGTACTCGGTCAGATTGATCGCCATCTCCAGCATGGTCTGGCAGTAAAACGCCATCCATGCGGTGCCGTCCGCCTGTTCTAGCGCCCCGCCCGTCGGCAGTTCCGCGCTGCGGTCGAACACGCCGATGTTGTCGAGACCGAGAAAGCCGCCGGCGAATACATTGCGGCCCGAGGGGTCCTTGCGATTGACCCACCAGTTAAAGTTGAGCATCAGCCCCTGAAACGAGCGCTCCAGGAAACGCGGGTCGGCTCGTCCCAGTTCTTTCTCATACTTGTACAGCCACAGCGTGGCGGCGGCGTGCACCGGCGGATTCACATCGCTGAAATTCCATTCGTAGGCGGGAATTTGCCCGCTCGGGTGCACGTACAGGCTGCGCAGCATCAGCAGCAACTGCTCCTTCGCGAAGTCGAAATCGACCTGCGCCAGCGCGATCGTGTGAAAGGCCAGGTCCCAGGCCGCGTACCACGGGTACTCCCACTTGTCCGGCATCGAGATCACGTCGGCGTTCAACATGTGAAACCACTCGGTATTGCGCACATCACGCCGCGCGGAGTCGAGCAAAGGATGGCTGCCATGCTCGCGAAGCCACAGTTCGAGATCGAAGTAATAGTACTGCTTGCCCCAGAGCATGCCTGCCAACGCCTGACGATGCACCCGGCGCTGGTCTTCGGACAGCGATCTGGGCGTAATGCGCTCGTAGAACTCGTTGGCATCGGCGAGGCGGCTATCGAAGATCTGCTCGAAGCCGCCGAAGGCGTCGTCGAGTCTGGATGGCGCAAGGCGCAAGCGGATGGTCGCGCTGCCGCCACCAGGCACCTCGCAGCTGTAATGGGCCGCTGCCTTGGTTCCGGTTCTCTCCGGATTCACCGCGTCGCGCTGTCCCGAGACAACGTACGCGTGGAACGCATCCTTGACGTAGCGCGACGCGTTGGACTGATCCCACAGGCGCTGCGTATTGCTTTCGTTTTCGGTGAAAAGCGTCTCTGGTGCGCCTTCGCAGTGAAGCCAGTATTCGCCCAGATCGTGGTGCGCGGCCCGGATGACGCCAGCGCCCGCATCCTGCACGGACGGCTTGCGCTCGTCCTCGCCCCATGACCATGTATTGCGGAACCAGAGTGTCGGCAGAACGCGTAACGGTGCGGTCTCGGGTCCGCGGTTGTGCACGGTAATCCGCACGAGGATGTCTTCCGGAGCGGCCTTCGCGTATTCCACGAATACGTCGAAATAGCGGTCATCGTCGAAGATGCCGGTGTCCAGCAGTTCGTATTCCATCTCTTCGCGCGATCTTTGGCGATTCGTCTGGACGAGATCCCGGTACGGATATTCGCGCTGAGGATATTTATAAAGGTACTTCATGTACGAATGCGTGGGCGTGCTGTCGACATAGAAGTAATACTCCTTCACGTCCTCGCCATGATTGCCCTCACTGTTGGTGAGGCCGAACAGGCGCTCCTTCAAGATGGCGTCCTGCCCATTCCATAACGCCAGCGCAAAACACAGCCGCTGCTGATCGTCACACAATCCGCCTAGCCCGTCCTCGCCCCACCTGTAGGCGCGCGAACGCGCATGGTCATGGGTGAAGTAGTTCCACGCATCGCCGTTGTCACTGTAGTCTTCACGCACCGTGCCCCACTGCCGCTCGCTGATGTAGGGCCCCCACTTCTTCCACGGCACGTTCGTCTCGCGCGCATCGTTCAGGCGTGCTTGTTCGGCTACATCCACGATTGCAGGGCCCATGTTTTCCTCCGGTACAGGTGAGCCGCGATGTGCTGATCGTGATGAAACAGAACAGCCAGACCGCTGCTGCTCACGCTACAACCTTCGAACCACCGCCGCCATTGGACCTTAGTCCCATGCGCTCCGAGGAAACCGACGGTAAGCGGCCTTGCGAATGACTATTGGAAAAGCATCGATCCCGCCGACGTGGAACTGGTCCAGGTGCTCGCGCGTAGGTGCGGCTGCGAAGCGCGACGGGCACCTGGTGACACCGCCTGTCGTCGCGAACTCAGCCGCCAACTCAGCCGCCTCCGAAGGCACTGGTATACTCACCTGTTCCGCATATCGATACCGCGACCGGCCGGTTCCCATACCGCAACCTGTCCCGGCGTGAACAAATGAGTCACGCCAGAATCGCATCCCCAAAACGCAACCATCGAAGGCCCGATTTTCCATATCGAGTTCCCTATCGTTGACGCATTACTCGGAGGAGTCAAAGAAATGGACCTCAGAAGTATTTTGAAAAGATCCAGCCTCAAGGGACTCCTTTATTCGCTAGTCAAACCGCGGACCATCCAATGTGCGGGACGACCCATAGTCGACGGATACTTTCCCGATTTCGCCGGCAAAGGACGCGTCACGCTCGGAGAGAATTGTTGCTTCCGCTCGTTTCGTCTTCGGCAGCAATTCACGGTGCTCCAGGATGCCGTACTCGAAGTCGGCGACAACGCACTATTCAACGACGGTGTCGTTTTATGCGCCGCGAAATCGATCAAGATCGGCCACTCCGTGAAGGTCGCGGACATGGTCTATATCTACGACACGCACTTTCATCAGGTATGCCCGGATGAACCGCTAACCGAGGCATCGGTTTCAATCGGCAACAACGTGTGGATCGGTGCGAACTCGATGGTTCTGGCAGGCGCTTCTATCGGCGACCACAGTGTCATTGCGGCCGGATCGATTGTCACCGGCGCAATTCCTCCCAGGAGCCTCGCCGGCGGCATACCGGCACGCGTGATCAAGACCTTCGAAGCGCCTGATGACTGGGTCCGCAGCTAGACTGACGTCGCGCCGCTGCGGCTTTCACAGCGCGGCTTTCACAGGCTCAACACGATGCGTCCCGACGTGCCCGCGTCGACGGCACGGTAAGCCGCGACGGCATCGTCGAGTGCATACGTTCTGGCGATCGCGGGCGCCTGATAACTGCCCTCCTCGAACCCTGCGCGCAAGTCTTCGAGAATCCTGGCGGCCGCGGTGAGGTCCCGCTTGAGCGAATCGACACCCATTAGCCGGCTTTCATTGTGATAAAAATCGGCCAGGTCAAAGCTCACCTGACGACGATCCGTCGCCGAGATTTCGATCAGACGTCCACGCAGCGCGAGCATTTTGACGGCCGTTTCGAACATCGAGCCGCCCACCGTATCGAACACGACGGATGCGCCGCCATCGCTCGCTGCACGCAACTGCGCGACGGTATCGCCGAGGCTGTCGACGGCGGCATCGACATACGGGTTCATGCGCGCGCCTCGCGTCACGCCAATCACCGTTGCCCCAATGCGCCGCGCGATCTGCGCCGCCGCGCCGCCTACGCCGCCCAGCCCGATGATCGCCACCGTGTCCGCGTTCGTGACCTGCGCCGCTTCGACTATCGCGCACCACGCGGTCACGAAGTTGACGCCGATCGCCGCCGCCTGTTCGTGCGACAGGTTGCCCGGCTTGCGACAAAGGCTCGCGACGGGCACCGCGATCTGCTCAGCGTGTGTGCCGTCATAGGTAAAGCCGGCATCGCCCGAGCCCCACACTTCCACGCCGAGCCATTCCTGCGGGCCGTCGATAACGATGCCCGAATAGTCGCGCCCCGGCGTGCGCGGCAGCGTCGTCTGGCTCATTCGGCCGCCGACATTCTTTACGTCGCTCGGATTGATGGATGCCGCCCGCACCTGAACAATTGCGGTGTCTGCACCGGCCGAGGGCGCCGGAACTTCGTCGACGAACAAGACGTCCGGCTGACCGAACTGCGCAAATCTAAGTGCCTTCATGATGACGGGAACGCTCCGATGGATGAGATGCCGTCAATGATGCATCAACGCGGCGGCAACGCCCCAAAAAATCGCTCGACCAGATCCGGTTTGTCGAGCTGAGCGATCCACCACTCCAACGCGCGGCCCATTTTGTCTTCGCGCCACGCGAGATAGCAATTTGTATATTCACGCACGCCCGCGACGCGTCGCGTCACGAGCTTGCCTTCGCTTATCGGGCCTTCCGCCACGCGATCGGGCAACATGCCGACAGCGATACCTTCGCACAGCGCTTCGACCTTGGCTGCGAGTGTGGGCACGACGATCACGCTCTGTCCGTCGTGCCTTGCGACCGATTGAGGCTGCAATTGCCGGGACGTGTCGCTTATCACGACGCCCCTGTATCGCGCGATTGCCGCGCTTTCCAGCGGCTGCGGCAAATCGGCAAGCGGATGGTCGGGCGCAACGACGAACACATGGCGAAGGGTGCCGATCGGCCGGGCTGCAATATTCGATGCATGCGGCGGCTCGCCGAATGCGCCCACCGCGAGATCGGCGCGCTGCGTCACCAGCGCGTCCCATACGCCGCCAAGCACCTCGGTCGAAAGGCGCAACTGCGTCACCATTCCAAGGTCATAAAAAGCACGAACATGCGGCCATAACGATGCGGACGGCAGAATCGCATCCAGACATATTCGCAACTCGCTTTCCCAACCGCTCTGTATGCCCTTCGTTTTCGCTTCGAGATGCCGGGCGGCTGCCAGAAGCTGACGCCCTTCATCGATAAGAAAGCGCCCTGCCTCCGTGAGTTTCGCCCGTCTGCCGCTGCGGTCGAAAAGCTCGACCTGCATGTCGCTTTCCAGTTTTTGCACGAGGTACGTTAGCGACGAAGGAACGCGATGCAACGTTTCCGCAGCTTCAGCGAACGTGCCCGTACGGTCGATCGCGTCCAGCACCTCCAGGACTTCAAACGAAATGCTTATCGGCATAGGTATTCATGTGCTCAAGGTCTTGCAGGTAATGTGCAGCCGAATGTCGATTGCGTTCGTCGCTTGCTGAGGGGGCATAAGGTTCGTATCAATAGCCGGTCTTTGTCAAGGAAGGCCGCTCAAGCGGGCAAGCACAATCCATTCGCATACCGGTAATGCATGCGATGCCAGCGCGGTTAAACTGCGGACTCCAGCGCCGCTTTTCCGCGATGCATTGCAATCACTATCACAACACTCAACGGAATTTGCGTCCCATGCGTGTACTACTGGTTGAAGACGACGACCTGATCGGCTGCGGGGTCGAAGCGGGTCTGCGTCAGGCGGGTTTCACGGTCGACTGGGCGCGCGACGGCCATAAAGCCGGCCTCGCGCTGGACACCACGAGCTACGCGCTCGTCGTACTCGATCTCGGCCTGCCGCGCGTGTCCGGCATGGATCTGCTCAAGCGAATCCGCGACGCCGGCAACGACGTGCCCGTGCTTGTGCTGACGGCACGCGGCACGGTGGTAGACCGCGTCAGCGGTCTGGAGGCCGGCGCGGACGATTACCTGGGCAAGCCCTTCGACCTCACGGAACTGACGGCCCGTTGCCGCGCCCTGCTTCGCCGCGCGCAAGGCCGCAGCGTCGAGCTGATCTGCTATGGCGATCTCACGGTGAACCCCGCGGCGCAAACGGCCCAGCTTGCCGGCACGCGGGTGCCGCTCACGTCGCGCGAATGGGCAATCCTGCTGCAATTGCTGACCAACCAGGGCATTCCGCAGTCGCGTTCGCGGCTCGAAGAAAGCCTGTATGGCTGGCAGCAGGAAATCGAAAGCAATGCAATCGAGGTGCACATCTCGAACCTTCGGAGAAAGCTTGGCGCAAAGCTCATACGAACCGTGCGCAATATCGGCTATGTGGTGGAGAAAGAGTAAATGAGCGCATCCATTCGCAGGCGGCTCATGCTGCTCGTGCTCGGCAGCATCGCGGCGGTCTGGGCGATTGCGCTTGCGTCGAGTTATCGTGAGGCCACGCACGAAGTCGGCGAATGGGAAGAAGCGCGCCTCGCGGAAGTCGCGCAGGTGCTCGCGCTTCTCGATCGGGCCAACCTCGCCACGCTTGCCAACGCGCACATCGACGTGCGCGAGGAAGAAAGAGGCGGCGCGACCAGTGCGAGCGAGAACGACGACGACGACTCGCTGCCGCGCGACGCGCTCTTTCAGGTGCGCACGCGCGACGGCGACGTGATTGCCGGCAGCCCTGCCCTGCGCGCGCTCGGTGCATGGGACCTGCCGCTGCCGGCGGTCACGGGCACGCAAGACGTCGTGCTAGGCGGTCAGACGTATCACTCGTTCACGCTGCGCGGCACGGCGCTGGGCCACACGGTACGCGTATTCGAGCAGGCCAATACGCGCAGCGATCTGGTCAGCGGAGTGGCGAGCCGTATCGCGCGCCCTGCCCTGATTGCGCTGCCGGTCCTCGCGTTGCTCGTGTGGTTCAGCATCGGCTGGAGCCTTGCGCCGCTGCGCGTGCTGTCGGATGCAATCCGCTCGCGACATATCAACCGCCTGGAGCCTGTCGAAATCGGCGACGCGCCGACCGAGGTGCGCCCGCTCGTCGACGCGCTCAATCTGCTGCTCTCGCGTCTGCACCATTCGCTCGAACGTGAACGCGCGTTTACCGCCGACGCCGCTCACGAACTGAAGACGCCGCTGGCCGCCATCAAGGTTCAGGCACAGGTTGCGCTCGCCGAGCCGGACCCGGCGCGGCAGCGACTCGCGATGGAGCGCGTCGTGCAAGGCGTGGATCGCAGCGCGCGGCTCGCCGAGCAATTGCTGCTGCTCGCACGTCTGGACATGCATGAAAAACTGTCGAAGGCACCGCTCGCGCCTGGCGCGCTCGCCAAGGATGCCGTGCTGGCCAACGCCGGCAACCTGCAGCAAAAAAACATGCGCGCGATGCTCGACTGCGACATGCAGGCCGAAATCAATGCGGAGCCTGTGCTGATCGGTATCCTGTTCGACAATTTAGTGGACAACGCAATCAAGTACGGAAGCGAGGGCGGCAACATCGAAATTGCGGTCAGGAGCATGAACGAGCCGCTCGATAATCGCGTTGTCGTGACCGTGCGCGACGACGGCCCCGGTGTGGCGTCGGCGGACGTCGCGCGTCTGACCAACCGGTTCTTTCGCGCCACCGGCAACCAGGCGACCGGCAGCGGTCTTGGCCTCTCGATTGTCGCGCGCATCGCGGAACACTTTGGCGCGACCGTGCGCTTCGGGCCCGGCCTCGAGAGCCGCGGACTCGCCGTGGAAGTATCGTTTCCCGCCTCTGGCGCCGCGCCTGACGAGCGACTGAAGGCCGCGGCCTAGCGGCAGTTCGTATCGCAGGCGACGCGGGTATCGGGCACGCGCAGAAGTACGGAGCTACTTTCCGCTACTAGATGCCAGGCATCATCTGATACGGCTCGGTGTGATCTTCCACACGCTTGACGCCGGGTATGTTCTGCGCCGCCACGCGCACGGCATCCACTGCGTCGGCCGACTGGAAAACGCCCCAAAGATGCACGACGCCGTCTGTCACCACGATATTGCGGCCGGCAAAGCCCCATCTGCGCCCCGCCAGTTCACCCATGAGGACCGCGCGGATTTCGGCGTCCGAGAGCGTGGCGTCCGACACCGGTTCATCGGGCACGCTCGCGAGCGCCTGGACGAGATTGGCACGACTCACGATGCCGACCACCTGTCCCCGTTCCGTCACAGGCACGCGTTTGACGTGCCGTGCTTCGAGAATGCCCGCAACTTCGCCAAGCGGCGTGTCAGGCTGCACAGTCACCACATCGGTCGTCATCACATCGCTCACCTTGGCCGCATGCGTCTTGACGTAATCGCGCGCCTCGTGCCTCGCGGACCAGAAATCGAGCCACGACGCGCGCCTGGTCTCGTCGGTTCCGATCTCGCTGCGGCGAAGCAGATCGCCTTCGCTGATGATGCCGACGATGCTGCCGTCCGTATCCAGCACTGGCGCGCCGCTGATGCCGTTATCGACAAACATCTTGGCGACCTGACGAATGGTCATGTCGGGCGTGGCCGAGACAACGGTGTGGGTCATGACATCGGATGCGCGCATGGTAAGCCTCCTGAAGGTTGGGCGTTGAATCGAGGGGCAACGCGGCAAACCCCTGTGCTATTCAAGGTTAGGCGTGTGCGGCACCGTTCTGTTTGACGTGGATCATGTCGGCGAGGCATGCATGCCGGCAGACGATTCAACGAGCCTTTACGCCACTTCGATGATGACCTTCAACGCATGCGATCGGGCCGCATCGCCGAAAGTCTCGTAGGCTTTCAGTACATCGTCGAGCTTGAAGCGATGCGTGATCAGGCTCGCGGCGCTGAGCCGGCCGGCGTGCACGGTCTTTAACAGCATCGGCGTACTGACCGTATCGACGAGACGCGTCGTGATCGAGATGTTGCGATCCCACAGCGATTCCAGATGCAGATCCGCCTTTACGCCATGCACGCCCACATTGGCGATGACGCCGCCAGGCGCCACCAGCGCCTGGCATAACTCGAAAGTCTCGGGCACACCCACGGCCTCGATCACGCAATCCGCGCTCGTTCCGGCGGTGAGCTTCATGAGCTTTGCCACCGGATCGTCGACGCCGCTATCGATGCACGCCGTCGCCCCGAAGCGCGACGCCACTTCCAGACGGTAAGGGTCGCGGTCGATCATCACTATCTGCGCCGGCGAATAGAACTGCGCGGTAAGCAGCGACGCGAGCCCGATCGGCCCCGCGCCGACAATCGCCACCGTGCTTCCCGGTTCAACCTTGCCGTTGAGAACACCGCATTCAAAGCCGGTCGGCAGGATGTCGGAAAGCATCACTAGCGCCTCTTCGTCCGCGCCTTGGGGAATGCGGTACAAGCTTGTTTCGGCGTGAGGAATGCGCACGTACTCCGCTTGCGTGCCGTCGACCCTGTTGCCAAGAATCCATCCGCCCGTCGCGCAGTGTGAGTACATTCCGCGCCGGCAGTAGTCGCACTTGCCACACGACGAAATGCACGAGATGAGCACAGGGTCACCCGCTTTCAGCGTGCTCACGGCAGCGCCAACCTGATAGACGATTCCCACTCCTTCATGGCCGAGAATGCGCCCCGGCTCGCAGGTGGGGACATCGCCCTTCAGGATATGCAGGTCGGTGCCGCAGATCGTCGTGCGTGTCACCTTGACGATGGCGTCGGTGGGCGACGCGAGTTCCGGCATCGGCCGCTTGTCGAGCGATTTTTTTCCGGCGCCGTGATAAACCAGTGCTTTCACGAGATGACTCCAATGATCAGAGAGACGAGCGGCCGGATTGTGTCAAAGCGGCGCCTCGCGCTTTGCGTCAGTGGGCTCGCGAACCAGCAGAACGGGGCACGTCGCATGGCGGACGAAACGCTCGGCAACGCTGCCGATCACCATGCGCCGCAATCCGCGCCGTCCGTGAGTGCCCATCACAACAAGGTCCGCGCCGCTCCACTGAACGAAGCGCAGCAACGTGCCGGCGATGTCTTCGGCGATGCCCCGGGTTTCCACGATCTCCGTGTCGCCCACGACGTCCATCTCGCGCATCTGTTTCTGTGCGCCATCGAGCAGCGTGGTTCCGACCTGCCGCGCGAGAGCTTCGTCAACTGAATCGCTTCGCTCAGCGCGCGCTTGGCTGCGTCGCTGCCGTCGAGTGCCACCACGATGTGTGCGTACATGTTTGCCTCCGCCCGATCTGCACGTTTCCGTCGACCGTTGCGGCAGCGAAAGCCACCTGGAGCAGCGAGTCGATGAGAGAATCATGAGCGCGTATCCGCATCTGACGATTGACCTGCGTCAACGAGGTCGCAGGGCCGCGCACCGTGCGCATCGTTTGATTTAGTGCAACGCTCGTGGCGGAAAGAACGACTGGCAACGGACGGCGCGAGGAGGCGCCCGCCTATGCGCTCGTCGAAACGGGCACTGGCATGTTGAATGTATTGGTGATGAGGAGACAGCGTCAGAGCGGGGTCTGGCCGCTGGTGGTGGCAATGCTTGGGGGCAATGCTCGGAGCGCCGCTGATGTGAGCAAGCGGCCGCTACGCAGTCAGGCGATCACGAGTTGCCGTCGCGTGCGGAATTGAGTAGCCACACGAAGCACGCAACGCCGCCGACCACACCGGCAATGCCATAACGAAAAAATGACGGCTCGTCGAACAGCAAGCCGCGGATCGACACCCCTATGCCCCCGAGCGCCACAAAAACGGCGATCGCCGAAAATAACATCCTGCCGTCCGAGCTAGTCATGATGTCCTCCAACGCGATGATTAAAGTCGTAACGACATCATCGGTCAGAAGACGTGGGCGCTCTTGATCGAGGTCAAGCGTACGAGCCGCGATGGTGCGACGCATTGCGCTCTGTCTTCGACGGCTGCAAATTAACGGCTAAATCCAGGCGGATTCCCGCTCACAGAAATCCGCCGCGCCGCTTCAGAACGAATGGCGCATGCCGATGCGCACATCAGCCTGCGTGCTGGTCGACGACGGCGTGAAGCTATAGCCGATCACCGCATTCACACCATCCGATGCGCGCAGATAATCGCCCGAGATGTACACATCCGTGCGTTTCGACAACAGGTAGTGAAGCCCGAGCGAGCCCTGATTCCAGTGGTTTCCTTCGAATCGCGTGTGCTGATAGCCGCCGTAGAGCATCAACGCCGGCGTGAACGTATACGAAGCGCCGCCTTCATAAACCTGCATATGCGAGGTCTGACCAAGGCCCTTGATCGTCGTGTAAGTGAAGTTGCCGCTCAGCATCACATTGCCGATCGTATAAGCGGCGCCGACTGCAAACGCGCCCTGCCTGTCGACCGGAAATGAAGTCGAGCTATACAGATCTGTAACCGCGCCGGTTGCAGGATCGACGGAAACGGTCGGCCTGCCGAGGAAAGTATGCGTGCCGATCATCGCGTACGGATCGAATGCATAGATGCCGAACGGGTTGTTCAACTGCGTATAAGCGGCGCCCATGTTGAACGGACCGTGCTCATAGCGTGCGCCCACGCTCCACGCACTTTTCTGATGGACGTCGCCGGCCGTGTTGCCGAACGAGTACATGCCGCCGAAAGAAAAGCCGGATATATCGGCGGAGAGAAATTTGATCGAGTTAGGCAGCCGGTCGCCGTTCATCCGGTCGAAGTCGCCCTGGTGGATCGCGTAACCGCTTGCCCACGCGGATATGTTGTACAGGTACGCGAATTCTTCGGTCATGTCGAGCTGGTTACCAAACGACAAGGTGCCCAAGTTGTTCTTCAGACCGACATACGCCTGGCGTCCGAACTCAGCGCCACCGAATCCGAGTTGTCCATTGCCTACGTGGAAACCCGACTCGAGTACGAATACCGCCTGCAAGCCGCCGCCGAGATCTTCGACGCCCTTGAAGCCGATCCGGTTGCCATACGAAATGCCGTCGTCGAACTTAACCTGGTGGGAACCACCGGCGTTGTTCACGTACGTAATGCCGGCGTCCAGAATGCCGTACAGCGTGACGCTGCTTTGTGCATGGACAGCCGTTGGCGCACATACCGCGCTTGCTGCAATAGCGAGTCCCGAAAGACTGACGGCATTTCTCTTCTTCATCTAATTCTCCCCTGCTCTATGCCTGCGCAACTCGTTGGATAAAGCGATCCCTGCCGCGCGGCTTTCAGGCGTGCGGCATTTCTCGCATGACGGGCAGTTCGAAACCGGTTGAGACCGGTCGATAAGACCTGGCTGCTATTTGTTGAGCATTAAAATTCCGCCAGGCCGGCATCGACGAGTCAAGAATACGGGTCCAGATTTACGGCGAATCGATTGGATGCGACATGAATCTGTCGCCTCGCGACCTGGCGATTGCAATGGCCTTTGTTATTTCACACCGAGCGCTGTTTGCACGGCTTGCAATCCATTGGCGCCATTCGCGGTGCTCACGCCGTCGAGCCACGATTTGAGCAGATCGGGATGACGCTTGAGTGCTTCGGTTGCGGCCACATCGACACTGGTTTTCTTTTCCAGTACTTCGGTAATCACGCCGTTTTCCAAATCGACGTTAAACGTAAGTTGCCTGAAAAGACGGCCGACATTCGGACACTGCTCCGCATAGCCGCTGCGCGCAACGGTGTTCACGGTGGCGCCGCCGTAGTTCGGACCAAAGTACTTGTCGCCTCCGTCCAGATACGACAGTTTGAACTTCGTATTCATCACATGCGGCTCCCACGCAAGAAAGACGATCCACTTCTTCTCGCGCACGGCCCGCTCCACTTGCGTGAGCATGCCTGTCTCACTCGATTCCACGACTTTCCAGCTATCGAGTCCGAACGCCTTGTCATCCACCATTTTCTTGATGTTCTGGTTGGCCGGCGCGCCCGGTTCAATGCCGTATATCTTGCTGTCGAACTTGTCGGCATTCTTCGCGAGATCCGCGAACGAATGGACGCCGGCCGCCGCCACATAGTCGGGCACGGCAAGCGTGAACTTCGCATTGCTCAGGTTCGGATGCACGACCACGATCGACTTTTCTTCTTCGAAAGGTTTGACGACCGGCGCCTGCGCGGGCATCCAGTTGCCGAGGAATACGTCGATTTGCCCTTTTTTCAGGCCCTGGTACGTAATCGGCACCGACAGGTTAGCCACCTTCTGCTTATAGCCGAGCGCCTTCAGCACGACGCCGGTCATCGCATTCGTTGCGTCGATGTCGGTCCATCCCGGCCCCGCCATGTTGACCTGCATGCACGATTGCGGCTCGGCGGCCGACGCAAAGCTCGCCGCCGCGCATAGCAGCGCAACGCCGGACATGGCCTGTTTGAATAGCTTGTTCATCATCGCGGCTTCCTGTGGGTGGGTGAATCGTTAGCGTGGAGCGTCGGGCGTAGCGGTGCAAGACAAGTGGGACAACTCAGTGCGCGACCGCGGGAAAGCGCGCCATCGCCTCCAGCGTATCGAGGTCGATGTGGTTGCGCATATAGCGCTGGCTTGCATCGACGAGCGGTTGCCAGTCCCATGAAGCAACGGTGCCTTGCGTGGTCGCGGCGAAGTGAAAACGGCGACGACGCTGGCTCTGCAGCACTTCCTGATGCAGCTCGGCGAGATTCCAGCGAGCGGCAATTTCTTTGCGGAATGCTTCGACCTGAGCGGCGTACTCCGCGTTGAATGCGAGATTCGCGCGCTCCAGCGGATCGGCCTGCACGTCATAGAGCTGATCCGGATCGACCGGCGTGTGAATGAACTTGAAGCGCCCGCGCCGAAGCATCACGATCGGTGCAATTGCACCTTCAGCGAGGTACTCGCCGATCGCTTCATCATGACCGCCCCGCTCTCCCAGAAGATGCGGCATGAGACTATGTCCGTCGAGCGAATCGGGCCACGCCGCGGGTGGTTCGCCACGCGCGAGTTCGACAAGCGTGGGCAGCAGATCGAGATGCGATACCGAAGCACTCACACGATGCGCGTCGAATTGCTGCGGCGCATGCACGATCAGCGGCACGCGGCAACCACCTTCGAAGAACGTCATCTTGTACCAGAGTCCGCGCTCGCCGAGCATTTCGCCGTGGTCGGAAGTGACGACAATGATCGTATCGTTCGCGAGCCCGGCCTCTTCCAATGCTTCGAGAATCGCGCCGAACTGATCGTCGACATAGGAAATTGCGCCGTAATACGCACGCCGTGCGTTGCGGATCTGCTGCCCCGTCGGCGGCGTGCGATCGGTTTCGCAAACGTGACGCAGGCGCTTCGAATGCGGATCGGCTTCGTCGAATGAGTCGCGGTGCGTGGGCATGTCGATCTCTTCGTCCTGGTACATGTCCCAGTACTTCTGCGGAATCGCATACGGATCGTGTGGATGCGTCAGCGAGGCGACCATGCAGAACGGCCGCGCATCTTTACCCGCGTGACGTTCGCGCGCGATGTCGAAGAGCTTCTGGCGCGTGGTGAACGTCACTTCATCGTCGAAATCGAGCTGGTTGGTGCGCACGCAAGGGCCGGCGTCGATCACGGAACTCATGTTGTGATACCACGTAGGGCGCGCTTCGAAGTCGTCCCAATTCGGTGTCCAGCCAAAGTCGGCGGGATAAATGTCGGTAGTGAGGCGGTCTTCGAAACCGTGCAACTGATCGGCGCCACAGAAATGCATCTTGCCGGAGAGAATCGTGCGATAGCCTTCCGCGCGTAGATAATGCGCGAATGTCAGCGTTTGCGACGGAAATTCTGCTGCGTTGTCGTAAGCGCCAATTGCCGACGGCAGCTTGCCGGAGAGAAACGAGAAACGCGACGGCGCGCATAACGGGCTCGCGCAGTACGCGGAATCGAAAACCACACCCTGCTTTGCCAGACGATCGAGGTTGGGTGTTCGGGTGAGCGGGTGGCCGTACGCGGAGAGCGCGAACGGAGTCATCTGGTCGGCCATCAGAATAAGAATATTCTTTTTGCTGTCAAGCATTGGAGCGCGCCTCGAATAAAATCATGAATGTCAGTGCAAGTACCTGTGCCGGTGCATCTGCAACAACAGCCGCATTTGAGCGGTGCTCTTGGAGCGCGTGCGGCATCAACATCACTATTGCCGTTCAATTCGGCGCTGTGAAGACGGCAATTCGTTATGTGCCTATAAGGGGGCGTTATGTCGAGGCAGGATCGCTTGCCGCCAATGCAGGCATTGACGATGTTCGAATCCGCCGCGCGTCTCGCGAGCTTTACGGCAGCCGCGCGCGAGTTGGGCTCCACGCAGCCGGCAGTGAGCCAGCGCATCGTGCAACTGGAAGAAACGCTGGGCGCGCCGCTTTTCGAGCGCGGTCATCGTGGCGTGCGGCTCACGGAAGACGGCGAGCGCCTTTTTGAAGCCGTGCGTCATGCGCTCGACACGATCCGCGTTGCCACCGCCCAAATCCGCGCGCGCCGCACGCCGCAAACGCTTACGCTATCCACCGACTTCGGCTTCGCAACCTATTGGCTCATGCCTCGGCTTTCGCAATTCAAGGCACTCATGCCCGATGTCGATGTCAAGATCATTACGTCGCAAAGCGTATTCGATCCATCGCACGATCAGGCCGATGTGGCGATTGCATTCGGCGACGAACATGCGGACTGGAATGCACGCAGCGTGGTCAAGCTTTTTCCCGAGCGTGTGACGCCAGTGTGCAGTCCGGCGTTTTTCGCGGCGCATCCGCCGCTCACGTCGCCCTCCGAACTGCTCACGCTGCCGCTGCTTCATCTTGAACCCACGCAGCCGGCGCGCTGGCTGTCATGGGCCGACTGGTTCGCGGCGCATGGTCTTGTCGCGCCCGCCGCGCATCGCGGCATCACGTTCAACAGCTTCACGCTCGTCGCGCATGCGGCGATCATGGGCCAGGGCGTGGCACTCGGCTGGGCGCCGCTCATCGACGAATTGCTTGCAACGGGGCAGCTCGTCGAACTATTCGATGCACCGGTCGTCACCGAGCGCGGCTATATGCTGGTCACGCAACGCGCGGCCACGCCGGCCGTCGACGCTTTCCGCCAATGGCTGCTCGGCGAATGCGGGCTCGACGCGGAATGACGCTCGGACGCTCTGACGCTCCCGTTCCATTGCCACGGCGATTCGCTTCTATCCGCCTCGCGCACGGATTTGCTCTACTGCGACGATGCATGCCGCGTCCGCGGCATGAGCCTATCGTCTATGTGGAGAGCGCATGTCCGCCGATTCCCGTCCAGATCAACTGGTTCTCACCGTTGCGTGTCCGAGCGCCGCGGGCCAGGTTGCCGCCGTTGTCGGCTTTCTCGACCGGCATCATTGTTATATCGACGAACTCACCGTTTTCGACGACGATCTCAGCGAACGCTTCTTCGTGCGCTGCGTCTTTCACGGCGTGAACAGCAACGAGACGCTGAATATCTCGGCGCTCAAACGCGAATTCGAGTCTATTGCCGAGCGCTTTCATATGCAGTGGGCGATGCATGATGTCGGCACGCGACCCAAGGTTCTGATCATGGTGTCGAAGCTCGAGCACTGTCTTGCCGACCTGTTGTTCCGCTGGCGAATGGGCGAACTGAAAATGGACATTGTCGGTATCGGCTCGAATCATCGCGATTTCGAGCCACTCGCGCAGCAACATGGATTGCCGTTTCATCATCTGCCTATTACGGCCGATACCAAGCCGCAACAGGAAGCGCGTCTGCTGGATCTGTTCGAGACTTCCGGGGCCGAACTGATGATTCTCGCGCGCTATATGCAGATTCTTTCGGGCGAGACGAGCCGTGCGCTCGCCGGGCGCGCGATCAACATTCACCACTCGTTTTTGCCTGGGTTCAAGGGCGCGAAACCCTATCACCAGGCGCATGCGCGCGGCGTCAAACTGATCGGTGCAACGGCGCACTTCGTGACCGACGATCTCGACGAAGGTCCGATCATCGAGCAAGTGGTCGAACGCGTCGATCATTCGTATAGTCCGGACAGGCTGCTCGCCACCGGCCGCGACGTCGAATGCATTACGCTTGCTCGCGCAGTGAAAGCGTTTATCGAGCGGCGTGTGTTTATCAATGGCGATAGAACGGTCGTTCTACAATAACATCACAGCACAAAAAAACGCCGCTTCTGGAAAAGAAGCGGCGTCTTGTCGTATCGCCTATATCGGCAAACAGAGCAGATTACTTCACCCAGCTATCCACCCGATCGCTATGCGCGCCGATCCACGCATCGGCTGCGGCGGTCGGCTTCTCGCCGTTTTGCGTCGCGAGCATCACGCTGTCGATCTCGCCCGGCTTCCACTGGAACTTCTTCAGGAACGCAACCACCTGCGGCGCCTTCTTTTCCAGTTCCGGATTCACGACGCTATCGACGTGCTCCGCTTCGCCGAATACCTTCTTCGGATCTTCGAGGAATTTCAGCTTGTACTTCGCGAACATCCAGTGCGGTTTCCAGCCGGTCACGATGATCGGCTTGCTCGCCGCTTCCGAACGCGCGAGTTCCGCAGTCATTGCGCTGCCCGAACTGGGCATCAGCTTGTAGTCGAGTCCATACGCCTTGATGGCCTCGCTGGTTTTTTGCATCACGCCCGCGCCGGCGTCGATACCGACGATACGCGAGCCGAATTCCGCTTTCTTCGCTTCGAGATCGCCGACCGTTTTCACGTCGAGATTATCCGGCACGATCAGACCGATCTTCGCGTCGTTAAAGTTCGGCCCGAGGTCGACCACCTTCTCCTTGAAGTTGTTCCAGTACGCCCCATGCGTAACCGGCAGCCACGCGGACAGCGTCGCGTCGAGATCGCCGCGCGCCACGCCTTGCCACATCACGCCGGCCGCGACCGGCACGAGTTGAACCTGATAGCCGAGACGTTTCTCGATCACGCGTGCAGCGACGTTGGACGTCGCCACGCTGTCGTCCCAGCCTTCCACGTAGCCGATTTTGATGGTCGGCTTCGTATCCGCCGAAACGCTCACGCTGCTTGCTGCCAGCGCCGCGCTCAGGGTGCTCAACACCAATATCTTTCTGATCAGTCTCATCGCCGTTCTCCCGTTCACTTCCACAAACAACCCAATGAGCATTTAGAATCGCCAGCCAGAATTGCCCAGTAACGTTGTTTTGCGACACGCAGTTGTCCGCATGCGACCTGGTTAATCTGCGTGCCCGGCCACTAGCGACAACTGCTTTTCCTGGCGCGCGCGCCAGTCACTTTTCGACGACGAGATCGGTGAGCGGCTTGCTGCAGCACAGCAGCACCATACCCTGATCGATTTCGCGCTGACGAATGCCGCCCGCGTGCTTCATCGCGACCTCGCCGGATACGAGTTTTACCTTGCAGGTTCCGCACATACCCTGGGTACACGATGCGGGCAGGCGCACGCCCGCTTTTTTTGCAGCGTCCAATACATGTTGGCCGCTGCCGCATTCGATCTCGCGATTGCTCTTCGTGAAGCTCACTTTATAGCGCGTTTCGATTTCGGTTCCGACTTCCGGCGCCGCGGGAGCCGGCTTGAAAGCCGGCGCTTCTTGCCGCGCTTCTGCAAAGCTCTCCACAGCAACCGCTTCAGTCGCGGTCTGCAATACATCGCCGACGTGAGCGGTCGTCAATTGCGCGGCGACCTCGCTGACCGTTTCGAACGAAAAGCTCTCTTCATGATAATGACGGCGATCGAAGCCGCCCTCATCCAGAAGATTACGTACCGCCTGCATATACGGCGCGGGGCCGCAGGTAAAGATCTCGCGTTCCAGAAAGTCCGGCGCAATCAGCTTGAGCAGCGGTAAGGTCAAAAAGCCCGTCACGCCAGGCCAATTCGTGCGCGCGCCTAAGCGTTCGCACACAAATGCGGTGCGAAAATGCGCGTGATTCGACGCAATCAGATCGAGTTCGCGCGCGAAGATGATGTCGTCCGGCGTGCGAGCGCTGTGCACAAACACAATGTCGCTGTCCTCGCCGAGTTCGTGATGAGCGCGGCTCATCGACATCAACGGCGTAATGCCGGAACCCGCCGACAGAAACAGGAATTTGCGCGCGGGATGGCGGGCGCACGTGAATTCGCCGGCCGGCCCAAGCACGCGAACCTCGCCGCCCACTTGCAGATTGTCGTGTAGCCAGTTCGACACCTTGCCGCCCGGCACGCGCTTCACCGTAATGGAGATGGTGTGTGGCCGCGTCGGCGGCGACGAAATCGTATAGCAGCGGTTAATCGATTCGCCGTCTATATCGAGTTCGAGCGTGATGAATTGCCCCGGCTCGAACACGAACGCCCGTTCATTCGGCGCGCGGAAGAAAAAGCTCTTCACGTCATGCGTTTCCTGACGGACGTGGCAGCACACCAGCGTGTCGTCGACGTCGCTGTTCCAGCGCGCCGGCAGCGCGTCCCAGAAGCGCGGCTGCGTAACACGGCTTGCACGGCTTGTTGCAGGGTCTGTGGCCGGCTCACCGCCTGGCTGAAACGCCGCCTGATCGCGCATCATTGTTTTCTCCCGCTCCTGGTTGCGCTCGGCGCTCAGCGCACGAAGGACACGACGTTCTCGCCATGCGCAAGCGGCGTGGCATCGTGGGTTTGCGGTGCATTGCTGTAATCCGCGATGCGGCCGTTATACCACTCGCAGAACTTCTCGACGAGACCTT
This sequence comes from Paraburkholderia graminis C4D1M, assembly GCF_000172415.1. Taxonomy (GTDB): domain Bacteria; phylum Pseudomonadota; class Gammaproteobacteria; order Burkholderiales; family Burkholderiaceae; genus Paraburkholderia; species Paraburkholderia graminis. The sequence continues at coordinate 43,974 of NZ_ABLD01000025.1, forward strand.
CGGTGAACGGCGAATAAGGACCCGGCTCGTACGCGCTGCTCGATGCGCCGCGCTGCGAGTATTCGACGAGCGCACGGTCCTGATCGTTGGTCGCGCGCCAGACTGCCGTGAGGTTGTTCACGTCATAGTCGATGCCTTCGCGTGCGTCCTTGTGCACGAGCCATTTCGTGCGCACGAGCGTCTTGCCCGCCGAAAGCGGAATCACCGAAAAGCTCACGATATGATCGCTCATGAAGTGATGCCACGAATTAGGTTGCGTCCAGAAAGAAAGCCCGCCGAGATCGGCCTGCTCAAAGCCGCCCAGCAGTTTCTTCGACGCCACTTTTGCGTCGAGCGTCTGCGATTCGCCGTCGCGATCGAGCGGCAGGCGCTGCGTGCGAAAACCTGTCACGAGATCCGCGAGCCGTTCAATTTCCGCCGACGGCAGTTTCATCGCTTCCCATTGCGCGGTGCGCCGTGCAACGGTCTCTTCGAATGCGGCCATGCCTTCTTCGTTGGCCGGCGAGCGTTGATAGCCGAAGCCGTATTCGTAAAGCGAAATGGTGAGTTCGGGATGGTTCGCGACGCAGTGATAGCACTCGCGATTGTTTTCCATCGTCAACTTCCAGTTGCCTTCCTCGATAATGTCGATCGATGCCGCGATCTTGCAGCCGGCCAGTTCATGCGGCAGCAGATACGGTTCCATTGCGGCGCGCATCACCGAAAAGTCCGCGGGCGGATTCTCCGCGAGGCAGATGAAGATAAGTCCCGCGAGGTTCTCGACGTGCACCTTCTTCAGGCTGTGCTTGCAACGGTCGAACTGGTCGCCCATATGCTCGGCGAACATCAAATCGCCGTTCAGGTTGTACGTCCAGCTGTGATACGGACACACGATGTTGCCGAGCGAGCCCTTGTCGGTATTGCACAGGCGCGAGCCGCGATGACGGCATACGTTATGAAACGCCCTCACCTGCATGTCGTCGTCGCGAACGATCAGGATGGAATCATGACCGATCTCCACCGTGATGTAGTCGCCCGGTTCGGGCACGTCCGGCTCGACTGCGACCTGAATCCAGTGCTGGCGAAAAATCGCTTCCATGTCGAGCGCGAAGATGTCCTCGCTCGTATAGAACGGCGCTTCCAGCGTGTGATTCTTTTTGCGGCGTTCGATCATTGCGCGAACGTCTGCGGAAACTTTCATTGTGTGCTCCGTTGCGTGTCACGTCTGGCGCCGCGCCAGGCCCTCCTGGCCGCTGGTTCGCCTGAACCGGAAATCAGTAATCCACGAGTTGATGCTCGCGCAAATACGCGAGAATCACTTGTGCTTTTTCGACGGAACTCCCTTCAATTACGACGCTTCCGCCGCGGCTTTCCGTCGTGGTTGCCGAAAGCATGCGGGCATGGCCGGAACGCTTTTCAGCGGCGGCCAGGCGCACGGGTTTGGCGGTTGCGGGGCGGATCGTCCAGGCGGGTTCTGTGGTGGCATCGCTCGCGGCTGTTCCCGCGCCTGCCGTACTCGCAACCGGACGAATCGTGCCTTCGCGCAGTCGTGCGTATGCATACGTCGGCGTCGCATTCGCCATCGGATGCACCGCGATCAGCGCAGGCAATTGAACTTCGACACGTCGACGCAAACCCTTCGGCATGAATTGGCGAACCTGCGCGCAACCGTCGTTCAACGTCACGTCGACGGCCGCGCCGACGAGCGGAATATTCAGCGCATTGGCGACGCGATACGGCAGCATGCCGCTGTCGAATGCGCCTTCCGCGCGCGTTCCGGTCAGCACCAGATCGTAGCCATGCAAACGCGCGGCGAGCGGCGCGGAAGCATCCGCTTGCGCGTCGTCCCCAACTGCGGGAACCGCAAGCACTTCCACCGAGCGCGCACCGAGCGCCAGATATTCCTGCAACGCGGGATTCGCTGCGTCGCCTGCATGCAGCACATCGAGCGTGGCGTTGTGCTGCTTCACTAGCGACAACGCGAGCGTGAGTGCGGCTGCGTCGTTGCGGCTGTAACGCGCAACGCCGCTTACCGGATGCCGGCCCACCGAAACGAGTACGGCGATTTTCATGCAAGCGCTCCTTCCGCAACGGCCTTCGAATTGAGTAACGCCGCGCCGGTGCCGCGCGCCGAACGCGCTGCAGCCGCGGCATCGTTGAGCGCCGCAATGGTTTCCTGCGCGTCCGCGATCACGGTCAGATTCGCGCGCTTGGCAATCGGCGCGCTCGCGTCGAGATTCACGGCGATCACATGACGGCAATCCTTGATGCCTTGCAAATGCTGCACGGCGCCCGAGATGCCGAACGCGATATACACGCTCGCTTCGACCGTCTTGCCCGTTGCGCCGATCTGCTTGTCGCGCGTGAACTTGCCGTCGTCGACGGCCACGCGGCTTGCACCGATCGCCGCGCCCAGCGTGGCCGCGAGACGCTCGAACGCCGGCACGTCGCTCACGCCGTTGCCCGCGGACACGATGAAGTCCGCCTCTTCCAATGCAAGTTGCGCCGCGTCCATTTCCTCGATGCCGAGATCGCGCACCGTGCCTTTCGCGCTGGCCGACTCGCCATCGAAGCGCCACACCACTCGCTCGCCCGCGCCGACGAACGGCAACTTCGGATCGACCGCATTCGCTGCGAGCAGAACCACTTCGGGCAACGCGCGCGAAGCCAACGCGGTATTCGCATGCACATACGCGGCCACGTGCGAGGCGTCGATTTCGACCACATGCGTCGCGACGCTCGCATTCGCCGCGGCTGCATAGCGGCGGCCGAGATCGCCGTCGCCGGTCGCGTTGTCGGGCAGGAACACATGCACGGGCGCATACGCCGCGACGCACGCCGCAAGCGCATTCAGTTCATCGACCGGCGCGAACTTGCGTCTATCGAACATGGGCAATTCGATTAGCTTGTCGGCGCCGAGCGCCGCAGCGTCGCCGGTGAACTCGCCGAATACCAGCAGCACGACTTCCGTCGATGCATCCGCAACCAATGCAGCGGCGGCGAGTGTCTGGCGCGCATGCTCGTCGAGCGCGCCGCGGTCCGCGTGCGCGGCGACCAGCATCGTGTGCGAAGGCGCCGCTGTCGTGCGGCGCGGCTTCGGCTGTTCGCGATGTGCGCCGCTCGCGGCCGTGAAATCCAGCGCACCGGCCACACCGATAGCGCCCAACGTAATGCGCCGAAGTCCGTCAGCCGTGATCGTAAACGGCCGGCGCGGATCGATTCGTTTGATTGTGTTCATCGCGTTACTCCAGCGCCGCTGCAACCAGTTCGGCGACGTCCAGCACTTCGGGACGCGGACCGACCACGCCTTCGAGCATCGCCGTGCAATTCGGGCAACCCACGGCGACGATGTTTGCGCCGATGCCGCGTGCGTCGTCGATGCGAATGTCGGGAATGCGCCGCTTGCCCGGAATGTCCGTCAACGGTGCACCGCCGCCGCCACCGCAGCAACGTCCGCGCATACCGTTGCGCTCCATTTCGACGACCTTGATGCCGATGCTCTTCAACACGCGGCGCGGCGCTTCCGTTTCGCCGTTATAGCGGCCGAGATAACACGGATCGTGATACGTGATCTTGCTATCCGCGTACGCGGCGGCGGCACGCGGCGACAGCTTGCCGCTCGCGATGAGTTCGTCGATCAGCGCAGTGTGATGCTGGACCTCGTAAAAGCCGCCCAGCGCGCGATATTCGTTGCGCAGGCTGTGCAGCACGTGAGGGTCCGCGGTCACGATCTTGCCGAACGAATACTGCGAAAGCGTGCCGATCAATTTGCTCGCGAGTTGCTGGAAGGTGGCTTCGTCGCCGAGACGCCGGGCTGTATCGCCGGTATCCGTTTCCACTCCGCCCAGCACCGCATAGTCGATGCCCGCGCGGTTCAGCACCTTGACGAGCGCGCGCAGCGTGCGTTGATAGCGCATGTCGAACGCGCCTTCTCCTGCGATCAAGAGCACATCCACGCGACGTCCGGGCTGCGCGACCTGCACCTGAAGATCGACGGCCCAGTCGTAACGCGCGCCGATGTCGTAACCATTCGCGCTGCCGGTCTCACGCAGATTCGCGAGCGTGATCGGACCTTTGCCGGGCACCGTGCCTTCGACGAGCGTCTGATTGCGGCGCATGTCCACGATTGCGTCGACATGCTCGATCAGCATCGGGCACTCCTGCACGCAAGCGCGGCAGGTCGTGCATGACCACAGCGTTTCCGCTTCGATGAGACTGGAAATCAAGGGCTTTTGTGGTGCGCCGCCGTGCTTGCCGACCGGAATGCCGGGCGTCGGGCTGCCCGCGTATTCCGCGTCGGTGCCACCGACCATGCCCGTGACCAGATCCTGAATCAGCTTCTTCGGATTAAGCGGCTGGCCGGCGGCGAACGCGGGACATGCCGCTTCGCACTTGCCGCACTGCACGCACGCATCGAAACTGAGCAACTGGTTCCAGCGAAATTCAACCGGCTTGCCCACGCCATATTCTTTCGCGTCGAGCAGCGGCACTTTCAATGCGGTGGGCGGCACGACATCCTTCGAGTTACGCTCGGCAAAGCGCTCCTGACGCGGATGAAAAGCCAGATGCAAAAGACCCGCGAGCGCATGTTTCATCGGACCGCCGCGCGCCGCACCGAACGTCATCGTGAAGGCGCCCACCGCGATCAGCAGCGCGACGATGATGGCGAGCGCGCCCGACATCGCCGAAGCCGGCAGCGCGACGAACAGCACGAGGCCGAGCGCGAACGAGCCGAGCAGCAGCGGCAAGTGATCCCACGGTCCACGCGAAAGCCGGGCGGGCACCGCCTTCGCACCATGACGGCGGCGCCACACGAACACGGCGCCGACCAGCATCACGAGCGCGGCCAGAAAGATCAGCTTGTCGAGCCACGGCGAGTAGATCGCGAGACCGTAGTTGACGAACACGAGCGCCATTGCGAGGATCGCACCGCCCGCGGTCGCGACATGTGTCTTTGCAATGTACGGATCGCGCGCGACCACATGATGCATGTCGACGAAGTAGCGCTTTGGAATGGACAGCAAATTGGCCCAGCCGTACGCGCCCGCCGCCGTCGCGCGGCCCTCGCGCCAATACGCGGCGCGCTTCGCGAGCGCGAACGCCAGACCCGCCATCGACACCACAACAGCACGGTGATGACAGACACGGGGCTCATCGTCAGAAATCCTTGCAAAGGCGCAGCGCGTCGTAAATCGCGCCGTGAATGTTGTGCATGGAGATGCAGTCGCCGACGCGGAACAGCAGAAAGCGGCCATTGCCGAGTTCTTCGGAAAGCGACGGCTGCGGCTCGGATGCGAAGAGCTTATGCACGTCCACCTGGCCGCGATTCACCGACTCGGGCTTGAGCTTCCAGTACAACTCGTCGTTCGGCGTGCTGCCGTTTTCGATCACCACCTGATCGACCGCGCGCTCTTCCTGCTCCTCGGTGTACTCGTTGCGAAGCACGGCGATCTTCTTGCCGTCTTCTTCGTACACCTTGTCGAGCCAGTAATTCGGCGTGTGAACCACGCCTTGCGCATAGAGACGGCGATAGAAAATCGGGAACGTGGTGCCGCCTACGTCGTCGGCGACTTTCACGTCGGGCGTGACGATCTCCACATTCGAGCCGCGGCTCGAGATGAAATCGGCCACGCCTGCGCCGGCATGTGTGCTGACGCCGTCATACACGAGTACATTCTTGCCCGGCTCGACCTTGCCCGAGAGCACGTCCCACGAACTGACAGCGAGACCTTCGTCGACACCCCATGCCGCGACTTGCGACGTGAACGACGAACCGCCCGTAGCCAGCACGATGATGTCCGGCTTCTCGGCCATGATGGTCTTTTCGTCGGCGGCAACACCGAGACGGCGGTCCACGCCAAGCCGTTTCGTCTCCATGTCGAACCAGCGGACGATGCCCGCCATCTGCTCGCGCTGCGGCGCCTTGGCCGCGAGCATGATCTGGCCGCCCACGTAGTCGTTCTTTTCGAACAGCACGACGTCATGACCACGCGACTTCGCGACGCGAGCGGCTTCGAGTCCGGCAGGACCGGCGCCGACCACGACAACCTTGCGCTTCGGCCCGCTCGTGCGTGTAATTACATGCGGCATCGTCGCTTCACGCGATGTCGCAGCGTTCTGCACACACAGCACGTCGAGCCCGTTGTACTGGCGGTCGATGCAATAGTTCGCGCCGACGCATTGCTTGATCTCGTCTTCGCGGCCATCGCGAATCTTGATGACCATATGCGGGTCGGCAATTTGCGCGCGCGTCATGCCGACGAGATCGACCATGCCGCTTGCGAGCAAACGCTCGGCCTGGCCTGCGTCGCGAATACTTTGCGCGTGCATGACCGGAATCTTGACGACCGACTTGATGCCGGCCGCGAGATGCACGAACGGCTCGGGCGGCAGCGCCATCGGCGGCATGCAGTTCGCGAGCGTGTTGTGCGTGTCCGCGCCCGAACCGATCACGCCGAGATAATCGATGAGGCCGCTTTCGCTCATGGCCTGCGCGATCTCTTTCAACTGCTCGTGATCGAGCCCGTCTTCATGAAACTCGTCGCCGCACATGCGCAAGCCGACGCAGAAATCGGGGCCGACTGCTTCGCGGACGGCTTTCAACACTTCGACGCCGAAACGCAGGCGGTTTTCGAGCGAGCCGCCCCATTCGTCAGTACGGAAATTGGTTCGCGGGCTCCAGAACTGGTCGATCAGATGCTGGTGCGCCGCCGAGATTTCGACACCGTCCATGCCCGCGTCTTTCACACGCTTAGCGGCCGCGGCGAAGTCTGTGATAATGCGGCGAATCTCTTCTACTTCGATGATCTTCGCGTTGCCGCGATGCACCGGCTCGCGCACGCCGGACGGCGACATCAGATGCGGCCAGTGCTCGCCGTGAAATGCCGAGCGACGGCCCATATGCGTGGCCTGGATCATGATCTTCGCGCCGTGCGCATGCATGGCTTCGGCGAGGCGCGACAACGGATCGATGATCTTGTCGGTCGACAGATTCACCGACTTCCACCAGCCTTGCGGACTGTCGATCGACACCGGGCTCGAACCGCCGCACACGGCGAGGCCGACACCACCCTTGGCCTTTTCTTCGTAGTAGCGGATATAACGGTCGCCAGGCAGGCCGCCCGGCTCCGCATACACCTCCGCATGCGCAGTGCTCACGATGCGATTGCGCAAGGTCAGCTTGTTCAGCGTGAGAGGCTTGAAAAGGTTCGGGTAACGCATCGCGATCGACCTCGGAATGATATGGCGGGTAGTGCTGTGCCGTACGCGTTATGCGGCGAGCGGCGAGACTTCGAATACGCAATGCTCGTGGCCTTCCGCTGCGCAGCGCGCTTCGCGCGATTGCGAAGGCGGTCCCTTGCGCGACGAATCGGGCGCGGTGTCGTTGACCCAATCCATTGCGCCCGCGAACCAGCCGGCGAACATGTAGCAGAGCTTGCCGACCTTGCCCGGCTGCGCGAGCACGAACGACGAATGATGCAGTTCGATACGCGCATGCGAAGTTGACGGGTCCGCTTCGGTAATCGAGAAGATGCCCCAGCCGCGCTGCGAAAGCCGCTTCAGGTAATGCTCGAATACGGCCATGCCGGCAATGCCGTGTTGTTTCGCTTCCTTGTCGCACCAGAAGTACGCGGACTTGTAGCCGGCCTTGTAGAGAATCTCCGCATACGTGTCGATGCCGAGCGCTTCTTCAACCGCGGTGTGATTGTTCGTGAAGAAATGGCGCGGCACGTAAAGCATCGGCAGCGCGTCGGTGGTCCAGACGCCGGTGTTCGGATCGACGTCGATAGGCAGTTGGGGTTGCATGTGGGACTCCGCTTTTTATAGGGTGATTTCGTTGATTGATGAGGCGGAAGATCAGACTTTCCACACTTCGCCGAATACCCGCACCCAGTTCTCGCCCATGATCTTCTTGATGCGCGTTTCGCTCCAGCCGGCACGTTCCATCGCGGCGGTCAGATTCGGAAACTCGCCGATCGTACGAATGCCTTCCGGGTTCACGACCTTGCCGAAGTTCGTCAACTGGCGATAACGGCCCTTGTCGTGCGTGATCCAGTCGAAGAACTCAGTGCTGTAGCCTTGCGTGAAGTCCGTGCCGATGCCGACCTGATCTTCACCGATCAGATTCACTACGTATTCGATCGCCTCGATATAGTCTTCGACGGTCGCGTCGGCACCACGCTTCAGAAACGGTGCGAACATCGTCACGCCGACAAAACCGCCTGCATCTGCAATCTCTTTCAGTTGCACATCGCTCTTGTTGCGCGGGTGCTCTTTCAATCCCGACGGGCAGCAATGCGAATAGCACACCGGCTTTTTAGAAGCCGCAATCGCTTCCGAAGAAGTCTTGCCGCCCACATGCGAGAGATCGACCATGATGCCGACGCGGTTCATCTCCTGAATCACTTCTCGGCCATAGCCCGAGAGGCCGCCGTCGCGTTCATAGCAACCGGTGCCGACGAGGTTCTGCGTGTTGTAGCAAAGCTGCACCACGTTCACGCCGAGATCCTTGAATGCCTCGATATAGCCGAGGTTGTCTTCGAATGCGTGCGCGTTCTGGAAGCCAAAAATAATGCCGGTCTTGTTCTCTTTCTTCGCGCGATAGATGTCGTCGGTCGTGCGCACGAGCGTCAGGATCTCGCCGTATTCGCGGATCTGCTGCTTCATTTCGGCGATGTTGTCGACCGTCTTCTGAAAGCTCTCCCACACCGACACCGTGCAGTTCACCGCGGTCACGCCGCCCTTGCGCATATCTTCGAACACCGAGCGCTCGAACTTCGAAATGTTCAAACCGTCGATGATGATGCTGTTTTCGTGCAGATTGCTCATCGTTTGCTCCAGGCGTTCTCAGTAGATGGGGAAGCGCTCGCACAGCGCGAAGATCTCGCGGCGCACGCGTTGTTCGGTGGCGGCATGGCCTTCGGGGTGATCGCGCAGCGAGTCGAGTACTTCGACAATCAAACGGCCCACGTCGCGGAACTCGTTCACGCCGAAGCCGCGCGTGGTGCCGGCCGGCGTGCCGAGGCGAACTCCCGAGGTGATGGTCGGCTTTTCCGTGTCGAACGGAATGCCGTTCTTGTTGCACGTAATGCCGGCGCGCTCGAGCGCGTGCTCGACCTGATTACCCTTGAGACCCTTCGGGCGCAAGTCGACCAGCAACAGATGGTTGTCCGTGCCGCCCGTCACGAGATCGACGCCGCCTGCCTTCAGTACTTCGCCGAGCGCCTGCGCATTCGCGAGCACACTGTCGATATAAGTCTTGAAGCCAGGTTGCAGCGCCTCGCCAAACGCGACCGCCTTGCCGGCGATCACATGCATCAGCGGGCCGCCTTGCAGGCCGGGGAACACGGCGGAGTTGATCTTCTTCGCGATGTCTTCGTCATTCGTCAGCACAAAGCCGCCGCGCGGGCCGCGCAAGGTCTTGTGCGTCGTCGACGTAACCACGTGCGCATGTTCGACCGGATTCGCATGACGTCCCGCCGCGATCACGCCTGCGATGTGCGCCATATCGACCATCAGCTTCGCGCCGACGCTGTCGGCGATCGCACGCAGCCGCTTGAAATCCAGCGCGCGCGGATAAGCGGAGAAGCCGGCGATCAGCAGCGCGGGTTTATGCTGCTGCGCGAGTTCCTCGATCTGCTCGTAGTCGATCAGCAACGTGTCGCGATTCACGCCGTACTGCACCGCGTTGAACCACTTGCCCGAAAGCGCGGGCTTGGCGCCATGTGTGAGGTGGCCGCCTGCATCGAGCGACATGCCGAGCACTGTGTCGCCTGGCTTCACCAGCGCGAGCATCACCGCGCCGTTGGCCTGCGCGCCCGAATGCGGCTGCACGTTGGCGAACTTCGCGTTGAACAGTTGCTTGATGCGATCGAGCGCAAGCGTCTCGATCTCGTCGACATATTCGCAACCGCCGTAGTAACGCTTGCCCGGATAACCTTCCGCATACTTGTTGGTCAGCACCGAGCCTTGCGCTTCGAGCACCGCGCGCGACACGATGTTTTCCGACGCGATCAGCTCGACTTGCGACTGCTGGCGCTCGAGCTCTTTCAAAATTGCGCCGCGCACCGCCGCATCGCGCGTGCTCAGCGGTTCTTCGAAGAAAGGATTCGGGTTCGACATGGAAGGTCCGTGGGGTCATTGACGTTAGGCGCCGGAAGCGTTGGTGGGCCTTCGTTTCTGCCCTGCCGCCGCCGGATTGCGTACGTCTATTCTTGACGCTTGCATCGCGCGTCAATTTATGAATTCAGACGCGTTCTTTGCCTTTTCCGCCATAGGCGACCTTTTTCGACAAGTCGCCTCTGCGGTTCCCTTGGTTCATACCGCCGGCGGATCATCGCGCCGATGCCGAACGGTCGTTCGCTGGCGACGCGATGCTGCACTGTGGCTGAACGCAGTGCGCGTTTGCGGTGCGGTTCGCGATGGCCGCCGCGCGCTTCTGGTGCCGTTTCTTATCTGTTTGATGGGCAAGCATAGGCAACCGAGGGTTTAGCCTGATGGCATGGTAGTTGCGCTAGTCCTCAAAATTACATAAGTCGCAGTTCCCCACAGCGACGCGGCACTATAGATTCGAAGGAATCATTCCTCATCATGTCCACCGATCGCACGGCGTCACTGTCGCATTTCGCCTTCATGCCCGTCCCGAACTTCACGATGATCGCATTCACCAACGCGATCGAAGTGCTGCGCATGGCGAATTACCTGACAGGGCAAACGCTTTACCGCTGGTCGATCGTGAGTCCCGAAGGCGGGCCGGTGACCGCAAGCAATGGGCTGTCGGTCGATACGGGTCCGGTCGAATGCGTCGGCCAACCGGATATCGTGTTCGTGATCGGCGGCATCGACGTGCAGCGCGCGACCACGCCTGCGCATCTGTCGGCATTGCGCCGCTTCGCGCGCATGGGTTGCGTGCTCGGGAGCCTGTGCACCGGAACGTATGCGCTCGCGCGCGCCGGACTATTAGCGGGCTATGCGTGCGCGATTCATTGGGAGAACATGTCGGCGCTCAAGGAAGAGTTTCCCGACACGCGCTTTCTGAAAGAACTCTTCGTGATAGATCGCGATCGCGTGACCTGCACGGGCGGCGTCGCGCCGCTCGATATGATGCTCAACCTGATCGCACCGCGTGTGGGCACTGCACGCGTCACGCAGATCGCCGAGCAGTTCATCGTCGAGCATGTGCGCGATACCAGCGCGCAACAGAAGATGCCGCTCGTCGCGCGGCTCGGCTCGGCCAACAAGTCGCTCTTCGAAGTGATCTCGCTGATGGAGAACAACATCGAAGAGCCGCTATCGCGCGAGGAACTCGCGCGGCTTGCCGGCATGTCGCAACGGCAATTGCAACGCCTCTTCCGCGAGCATCTCGGGATGACCCCGACGCATTACTATCTGACGCTGCGTTTGCGGCGCGCGCGCGAACTGCTGCTGCAAACCGACATGTCGATCATGAACATTACGATGGCGTGCGGCTTCCAGTCGGCCTGCCACTTTTCGAAGAGCTATCGCGATGCATTCGGCACCGCGCCTACGCGCGAGCGTCGCAAGCAGGCGCCGTCGCTTTCTTCGCCGCCGGTGATGGCGGCCTGAGAAGCGTCTCAGCACTCCCCAAGGTTTATACCGCCTTTGATCGCTTCACGCGGATTAATGCCTTAGTCCGCGTGCCGAATCCGCGCTTACGTCAGCCGGTTGCCCGCCCCATGTCGCCCGCAAATAGTTCGCGAGTTGCGCCAGTTCGTCGTCGCTCAGCTTGCTCGCAGAGCCGGGCATGGCCTGCATGCGTTCGAGTCCGGGGAAGCTTTGTTCGGCGATGCCATCAAGCATCGACACGATCAGATTGTGCGGATTGCTTTGACGGACGGTGGAGTTTCCACGCATCGGTACGGCTACGTGAGGCACGCCTTCTCCATCCGCGCCATGACAGCCTGCGCATAGAGACAGATAGAGGCGACGGCCCGGCGCGAATTGAGTAGCTTGGCCCGACTGCGCCGCTTCGGCTTGCACCCGCACCGGCTCACTCGGACGATCACCGAGCAGGTACGTCGAAACCGCGCGCAAATCGTCCGGCGTCATGTACTGACTGCTCAGATGCACGACGGAATGCATCTCGCCAAACGCCGAGCCTTGCGACGCGATGCCCGTTGCGAGATACGTCGTGAGATCAGCCGCGGACCATCCGCGCTCGGCGAGTCCTTGCGGTGTGAGGCTCGGCGCGATGACCCGGCCAAGCGTGCCGCCTGCAAAGGGCGCGGTGAGGTCGAGTTGCCCGAAGCGGCCCCGCGGCGTATGGCATTCAGTACAGTGTCCGAGCGCGTTCACGACATAACGTCCGCGAGTCCAGTCCGCCGAATGACCCTGCGATGCATCGGGCAACGTGTCTTCGAGAAACAGCATTTTCCAGAAGCGCACGGCGAAACGCACATTGAACGGGAACGACAGATCGGCCTCGCGGCTCGCGACGGCCGCCGGCTTTTGCGACATCAGGTATGCGTAGATCGCGTCGCTATCCTCGCGAGACATCTGGCGATACGACGTATACGGCATCGCCGGATACAGTTGGCCATTGGGCGACTTGCCGTCGTGAAGCGCAGTGTAGAACTCGTCGGCGCTCCATTGTCCGATGCCGTGCTGCTTGTCCGGCGTGATGTTCGATCCATAGAACGTACCGAACGGCGAGGCCAGCTTCACGCCTCCTGCGAATGGCGCGCTATCGGGCGACGTGTGGCATGCCGCGCAATCCGCTGCTTTGGCTAGATAACGGCCGCGGGCGATCAAGGCGGCGTCGTGCGTATCTTGTGTAGTCGCGGTGCGCTGGGCGGCAGCATCAGGTGCATTGCCGCAGGCTGTCAACATCGCCGCGGCGAGTGTCACCAACGCCGCGCGAAACAACGAAAAAGTACTCGTGTGGGAAATCATCTTTAGACGTTCCTCACCAGTCCGGCTGTGTTCAGCACGAGGTCCTTCACCGCTTCGTAATAGCGTACGTAGCCCGTGCAGCGACAAATATGCGCGTTGAGCGCCTCGGTGATCGTCTCCTCGACCTTGCTGCGTTCAATGGGCTGACGCTTGAGGCGCTCGATCAGCACCGTCGTCGCGTTGACGAATCCCGGCGTGCAATATCCGCACTGAAAGCTGAAGTGTTCGAGAAACTTCTGCTGGACCGGCGACAGCGCGACGGGCTTGCCGCTCTCGTCACACGTCGCGTGAGCTTCGACCGTACGGATTTTTTTGCCGTCGAAAAAACTCGCGCCGGTAATGCACGATCGCACTTCTTCACTGCTGCCATCGGCGTTATCGAGAATGACGACGCATGCGTGGCACACGCCTTGGCCGCATCCCAGGCGTGAGCCTGTCAGCCCGAGGTACTCATGCAGAAAGTCGATCAGCATGAGCTGCTCCGGTACGCGGATCGGCCCGACGGATCGGCCATTGACCGTCATCGACACCGGTTGCATGGCGTAACGCGTCAGCGGCTTTTCGGCAACGCTTGCGATTGCGGAGGCTACTTCTGTGGAATCGGATTTGGGCAGTGTCATGCGAGCACCTCCTGAATTTTTTGTGGCGTAACGGGAAGGTCGCGGAAACGATGTCCAACCGCATGCGCGATGCCGTTCACGATGGCGCCGACGACCGGAATCATCACCACTTCGGCAATGCCTTTTGGCGGGTCGGTTTCTGTTAGCGGAGGCAGTACTTCACTCGTCTGGCTCCATACGGCAACGTCCGTCGAACGTGGCAAACGATAGCGGTTGAAATTCCATGTGCCGTTGCCGGGGCCGTCTTCGTAGAGCGGCAAATACTCATGCAGCGCATGACCGATGCCCATCGCAAGACCGCCTTGCAACTGGCCCGAAACCAGTTGAGGCGACAACTGGTTGCCACATTCGAGAATGGAGTGATGCGTCAATACTTCGACCTCGCCGCTCGACTCGTTCACTGCAAGTTCGACGAGCGTGCCGACCGCGCTGTAGTACGTGACCATTGCGTTATTGCGCTGCACGGGCGGAATGAACACGCGCTTTCGATCGAGCACACGATAGCTGTTGGACGTCGTCGCGGACTTCTGGCCGTTCGGCATTGCGCCGTTGCCGTAGCGAAGCGACAGTCCGTCGATTGGCAGGCGCTCTATCTTGCCGCCGACTTCGAACTCGGCCTCGGCCCATTGCCAGCGATTGAATACATGCACGGTGGCGCCCGTCACGAGTCCGAGTTCGTGCGCCTTTTTCGCAATCTGCTCGAACGGCAATGCTTCGAGTCCATCCGCCGACAGCTTGCCGTTCACCCAGCGCGCGTCTTCTATGCGCACGACAAGCGATGCGGCCTGACCGCCGCCCGCGCCGCTCGACCATATCGACATCGCCGCCGGCCATAAGCCGTGCACAAAAAGAACGCGCGCTGCTTCGCGAGTACTGTGCGTGAAGTAATAGGCCGAGTTAGTCGCACTCGACGGCGACATAAAGCCGGGCGACCAACGCGGATTCCTCGAAAGGCGATCCTGATCGGCCTGCGACATCAGGTAAGGATCACCGCTCGTGATTACCGGAAGATCGGGCCAGTCGGCCAACGCGAAATGCACGGTCGACGCCGGCACGCCGAGCCATTTCGCCACGGCAATGGCTTGCGATGTCGACATACCCGTGCCGATTTCCGAGCCCGAATGATGCAGCGTGATCTTGCCGTCTTCACTCATCTCGACTTTGGCGAACGAACATTCGGCGCCTGTGCCGAAGTCTTTTTGCACGCACGCGAAGCCCACGCCATAGCGTTTGCCGGGATGCTCCGCTTCGTACTTCGCTTTCTTCTGCGTGCGGTTCTTCCATAATGGATGCGACTTTGCCTTTTGCAGAACTTCATCGACGCGAACAGCGCCAGCCGGTATTGCGCCCTGCGTATTCTTCATTCCCGACCGCAACGCGTTCGTGAGGCGGAAATCGATTGGGTCGAGCTTCAGTTGTTCGGCGATTTCGTCGATCATCGTCTCGGTTGCGGCCATGCTTTGCAGCGTGCCGTAGCCGCGCGCAGAGCCGGCATCGACTGCGCGCGACGCAATGGCGGTTGCAGTGGGATCGCTCTTCGGAAAGTAGTAGATCGATTGCGCGGCGGTCGCACCGACCATCGCCACAGACGGCGAAAAGTTCATGCGCCCGCCGCCATTAGCTTCGAGATCGCCTTTGAACGACTGAAGCAGTCCCGTCTTTCTGTCGACAGCAATGCGGTACTTCATGTTGAACGCATGGCGTTTGAGCGCGCTTTGGAACTGCTCGTAGCGATCGTTAGCGAGGCGCACCGGTCGGCCATCGCCATACATCGCAGCGACAAGACCATAGAACGGCATGTTGTAGTGATCTTTCGATCCATAACCGACCGTGTAGCACGGGTGAAGGAATACACTCTTCACCGCGAAGCGGCACTTCGCGACCATCTCCGCCACGCTTTGCGCCACTTCCGCAGGGCCTTGCGTCGGCACGATCATGTGAAGCGCGTGCGAGTCGGCGTCATACCAGCAGTTCGCGTTATCCGGCTCGAGCGCGGCGGTATCGATCGACTGCGTGGTGTAGTCGCGCTCCATCACCAGCCAGTCCGCAGGCGGATGTGCGAGCGCGTAATTGCGCATTTCAAACCGGGTACTTCTAGCTCATCGCATGTCCGCACCGACTGAACCTCGTATTGCCGTACTTGTTCCCTGCCTCAATGAAGCGTCAACCATCGCGAACGTTGTCCGTGATTTCAAAACCGCGCTGCTGCGAGGTCTTCATCTTTGACAACAACTCGACCGACGCGACCATAGAAGTAGCGCGGAATGCTGGCGCGCATGTCCGCACCGTGGCACTTCGTGGCAAGGGCAATGTCATCCGGCGCATGTTCGCTGACATCGAAGCCGACATCTACGTTCTTGTGGACGGCGATGACACCTACGATGCGAACGCGGCGCCACAGATGGTTGCGACGCTCTTCGACGAAGGACTGGATATGGTTGTCGGCACCCGTATCTCGGAAGAGCAAGCGGCCTATCGATTTGGGCACAGATTTGGAAACGTCGTTCTGACCCGGTGCGTGGCTGGCATCTTCGGCCGCACTTTCTCCGACATGCTGTCCGGATTCCGCGTCTTCTCGCGTCGTTATGTGAAGTCGTTCCCGGCGCACGCGTCCGGCTTCGAGACAGAAACCGAACTAACCGTGCACGCGCTAGAGCTACGTATGCCGGTAGCCGAGACTCCTACCGTGTATAAGGCTCGTCCCGAAGGTTCAGCCAGCAAGCTCAATACATATCGCGACGGACTTCGAATCCTCATCACTATCGCCAGGCTCTTTAAAACTGAAAGACCCCTCGCCTTTTTCTCAATTGGCTTTGGCATCTGCGCGCTTGTCTCGATCCTGCTCGCAATTCCGCTATTCGAGACATACATCGGCACGGGGCTTGTACCACGTTTGCCAACCGCTCTGCTCTGCGTCGCCCTCATGCTGTTCGGCGCGATTCTGTTGATATGTGGGATCGTACTCGACACCGTCACGCACGGACGCACTGAATCGAAGCGCCTTGCCTATCTGGCGATCCCCGGTCCACGCCGCGCATGGTGAACTCGCAGTTCATTCGATTCGCCGTTGCAGGCGTCGTCGGTTTTGCAGCGGACGCAGGCGTGCTGTACCTTGCACTTGCTTGCGGACTGGGACCATTCTTCGGCCGCGTCATATCCTTTCTCGCCGCCGTTTGGGTGACGTGGCAAATAAACCGGCGATACACATTCCGGGAGCGTGCTGAACGCTCTGCCTGGGTTGAATGGTGGCGCTATTTGCTGTCGATGCTGACCGGGGCCAGCGTCAACTACGCGGCATACACGCTCGTCATATTGTCGGACTCTCGCAGTTCGTGGCTGCCGCTTGTCGGCGTCGCATGCGGCTCTGTCGCCGGAATGTTCGTGAATTTCTTTGCGGCCAAGCTTTGGGCCTTTCCTAAGTAGGCCGACTCAACGCCCACCAAATGAACGCTTCAACCATACAAAAACGAATGCACTGGCTTCGAGGCGTCAATATGAACAGCCCTCGTGCGCTGATGCACGCATGCTGGATCGTGCCAATTATCTTTGGTCTCTATTCGCTCGGTCAGGGTGCCGACTCGAATTGGGACCTCCGCAACTACCATCTATACAACGCCTACGCGTTTCTGCACGGCAGACTCGCGGTTGACCTGGCTCCAGCGGGGATGCAAAGCTATTTTAATCCGCTGCTGGACGTTCCCTATTACCTGATGACCATGCATTTACCTGCGATGCTGGTCGGGTTCATTATGGGGGTAATCCACGGTCTTAACTTCGTCCTCGTCCTCGGAATTTGTCGCCTGACACTGTCCGACCTCCCTGAATCGCTGCGCTATCGCGCGCCGTTCTGGCTCGCGCTCGCTGGCTGTGTGACCGCCAACTTCCTGTCTGCCGTCGGCAACAGCATGGGAGACAACACCACCTCGCTCGTCAGTCTGGGCGCTTTACTCATCGTCCTGAGGATATGGCCGCGACTCGCGCAGACCAGTGTGCACGTAATCGCGATGCTGTTCCTTGGCGGCATCGTTTCAGGCGCAGGTGCCGGTCTCAAACTAACGACCGTCGTCTATTCCGTCGCCCTCTGCGGTGGCCTGTTGTTCGCACCGGTATCAATCCCGGCTCGCTTCCGCGCTGCGTTCGTATTCGGACTCGGCGTTCTTGCCGGCCTCGCCATGACGGGCGGCTTTTGGTTCGCGGAGCTTTGGACCCGGTACGGGAACCCCCTTTATCCGCAGTTCAGTTCAGTCTTTCCAAGTCCGCTTACGGCTCCCGTGTCTGTGGTTGACACGCAGTGGCTTCCAAAGAATCTTTGGGAGGCACTGGCCTATCCCTTTATCTTCTCGATCAACCCGCACAGGGTCGCTCAGGCTCGCCTGCATCAGATCATCTGGGCTGTGGCTTACGTATGCTTTTGGTCCTGGGTCATCTATTGCGGCGCGCGAGCGCTTAAACGCTCCGCCCGGCCGCTGTTGCCAAGCCGTGGCCGTTACGTTATCGCATACGTCGTTATCGGTTTCGTCGTCTGGATGAAGCTCTTCAGCATTCAACGATATCTGGTCGCGGTCGAAGTGTGCTTGCCGCTGGTGATCTACCTGCTGCTCGGACAGATGCTTGCTTACGAACGAGCACAGCGGATCTGCAAGAGAATTCTTATCGCGTGCTCGGTCCTCGTCCTGATCGGCGGGGCACATTCGTGGGGCCATGAGTCGTGGGCTAGAAACATGTTCTCTATCGATTTGCCGCCTCTCGCAGAGCCTGAAAAAACGACCGTGTTGCTCACAGCAGGCGATCCGCCGCTCGGCTGGATGGTCCCCCTATTCCCGCAGGATGTCGCCTTTGCCACCACCCGCTCGGCGTTTCCGCAGGCTCGACCCGCCTTCGATAACAAGATCCATGAAATTGCACGCTCGCGGGGAGGGCCGGTCTACGCATTGATACCAGGCTATTGGGACAAAGATCGATACGATGTGCCAAGAAATGCACGCGAGATGGCGGACTCGCAAGCGGCCCTCGCGGACTATGGGTTCTCGCTGGACGTTGCGTCGTGCGTCTTATACAAAGGACACATCGGGGCTGGCACCTATCCGTATCAGTGGTGCCGCCTCGCCAGTAAAAGGTAGCCGATGAAATCCGGTGAAAGTACGGCGCCGATCGGCGAGACCGCCGATCACCCGACTCTTGATGCGAGTGCGTCGGACGTTGTGTATTTCACTCGAAACTGGGCAATGATTCCGCGGCAAGCAGGACAGGCATTTCACGCGAGGCTGGACATCGGCCACCGCCGTTTCCGCGACGAGCATGAACAGGCAGCTAGCGATATTCGTCGATTTCGATCGTTCCGCGCATTGCTTCGATTATTGAGCGGATGTCGTTGGGCACGTCGGGTACACGGTTTCCTGAGGGGTTGAACCAGAAGCAGGAGAACCCAACCTTCGCACCGTTCTGTTGCACGATCTCCTTCAAACCCTCGCGGGGCAAACCAAGGCGCGCTATGAGATACCGCAAATGCGGTTCCAGCAAATCGCTTTCTACCGCCGATTCGCTGCTTACGCCCCACAGGCCCGTTTTCCCCAAAGCCTTACTGGACTTTCCGGAAGGAAGGGCAAATGACTTTCCTTTGACGATCGCGGTGTCAGGGGTTATCTGAAAGTACTGCGTCCAGAATTCCGGTGATACGGCGTCTCCGGTTATCAGGAAAGACGCGTAGGCTCCGGCGTCCGCGCTCGCATTTGATGTTGAAGACTGGTTATGGTGCATAGTCGTGAATGCTGTCCTCAAATATTTTCCCGTTGAATTCCACGTTGCCATTGTCGTGAAAGATGCTGTTATCCGCTGGTCCAAGACGATTGGCATCTTTGAACTTGTGGAGCATAGTCCCGAACGTTTTGTAGTCGTAGCCAAGCATCTTCGCCGCATAGCGTGGATTATTCGTACTAGCCGCCAGTTCCGCTATGTCGCCGCTCACCGGATCTGGCGCGTAATCGAACGGCTGCGCATCGCCAAGCGGCGTAGCCGTTTCCGTAAGGTCACTCACAGCGTCGGCCAGTGACGAAGACTCAGCATTCGCATAGCGATCTGCAACCGCATTCGCCCGGTCCACAATGTCGTTATAGCGGTCAATGTATGCCGTCGCGGCATCGTAGGACATTCCGCAATCGTTCATTAACGAGCTGCGGAAGCTCGGGACCCTCTCCGGCTTAGGCACCGGATTGCCCACCGCGCCTCCCGTCCGCGATTGCTCGGCAATCAGCACAACACTCTCGCCACGGATCATCGACTGCAACGTCTCTACGACCTCAACGTCAGCGCCATTCTTTGCCAACCGCTCGTGCCAATAGAAATTCGTCGCGAGAAACGCGCGGACCCGCCGAACCAGCGCCGCGTCTTTAGCCCACACATCGGCATATGCGCGTTGTGAGAACTTCTTGCCCTCTTCAACCGCCTCTTTCTGCTCGGTAGAAAGAAAGATACGCCCACTTCCATAGGCATCCTTACGGTACATCACCCACCGTTGAAACGAATCCGTCTTCAGTTCGGTTCCACCCATCGCGAGCCTCGTCGCTTATGACGGCGTAACCCTGGCAGATCGCCCGACTCCCATGTTTTTGGGATCGCTCGTCACAAGCAAAAAACGCGTTGAACGTGACCACGTTCAACGCGTTTCCTTACTACAGGCTTTTAACTTCGTCTGAAACTTCGTCCGAAGCTCAAGCCGCCTTCAACAGCCCATGCGGATCGATCACGAACTTGCGCGGCGCACCGCCGTCGAACTGGCGATAACCGTCCGGCGCCTGATCGAGCGACACCACCGTCACGTTCACGATGTCCGCAATCGGCAGACGGTCCCACAAGATCGCCTGCATCAGATTGTGGTTGTACTTCATCACCGGCGTCTGGCCCGTGTGGAACGAATGCGACTTCGCCCAGCCGAGCCCGAAGCGGATGCTCAGACTCCCCTTGCGCGCGGCAGCGTCCGCGGCGCCCGGATCGTCGGTGACATAGAGCCCCGGAATACCGATCGCCCCCGCAGCCCTCGTGATTTCCATCAGCGAGTTCAGCACAGTGGCGGGTGCTTCCTCGTGCGAGCCGCTGCTGCCGTGGCCGTGCGCCTCGAAGCCCACGCAGTCCACCGCGCAATCCACTTCCGGCTTACCCAGAATCTGCTCGATCTGTTCGCCGAGCGTCGCATCCTTCGACAGATCGACGGTCTCGAATCCCATCTTGCGAGCATGCGCAAGGCGCTCCTCGTTCATGTCGCCGACGATCGTGCACGCCGCGCCCAACAGACGCGCCGACGCGGCCGCCGCCATGCCGACCGGCCCGGCGCCTGCGATATAAACCGTAGCGCCCGGCTTCACGCCCGCCATGACCGCGCCGTGATAACCGGTCGGCAGAATGTCGGACAGGCACGTCAGGTCGCGAATCTTCGACATCGCCTGCGCCCGGTCGGGAAACTTCAGCAGATTGAAGTCGGCATACGGCACCATCACGTACTCGGCCTGGCCGCCGATCCAGCCGCCCATGTCCACGTACCCATAAGCGCCGCCCGCACGCGACGGGTTCACGTTCAGGCACACGCCGGTATGCTGCGACTTGCAGGTCGGACACCGTCCGCATGCCACGTTGAACGGCACGGAGACGAGATCGCCAACGCTCAGCGTCTCGACGTCGCGGCCGACCTCGATCACTTCGCCGGTAATCTCATGGCCGAGCACGAGGCCGACTTCCGCGGTCGTGCGGCCCCGCACCATGTGCTGGTCGGAGCCGCAAATATTCGTGCTGACCACCCTCAGAATCACACCGTGACCGATCGAACGGCCGCGTGGGTCGACCATCTTCGGATAGTCGATCGATTGCACTTCAACCTTGCCCTGCCCCAGATAGACGACGCCGCGATTGCTGCTCATTGAATGTCTCCATGTCTTGTGAGCGGTGCGCGGCACTGTGCGCCGCACGCCGTTCAACGAGCGTAGCGCCCGCCGCGGTCAACCACCTGCACCGAACCCGACACGAGTTTGGCCGAAACCGACATGCCCCTTCTTCGCAGGTTTTTATTGATTGACCGTTCAATATAAAAAAACTACCATGCGTCGATCGAACCTGCGGGCGAGGTGCCGGCAGCCAACCGTCTGATCTTTACAGTCACGCCATGCCCAAGCTCGGAATGCGCGAAATTCGCCGCGCGCAGTTGATCGACGCGACGCTGCTCACCATCGACCAGACCGGCCTCGCGGGCGCCACGCTCGCGTCGGTCGCGCAGCGCGCGAGCATTTCCACCGGCATCGTGAGCCACTATTTCGGCGACAAGGACGGTCTTCTCGAAGCCACCATGCGCCATGTGTTGCGCGATTTGTGGCAGGCCACGTCCCGCCGCCGTCGCGCGGCAAAAACGGACCCGCGCTCGAAACTGCGTGCGGTCGTCGCCGCCAATTTCGATGCCGAGCAAACCAGCGCGCCCGTCATGAAGACCTGGCTTGCGTTCTGGTCCGAGAGCATGCACAAGCCGCAATTGCGGCGTCTGCAGTATGTCAACACGCGCCGCTTGAACTCCAATCTGTGCGCGGATTTTTCTAAAGCGCTGCCGCGTGCGGCGGCGCGGCGCGCGGCCAGCGGTCTCGCGGCATTGATCGACGGATTGTGGCTGCGTGGCGCCTTGTCGGGCGAACCGTTCGACACGAAAGCGGCGCTGCGCGTCGCCAACGAATACATCGACCTGGTTCTGGCGGCGCGCGAATAACGCGCGCAGCAGCCGGCGACATCTCTACCAAGGAGCACATGATGGCGGTATTCGCAACGCAACGTCTGTACATTGGCGGCGCTTACGTCGACGCGACCAGCGGTGAAACCTTCGACACCGTCGACCCCGCCACCGGCGAAACGCTCGCGACCGTGCAGCAGGCGAGTGCCGCGGACGTCGATCGCGCGGTGCAATCCGCGCGCGACGGTCAGCGCGAGTGGGCCGCGCGCACGGCAATGCAGCGCTCGCGCATCCTGCGCCGCGCGGTCGAGATTCTGCGCGAGCGCAACGACGAACTCGCGCTGCTCGAAACGCGCGACACCGGCAAGCCGATCGCCGAAACGCAGGCGGTGGACATCGTGACCGGCGCGGACGTGATCGAGTATTACGCGGGACTCGCGACCGCTATCGAAGGGCAGCAGATTCCGCTGCGGCCGTCGTCGTTCGTGTACACGCGGCGCGAACCGCTCGGCGTTTGCGCGGGCATCGGCGCATGGAATTATCCGATTCAGATTGCGTGCTGGAAGTCCGCGCCCGCGCTTGCCGCAGGCAACGCAATGATCTTCAAGCCGAGCGAGGTCACGCCGCTTACTGCGTTGAAACTCGCCGAAATCTACACCGAAGCCGGCGTGCCGCCTGGCGTGTTCAACGTCGTGCAAGGCGACGGCCGCGTGGGCGCGATGCTGGCCGCGCATCCGGACATCGAAAAGATTTCGTTCACGGGCGGCGTCGAAACGGGCAAGAAGGTGATGTCGATGGCGGGCGCGTCGTCGTTGAAAGAAGTGACGATGGAACTCGGCGGCAAGTCCCCGTTGCTCGTGTTCGACGACGCGGATCTCGAACGCGCCGCCGACATCGCGATGAGCGCCAACTTCTTCAGCTCGGGCCAGGTCTGCACGAACGGCACGCGCGTGTTCGTGCAGCGCAATGTGATCGAGCGCTTCGAGGCATTGCTGCTCGAACGCGTGAAGCGTATTCGCGTCGGTGCGCCGACCGAGGCGTCCACCAACTTTGGCCCGCTCGTGAGCGCCGCGCAATTGCAGAAGGTGCTCGGCTATATAGAAAGCGGCGTTACAGAAGGCGCGCGTTTGATCGCGGGCGGCAAGCGTTTGACAGAAAATCATTATGCGCAAGGTCAATACGTAGAGCCAACTATCTTCACCGGCTGCCACGACGACATGCGAATCGTGCGCGAGGAAATCTTCGGGCCGGTCATGAGCATTCTCGTATTCGACGACGAAGACGAAGCCATCGAGCGCGCGAATCGCACCGCGTATGGCCTCGCCGCGGGCGTCGTGACGGAAAATCTCTCGCGTGCGCATCGCGTGATTCATCGGCTGGAAGCAGGCATTTGCTGGATCAACACGTGGGGCGAGTCGCCCGCCGAAATGCCCGTGGGCGGCTATAAGCAATCCGGCGTGGGCCGCGAAAACGGCATCACGACACTCGAGCACTACACGCGCATCAAGTCCGTGCAGGTCGAGCTGGGCCCTTATCAACCGGTGTTCTGAGAGCGCTGCCATGAGTTCCAACGAATACGATTACATCATCGTCGGCGCGGGTTCGGCGGGCAACGTGCTGGCCTCGCGTCTCACGGAAGACGCCGACGTCACTGTGCTGCTGCTCGAAGCGGGCGGTCCCGATTACCGCTTCGATTTCCGCACGCAGATGCCCGCCGCCCTCGCCTATCCGCTGCAAGGGCGCCGCTATAACTGGGCGTACGAGACCGACCCCGAGCCGCATATGGACAACCGTCGCATGGAATGCGGACGCGGCAAGGGACTCGGCGGGTCGTCGCTGATCAACGGCATGTGCTATATCCGCGGCAACGCGCTCGATTACGACGGTTGGGCTCAGCACCCAGGCCTCGAAAACTGGACGTATCTCGACTGCCTGCCGTACTTCCGTAAAGCCGAAACGCGCGACGTAGGCCCGAACGCGTATCACGGCGGCGACGGTCCGGTGCATGTGACCACCAGCAAGCCCGGCAACAATCCGCTGTTCGCGGCGATGGTCGAAGCCGGCGTGCAGGCCGGCTTTCCGCGCACCGACGATCTGAACGGCTATCAGCAGGAAGGCTTCGGCCCGATGGATCGCACGGTCACGCCCAAAGGCCGGCGCGCGAGCACGGCGCGCGGCTATCTGGATCGCGCGAAGGCGCGTTCGAACCTGACCATCGTCACGCACGCGCTGACCGATCGCGTGCTGTTCTCCGGCAAGCGCGCGGTCGGCGTCGCGTATCTGCAGCATGGCGCGGCCATCAACGCGCATGCGCGCCGCGAAGTGCTGGTCTGCAGCGGCGCGATTGCATCGCCGCAATTGCTGCAACGCTCCGGCGTGGGCCGCTCGACGTGGCTGCGCGAACTGGACATTCCGCTCGTCCACGACTTGCCGGGCGTCGGCGAAAATTTGCAGGACCATCTGGAGATGTATATCCAGTACGAATGCAAGGAGCCCGTCTCGCTCTACCCCGCATTGCAATGGTGGAATCAGCCTGCTATTGGGCTCGAATGGATGGTGAACGGCACCGGCATCGGCGCGAGCAATCAGTTCGAAGCGGGCGGTTTTATCCGTACACGCGACGACGACTTGTGGCCGAACATTCAGTATCACTTTCTGCCGGTCGCGATTAATTACAACGGCTCGAACGCGATCAAGATGCATGGCTTTCAGGCACATGTCGGTTCGATGCGTTCGCCAAGCCGCGGACGCGTGAAGCTCACGTCGCGCGATCCGGCGGCGCATCCGAGCATCCTATTTAACTACATGGCCGATCCGCTCGACTGGCGCGAGCTCCGCGACGGCATTCGCATCACACGCGAGATCATGCGGCAGCGGGCGCTGGAGCGTTATCGCGGACGCGAGCTGAATCCCGGCGCCGAGCTGACTACCGACGCGCAACTCGACGCTTTCGTGCGGGCACGCGCCGAGACGGCGTTTCATCCTTCGTGCTCGTGCAAGATGGGCTACGACGACATGGCCGTGGTGGACAACGAAGGACGCGTGCATGGCATGGAGGGGCTGCGCGTGGTCGATGCGTCGATCATGCCGCTTATCACCACGGGCAATCTGAACGCGCCGACCATCATGCTGGCCGAGAAGATCGCGGATCGGATTCGTGGACGCGAGGCATTGGCGCGCGTGGACACGCCCTACTTCGTCGCGAACGGTGCGCCCTTCAGAAAGCGCGAACGTGTGACCGTTTAGCGCATTGCGTCAGCCGCCCGATTCTGTTTGCGAATCATGATGCCGTGAGGCCGTCAGGCGGTCACGCATCTCGTTCTTGACTTCCTCCTACCCAACATCCAGATTAGATCAGGAGTATTGAAAGCTCTCTGAGGACTCGTTGTCCGCAGATGGATGTTGTTGGCGAACCGCTAGCGTAGGCCCGGAGGCAAGATGAAATGGTTAGCATGGGTGTTGCCGTTAAGCATAGGTGCGCAGGCGTATGCACAATCGAACGAAGCAGGCGCGACTAGTCCCGCGAGAAACGACGCAACGACACAGACCAGGCAGGTGAACCAGCAGATCGCGAGTTACCTGAATCTCGCAGACAAGCGGGATTTCGAGGATGCCGGACGCGGCTTCATATCGTCCCTGCCGCAACCAGTTCTGACCACCGCGTCGGGGCGCACGGTGGTCGACCTCACACGCTATGCTTTCCTGCGCCCCGGAACCGAAGCTCCGCCCACGGTGAACCCAAGCCTGTGGCGTCAGGAGCAGATACTGACGATGAACGGCCTGTTCAAGGTGGTCGACGGCATCTATCAGGTGCGCAATATCGACCTGGCCAACATCACGTTTATTCGAGGGGCGACCGGCTGGATCGTCGTCGATACCGGAAGTTCAGCCGAGACAGCGAAGGCAGCGTTGGAACTGGTCAATGAAAAGGTCGAACGCCGGCCGGTTAGCGCCGTCATCATCACGCATAGCCACGTCGACCATTTCAGCGGCATCAGAGGCGTGGTCGACGAAAAAGACGTGGCCTCGGGCAAGGTTCCATTGATCGCGCCGGAAGGCTTCATGGAAGAAGCAATCAGCGAGAACATTTTCGCTGGAAACGCAATGAGCCGCCGCGCGTCGTACATGTACGGCGATCTTCTCGAGAAAGACCCGAAAGGTACGGTCGGCAGCGGCCTCGGCCTCGTCAATGCGACCGGCACGCTCACGCTGCTTCAACCGAACCGCCTCATCAAGAAGACGGGCGAGAAGCTGACGGTGGACGGCGTCGACGTCGTCTTTCAGATGGCGCCAGGCACCGAAGCGCCCGCCGAGATGCTGTTCTACTTCCCGCAGTTCAAGGCGCTCGATCTCGCCGAAGACGCGAATCATTCGTTGCATAACATTCTGACGCTCAGAGGCGCGAAGGCGAGAAGCGCGCAGAAGTGGGCTGCGGCGCTCGATCAAACCATTGCCATGTTCGGCAACGACGCTCAGGTGTCTTTCGGAAGCCACCATTGGCCGCAGTGGGGAAATGAACGCGTCGTCGAGCATTTGTCGAAACAGCGGGACCTGTACAAGTACATCAACGATCAGACACTGCGCATGGCCAACGAAGGCTTGACCATGCATGAAATCGCCGAACAGTTCGTGCTTCCCGATTCGCTCGCCAAGGAATTTTATAACCGTGGCTATTACGGCAATCTGAAACACGACGTCAGATCGACTTATCAACTCTACCTGGGATGGTGGGATGCCAATCCCGCGAACCTCGATCCGCTTCCACCCACCGAGGAAGCGAAGAAATACGTCGAGCTTATCGGCGCCGACAAGATCATGGCGAACGCGCGTGACGCCTATAGCAAAGGCGAGTACCGATGGGTCGCCACCATCACCAACAAGCTGGTATTCGCGCAACCTGATAATCAGGCCGCGCGGCGTCTCGAAGCCGATGCACTTGAACAGTTGGGCTATCAGTCGGAATCGGGCACCGTCCGCAATGTTTATCTGAGCGGCGCTCACGAGTTGCGCGGTGGCGTGAAGAAGATGGCCGGCGTGAACACGGCGGCACCCGACATCATCACGGCCATGTCGCTGGAAATGTTCCTCGACTTCCTGGCGATCCACCTGAACGGCCCGCGCGCGGCCAATAAAAACTATGCGTTCAATCTGATCCTCCCCGACGTGAAGAAGCAATTTGCGCTTACCGTGCGCAACGGTGTGATGAACTATGTGGAAGGCCGTCCATTGGAGCATGCCGACGGAACGATCACGTTCGACAAGTCGACCCTGGACGACATCGCGCTCGGCAATGTGAAGCTGCAGCAATTGTCCGAGACGGGTAAGGTGAAGTTCGACGGCGATAAAGCGAAGTTCCGGGAAATGCTCGGAATGTTCGATAAGTTCGATTACTGGTTTTCTATCGCGGAACCGTAAGCATTTTCCAACGGCGCGATTACGGTTGCGAGGAGACCGTATTGCGCTCACCGCGAACTGCAACTGCACGCCCTCAGTTTTTCTTGACCCTCGCATAAGTTATCGTCGATTGTCAGCGCTTTGCCAAAGCGGGATAGTGCTGCGTCTGGACACCCGCCGATAACCGTTCGAGGAAGCATTGCACATGAAGCTAAAAGCCGTGAGCCTGATGGTCACCCTGCTGTTTGCGCTGGGCGCACCTGCGCAGGCAAGCCGCGCGGCAAGCGAAGGCGAAGCCGAACGCCAGGTGAAATCCGTAGTGGACTCCGCAATCGAGCCGCTAATCGCGAAACATCATGTGCCCGGGATGGCGGTCGGAATCGTCGCCAATGGCAAAACCTACGTCTTCGACTACGGCATGGCATCGGCGGAAACCGGCAAGCCGGTCACGCAGCGCACGCTCTTTGAAATCGGCTCCGTGAGCAAGACATTCACCGCGACGCTCGCCGAATATGCGCAGTTGAACGGCCATCTGAGGCTATCGGACCCGACGCAAACATACTTGCCGTCCTTGCGAGGCAGCGCATTCGGCAAGGTTAGCCTGCTGAATCTCGCCACGCACACGCCCGGCGGTCTGCCGCTCCAGGTGCCCGACGAGATCCACGACAACGCGCAGTTGTTGCAGTACTTCAGCACATGGAAACCGGCCTACGCGCCGGGCACGTATCGTACCTACGCGAATCCGGGGATCGGCACGCTCGGTCTGATCACGGCGAAAAGCATGAATCAGGACTTTGCGTCGCTGATGGAGCAGCGCCTGTTTCCGGCGCTCGGCATGACGAGCAGCTACATCCATGTTCCGCCGACGAAAATGTCCGACTACGCGCAGGGCTACACGAAGGACGGCGCGCCGATCCGCATGAAAGGCGGCGTGCTCGCCGACGAAGCGTACGGCGTGAGGACCACCGCCGCCGACATGCTGCGTTTCGTGCAAGCGAACATGAATCTGATCGACGTCGACAGCCAGCTTCAGCGCGCGATCACGGCGACACACACGGGCTACTTCAAGGCCGGCGTGCTGACGCAGGACCTGATATGGGAGCAGTACGCGTATCCCGTCACGTTGACGACCTTGCACGAAGGCAATGCGCCCGCGATGGCCACCACGGCGACGCCGGTCATCGCAATCGAGCCGCCCTTGCTGCCGCAGCAGAATGTGTGGATCAACAAAACCGGTTCGACGAATGGGTTCGGCACCTACGTTGCCTTCATTCCGCAGAAACACGTCGGCGTCGTTTTGCTTGCCAACAGGAATTTCCCGATCGAGGACCGCGTAAGCGCTGCGTATCGGATCGTGTCGGCACTGGTGGCGAGCAAACAGTAAGCGCCGATGCCCGGTTAGCTGTGAAGAGCGCAGCCGACAACGACTGCGCTCTTCGCGGGTGGGTCGTCAATCGCGCACCGGACTCAGCACGCCGTGCGCGTCGGTCTCCACCGCTTCCGAGACGAGCGTCTCCAGCGCGAGTCCGCGTGTTTCGATGCCGAGTATCCACACAGCCGCGGCCGCGATCACGAAACACATTGCGCCGAGCGAGAACACGCCGCCCTGTCCGAACATCGGCAGCACGACGCCGACCACGTACGGCCCGATCAGCGAGCCCACGCGGCCGATTGCCGACGCGAAACCGGAGCCCGTCGCGCGCGCGCCGGTGCCGTACAGTTCCGGCGTGTACGTGTAGAGCACCGCCCACATCGCGAACAGGAAAAACTGCATCGCGAGACCGGCGCAAATCAGCAGCGTGGGCGTTTGCGCGTGCAGCGCGGTTTGTCCATAGACGTAGGCCATCACCGCACTGCCCGCGAGCGACGCGATACATGTCGGCTTGCGTCCCCAACGCTCGACCAGCCACGCCGCGCAGATAAATCCGGGAATGCCGCCGAGCGAAATCAGCACCGTATACAGCACCGACTTCGTCACCGCGAAGCCCGCCTGCTGCATCAACGCGCCGAGCCACGAAGTCAATCCGTAAAAGCCGAGCAGCGCAAAGAACCACAACGTCCACACCATGATCGTGCGACGCCGGTAAGCCGCGCTCCAGATCTCGCGAAACGCGCCCGCGCCTTTGGCGGCCACCGGTTCGACCAGCATGACCGGCTCGCGCAAACGGCTCAGACCGGCGGCCTTCATCACCTTGACCTCGATGTCGGCGAGAATTTTATCGGCCTCGCCGCGACGTCCGCGATGTTCGAGCCAACGCGGCGACTCGGGCACGACACGGCGCACGATCAGCACAAACACGGCCGGAATCGCGAGCAACGCGAACTCCGTGCGCCAGCCATAGGCGGGCAGCACGAAGTACGACACCACGCCCGCCGTGATGAAACCGAGCGGCCAGAAGCCGTCCATCAACGCAATCAGGCGTCCGCGCGACGAAGCGGGAACGAATTCCGACAGCAGCGTTTGCGCGATCGGAAACTCCATGCCCATGCCGAAGCCGAGCAGCACGCGATAGAAAATCAGCGCTTCGACGCTTTGCGCCGTCGAACAGAGATACGATGCGAGGCCCCACAGCACCATGCTCCACTGAAAAACCGGCCGGCGTCCGAAGCGATCGGCCAGCAGTCCCGCCACGGCCGCACCGCCCACCATGCCGAAGAAGCTCGCACTCGCGACGAGCCCCGCGGTTGCCGTCGACAAGCCGAATTCGGTCTTGATCGAACCGAGCACGAAGGTCATCGTGCCGAGATCGACGGAATCGAAGAAGAACGCAATCGCGATGATGATGAAGATGGTCCGGTGATAACCGGAGAACGGCAGCCGTTCGAGTCGCGCGGCGGCAGTTGCGCGAGGCTGAGAAACGGTAGGCATGGCATCCCCTGAATGATGCGGCGACGGCCGCGAGTGATGTTTCGAGCAGCGTTTTCAGTAGACGCCGACATAAATCGGCCACATAGAAGAAATACGTCATCCGGATGGAACAAGGGCGTCGTGAGGACGTTGTGTTAAGTTGATCGCCTCCTTTTTTTCTTGCGGCTTTTTTTACGCGAAGGCACGGTCCTGACGTTGCCTCCTGACGTTGGCTCCGATTGCGGCGCGCGCGATTTTCTAGGGACAATGGCTGTTCGGACTGGGCACTGATCGGGTAACGACTTGACGACCGCATTCACCAGACAAGTGGCATCCACGAGGTTTTCGCCGCCGCGCATCGGCTCGAAAACGGTCCGGCGCGCCGACCTGCTCACGCATCTCGAGCGCATGCGGCACGCCACGCTTGCGCTCGTCACCGGGAGCGCGGGCTACGGCAAGACCACCCTCCTCGCCCAATGGCGCGAGCGATGCGTGAAGGCGGGCGCGGACGTCGCGTGGTTATCGCTGAGCGCGGACGAAGCCGATTGGTCGCTCGCCGCCGCGGCGCGGCGCGTTCACCTGTCGCAACCCGCGTTGACGCGCAGCATTCAGGCGCTCGAGGCGCAAGCCGGCTTGCCGCTGTGCGAGCGAGGCCCGCGCGGCGTCAAACTGAACGCCGCGGGGCAGATGGTGGCCGAACGGGCAAGGCGCATTCTGTTCGAGACCAACAGCCTCGCCCGCGATCTGGTTCTTCTACAGCAGCATGAAGTGGGGAGTGTGGACTTCGGGCTTGGGCCGCTGCCGGCCGCGATCATGCTGCCGGAGGTGCTCTGCACGCTCAATCGCGATTGGCCTGGGCTGCGCGTGAACGCGGAAGTCAATGAAGGAGAAGCGCTGGTCGAATCGCTGCGCACGGAGCGGCTCGACTTCGTCGTGGTCGAACATCGTTACGCCCCGCTCTCCGCGGAACTGAAAATTCACCGCTTGCCTGTCGAGCCTGCCGGCTGTTTCGTTCGTCCGCAGCATCCGTTGCTGGCGGGCGAGATGACAGTGGAACGTCTGCGGCAAGCCGCGCTCGCTTGTGTGCGCGCGCCGCATAGTGCGCAGCAAAGGATGCGTGAGGTTCTCGGTTGTCTGCCGGGCGAGAACCTGCGCTTTCAGGTCGTCACCAACGATTTTCATGCGCTGGTTCATGTCACGCGTCGCTCGGATCTCGTCCTGCTGTCGCCGACGCGCGCGGTGCAGAACGAATTGCAGACCGGCAGCCTCGTGCAGTTGACGGTCCCGGCGATATTCAACCTTTCCGCGCAATTCGCCGTGGTCAGCCTGACGCAGCGCGCGCTGTCGCCGTCCGCGCAGCGGGCGATTGTCGCGATCGAGGCCGCGAGCGGTTCGACAGCAAGCGCGTCATTTCCAGAGCAGCCTGCGTAGGCTGAATGCACTCGCTCGCGGATGCGTCTCGCTAGAACCAAAAAGAGGTGCGTGGTCAGTGCCCGGTAACAGCGCGGCCAACACATCACAACGCCGAATCGAAAGCCCACGCCTACGAACGCATGCGCGCCCGCGCCGCGCCCGCAATGCGCGCGAGCGTCTCCGCACTCAAACGCGCGGCGACTTTCCGCACATAGTCATGATGCCGCGCCTGCAACGGCGCGCCGAGTTGCTGCGCGAGCAGATAGCGGATCAGCGCAATGCGCCGGTGCCGCAGCAGCATGCTTTGATCGAGCAGCGCGAGCGCGGCATCGGCATCGCCTTGGTGGCACGCGCGCTCGGTGAGTCGCGCGGTGACGACACGGGTCGACGTCATGTGAGTCCCGCAACGGGAAAACCGCGAGCGGCACGTGAGAGCAGCGCTCGCGGCGTGACGGCAGTCACGACATCAGCGGCTCGGCTGCGTCGAGCATGATCTTCACGAAGTAATCCGCGAAGCTGCGGCGCACGACGATGTCGAAGCTGTCCGCGCCGGTCGGCACGAGCGTGATCGACGCCTTGAAATAATGGCTTTGCGCGCACTGCCCTTCGCCGAACAGCTTCGGATGAAGATCGAGCGGACAGCCGCGCGACAGCACTTCACGCGTGCGCGTGCCGCTGATTTCGAGCACCGTATAACCGCTGCCGATGTCCACCGCCGACGCGAATACCCCTGCAAACGCAGTGCCGAGCGCCGCTTGCAACGGCGCTGTGCGCGTCGCGTCGTGCGTCATCGCCGAGCGCACGAGCCACTCGTCCGGGCCGAGCCACAGCATGTCGTAGCCGTTGCCGCGCGCGATCGTGTTGGGTGTCTCCGGCGGCTTGCAGCCGAGCACCTGTTCGACTGCCTGCACGAACGCGGCGTCGCGCGTATCGCCGCGCACATTCACGAGCTGAAGAAACGGCCGCTCGCTCAGCCTGAATGCCGCGGTCGCCGAAGCCTGATGCTTCTTCAGGAGCGCATCCACGCCCACGAGCGGCGACTCCTGCCACACGCCGGTCTGCTTGCCGACGGCGCGATCCACCACCGACGCCGCCGTTTTCGTTTCATTCCACATGTTGACGCGCTCCTTCGCTGTCGTAGAAGACCGAACTGGTGATCTTCGCTGCAATCTGTTTGCCGCTCGAAAGCGGGACCGTGACCGTTTCGCCGATCTTGTCGAGGCCGCCCTTCACGACCGCCATCGCGATCGAGCGCTTGAGAATCGGGCTGTAATAGCTCGACGTGACGTGTCCGAGCATCGGCGCGGTCTCGCCCTGGAACGGCCCCGCGACGATCTGCGAGCCTTCGGGTATCACGAACGACGGATCGTCCGCGAGCAGTCCGACAAGTTGCTTGCGCCCCGCCTTCGCCGTGTCCGAACGCGTGAGCGAACGCTTGCCGAGAAAGTCCTTCGACTTCGCGACGAGCCCGCCCATGCCGACGTCATGCGGCGTCATCGAACCGTCGGTATCCTGGCCGACGATGATGTAGCCCTTCTCCGCGCGCAACACGTGCATCGTTTCCGTGCCGTACGGCGTGATGTCGAATTCGGCGCCCGCGGCCATCAACGCTTCCCACACCGCGCGCCCGACGTTCGCCGGCACGTTCACTTCATACGCGAGTTCGCCCGAGAAACTGATCCGCATCACACGCGACGCCGCGCCCGCGACCGTGCCCTCGCGATAGCTCATGAACGGAAAGGCCGCGTTCGCGAAGTCGATGTCGTGGCAAACCTTCTGCAAGACCTTGCGGCTATTCGGGCCGACCACGGCGAAGGTCGCCCAGTGATCGGTGACCGACGCGAGGCGCACGCGCATGTCGGGCCATTCGGTTTGCAGCCAGCGTTCGAGCCACGTCAGCACGCGCGCGGCGCCGCCGGTCGTGGTCGTCATCATGTAGTGCTGGTCGGCGAGGCGCACGGTCACGCCGTCGTCGAAGATCATGCCGTTTTCGTCGAGCATCAGACCGTAGCGGCACTTGCCGACTTCGAGCTTGCTCCACGGATTCGTATAGACCCAGTTCAGCAGCTTCGCCGAATCGGGGCCCTGAATGTCGATCTTGCCGAGCGTGGACGCATCGAGAATGCCGACGCTCGTGCGCACCGCGAACGATTCGCGCGCGACGGCCGCATGCAGGTCTTCGCCCTTCTTCGGAAAGTACCAGGGGCGCTTCCAGTTGCCGACGTCCTCGAATTCCGCGCCGTTTTCGACGTGCCATTCGTGCACCGCCGTCTTGCGCACGGGATCGAGAAACTCGCCGAGCTCGCGCCCCGCGAACGTGCCGAACGTGACCGGCGTGTAGTTCGGGCGGAACGTCGTCGTGCCGGTTTCCGGAATCGTCTTGCCGAGCGCCTGCGCGAGAATCGCCATGCCGTTGATGTTGCCGAGCTTGCCCTGATCGGTGCCGAAGCCCATCGCGGTATAACGCTTCACGTGTTCGACCGACTCGAAGCCTTCGCGCGCGGCAAGGAAAATATCCGCGGCCGATACGTCGTTCTGGAAGTCGACGAACTGCTTCGGCCCACGCGTGGCGAGTTCGCGTCCGCCGACGAGCCACAGCGGCTGCATCTTCGCTTCGGTGATCTCGGCGACTTGCACGGTGTTCGGCCGCTTGACGATATAGCCCGCGGCGCGCGCGGCTTCGACGCCGGCATCGACGGCAAAACGAATGCCCTGGCCCAGCGTGAAGTCGCCATTGCAGGCGCCCACGCTCGTCTCCGGCTGCATCGCCTTGCCGGGCACGAAGCAGGCTTTGTCGTCATGCCAGTGTGCCTTGCCGCCCGATTGCGCGAACAGATGCAGCACGGGACTCCAGCCGCCCGACATCGCGAGCAGATCGCACGGCAACTCGCCTTGCTTGGCACCCACCTGACCATTCGCGTACGAAGCGACATCGACGGAAGCCACGCGCAGTTTGCCGTGCGCCGCCGTGATCACCGCACCGCTGATCACCTTCACGCCATAGCGGCGTGCGAGCGCGGGCAACGTTCCCTTCGATTCGCCCGCGCGTGGGTCGATCACCGTGACTTGCGCGCCGGCTGCTTTCAGATCGAGCGCGCATTGATAGCCGTCGTCGTTGTTCGTGAACACGATCGCGTCGCGTCCCGGCAGCACCGCATAGCGATGCAGATACGTCGACACCGCCGACGCGAGCATCACGCCAGGCAGATCGTTGTTGCCGAACACGATGGGCCGTTCATGCGCGCCGGTCGCGAGAATCACGCGTTTCGCGCGGATTTTCCACATCAGTTCGCGCGTGCCCTTGCGTTGCGACACCGGCAGATGATCGGTCAGACGCTGCGTGACCGTCACGAGATTGTGGTCCTGATAGCCGAACGCGGTGCTGCGCGACAGAATCTTCACGCCGGGCATTTGCCGCAATTCGTCTTCGATCTTGTGAACCCATTGCAAAGCCGGCTTGCCGTCGATCTCCGCGCGGCACGACAGCAGCGAGCCGCCGAGTTCCGGCTGATCGTCGACGAGCGTCACGCGCGCGCCCGACAACGCCGCTGCATGCGCGGCCGCGAGACCCGTCGGCCCGCCGCCGACCACCAGCACGTCGCAATGCGCGAAGCACTTGTCGTAGCGATCGGCGTCGAGTTGCTCCGGCGCCTTGCCGAGACCCGCCGCGTCGCGAATCACTTCTTCGTACTTCGGCCAGAACTTGCGCGGCCACATGAAGGTCTTGTAGTAGAAGCCCGCCGGAATAAAGCGCGCGATCTTCTGATTGACCGCCATGCGATCCTTCTCGATGCTCGGCTTCGCGTTCACGCTATTCGCGACGAGCCCCTGATACAGCTCGACTTCAGTGGCACGCGCATTCGGCACCGTGTACGCGCCCGTTTCGAGTTGCACGACGGCATTCGGCTCTTCCACGCCCGCGGTCACGATGCCGCGCGGCCGGTGATACTTCCAGCTACGCGCGACGAAATGCAAGCCGTTCGCGAGCAGCGCGGAAGCAAGCGTGTCACCCTGATAGCCCTGATACTGGCGTCCGTTGAAGGTGAACGTGAGCGGCAATGCGCGGTTGATGCGCCCGCCATTCGGGAGTCGGTCTTTCTGGCTCATTGCGTCTTGCCCTCTTGTGCGTTGCCGTCGTTGCTGTCCATCTTCAGCAGCGGACGGTCGAACGTTTCGTAGCCCTGAATCTCATAGCTCACCGTGTCGCGCTGCGCCTTGAACCAGCGGCGGCAGCCTTGCGCATGCATCCATTGCTCACGATGCACGCCGCGCGAATTCTTGCGCATGAACAGGTAGTCGCCCCATTCCTTGTCGGTGAGTTTTTCAGTGTCGAGCGGACGCATGATGTCCGCTTCGCCGCCGCAGGAAAATTCGGTTTCGGCGCGTGGCCCGCACCAGGGGCATTCGATCAGCAGCATGGTTGTCTCTCTATCTGGCTCAAGTGCGTGAGTGCCTGAGTGCGTTAGTGGGCGACGGCGGCGGCGCCGTGTTCGTCGATAAGATGGCCCGTATAGAAGCGGTCCAGCGAGAACGGCGCATTCAGTTCATGCGGCTCGTCTTTCGCGATGGTGTGCGCGTACGCCCAGCCCGAACCCGGCGTCGCCTTGAAGCCGCCCGTGCCCCAGCCGCAATTGAAGTAAAGGCCCTTCACGTCGGTCTTGCTGATAATCGGACAGGCGTCCGGCGACACATCGACAATGCCGCCCCACTGACGATTCATCCGCACGCGCGAGAACACCGGGAACATTTCGACAATGGCTTCGAGCGTCCCTTCGATAATCTGGAAACTGCCGCGCTGACCGAAGCCCGTGTACTGATCGACGCCCGCGCCGATCACCAGATCGCCCTTGTCGGACTGGCTGATATACGCGTGCACCGCGTTCGACATCACGACCGTATTCACCACCGGCTTGATCGGCTCCGACACGAGCGCCTGCAACGGATGGCTTTCGAGCGGCAAGCGAACGCCGGCCATGTCCGCGAGCGTCGACGTATTGCCCGCGGCCACGATCGCGACTTTCTTCGCCTTGATGAAACCCTTCGTGGTGTCCACGCCCGTCACCTGGCTGCCGTTACGGCGAATGCCCGTGACCTGGCAGTTCTGCACGATGTCGACGCCGGCCTGATCCGCGCCGCGCGCGAATCCCCATGCCACCGCATCGTGACGCGCGACGCCGCCGCGCCGCTGAATCGACGCGCCGAGCACCGGATAGCGGCTATTCAGATTGATGGTCGGCTCGATTTCCTTGATCTGCGCGGGCGTGAGGAATTCGGCATCGACGCCGTTCAGCCGGTTCGCATTCACACGGCGCTCGGTGTCGCGCACGTCCTGCAGCGTATGCGCGAGATTCATCACGCCGCGCTGGCTGAACATCACGTTGTAGTTCAGATCCTGCGAGAGTCCTTCCCACAGTTTCATGGCCTTTTCGTAAAGCGCGGCCGACTCGTCCCACAGATAATTCGAGCGCACGATGGTCGTATTGCGCGCCGTATTGCCGCCGCCGATCCAGCCTTTTTCGAGCACGGCGACATTGCGCACGCCGTGTTCCTTCGCGAGGTAATAGGCCGTGGCGAGACCATGCCCGCCGCCGCCGACGATCACCACGTCGTACTCGCGTTTGGGCTCGGGACTCTTCCACTGCCGTTCCCAGTTCTCGTGATACGACATCCCGTTGCGCAATAGGCTGAATATCGAATAGCGGCTCATCATTGATCCTTGTGGGTACTGTCGGTGCTTGCTGCCTGGTGCTTCATGAAATATGCAATGCGTGCTTCAACATTCGATGACGTTCACGGCCAAGCCGCCGCGCGACGTCTCCTTGTATTTCGTCTTCATGTCCGCGCCGGTTTCGCGCATCGTCTTGATCACGTTATCGAGCGACACGTAGTGCTGGCCGTCGCCCTTCATCGCCATGCGCGCGGCGTTGAGCGCCTTGATCGCGCCCATTGCATTGCGTTCGATGCACGGAATCTGCACGAGTCCGCCGACCGGATCGCAGGTCATGCCGAGGTTGTGTTCCATGCCGATTTCCGCGGCGTTTTCCACTTGCGTCGGGGTGCCGCCCATCACGGCGGCGAGCGCCGCGGCGGCCATCGAACAGGCCACGCCGACTTCGCCCTGGCAGCCCACTTCGGCGCCCGAGATCGACGCGGTCTCCTTGTAGATGATGCCGATAGCGGCAGCGGTCAGCAGGAAGTCGACGATGCCTTCGTCGTTCGACGCATGCATGAACTTCACGTAGTAGTGCAGCACAGCGGGAATCACGCCGGCTGCGCCATTGGTCGGCGCGGTCACGACGCGGCCGCCCGCGGCGTTTTCTTCGTTGACGGCCATTGCGTAGAGATTGACCCAGTCGAGCATGGAAAGCGGATCGCGCAGCGACTCTTCCGAACGCGAGCGCAATTGCGCGCAGAGGTCGGCGGCGCGGCGCTTCACATGCATCGGTCCGGGCAATTCGCCGCGCACCTTGCAGCCGCGTTCGACGCAAGCCGACATCGCGCGCCAGATCGCGAGCAGGCCGTCGCGCACTTCCTGTTCCGGGCGCGCCGCGCATTCGTTTTTCAGCGTGATTTGCGCGATCGAAAGGCCGGTTTCGCGGCACACACGCATCAGATCATCGCCGGTACGAAACGGATGCGGCACTTCCGCGCCGGCGCGCACGCCGTTCACGCGATCGCCTTCGCGATTCACCACGAAGCCGCCGCCAATCGAGTAATACTCTTTTTCTACAAGCAGTTGCCCGTTTTCGTCGAATGCCTGAAAGCGCATGCCGTTCGGATGCACGATGCTCGAACCGGGTGCGCCCGGCATCAGCTTGCGGAAAAAGCCGATGTGTTCCCGCTCGTCGAATTTCACCGTGTGCTTGCCGAGCAACGCAAGCTGCTTCGTCTCGCGGATGGCCTGCAAACGCGGCTCGACCGTGTCGGGGTCGATCAGTTCCGGCAGGTTGCCTTCGAGTCCGAGCAACACCGCCTTGTCCGTGCCGTGCCCCTTACCGGTCGCGCCGAGCGAGCCGAACAGCTCGACCTTCACGCGGCGCACGAAGGCGAGCAGATTGGCATCTTCGATATGCGACGCGAAGCGGCAAGCAGCGATCATCGGCCCGACCGTGTGCGAGCTTGAGGGACCGATGCCGATCTTGAAGAGATCGAAGACGCTGACGTTCATGGCGTTCCTTGTGCGTTGCAATGCCGGTTTGGCGGGATATCCGTTGAAACAGGCCCTATTGCACCGCACGTCAAATTGAACCGATAGAATAAAAACGGCATGACAGTGGGATAGTGGCGTCAAGCGCCTTGCGCGCCAAGCGTCGCGGCGTATTTACGAAGGCTTCTGACGTATTTTCGACAGGCGCGGCATTGGCGCTGCATTGGCCCGGCCCGATGGCGATTGCCGTTGCCGCTTCGGCCGCATTACGATGCATGCCGCGCCGCATCGCGGTGCTATGCTTGGCTCAACTCTTCTTTCGCTCCGGCTGCATTGCATGAACTCCGCTGAACCGCTTCCCCTTCAATCTATCGACGGTGCGCCCAAGCAGCGCATCCGCTTCGGCATTATTCTTCTGCCGAACTTCACGCTGACGGCGTTCTCGGGTTTCGTCGACCTGCTGCGTCTGTCCGCGGACGAAGGCGACTTCAGCAAACCCGTGCGCTGTTCCTGGAGCGTGATAGGGGAAACCCTTGCTCCGGTGCGCGCGAGCTGCGGCATCCAGATCACGCCGTGGGAAACGTTCGACGGCGCCGAGCCATTCGATTACGTGGTCGTGGTGGGTGGCCTGCTGCATTCGGGACCGGCTGCGAGCGACGCGACGCTCGCCTTCATTCGACGCGCTGCCGCGGCCGATGCCACGCTCGTCGGCATGTGCACCGGCGTGTTCTCGCTGATGCGCGCGGGCGTGCTCGACGGCTATCGGATTTGCGTGAGCTGGTTTCACTACTGGGACTTCATCGAGCGATTTCCGTCGGTCAATGAAGAGGCGCTGGTGGCCGACCGGCTATTTGTTATCGATCGGCGGCGTATTACGTGTTCGGGCGGACGCGCGTCCATCGACGTGGCCGCGGCTATTCTGTTGCGTCACTTCGAAACGGCGACGGTGCAGAAGGCGCTGCGCATTCTGCTCGTCGACGACATGCAGAAAGGCAACGCGCCGCAGCCGCATCCGCCGGGACTTGCGCCTGCCGCGCATCCGAAGGTGAAGCGCGCGATTCTGCTGATGGAACAGCACGTGGGGCGTTCGTTATCGCTCGACGAACTGGCGCGCAAGCTGGACTTGTCGCCGCGTCAATTGGAGCGGCTTTTCAAGGCGCAAACCGGCAAGGCGCCGCAGGCTTACGCGAAGCAGGTGCGGTTACGCACGGCTGCGTGGTTGTTGACGAGTTCGGACAAAACTGTGGCTGACATTGCTTCGAGTTGCGGCTTTTCCGATGCATCGCATCTGGGCCGCGAATTTCGCAAGCAATTCGGTTTGCCGCCGATGATGTACCGCGAGCAGCGCGGCACAGCGGCGGAAGCGGAAGATAGCGGTGAT
This sequence comes from Paraburkholderia graminis C4D1M, assembly GCF_000172415.1. Classification (GTDB taxonomy): domain Bacteria; phylum Pseudomonadota; class Gammaproteobacteria; order Burkholderiales; family Burkholderiaceae; genus Paraburkholderia; species Paraburkholderia graminis. Next base: position 84,366 of record NZ_ABLD01000025.1, read on the forward strand.
TATGATGAGACGTTTCCGGGGCGGGCGCAGGCGATTTGAGGTATTGAATCGAAGCGTCCAATTCGAAATCTCGATTTGAGGCCCTTATTCATGGCCTCAAATCGCGCAGCACCAATTTTCGCGCCGCATACCTAACGCGGCGCGAAACTCCCGCTTCACTTCCCCGCCACAAACGCCTTAACTGCCGGCAATCCATCCTTCCCATCAAACGTCTTCACCCCGGCAAGCCACTGATCCAGCACCGCCGGATTCGCCTTCAGCCACTCGCGCGCGGCCTTGTTCGGATCGACCTTATTCATGATCGGCATCATCACGTGGTTCTCGATGTCGGTCGTGAAATGCAGATTCGACACCAGCTTCGCGACGTTCGGGCAACGCGTCGCATAGTCGGTCGGCGTCACCGTCATCACTTTTGCTTCGCCGTAATTCGGACCGAACACGTCGTCGCCACCGGACAGATAATCGATCTTCATCTGCACATTCATCGGGTGCGGTTCCCAGCCGAGAAACACGATCGGCTTCTTGTCGCGAATCGAGCGGTTCACTTCGACCAGCATGCCCGCCTCGCTCGACTCCACCAGCTTGAACTTGCCGAGCCCGTACTGATTGCTGTCGATCATCTTCTTGATGAGCGCATTGCCGTCGTTACCCGGTTCGATGCCGTAGATCTTGCCGCCGAGCTTGTCGTAATTCTTCGCGATGTCGGCGAACGACTTGATGCCCGCCTGATACGCGTAATCCGGCACCGCCAGCGTGTACTTCGCGCCGGTAAGGTTGGGTGTGGGCAGCACATTCACCTGACCGGCTTTCTTGAACGGATCGATCATCGGGTCCATCGTCGGCGACCAGTAGCCGAGGAACACGTCGATCTGTTTGCTCTTCACGCCGGCAAACGTGATCGGCACCGAAGCGATCGTTTTGGTCGGCTTGTAGCCGAGTCCCTCGAGCACCGTCGACGCGAGCCCGGTCGTCGCCGCAATGTCGGACCAGCCGACGTCGGCAAAGCGCACGTCGCGGCACGCGGCAGGTTCGGCGGCAATAGCGGAAGTGACGGACGACACAGACAGCGCGCACAACGACGCAGCCCACAAACGTTTCATGGCGGTTCCTCAGGGTCTCAGGGTGATGAATGCTTGACTGCTTCTTTATGCCGACAGCCGCCGCTCCACGCTCGGCGCATGACCGAATTGCGCGCGATACGCCTTGCTGAAATGGCACGGCGAATGGAACCCGCAGACCGCCGTCACGCGCGCGATCGACGCGTCGGTGTTACGCAGCAGTTCACGCGCGCGGCGCAGGCGCAGCGTCAGGTAATAGTGCGTCGGCGATACGCTCAGGAACATCTTGAACATGCGCTGCAAGTGACGCTGCGACAAACGCACGAGCCGCGCGAGTTCGTCGAGCGACAGAGGCTCCTCGATGTTCGCCTCCATCAGCCGCACGACTTCGATCAACTCGGCGCGCGTGAAGCCGACGCGCGCATCGACGGGAATGTGCTGGTAGTCGGTCGAGCCGCGAATCCTTTCCACGATGAACTGCTCGGACACCTGCGCCGCCACCGAGTGGCCAAGCCGCATGCCGACCAGGTTCAGCATCAGATCGAGCGGCGCCGTGCCGCCCGTGCACGTCATGCGGTCGCGGTCGATCACGAAGAGTTCGTCGGCGAAACGCACATGCGGGAAGCTCTTGTGCAGCGGCGACATGTCTTCCCAATGCACGGTGCAGCGATAACCGTCGAGCAGACCCGCCGCGAGCAACGCATACGGTCCCGTGCAGATGCCGCCGAGCGGAATGCCTTGCGCGGCCACGTCGCGCAGCAGCGCGATCACCGTGTCGTCCACGTAATCGCGCACGTGCCATCCGGCGCAGACGATCAGCACGTCGGGCATGCCGGCCTGTTCGAGCGTGGTGGTCGGCTTGACGATGATGCCGTTGCTGGCTCGCGCCGGCTCGCCGTCCGGCGTGATGACCGACCACCTGTAGTGCTCCGCGCGGCCGACATAGTTAGCCATCCGTAGCACTTCGACCGCGCTCGTGAACGCGATCATCGAAAAATTCGGCAGCGTCAGGAAGCCGACGTGCGCGAGTCGGGAAAGCGGCGACCCGGACGGGGCTTCTATCGGAGTGATCGCGTCGCGCTTCATGGGGCGGCTCAGCTATGCTGCGCCGCCGGCGCCCGGCGCACCTTCATCAGATTGCGCACACCCGAAAGCAGCGGCGCGCGTGCCATGCCGGGCGAGCGGCCGAAGCTCTCCGTGATGCGGTCGAGAATGATCGCGAGCATCACGACCGAGAGTCCGCTCTCGAAACCGAGCCCGATGTCGAGCCGCTGAATGCTGGCGAGCACGTCGTTGCCGAGACCGCCTGCGCCGACCATCGACGCGATGATCACCATCGACAACGCCATCATGATGGTCTGGTTCACGCCCGTCATGATCGACGGCAGCGCGTTCGGAAACTGCACCTTGTAGAGCAACTGCCACGGCGTGCAACCGAACGCCTGACCCGCTTCGACGATTTCGCGGTTCACGTGCTTGATGCCGAGCGACGTGAGACGCACTGCGGGCGGCATCGCAAAGATCACGGTGGACAGAATGCCGGGCACGCGGCCAAGACCGAACAGCATCGCGGCCGGAATCAGATAGACGAACGCGGGCATGGTCTGCATCAGATCGAGCACGGGGCGCACCATCATCTCGACGGTGCGGCTCTTCGCGGTCCAGATGCCGAGCGGCACGCCGAGCACGAGGCTAATGAAGGTGGACGACAGCGTGAGGCCGAGCGTGATGACCATCTGATCCCAGAAGCCGGTACCGTAGATCAGCAGCATCGCGAGCAACGTGAAGAGCGCGAAACGCCAGCCCACCCGCCACAAACCGATGCCGACGAAAAACGCCATCAGCGCCCACATGGGCACTGCTTGCAGACCGTGTTCGACGATCGCCGCAAAGCTCTCGATGACCTTGCCGATGGAATCGAAAGTCTTTGCGTCGTGGTCGAGCAGATAGTGAACGCCGTGATCGACCCAGGCGCCAAGTGGAATGATTTCAGACATGGGAACCTCGATGGCGCGTGAGAACGTGCAGCACGTTCGTCTTGTTGACCGAACCACAGTAGGAGCCGTCTGCTTCGACGACCGGCAGGGGCGCGCGGCTCGCGACGACGCGCTGGACCACATCGTCGAGCGGCGTCGTGCGTCGGATGCACTCGACGTAGTTCAGCTTCGCGGATGCGTTGCCCGTTTCGTCGCGGCACACGAAGCCGCGAATCTTGCGCTCGCTGTCGAGCACGAAAGCGTAATCGGCGCTGCCGTTCAGCGTGGCGGCCACGCTCGACACGTCGATCTGCGGCGAGTGCGCATGCATCAGCGGCACGGCGTCGGTCTGCATCAGATCGCCGGCCGTCAGATAGCGGCTCGTGTCGATGCCTTCGAAGAACGCGCGCACGTAATCGTCGGCGGGATTGGTGATGATCTCCTGCGGCGTGCCGATCTGCACGACCTTGCCGCCTTCCATGATCGCGATGCGTGTGCCGATGCGCATCGCTTCCTCGAGATCGTGCGAGACGAACAGAATCGTGCGTTGCTGCTCGCGTTGCAGATCGAGCAGCACGTTCTGCATTTCCTTGCGCTTGAGCGGATCGAGCGCGGAGAACGCTTCGTCCATGATCATCAGCGACGGGTTCACGGCCAGCGCCCGGGCAAGACCCACACGCTGCTGCATGCCGCCCGAGAGTTGCGCGGGCAGCTTCTGCGCGAACGGCGCGAGGCCGACCTGCTCGAGCACCGTCATCGCGCGCGCTTCGCGTTCCTTGCGGCCGATGCCCGCCACCTCGAGCCCGAACGCCGCGTTCGAGAGCACCGTGCGTTGCGGCATCAGCGCGAAGGACTGGAACACCATGCTCATGTCCTTGCGGCGCAGCGCCGTCAGTTCGCCGCGCGGCACGCTGGCCACATCGCGCCCGTCGATCAGCACCTTGCCTGCCGACGGCTCGACGAGCCGGTTGATCAGGCGAATCAGCGTCGACTTGCCGGAGCCGGACAGGCCCATGAGCACGAAGATCTCGCCTTCCTTGACCTCGAACGATACGTTGTGAACGCCGACGATCTGACCGGTGCGCGCGAACACTTCTTCTTTCGTCGCGCCTCCTGCCAGCATGCCGAGCGCCTGTTTCGGGTTGGTGCCGAACACCTTGCACAGCCCTTCGACCACGACCTTGGGGGAATTCATTGAATGCTCTCCATGCAAAGCTGTCGGGCAGAGTTGGTGCTTTAGCACCTTACTCTGGTCCCATGCAAAGCTGTGGCGGACGTCCGTCCGCGCTGTGCATACATAGTTGCCAGAAAAAAGTGCGACTAGCCGACTATTTGCGACAACCACATGTGGAAATACGACACCTATGTCGCGTGGTTGCTGTCGCGCCAGCGTGGAAGCCTTGCTGGGCAAGGGTTTGACGCATATCGACGAAGTGCGCCGAAGATGTCGTTCCAAGCCAAATGAAGGCTTTTTTGGAGCAAAAAACGGCGAGGAAATACGAAATGCGGGGGTGTCGCGGCGCAACAGACGTTGGTGGTCAACGCCAACTCGCGTCGGGAATCGTCTGGCGAAACGCAGATGACACGCGAAACACCAGGAGACAACGCGTCCGCTAAGGGCTCTCAACGAGCGGCGAGCCATTGCAGCAGCCGCCTGCGAAGGCTGCCGAGGTCAGCGCCTTATCACGCGTTTTTACGCGTGCAGCACGAGCATCGCGCCGCACGACTGCAATGATTGCGGATGAATATCTACTGACTCGCGCCCGTACCGATGCCCGCTTTTTTCTGCGCCTTCTGCAGATCGTCCGGATAGTTCGGGTCGTTGCGCGACGGCTGATAGCCCGCATCCTCGAGCTTCTTCAACTCGGCATTCTTCTTTGCGCGAGCCTGTTTGCGTGCCGCTTTGCGCTCCGCCTTGGTCGGCTTGGCGGTGCTGCTCGCGCCGGTCGCGCCAGGTTGGGCGGTCTGCGCGTTCGTGTCGGTCGTGGTCTGCGCGGCGGCAAGCGGCATGCCGCCTGCTACCAGCGCGGATACGGCGAGGCCGAGCATCATCTGTTTGATGGCAATGGTCTTCATGGCTAACTCCTCTCAAGTTGGCAATTGCATTCAGTTTGTTCAGAACGCATCGTTCACTGCCGCGGATACCGCGCGATGATGCCATGCACGGCCGCAGTCAGAGCTTAATGCCAAACCGCATCGCGCGTGTGGTTGCCAGCACCTCGGCAGTTCGCGCCACGGCCAGTTTTTTTCTGCATGAGCGCGCGTGCTGAGCTATTGTTTAAGCGCGCCGGGAGCGCCGCCGCGGCACGCTTGAACAAAACAGGACGCTCCCAGTGAGAAGAAAACCGCTCACAGGCGTGTGTTTTTTTGCATGCAACGAAGCGACATTAACTTTTCGAGGATGGAGAAAACGTGAAAACAGTCAATCTTTTAAAGGCGCTCGGCATTGCATTGTGCGTCGCCACGGCGTCGAGCGCGTATGCGCAAGCGAGCGATGCGGCAATGGCCGACACGACCGCATCGTCGACTGCGCGCACAAAAGCGGTGAAAAAGACGGACCGCAAGCTCGGCCTCGACGTGCGCAAGGCGTTGTCCAAGGCACAAGGCTTCGACGTGTCAAACGTATACGTTCGGGCTCGCGGCGGCGCGGTCACGTTGACCGGATCGGTGCCTGACGGTGCGCAGATTCCGCAGGCCGAGGACGTGGCGAAGAATGTCGCCGGTGTGAAATCGGTGTCCAACAAGCTGACCGTGGCCACGCCGAACGGCGGAGGTTGAACGCCCGGCTTCACATGATCAACGGCGTCCTGCCGGATTGCATCGGACGACGAAGGGTTGCGCCTCGCACTGCTTTACGCGCATACGGCGCTACCCTTTGTCCCGGTATGTGAATCACAAGCCCGACGGCGCGCCGCTCACACGCGCCCCGCATGCGACGACCTCGCATAACGCGCGAGCATCCACACCGCGGCCGCACCGGCAGCGAGCATGACGGTTTGCCGCGGATGCATCGACGCCTGCGTGTACAGGCTCGACTCCAGCACCCTGCGCTTCTGTCCCGAACGCTCGCGCAACGCGCCGTCGTCGCCATGATTGCCGTCCGGCGTACGCGGCGGTTCCTGCGTACGTTGCGAAGCAATGCCGATGCGGCTCATCACACGGTCGTACAGATTCGGCGCGCGACGCGCGAACGTCACCATCGCCGCCGATGCGCCGCCGACATACAGATCGCGAACCGGCGTGCACGCCGCATGCAGAATCGCCTTGGCGACGATGTCCGGTGCATAGACGGGCGGCGGCAACTTCGGCTGCACGTCGAGATGATTGCGCGCGTGCTCGACGAACTGCGTATGAATGCCCGATGGTTTGATCAGCGTGACGGAAACTGGCGCGCGCTCTTCGATCAACTCCATGCGCAGCGTGTCGGTGTATCCCTTCACTGCATGTTTGGACGCAACGTAAGCGGCTTGCAGCGGCAATGCAATATCGGATAGCTCGCTGCCCAGGTTGATGAGCGCACCGCCGCGCTGCTTCAGGTGCGCAAGCGCAATCATCGATCCCTGCACGACGCCCCAGAAGTTGGTCTCGAACAACTCCTTCTGCTCGTCGATGGGGACATCGGCGCAGCGTCCGAAAATCGAGCCGCCCGCGTTGTTCACCCATGTGTCGAATCCGCCGAAGCGCGCGATGGCCTTGTCCGCGGCGGCCTGCAATTGCGCCTGGTTGCTCACGTCGGCGACCGCGTATTCGACAAGCGCCCCCTGATCGCCGAGTTGTGTGGCGAGCGTGCGGAGCGCTTCCTCGTCGCGCGCGATCAGCATCAGGCGCGCTCCCCTGCTGGCGGCCAGACGCGCGGTCGCAAGACCGATGCCGCTCGTCGCGCCGGTAATGACGATGACCTGCTGGGAGACGGGTTTGAGCTTCACTGTCATGGCAAAGTCCTCGAAAGAAGTCACGAATGGCGGCAGCTAACCGTGGAGACGGCGCACTGCGCGAGCCGGGTTCGCGTGTTGCAGCATCTCGCGTGCCGACTCGTGTTTTTCGGGCAAATCCCGCGCGCGGCGCCCCGCGCCCGCCAATTGCCGCGCGGCTCGCGGCACAGCATGACAGCAGACCGTCAGCAAGCGTTATGCAAATGAATGGCGATCGAGAGCCAGCGTAATATGCGCGCCCTTAAATCTTAATCATCGAATGCTTCAATGCGCGCAGCCTGTCGGGGCTGCCGCGCGCACGTCGACAGGCACAGCACCATTTCCAATAAACAAGATCTTCAGCGGACTCCACACGTGCATCAATGGAAGCGCTGAACGGCGAAGTCGAATCTGGAGCCTGTCACATGTTGCGCAGAACCCTGTTACCCATCCCGTTTGCCGCGTTGCTGACGCTCGCCGCGTGCAGCGATCACAGCGTCAATTCGACTGCGTCGTCGACGCCGGCTTCGTCGCCGGCGCCCACGGTGACCGCGCAGGACGCCGTGGCGACCGCGACGCCGATCAAGCACGTCGTCGTGATCTTCGGCGAGAACGTGTCGTTCGACCACTACTTCGCCACTTATCCGCAAGCGGCGAATCCCGTCGGCGAGCCGCAATTCACGGCAGCCGCGGGCACGCCCGCGGTCAACAACCTCGCGAACAACAATCTGATCGCGACGAATCCGAATGCGCTTTCCACGTCGCCGAATACGGCGGGCCGCACGGTCGGTGCCGTGACGATTGCCGGTCTCGGCCTTCCCGCCGCGGATCTGCTGCCGTTTCGCCTCGACCGCTCGCAGGCGAACACGTCGAGCCAGAACCACGCGTACGCCGCGGAACAGCTCGCGTACAACAACGGCGCGATGGACTCGTTCCCGCTCTTCACGGCCGCCGGTTCCACTATCGCCGGCAGCACCGGCGCATTTGCGACGAAGGGCCAGGTGCTCGGCTATTTCGACGGCAACACAGTCACGGCGCTATGGAACTACGCGCAGCACTTCGCGATGAACCAGAACGCGTACACCGACACGTATGGTCCGTCGACACCGGGCGCGCTCGCAGTCGTGTCCGGACAGAACAACGGTGTGATCGTTGCGGGCGGCACGTCGGGCAACGCGATTCCGGATTCGGCCGGCGGCTTCACGATGGTCGGCGACCTGGACCCCACGGGCGACGTCTGCACCCTCGCGGCGAACAGCGCCGTGACGGGCACGATGTCGTCGAACAACAAGAATATCGGCGACCTGCTCAACGCGAAGAACATCACGTGGGGCGGCTTCATGGGCGGCTTCAATCTGCAGACGGTCAACGCAAACGGCACAACCGGCTGCGCGCGCTCGACGTTCTCGCAGGTGCTCAACGCGACGAAGACCGACTACGTGCAGCACCATGCGTGGTTCCAGTACTACGCGAGCACGGCGAACCTCGCGCATACGCGTCCTTCGTCGACGGCTGTGATCGGTGCGACCGATCCGCTGGATAACACGGCAACGCCGGTTCATCATCAGTACGACACCGATGATTTCTTTGCCGCGGTGAAGGCGGGCAACTACCCGTCGGTCAGCTTCCTGAAGGCGCCGGCTGTCGAGGACGGCCATCCGGGCAACTCGGACCCGATCGACGAACAGGCATTCGTCACGAAGGTCGTCAACTTCCTGCAACAGCAGCCTGACTGGAAGAACACGGCCGTAATCATTGCCTATGACGATTCGGACGGCTGGTACGACCATCGCTACAAGGCGCCGACGAGTTCGTCGTTCGACTCGACGACCGCGCAATCGGCGGGCGGCAAGACCGTGGCGGGCAGCGACAACCTGAGCGCGGCGGGCCAATGCACGGCAGCCGGCGCGGTGCAGCCGCAAGGCGTGAACGGCGGCGCGGTGAACGGCCGTTGCGGTCCGGGCACGCGCACGCCGTTTGTCGTGGTGTCGCCGTGGGCGAAGGCTAATTTCGTCGACGACACGGCGATCACTCAAGCATCGGTCGTGAAGTTCATCGAGGATAACTGGCTCGGCGGGCAACGCATCGGCGGCGGTTCGTTCGATGCGACCGCGGGCAGCATCATGAACATGTTCGACTTCGCGGGGTCCGGCAACAATCCGCCGTTGTATCTCGATCAGAACCTCGGCACGAAGCTCGCGACCGCGCCGGCAATCTGAGCGTAAGCGTGAGCCTGGGTTGCGTGCGAACCTTGCCGTCTTTCGACGGCCGCGCGCAACTCACGGTAGAAGCGTAATCAGGCGTCGAGCCAGCCCCTGCATGCTGGCTCGATTCGCTTTTTTCATCGTATACGAAGCACTATTCGTCATCATCGCCATGAACCGATCTTCAGACGCCGCCCTGCCGCCGACCCTTCCCGCCGGCGGCGAACCGGGTCCCATTGTCACGCGCCGCTCGCTGCTGAAACTCGCTGCATGGGGCGCTGTGTGCAGCGTGATTGCGGCCGTTGCGCTTGGCGCGTATGCACTGGTTTATCCCGAGCGCATGCCGGCTTCTGTCGGCGCAATCGTTGAAGAGATCACCGGCGCGAATCCGCAACCCGTGCATCTAATGCGACCGGCTCGCGCGCCGTTGAGCGCCGTCGCATTGCTCGGCAAGCAGATTTTTTTCGACCCGTCGCTGTCGGCTTCGGGCACGCAATCGTGCGCGTCGTGCCACTCGCCAAAGAATTCATATTCACCGGACAACGCATTTCCGGTTCAGCTCGGTGGCGCGCACATGAATGAAGCGGGTTATCGTCCGCCGCCGTCACTCACGTATCTGTATCGGCAGGCGCCGTTCAGCATTGGCCCCGATCAGGGCGACACCGACGCGCCCGTCGATCTCACGCAACTCGCTTCGCAAGCCGCCGGCGTGCAGCGCGCACAGAAGACCGCCCTCGCCGCGCCCGCCGCTCCGGCGATGGTGCCGCAAGGCGGACTCTTCTGGGACGGCCGCGCCGATACTTTGCAGGACCAGGCAATTGGCCCGCTGACGAATCCAGTGGAAATGGCCAACAAGACGCCGGAAGACGTCGCGCACAAGTTGCTACAGACAAAGTACATCGACCAGTTCAAACAGATCTTCGGGCCGGCGATTGCTGCGAACCCGAGCCTGCTGATCTCCGAGGCGATGTTCGCAGTGGGCCGCTATCAGATCGAAGATCCGTCGTTTCACGCATTCACGAGCAAGTACGATTATTGGCTCGAAGGCAAAGCGCGGCTCACGCATGCCGAACTGCACGGCCTGCAATTGTTCAACGATAAAGACAAGGCCAACTGCGCGGGCTGCCACCTGAGTCAGCCGACCAGGGACGGCCTGCCGCCCGTGTTCACCGACACGCAATATGAAGCGCTTGGCGTGCCGCGCAATCCCGCGATTCCCGCGAACAGGGACCCGAAGTTCTTCGATATGGGGGTATGTGGGCCGTTTCGTGATGATCTCGCGAAACAGACGCAATACTGCGGCATGTTCCTCACGCCGACGCTGCGCAATGTCGCGAACCGCAGGGTGTTTTTCCACAATGGCGTCTATCACGACCTGAAGCAGGTGATGGACTTCTACAATCTGCGCAATACGTCGCCGGAAAAAATCTATCCGCACGATGCATCGGGCCACGTACAGAAGTACAACGATTTGCCCGCGCAATATCGCGCGAACGTGGATGTTTCCGACGCGCCTTTCGACCGCAAACCGGGCGACCAGCCCGCGATGAGCGAGGAGGACATTCAGGACATCATCGCGTTTATGAAGACGCTGAGCGATGGCTATCGCGAGGGCGGCTCGTGAATGAGGCGGCGCAGCGCCTCGCGGGCCGTTGAGGTATTCTTTGCGGTTCCCCGACTCTTGCCCTACTCCAACCGATGGCTGATTTCCCCTTCGACGCAGTACTCTTCGATTGCGACGGCGTGCTCGTCGATTCAGAACCAATTACGAATCGCGTGCTAACCGAAATGCTCGGCGAATTAGGCTGGCAATTGAGCATCGAAGAGACAATGCGGATTTTCGTCGGCAAAGCCGTGAAGGATGAAGCGCCGTTGATCGAAGCGCGGACCGGCGTGGCGATCACCACCGACTGGCTGATGCAATTCCGCGCGCGCCGCAACGCAGCGCTCGATAAAGAACTGGCCGCCATTCCGGGCGCTGTCACAGCGGTTCGCGCTATTCATGCAGCGTTGAATGGACGCATTGCCGTTGCGTCCGGCGCGGACCGCGTGAAAGTCGAATTGCAATTGACGAAGGCGGGCATTCTAGAGTGCTTCGAGGGCCGCATCTTTAGCGGTCACGAAACGCCCCGCAGCAAGCCATTTCCCGATGTTTATCTGGCAGCGGCGGCGGCGCTGAGCGTGGACCCGGCGCGCTGCGCGATCGTCGAAGATACGGTGACCGGCGCGACTGCCGGCGTGGCAGCAGGTGCGACGGTGTTCGGCTACTGCCCGAATGAATTCGGGCACAGCAGCGCAGCCGCGTTGCGCGCGGCGGGCGTCGTGCAGGTGTTTCGGGACATGAGCGACTTGCCCGGCTTGCTTGCCGCGTGGCGCGGCAAGGCGTGAATCGGGCTACTCGAACGCTGCGTCGATCGGCACGCGGTATCCCACCGCGAGGCGGTTGGTTTCGTTAGCCATGCCAACTACCGCGAGCAGTTCGCCGAACATCTCGTCGGTCATACCCGCACGGCGAGCGGCGGCCGTGTGACTCGCAACGCAATAACCGCAGTTGTTCGTCACGCTCACGGCCACGTAGAGCAACTCTTTCATTAACGGATCGAGCGCGCCGGGCTTCATCACGTCTTTCAGAGTGTCCCATGTGCGCGCGAGAGTCGGCGGATGCTGGGCGATGTACTTCCAGAAGTTGTTGACGTCGTCGACCTGACGCGTCTCCTTGATATCGTCGTACACGGCTTTGACTTCGGGTGACGCTGCGGAATACTCCACGGCTTTCTGCTGACTCATGGGCTCTCCTGTGTTTGACTGCATGAAAAGTGCGATTCGTGCTCGGTTCGGCAGATGCGACATATGCGGCCTATGCCGCATATTGCGTCTGCGTCCGCGTCTATTGTGCGCGCATTTTGCCGAACAGGAATCGACTATTCCGGCCTTACACTACCCTATCACCCTGGCGTGCGCGTCACCGCAACAACCGCCGCCGGCGCCGCTGCTTGCAGGTGTTCGCCGCCATCGCGACGCGTCGGCTCCGGACGCGTGGAGCGCTCCGATTGCGCCAGCAGCGTACCGACCGACGGATCGATTGCATCGGTGAAAGGCTTCGGATCCAGTCCGATTGCAAGCACCAGCAACGCCATTGCGCCGAGCAATACGAACTCGCGCTTACCGAGATCTTTCAATCCCGCGACTCGCGCATTTGCGATCGCGCCGAAAATCACGCGCTTGTACATCCACAACGTGTAAGCCGCGCTCAGAACCAGCGTGGACGCCGCCATTGCGCCGATCCAGAAGTTAAAGCGAATCGCGCCCATCAGCACCATGAATTCGCCGACGAAACCGGAAGTACCCGGCAGACCGATATTCGCCATCGAGAACAACATCACAAAAGCAGCGAAGCGCGGCATCGTATTCGCAACGCCGCCGTACTCGTCAATGGCGGCAGTTTTCGTGCGATCGTAAAGCATGCCCGTGCACAACAACATCGCGCCGGACACCACGCCATACGACAGCATCTGCACAATCGCGCCGGCCTGACCGATGCGGTTGAACACGAAAAGACCCAGCGTAACGAGTCCCATATGGGCCACCGTCGAATACGCGAGCAGTCGGCGCATGTCGGTCTGCACGAGCGCGAGAAGGCTTGCGTAGATCACGGCGACGAGCGAGAGCGTGATCATCATCGGCGCGAAAAAGTGGCTGGCCTGCGGCGCAATCGGCAATGCGAAGCGCAGCAGACCATAGCCGCCGAGTTTCAGCATGCCGATCATCACCGCTGCGCCGGTGGGGCCGTCGAGGTGCACGTCGGGCAACCAGGTATGCAACGGCCACATCGGCACTTTCACGCCGAATGCCGCGAGAAAGCCGAGGAAAATGAGTACTTGCGGCATCGTGCCAAGCCGCGTTTCGCGCCACAGCGCGAGATCGAAACTGTGCGTCTGGCTGTACAGATACAGCATCGACATCAGCATCATCAGCGAGCCGAGGAACGACACGAAAAAAAACTTCACTGCGGCATACGAGCGATTGGAATGTCCCCATGTGCCGATCAACAGATAGAGCGGAATCAACGTGGCTTCGAACGAGACAAAGAACATCATGCCGTCGAGCGACGTGAATACGCCCTGCATAAAGCCGGACAACATCAGAAAGGCGCCGAAGTACTGCGCGGTTCGCTCGGTGATCGACTCCCATGAAGCGACCACGATGATGATCGTCGTCAGCGCGGTCAAGGCGACCAGCCACAGCGAAATACCGTCGACGCCGACGTGCCACGCGATGTCGAATGTCGGCGACCATCGGAAGTTCTCGACAAATTGCATCGACGTGACGTCATTGCGGAAGGTCGCGACCAGCGGAATCACCGGCACGAAACCCGCGACGGCGCCGATCAACGCGAGCCAGCGCGTGCGGCCGCGTGCGGCGTCGGAGCCCGCGCGCAGAAGCACCAGGCCGGCGACGATAGGGATCCAGATAAGTAGACTAAGAAGAGGCAATGGCATGTGCTCTATCGAAACTTGGAGTACAAAACGCCGCCGCAATGCTTTCTATTTGGAAAGTATTGAAGCGAAAATGTAGGCTTCTATTGATCGGACTTGCGTGAATCGGCAGTGCCGGAGTTCACGTTTACCCGCAGTCGAATGACAAGGGTGGAAGGTTACCAAGATAAGAATAATTTTGCATCGCAACAATGCGCGAATGCCGTAGACAATGGATTGTTGCGCCCGCGGCCTCTTGCGCAACGAATTAAAATGTGCGTTTGCACAATCCCGCGACACGTGGTGGCGACGTCGCGCAGTTGCTGAAGGAAGCGGACTTTTGCCGGCTCTTTGGGAGAACTTTTTTGGATCGCTCAAGGCGCCGCACGCACGGCACTCGCGGCACTCGTCATACGGCATTCCCCGATTGCTCTTTTTCGGCCTGTAGCGCAGAGCTTTTTTATAAAGCGCGAAAAATTTTTGTTCTGTCGCGCGCCCGAAAGAAGGCGAGCGTCAGCCAACTTTCGCGCAGGGCGCCGCGCGACACTAATAAGCCGATGCGCCGACGCACCTTACAGAAGCCGAATATACTCAGCGATCAACAGTACTTTGCGGACCATGCATGCAGTTTCGTGACGAAGATGCGATACCCGCGCTCGAGTGCCGCGGGCTGAGCAAGAAGTACGGCAGCGGTCGAGTCGTACTCGCCAATCTGGATTTCACGCTCGCGCCCGGCGAATTCGTGGCGATCATGGGCGACTCGGGCGTCGGCAAATCGACGCTGCTCAATCTGATCGCCGGCCTCGATCAGGCGGACAGCGGCGAGGTGATGATCGGCGGTGCTGCCGTTTCGCGTCTGGATGACAATGCCGCGACGCGTTTGCGTCGTCAGAAACTCGGCTTTGTCTTTCAGGCCTTTCACGTGCTCCCACATCTGACGCTTGCGCAGAACGTCGCATTGCCGCTGCTGTTAAACGAACTGCCCGTTTCCGCCGCGCTCGACATGCTCGCGGCAGTCGGGCTCGAAGGCCGTGGCGACGATTTTCCGCGGCAACTGTCGGGCGGCGAACTGCAACGCGTTGCCATCGCGCGCGCCCTCGTGCATCGCCCTACTTTGATCCTCGCCGACGAGCCGACGGGCAACCTCGACCCCGACACAGCGCATGGCGTGCTCGCGTTATTTCGAGCGCAAAGCAAGGCGACCGGCGCGGCAACGATGATGGTCACACACTCGCAGGCCGCGGCCGCGATTGCCGATCGCATCCTGATTCTCAGCGACGGCGCCTTGCATCCCGCATCGCAAGCACAGGCGCTTTCACCCGCGGAATACGGCTCGCAACCTGCAGCGCGTTCAGTCGATGACGCCCGCTGATTCGTACCGCCCCGCGCGCACGCGCGGGCATCGCACTCTCGCGCGCTGGCTGCTCGGCGCCGAATGGCGCAGTCATCGCGGACGGGCACTCGTTGCAATTGCAACGATCGCGCTCGGCGTGGCGCTTGGCTATGCAGTGCAACTCATCAACAGTGCAGCCTTCAACGAGTTCTCCGCTGCGGCGCGCAGTCTTTCGGGCCAGGCAGATTTGCAAGTACGCGGCGCACAACCTTTATTCGACGAGTCAATTTATCCGCGCGTGGCCACAAGAGCGGGCGTCGCGCTCGCGAGCCCCGTACTGGCGCTCGACGTCAGCGTGCATGAATATAACGCCGCGTTGCCCGTGCTCGGCATCGACGTGTTCAGGGCGAGCCGCATTGCGCCGGATCTGATCGGCGTTCCGTCAGCCGCGCAGCCGCTCGACACGCTCGCCTCCGACGCCGTGTTTCTCTCCACCGCCGCGCAGCAATGGCTGCATGTGAAGACGGGCGACCAGATCGTGCTGCAAAACGGCACCGCGCTCGTGCATTTGCGCGTGGCCGGCGGCATCGCCAGAACACGGCCAGGACAACGGCTCGCCATCATGGATATTGCGGCCGTTCAGTGGAAATTCGGCAAGGTCGGCAAACTGTCGCGCATCGACGTGCAGCTCAAACGTGGCGTCGACCGCGAGCGCTTCAAGCGCGATCTGCAGAAAGAGCTAGGTAGCCAATGGATCATTGCGGAAACGCGCGACGTCGAAAGCCGCACTGACAGGCTCTCGCGTGCCTATCGAATCAACATGAACGTGCTCGCGCTCGTCGCGCTTTTTACCGGCGCGTTTCTCGTCTTTTCGACGCAGGCGTTGAGTGTCGTGCGTCGTCGCGCGCAGTTCGCGATGTTGCGCGTGCTCGGGCTGACACGCGGCCAGCTATTGCGTCAGATTCTCTTCGAGGGCGCGCTGCTCGGCTTGCTCGGTTCGCTATGCGGCCTTGCGCTGGGTTATGCGCTTGCTGCGGGCGCGTTGCGCTTTTTTGGCAGCGATCTCGGTGGCGGCTATTTTCCCGGCGTGCAACCGCAGGTCGGGTTCGAACCGCTTGCAAGCGCACTCTTTTTGACGCTCGGCATCGCGGTGGCTGTTCTCGGCAGTCTCGCGCCGGCACTCGAAGCGGCACGCGCACGGCCCGCGTCGGCACTGAAGGCAGGCGCCGAAGAAGGCGCGCTCGCGCGGCTCGCCACGCCGTGGCCTGCATTGCTATGCCTGCTGATCGCGGCGCTGCTGACGCAAGCGCCGCCTTGGTTCGACGCGCCCATTGGCGGTTATGTGGCCGTCGCGTTGTTACTTATCGGCGGCATTGCATTGATGCCGCGCGTGACCGCCCTTGTGTTCGGTGCAACGAGTCGCGGTTTGGCTGCGCGGCCGCGCAGCGGCGTCGCGAGTACGCTTGCGCTCGCACGCCTTGCAAATGCGCCGGGTCATGCGTCGATTGCAATGGGCGGCGTGTTGTCGAGCTTCGCGCTGATCGTGGCGATGGCGATCATGGTCGCGAGCTTTCGCGTGTCCGTCGAAGACTGGCTCGTGCATCTGCTATCGGCCGATCTCTATGTACGGGTCGCACAGAACGGCGACACCGGCGGCCTCAGCGCCGATGAGCAGCGCCGGCTTGCAAGCGTCCCAGGCGTTGCGAGAGCGGCCTTTACGCGCGCGTCGCATATCACACTCGACCCCGCGCGCCCCGACATCGCGATACTTGCCCGCGAAATCGATGTGGCCGATCCCGGCGCGAATCTGCAAATGACGGGACCTGTACTCGGTATTCGTGATCTGCACGGCGACGAAACACCTGTTTGGGTATCCGAAGCAATGATCGATCTATACGGCTATAAGCTCGGACAGCGTGTTCACTTGCCGATTGGCGAGCGCGGACACGCGTTCGTCGTGGCCGGCGTGTGGCGCGACTATGTGCGGCAAAGCGGTGCGATACAGATACGGCTCGCCGATTATCGGCGCCTCACCACCGACATGAGTGCGACCGATGTCGCGGTAAGCGTCGAACGAGGCGCGAGCGTCGAAAGCGTAATAGCCGGATTGCGCGCACTACCTTTCGGCGCGATGTTGCAGATCGCGCAGCCCGGCGACATTCGTGCGCGCACGCTCGTGATTTTCGACCGGAGCTTTGCGGTCACCTATCTTCTCGAGGCGGTCGCGATTGTTATCGGCTTGTTCGGTGTGGCCGCAACGTTCTCCGCACAGACGCTCGCGCGCGCTCGTGAGTTCGGCATGCTGCGGCATGTCGGTGTAACGCGCTCGCAGATCCTCGCAGTACTCGCACTCGAGGGCGGTCTGCTCACGGCATGCGGCATTGCAATGGGCTTCGTTCTCGGGTTTGCGATCAGCCTGATTCTTGTATTCGTCGTCAATCCGCAATCGTTTCATTGGAGCATGTCGCTGCATGTTCCGTGGATTATTCTCGGCACCGTTGCACTGGTGATGCTGGCGTCGTCGTGCTCGACGGCCGTGCTCGCGGGACGCGGCGCGGTTTCCGTCGATGCGCTGCGCGCCGTCAAGGAGGACTGGTGATGCGAACGCGGCTGCGCTTCTCGTCGACGTGCGGACTCGTGCGGCGCGCGGCGGTTCTTCGCCTTGCGGTTGAGATCAGGCTTCGCATTGCGCGGTTTTGGCGTGTACGTCCGCGAGTTTCTGTCTTGTTTCTTTCTACCGTGCTCGCTGTTTCGCCGGCCTTCGGCGCAACGCCGGAGTTTGCCGTCGTCACGAAAGAGCGTTCCGTCATGCTGCCAACGGACACTGGCGCTCACGCCGATTTTCGCACCGAGTGGTGGTACGCGACAGGCTGGCTCAACACGCCGGACAACAAGCCGCTCGGTTTCCAGATCACTTTCTTCCGGTCCGCAACGGGCCACGATGCCGCGGACCCGAGTACTTTTGCGCCTTCTCAATTGATCATTGCGCACGCGGCGCTGAGTGATCCGGCACTGGGTCATCTCATGCACGATCAACGGATTGCGCGCCAGGGCTTCGGGCTTGCGTATGCGAAGCCCGCCAACACCGACGTAAAGCTCGATGCATGGAAAATCGTCCGTGCCGCGGATGGCCGCTACGATGTCGCCGTCGATGCGGGCGAATTCACGTTGCATCTCACGCTAACACCGACACAGGCACCGTTGATTCAAGGCGAGCGCGGCTACTCCCGCAAGGGCCCGCGACCGGAACAGGCGAGCTACTACTACAGCGAGCCGCAACTGCGTGTGTCGGGCAGCGTGACAAGGCCCGTCACTGGAGGCGGTTCATCGCAAGCTGCCACTGCGGTAACGGGCATTGCGTGGCTCGATCACGAATGGTCGAGCACCCTGCTCGATGCGAATGCAGTGGGATGGGACTGGTTGGGCGCTAATCTGTTCGACGGGTCGGCTTTAATGGCCTTCAAGGTGCGCGGCCGCGACGGACACGCTATTTGGGCGCACGCTGCAATGCGCGATCGTGATGGACATGTCACGACTTTCGCCCCGAACGAGGTCGAGTTCACGCCGCGCCGCACGTGGCGTTCACCGCGCACCAACACGCCGTATCCGGTCGCGATGACGGTGAGGACCGGCGCGCTGACATGGCAGCTCGATCCGCTGATGGACGATCAGGAACTGGACTCGCGGCAGTCCACCGGCGCGGTGTACTGGGAAGGCGCGGCGCGGGTGAGCCGCGATGGTACTGAGCTCGGGCGTGCGTATCTGGAACTGACCGGCTATGCGGGCGCGATGCGCATGGGCGGGCCGTGACGGCGCACCGCATTTTCGTGCCCTTTGTTCCGCCGTGTAAACGCAGAAACCCCACCTTTGTGGGGTGGGGTTTCTGACACTGCTGGGGAGCCTGACGATTACCTACTTTCACACGGGTAATCCGCACTATCATCGGCGTGGAGTCGTTTCACGGTCCTGTTCGGGATGGGAAGGGGTGGGACCGACTCGCTATGGTCATCAGGCTTTGACTTGTTGTCGTGCTGGGTTTTGGGCCAACACAACCAATCTGGAAGAAGTAGTTTCTGGTGATGCTCACCAGGGTAAAGCTGTTTGGGCTGTGTTGTTCGAGGCACAACATCGATCACTCAACCGTGCGTCCTGTTCTCCCTGGCGGGGAGTTCCAGCGCATCCCCTTCGGGGATCGGACCAGTGTAAGCGCTAAAGCGCCAACGCTGGTCGAGACACACCTGTTATAGGATCAAGCCTTACGGGCAATTAGTATCAGTTAGCTGAACGCATTACTGCGCTTACACACCTGACCTATCAACGTCCTGGTCTTGAACGACCCTTCAAGGGGCTCGAAGCCCCGGGGATATCTCATCTTAA
>NZ_ABLD01000024.1 GCF_000172415.1 Paraburkholderia graminis C4D1M
GAGGGCCATATAAGCGCGAACGGCGAAATACCCGACGTCACGCAACTGCGGATTCCGGTCAAGTATCTTGCCAATCTTCTGACTGCCGGAGACGAAGCGCCGGTTATCCGCGCACTCGAACGAATGCTGGCAATGCGCACGTATCAGCGCGGCAAGCATGTCGACGGCTGCGAGAATCTGGCAGTGCTCGAGCAGGTCGGCTTGAGCCGCGACGAAGTGGAAGACATGTACCGCGTCATGGCGCTCGCAAGTTATGAGGACCGCTTTATGGTGCCGGGCACGCATCGTGAATACGCGGAGAACCTTTATGACCTGAAGGGCGGTTGCGGCTTCTCATTCGGCAACGGATGTTCGGATGGCGTTGGCGAGACAAGCCTGTTCGGCGGCGAGAAGAGACGCACCATTCCGATCAGGGAGCAGGTATGAAACGGGCCGACATGAATAGTGACGCTCATCATGTGGCCGCTCGCGTGCTGGCGGCGTTACTGAACTATCCCGGCGCTGAACTGCGCGCGGCCTTGCCGGATCTGCGCGTTGCGCTGCAGTCATCAGAGCGGGCGCTTTCCGACGAGAGCCGTGAAGACGTCGTCTCGCTGATCGACACTCTGCAAGACGCCGATGTGCTGGACGCCGAAGCGCTATATGTCGACACATTCGATCGCGGACGCCGAACATCGCTTCATCTATTCGAACATGTGCACGGAGATTCGCGCGAGCGCGGTCCCGCGCTGATCGATCTGCAACAAACGTACGCACAACAAGGCATGTTTCTCACCGCCGATGAATTGCCGGATTACCTGCCGGTCGTTCTCGAATTCGCCGCGATGCAGCCGCAGCATACGGCGCGCGAGTTCCTGGCCGAGATGGCGCATCTGTTGCAATCGATTCATGCGGCGCTCGTGTGTCAGCACAGTCCGTATGCCGCAGCGGTGGCGGCGACGCTGGACCTCGCGGGCGAGCCGGTGCAGCCGCCCGATGCCTCTGCGCGAGCGCCTGCCGAACCTGCGATCGACGACGAATGGCGCGAGCCGGACGCATTTGGCGGATGCCCGGCAACGGTTTCGCATTACGCGCCCGATATTCGGACCATTCAGTTCGTTCGGCGCGACGCCACTTCTTTCGCTGCGCCCAAGGAAGGCTTGCTATGACCGCTATCGACACGCTCCTCTTCGGCATCTATCCCTATGTCTGCTTTACGGTGTTTCTTGTCGGCAGCCTGCTGCGGTACGACCGCGAGCAGTACACGTGGAAAAGCGATTCGTCGCAGCTTCTGCGCTCAGGCACGCTACGCTGCGGCAGTAATCTGTTTCATGTCGGCGTGCTGTTTCTGCTATTCGGGCACTTCTTCGGCATGTTGACGCCGCACTTCGTGTACGAGCCGTTCATCAGCGCGGGCACGAAGCAGATCGTCGCGATGGTCTCCGGCGGAATTGCCGGCTTGCTCGCGCTGATCGGCGTGACGCTGTTGTTGCGCCGGCGTCTCGGCGATCCGCGTATTCGCGCGACGTCGAAGACCAGCGACATTGTTCTGCTTGTGTTGTTGTGGGTGCAACTGGTTTTGGGGCTCGGCACGATTCCGTTGTCCGCGCAACATCTTGATGGCAGTACGATGCTCAGGCTCGCCGGCTGGGCGCAGCACATCGTGACGTTCAGGTCAGGCGCGGTGCAACTGCTCGACGGCGTGAGCTGGGTTTTCAAGGCGCATATGGTGCTCGGCATGACGGTGTTTCTGATCTTCCCGTTCACGCGGCTGGTGCATGTGTGGAGCGGTTTTGCTTCGCTCGCGTATGCGTTGCGGCCGTGGCAGTTAGTTCGCGATCGACGGATGAATCTGCCGGCGAGCCGGCAGGTGCCGCAGCAGCAACGCCGCGGCTAGCAGCGGACGTCGCTTACGTTCGCGCGTGCTCGGTGCCCGATGGCGCGAGATCAAAACCGCACACCGATGCCGCCCTCGATCAAATCCGTATCGCGGTTATAGCGGGTGACCACGCGATTCCACGTCACGCGGGCGAGCCAGCGCGAGCCGAACCGATAGCTCGCCGACACGGCGAAGAGCGCGGAAACGCGGCCGTCGCCCGTGCGGTCTTGCGGAAGGTTGTCGGTCTGCGTGATCGCAACATAAGGACCAACGCCCGCCGATAACGTGAGGCTGTCGCCGAAGAATGCGCGCGTTGCCCACAACTGCACGGCGATGCCGTCGCGCCGCGATTGAATGTGGCCGCCTTCGTGCAGATATGACGCGCTCACGTCGACATAGCGCCATAAGCCGCGCCGGTATTCAAGGCTTCCCGCACTCGCCGATTCTGACTCGTTGCTGTTGAGGATCGTTTTGCCGAACATGACCGTTAGCTCGTTGTTGGTCACGTTCGAGCTTCGCGGCACCGGTCGCTCACGCGGGCCCGGCTCGCCGGACGCCTCGAGCTGATAACCGACGCCGAATAGCAGCGCGGTCGTGTTCGGACCGCCGAACGCATGTACATGATTCAGTTGGGCGAGGGCAATCCAGCGTCGGTCGAAATAATAGGCGGCGCGCAGGCTAGCCAATACGCCCCAGCCGTGGGTGTTCGAATAATCGCCCCCGGCGCTTGCCGCGGTGGTGTCGAAGTACCGGTATGGCCCGGCGCCCGCCGACAATTCGAGGCGATCGTTCCATAGCGGCATACGTCCCCAGGCTTGCAGCGCCTGTCCGTCACGATGATGGTTGGGCAGGTGTCCCTCGTTGAGCCAGGAAAAGCTCCACGCCGCATAGCGCCCCAAACCTTCGCGATACGTCGCGCTCCACGAGTAGGTATTCGAGCCTGCACTAAAAAGGGGACCCGCCAGTAGCGAGAACTCCTGCGCCTGTGCGCAAGAAGAAAAGCCGGCGAGAGCGCCGAACAGAAGCGCCGACAGAGGCGCAAGAACATGTTTGGAGGATCGATTCGCGGACACTATCCGATAGTCACCAGAGTATGTACAACGAAGGTAGTGTGCAGATGGCCGCGGCGCAAGAGAAACAAGGGTCGGTGTGAGGGAATTAGCGCACGGCACTCAACACTATAGCGGCGCGATCGGCGCGTACGTGTGTTGACGCACTAAACGCAGTTGTCGTGTTCTTGATGCGGTGTGCGGGTTTGCTAATAGGACAAATACCCATTAATGCATGCTGTCAGGTGCTTATATCTCTATTGGCGAGGGATGTTTTAATCTCGCTTGGTGAGAGCCTTGCTTGTTGCCCGGTTTGCGAACGCTGGGTTTTTTGTCCGTTGCCAACGACTCGCTCCCCGCTTGAATGCGCTCGAATAGCGTTAACCACGAGAAAGGAAATTTCGTCGGACGATTGAATGCGGAAAATTCCATCCGTCGTTGCGTAGGCGGCGTGCGTTGTTAGATCGGCTTTCGTCTGATGATGGTTAATTTTTCCTATGGCGTGCACCACTTCTGCGCTAGAAAGAAAGACTTACTGCAAGCCCATGTAAAAGAGAACAATTGTCCTAGGGTCGGATGCACTAACGCGCTGTCCATCTAATCTTCCGATCATCATCTGAAAGCAGGAATTTTTGCGTTACGCGAAGTTCTCGGAAAGATTCCTGCTTTTTGCCCCAAAAGCACCGATTTCCGTGTGACCTGTCCAGCATTACCGGGTACGATTTACCCCGGTCGCGACGGAGAAGCGAACAACTTTCCGAGCGAGTGACCGGTAACAGCTGTCTCGCAGGCGGCGTTTCCAGGTGGTCCATTAACGAATCGCGGCGTCGAGCGCATCGCGACGGGCGGAGCTTTTTCTACCGCCAACCGATTTATTCCACGTTGTCTCCGGCAATGTGATCGCACTTATGCAAAGTGCCGATGGCGCAGCATGCAATTGTGCATAGATAAGCACAACGAATTAATAACAATTGTTTTTTTGAATAATCGCAGGTTCTACCGAACTTCACAAACTCATCTTTTGATTTTTTATCGAGAACTTTCTCGACAGTGGGAAAAACAAACATGGTGAAACGACGACAATTCCTCGGCGGCTTGACGGCCCTGGCCGGCAGCTATCTTCTCAGCGCGTGCGGCGGCGGTGGCTCCGGCGACGGCAGCACGGGTTCGACAGCAAAGGCCTCCGCGAGTCCAATGGCGAAAGTCTCGGCCGCGAACGCCTCGGCAAACGGTACGGTGATGCCGGGAGCCGCTTCGATCATTGACGGTTACGGCGACGTATGGACGCTCGTCAACGGCGTGATTTACCGCAACGGCTCGACGGTCGGCAATACGTATAGCGTGTCGCTCGTGCTCTGGTATGGCGGCAAGATATGGCATTGCGGCACCGGCGGTCAGTTCTATGTGAACGCGGATGACGTGCCCGAAAAATGGCTGCATTGCAGCGACCCGCGTATCGACGTGGCGCCCGTTCCGGGCAGCTTCTACGGTATGAACGGACACGCTGACTACACGTATACGCCGGAACAGGTCGTGTCGATTCTGAAGGGAATGAATTGCACGAGCTATCGCGTTGGCGTGACCGACGATCCGAAAGATCTGAATGCGGTCGTCAAGCTTGCGCAAGCGTTTCAGTCGGCGGGACTTACGCTACTCGTGCTGATCGACCAGGGCGTGTATGAATCGGGCGGCCTGATGGGCAGTGAATCCGTTGCCTACAATCGCGGTTATTCGGTCGGCGCAACCGTCGCTAACGCGTTGAAGCCGTATGGCGTGACGATTTACGAGTGCGGCAACGAGTTGACGCGACAGGACGCGACCGTGGTGGACTTCACGTACGCGGGTTCGAAGGCGAGCGACTTCAACAATCAGAACTGGCCGATCATGCGCGGTGTCATGCGCGGCATGATCGACGGCGTGAAGTCGGCGCAGCCGTCCGCGAAGTGCGGGATCAATTTCTGCGTGGCGGACGTGGGCGCCTCGGATGCACTATGGGAAGGCAGGCAGCCGGACGGCAGCGGTGGCCATCCGACGGTGCGTTGGGATGTCACGACGTGGCACAACTACGAAGTATACGGCGACCTGTTCAACGTCGGCACCGACGGTGCGGGACCGGGCTTCGACTTGGCCACGTATTGCAAGGCCCGCTACGGCGTGCCGCTGATTGTCACCGAGTGGAACACCGGGCCGGAGAAGTCGGAGAGCTATCGCGGGACTTACATCTCGGACAGACTCGCCGCGTTCTACAATGCCCGAAAGACCCACAACATCCAGTCGGTCATGTACTACGTTCTGGATAGCGGAAACAACACGTACGGCATAATGGTCGACGGTAAGGCAATCGACGCACCGTACAACGCGTTCACCAGCTTCACGTCCGGCCACGCGGACACCTGAACGACGTCTAAGATGCTGTTGCAATGAACCTGGTTCTCGCCTCCCTCGTGGGGCGAGGCCAGGTTTTATATCAGCGGCAGAAGCTCCGCGGCACCAGTTTCCCCCACTCGTAGTCGATCTTGTCTGGCGTAAAAGGCAGAACGCCCGCGCCCGGAGTGAAAGTTAGCTCACCGAAATAAACGCGGTTATCCGGCGCGTATAGATCGACGCGAACGTAGTCGAAGTCTTCGCATAGTCTCGTGGCCGCGTGCAGAATGGCCTCCAGATTCTCGGGGCGCGGCGCCGGTATCGGGCTGCGTTTGTAGTAGCCAATCGCTATGTCGAGATGATTCCAGTCGACGTCATAGACGTCGCCCCGCGTATTCCCGCCAAATCTGTCCGAAATCACCAGAATGTAGATGATCGGGCGTCCGCTTCTTCCGCCAAAGCAGTGCAGTTTGTAATCGGCAGGAATCTTGCCGCTCTCGTCGAGCAGCAGTTGCTCAAAGAAGATGCGTGGCTTGATCTGCCGATAGTGTCTTTCGCGCGCGATCTTGTAGAAATCGAGCGACAGCCAGTAGTTCGCGAGATCCCGCAGCTTCTCGAACGATGTTGCCGATTTATCCCTGACCACCTCGACGTAACTGCTGCCGTGGTTGGCCTTCATGACGAACGCATTAGGCAGCGCGTCGAATACTTCTTTCGTGAAGACGTCGGGCGTAGCCAGCAACGGTATGACGTGCTGTTCGCCGATTTTCCTCGCAACATACTCGCGAACCGTCAGCTTGTCGGTCAGCTCGACGAACCACGGGTCGGGCCGCAGGCTTTTCTGCAGGATCTTTTCGTTGAACGTAGTGGGGCGCAGCAGGTTCGGATAGCGGCCAATTTCCTTGTGATGCAGCAGGCTCAGAAATATCGGTGCCGGCAGCATCGACTTGGCTGCTTCTTTTAGCCTTCTGGCCGGAGATTCCTTGCGCGGCGCCAAGTGGTGGCTCGCGGTGTCCTCCGGCATATCGGCCTGGTTGGAGAACTGTACAGACTTCGTTGTTGTCATTGTCCGGTCCCTTTTGAATAGCGGCTCGACGCTCAATCGGCGTGCGTAGCCTGCCAGGGCCAGCGGGGACGGCGCGCTATCGCTCTATATATGAGTGGCGCGGCTCCCGCTCACACTGGCATTAGCCGTCAATCGTCAATCGTCGATCGCCACGCATCGTTCCGCGACTTCCAGGCGCTGCTGCGCGCGGAATTGCGTGGGAGACATTCCATAGCGTTCCTTGAAAAGGCGGCCGAGACGATTGCCGTCGCCCATTCCACAACGCCGCGCGATCTTGTCGACGGGCAGATCGGTATTGCGCAGCATTGCGCGGACGACTTCGAAGCGTGTGCGCAGCAAGTACTCGAGGGGCGTCATGCCGAACTCGAACTTGAACCGGCGCTGATAGTTGCGCTTGCTCATTGCCGCGCACTCCGCGGCTTTCGCGACGGAAATAGGATTGCTGTAGTTCTCCTTGATCCACCGCGCCGACTCGCGGATCTTCTCCGTTGTCGTCGTAATGCTCGCATCGTCCAGTTCGAATTTGTCCGACTCGACGTAGGTGGTTTGCAGCGTGTCGGCGATCTTCCGCGCGACTTCGGTACTCAGGTCGCGTTCGATTTGCGCGAGCGCAAGATCGGTCGGCGTCGCGCTGTTGGGACGGGTCGTGGTCGGCGCATCGTCGAACAGGAAGATCGGCACGGTGGAATGCAACGGGTCCTTGCAAATGACCACCAGGTTCGCGCCTTGCTGAATGTCGAACGACGCAATAGAGCCTTGGCGCGCTATCCATGAGAGCAGGCGGTCATTCGACTCCAGTGCCCGCGCAGCGTCGCGGCACGCGACAAACAATGCATGGAAGTCACCGAGCCGATTGCGCTCGATGCTTTGGGTCCAGATCGAAATGCCGGAGGAACTGGTCACGAGCCCGCCGCTTTCAGAAAGTACTGAAAGACGATAGGGTGAGTCGTCGGTCGCGCCTTCAGACAATTCGTTTGCGAGCCGGAACGCGTCGCCGATTGCTCCAGCAGTCGCCATCGAGCATTCCTGCGACACCAGTAGTCCAATGTGCTTTGCAGGTTTCCGTGTCGCCACTCTTGGGCCGCTGCGGTGCGTATCAAGATACGACGAAAGAAAGTCGGTGGAAGTTGTCACGCTTAGTTCTCCAAACAGGGTGAATCACTGTCTACGTGACGAGATTAACGTACTCAAATCACCCTTGCGAACCTGGCCGGTAATCGATGGTGTTTTGGCGCAATAGTGATGATTGGGGAAATTGTTACCTTGCCTGGCTAAATAAAGCCATACAAAAGGCAGTGAAAAGCAGCAAGATTTGCTTCGCATAATTCAGAAGCCGCTAATAAGGGTCGCAGTGCTCTTTCGCCCGAGAAGCCCGTCCGACAAGGCCGCTCGGGGCGCAACGTGCATTGAATGCCGCGATCAACCCTCTGAAGTGTCACTAAATGTTAGTGACAGAAAATTGGCTGACGCGTATCACTCTGTTACATCCATTGCACATAGCTACAACACTTTCTGGATGGGGTGTTGCGCGGAAATCGCTTCGGCGGAATCGGCCATTAGCACCCGAATTTATGCCGCTAATGATCCACTCATTCGCACGAGCGCTATGCTTCACTGCAACATCTGCAGAAATAGCGGTTGCCGCGGTAGGCGCTATGGAATGCCAGCAATGCGCAATATCTTCACCTTTTGGCGTGGATGGTTCCATTGAGGTGTAGTTATTGCCGTGTCCCGAAGTGCCGTGCACTGACGAAGTACGACGAGGCAACGCTCACGCAAGTCCGGGGCCGGACTGCGTATTGGCGACTCGACGATTCGCTCAGCGCTTCATTGAGCAAGCGAACCATTTGTAGAACCAAATAAAACGCGGTGCGCGGCGTAAAGCCGTTGTCCGGAGATTGGGGGATTCGAAGTCTGGAGACGGGGCGAGCCGTGCTGTTGGCGGTGCAGCCTTTGATCGTTCAAGCAGGTGGACAGCCACTTGGCTTGGCAAGACCATGACGTAGCTTCGACCACGCGTCGCGCTACGCCATACGCATTCCTGCCGGAGACGGCTCTGGACTGTGGACCGTTGGTGCAGCCAAGGCGGTGTCGACTCATTACTGTGCCCATCAAACATGGAAGGATCAAACCGGTGGACTACTATCCTCTGAATTCGCTCCCTGGCACTGCCAGTACAGAGCGTGGACAGCTTAGCGCGAGCGCCATGCTCCGTCTCATGCGCGACCATATCTGGGAGATCGTGCTGACAACGGTCGTCGTTTTCAGCCTGGCCGCCGCCTATTTGCTGATTGCGTCGCCGATCTATTCCGCGGATGTACTCATTCGCGTCGATCCGCCAGAACCGAATGCACTCGGCCTCGCACTCCAGAATCAGGAGAACATGCCTCCGCCAGCTCCGTCTCCTGTGACGGAAATGGGCGTGATCCGCAGCCGCTCGGTGCTCGAACCGGTTATTCAGCGCTTCCGTTTCGATGTCTCGGTGACGCCGCGCAAGCTGCCGCTGCTCGGCGATATCGCGGAGAAGTTCGCGACGCCTGGCGAGCCCTCGCGGCCCTGGCTCGGACTCAAGTCATACGCATGGGGAGGCGAGCAGGTAAAGATCGGCGCGCTCGACGTTCCCAAAGATCTCGAAGAAGAAAAAATGACGCTGGTTGCCCGCGACGACAACACGTACGAGTTGCGCGGTCCGCAGGATCAGGTATTCCTCCAGGGCACGGTCGGCAAAGCGGTATCGAGCAACGGCATTTCGATGCGCGTCGATGCACTGGTCGCGCGGCCTGGCACTGAGTTCACGGTCGTACGCTGGAACGCGGTGGACGCCATCAAGCGTTTCGACGCGCTCATCAAGGTCGGCGACAAAGTGAAAGACTCGGGTCTTGTGCAGATCGAGTACACCGACAAGAGTGCGGCAAAGGCTGCGGAAGTCGCCAATGCGTTGGGTCAACAGTACCTGGCGACGGCAATCGCGAGCCGCCAGCTCAACGATACGACGACGCTCGCGTTCATCAACGGAGAACTTCCGCGTCTGCTCGGCGACCTGAGAAAGGCGGAAGAAGCGCTTAAGTCATTCCGCGCCAACTCGCAATCGATGCAGCCGACGGCTGAGGCGCAAGCCTACCTGCAAGGCGGTCTCGACATCGACCGGCAGATTGCGACGCTGCAATTGCAGCGCACGCAGCTTCTCGAACGCTATACGCCGCAAAGCCGCTGGGTGCAGAGCGTCGACACGCAACTCGCGCAGCTCAATAGCGCGAAAGCGAATTTCAGCGGCCACTTCAACGGTATGCCCGCTTCGGAGCGCCAAAGCGTCGATCTTCTGCGCGCGCAGAAAGTCGCGGAGACGATCTATCTGGGCATGGTGCAAAAGGCCGAGCAATTGCAGGTGCGTCGCGCAAGTACTACCGGCGGCGCGCATATCGTCGACCAGGCAATCACGCCGCATCGTCCGGTGAAACCTCAGCCGATTCTCGTGCTGCCAGGCGGTCTCGCACTCGGCATCGTCTCGGGCATCGTGCTGGTGTTCATGCGCCGCCATGTGCTGACGGGCGTTACCGATCCGCGTTATGTCGAACGCAGAATGAGTGTGCCGGTGTTCGGCGAGATCCTGTTCAGTCAGCAGCAGTCGTTGCTCGACAGAACCAGTCCAGGCGCCAAATCATTGCCCGGTGCCGCGGCGCGGGCCGGATTGCCGCAGCCGGTGGCGGGCGGTGCGTCCGAAATACAGGTGGCGGCGGGCGGCAACAGGGTACTGGCCGAACGCTTCCCCAACGATAACTCCGTCGAGGCGCTGCGAGCAGTGCGCACTTCGCTGGCGCGCGATCTGGCGCATGCACGCAACAACATCCTGATGGTGATTGGACCGACGCCGTCGGCAGGAAAGAGCTTTGTCGCGGCCAATATCGCGACCTTGCAGGCAGAGATCGGCGCACGCGTTCTTCTTATCGATGCGGATATGCGTCGCGGTCATCTCGCATCGCTCTTCAATCAGAGCAATCGTGGCGGACTTTCCGAAGTGCTTTCCGACCGGATGCCGCTGCGCAATGCGCTTCGTCATACGGGTATTGAAGGCTTGTCGTTCCTCTCATGCGGATCGCGTCCGGACAACCCGGCTGCATTGCTCGCAAGGCCGCGTTTCAAGGAAGTACTCGAACGCCTCAGCGCGCAATTCGATCTGGTGATCTTCGATACGCCGCCGTTCCTCGCAGTCACCGACGCGTCGATCATTGCAAGCGAAGCCGGTGCATCGCTGCTGGTTTTGCGCTCGGGCATGCAGAGCGAGGAAGAGATTGAAGACACGATCAAGAAGATGGAGCGCGCCGAGGGACGTATTGCAGGCGCTGTGTTCAACGGCATTCCGCTTCGGCGCAGTACTCGCACCTATGGATATGCGACGAACTACGCCAGCGATTACGGCGATGCCGATCCGACCAGCGCACCTCTCCGGACGTGAGCGAGTTGCCACTGTCGTCGATGAATTCGCAAAACGGAGAAGCAGATGGCGTTTGCAATTAACGGGAAATTTACTTCGCAACCCGTCACGGGTGTTCAGAGAGTCGCGTATGAATTGACGAGAGCGATGCAAATGCGGGTTCCCGCAGGCGAGCAGCTCGAGATCTACGTCCCGCGCAATGCGAGAGAGCCGGGGGCGCTGTTGAAATGGCAACGGCGCTTTTCGTGGCTGCGCGGCACGCTATGGGAGCAGATCACGCTGCCCATCGCCGCGAGAGGTGTCACGCTTCTGAATCTGTGCAACATGAGTCCGCTGTTCAAGCGCCGCCAGGTCGTCATGGTCCACGACATGGCGGTGTACGACGTACCTGGCGGATTCTCGAAGAAGTTCTTGCTGTGGTATCGCCTGTGCTTTTTCATGTTGCCGCGCATGGCGCCAACGATCCTGACCGTGTCGAAGTTCTCCCGATCGCGTATTTGCCATCACCTGAAAATCGATGAGTCGCGAGTCGCAGTCGTGCATCCCGCAGCGGATCACCTCGACCGCGTGACGTCGGAGCCCGCGGTATTGGAGCGCCTGAGTCTCGTCAAGGACGCGTATTGCGTAGTGGTCGGGAGTCTCGATCCGCGCAAGAACCTGCAACGCGTGCTGGAAGCAATTGAGAAGCTCGGCCATCTCGACCATGTGAAGTTCGTCGTGGTCGGCGGAAAGAATGCGCGCATTTTCAACAGCGAACTGGCTGAGGAAAAGCCGCAGTCCGAGAAAGTGGTGTGGGCCGGTTTCGTGACTGACGGCGAACTCAAGGCGCTCTATGAAAACGCGGGCTGTCTGGTGTTTCCGTCGCTATACGAAGGATTCGGCTTGCCGCCGCTCGAGGCCATGTACTGCGGATGTCCGGTCGTCGCTTCTTCGCGGACGTCGATACCCGAAGTGTGCGGAGATGCGGCGCTGTATTGCGACGCGACGTCCGCAGACGATATTGCCAAAAAGATCTCGCTCATGATGACCGACGACGCACTCCGCCAACGCTACAAGACAATGGGATTCGCGCGTGCGCGCGAATTCCGCTGGGATGTGACGGCGCAGACGGTGCTCGAGATCCTCAAGGGGCAGGCGGGCGTTCGGTTGTCGGGCGTGCCGGCCCGCGCGTCGGCGAGCTAACGCATGTCGGTAGGCAGGCCAATGTATCGCATTCGAAAGAGTGCCGGCAGACGTCGGGCGTTGCGAACCATTGCGGGCCTCCTTGGCGCCGCGATACCGCTCGCGTACGGCAAGACATCGCCGTCAGGAAGCGCCGCGCCGCAAACGGGCAGCAGCGGCGGTCGCAGGATCACGGATCTGATCGGCGCGAACGGCTGGGCAGGCGCAAGCCGCGACGTCGAAATGTGGCGTCAAATGGGTATCACATGGGGGCGCGATTCGGTGGGCCCAGGGCAGCCGGAATCGCCGAGAGCACCCATGCGTGTCGACAAGACGGGGTCGCAATTCGACGCCGATCTTCCGACAGCGCTGCTCTTGAACAATCGCAACGGCATCAAGTCGCTGCTGTTGCTCGGCTATACGGCGCCGTGGAACGCCACTGTTCCCGGCGACAGCAATTCCGCGCCGATGGATGTCGGCGCGTGGACGCGCTATGTCGAGGCTGCCGTGCGCAAGTACTCCGCTCCGCCGTTCAACCTGCGCT
This sequence comes from Paraburkholderia graminis C4D1M, assembly GCF_000172415.1. Lineage (GTDB taxonomy): Bacteria > Pseudomonadota > Gammaproteobacteria > Burkholderiales > Burkholderiaceae > Paraburkholderia > Paraburkholderia graminis. The sequence continues at coordinate 12,475 of NZ_ABLD01000024.1, forward strand.
ACTTCCAGATCTGGAATGAGGCGGCCGGAACGTTGTCTGGCGGCGCGCAGCAGGCGACGTTCTGGCACGGTCCGACCTTCAGCAAGGACGGCAAGCACGAGAAGCCGTACGAGCGTGCCATGCAGGATTACGTGGAGCGAGTGCATCTGCCCGCTGCCCGCATTATCCGCAAGTACAACGCCTATATCGTCTACGGGGGGTGGCCCGATCAGGGCGGTCTGTCCAATTACTGTAAGTGGCTCGAGTACAGAAGTCCTGCATCGAACGAACGCATGCTGGACTGGGTCGACTATCTCGACACTCACTACCTCGGTGTGCGCGATCTCGACGAGCTGTATCAGCGGTATGTGAAGAACGGACCGGCGAGAGGCATCTGGCAAACCGAGATCGGCGATGCGTATATGAAGGACCCGCATTACCTGCCAGAGTACTTCTTCGACTTCGCGGTATGGGCACTCGATCACAACTGGGACGATCCGAACAAATACGTCTCGATGATCTATCACTGGGACGGCTATGAGCCATTCCGTCTGACTCATCGGGGGCCGCCGGTACGTACTTACAACGTGTCGGGCAGGAGCCTCATCGTGCTTCATCAGACTGTTTCAGGGCCGCTGGCAAGTTTGTCGAACCCTTTGCAATTTGGTCCAGGCGCTTCGGGCAGTGGCTTGCGTTCGGGCAATGACATCGTGCTCCAGGTGAGCGCGTCGGCGGGTTGGCGAAGGGTGACAGTAGCGGGACTCAAGCGACCCGCGTCGCGCGAAGTAAAGGTTGAGTTCATAGATGCGTTGACGGGCACAGTAAGTGCACAGGACGCGATGACGACCACCTGGAGTAACGACGGTTTGCAATTGAGCTTCAAGGTACCCGATCGGGTCAACGGTGCAGGAAACGATCCGCCGACCCACCTTGCGTATATCGCGGTCCGTTCCCTTGCGTAGCCATTCCGATTCACCGAAACATCAGACAGCGTCGAATGCCATGAACCAGGTCACAGTTGTCATCTGCAACTACAACTACGAACGCTATTTAGCGGACGCGATCGACTCCGCGCTCAATCAGGACTATCCCGGCACGCGCGTCGTCGTGCTCGACGACGGCTCGACGGATGGCTCGCGCGCGATCATCGAGAAGTACGGCAGCCGCATCACAGCGATCTTCCAGGAGAACGGCGGCCAGGTGTCCGCCTACAACCATGCGATCAGCGCGCTCGAAACGGAATACGCGATCCTGCTCGATTCGGACGACATTCTGTATCCGAGCGCCGTATCGGAAGTCATGGAGCTTTTCTCCAGCGGCGCGTGGGCCAAGGTGCAGTTCAGGCTCGACGTGATGGACGCAAACGGCGCAACGACAGGCGCTTATGTGCCGAACACCGAGCCGCCGCCCAATTGCGGAGAGCTGTTGCAAGCGGGCTGGCTGTACCCGTCGCCGCCCGCCTCGGGCAATGCTTATCGGGTGAGTGCGCTAAAGCAGGTCTTTCCGGTTCCCGCACCGGGCATCAATCGCTACGGCGCCGACTTCTTCGCGATCTACGGAGCTGCGCTGGTCGGCCCGGTCGCGACGCTGCGCAAATCGCTCGGCGGCTATCGCGTGCATAACGCCGATGGCGGCACGGTGTCGTTCGCCAATTCCGAGCAGATTTCCAAGGCGCCCAAAGCGTTGGGTATGCGCTGGGCAATTCTGCGCAACATCGCGCGGTCGCGTCTCGGTATCGAGTTGTCGCCGACGTTTCATGATTTCGGCCACGAGAAGGCGATCTTCTGCTCAAGCGTCTATCGCGCGACGTTCGCGCACCGCTGGCGCTGGATGATGCGCGATTCGCGGGGCTATTTCCACGCGATCCTGGCCAATCCATTCTGGAGTGTGAAGAAGAAATTCGGAACTGTGGTTCTTTCCGGCTTGTGCCTCGTGCCGTACTCGCCGCTTTCTGACTTTGTGGTTCGCTACATATCGAACCCGCTTGCGCGTCGGCGCATGGCGCAGCGTTAAGCCCGGGAGCAGGCATTTGGAGAACGGAATGGAAAGACGAGACAACGCAAGCGTCATTGCGTTTGTTTACGGCGGATATCTGATGAGGTACGTGTACCTCATCATCGTGGTGCCGTTCTACGGAAGAATTCTCGGCGTCGCCGAGTATGGGCGAGTGCTCGCGTCGATGTCGCTCATGAACGTCATCTGGATGCTCGTGAGCTACGGCTTCACCTTCGTCGGCATGCGCGAAGTCGCTAAAGCGCATTCGGCGAAGGAGTGCAATGCAATCTATTCGCTTCACGTGAGCGCGCGGCTCATGCTCGCCGTGATTGGCGGAAGCATCGGTCTGATTGCGACGATGTGCTCGCCCACCTTGTCCGAGCGGCCGCTGATCGGCGTGCTGGGCACGCTGCTCGGCATCGTGTCGGCAATGAATCTCGGCTGGCTATTCCAGGGCCGTCAGCGTTTTCGCACGCCGATCATGATCGAGGTATTCGGCTTTGCCGTGAGCCTCGTTCTGGTGCTGAGCCTCGTGAGAAAGCCCGAGGATTCCGTATGGGTGCTGGCGAGTCTGCTGGTTGCCGGCGTGGCGTCGTCGATCATTTCGTATGGCATCACCACGTCGCAATTGGGACTGCCCCGACTGAAAGTGGAAGGCGTGATGCCGCTCATTCGCAGCTCGACGATGCTCTTTTGCTACTCGTCAGGCTCCGTTGTATTGACGGCGTCGTCCACCTATCTATTGACGCTCTTGTCGACGCCGGCTCAGGTCGGCTATTTCGGCGCGGCAGAGCGTTTCGCCACCATTGCACTGAGCCTGATGGGGCCGGCATCGCAGGTATTCGTGCCGACTATTTCGCGGCAGCTCGCACACGGCGACAAAGAGGGCGCGCACGCGACCACGCGCCGTGGCGCGGCGCTTCTGCTCGGTTATGGACTGCTCGTATTCTGCGGCGCAATGACGTTGTCGCCGTTCCTGTTGCCGTTGATTCTCGGCGCCGAGTTCGAGCCTGCCGCACGCATTCTTCAATGTTTCGCATGGATGTTCCCGTTCGTCGCGTTCAACGAATTCGTCGCGTTTTACGTATTCGTTCCGCGCAAGAAAGACCGGCTGCTCGCGTTTGCCGGGCTCGCCTCCGGCCTCGCCAACCTGGCCGCGGCACTGATTCTTGCGCCGCGCTTTGGAGCAATGGGCATGGCCATGGCTCGTGTATTCGGTGAAGCAACGCTCGCCGTGATCCTGCTGGTCATCATGGTCCGTCTCGAACTGATCGGACTGGTGCCGGGCGCGCGGCGCGCCGCTGGAATGCTGGGGCTGGCGTGGGGTGTAAGAGCCCAGACAAGCGCGGCCAAAGACAAGTGAAACGGATTGCCGCCGGTGAAGCGTCCGGCGCGTCATCTCACAGGAGAGAGAAGTGAAAGTCGCTATTGTTCACGATTGGCTGGTGGTTTCGGGCGGCGCAGAGAAGGTTTTGAAGAACATTATCGAATGCTTTCCGAAAGCGGACGTCTTTTCGATTGTCGACTTTCTCGAAGATCGCGATTGCGTGAAAGGGAAACCCGTCAACACGTCGTTCATTCAGAAGATGCCGTTTGCGCGCAAGCGCTACAGAGCTTATCTCCCGTTGATGCCGATTGCGATCGAGCAACTGGACCTGTCCGCGTACGATCTGGTCATTTCGAGTTCGCACGCGGTGGCCAAGGGTGTACTGACCGGACCCAATCAGATTCACATCAGCTATGTGCATTCGCCGATCCGCTATGCGTGGGATCTGCAGCATCAGTACTTGCGCGAATCGCATCTGAACAAGGGCGTGAAGTCGATCATGGCGCGCGCGCTGCTGCACTACATTCGCGGCTGGGATTCGCGTTCGGCGAATGGCGTGGATCATCTGCTGGCGAATTCGCACTTCATCGCGCGGCGGATCAAGAAGGCTTATCAGCGCGACGCGACGGTTATCTATCCGCCTGTCGATCTCGACAACATGGTGATGTGCACGCAGAAAGAAAACTTCTACGTGACGGCCTCGCGGATGGTGCCTTATAAGCGCATCGACCTGATCGTGAGGGCCTTCTCGCAGACACCCGAGCGCCGGCTGGTCGTGATCGGCGACGGCCCGGAAATGAAGCGGATCAAAGCGACTGCGGGGCCGAACGTGACGATACTCGGTCACCAGCCTCTCGAAGTACTCGTCGATCATTTGCGACGCGCCCGCGCATTCGTTTTCGCGGCGGAAGAGGACTTCGGTATTTCGGTCGTGGAAGCGCAGGCTTGCGGCACGCCGGTGATTGCTTTCGGCAGGGGCGGTGCGCTCGAGTCGGTTATCGGCTTGCCTCTGGAGCAGCCCACAGGTGTCTTCTTCGGCGAGCAGACGGCGGAGTCATTGCTCGAAGCGGTGACACGCTTCGAGCGCAATGCCTCTCTGTTCGATCCGGTGAATTGCCGTCAGAATGCCGAGCGGTTCTCAACCGAGAACTTCAAGACGGCATTGACGGACTTTATCGACGCACGGCTTTTGCGCAGCTCGATCGAACAGCTTCGCCCCTACCTGGTGCGCGAGCGCACGGCAGAGGAGCGTCACCTTGCGAGTATGCCCTCGTAAGACTGAATGCGGTATTTGACGCGGCCGGCGAGAGCCATGATCGAATGAGCATGGCTATGTATTTGCGGTGACCGCGTTTCAATGAGCCGCTGAAGCGGCGCCTGATGCCCATAGGCGAGCACGCAGACGCACAGAAAGCTCGCCGCCGACCATGCGGGCCGTGGGCGTTCGAACTCCACGGAAAGCGCCTTTCGCAAGAAGAGCAGCGCGACGATTGCGCCCAGAATCCAGCCTGAAATGACTTCGGGTACGGAATGCGAAAGGTCCATCAGGCGCGACACGCCAGTCAACGCACCGATAACCAGACCGGCCGCAATACCCAGAAACGCCGGCAGACGCCACCATCTGAGCTGCAATGCGAGGGCCACCATCCACACGGAGGTGGAGAGCATCGCGTGGCCGCTAATCACGCGGAAATCAGACGCCGGAAACGATATGCCCCAGCCCGCATAGAAGATCTTGCTCGCGCCGACAATAGCGACGCCGGCTGCGAGCATCGCGATCCACCGGCAGGCCAGCTTGACGTCGAATAGTGCGATCCAGCAGGCGCAAACAGCGGCCACGGGCAACGTGACGGCCGCATCGCCTATGTTAGTGAATACAGTCCACATAGGGTTCTCGTTGTTGTTGGGTTCTCTACAGCGGGATCTTTGTGTTCCCGCTGTACCGGAGTGGGCGCAGGTACTATCAGACGCGCGAGCGAATCAGCGAGTTCCGCCGATTGAATTCCGCCGAGATTGCATTGGCCGATTGCGAGGCCAGCAGTAGCGAGATCACGAGCGAGAGGATCAGGACATTGGAAGGCGACACGAGGCGATGTTCCGTTGCCGCCATGACCAGCAGGCAAATAGAAGAGATCTCGACGAACCGGAAGGCGGCGAAGTTCTGACCGCCTCCCACGAGCGCGCCCGCAGCCGCTCCATGCTTGCTCCAATCAACGAGTCTCCAGAAGAAGCTCAGCAGCAGGAAAAGACCGACGACACCGGTTTCCGCGAGGAAATTGAGGTACGAGTTGTGGGCGTGCGAATCGCTATGTTCGACGAGGACGTTCGACGGCGCACCGAACAGGTGAAAGTATGAAGTCACATTGCCGATGTGATCGTCGAAAGAACCGAAGCCCATACCCACGATCGGACTTTGCTCGAAATAGGCGAGCGCGCGCGGCCACAGCCACTCATACCGGATGTTCAGATTGGCGACCTTCGCATCCTGGTTGTGGATACTGAACGGGTAGCCCATGTAGTCGACGGTGGCGTCTGTGTGATAGAACGCCATTGCAAGCGAACCTGCTATGAGCACGCCCATCAACGCAGCCAGCAGCCAGCGCTTGCGGCCGAAATAAAGGTACGGCAGTACCGCAGCCGCGCCGAGCAGCGAACCGCGGCTATACGTGGAGAACAGCATCAGTGCGTTCATCGCGAGTAGCCCGAGCAGCAGTTTGCTGCGCTTTTGCAGGTAGCAGCCCACGCCGAGGCAGAACAGCATGGCGAAGAATCCGCCCGCCGCATTGCGCGCGATGAAGTAGCTGCCGAAGCTTTTGTCCGGATTCGTGAAGATGCCGAGGAGTCCGGTGCTGACGATGTACACCGCGTACGGCGGGATATTGATGCCGACCGCGAAAATAAAAAACGCGCGAAGTACTTTGTTCAGATCGAGACGATGCGCGTACAGGCAACCGGCAAAAATGGGAGCATACGAAATGAAGAAGTTACCGTCGCGCCGATAGAAATCGAATTCGGCAAAAGACTGAGGATCGTAGAGCAGCGTCGAGACGACGATCACGACCGTCAGCGCGGTGAGCGGCGTAATGAACGCCGGATAGCGGCGACCGTAAAAGCGCCACGCGTACACGAAGATCGGCACGAAGCCGACCGCGCTGAGAGGCACGAAATTCGTAACCGTTAGAAACAGCGCAAGTAGCGAAATGTAAGCCATTGCGACTCCCGGAAAACAAATGGCGCATAGCTTGCAATGACAGTGCCATTACGTGCGAAGACAACCTGGTTGGAGGTGCGGTGCACCACGATGGCGGTGCACCTGAACGGAATCGGGGTCCTACGTCTCGATGAACGAACTGCCCATCTGTCATGAAGGTACTCGCGAAGGTACCACGTCTAGGCACTGATTTCCACGCGCTACCGCACACACAGCGGCCATAAGAAAGGCCACAGTGGCCGATGTGCGGGCTAATGCGACGAGGCTGGCCAAAACCTCAACTGAACGCGCCACCATTGCTGTGGTGCAGCGTGAGGTGACTATGATGGATCACATCGAGTCATGCTTGAGTGGCATCGGCTTTCTGGCGCCACGCCGATATGTGTGCCGCTAACGCTCGCCTGGTGCGAGAACTTCGGTGCGCATCCCTAGCTTTGCGCGGACAGAACGGCTCGCCGAGCCCGTTGATGCCCACACCCCGTTATTGATCACACGTGAGACCGGAGCAGTGCCGACGTGCAGCGTATTTCGTCGGCGCTTATGCGATTAATCGCGCTTTGGCTTGCCCGTCCAGGAGCAATAAAAATGGATAAAGTTTTTGCAACCGCACACGAGAACGACAACGAGACGCAAAGCGCCGCGTCGCAGGAATGCACCACGCTCGCACAGGTGATTCTCGCAGGCGGCTCAGGCACGCGTCTATGGCCCGTATCACGCGAGCAGTTCCCGAAGCAGCTTATCGACGTGATCGGCGATCAGACGCTGTTGCAGGCCACGATGGGACGCATGAATAACTTCAGTCCTCTCTGGGCGGTCGCTCCAGAACCGGTGATTGTGTGCGGTGCCGAACATTACTTTGCACCTGCGAGCAGGCGCGCGAAAGCGGCGTGAAGGCACGGGTCGTCGTCGAACCTGGCCGCCGCGATACGGCTCCTGCACTCACGCTTGCTGCGCTGGCTGCAGCGTCGGACGGCAACGACGTGATTCTCGTCGCGATGCCCGCGGACCACGCTATTGCAGATCTCGATGCGCTTCATAAGGCAATCGAAATAGCTGCGCGTCATGCCGACGCAGGCGCAATCGCGACGCTCGGCGTTCCGCCCACCGGCGCGGATACGGGCTTCGGCTATATCCGCCTGGGTGCTGCGTTGAACGACGGCGCGCGCCGCATCGAACGTTTCGTTGAAAAGCCGGCGCCCGAACTTGCGGCGCAGTATGTCGAGTCCGGCAATTACTGGTGGAATAGCGGCATGTTCGTCGTGCGTGCGTCCGTATGGCTTGCCGTCATCAAGCAATTTCAGCCGCAAATTCACGATGCCTGCGTGCGCGCTTACGAAGGCGCCAAAGTCAACGACGGCTGCATCGTTCCCGATGCCGAGGCCTTCCTGCAATCGCCGTCGGACTCGATCGACTACGCGGTGATGGAACATCTCGGCAAGCCCGAATCGCAATTCGCGGGGATCGTCGTGCCGCTGCAAGCGGGATGGTCGGACCTCGGTTCATGGGACGCCGTGTGGCAGGCAATGGAAAAGGACGAGTGCGGCAACGCGTCGAATGGACGCGTTCTTTTCGAAGGCGCGACGGCAACGTATGCGCGTTCGCAAGGCGGCCGGCTCGTCGCATGTGTCGGCACCAACGACCTGATCGTCGTCGAAACGGACGACGCGGTTCTGGTGGCCGACCGCTCGCATGTGCAGGACATCAAGGGACTCGTGTCGCGCATCAAGGCCGAAAATTCGCCGGAAGCGGATGCGCACCGCAAAGTGCGTCGTCCGTGGGGCTTTTACGATTCGATCGATCACGGCGACCGCTTTCAGGTTAAACGCATCGTGGTAATGCCGGGCGCGCGCCTGTCGTTGCAGATGCATCATCACCGCGCGGAGCACTGGATTGTGGTGAGCGGCACCGCGCTCGTCACACGCGGAGAAGAAAAATTCCTGCTTGGCGAAAACGAGTCGACGTATATCCCACTCGGTGTCACGCATCGTCTCGAGAACCCAGGTTGCGTTCCGCTTCAGATCATCGAGGTGCAGTCCGGCGCCTATCTCGGCGAAGACGACATCGTCCGGTTCGACGACAAATATGGCCGTGCGGGTTAATCGGTCGTGGCGAACCAGAGCGTATTCGAGGGGGCTGCTATGCGATTGATTACCGGTCTGCTGGCCAGAATGTTCGATGTGGCGATGATCCTCGGCGGCGCATTCGCTGCCTCTCATATCCGCTTCGACGATTTCGCGCAACGCAACTTTTATCTGGCATTCGTCGCTTTCGCGGCGGCGTTTTCGCTCGCGGTGTTTCCTGCATTAGGCGTCTATCAGTCGTGGCGCGGCCGCTCGAAACGTGTACTCGTCGGTCAGGTCGCGCTCGGCTGGCTGCTGGTCCAGGCATGCGCGCTGGCTTTGATGTTCTCGTTGCATCGGATCGACTTCGTGTCGCGCCTATGGTTCGCGTACTGGACGGGAATAGCGGGCGGCGCAATGATCGCTGGCCGGATAATGACGCACGTTCTGCTCGGGCGCGTTCGCCACGCTGGCCTGGATCTGCAAAAGGTGGCTATTGCGGCATGCGGAGAACATTGCGACGAGATCCTGCGCAAAATGGAACGGGAGCCGGCAGCGGGTTTTCGCGCGAGCGCCGTCTACAACCTGCGCCCGGTCAACAAGACGACGAGTTCCGTGCCGACGTTCGAACAGCGCGCGGCTTTTGCGAAGTATGTGCGCGAACAGCAGGTGGATGAAGTGTGGCTCGCGCTGCCTTTATCGGAAGAACGCGCGATTCTCGAGCTGGTCGATGAGTTTCGCAACGATCTGATTAACGTGCGCTTCATGCCGGACGTGCGCGCATTGGCGCTCTTCGATGGAAGCGTGACCGAGTTGCTCGGCTTTCCGACGATCAATCTCGCCGCTTCGCCATTGCCGCCGAATGCAATGGTGGAAAAGGAATTGTTCGATCGCGTTTTTGCACTGCTCGCATTGATTGCCGTGTCGCCGATTCTTCTTGCGTGTGCGATAGCGGTCAAGCTGAGTTCGCCCGGCCCGGTGTTCTTCAAACAGTGCCGCAAGGGCGCGGACGGACGCATCTTTATGATCTACAAGTTCCGCAGCATGCGTCTGCATGAACAGAAACAGGGGGTGCTCGAACAGGCCACGCGCGGCGACCCGCGCATTACGCGGGTGGGGCGTTTTCTGCGGCGCACGAGCCTCGATGAATTGCCGCAGTTCTTCAACGTGCTGCGCGGCGATATGTCGGTGGTCGGTCCGAGACCGCACGCGCTCGAACACGACGACCTGTATCAGGGCATCGTCTCCGGCTATATTCACCGTTACCGGATCAAGCCAGGCATTACCGGCTGGGCGCAAATCAATGGCTTTCGCGGAGAGACCGATCGCATCGAAAAGATGGAAGGCCGGGTCGCACACGATTTGTACTACCTTCGAAACTGGTCGTTCGCACTCGACGTCAAGATCATTTGCGCGACCATTTTCAAGGGACTGCATCATCCTAACGCTTACTGATCCCCGCGTCGGATCGAGTCGTTGATTGTGCGGTATGAGAGTGGGTCAACAAGAACCTGATCACGAGGGGACAATGAAACTACACGGCGTAGAGAAAGTAGTCAGACGTTCAATCAAGAAGGTGGGGCAATACACGTTCCACCAGGTTCATCGCGCACAGGCGAGACAGGTTCTTCGGCTATTGCAGAAGAAATACGGTCCTCCCGATCCGGCCAACCTGAAGCTCGCCGACACCTATGCGCGGGACGTGTTTGGCGACGCAAAGTATGCGCCGTGGCTGCGTGTCTACGCGGCGTTTAGCGGGACCTTCAAGGAAGGCTGGATTCCCGACAACTACTACGGCGGCGTGGTTGTGCCCAGCATGAAAGGCGGCTATGGACGAATCTCCAATCTGAAGCCGATGTCGCGGGTTATCTTCGGCTGTGACGCGTTCCCGGACCTGGCCTACTTCGCGAACGGTCTCTTCTTCACGGACCGCAATCTGGTGGTGCGCGAGCAGGAGATCGAGCACGTCGTCTTCCGCGAATGCGACAAGATCGTTTTCAAACTCGACGGCTCGGCGCAAGGCAAAGGTATTCATTTCTTCGACCGGGAATCGTTTGACTGCGGCCTGATCAAATCGCTTGGCAATGGCGTGATTCAGAAGTTCATCGTTCAGCATCCGCTTCTCAGCACGTTTGCTCCAAACTCGGTTGCGACCTTGCGCCTGACGACGGCTGTCGACAATCTCGGCCGCACTTCTCTTCGTGCGGCTTTCTTGCGCCTTGGCAGAGCGCGTCATACCCACATCAGGATTGACGACGAAATCTGCGTGCCGGTGGATCTCGTCACAGGAGAACTTGCGCGCGAGGGTTTCCTGACCGATTGGGGCGCGACGGAAGAACACCCCGATTCGAAAGTCAGATTTGCCGGCCTGAAGATGCCCGCATTCAACGATTGTGTCGATACGGTGCTACAACTCCATAGCAAGGTGCCTTTTGCACGCTGCATAGGCTGGGACGTCACAGTCGACAGCGACGGCAAAGTCCAGGTGATGGAGTGGAATGGCGAGCACAACGACGTCAAATTCAGTGAGGCGACGCAGGGCCCATGCTTTTCCGACCTGAAATGGGAACTGCTGAACGCCAGTCCCTTATGACTGTACCCGGCGAGGAACGTCGCGTGAGCGAACAATTGTGGTGCGTCCATATTGAAGGACCTGACGACTTTATCGCAGCAACTTCAAAAGAGGCGGCGGAGCAGGAGGCATTGGCTATCAATGCGTATGTCGAGCGCTCGGGAGAAGGGCGGCGCGACTCGCCGGTGCGAGCAGTCGCGATGGAGTGGCCCTTCACGCCGGAAAGTCACGCGCGTGCTGTGGAAAGCGACTGGGAAGATTTGCAGCGCATGCCGCATCGCAAGCAACAACCGGCTTCGTCCCAGAACATTTTGACGAGTATCGCGCGCCGTGTGAAAGAACTGATCGAAACGGCGCGCGGTGCCTGACCCGGTTAGTGCAGATCCATTCGGGGGCTCGACGATACGACGTTGCCCGAACTGTCCACGATCACGACGGGGTCGTTCTGAGGGGCCGGCGGCTGCTCGATCACGAGAGGACTTGTGACGTTCGTGCGGCCCGTTGAGACCATGCCAATCGAGGCTGCACTATCGAGCAACGAGAAGAACGTGGACAGATAACTTTGCACGCTGTCTTGTAGAGCATCCACAAGATCATTATGCGTGTCCACTGCAATGTCCTCGACGTGCCCCCAATAGGCGCACGTCTTTTTTATTGCTGCCGGAACCTGCTGAAACTGCAGATCGATCATCTGGTTGAGAGAGCCGGATGAGAGCGCGGCATCGACCAGTGCCTGTTGCTCGGACAAAGAAGTCTTGACGGTCTGCACATTCAACTCGACAACTTTTTCAAAGCCCGCAACGGCTTTAGCTGCAAGTTCGTAGGCGGCAATTGCATGGCTTTGCTGACCGACATCGGGCTGGTTCGGGACGATTGCATTCATGAGGTGCTCCGTATCAATGCGAGTGGGGGAAATGCCTGACAACAGGCAGTGTTTAAGCAACGCCTATTCCTCCCCACGACGCAGACTGCATACGCCGCGAGCTTCACTTCACACAGCGCGGAAGCGCAAAGAACCGCTATTGGCTTGCGCCCGCAGGCGCGTCGCTTGCTGCCGTGGCGGGCGCGGAGACGGCAGGCCCACTCTGCGCGGCGCCGCTGACGGCGGCCGCGCCCGCCTGATCCGACGATGGACCGGAGCGGTTGCAACCGGTAAGCGCCACGCTCAGCGCAGTCGCGCTGGCTGCAATCAACAAGAGTGTATGTTTCATGGTCGCGAATAAATCCGTTGGGCGGCGCAGGGGCGCGCCGCATTGCATAGAATGAGCAATGCATATGCCTCGCGCGCAGCACGTCTCGTTGCCCGACAGCCAAAATGGAAGATTGTCATGACCGAACCCGATCTCTCGGACATCTACCGAAGCTATATCGCCTGTCTGAACCGGCAGGACTGGAAGAACTTGCCGCAATTCGTTCATGACGATGTCTATTACAACGACAAGCAGATCGGCTCGGCAGGCTATCGCGCAATGCTCGAGAGAGACTTTCGCGAGATTCCCGACCTTCATTTCGACATCGATCTGCTGGTTGCCGACCCGGCTTATGTCGGGGCGCGGCTGCGCTTTAATTGCACACCGCAAGGAACATTTCTCGGTCTCGAAGTCAATGGAAGAAAAGTGACCTTCACCGAAAATGTCTTCTACGAATTCCGCGGAGAAAAAATTGGCCGGGTCTGGTCGATTATCGATAAGGCGGCTATTGAAGCCCAACTGTAGTTCGCACACGCCGCGCGAGCCGTCATAGATTGCTGCCGAGCGCCTGGAACAACGCAGCCGTGTCGGAAAAGCGGTTTGCTTGAGCCTGGGTTCGATCTATCGCCGTTTGCAGCGAATCACGTTCCGCGTCGAGAAGAGCGAGCTGACTGATTCCACCCGCAGCATATTGCCGAGTGGCGACGTCCAGACTGGCTTGCGCTTGCTGCGCGGCTTCGGTGCGCGCCTGCAACTCGCGGGCGTCGTTCTGCACGGCGGTCAGCGAATCGGCGACCTGCTGCAATGCCTGGAGAACCGTTTGCCGATAGTTCTCGAATGCGGCGTCATAAGCGGCTTCTGCCGCGCGTTTCTTCGCATGCAATTCTCCACCGCGAAAGATCGGTTGCGTCAGGTTCAGGCCGATATTCCAGACGTTCAGCCCATTCACAATGTCGCCGATCCGCGTGCGCTCCGAGCCGATTCCCGCGGACAATGAAAATTGCGGGTACAGGTTGGCGGTTGCGACGCCCACATTCGCGCTTGCCTCGTGCAGTAATGCCTCGGCCGCTTTTATATCGGGCCGCGCGCGGGCGAGTGTCGACGGCAAAGCGAGTGGAATATCCAGCGGCAAATGCAGCGCATCGAAAGTGAGTTCGTCGAAATCCGCTTGCGACGGTACTCTGCCCAGCAAAATGGCGAGTTGATGATCCGCAGCCGCGAGCTGGCTTGCAAGCGGCGGCAACGATGCGCGTGTCTGTGCAAGCAGGGTGCGCTGACGGTGCACATCCAGTTGCGATACGCCGCCGGCGGCGAAGCGCGCTTCAACGATCGACAGTTGATGCGCCTGTGCGTCGGCCAGGCGTTGCGTCAGCGCAATCTGCTGCTGTAACGACGCGCGCCGCACCGCGGTAGCCACGATATTGCCGGCGAGACTCAAGCGCGCTGCATCGAGTTCATACGACTCGTAATCGACTTGCGCCATGCTTGCCTCGAGCGCGCGCCGATTGCCGCCGAAAATATCAAACACGTAAGAGACGCTGACCGACGCGCTGAACAGCGAGAAGGGTCCGGGGCTCTCGACGTGCGGAATGCCGAACGCAGCGGGATCGACTTTCTGCCTTGAGCCGGAAAGCGTTGCGTCTATGCTCGGGAATTGCGTTGCGCCCGCGAGCGCGGTGTAGTTTTCGCGCGCCTCGATCAGTCTTGCGCGCGCTTGACCGAGTGTCGGATTGTGGCGCAGTGCTTCATCCACGAGACGGTTTAGCGCGTCGGACTGGAATTGACGCCACCACATAGGTATGGGACCAGGCGCCGCGTTGAACGTCTGTGCGGCTCCCGCTGGCCCTTCGGACGAGGCCGTCTGCCCAGGTAATGCGCGTTGCGTGTAGTTTTGAGTGTCGGGCGCGGCCGGTGCGTGAAAGTCCGGCCCCACCGCGCAGCCGGTCAAACCAAATGCGCACACAACAAGAAGTGTTTTCATGAACGTTCTTCCTAGTCGAGTGTGCGCCGATAAAAACGCAGCGCAATCGCCATCACGACGGCGGTGAAAAGAGCCATGGGCCACACTGAGGGCCAGAGATCCGCCCATCCGTCGCCCTTGAGCATGATTCCGCGAATGAGCCGGTTGAAATACGTCAACGGCAAGAAGTTGCCGATGAACTGTGCCCATTTCGGCATGCCCGCGAATGGGAACATGAAGCCGGACAGAAGAATGTTCGGCAGAAAATAGAACATGGTCAGTTGCATCGCCTGCAACTGGTTCTGTGCAAGCGAGGACAGCGTAATGCCCACAGTCAGGTTCGCGGCAATGAACAGCAGCGCGGCCAGATAGATTGCGATGGGACTGCCGACAAAGGGCACATGAAATACGAAGCGTGTGGCGATCAGTATGATCGACGCCTGAATCAGGCCAATGGCCACATAAGGAATGATCTTGCCGGTCATCACTTCGACGGGAAGAACTGGCGTCGCGAGCAGATTTTCCATCGTGCCGCGCTCGCGTTCGCGCGTGACGGCGAGGCCGGTCATCATCACGAGCGTCATGGTGAGAATGACGCCCATGAGCCCGGGAACGACGTTGTACTGCGTAATTCCTTCGGGGTTGTACAGGTTGTGGACTTGCACGCCGAAAGCGCCTGGCGTGCCGTTGAGATGCGCGAGCGGTCCGGTGATGTCCTTGTCGGCGACGGGCTGTACGAGATTGGGCAGTGCGGCGACGGCGGTGTGAGTCGCGGTCGGGTCGGTGGCGTCAGCCTCGACAAGCAGTGAAGGGTGCTCGCCGCGCAGCAGCTTCCTCGAGAAATCGACCGGTATGTTCAGCACGAACTGCACGCGGCCCTGGGCGAGCGCACGGCGTCCGGCTTCTTCGTCGGGCAGCGTTTCTACGATGTCGAAATACGCGGAGTTCCTCATCGCCGCGATGAAGCTGCGCGAGAACTCGCTTTGGTCGTGAACGATAACGGCAGTCGGCAGATGCTTCGGGTCGGTGTTGATCGCGAAACCGAACAACGCGAGCTGAACGATCGGTATGCCGACGATCATCGCGAACGTGACGCGGTCGCGCCGCAATTGAAGGAACTCCTTCAGCACCACGCTCCACCAGCGCATCAACGAAAAGCCCGTACCTGTGCTCACGATCGCGCTCCGAAGTTATCTCGCGAATGACTCATCAGATAGATGAACACGTCTTCGAGTCCGGTTTCGATCGGCTCCATGCGCAAACGCGTGTTCGCGGTGGCCTGTTTGAGCGCGTGTTCCAATGCCGCATGATCGCGCCCGCTGGCATGCAGCGCGGCGCCGAATACGACGGTTTGATCGACACCAGGCATCTCGCGCAGCTTCTCGGACAATTCGCTCAGATGCTCGCCTTGAATCGACCATGTAGCGAGGTTCTGCGACTCGATCACCTCTCGCGACGTGCCTTGCGCGAGCAGCTTTCCATACGCGATATAGGCGAGTTTGTGACAGCGTTCGGCTTCGTCCATGTAATGCGTGCTGACGAGGACGGAAATGCCGCGCGCCGCGAGCCGGTGGAGTTCTTCCCAGAAATCGCGGCGCGCAGTGGGATCGACGCCCGCAGTCGGCTCGTCGAGCAACAGCAGTCTGGGCTCGTGAAGCATGCACGCTGCGAGCGCGAGGCGTTGCTTCCAGCCTCCGGATAGCGACCCTGTGAGCTGATTCGCGCGGCTTTGCAGTCCGAGCGATTCGAGCGATTTGTCGACGGCATCGCGACGGTTGCGCATCTGGTAGATACGCGCGACGAACTCGAGGTTCTCGCGAATGGTCAGATCTTCCCAATACGAGAAGCGCTGCGTCATATAGCCGACATTGCGCTTGATCTGCGCACTCTCGCTGCGGATGTCGTAGCCGAGACATGTGCCGGTGCCCGAGTCCGGCGTCAGCAGTCCGCACATCAAACGGATCGACGTCGTCTTGCCGCTGCCGTTAGGGCCGAGAAAGCCGAAGATCTCGCCGCGCGCGACCTGCAACGAAACGTCGTTGACCACGTGCTTGTCGCCGAAATGCTTGTTCAGGCCGTGGACGTCGATCACATACTCTGGCGCGGGTGTACTCATTTGAGCGCCACCGTCACCGGCTGACCCGGATGAAGCTTCGTTGCATCTGCAACCGACGTGTGTGCTTCGATCATGAAAACGAGCTTCGCGCGGCTCTCGTTGCTATAGATAACCGGCGGCGTGTACTCGGCTTTATTCGCAACGTAGGTAATCTTCGCGGTCAAATCCACTGCGCATCCGTCGCAATGGATCGACACTTCGCGGCCCGGCGCCAGTGCGCCGACTCGCGTTTCCGGCACGAAAAAGCGCACCTTGATGTTCTGCGGCGGCAGCAATTGCACAACGGGACTGCCGGCCGGCACCCACTCGCCGAGGCGATAGAGCGTGTCGTAGACGAGCCCGTCGGCGGGCGCGCTCGCGCGCTTCTGATCGAGCTTCCACTGCGCCTGTGCGACGACCGCTTCGGCCGCCGCGACCTGAGCCTGCTGCGCAGCGATTTGTTGCGAGCGGCCCGGCAAACGCGCTACTTCCACCTGATTCGTAAGCTGCCGCACTTGCGCCGACGTCGCCTCTGCATTCGCGCGCGAATCGTCGAGCTGCGCTTTTGCAATGCCGCCCGCGCTGTACTGCGCTTCGTCGCGAGTGAGTTGCAGCGCCGCCTTGCGCGCGTTCGCCGCAGCCTCGGCGAGTTGCGCGCGATTGACGTTGACTTCGGGTACGCGCTTGCCGGTTTGAATGTCGGCGAGTTGCGAGCGGGCCGCCGCGAGTTGCTGCTGCGCCTGCCGCAGCGCGGCCGTTTCGTCCACTGAATCCAGTGCGAAAAGAGACGCGCCCGCTTTTACGGTTTGACCGCGCGAGACCTGCAACTGCGTGAGCGTGCCGGCCTGCGATGAGCCCAGGTACACATATTCGCCCTCTGCATAGCCCTGGTAGGCGTTCTCGTCGCGCTGCGTGCATCCTGCAAGCAGTACGCCGAGAAAGAGTGCCAATGCGGGCCGCCAGAGCCGGGTAATGAAGTTCCTCATGGGGTGTCGTCCGCACGGATGAAGTACAATGAATATATGCGAATTTGAATTCGAATTCAAACTATTTCCGGAGCCTGCACTTTCCCATGCCGACGAAACGAGCGACGACTCCTGCAAAGCAGAAAGAGCGGACCAAGCAGGCAGGCGCAACGAAAACACCCACGACGGCGGCGCGCAAATCCCGCACGGAACAGGGAAAGCAGCCTCGGCCGGTCAATCGCGCGAGCCGTCCCGACGGTGCGGCGACACGCCAGCATCTGCTCGATATTGCGGGGCAGGTATTCGCCGCGCGCGGTTTCGCCGATGCCACCAGCAAGGAAATATGCGAGCGCGCGGGCACGCCGATGGCGTCCGTGAACTATCACTTCGGCAGTCGGGAAGCGCTATACGAAGCGGCGCTCGTCGAAGCGCATCGCCAGGTCGTGAGTCTCGATGAATTGTCCGCGCTGACAGAAGGGCCGGGCGATGCGCGGGACAAGTTGCGAGCGGTAATCTCGCGATTCGTGGGTCTGTCGACCAGCAGCGGCGCGCCGTGGGGATTCATGCTGATGCTGCGCGAAGTACTGTCCCCGTCGCCCGCTATTCCTGCGCTGATTGAAAAGGCGGTGCGGCCAAAGGCAACGGTTCTACTCGGATTGATCGGCGAGGTATTGCAATTGAATCCGCAAGAGCCGGCCGTGCAGCGCGCGCTGATGTTCGCCGTGCTGCCCTGCATCGCGCTGATGATCGCGCCCAGGCAAATGCAGGCAGCGTTGCTGCCCGCCGTTGCAAAAGACAAAAATGCGCTGGTGGAGGACTTTATTCGCTTCGTGATGGCGGGACTCGATGCAGTCGCCGCCGCGCATCGAACGCGCAAATAGTTCTATTGATCGAATGCGATGCCGTGCCTGCGCAATTCGCGCATTGCGCTTTGCAAATGCGCGTGCGCGCTTTCCTTGTCGCCGGCGCGCATCTGTTCATAAGTACGCTGCGCCACTTCGTGCGGTATGGGTTTCAGCGGACGATTACTGCTCATTGCCTTTAACTGGACTTCAGCCGCACGCTCCAGGTAATAGAGATCATCCCACGCTTCGGCAATACTCTCGCCGGCCACCATCACGCCGTGATTCTTGAGGAGCAGGATATCGGCGTCGCCGATGGTCGCGGCAATGCGGTCGCCTTCCGAGTCGTCGAGCGCGAGGCCGTTGTAGTTCTCATCGACGGCGGTGCGGCCGTAGAACTTCAGGGCCGTTTGCCCGAGCCACAACAGCGGCGGACCGTCGAGCAAACATAACGCCGTGGCGTTCGGCATATGCGTATGAAAAGCGGCCTTCACGCGCGGCTTTAACCGATGCAATCGTGCGTGAATATAAAACGCCGTTGCTTCGGGCTTTCCTTCACCCGACACCACATGTCCGTCGAAATCGCAGATTAGAAGCCGCGATGCAGTGATCTCCGAGAACGCATAGCCATACGGATTGACGAAGAAGAGATGGTCGTGTCCGGGCACGACCGCCGAGAAATGGTTGCAGATTCCCTCTTCAAAACCGTATTGCGCCGCTAGTTGAAAGCATGCCGCTAGTTCGATACGGGCCACCATGACAGCGTCGGAATCGAGTCGTAATGTCGTCGACGATTTCGCCGAACCAATGGATGAAAGCGTATGCGCCATGTTCGTCGTTCCTCAAAGTCACCAACCGAGCGATGCAAAAAGAGCCGGCACCTGGTCGAGCGTGGACAGTGTTGCATCGGGCGTGTAATCGGGCAGTAGCGTGCGGCCAGTCGCACGGTCGATCCATACGCAGCGAAAGCCGATGTCGCGCGCGGCCGCGTGATCGAGATGCGGACTCGCGCAGATATGCACGACTTCATCGCGTGTCACGCCGAGTTGTTCATGCGCGTAATCGAATAGCCGCCGGTTCGGTTTGTACGCGCCCGCTTGCTGTGCAGTGATCACACGGTCGATAAAGCCGCCCAGTTGCGCGACGTTGCCGGCAATGATGTCGTCGTCGGTATTCGACACGATGCACAGGCTATAACCATCCTGCTTGAGTTGCCGCAATGTGTCGACCACTTCCGGAAACGGCGGCATCGCGGAAATGCGGCCCGTCAAAGTACGTATGTCGCGCTCGTCGCGCTCGTCGCTTTCGTCGCCGGGCAAGCCGAATTCGGCGAGGGCAATACGCAGCGCCGTGCCCGCGACTTCGCGAAACGTGCGATAAGGCGGAGTCTGCTCGAGTGCGTGTTCGTGCCGGTCGTAGACGGCGAGCAGCTTCGCGGGGTCCACGTCATGACCGCGCTTGCTCTGAAGAATCTCGCGTACCGCGGCTTGCAAGCCTTCGTCCCACTGGATCAGTGTGCCGTAGCAGTCGAACGTCAGCCAGCGCGGGCGTGCGGTGTTTTGCAGTGACATGGAATGTGTTCCCGAAGTGATGGACCTGTGAATGGCGTTTAGCTTAGGCGCATTGACACTTATTGGAAAATTAAATTAACCTCTCGACGTCAGTTGCATTGCAAATAACGAAGCGAGTCCATCATGCTTGATCTTGACCTGTTGAATACGCTCATCTGCGTTGTCGATGAAGGCAGCTTCACGCGTGCCGGCGAGCGCGTGCATCGCACGCAATCCACGGTGAGCCAACAGGTTCGGCGGCTGGAAGAACTGGTCGGTCGCACGCTGCTGATGCGTGACCGCACCGGCAATCAGGTGACGCCAACCGAGCATGGCGAACTGCTCGCGCAATATGCGCGACGGCTGCTCGCGCTGGCGCAGGAAGCACAAGATGCGTTGACGAGCGACGTTGCGGTCACGCCGCTTCGCATAGGCGTTCCGGAAGATTTCGACGCGCGCCGCATGTCGGCCATGCTGTCGGGCTTTGTCAAAACGAGGCCAGGCGTCAGGCTCGAAACAGTGGCCGGCATGAGTGCCGATTTGCAGCGCAGGCTCGCGAATGGCGAAATAGAAATCGCGCTGATCAAGCGCGAGCCGGCAAGCGGCGAGTGTCTCGCGTCGTGGCCGGAGTCGCTCGTGTGGGTGCAGGGCGCGAATGCACAAGCGCTGGAACCTTCTTCCGACGAACCCATTCCTCTCGCGCTATTTCCGCAAGGCTGCGTGTACCGGCAGCGCGCGATTCGCGGTCTCGACAAAGCGCATCTGCGCTGGCGCATTGCATTCGGAAGCCATAGTCTCACTGGCATTCAGGCCGCGGTGTCGTCCGGATTGGGCATTTCGGTTCTGCCCACTACCGCAGTACTGCCGGAGCATCGCTTATGCAACGGCTTACCGCCTTTGCCGCCGACAGAGCTTGCGCTCGTCAGCTCCGGCGGCGTGCTCAATGCGCATCAACGCGCGCTGGTCGACTTTCTTCTCACGGAAATGAGTGCATAGAGAGGGTGCATAGAGCGGCCGGCTCGAAGCAGAAGCCGGCCGCCATGCTCTCACATCTACGAAAGATGATGCACTTCCTGCAATCCGAACACGGGTGTCGGAATGCCTTCCATGCGAGCCTTGAGTTGCAGTGACAGATACTGCGAGTAATGCCGCGACTGATGCAGATTGCCGCCATGAAACCAGAGTGCTTCTTGCTGAGTGGGCTTCCACATGTTGCGCTGTTCGCCTTCCCACGGCCCTGGATCTTTCGTCGTGTTCGAGCCGAGGCCCCACACTTTGCCGACTTTGTCGGCCACTTCGCGTGAGATGAGATCCGCGGCCCAACCGTTCATCGAACCATAGCCTGTTGCGTACACGACGAGATCCGCTTCGAGTTCGCTGCCGTCGCTGAGCAGCACCGAATGCTCTTTCAGTTCGACTACATCGACGCCGCTTTTCAGCTTGATCTTGCCGTCGGCGACGAGTTGCGATGCGCCGACATCGATGTAATAGCCGGAACCGCGCCGCAAGTACTTCATGAAAAGGCCGGAGTCGTCGTCGCCGAAATCGAGCATGAAGCCGCTCTTTTCCAGGCGCGCATAGAACTCCGCATCGCGCTCGCGAATCGCGTTGAAAACCGGGATCTGAAACTCGTGAAGCATCGCATACGGTATCGATGCGAAGGTCAGATCCGCTTTCGCGGTCGTCATGCCTGCGGCCACCGCGCGTTCCGAATAGAGATCGCCGAGCGCCAACTCCATTAGCGAATCGGACTTCACGATATGCGTGGACGAGCGCTGCACCATCGTCACGTCGACGCCTGCTTCCCACAGCGCCGCGCAGATGTCGTGAGCCGAATTGTTCGCGCCGATCACGACGACCTTCTTGCCGTGATACGCGTCCGGCCCCGGATGCTGCGACGAATGATGCTGCTCGCCCTTGAATACATCCATGCCCTTGAAGCTCGGAATATTCGGCTTGCCGGACATGCCGGTCGCGAGCACGAGTTGCTTCGGGCGCAATGTGATGGGCTCTCCGCCTCGCTCGACTTCGACGATCCATTCGCCTTTCGCTTCGTCGTAGCGCGCCGATTTGCAGACGGTCGATCCCCAGTAGTTCAGCTCCATGACCTTCGTGTACATCTCGAGCCAGTCGCCGATCTTGTCCTTCGGCGTGAAGACGGGCCAGTTGTCGGGGAAGGGCAAGTAGGGCATATGGTCGTACCAGACCGGGTCATGCAGACACAGCGTTTTATAGCGCTTGCGCCATGCATCGCCCGGCCTTTCGTTCTTATCGACGATGATGGTCGGCACGCCGAGTTGCCGCAGCCGCGCACCGAGTCCGATGCCACCTTGCCCGCCGCCGACAATCAGGCAATACGGTTGCTCCGCCGTGCCAAGCGTGTCGAGCTCGGCCTCGCGCCGCTCTTTCCAGCTCGTGCGATCGCGGCGTGCGCCGTGCTCGGCGCCCATCGGACGAAGCGGCCCTTTGGGCTCTTCATGGCCCTTCAATTCGGCCATCGTGGTGAGCAGCGTCCAGATGCGGCCTTGCTTAAGTCGAATGAAGCCGGTGCCGCGCGCGACGCCGGTTTCGAACGTGATCCAGCCTTGCGCGACGCCGTCCGCTTCCGTTGCGGGCTCGTTATCCGCAAGCCGCAGCCTGGACGGTTTGATTGCAGCCAACTGTGTATTCAGCATTTCCGCGATTTGCTCGCGGCCTTCGAGCGTCTTGATGTTCCAGGTGAAAGCGACGAGATCGCGCCAGTAGCAGTCGGGCTGAAACAGGTCGACGGCGGCTTGTGTGTCGCCGCGTTTGAGCGCGGCTTCGAGGCTTTCCAGCACAGCGGATATAGCCTGATTTGCAGTGTTTTCAGACATGGTTGCTCCTCCATATGAAACGGATAGTCAAACTTCAGAGAGAACGCGGGTTCTATGCCCGCTAAGGGAATCTGTGCAGCGCCGCTAGCACTTGTGCGGCGGCAGAATATGCAGCTTCGCGATGCGTCGATACAAAGTCGCGCGCGATATGCCGAGTGCTTGCGCGGCCAGGTCCGTGCGCCACTTGGCGTCGTTCATCGCGTCGACGATGCGCCTGCGCTCGAGCGCTTCGCTCTCCGACATGAGTGGCATATCGTGCGGCGCGGCGTTTGCGTTGTTGGTGCTTGTGTCGGGCGATGCGGCGTGCGTGCGTCGGGAGATTCGCGCGGCGGCCGGTGCGCGCACACGCGCATAGAGCGGCGAGCCGGTATCGTTGAGCCTCAACGAAACGAGACCGCGGCTTGTCTTGGCGTCGAACAGACGCTCGGGCGGAACGTCGAAGATCTCCGACACATGGCGCGGCAACTGATTGAGCACCGGCAGACATTCGCGCGCGCGCCGGTTCGCGGCGACGGCGTGGCCGCGTGCGTCGATGGCAATCAGAATCTCGGGCTGCGCCTCGACGTAATGGCGGTTGCGATGTGCGAGCAGTACCCAGCAATCCGTTGCGGCATTCAGGAAGTAAGCGTCCTCGATCAGCAGCGCGCTTTGCCGCACGATGTGATTGACGAGCCGCTGGCTTTCGCGATCGTCGGGCGAACGTACGGCCGATGCATCGAGCACGCCGAGCAGTTCGCCGTGCAAACCGAAAATCGGCGACGCGCTGCACGTGAGCGTGGTGAAGGCCGCGCGAAAATGATCGCTGCGATGAACGGTAATCGGCTCCGCGTCGAGCAGCACGGTCGCGACGCCGCACGTGCCTTCCTCGCTTTCGGACCAGCATGAGCCGAGATAGAGTCCAGCGCGCTTGAAGTCGTGGCGGCGGTCCTTGTCGACGCGATAGTCGATCGTCACGCCTTTCGCGTCGGTGAGCATCACGCAGTAGTCCGCTTCGCGCACCATCTCGTGCAGCCGCGACAAACACTGGCCCGACGCGCGCAGAAACGATTCCTCGCGATGCTGCACGTCGCGCAATTCGGGCACCGTCAGAATGCGCGGCCCGGCGGTCGCGCCGGGATCGAGATGGTATTGCTCGAGCGAGCGCCTATACGACGAGGCAAGCCGTTTGCCGTCTGCGCCCGGACGCTGGGTTCGTCCTTCTATGACGTTGCATATGCGGTCGATATGTCTCGTGGACGGAACGTAGGGCATGACGAGCCTCCGGGCGAACTCAGCGCGAACTGGGTGCTGGAGACATTCTGCGCTACACCGCACCGCGTGTCTCCGAAGCCTGAAACGTACGGTACGTTTGTAGCACGCGCGAATCGGGAGATCACACTGCAGTGCACCATCGGGGGCGGTGAGAATTTTTTCTCAAGGGCGAAGACGCACGCGACATGGCGCGTGCGCTGGCTTGCTGCAACAAAAACCGGCGCTCGTGCGCCGGTTCTTGCGGGAAGGGACGGACTTAGAACGTTTCCCAGTTTTCCGCGCCGGCGGTCTGGAGTTCGCGTTCCTTGAAGTGCGAGGACGATGAAGACGACGAGGAAGACGCCGGCAACGCCTTGCGCGCCGTGGCGCTAATAGCCTTCGACTTCGCCCCCGGCACAGCCGCCTTTTTCGGCGGCGTGGCGCCGCGCGCGGACCTGGCTACACCGGTGCGCATTGCCCCTTGTCCACTATGCCCGGCCGCATCCACTTGGAAAACCGATACCGCCGAGCGCAGGCTTTCGGCCTGATCCGCCATGGCCTGCGCGGCGGCGGTTGCCTGCTCGACGAGCGCCGCGTTTTGCTGAGTGACTTCGTCCATCTGCGTGACGGCCACGTTGACCTGCTCGATGCCCTTCGTTTGCTCCGACGACGCCGACGCGATCTCGCCCATGATGTCGGTCACCTGCTGCACCGAGCGCACGACTTCGCTCATCGTCTGACCTGCGTTTTCGACGAGTTGCGAGCCGCTCGCCACATGCGACGCGGAGGCTTCGATCAGTTCCTTGATCTCCTTCGCCGCGGTCGCACTGCGCTGGGCGAGCGTGCGGACTTCGCCCGCGACGACCGCGAAGCCGCGGCCGTCTTCGCCTGCCCGAGCGGCTTCGACCGCTGCGTTCAGTGCGAGGATATTGGTCTGGAATGCAATTGCTTCGATCACCGAAATGATTTCGGTCACCTTCGTCGAACTCGATGAAATGTCGCGCATGGTCGACACGACCTGGTGAACCACTTCGCCGCCGGATGCCGCGGTCGTGGAAGCCGCCGCCGCGAGCGTGCTGCCCTGACGCGCGTTGTCGGTGTTATTGCGCACCGTCGACGTCAATTCTTCCATGCTCGCCGCGGTCTGCTGGAGCGACGCGGCCTGTTCCTCGGTGCGTTGCGACAGGTCCTGGTTGCCTTGCGCAATCTCGCCGGCCGCCACCGAGATCGATTCCGCCGACGTCTTGATGCCCGACACGATCGCGGTGAGCTTCTCGCGCATTGCTTCGAGCGATGCCATCAGACTGCTCCGGTCGCCGGCTGCAACCTGCACGCGCACGGTCAGGTTGCCTTCGGCGATCTGCGCGGCCATTTCCTGCGCGGCGCGCGGCTCGCCGCCCAACTGCCGCAGAATGCTGCGCGAGATGAGCGCGGCAGTCGCCACGCCCAGCAGGAATGCGATCGCGGCAATGACCGAGATCATGGTGCGGACCGTCGAGTAAGTCGCGAAGGCGCTGAGCTGCGCTTCCTTGTTCTGCTCATCTTCGACGCGCGCGAGTTCCGTCGCGCGGGCAAGCCATGCTCGCTGCGGCGGCCGCGCGTTTTGCAGCAGCTCCTGCGTCGCGAGCGCGGCGTTCTGCGACAGTGCGAGATCCATCGCCTTGCGCAACGGCGGCATCGCCGCGGCTTCGTCCTGCTTGAGCTGTTCGATCAGCGAGCGCTCCACCGAAGTCGTGGCCGGCTCCTGCGCGAACAGGCGAGTGAGTTGCTGGTAGGCCTCCGCATAATTCTGATCCTGCTTCTTGATGCGGTCCGCTTCCTGCGCAAGGTCGCGCGGCTCGGTGATCAACGCCAGGTTGCGTATCGCGATGGCGCGATCCTGAATCGACGCGCGCAATTCGTTCGCGAGACGGGTCTCCTCGTTATTCACGCGGGCAATACCGTCGAGACTATCGTTCAGCTCGGACAAGCCGAACAGCGCGATGCCGGCCAGCACGAGAAGCAACGCCGTCAGCAGGCCGAAGCCGGTTTGCAGGCGCGTGGAGACCTTCATGTTTTTCATTTCCGTTCCTGTATCCAGAAGAGGCGTACATCTGGTTTACGTCTGCCTGCCGGAATACTGAAGGGTGTTTGTAATTGAAGGTTTTCATTGCGCGGGGCAAGGTGGCGCGGTTTGCCCACGCACGAGGCGATGGGCACGCGCTGCGGCGTCGAGCGCTCGGATGCCGTCGGCGACATTGGCGGCAATCTGCTGAAGCGCTTGCCGATGGCCGGCCACGAGCGCGTCGTTGCCCGCGCCGACCGGCTCGCTGACGACGCTGCGGCACGTCAGCACCGCTTCCTCGGACAACGCCCGCACGCTCCACACCGCGTCGATCAGCGCATGCGAGCCCGGCCACGATTCGAAGCGCTGCACACTCAATTTCACGCGATAAACCGACACGCCGGCCGGGCGCGGAGAACGCGAGACGTCGATCGCATCGAGCTGTTGCGCGAGTTGCTGCGAGAGCGCGAGACGGATTTCGTCGGCGGGCAACGACGCCCAACGGGCTTGCTCGAGCACGTCCACGCGAGTCGCGCTGGTCTGCACGACGAGCGCCGACCGCGCGACTTGCGCGGGCACGTCGACGGCCGCGACGTCGATCATCAGCAGAGGCGGCGCGGCGCTGCGCACTTCGCTCGATGCGAGCCCGCCGGCGAGCGTATAAAAGCGGCTCGGCGGCGACGAACAGGCACTGAGCGCGCCGAGTGCGACGAGTGCCACCGATGCCACCGATGCGATCAATGCCGCGCACGGCGCGAGCGCGGCAAACCCGGCGAGCGGACGACGCGAATAGCGGCTCATGGCTTGTCCTCCGATTTGCCGCGCACGAGCGATTCCGGATGACGCTCCAGATAATCGGCCAACGCGTTCAGCGATTGCAGCGTGCGCGTCAGTTCCTGCAACGCCTGATGCATGTCGGCCTGCACCGGCGAATCCTGCCTGAGCGTGGCCTCTGCGGAACCGAAAGTCTGCTTCGCCGCCGCGAGCGTGTCGCGCGCCTGCGGCATGATCTCGGTGCTCAACTGCGTGAATAGCTTGTCGGCGTTTTTCAGCGAGTTGTTCAGATTCGTGCCGATCTGATCGAAGGGCATGCGCTCCAGCTTCTTCGCGATCTCGGCGACCTGCGTTTGCAATGCGTCGAGCGAGTTTGGAATGGTCGGCAGTTCGAGCGGATCGCGCGCGGGATCGAAGCTCACGGGCGCGGCCTTCGGGAAAATATCGAGCGCCACATATAACTGACCCGTCAGCAGGTTGCCGGTGCGCAATTGTCCGCGCAGCCCGCGCTCGACGAGATGTTGCAGCAGCCGCTGATTTTCCACCGTCCCGGCTTTGGGGACCTCCGTGCCGTGCACCCGGCGCCTCAGCCGGTCGGGATACAGTTCCAGCGTGACGGGCATCGTGAAGCTGCGCGTCTTGGGATCGTAGTCGACGCCGATGTCCGTGACCTGGCCGAGCACGATGCCGCGGAAGTCGACCACCGCGCCCACCGACAATCCGCGCAGCGACTGGTTGAACTTCATCACGGTACGCACGGGCGTCGTGTCCGGCGCGCGCATTGCATCGGCTTCGTCGGACGCGAGATGGAAGCTCGAGTAGTCCGCGGCCTGCGGCCCCGGCGTCTGGCCCGGCGGCGCGCGGAACGACAGACCGCCGATCAGGATCGACGTAAGCGACTGCGTGTTCACGACAAAGCCGTTCGAATCGAGCCGCACATTGACGCCGCTTGCATGCCACCAGCGCGAATTCGTGCCGACGTACTGATCGTACGGCGCTGCCACGAATACCTGCATCGTCACGCCCGTGCCGTCCTTATCGAGCGAAAGGGCGTACACCTGGCCGACCTGCACGCGCCGGTAAAAAATCGGCGAGCCAATGTCGATCGAGCCGAGCGAATCGCCGTGCAGCGTAAAGCGCCGGCCTTTCTGATCGCCGGTGACGGGCGGAGGCGCCTCGAGCCCGACGAACTCGCTGCGCGCCTCTTTCGAGCGGCCCGCGTCCACGCCGATATACGCTCCCGAGAGCAGCGTGCCGATGCCGGTTACGCCGCTCGCGCCGATTCGCGGACGCACCACCCAGAAGCGCGTGTCCTTCACCGCGAAGTCGTCGGCCTGGTTGCTCAATTGCACCGCCACCTGCACCTGCGAATGATCCTTCGACAGCGTGATGCTCTTCACCGAGCCGATCACGACGTCCTTGTACTTGACCTGCGTCTTGCCCGGCTCGAGACCTTCCGCGTTGTTGAAACTGATGGTGACCGCGGGGCCGCGTTCGGTGATCGACTTCACGACGAGCGCGATGCCGATGAGCGCCGCGATCAGCGGCACCACCCAGACGAGAGAGGGCAGCCAGCCGCGGCGCGGCTCGATGCCGGGATCGGGCGCGTCCGGCAGATCGCGCGGCGCGGCGGGGCCTTGCGGGCTATTCATGAGGCGGCTCCGTAACGGGGCGGGACATCGGCGGGCTGCCGCCTTCGAGGTTGTCCCAGATCAGTCGCGGGTCGAATTGCATCGACGCCAACATTGTCAGTATCACTACGCAACCGAACGCGAGCGCGCCGGGACCGGCCGTGATGACGGCAAACGATTCGAAGCGCACGAGTGCGACGGTCAGCGTGATCACGAACACGTCGAGCATCGACCAGCGGCCGATGCGCTCGACAAGCCGGAACAGCTTCACGCGCTCCATCGGACGCCATGCCGAGCGGCGTTGCGCAGTGGCGGCGAGCAGCACGAGCACGCCGAGCTTGAGCATCGGCACGAGAATGCTCGCGACGAATACGACGATGGCTAGCGGCCACGACCCCGAGGTCCAGAAATAGATGACGCCGCTGATGATCGTGTCGTCTTCCGAGCCGACCAGCGACGACGTATGCATGACCGGCAGCAGATTGGCCGGGATATACAGAATCGCGGCCGAAATCAGCAGCGCCCACGTGCGTGCGAGGCTGTTGGGATTGCGCCGATGCAGGGCCGCGCCGCAACGCGGGCAAGACTGCGCGGTGTGAGCGGCGTGAGCGGCATGAGCGGTTGCGCGTCGCGCGACGCGTCCGCATGCGTGGCAGGTGAGGAGCCCCGCTTTCGATGCGGTGAGTGTGTTCATCGCGTGACCCGGTGTTTGTGCCACGGACCGCGCGGAGCCGCGACCGGCAGCCAGTTGCCGCGCGTGCGTCCTGGCTGCGCTGCGCGGCGCGCGCGGATGTCGTCTGCGAAGTCCCAGAGCGTGCGCGGATCGAACATGACGACGAGCACCAGCATCAACGTGAGTGCGCCGAAGGCGAACAGCGCCGCGCCTGGCACCACGCGCGCGAGGCTCACCATCTTTACGATCGTGACCAGCACGCCGAGCATGAATACTTCGATCATGCCCCACGGCCGCACGAACTGAATGGCGCGCAGCACGCGATTAAAGCCTGGCGGCACGTAGCCCTGGCGAATGGAAGTCAGCACATATAGCAGCGCGGCCAGTTCGGTCAGCGGGAACAGCACCGTCGAGCAGAACACCATGGCCGCGACCAGTTGCATGTCCTCGTTCCATAGCGCGACGAGTGCGCCGAACAGGCTCGTGTGCGAAGTAATGCCGCCCGTTTCGAGTTCGAGGAGCGGCGTGCCGAGCGCGATCACGAACGTGAACAGCGACGCGAGCGTCAGCGCGCAAATGCCGTCGAGGTTCGTCGACATGCCGCGATACAGGATCGCGCCGCAGCGCAGGCAATGCGCGGACGACTTTCCGCGCAACCGGCGCTTGCGGAACAGCGCGTCGCACTCGTGGCAGGCAACCAGGTTTTCTTCGTTCATACGGGCATCGGCGTCGGTATCGGCATTCACGGCGCTACCGGTTCCCACGACGGATCAGGATCGAACGATCGGAGCGCCGCCGCTTTTCTTGCCGACTGCGGCCCGAGGTTCTTCTGATAAACCTGGCCATCCTGATTAACGATGAAACTCATCACGCCGGTCTTGCCATATTCGGCGGGCCACGCAACGAGGCCATAGCCCTTCGTCAGCGTGCCGTTCTCCGCATAGTCGAGCGCGCCGCCCTTCGCGTGCGAACCCTGCGCGCTCAGAATGCGAAAGCGATAACCGTGATAGCCCTCCTTGCTGACCGATCCGGTGTTCGGCATCGCGGCTGCGAGTGGACCGAGCGGACTTTCCGCCTCGCCGGGAGCGGTGGGCCAATAGAGGCCGTCGTGTTGACCCGGTGTGCTGAGGAGGCGCTGCGCGTAATGGCCGGCCGATGCGCGATAGTCGCGCTGCGCATCGAGATAGGCAAGCGACGTCATGATCGCCGCGCGTTCGTTGCGGCCGATCCTGCGCGTGAGGATTTCATCGCTGCCCGCCGCGGGATCGAAACGCCAGCCGCTTGACGCCTGCACGAGCGGAATCGGCAGCGTCCAGCCGCCGGTGCCGACCGACAGATGCTTGCTTGGGCGGCCATGAAGCGGCGCGGCGTCGTCGACGATGCGATGGCCCGCGGCCCACGCGCCGAGGAATTCGTAGATGTCCTCGTCGCCGACGTCCTTCGACGGAATGAAGCGGTCGTAGTGCTGGCCGAGCACGTGCTGCATGGCCGCGTGGTCGTTGATGGCGAGCGCGTCGGCGAATGCATCGGCGGCGGCTTCCGGTGTCGGATAGACGGCTTGCGCATGCGCCGGTGCCGCGCAGACGAGTAGCGACGAGATCGCAATCGTCGTGTGAGCAAGATGGCGCGACAGCGGCACTGCGGTGAATCTCGCGAGACAAGCGCGAATCGATTGAATGTGGTTCATGAGCGGCTCCTGGGTATCGTTCAACGTTGCCGGCCGAGGTGGCGTTGTCCACCGCCGCCCGCGCCGAAGCCGCCGCGTTCGTGTCCACCGCCGCCTGCACCGAAGCCGCCGCGTTCCTGTCCGCCGCCGCCTGCGCCGAGTCCGCCGCGCTCCTGTCCGCCGCCGCCTGCGCCGAGTCCGCCGCGTTCCTGTCCACCACCGCCTGCACCGAGGCCGTTGTGCGAGCCGGCTTGCGCCTGGCGGCTTGCTTGGCCGCGCTCGATGTCCTGCCGTGCGGCCGGGCCGTTGCCCGCGCCGCGCAGCGCGTTGTCGCGATTGACGTTCTGCGCGCTCGCCCGAATGTTGCCGGCGTTTGTGCCGCCATGCTGAATGCCTTGCAGACGCTCGCTCGCGCTGCCGCCGAGATTTTGACCAGTGCGGTTCTGCAGCGCCTGCTGCGCTTGTGCGCGTGACGTGGAGACGTCGCGCCCGCGGTAAGCGTCGCGCTGCACGCCGCCGCCGAGATTCGCCGATGCGTTCCGGTTGAACGTCGTGTCGCGATTCCATCGCGTGGTGTTGCTGTTCACGTCGAGGCGCCGGTTCACGTTGATGTTGTTGTATCGGTTCACGTTGATGTTGACGTTGTGGTTGTTCCAGTTGACGTCGCTCCACAACGCGCTCGTGATCGCGATGCCCACGCCGAACGCGAGACCCGCGGCGAGCCCGCTTGCGACCGCATAGCCGGGCGGCGGCGGCACATACACGGGCGGATAGGCAGGGTAGGGCCACACGCCGTACACCACCGTCGGGTTATACGTCGGCACATAAACGACCTGCGGATTGACCGGCACGATCTGAATCGTGCTCTGTTCGACGATGACCTTCTGCTGTTCGGTCGTCTTCAGATTGCCGGCTGTTTGCGCCTGTTTGCGCAGACGTTGCACGGAGTCCATCACGTCGTTCGGCTGCGCGAGAAACGCGTTGCCGAGTTGCGCGACCCAGTCGGGCTTCGACGCCATCGTGGCGAGCACCTGTGGAAACGCCACTAGCGATTGCACGCTCGGGTCCCACGGTTCTGCGGCGACGGCTCTGACCGCGTCGTCGCCCTTGCTGTTCGGATTCGCCTTCGACCATGCCGCCGCGGACGTGACTTCCTGCGGAAAGGTCGTGGCCATCAGCACCTGGGCGAGCAATGCGTCGGGATAGAGCGCGATCGGCGCGGTCAGCGAATCGAGTTGCTGACTGGATATCTTCGCCGAGGTTTGCGCGTGGGCCGCGGGAGTCGCGACATCGAGCATGACCGGCAAGCCGGCCAGTATGGCAATCGCGATTAGCGTTGCCCCCTGGATTGCGCTTGAGCGTTTCACGATGGAATCTCCGTGTGTCGAAGTTGCATGTCTCGTTGTGATGTGGATGAGGGCGGGCTCGTGGTGCGCGCTCGTGCTTGCACATGAATCGACGGGCGCGGCGTGACGAACATTGGACTGCGAAACGCGGGAATGGAATGGGCGTGTGCGGCAAGCGTGTCAGGCATTCGTGTCGGTATATCCCCGTTTCAATGGCGAGATTATTAGCTCTATTCCATATGGAATTGCAATGCTCGAGCCAAATAAATTCGGGTTGAACTTGGCGAAAGGATGATCTATGAACGCCGTATTGAACGAGCACTTCGAGTGGTTAATGCCAGTTCGAAAAAACGTAGGCATTCTAAGCATAGCCTTGCATTTGCTAATGGATTTTTCTATCTTCCAAGCTGGAAGAATCATTCGGTGAAGAGAATCGTAGCGCATGAATCGGTGCGCACGGTGTTAAGCAAAGCTGTTCACGTTTAGCTGCATTGCTCTCGGCTGCCGCGAGCCTGCCAGGTAAGATGCGTTGAGCTGTGCGCCTCGCAGACTGCCCTCGTTCAGCAGATGCATGAGCCGTCAGTGTTCCTCACTAGAAGGTTTCAAATGAAGCGATTCGCCGCATTGATTCTGGCAAGCGCGAGCGCGCTTGCTTATGCCCAGAAACCGGCAACCTATCCCGCGCATGGACAAAGCCAACAGCAGCAGATGTCGGATGACGGCGCGTGCTATGCCTGGGCGAAGCAAAGCACCGGCATCGATCCGGCTGTCGTCGCGCAGACGCCCGCGCCACCAGCGGGCCCGACCGGCGCGCGCGTCAGAGGGGCGGCGCGAGGCGCGGCCGCGGGTGCGATCGTCGGGGACGTGAGCGGCAATGATGCGGGACACGGCGCCGCGGTGGGCGCGACCGCGGGCGTGCTCGCCGGCGGAGTGCGCAGCCGTCAGCAGCATGCGGCGCAGGCGCAGTCCGCTACAGCGTCGCAGCAATCTTCGATGACGACTTATTGGCATGCATACGGCGCGTGCATGCAAGGCAAGGGCTACACGGTGCAATAGCGATAGCGGGCAACGGGCGACAGGCTCGCATCGCGATTTCATCGCATCTCATCCGCGCGGCCTGACGCCGATCATTCTCCCGCAGCGGCGAGCAGCGATACGGGCACGCCGCGGCAGCTCACTGTCGCTAGTACCGCGACGCCTTCTTTACCATTGAGCTTCACGCCTGTCTCGTCCCGAGATAACTGCCTGTCGACGCGCACGAGGTTAAGCGGCCACGATGCACGCGACAACCGTTCATGCGCAACGGAGCCGATCCACAGCGGCACGGCGGACGTGCCGTTATCGACCGCATAGCCGCTCGGCCAGAAGCGCAGCACGTCGCGTCGATTGCGCGTGTCGCCGGGACGCATGAACACGAGCGACGACGGCACGCCGTTGTTCAGCTTCGGCAACACGGGCAACGCGGTCGCGGGCACATCGGGCGAGGCGAGCGAAAGCAGGCTATGCACGGAGAGCGTCGTGCCCTCGATCCATCCCTGCTCGCGCAATTGCCGGCGCAGCGTATCGCCGTCGGACACCCATTGCAGCGTAAGCGGCTCCTTGCGGTCGCCGCCCATATCCGAGCGATAACAAGGCAGTTGCTTCCACACCGAATCCGTCCATTGCTGCTGCGTCACATGCGTGAGCGGCAGCGGCACCAGCGTCAGGCCGCCCGCCGGCGCGCCGCTTATGCCGACGCCGGACTGGACGCCCACGCTCGCGAGCACCGTCACGAGCATGACGGCCGGCATCCAGCGGCGCGCGGGCGGCGGCTGCGGATGCCGCAATATCGCGGTGAGCGCGACAATCGCCACCCACACATAGGCGAGCGCCGCGCCGCCGATCGCGTCCGACACCCAGTAGCGGCCGAAGTACACGCCCGCCAGCGCGACGACGATGACGACAAGCGTGCTCGCGGTGACGA
Source organism: Paraburkholderia graminis C4D1M (assembly GCF_000172415.1). GTDB lineage: Bacteria > Pseudomonadota > Gammaproteobacteria > Burkholderiales > Burkholderiaceae > Paraburkholderia > Paraburkholderia graminis. The sequence continues at coordinate 46,403 of NZ_ABLD01000024.1, forward strand.
CGAGCAGACCCTCGAGCATGCCGACCCGCCGCGCGAGCAGGAACGCAAGAAAGCCATACACGATGACGGTCGCCGCCACGTGATTGCTCGGGAATACGTAGGCGTCGGTCATCAGCGCGTTCGGCGCGGCGCGCTGCATCGCGAGTTGCAACGCGAAGATCAGCAGCTGCGAAAACAGCACGGCCGCGAGCCAGTAGCCGACGGTGCGCCAGCGCCGCTCCCATGCCATCCACAGCGCGACGGCGACGATCAGCGCGGCGAGCGTGCCGGTGCTGCCGAGCGTCGCGAGGCCGGCGAGCAGCGAGTCGCCCCACGGCGTGCGCACCGATTGCATGAAGCGATAGACGGACTGGTCGACGTGTGTGAGCGGGTCGCCGCTGATCACGTCTTCGAGGATGCCGAAGAACAGTGCGCCGCATATGAGCACGATCAGCGACGCCGCGAGAATGCTGGTCGCATCCGGCGCTTCGGGATCGAGCAGTCTGCGCGCGACGCGGCCGACCGGCCCCGGATGACGGCAAGCCCAACTGCCCAGATGGCGACCGGCCGCATTCGACCATGCGTGAGCGTGCGACAGCAGGAACGCCGCCGCGCGATAGCTGAGCCAGATGCTCGCGACGAGCAGCGCGAGAATCACGACGAGCCGGAACGACACCGCGCCGGCAAGCAGCACCGACGCGCCGAACACGACGCCCGGCAGGATATGCGCGGGCGCCCACAGCAGCGCGGACAGCACGTTCATCGCGTAAAAGCGCACGGGCGACATGCCGAGCATGCCGGCGACGACCGGCACGATTGCGCGCAACGGTCCGGCGAAGCGCGCGAGCACGACGCTCTTCGCGCCATGCTTGCCGAAGAAGCGGTAGCCGGCTTCCAGCACTTCGGGATGACGGGAGAACGGCCAGAGCTTGACGATGCGGCTCTTGTAGCGGCTGCCGATCCAGAAGCTGAGGCCGTCGCCGGCGATGGCGCCCGCGATCGCCCACGCGAGCACCCAGCCGAGGCTCAGCGAGCCGGTGCCTGTGAGCGCGCCCGCGAGAAACATCGCGGTGCTGCCGGGAACGAATGTGCCGATGACGGCAACCGATTCGAGAAAGGCCGCGAGGAATACGACCGTGAGCAGCCATTCCGGATGACCGGCCAGCAGGTGCAGGAGGTGGACGTACGCTTGCTCCATCGTGCGCGATCAGCCGTTTGGGCCGTTTGGGCGTGACGGTCGATCATAACGCGCGCGGAGGGTTTGTATCGTCGGCGGTGGCGTGCGGTGGGTGTGCGGTGGGGTTTGGGCGGGGTGCGGCCGGTGCGTGCCCGATGATGCTGGGGGTGCCGATCGCTACAAACCGTGGCCGCGGGTGCCGGTCATGCCCGCGGGTGCGCGTCCATGCCATTAGTGCGTGCTTGCCAGTGCCGGTCGTCCTGGTTTCTGCACGCGCTTTCCTCACGCCCCGGCACGCGCGAGGAAAGCTCGTCAAACGCTAAGCGTCACGCTCACGAAGCCGAAAGCTGGTCGCCCGAAACATGCACGCGTTCGCCGACCTGGACCGGCGGCTGCGTCTGATAGTCGAAGTTGCGGTAGCTGCCGTCCTGCATGCGCACCTGGACCTGATAGCTCGTCTGCTTGCGCACCGCATGCTCGATGCCGTTGCCCGCCAGCCCGCCGCCGACAGCGCCCGCGATCGTCGTCAGGATCTTGCCGCGTCCGCCGCCGATCTGATTGCCGACAAGCCCGCCCGCGACCGCGCCGCCGAGTGCGCCGAGGCCGGTCGTCGGCTCGGGCGACTGCACGGTGTTGATCGCGACCACTTCGCCGGCGTACGGATCGGCGGGAACCGGGCGTGTCGCGGGTTCGTTGGCCGTCTGGTAGCCGTTGTTGTTCGCGTAGCGGGGCGCAGCCGCGCCGCCGCTATGCGTGCGATGCACCGGCGGTTTGGCGGGCGCAGCATGCTGTGCCGGCTCCTGCGCCGTTTGCGCGGCGGGCTGCTGCACGTTTTGCGGCACGGCCTGCTGCGCCGTTTGCTGTGCAATCGACGGCTGCTGCGCGTTGAGCGTGCCGCTCGCGCTTTGCGCGGCGAGCGCCGCGGGCGAAACCGCGGGTTCGGTCACTGCATGCGACGTGGGCAGCAAGCCGGTCATCGCGGCGATCCCCGTCGCGCTTGCGACGATGACGGCCACCGCTGCGCCGGCGATCAACGGATGGATACGGCTGCGCGGTGAAGTGCTGGTCGTGACGTTCGTGTTCATTGCGGTCTCCGCGGGTAGGTGCCTGCAATAACGGTTGCGCGACGCGTCCGGTGCACGTTCCGCCTGCGCTGCTTTGTAAGGATTTGTACGACTTTGCACAGCGGCAGGCGGTCCGAGGCGAAACGCGGACATAAGCTGTTACGAGCGTGAACGAAGCAGGCCGCGGTTCGTCATACAGGTTGAGCGGCGCGTTATCGCGCGCAGTCGAACGGACGGAATGACGGAGTGGAGCAATGAAAATCGTAATGGGCCGTATGGCAGCAACAGTGGTGATCGCGGCGTCCCTGTGCGGCGCGGTCGGAACGGCGTGCGCGCAGTCGGGCGGCACGCGCGCGGTGCCGTCTACCGGAAACGTGGCTGGCGGCGGCGGAACGGTCGGCTCGACGCTCACGCCTTCGCCGGGACTTGCGACGCCAGGCGGCTCTATTGGCACAGGCCTGAGCGCAGGCGGCGTCGGCACGGGTCTGAACTCAGGCCACGTCCCTAACACGATGCGAGCGAACGGCACGAGCCTGAATCAGAACCCCGATCCGCGAGTGCCGAGTCTCAGCGGCAGGCCGGCGGCGCCGCGCTAGATCGACGCGCGCGAGCGGTGGTTTGCAGCGCATAAGCGGCTTTAAAATGAACGCTTCATCCACCGGTTCACCGATCAGAGGAAGCGCGCATGGCATACGGCGAGCACAACTACCAGGTCTCCGTTCAATGGACGGGCAATCGCGGCAGCGGCACATCCGGCTATCGTGACTACAGCCGCGACCACGTGATCGCTTCGGGAAGCAAGCCGGACATTCCGGGCTCGTCCGACGCCGCGTTTCTCGGCGACGCAAAGCGATGGAACCCCGAGGATTTGCTGGTCGCGGCGGCCTCGGCGTGTCACAAGCTGTGGTATCTGCACCTTTGCTCGGACGCGGGCATTGTCGTCGTCGACTATCGCGACGACGCCGAAGGGACCATGCTCGACAGTCCGCAGCAGGGCCGCTTTTCGCAGATCGTGCTGCGTCCGCGCGTGGTGATTCAGGCGGGCGGCAACGCCGAACTGGCGCAGCAGCTGCACCACACGGCGCATGAGAAGTGCTATATCGCGAACTCGGTCAATTTTCCGATTCTTTGCGAGCCGGCGATCGAAACGCGTGCGGGCTGAGCACTGACGCGCGCCTTTACCGGACGTTCAACGCGCTTTACCGATTGCCGTCGAGCAGGTCGCCCAGCAGTTCGTCGAAGGCGGCCTGGGCGTCTTCGAGTTCCTGCAGCGCGGCGTCGAAAGTTTGCAGCGCGAATTGCGAGGGATTGCCGCTGCCGGCCGGCGGAAACTGCGATTGCAACGAAGCGAACGCGGTCTTGACCCGCTGGGTCGCCGTCAATACGCGCTCCATTGCGGCGGCTTCTTCCGCTCGCGCTTTCTCGTGATCGATGTTGTCCATGAAAACTCCGTGTTCGCCGACGCGTTGCCGGCGTCAGATTGATGCCACCTGCGATGCGCCGTTGATGCAACGCGCACCGCCTGAAAAGGCGTGACTATGCCACGTTCGCACTCACGATAGCGGCAAGCCGCTGTCCGCCTTCACCTCGCGCAACGATAGCGCCGATTCCACCGACGTCACGCCAGGCAGGCTGCGCATCTGGTCGCGCATGAAAGTGCCGTAGTCGTCGAGATCGCGCGCGACCACTTGCAGGATATAGTCCGCGCTGCCCGACACGTTGTGGCACGCGATGATGCGCGGTATCGCCTGCACCTCGCGCTCGAAGCGGTTGGCGAGATTCTTGTCGTGCACGGCAAAGCGCACGAGAACGAACGCGACCACGCCGAAGCCGAGCGCCGGACGCGCGAGCACGGCGCGATAGTGGCCGATGTAGCCTTCGTTTTCCAGGCGCTTGAGCCGCCGCGCGCAAGGCGTCTCGCTCAGCCCGACGAGTTCGGCGAGCTTCGCATTCGACATGCGGCCGTCTTTTTGCAGCGCCGCGAGAATCGCGCGGTCGGTCTTGTCGAGATCGGTTGTCATGGTCGGGCGGCCGATGTTTTGTGCTAGAGGAAAGCTGATGTAGATGACGCGATGTTAGCGTATTCCACCAAACGTCACGCCACCGCGCCGGAAATTCGCCAACGAACCCTCCATCGACGATAGCAAGATAGAGCCATCGAATCCACGAGGCTCTCATGATTTCCGCACATCTTCTCGCCGTCTATATCGCCGCACTGCTGGTCGTCTACGCGGTGCCTGGCCCGGACATGGCGCTGATCCTGCAAACCAGTATTGGGCGCGGCGTGCGCAGCGGTTTCGCGGCGGCTTGCGGGCTCGGCGTCGCACGCGCGACGCATGTCACGCTGTCCGCTTGCGGCGCGGCCGCGCTGCTTCGCAACGCGCCGTGGCTATACGACGTCGTGCGCTATGGCGGCGCGGTTTATCTCGCCTGGGTCGGCATCCAGATTTTTCGCTCGCCGGTGTTCGCGTTGCCCGAGGGCGGCGCCGCGCGCGACGGGACCGGCGGCGTGCAGCAGCAGGCTTCGGAGGCGGGCATGCCGCAGTTGCGGGCTTCGTTCGTCAAGGGCTTGCTGACCAACCTGCTGAATCCGAAGGCGCTGCTGTTCTGTTCGGTGCTGCTGCCGCAGTTCGTGCGTCCCGAAGCGGGACCGGTCGCGTTGCAGATGATGGAGCTGGGTTCGGTGCTGCTCGCCGTCGGCTTCTGCTTCGACCTGGCGTACGCAGTCGGCGCCGCGCGGATCGCCCAATGGATGCGCGCGCATCCGCTTGCACAAACGCTGCAGCGCTGGACTTTTTCGGCGGCGCTGATCGGCTTCGCGGTGCGGCTGTCGCTCGATTGACGCGGCTTTGGCGGACGCCTGCGAGTTAACGCTGCGCTCGCGGCTCGTGTCGTGCGCCGACAGCCTGCGTGCCGATGCTACGACCCACAGCCGGCGTCTCGATGACGCCGGCCGGCGCGGCCGATCACTGAACTTCAGCCGCGCGCACAAGGCCGGCTCTTACTTCAGCCCGCCCAGATAGTCGAGCTTGCCGAGCTCCACACCGTTATGACGCAAGATGTCGTACGCGGTCGTCACGTGGAAGAAAAAGTTCGGCAGCACAAATCCCAGCAGATACGACTGACCGGTGAACTCGATTGGTCCGCTGCGCATTTTCAATGTGATCGCGCGCTCTTCCGATCCGTCGATCTGCTGCGGGGTGAATTCCTTCAGATAGTCGATCGTCTTTTGAAGGCGAGCGTGCAGTTCGTCGAAAGTCTGTTCGACGTCTTCGTACTTGGGCGCTTCGACATCCGCAAGCCGCGCCGCGCAGCCCTTCGCGGTATCGCTCGCGATATACACCTGACGCGTGAGCGGCAACATGTCCGGCGCGAGGCGGGCGTTCGTGAACACCGCAGGTTCGATCTGCTTTTGCGCGGCGTGCGCCTGAGCTTTGCCGAGGATGCCTTGCAGATTGGTGAGGCCGCGAATCAGCACGGGCAGTGATGCTTGATACATCGAGATTGACATGGAGTTCCTCTGATTCTTCGATCTTGCGCGCGGACGCGCGAGGCAATGCAATGTAACGGCTAAACGGCCGCTGCAGCATCATAGCCGAGCGCCGCGGACCATGCATCGGACGCCGCGGCGCCTGGCCATTCGGCCGACTGCCGCTCGGACTGGAACTGTGTTCGAATGCATTGGTCCGAAGGTTTGCGAAGTCCCGCATGCCGCGCTTCGCATGCAGCACCTTCCAATAGCTGTCGTCGGGCGTTGAGTGGATGGGCGCGTGCGCCGGTCCGTCTCGCATCCGGCGCCGTCATGCCAAGAGGAGAGTCGCACATGGCCACCAAGCATCCGCTGCCCGGAAGCGAGCGCAACGTAGAACGAGGTTCCAAACTCATCGGCGACTGCGATCCATCGGAGAAGATCGAGGTCTTCGTGATGCTGCGCCGTCAGCAGCAGGCGCAGTTCGACGCGCTGATGAGCCGGATCGAAGCCGGCGACCCGAACGTGAAGCCGCTGTCGCGCGAGGCGATGGCCAAAGACTACGGCGCAGCCCCCGACGACGTCGCCAAAGTCAAGGCATTTGCCGCCGCGCATGGGCTGACGGTGGTGCGCGAGGATCTGGCCGCGCGCTCGGTGCTGCTGTCGGGCACTGTCGCGCAGTTCCAGAGCGCGTTCGAAGTCAAGCTCGAAAAGTATCAGCACCATACGTCCGGCGAATTCCGCGGACGGACCGGCGCGGTCAACGTGCCGGACGATCTGCACGACGTCGTCGAGGCGGTGCTTGGGCTCGACAACCGTCCGCAGGCGCGGCCGCACTTTCGCATTCGTCCGCCGTTCAGGCCGGCTAAAACGCATCAGGCTTCGTTCACGCCGCTGCAGTTGGCGTCGCTCTACAAGTTTCCGCAGGGCGACGGCAGCGGGCAGTGCGTCGGCATCATCGAGCTGGGCGGCGGTTACGATCCGGCGGATCTGAAGTCGTACTTCGCGAGCCTCGGCGTGCCTTCGCCCACGGTGAAATCGGTCAGCGTCGACCAGGCGCGCAACGAACCGACCGGCGATCCGAACGGCCCGGACGGCGAGGTCACGCTCGACATCGAGATTGTCGGCGCCATCGTGCCGGGCGCGACGATCGCGGTGTACTTCGCGCCGAACAGCGACGCCGGTTTTATCGACGCGGTGAGCCGCGCGGTGCACGACACGGTCAACAAGCCGTCGGTGATTTCGATCAGTTGGGGCGGGCCGGAGTCGATCTGGACGAGCCAGTCGCTGAAGGCGTTCAACAGCGTGCTGCAAACCGCGGCGGCGCTCGGCGTGACGGTGTGCGCGGCGTCCGGCGACAGTGGCTCGAGCGACGGCGCCAATGGCGGCGATAACGTCGACTTTCCGGCGGCGAGCCCGTATGTGCTCGCGTGCGGCGGCACGAGCCTCACAGCGTCCGGCACGTCGATCACGCACGAGGTGGTGTGGAACGACGGACCGCAAGGCGGCGCGGGCGGCGGTGGCGTGAGCGGCGCGTTTGCGTTGCCGGCGTGGCAGGAGGGGCTTTCGGTGGCGTTGTCGGCGGGCGGCAAGAAGCCGCTCGCGAAGCGCGGCGTGCCCGATGTCGCCGGCGATGCCTCGCCGCTTACCGGCTACACGGTGCTGGTCGGCGGCACGCAAACGGTGGTGGGCGGAACGAGCGCGGTCGCGCCGCTGTGGGCCGCGCTGATTGCGCGCATCAACGCGGCGAAGGGCGCGCCGGCAGGCTTCGTGAATCCGAAGCTGTACAAGGCGGCGGGCGTGTGCAACGACATCACCCAAGGTAATAACGGCAGCTTCGCGGCGTCCAAGGGCTGGGACGCCTGCACGGGACTCGGCAGTCCCAATGGTCAGAAAGTGGCTGCCGCACTATAGTCAGCAGGTTGATCGGCGAGTTGTCTAGCGAGTCGATCGGCACGAGTCCCGCAGCACCGGCACAAGACGTGAACGTACCCATGGAGCGATCATGACAAGCACAGAGCCAGCGTCCGTTAGTCCGCAGTCGCCGCACAATTCCGAAGCGTCAGCCAGGCCGGCAGCGGCGGGCAAGCACAAGGCGGGCGACCAGCCCTTCTTCGATCCGGTCGCCTACGGCAACGGCCCCGACGATTCCGTCACCGCGACCGACGAGAACGCTGCGATCACGCATCACTCGGTCACGATAGACGGCAAAAAGATCGACTACACGGCGACGGTCGGCCATCTGGTGATCGTCGACCCGAGCAGTTCGCAGCCCGCCGCGCGGATGTTCTACGTCGCGTTCACGCAGGACAACCAGAAAGAAGAAACCCGGCCGCTCACATTCTTCTATAACGGCGGGCCCGGTTCTTCCGCGGTGTTCGTGCTGCTCGGCTCGTTCGGGCCGCGCCGCATCAGGACGTCGATGCCGAACTTCACGCCGCCCGCGCCGTACACGATCGAAGACAACCCCGACAGCCTGCTCGACAAAAGCGACCTGATTTTCGTCAACCCGGTCGGCACCGGCTATTCCGCGGCCGTCGCGCCGAAAAAGAACCGCGACTTCTGGGGCGTCGACCAGGACGCCGATTCGATCGCGCAGTTCATCAAGCGCTTTCTGACGAAGAACAATCGCTGGAATTCGCCGAAGTATCTGTTCGGCGAGTCGTACGGCACCGCGCGAAGCTGCGTGGTCGCTTACCGGTTGCACGAAGGCGGCGTCGATCTGAACGGCATCACGCTGCAATCGTCGATACTCGATTACACGCAGGCCGGCAATCCGGTCGGCGCGCTGCCCACGGCCGCCGCCGACGCGTGGTATCACAAGAAGCTCGGCATCGCGCCGCGGCCGACCGATCTCGGCGCGTTCGCCGAGGAAGTCGCGCAGTTCGCCCGCACCGATTACCTCGCGGCGTTGCGCAAATTCCCGACCACCGACGCAGCGACGGTCGAGAAGCTCGCCGAATACACCGGCATCGACAAGACGACCTTGCTTGCGTGGAGTCTCGACATAGCGTCGTACGACAGCCGCGGCAATTCGCTGTTCCTGACCACGCTGCTCAAGTCCAAGGGTCTCGTGCTGGGCGCCTACGACGGCCGCGTCACCGCCATCGGCACCGGCATTGCGGGCAAGATCGATCCGAACTCCGGCGGCAACGATCCGACGATGACGGCCGTGTCCGGCGTCTATACGACGATGTGGAACGTCTATCTGAACGAGCAGTTGAAGTACACGTCGAACTCGGCCTTCACGGATCTCAACGATCAGGCGTTCCAGTTCTGGGACTTCAGCCACATCGACCCGACCGGCGCGCAGAAGGGCGTGGACGACAAGGGCAACGTGATTCTCTACACGGCCGGCGACCTCGCGGCGGTCATGGCGCTCAATCCCGATCTGAAGGTGCTGTCGGCAAACGGCTTTTATGATTTCGTCACACCGTTCTATCAGACGGTGCTCGATTTGCAGCAAATGCCGCTGCTCAGTCAGCAGGTGCGGCAGAACTTGTCGGCGCGCTTTTATCCGTCGGGCCACATGATTTATCTCGACGGCGGCTCGCGCACCGCGCTGAAGGCGGACCTCGCGCACATGTATGACTCGACGGTGGCCAACACTGAGGCACTTAGCCGCATCCGGGCGTTGCAGGCGCGCACGGCGCAATAGCGAAAGCGCGGGGTTCCACGGCGGCTGTCGCGGTCGCCGTGGAAACTTTGTAGCGCTCCCGCGCACCGCTCGGAGTCGGCGGTTTTTTCCGTATGCGTATCGAATGTGTTTTAATTGCCTTGCGAATTGAACTACCGCGTGCCTCGACAGGCGCGCCGACGAATGAAGGCAGGCATTGCAGACAGGCGTCGCGGCGAGGCTTCCGGCGACCACATAGGCAGTACTTTTCGACCGCGCGCAGTTGCGTTCGCGCGGCGGCGCGCGTGGCGCGCGCGTTTCACGCTGACGCTGGGTCTTGCCGCGCTGCTCGCAGTGCGCGTCGGCGCAGTGTATGCGCAGGACGCAGCCATGCTCGACGAACGCGTGACGCAGCAATCCATCCGCGAGACGATTTGCCGCCCTGGCTATGCGAGCGCGGTCTCGCCGCCGTTCGATGAACTGATGGCGCACAAGGACCGGATGCTCGCGGAGCGCGGCATCGACGCGGACGACGGCGCCGAGTTCGCGCTCGATCGGCGCGTGCCCGTGGTGCTCGGCGGCTCGCCGGACGCGCCGTCCAATCTCGGCCTTCTGCCCTGGGCGGGACGGCAGGGCGAGCGGCGCAAGGCGCGCGCGGCGGTCATGCTCAAGCGCTGCGTCTGCGAAGGCAAGTTGAGTCTTGCGGAAGCGCAGGCGGCGATCGTCGGTGATTGGTCGGTGGTCTATTCTGGCTTTAGCCAGGAGTCTTGCGACATCAGCCGGCTGGATGTTGCGACGAGCGCCGACAGCGGGCGCACAGCGGGGCGCGGCACGCAGCCGTAACGGTTGGTGTCGGCGCGGATCGCGCCGCGCTTGCGAAAAAGGTTGAATGCGCCGGAACGCTCGATCCTGTCTCCAACTTTGCGGGCGTGACCCACAAACGCTTTTTGTCAGCGCGTGCCGCCAGCCCGCATTACTTACTTGTCGTCGCCGCTCGCCGTCTTTCAGCACGCGGCTTTCGCATCGAACTCGCCGAATCAACTCATTCCTGGAGAATTACCATGACTTATTCACGTCTTGCCGCAGCGACGCTTGCCGTGCTGAGCGTTGCATGCGCCGTCGGCGCCGCGCCCGTGTTCGCCGCCGAGCCGGCGCATTGCGGCAAAGCCGACGCGCTGCAAATTCGCGGCGATGTGCCCGCGGCCATCAGCTTCGATGTCTATCGTCAACTGCGTCCGCTGAACGCGCAGCGCATCGCGTTGTTCCAGTCGGCCGGGGAAGTGAAGCATCTGCCCGACGGACTTGCCGTGTGCGAAGTGGCGGACGACGGCGTGGACGATCCGTCCGCGGTGCTGGTCGCATTGCCGCAAGGCAAGAACGCGTGGTGGGTGAGCGCGGCCAACGTGCAGGACGCGGACTGACGCTCGCGCGGCGAGCAGCAGCTTCCGTTCGCCGATCGGCGCAACGAACTCCGGCATGCATGCCGCGGTCCGCTTCTTGCAACCCGCGTCTGCACGCGCAATGTTCAGCACAATTTCCAGGCGCCGCGGCGCAGTTAGTCAAAACAGTGTTGCTGCCGAACGGAAAGGGCGCGGTTCAGGTACAGTGCACATTGATCGTGCTACCCGGTGCGAGCTTGTCATGGTGACGCCGCGTCGCATCGCGTGTCCGATCGTAAGTGGCTATCCTTAAACAGGACCCCGGCGGGCTCATCGGAATACCGCGCGGAATATCGGAGATTCAAATGATCGCTTTCTACCTGTCATTGGCCGCGCTCGGCGCGGCGGGCGCCGCACTCATCCGCGAACTGGCCGCCGCACAGGCGAGACAACGGGCGGCATTGCGCCCGGCGCGCGTGCGCGTCGACAGGTCCGGCGGCAGCCGCCAGGAGTAGGCAGCATGAACCTGATCGTGCGCAACATCGCGCCGTCGTGCACCGAGCAGGAAGTGCGCGAATTCCTCAAGCACGAGCTGGGGCATTACGCGCGCAACGTCGAGGTCGTCGACGCGGGCACGCCTGGCGCCTACGCCACGGTCGAACTGGACGCGCAAGTGCCGTATGTCGGCGAAGTCATCGCGCGGCAGATTCATGGCAAGCACCTGGGCGGAATGGCGCTCGAGGCGAGCGCCGATCTTTTCACCGACGACTCGCCGCCCGCCCAGCCGCCCGCGCACTAAGCGCTGAGCTGCGGTTCGCGTTGCGGCTCATGTTGCGGCTCACGTTTCGCTCGTGGGCGCGGGCCAGTCGAACGGCGTGTACGGCAGCGCGCGCTTGTGCCGCGTCACATCGTGGAAACGCAAGATGATGTTGCGTGCCTCGTCGCTGACCGGTTTGCCTTCCAGGAAGTCGTCGATCGTCTCGTACGGTACGCCGTAGGCATCTTCGTCGGGCCGTTGCGGGCGCAACGCTTCGAGGTCCGCGGTCGGCACCTTGTGCGCGAGCGCGTCCGAGGCACCGAGCGCCTTCGCGACCGCACGCACGCGGCGCTTGTTGAGGCCCGCGAGCGGCAGCACATCGGCGCCGCCGTCGCCGAACTTCGTAAAAAATCCCATTAGCGATTCCGCCGCGTGATCCGTGCCGATCACCACGCCCGTGCGCGTGCTCGCCACCGCGTACTGCGCAATCATTCGTTGCCGCGCCTTGATGTTGCCGTGCACGAAGTCTTCCTGCGCTTCGTCCGCGAACGGCAGGCCGCTTTGATGCAGCGACGCGAGCATCGCGTCGGCGGCGGGCTTGATGTCGATGGTCAGCGTCTCGTCCGCACGAATGAAGGCGAGCGCCTGCTGCGCGTCGGCCTCGTCTTTCTGCTCGCCGTGCGGCAGGCGTATCGCGACGAAACGCGCGTCGTAATTTTCGGCGCGCAAGCGCTCGACGGCCAGTTGCGCGAGGCGCCCGGCCGTCGTCGAATCCACGCCGCCGCTGATGCCGAGCACGTACGTCTTCAGGCCGTTGCTGCGCAGATAGTTCGCGAGAAAAGAGATGCGGCGCTCGATTTCCTCGTTGGCGTCGAAGCCGGCGCTAACGTGCATTTCCGCCGCGATGTTGGTCTGAACAGTGGCTGGATCGGTCTGCTTCATGGTTGTCTTGCTCCTTGCTGGTGGCGCAGTGCTTTCTGATGAAGAACGGCTTCCGCGATCGTACGAGCATGTAGCGGACCCGCGAAGTTTTGATCGGCAGAACGCGACGGGCCGCGCAAGCACATCAACACATCAACGCATGACATCACCACATCAACAACACCGTGCCCGCGCCGAGGACGCCGCCGCACAACACACACGCCCACAACAGCGCGCGCGTGCGCCGATATTCGCGGCCGATCTCGGCAAGCAGTCGAGCGTTCTGCCCCGGCGAGCGCGCGCGATCGTGCTCGTGCTGCAGATAGCGCACGGCCAGTTGCGGCACGCGCGGCAGCATGTGCGCGAGATGCGGCAGTTCGCGTGAAATGCGCTTGAACCAGCCGCGATGATCGACGTCGCGCCGCGCAATATCCGCGAGCACACCGCGCGCGATATTCCATGTATCGACGCCCGGATGCAGCGCACGCGCCAGCATCTCGGCCTGCTGGAACGAGCGTTGCGCGGTGGCAAGGCGGCTCGATACGGTGCCGTCGAACGGATGCACCGCGTGCAGCAGATGATGAAACAGCGAGCCCGCCGAACGGTCCTCTGGCGCGGCCGCGAAATGCGCTTCGGCACGCGTGCGCAACTCCGCTTCGAGCAACTCGGCGCGCGTGTCGTGCGGCACGTGTCCCGCGTCGCGATGCAGTTCCGCGAGCCGTCCATAGTCCTGCTCGAACAGCGCAGTCGCGCCGTGCACGAAGAACTCGCGCTCGCCGGTCGACAGGCTCGACATGATCGAAAACTCGGCCAGCACGAGGCGGCCCAGCGAATCCGGTTCGATGCTCACGCGAACCCGCCGCGCGTCGAGCGTCGCGTGAAAGAAGCCGTGTTCGAAAGCCTGCTCGGTCACGACTTCGACGATATGCGCGGCGAGCGGCGCGAGTTTCACGTGATGCGCGTGCAGGCCGCTCAGGTCGCTCGCCGGCAGCGTGTCGATGCGCTGCATGGTGAGCGTGAGGGGCGTGCACAGGTCCCAGATCACGTTGGGCACGACGATGCGCGTGTCGCCGTCGAAATGATGGCCGGTCTGACTCAGGTTGGCGGCTTCGGCGCGCAGATCGAAGCGGCGCAGGATGTCGTCGGTGAAGGTTTGCGCGAGCGCCCGCAGCCGCAGGCGGCGCGCCGTGCCGGACACTTTTTCCAGCCAGCGCGCGACCCAGCGCAACAGCGCGAGTTCGTCGCCGATCTGCTGCAACTGGCCGGCGCGCAGCAGCTTGATCGCCACCTCGCGATGACCGTTGACCGGCATGATGAGCCGAGCGAAATGCGTCTGTTCGGCAAAACCGCTGCGCACCGGAACGAGGTCCACCGCGCTGAAAAGCGTGGCGAGCGGGCGGCCGAACGCGCGCGCCAGCGCCTCCTCGGATTCGCGCGGCGGCAGCGGCGTTTCCAGATGATCGACGGCGTCGATGGCGTCGTGCAATGTCGCGTTCGCCAGTTCCGGACGCTCGACTAGCGTCTTCGCGAAACGGCCGGCAAGCGGGCCGAGCGCGGGCAGCAGGCCGTGCACGCTGCGCGCGCTGTCCGCCGACGCATGCACGCGGCCGACGAGTTCGATCATCCAGTGGAGCTTGCGATCGGACGGCGCGGCGAGCCAGAGCAGGCGCGCGCCATATCGCAGTGCGTGGTAAAGCAGTAGTAAGCGGCGAAACAGTGGCGGCATCGGAGTTCGGTCGACGGCAATGCGGCGCGCGTCCAACTGCCGCGCCGCGGGGCCAGGACGCTCAGATTATCAGGGATGCGCGGTGTGCGGCGTGCGGTCGCATTCAACGACGTGTTGCCGAATACGCACGACCTTCGTCTTCAATTCGATAGCGGCGCCATCAGCAAGCAAACAGGCTTCCGCTTGCCGCCTGAACGGCCCGCGCATGCCGAGGGTAAAATGAGTCCGGTAAGTACATTTTCTTACCGATCTGGAACAACCCTTATGAGTCAGAGTGACGACAGGCAGGATGTGACGCGCGAAACAGAGGAGCAGTTCCGGATTCTCGTTCAGGGCGTCACTGACTACGCGATATTCATGCTCTCGCCTGCCGGAGTCGTCACGAGTTGGAACGTCGGCGCCGAGCGGATCAAGGGGTATCGGCAGTCGGAGATCATCGGCGAGCATTTCTCGCGTTTCTACACGGACGAGGACAAAGCAGCCGGCGCGCCCGCGCAGATACTCGCGATCGCGGCGAGAGAAGGCCGTGCCGAACGCGAAGGATGGCGGGTTCGCAAAGGCGGCAGCCGCTTCTGGGCGCACGTCGTGGTCGACGCGATCCGCGACGAAGCGGGTGCTCTCGTCGGATTTGCAAAGGTGACGCGCGACATCACCGAGCGCAAGGAAGCCGCGGCCGCGCTCGAGAAGGCCAACGCCGCGCTGTTCCAGGCGCAGAAGATGGAAGCGATCGGGCGGCTGACGGGCGGCGTCGCGCACGACTTCAACAATCTGCTGGCCGTGCTGTCCAACGGTCTCGAGGTGCTCGCGCTCCAGGCGCGCACGCCGCTCGACAAGAAAATGATCGATGGAATGCGGCGGGCGATCGACCGCGGCGCGTCGCTGACGCAGCAGTTGCTGTCGTTCGCGCGGCAACAGCCGTTGCAGGCGCAGGTACACGATCTGAACGGATTGATTCGCGAGTTCACGCCCATGCTCTCGCGCGCCGGCAACCGCAACACGCATGTCGAGCTTGGCCTGCATGCCACGCACGCTTTCGCATCCGTCGATGCCGCGCGTTTCGAGGCCGCTCTGCTCAATCTGGTTGTCAACGCGGTCGACGCCATGCCGACCGGCGGCGCGGTCACGATCACCACCGACACGGTCCAGTCGGAGACGGAAGTGACCCCCGCGCTGCCTGCCGGGCACTACGTCCGCATTTCGGTTGCGGATACCGGTAGCGGCATGTCCGAGGACGTGCTCGCGCAGGCGTTCGAGCCGTTTTTCACGACCAAGCAGCCAGGCAAGGGCACGGGACTGGGCTTGAGTCAGGTGTACGGGTTTATCGCCCAGTCGGGCGGCGACGTGCATCTATCGAGCGAAGTGGGCAAGGGCACGACGGTCGATCTTTATCTGCCGGTCGCGGAGCCGCCGGCAGCCGTCGGTCTGCCGTCGACGGCAAGGCATGAGACCGTTTTGCTGGTCGAGGACGAGCCCGACGTGCTCGGCGTTGCGTCCGAACTGCTGATGAACATCGGCTATGAGGTGGTGCCCGCGAGCAGTGCGTCGGAGGCGGCGCTGATTCTCGAGGAGCGGGCTGACATCGACGTTGTCTTCACCGACATCTCGATGGCCCACGGCATGAGCGGGCTGGAACTGGCGCAACTCGTCCGCTCGCATTATCCGGCGATCAGGGTGGTGCTCACGTCGGGCTATTCGCCGGCTCCGCTGCACGACGAGAAGAGTGAACTGCGGGATCTGATATTCGTGCAGAAGCCGTATCGGTTGGCCGATCTTGCGAAGGCGCTGCGAGCGTGAGCGTGAGCGTGAGCGGGAATTGCGGGAGCTCGCTTATGGTCCGCTTTGTCCGCTTTGGCTGATCAACGAGTCGCTTGCGAAGACGCGATACGGCGACTCATCGAGGTTCAGATGATCGGGCATAGGGAACGCATTTACGCAGTAGTCGTGCGCTAACGCAATATGCCGACACCATTGGAGTAAGCGATGACAGGCGCAACCGTGTTTAACGAGCGGACCGATCACTGGCTCGTCGCGCGGCGCGATCCCGAGACGGGCATTGAAGGGCTGCGTGCGCATTTCAGAGGCCACGCCTACGATCCGCACGATCACGACGACATGTTGATCGGCTACACGGAGCAAGGCGTCCAACGTTTTCAGTGCCACCGGTCTTTGCACACGAGCACACCGGGTCGGGCGATCCTGATCGAGCCCGGCGCGCTGCATGACGGCCACGCGCCGGAGGCGAGCGGCTTTACTTATGCCGCGTTGTATCTGCCGCAAGGCTGGGTCGAGCACGCGGCGCGTCAACTGAATCTTCCGGGGTTGCGCGGGGTTGAGGCGGCCTTTAGCCATACGCTGGTGGACGACCAATATCTCGTCGATGCGATTCGGGCCGCTTTTTTCGCCATTTATCACGATGAGGGCAGGTTGGCGCGCGACCAGGCGCTCGATCGCGTGCTGACGCAACTCAGCGGCCACGTGCTTGATGCGCCGTCGACGAATGGCTCCGCGATACCGCTCGCCGCGCTTCGCGTGCGCGATCTTTTGCACGAGCAGATGGCCGGCAACATCGGACTCGATGAACTGGCGACGGCTGCGGGCATCGACCGCTTCCGGTTGACGCGCCTCTTCAAGCGCGCGTTCGGCACGTCGCCGCATGCGTATCTGGTGCGTTTGCGTCTGCGCGCCGCGCGTCAAATGCTGGCGAGCGGTCATCAGCCTGCGCAGGTTGCGGCGGCTGTCGGGTTCTCGGATCAGAGTCATCTTGGCCGCTGGTTTCATCGCGCGTACCGGATGACGCCGGCGGCCTATCGGCGCATGTGCACAAACGTTCCAGACTGATCGCCGCGGATCGTGGACCATGAGCGTTCCAAGGAGGGACGTTCATGTTCGAAACGAAAGTGGCGCTGATCGTGCGCGACGATCTGGCTGTGTGGCAAAAACTCAACGTCGTAGCATTTCTCGCGACGGGCGTGGCGGCTGCGATACCCGATGCGCTAGGCGAGCCTTATGAGGACGCTGCGGGACGTCGGTATGGGCGCATGCTCGGGCAACCAATGCTCGTGTTCGCCGCTGATTTGCCCGGTTTGCAGGCCGCGCATCGACAGGCAGTTAGCCGCGAGCTCGAGATTGTGCCGTATGTCCATGCGATGTTTTCGACTGGACATGACGCGGCGAATCGTGAGGTGTTTCGTGCACAGGATGCCGGTAATCTGGATCTGGTGGGGCTCGCGGTGCATGGGGCGAAGAAGGCTGTGGATAAGGCGGTGAAGGGGTTGGGGTTGCATGGGTGAGGGGGGCGCGTGAAACGGGACGCGCTTGAAATGAGCTCCCGGTGCCACCTAAGGTCGCCGCTGTGGTTGCCTGTCGTGGGCGCGATTCTTCATGCAATCGTCGCCAAGGCTTCCAGTTCTGCCGCCCAAACAGCGCCTTGCAACTGACCCTGATCCCCCCTCACCCCACCTCCACCCCCACCGCCGTAGCCTCCCCCCCACCGATACAAAGACTAGCCACCCCACGCTTCCCCCCGCGTTGCCGAAGCGCACCCAGCAGCGTCACGATAACCCGCGCCCCCGTCGCGCCGATCGGATGACCCAGCGCGCAAGCACCGCCATGCACGTTCACGCGCTCGTGCGAAAGCGGGAGCTCGCGCATCGCGGCCATGACCACCACGGCGAATGCCTCGTTGATTTCCCAAACGTCGACATCGCTCGCCCGCCATCCCACCTTGGCGAGCAGCTTCTGAATCGCACCGACCGGCGCCGTCGTGAACCAGGCCGGTTCCTGAGAATGCGTGGCGTGTCCGCGGATCACGGCGAGCGGCGCCAAGCCATGCTCGCGTGCGGTCGACTGGCGCATCAGAACGAGGGCCGCCGCACCGTCGGCGATGGAACTGGAGTTCGCCGCCGTCACCGTGCCGTCTTTTGCAAACGCGGGTTTGAGCTTCGGGATCTTGTCCAGTTGCGCCTTCGCCGGCGCTTCGTCCTCGTCGATGAGTATCTCGCCGTTACGGCCCGGCACGGTCATCGGCGCAAGCTCCCAGCGGAACAGGCCATCGCGCTGCGCCTGCTGCGCGCGCAGCGTGGAGGTCGAAGCGAACGCGTCTTGCGCCTCGCGTGTGAAATCGAAACGGCGCGCGCAGTCCTCGGCGAAGGTGCCCATGAGGCGGCCATCGGAGGCGAGGCCGTAGTGATCCTCCAGGCCGTCGAAGAACATATGGTCGAGTACCTGGCCGTGTCCCAGACGCTGGCCCGAGCGTGCCTTGGGCAACAGGTACGGCGCGTTGCTCATGGATTCCATGCCGCCCGCAACGATCACTCGTTGACTGCCGCTGAGCAGCAGATCGTGCGCGAGCATCGCCGCCTTCATCCCCGAGCCGCAGACCTTGTTGATCGTGGTGCAGCCCGCCGATAGCGGCAAACCCGCGCCGAGCGACGCCTGGCGCGCGGGCGCCTGGCCGAGGCCCGCGGGCAGCACGCAGCCCATCAGCACTTCATCGACGGCGTCAGGTTGCAGTCCGGCACGTTGCACCGCGGCCCGGATCGCGTGCGCGCCCAGTACAGGCGCCGTCAGCGAAGCGAAGTTGCCCTGGAAACCACCCAGCGGCGTGCGGGCAGCAGCGACGATCACAACGGGATCATCGGAAATCGAAGAGGCAGTCATGCGAGTCTCCATTCGCCGCTTCATGGCGGCGTTGCAAAGGGTGAGGAAGGTGTCGTCGTCGATGAATCATCGCCACTCGAACCCGGCGGCGGCGATGACTGAGTTCACTTCGCCGCCATACGAATGGCGCCATCAAGACGAATCACCTCGCCGTTGAGGTAAGTGTTTTCGACGATATGCAGCACAAGTGCCGCGAATTCTTCCGGCCGGCCCAGGCGCGGGGGAAAGGGCACCATCTTCCCAAGCGCGTCCTGTACTTCTGTGGGCATGCCTTTGAGCATCGGCGTCTCCATGATTCCGGGCGCGACGGCGAGCACTCGAATGCCGTGGCGGGCCAATTCGCGCGCGACAGGCAGCGTCATCGCCACGACACCGCCTTTCGATGCAGCGTAGCCCGCTTGTCCAATCTGGCCGTCAAAGGCCGCAACCGAAGCGGTATTGATGATGACCCCGCGCTCGCCATCGGTCCCGGGCGTGTTCCCGGCCATGCACGCCGCGGCCAGCCGCACCATGTTGAACGCACCGATCAGGTTGATCTGAACGGTGCGCGCAAAACTTTCCAGCCGATGCGGGCCTTCGCGTCCGAGCACTTTCTCGGCGGGCGCAACGCCTGCGCAATTGATCAGGCCATGCAGCGCGCCGAAGGTCTCGCAATACGCGGCCAACGCACGCTCGGCGCTCGCGGAGTCGGATACGTCGGCCCTGGCGAAGTGGGCATTAGCGCCGAGTTCCGCCGCGAGTGAGGCACCGGCGTCCTCGTCGAGGTCGATCAGCAGCACGCGGGCGCCGCCCGCCACCAGACGGCGCGCCGTGGCTGCGCCAAGCCCTGAGCCGCCGCCTGTGACGACGAAACCTTTCCCGTGAATTTGCAATGCTGTCTCCTCAAAGTGACCGGCCGGCAAAGCATATTCGCGACGACCAACTGACTGATCATCGTAAGCGGCACGCGAAACCACGCCCATGTCCATCGACCTCTTCCTGCGTGCGCCTTTCGGACATATCGTGCGGCTCATGCTCAGTGATACCAGGTTTCGCTCGCGCGCCGCAGCGATTAACATCAGTGCACTTTCTGTAGGTAGACCCTGACCATGAATGACGCTCAAGACAAGGGCACAACTTCTATCGGCCTCGTGCGCGAAGCAATTCTCGTCGCCACGCAGCGTAATCTCGACGTGTCGGCGGTTCTCCAGCACGCGGGAATCGCGGCGGAATTGCTGAATGCGCCGAGAGCCCGAGTGCCCGCATTAGCCTTTTCGCGTCTGTGGGCGGCTCTCGCCGACTTGATGGACGACGAGTTCTTTGGTCTCGATAGCCACGCATTGCGGCGAGGCAGTTATGCGCTGATGTGTCACGCCGTGCTGCATGCCGACAATCTCGAGCACGCGCTGCGTCGCATGCTGAAGTTCCTGCGCGCGGTTCTCGACGACATTCATGGCGAGTTGCGCTGCGACGGCGAGCATGCACTGATCGTCCTGCATGACGATGGCCGAACGCGCCGCCTCTTTGCCTACGGGACCTGGTTCATCCTCGTGCACGGCCTTGCGTGCTGGCTCGCACGCAGACGCATTCCGCTGATCGAGATGAGGTTCCGCGCTTCGGCGCCAACGGATGACAGCGACTACCGTATGCGCTTTTGCGAGGATGTGACGTTCTCCGCGGAAGAAACGCTGATCCGGTTCGATCGCAGTTTTCTCGACCTGAAACTGTCCGAGACGGAAGCGAGCCTGCGTGCTTTTCTGCAAAATGCACCCGCCAATATCCTGGTCAAGTATCGCAACGAATCGAGTACTACGGCCCTCGTCAGACGCCGGCTAAGAAACCAGATCCCCGACGACTGGCCGGACCTCGACGAGCTATCGCGACTAATGAATCTATCCGCGGCCACGCTGCAACGCCGCCTGTTGGCTGAAGGCACGAACTATCGGCAACTGAAAGACGAATTGCGGCGTGACATCGCAATCGAGTTGTTTTCGAACAGTACTCTCACGGTCGCAGAAGTCGCTGCACGCACTGGATTTCAGGAAACGAGTGCTTTTCACCGGGCCTTCAGAAAGTGGACGGGGGCGAGTCCGGGAATGTACCGACATGGCAAGGCGAATCCCTAACCGTTAGAACTCATAGCATCGTCATCACACCATTCACGCGTTCAGATGTGCTTGCACGTCTGAATGGTCGAAAGATTCAATCCTCTTCTCCCAATCACGCCTCGCGCGAACGCTCATTCGATTAAGCGGAGCGTGTCCGCACGCCTCATGAAAACTGAGGTCGGCGGACATGGATCGGTGCGCCGAGCAGGCTGACACTGCACTCGCGTTCGGCAGATCAAAGGACGCGTCGCGCCCGGTTGCGCAAAGCAACCGAGCCACTCATTGCGGTATAAAAAATAGACGGAGACGAGAATGAGAACCCGGTTGAGAAGCCGCCGAAGCTCGGCAATGGTGAGTGCTTTATTCGCCGTATCGGCTATTGCCGTATCCGGCTGCGGCGGCAGTGATTCCGCGCCGGCCAACGTCGCGGTCGCGACGCCCGCCGCGAAATGTAGTGCGTTGGCGGGTACGACCGTTCCCGCCGGCTCGATCGGATTGCCGACAACGGGTGCCACTATCGTATCCGCGACGCTCGTTGCAGCTACCGATTCCGGCAACAGCAACGGCGAGTACTGCAAGGTTCTCGGAGCCATTCATCCGGTGGATTTCAATGCGCCGGATATTCGAGTGGAGGCGGATCTACCGACTAACTTCAACGGCAAAGTCGTCCATTTTGGCGGCGGGGGATTTGACGGCACCATCCCCGATACTGAAGGCTTTCCCGCGGACGGGTTCTTATCGGGGGCGGAGCCCGCAGGCGTCAGTACACCATTGCGCAGAGGTTATGTGACTGTCGGCAGCGACGCTGGGCATGAGGGAAACTTTATGGACGGTTCGTTCGCGGCAAACGATGAGGCACTCGCCAACTACTCAGGCGACCACATCAAGAAGACGCGTGACTTCGCAGCGTACATCGCAAAGGCAAGATACGGCTCGGACTTCACGCACAGTTATTTTATTGGCGGTTCAGGCGGAGGCCGGCAAGGTCTGATCGCGGCACAACGATTCCCGCATGACTACGACGGCATCATTTCCACATATCCCGCTTCAGGAATAACAGGACTGTGGCTTCAGATGGGCAGGATCTCGCGATCGCTGCTGGCGCCCGGAGGATACGTCACGCCTGCCAAAGGCAAGGTTCTTCTCGAAGCAGTGATCAAGCAATGCGATGCTCTGGATGGCGTGGCTGACGGCATTATCAGTAACCCCGCGGCGTGCGTATTCGATCCAGCAACGATTCGTTGCCCGAGCGGCGTCGACACTGGCGATAGCTGCTTGTCGGACGCGCAAATCAATACGATGACCACCGCCGGCACGCCGCTTAGCCTTAGCTTCAACCTGGTAAACGGAGTCCAGACTTTCCCCGCATTTAACGCGTTCACGGGAGCAGACTTCTGGTCCGTCGCCTTTGCATGGGGCGCGTCAGCCACCGATGCGATAGTCGAGCCTGGCGTGATCGGCAAAAGCGCGTTCTTCTATACGTTTTCAAATGACATGCTTCGATTCGCGGTTGCTCGCGATCCTGGCTTGAGCACGCTGAACTTTAATCCGGCCAACCCCGGATCATTAACCTCGCGCGTGCAAGCGGTGAGCGCGCTCATGGACAGCACGAGTACCGACCTGAGTCAATTCCAGGCGCGCGGCGGCAAGATCATTCTGCAGCACGGACAATCCGATCAGTTCATTCCGGCGCAATTGTCGATTGATTACTACGACCGGCTGGTATCCCGGTTCGGGCAGGGACCACTGGGTCAATTTCTAAAGTTCTATGTGGTGCCGGGCGCGGCGCACAGTGCCGGCGGGCAATTCAATGGTTCATATGACGGTCTGACGGCATTGGACAACTGGGTGACGAAAGGCGTCGAACCCAAAAATCTGATTATCACCGACCTCGCTCCGCCGACAGTCGGACGCACGCGGCCAATTTGCGAATACCCGCAGTGGCCCAAATACGTCGGCGGCGATCAGAACCTTGCGGCCAGCTTCGTGTGCTCTAACTAATCGCGTTGGCAGCGCGCGCCATGTGCGGTTCCGGGCGTTAGCGTTACACCGGGACCGCCAGTGTCGCAACACCGCAAACGCAGGTGTTCGGCGACCTCACTCATCTTGAAGTTAATGGACATCGACTGTCCGCAGCCTTCGCCCGACACTGCTTGTAACACAGCGGCCTGCGCGGACTTCGGCCACGACATTAAACCAAAGGAGACAAGCATGAACCAGATCGATGTTCATTCACTCGCGGGCCAGGCCAGGTTCAATGGCTTGCACAGGCTGGTCCTGTTCTGGTGCGTGTTGATGCTGATAGTCGACGGCTACGATCTCGCCATCGTCGGTGCAGCGTTGCCGTCGATCATGAAGGGCATGCACATCGACGCGACCAGTGCCGGCATCATGGCCGCATCGGCACTGTTTGGCGTCATGCTCGGGGCTATTTTCCTCGGCACGCTGGCTGACCGTTTCGGCCGGCCCATGATGATCTGCGTGTGTGTGGCGCTGTTCAGTCTCTTTACCGCCGCCGCCGGACTGACGAACGATCCCGTCAGTTTCAGCGTGACCCGATTCATCGCGGGCCTCGGCATCGGAGGCGTCTTGCCGATTGTCACCGCGCAAATGGCGGAGTTCTCGCCCAATGCGTTGCGCACGCGATTGGTCACACTCGTATTCGCGGGATATTCGGTTGGCGGCATTCTCGTCGCGCTTACTGCGAAGGAGCTTATCGGCAGTTATGGCTGGCAATCCGTCTTCTTTGCTGCGGGCCTGCCAGTCCTGCTGATCCCGTTCATCATTAAAACGATGCCTCATTCGATGACATTTCTGGTCAAGAACGGCCGACATAAAGAACTGCGCGCGCTCGTGAAGCGTCTCGTGCCCGACTATTCGTTGAGTGACGACGAGCAGTTTGCAGGACCGTCGTCGGACAAAAATAGAGACGTCTCGGTGCGACGACTCTTTCAGGACGGCCGCGGTTTCAGTACTACGATGATGTGGGTCGCATTCATGACGGGCCTCTTCATGGTGTACGCATTGAGTTCGTGGTTGACCAAGCTCATGGCAATGGCGGGATACAGCCTCGGTTCGGCATTGAACTTTGTGATCGTGTTTAACGTCGGCGCGATTGCCGGTGCGATTCTCGGCGGCTGGCTGGGCGACAGGGTCAATATCAAGCGGGTGCTGATCGCGTTCTACGTCGTGGGAGCCGTCGCACTCTCGCTGATGGGATACACGAAATCGACAGCGTCATTGTTTGTCGTTGTATTCGTTGTGGGCGCATCGACGCTCGGTACTCAATTGCTCGCCTATGCTTATGCGGGCGGCTTCTATCCTCATGCAATCCGCTCTACGGGGGTCGGTTTTGCTTCTGGCGTGGGCCGCATCGGCGCGATCGTGGCGCCCGTGCTAATCGGCTGGCTTGTGTCGCTGAAGCTGCCGCTGGAACAGAACTTCATGGCAATCGGCGTGGCCGGTTTGATTGGTGCAATGGCCGTGACGCTGATCGATCACGCGCGCGCCGATTCCTATCGCGGACGCAGTGCGGCTATTCCCGCAGTTCAGCGCAGTGCAGGGCGCTAAGAGCGCCTATTGCAGGTTATTCACTCGAGAAAAGCCACGTCTACGCGGCAGTACATTTTTAACATGCAGAAAGAAATGGATCGTCTATCTCCGCCTCCTTTCACCTCGTTTATCGACGTCAGTCGAGCCGTCGACTGGGCGCTCGTCACCCGGCGCAGCGTTCGCGCTTTCTTGCCGACACCGGTTGCGCGCGAGGACATCGAGTCCATCCTGGAGGTCGCGCGCTTTAGTGCTACCGGCGTCAACATTCAGCCGTGGCATGTGCACGTCGTGACAGGCGCGAAGAAGTCGCGGCTGTCTGCCGCCATCAACGAGATCAATGACGATCCCGCCCGCAGTTCCGACCTCGACGAGCCCTACGACTACTACCCACGCGAATGGATCGCGCCGTATCTGGACCGTCGCCGCAAGGTGGGTTGGAACCTGTATGGATTGCTCGGCATCGAGAAGGGCGACAAGGAACGAATGCACGTTCAGCACGGCCGCAACTATCGCTTCTTCGATGCACCCGTCGGCCTGTTTTTTACAGTGGACCGCGTGATGCGCGAAGGCAGTCTGCTGGACACCGGCATGTTCCTGCAAAGCGTGATGCTCGCCGCTCGCGCGCGCGGCCTCGACACTTGCCCGCAAGCGGCTTTCAACAAATTCCACCGCGTGATCGCCGACGAACTGTCGATTCCCGACAACCAGATGCTGGTCTGCGGAATGAGCCTCGGTTATGCCGATCACGACTGTATCGAGAATTCGCTAGTGACGGACCGTGTCCCAGTGAGCGATTTCACTACTTTCTATAATGAATGAACGGAGACAAAGTCATGAGTGCAAAGGCCTACTCGCGAGGGCTCGAGAAGAATCCGGCGAACCACGTTCCGTTGACGCCATTAACCTTCCTCGATCGAACCGCCGACGTCTATCCGCAACGCACCGCGATCATTCATGGCGAATTCCGGCAGACGTGGGCGACGACGCGCGAGCGTTGCTATCGCCTCGCGTCGGCGCTCGTTCAATTGGGCATCGAGCCGGGCGATACCGTGTCGATCATCGCACCGAATACACCGGCCATGCTCGAGGCGCACTTCGGCGTGCCGCTCTCGGGAGCTGTGCTCAATGCGATCAATTGCCGGCTGGATGCTGACGGCATCGCGTTTATCCTACGCCACGGCGAATGCAAGCTTCTGCTGGTGGATCGCGAGTTTGCTGCGTTGGTCGAAAAAGCGTTGCAGTCAGTCCCGAATCCGCCGCGTCTCATCGACATCAACGATCATGAAGCGCCCGACGGCGCCGCCATCGGCGAAACCGATTATGAATCGCTGCTCGCCAGCGGCGACCCGGCATTTGCCGGCCGTGGCCCCGTCGACGAATGGACGCCGATCGCGTTGAACTACACGTCGGGCACGACAGGAGATCCGAAGGGCGTCGTTCCGAGCCATCGCGGCACGTATCTGATGAGCCTGCTGCAGATGACGAATTGGCCGCTTCCGCGTGCGCCGATTTATCTGTGGACGCTCCCCATGTTCCATGCGAACGGCTGGTGCTTCACATGGGCGATTACTGCCGCGGCGGGAACGCATGTATGCCTGCGCAAAGTCAACGCGGCCAATATCCTTTCCGCGATCCAGAAACATGGCGTCGATCATTTCTGTGCAGCACCGATTGTTCTCGCAGGCATCGCGAGCATGCCGCAGTCGGAACGGCAGCCGTTGCCGCGTCGCGTGCGCGTTCTCACCGCCGGCTCGCCGGCGCCCGCTGCGGTGCTCGAAGCCGTCGGCGCAATGGGCTTCGACGTCGATCACGTATTTGGAATTACCGAGATCTCCGGCACGCCGATTAGCTGTGCATGGCACGACGAGTGGGATACGTTGCCGCCGGAGCAGCAAGGCAAATTGAAAGCGCGGCAAGGCGTACGTGCGGCAGCGTTCGAGAAAATGTCGGTCGCCGATCTCGCGACGCTCGAACCGGTGCCGGCCGATAGCCAGTCGTGCGGCGAAGTTCTCGTCCGCGGCAATACGGTGATGATGGGATATCTGAAGAATGCCGACGCAACCGAAAAAGCTTTCGCCGGCGGCTGGTTTCATACCGGAGATCTTGCGGTCGTTCATCCGGACGGCTATATCCAGATCACGGACCGCTCGAAGGACGTCATCATTTCAGGCGGAGAGAACATTTCATCCGTGGAAGTGGAAGAGGTGATCTACCGCATGTCGGGCGTACTCAATGCAGCCGTGGTCGCGCAGCCGGACGACACATGGGGCGAGACGCCTTGCGCTTTTATCGAACTAAAGCCGGATGCAGCCTATATAACCGAGCAGGACGTCATCTCGTTCTGCCGTGAAAGACTGGCTCATTTCAAATGCCCGCGCCGCGTCGTTTTCGGCGAATTGCCGAAAACCGCTACAGGGAAGATCCAGAAGTTTCGTTTGCGCGAGCAGGCGGGCAGTCGGATAGCAATTACCCGCCTGGCCGGATGATGCACGTTGTCTTGCGAAGCCGCCATTCGCTGTGCAGCCAAGCGCGGCTGCAATCACACGCATTAGTAGGTATGCTGATGATTGTGTAAGAGAGACGGAGATAGAGCGTGAAAAGCTTCGTTGGAACAAGCTTCGACATCGGCTCCTATGCGTTAGTTGATGAACCGATGCCGGATCCCGGTCACGGACAACTGCGCATTCGCATCGAAGCAACGGCTCTGGGTTTCGTCGACGGGCTGATGATGCAAGGCCGCTATCAGATCAAACCGCGCTTGCCTTACGTGCCCGGCGGAGAGATTGCCGGCGTCGTCGACGCTGTGGGTCCGGGCGTGACGCGGCCGCTTGTCGATGAACGTGTCGTCACCTGGCAGCTTGGCGGCGGCCTCGCGGAATACGTGGTGGTCGATGCCGCTGACGTTGACATCGCCCCGAGCGGGCTACCCATGCCCATTGCCGCGGCCATGCTGGTGGACTACCAGACGGCACACTACGCGTTGTTCGATCAGGCGCGTTTAACAGCCGCCGATACGCTGCTGGTACTCGGAGCGGGCGGCGCAGTGTCGTCCGCCGCCATTCAGCTTGCGGTGCATGCGGGCGCTCGTGTGATTGCGGCGGCATCGAGCGAGTCCAAGCGCAAAGCCGCATGCGAACTCGGCGCCGTGGCCGCGATCGACTACAGCCTTCCCGACTGGCGCGAGGCGCTCAGGAGTGTGGCGCCCGAAGGCGTCGACGTCGTGCTCGACCCCGTCGGCGCAAACATGCTGGAGCCTGCATTCCGCTCGCTTGCGAAAGGCGGCCGCTATCTCGTGATCGGATTTGCGGGCGGCGCGATTCCGTCGCTGCCGGTCAATCTCGCGCTTCTCAAGAACGCCACGCTGCATGGCGTCGATGTGCGCTATTTCCTCGCAACCCGGCCGGAACAGGCGCGGCGCGTACGCGCCGCGCTGTTTTCGATGGTCGCGCGCGGTCATCTTCGACCGCCTGCGACCATCGCTTTCCCACTCGCTAACGCAAGCGACGCTGTGCTCGCAACCTTCGACCGCGAAAGACGCGGGAAAATCGTCGTGCTTCCCGAAGCGGTCATCGGTTCGAGCGACGCGGGCTAACGCCTGCGCTCCGCTCAACCGAAGCGGATCAGGCCGTCGCCCGATAACGCTCCGCCGCTTGCGCTTGCCGGATATCGGAGAGCAAACCCTGGCGCGCGGCGTCGAGTGCATCCCAGCGTTCGGCGACGTGAAGCGGCGGTATGGTCACCAACTCGCGGCGGTCGTAGCCGATCAACGCGGCATCCACCAGTTCACCCACTTCCATCACTTCGGGCAGCGTATCGATGTCGATACCGGCGCGCTCCCAAATTTCGGTGCGCGTGGCCGCCGGCAGCACGGCTTGCACATACACGCCTTTGGGCGTCAGCTCCAGGCTCAAGCCCTGCGACAGGAACAGCACGTACGCCTTCGTTGCACCGTACACGGTCATGCCGAACTCGGGCGCGAGACCGACGACCGAGCCGATGTTGACGATCGACCCTTCGCCGGCTTGCGCAAGGCGCGGCGCGATGGCGGCCGCGAGCCGTGTCAGCGCGGTGATGTTGAGCGTCACCAGACGATTGATGGCGTCGGCGCTCTGCTCGACAAAGCCGCCTGACTGCGCAAGGCCGGCATTGTTGATCAGCACGCGAATGTTCGCGTCTTCGCGCAGGCGCGCTTCGACTGCGGCGAGATCGGCGGGCTCCGTCAGATCGGCCTGCAACACGTCCACATCGACCTTCGTTTCATCGCGCAAGCGGCTCGCCAGCGCTTCGAGCCGCGCCTTGTCGCGCGCGACCAGAACGAGAGGGTGGCCACGGCGCGCAAAACGCTCCGCATAAACGGCGCCGATGCCCGAAGAGGCGCCGGTAATGAGGACAGTGGGCAGGGCTTTCATCTTGGTGTTCCTTGGCTTGAGTGGGGACCGCTGCCGCCCATCAGCGATGGGCGGCGGTGCAGGCTGGCGTTAATAATGATGGTCGTCATCAAAAAAGTCAACGACTTTGATGATGATCGACATCAATGTATAGTTAACACTTTAGCGTGGCGTTAGTCGAAGAGAGGCACCGAACATGAAGGTCACTAAGGCGCAAGCGCAGGCGAACCGGGCGCGCATCGTCGAGACGGCTGCGACGCTGTTTCGCGAGCGAGGCTACGACGGGGTGGGCGTCGCGGACCTGATGGCGGCCGCCGGTTTCACGCACGGCGGCTTTTATAAGCACTTTGGCTCGAAGGCCGATCTGATGGCGGAGGCGGCGGCCTGTGGCTTTTCGGAGTCGGCGGCCGGCAGTGAAGGGATCGACATTGCCGCGTTCGTCAAGCAGTACTTGTCCCGCGAGCATCG
Organism: Paraburkholderia graminis C4D1M; assembly: GCF_000172415.1. Taxonomy (GTDB): domain Bacteria; phylum Pseudomonadota; class Gammaproteobacteria; order Burkholderiales; family Burkholderiaceae; genus Paraburkholderia; species Paraburkholderia graminis. The sequence goes on from NZ_ABLD01000024.1 coordinate 75,645, forward strand.
CGATACGCCCGGCACGGGCTGCACGATGGCGGCGTTGTCCGTGGATGCCGGGCGTCAGCCGGAACAGGTCAAGCAAGCCTTTGCCGACGGCATTGAACGGCTGCTGACCAGCATGGTGAGCAAGCACGGCGCGAGTGGCGCGACTAACGCGACTAACGCGACAAGCGCCGCGGCCAAGCGTGAAGCGCGAGCCCGCTCGATCGATGCCATCGCGCAACTGGTGGGCGCGGTCGTGCTCTCGCGCGCCTGTCCCGATGACTCGCCTCTCGCGGACGAAATCCTCCAAGCCTGCGAGTCGGGCGCGCTTTCGCGCCTGTCCGCGCCGAAGAAGAAGCCGTAGCACTTGTCGGCCCGAGGCGCGAACGCTTCGTCAATCTTCATCGACATTCACAATGCGTATCGGGCGCGTCCCGATCTTCGCGCCGGTGACTTCGTCGATCGCAATCGCCTTGATCTCCGTTCCCGTTTCCGCGTCCAGGAAGCGAACCAGCTTGCTATCCCCGCGGTGCTGCCGCCCCCATGCGCCGATGATGAACAGCACCGGCAGGAAGTCCATGCCTGCAGCCGTCAGCACGTATTCGTCGCGCGGCGGGCGCTCCGAATAGCGGCGTTTCTCCAATAGACCTTGTTCCGCCAGCGCGGCCAGACGCCGCGTCAGCATCGTCGGCGCTATGCCCAGACTTTTGCGGAACTGGTCGAAGCGCGTCAGACCCGCGTGGGCGTCGCGCAAGATAAGGATGCTCCACGCGTCGCCCGCGACAGCCAGGCTGCGCGCGATCGGACACGGGTCATCGCACGAATTGATGTCGTCCATACTATTTTGATAGTGACATGGATTTGATTTCCCAGTATAGTCGATTTCAATTTGATAGTGACGCGGGCGTTCCGCACATGGAGCTTGAAATGACTGACAAAAAGCCGTTGGGTGTCGCCCTTGTCACAGGCGCGTCTTCGGGTATCGGACAGGCCGCCGCGCAGCGATTGAGCGAAGCGGGCTACAAGGTTTTCGGCACGAGCCGGCGGCCAGTGCCTGCGGGCCAGCATTCGTTCGACATGCTGACGCTCGACGTCACCAGCGACGAATCCGTCGACGCCGCGGTCGCCCAGGTTATGCGGCGAGCCGGCCGCATCGATCTGCTCGTGAACAACGCGGGCTTCGGCGTCGCGCCCGCGGGCGCCGAGGAAAGCTCGATTGCGCAGGCGCAGTCAATCTTCGACACGAACTTCTTCGGCGTCGTCCGCATGACCCGCGCGGTCGTGCCTTATATGCGGCGGCAGGGCAGCGGCCGCATCGTCAACATCGGCTCAGTCCTGGGTTTTGTGCCGATGCCGTACGGCGCGCTCTACGCGGCAACGAAGCATGCAATCGAGGGCTATTCCGAATCGCTCGATCATGAATTGCGCGGCTGGGGCATCCGCGTATCGGTCATCGAACCGGCTTATACGAAGACGCCGTTCGACGCGAACTTCCTCGCACCCGATTCCACGCTCGATGCGTATCGCGAAGCCCGTGCGGTTGTCAGCAAGCGGGTCAATGAGGTGATGGCAACGGCGACTGAGCCTTCGGTCGTGGCTGAAGTCGTGTTGAAGGCGGCCGTGGCCGCGAAACCGAAGCTGCGCTACCCGGCCGGCGCGCTTGCGAGCCGTCTGCAAATGCTGCGCAGATTCGCGCCGGCCGCGCTCGTGGATGCCGGGCTTCGTAAAGACCTTCGACTCGACACGATACCGGCGTCGCAGTCGGTAAGCCCTCTCTTGCAAGAATGAAAAACATGCAGCGCCAGATCACACCAGGGGACCCGAAAGCATCATGAGAGCATTCATTCTCGAGCGATACGGACGCAAGCATGGCGCGCATATCGCCGACGTGCCGGAGCCGCAACTACGCGACGACGACGTCCTGATCCAGGTCCACGCCGCCAGCCTCAATGTTCTGGATTCGAAAATACGCGACGGCGAATTCAAGCTGATTTTGCCGTATCGTTTGCCGCTGATTCTCGGCAACGATGTAGCCGGCGTGATCGTGCGAGTCGGACCGCGCGTGCAGCGATTCAAGGTCGGCGACGAAGTTTACGCGCGGCCGGATAAAGATCGGATCGGCACCTTCGCGGAACTGATTGCAGTGAAAGAAGCGGACGTGGCCATCAAGCCCAAAACACTCACGATGGAAGAGGCCGCCTCGATTCCGCTCGTGGGTCTCACTGCGTGGCAAGCGTTGATCGAAAACGCGCAGTTGCGGAAAGGACAAAAGGTCCTGATTCATGCAGGTTCCGGCGGCGTCGGAACGTTCGCGATCCAACTGGCGAAGCACCTGGGTGCATTCGTCGCGACGACAACGAGTACGGCGAACGTGGAATGGGTGAAGGGCCTCGGGGCCGATGTCGTCATCGATTACAAGAAGGACGACTTCGAGAAAACGCTCGCCGGCTATGACGTGGTGATAAACAGTCTGGACGCGGCGACGTTGCACAAATCGCTTCGCGTGCTGCGACCCGGCGGTCGGCTTATCTCGATCTCGGGGCCGCCGGACCCCGACTTCGCAAAAGAGCTTGGTTTGCCGGGCTTCCTGACGCTGGCGACGCGTCTACTCAGTTACCGGATCAGGAAGGCGGCCAAACGCCTGAAAATCAGCTATTCCTTCCTGTTCATGCGCGCAAGCGGCGACCAGCTCGCGCAGATCACATCGCTTATCGAAGGCGGCGTGATACGCCCGGTTGTCGATCGCATCTTTGCATTCGATTCGATCGGAGAGGCGATGGCCTATGTCGATAGCGGACGCGCCAAAGGGAAAGTGGTTGTCAAGATGCGGTGATGGGCGCGCGCATCATTGTTCTTCCACGGTCGCTGCCAGGATAGGTGCCTCCTGGCGGCGGCCGTACCACGAAGCCGCGAGACGTTTTCCGAGCGTATTGCCTGCATCTTCGACGAACTTGTTGCTGAGCATCGAGAGCGGCAGAGTGATAATCAAAGTCGACACGCCCAGTAATGAAGCCATGAGCAACGGCTGCTGTTGAACGGCGGATGTTCCAAGAGCTTTTACCACGCAGGCTCCGAGACCGAACACGATCGGAAAATGCAGCACGTACACGCTGTATGAGATTGTGCCCATGTACTCGAATATCGGCCGATCCAGAAGCGGCATCCTTCTCTTGTTGTGAAACAGGCAATAGACGATGCCGAAGGCAATCAGAATCTCCATCGTTTCTATATTCTTCACATCAAAGATACCTTCCAGCAGGATGCGCGAATACATTAAGACCGGGATGAGGCCGAGGCCGATCAGGCGGTAACGGAAATGGCTGATTCCGCGCGTGAGCGGAATCAGCGCGCCGAGACCAAAGGCCAATGCATAGTGCAGCGACAGCGTGCGCGGAATCGGAGCGAGCGCGACCAGTGCCAGGAAAACGAGAAACGGCTTGCGCGTGCGCGGGTTTTGCACGAGCAGATAGATTGCCGGGAACAGAACCGAATAAAACAGCTCCACGCGAAGTGTCCACATCGGCCAATTCAAATGGACGTATATAGATGCGAGCGAGAGGCCGACCAGCGGAGCCGAGATCTTTGCCGGGAAGGCGCTCGTCGCCCAGGCGCTATAGGCCGGAGAGGACAGTCCCGTCTTGATGAGCGGCCACAGCGCGAGCGCAAGCGCGATCGACAACCACAACGCGGGATAAATGCGGAAAAATCTTTTTACATAAAACGTCTTGACCCACGACGGCTTATTCGCGGCTGAACCGCTCATCAACGACAAAGCGAGTACACATCCGCTGAGAACAAAGAAGACTTCGACTGCGGCTTGTCCGTTGAACGTTCTGTCAACGAATATGGCTATCTTGTTCTGAAACGAATCCACGCCGTATCGCGCGGTGATCAGGCGCTGAAGATCGAACAGGGTCCAGACATGAGTTCCTACGACAGCCAGACAGGCCAAACCACGGAGTGAAGTAAAACTCTTGATATTCATTCGTCACTTCCTCCCCGAAGAAGACAAACGCATCCGAGGTCGGGAGACATCGGACAGGATTTAGTGCTTTCTGAAAACTTTCGATGCCGAGGCGGACCCGGCAAGCGGCATGTAGATAGCGGACTAGCGTGGCACTCTTGAGTGCCGTCACGCAGCGGGGGAGTATAGGTTCAATCGATGCGCGCGATGGCTTGTGAGTCTCCATATCGCGAACTGTTGGCGCATTTCGATTAGTGAATACGGCTTTTTCGGCGGTTGTCGTTTAGCGCGGGCGCGTATCGCGTATAAGTAAAACGCGCCATGTGATTAAGCGCAGTGGCCTTCTGCGCTTAAATCTTGCGACTTCGTTGTTTGCAATAGTTCGCAGTACGCGGATTTTTTGGTTTGTGACAGCACTGCGTTCCGTTCGACCCAACGGACTTAAATCAGCACTCCACCAGCGCCTTGACGACGGTCTGTCCTGGCTCCATCAGCTTCGGGAACTCGGTGGGTACATCCGACAAGCTCATTCGGTGTGTATTGAGTGCCTTGTCGGGTATGCGGCCCGCGCGCATCGCTTCGAGAACTGTCTCGAAGTCTTCGGCGGTCGCATTACGGCTGCCGAGCAGCGTCGCTTCACGCTTGTGAAATTCCGGATCGGAGAAGGTAACTTCGCCGGGCACGATCGAAATCAGCACGTATTTGCCACCGTGAGCAATGAACTGGAAGCCGCGATTCATCGCGTTGATGTTTCCGGTTGCATCGAATACGACGTCGAAGAACTCGCCGCCTGTCATCGCCGCGAGTTCGTCGACGTCGTTCGGTCCGATCTGAACCGCCGACACTCCAACATGCTCGCGGCAGAATGCGAGACGATCCTCGCGCGTGTCGAGACAGGTGACCTGTGCGCCACGCAGGTTCGCGAACAGCATGGCCGCCATGCCGATCGGGCCCGCGCCCACGACAAGAACGCGCTGGCCGGCCGACACATCGGCACGGCGAACCGCGTGCGCGCCGATCGCGAGAAATTCGAGCATGGCCGCCTGATCGAGCGTGACGCCTTCGGCCTTATGCACGAACTGCGCGGGCACCGAGAGAAATTCCGTGAGCGCGCCGTCGCGATGCACGCCGAGCACTTTGATGTTGACGCAACAATTGGTCTTGCCCTGCCTGCACGCGATGCAGCTTCCGCACGACAGATACGGCATCACATAAACGGCGTCGCCGGGCACGACGTGCGCATTGGCATCGGCCTCGGCGACGATAGCCGACAGTTCGTGGCCCATCACTCGCGGATATTGCAAGTAAGGCTGGTTGCCGGAATAGATGTGCATATCGGTCCCGCAAATACCCACGCGGCTGACGCGTAAAAGCACTTCGCCTTCGGCACGGTGAGGTGGTTCGCGGTCTTCACGGCGCAGCACGCCAGGCGATTCGCAAATGACGCTAAGCATTTCGGCATCCTCTTGATTGGTCTTGTCGATCACCGGACGGCGGATCGATTCTGTAAAAAAACGGCATACGTTGCCGATAAAACGTTGGCGTGGGCACGAAGGTGATCCGCATGGGCACATGCCGGCGCGCAGCTATAAAGCGTCGCGCCGGCGAACGCTCATCAATAGAGAACGTTCTTTGCCTCGGACGAATCGAGGTTCTGTTTCTCGACCATCATCACTCCAGTGTCGACCTGCTTCGACACAGGCTTGCGCTCGATCACCTTCACGATCGTCTCGATTCCCTTGTAGCCCATCTGATACGAGCTTTGAACCGCAATGGCCTGGATCGTGCCGTCGCGAACAAAGCCCTGCAAATCCTGATTGCCGTCGAAGCCGATGGCAATCACCTTGCCGCTTTTCCCAGACTGTTGAAGGGCGCGTCCCATGCCCACGGCGGTCGGCTCGTTCGCGCCGAAGACGCCCTTGAGATCGGGATTGGCCGACAGTACATCGGTGGTCTGATTGAGCGCGTTCGCCATCTGCGACTGCGAGTAGAACGGGCCGACCAGTTGCAGCTTCGAATGCGCGGCAATGTACTTGCGGAATCCGCCGACGCGGCCCACTTCCGATCCGGCGCCCGGCACATATGACATGACCGCCACCTTGCCGGTCTGTCCGACACGGTCGATCATCGCCTTTGCGCAGAGTTCGCCGGCCTTCGCGTTATCGGTCGACAGGAACGACTGGTAGTACTGCTTGCCGGCATCGGACACGGACGAGTCGATCAGCACGACGGGGATATGGGCTTCCCACGCTTTCTTCATCGCGGGCACGAGCGCATCCGGGTCCGACGGCGCGAGGACGATGCCCGCCACATGCCGGTTCACAGCGTTCTCGACCATGTTGACTTCGTCCGCGATAGCCGACTCCGTCGCGGGACCCTGGAAGGTCATCGTGTAGCCCTTCGCATCGGCCATTGCAGCGGTCGCGCCTTTCTGGACGTTCTGCCAGTAGTTGGAGTTGGCCGTCTTCACGATCACGGCAATCTCGCCGCCTGCCGCTTGCGCATACGCGCTGAACATTGCACACATCGCCGCGGCCGCAGCCAGTACGGATACCTTTTTCATGTCTCGCTCCTTGATTTGTGGTTTCAACTGCGTCTTCTGATTACGACTTTATGACTTCCGGTTTCGGAGTTGATCGATCCATACGGTGCCGAGAATCACCACACCGATGATGATCTGCTGGATAAAGCTCGATACGCCGTTCATGTTGAGCCCGTTGCGCAGCACGCCGATCACGAATGCGCCGATGGCCGTGCCGGAAATCGTGCCGACGCCGCCCATCAGCGACGTGCCGCCGATCACCGCGCTCGCAATCGCATCGAGTTCATACATCACACCTTCGTTCGGCTGCGCGGTGACGAGGCGCGACATCAGCACGCAACCGGTCGCGCCGGCCAATACGCCGGACAGCACATAAGTGAAGAGCTTGACGCCTTGCACGTTGACGCCGGAAAGCCGCGCTGCTTCCGCGTTCGATCCGACCGCGTAGATATGACGGCCAAGGGAGGTGCGCGAAAGCAGTATCGACACCGCGACGAACAGCACGACCATGATCACGACCGGATACGGAATGCCCGGAAAAACCGTGTCGGGAAAACCGTCGGCGCCGATGTGAGAGACCTTGAAAAGCGCGCCATTGCCGAGTTCGCCGAAGGCGTCGCCGAGACCGGAGACAGGTCTTGCGCCCGTGATCTGCAACGCGACGCCGCGGGCGACGAGCATCATGCCGAGCGTTGCGATGAACGGCGGCAAGCCCATGCGCGTGACGCAAATGCCGTTGACCCATCCGCACGCTGCGCCAACCAGCATGCCGCCCAGCATCGCGACAGGAACCGGTACGCCCGCCTTGACGAGCAGCGCGGCCGCGACACCGGCCAGCGCCAGCACCGATCCCACCGACAGGTCGATGCCGCCCGTGATGATCACGCACGTCGCGGCCACGCCGAGATACGCGATCGACGTGACCTGGAGCGCAACGGTCAGCAGATTGCCCACCGAGAAAAACGCGGCACTGGTCAGCGAAAACGCGACGACCAGAACTGCCAGGCTCCCGAGCGCCGCGAATTTCTGGATCAGGTCGCGGCGTCGCTGCCGCGCCTGCTTCTCGATGGCCTGCTCGCGGCCCGATGTGATCTCAAGCATGACTTCTCCCTGATGCATGGTGCAAGATCTCCTCCTGATTCGTTTGTCTTGTCTCGAGGACCGCGGTAATGCGCCCTTCGTGAAATACGGCAATGCGATCGGTCATGCCGAGCAGTTCCGGCAACTCCGAACTGATCAGCACGACGCCGACGCCTTTCGCGGCCAGTTGGTCCATCAGCGTATAGATCGCGTACTTCGCGCCGACGTCGATGCCCCGCGTCGGCTCGTCGAAAAACAGGATGCGCGAGCCGCGGTACAACCATTTGCCGATCACGATCTTTTGCTGATTGCCGCCGGACAGGTTCCGCGTAATCTGCCTGACCGTCGGCGTGCGGATCGCGAGTTCGCGAACGTAGCGTTCCGCGATTGCCGTCTCTTCGGCGAAACGCAGAAAGCCGCGCGACGAGATGGCGCGAACGTTGGTGAGCGTGATGTTTGCCGACACCGGCATCGACAGCGCGAGGCCGTCTTTCTTGCGGTCCTCGGACAGATACGCGATGCCGTGACGAATCGCTTCGCGCGGTGAGCGGATCTCGACCGGCGTATCGCCGAGCAGAATCGAACCCGAGTCGGGCCGCTCCGCGCCGAAGATCGCGCGGGCGACTTCGGTGCGTCCCGCGCCCATCAAGCCCGCGAAGCCGAGAATTTCGCCCTTGCGCAACTCGAACGAGACCGGGCCGAAGGTGCCCGCTCGCTGCAGATCGCGCACCCTGAGCAGAATGTCGTTCGTCGGAGTGGACTGACGCGCGGGATAGGCGTCGTCGAGCGCGCGGCCCACCATCCGCGCGACGATTTCATTCACGTTGGTCGCCGCGAGATCGGTCGTTGCGATATGACGGCCATCGCGCAACACCGTGACGCGATCGACGATCTCGGCCATTTCGTCGAGCCGATGCGAGATATAAAGAATCGCGACACCGTCGGCGCGCAGTTCCTTGATGATGCGAAACAACTGGACCGTTTCCGATTCAGTCAGCGACGACGTCGGCTCGTCCATGATGAGCACGCGCGCATTCAGCGACAGCGCCTTCGCGATTTCCACCATCTGCTGCTGCGCAATCGACAGCGCGCCGACCAGCGTAGTGGGCGACACGTTCAGCGCAATGCGTTGCAGCAGGCGCTGCGCGTTGGCGTTCATCGTCCGGTAGTCGACGAACGGGCCGCGCTTCGGTTCGCGCGCAAGGAAGATGTTTTCCGCGACGGACAGATGAGGCACCAGGTTCAGTTCCTGGTGAATGATCGCGATGCCGGCCGCCTGCGCCTCCGAGGTGGAAGAGAACTGCACGGGCGCGCCGTCGTAGCACATCACGCCATCGTCCGCGTGATATTGACCGCTGATGATTTTCATCAGCGTCGACTTGCCCGCGCCGTTCTCGCCGCAGATCGCGTGCACTTCGCCGGAGCGCAGATCGAGATCGACGCCGTCCAGCGCCACGACGCCGGGGAAACGCTTGCCCACTCCCCTGAGTTGCAAGACCTCCCGGGGAACTGGCGGCTCAGGCGCCTGGCCTGGCCGCGGCTGCGCGGTCGTTTGTGTCAATCCCGTCTCCATTTGTTCAGGAATCTGCGAGCCGGCACACAGGAACGGAATCCCGCCGACTGGTCAGTCCAATTTGAGCAAATTAGAGCGCATAACCGCTTATCTGGTCAAGCCAATTTAGCGTTGCACAACTGGTCATTCCAATAAGGGAAACCCTGAGTTCGCAACTGCACGCGTGGCCGGGCCTCGTGGCCGCGTGCTAGACTTTGCCGCGGCCGCGCTTTGCGGCCCTCCGACGGACCCTGCGGACAATGAAGCAAACTGAGCCAAAGCGGCTTTACCAATCTGTGGCGACGCAGATTCTCGCGCTAATTCAACAGGCCGGGCTGCAGCCGGGCGCGCGTCTGCCCGCCGAACGCGAGCTTGCCAATACGCTCGCCGTATCGCGTCCTTCGTTGCGTGAAGCGTTGATCGCGCTCGAAATAGGCGGGCAGATCGAGATACGGATGGGCTCGGGCGTCTATGTCCGCGATTCGAAGACCGGCGGCGACAATGCGGTGCCGGCCCTCGGCGAGAGTCCTTCCGAACTGATGCAGGCGAGGGCGGCAATAGAGGGGACTGTGATCGTGCTGGCAGCAGGCAAGCTGTCGGCGGCCACGCTCGACAGATTGCGCCGCACGGTGCTGCGAATGAAGCGCCTGGCGGCCGCGGGCAAATCGCCGGTCGATGCCGACCGGCAATTTCATATGCTGATCGCGGAGATTGCCGGCAATTCGGTGCTGAGCCGCTTCGTTGCCGAGATGTTCGATAGCCGCCATGACCCGATTGCGGCGGCGATTCGCGATCACTCCGAAAGCACCGAAACCTGGTCGGCCGCGGTACGGGAGCACGAGGAAATTCTCAAGGCGCTGCAGAGCGGCGATCCGATTGCCGCGCAGACGGCCATGCGGACGCACCTCAAAGCGTCGGAGGAACGTTGGATAGCAGGTGTATTGCGGCAGGGCGACGTTTAAGTTTATCTTGCGTCGCTCGCCGCAAGTGCATGCCGGCCATGTCGGAACATGGCGGCCAATGCGCGACTAATTAGTTAGGATGGCGAACGTCGAAGTACGTTGCCGATACGACGGACAATTCCATTAGCGTAGGCCGCGCGCGTTGTACCACTCGACAGCGTCTTCTCCTGCGGGAATATTGAACGGGCTCGAAGAATCGGTGGCCGCGAGCCAGACAGCTTCCGCGACATCTGCTGCGTGCGTGACGGTCGTCTCTTTCTCCCAGTTTGCGAATATCTGCTCGACGAGCGCGCCGTAGGGCTCGGGAAAGCCGCTTTGCATCCGCGACCGTGCGTTCTCGCCGAAGCGCGTGGAAGGTGCGCGTCCCGGCAGCACCACCCGTACGCGCACATTGAACTGCTCGAGTTCGAGCGCGAGCGATTCGCTGAACGCATTGACCGCCGACTTGCTCGCGGTATAGACCGAGAGCAGATGCAACGGCCTGCACGTCACCGTCGACGTGACATTGACGACCACGCCTTCGCGGCGCTCGCGAAACTGCGGCAACACGGCCTGGGTCATTGCGATGGTGCCGAGCGTGTTGGTCTCGAAGATCTCGCGCGCGGTGTCCATCGGCGTACCTTCGACGGCGTTCAGAAAGCCGATGCCGGCGTTGTTGACGAGCACGTCGATCGGACCGGCCGCATCGACGGCGGCGCGAATGCTTTGCGCGTCCGTTACGTCGAGCGGAAGAATCAAAAGACGGTCGGAAGCTGCGAACACATCGTCGCGTGGCGTGCGCATGGTGGCGATCACGCGCCAGTCGCGAGCGAGAAAATAGCGCGCGATTTCCACGCCAAAACCGGACGAGCAGCCGGTAATCAAAACGGTCTTCATGTCGACTCCTGGGGTCGGTGACAGTCCCCAGACGATACTTCGTGAAGGGTCGGACTTGCTACAATCGAACGTCCATGTTTCATTCGAAATCGTCCATCCATGACCGATCCGCTCGCTGAAGTCGTCACCTTGCTTCAGCCGACTCCGACCTTCTCGAAGGTGCTGAGCGGCGCCGGGCGCTGGCGCGCGAGCCGCACGGAAATCGGACAGCCGTTTTATTGCGTGGTGCTCGACGGGTCGCTGCGTCTGTCCGTCAACGGCTGCGAGCCGCTCGTTCTGCAGGCCGATGACTTCGTGCTCGTCCCGGAGGTTTTTGGCTTTTCGGTAACGAGCATGGAGCCGCCCGACGACGACGCGTTGCCTCAGAGCGCGCCTACCGCGCTGCCCGACGGCACGTTTCGTTTCGGCGATCCCTCCGCCGCGCCGGAAGCGCAGTGGCTTGCCGGCCTCTGCGCGTTCGGTTCGCCGGATGCCGCGTTGCTGGTCTCGCTTCTGCCCAGGCTCGTGCTGGTGCGCGGCGATCGCCGGCTCGCGACGCTCGTCAAACTCGTGCGGGACGAATCGCGCGCGCAGCGGCCCGCGCGCGAAGTCGTGCTCGCGCGCCTGCTCGAAGTGCTCTTCATTGAAGCATTGCGATCGACGCAAACCGGCGCATCGCCCGGACTCATCCGCGGTCTCGCCGACGCGCGTCTCGCGCCTGCGATTCGCCAGATGCACGAAAGCCCGGAAAAGCTTTGGACCGTCGCAGAACTCGCGAAGGCCGCCGCGCTCTCACGCTCGTCGTTTTTCGACCGATTTAGCCGCGCAGTCGGCGTCGCGCCGATGGAATACCTGTTGTCGTGGCGCATGGCGATCGCTAGAAACCTGCTGCGCCGGGCCGAAGTCGGCGTCGCAACCATCGCGACGCGCGTAGGTTATAGCTCGGCGAGCGCATTCAGCGTCGCGTTCACACGTCATGTCGGCATGCCGCCGACGCAGTACGCCCGCGAGGCTTCAGGCGCCGCGCTTCGAGAGGAATAGGCAATGCAGCGTGCTTGCACGTTGCCTGGCATGCTCAGCCATCCGTCGAGACAGTGACGCTTTCCCACGCGCGGATTTCATCTTCGAGCGACGACAACTTGCCTCGCACCAACGCGAGTGCATCGCTGCCGAGCAAGAGATGAACGGGCGGATTGGCTGCGTCGATTGCGGCAAGCATCGCGCGCGCGGCTTTGCGTGGATCGCCCAGTTGCTTGCCGCTTTTTTCCTCGCGAGCCTGGCGCACGGGATCGAACGTCTGGTCGTAGTCCGCGATCGAGCGGGGTGTCCGTTTCATCGAACGGCCGGCCCAGTCGGTGCGGAACGAGCCGGGCGCCACGGCCGTCACCGCGATACCGAATGGCTTGACCTCTTTGGCAAGCGCTTCGGACATGCCTTCAAGCGCGAATTTGCTGCCGCAATAGTAAGCAATGCCAGGCATGGTGATGTAGCCGCCCATCGACGTGATGTTCAGAATGTGGCCGCGCCGGCGCGTTCGCATGAAGGGCAACACGGCTTTGATCATGGCGACAGCGCCGAACACATTCACATCGAACTGTCGACGCATCTCCGATAAAGGCGATTCCTCGAGAATGCCTTCATGACCGTAGCCGGCATTGTTCACGAGCACATCGATCGGGCCCACGCTGGTTTCGATTTCGGCCACGACGCCGTCGATGGCATCGAAATCGGTCACATCCAGAATGCGTCCAATAGCGCCGCTCGCGCTGAGCGACTCGAAGTCGCGCCTGGCTTCCGCGCTTCTTACCGTACCGACGACCTGGTGGCCCATCGCGAGCGCTTCTTGCGCGAGCGCCCGGCCAAAGCCGCTGCTGACGCCCGTGATAAGCAGAGTTTTGCTGGATGACATTGAAGCACGCTCCGTCGTGTTGAGTGAAAAGTGCATGCTAATCTTGCGAGCGGGACACCGAAAGCCCGGTTCCACTAATTTTCTTGCCTAAAGCTATGAACGCAAACTATGAACGCAAAACGCGTCTTCGCCGAGCAGCCTGAACTGTTGCGCGCCAACCAGAAGCGCATCGTTGCGCTGCTGCGCAAGCTCGCGCCCGACGAGGGCTACAACCTGACCGCGTTGCCGGGCGTGCGCATCCTGCGCTCGAACCGGGCGCTGTCGCGTACGCCGGTGCTCTACGATCCCGGCATTGTGATCGTTTGCCAGGGACGCAAGCGAGGTTACTTCGGCGATCAGCTTTATCTCTACGACGAGCGCCATTACCTTGCCGTGTCCGTGCCCGTACCGTTCACGATGGAAACCGACGCGAGCCCGGCGCGTCCGCTGCTTGCGCTGTATCTGCATCTCGATCTCGCGATGGCCGCGGAACTCGCCGCGCAGATCGATCGCGAAGGCGTGACGGAAGCCGCGACGGAAGCCATCGAGGCGCCCCAGAGCATGATGTCGACGCCGATGGATGCGGCCATGCAGTCGTCGGTATTGCGCTTGCTCGAAGCGTTGCATCGGCCGCTCGAAGGCGCTGTCCTCGGTCCGGGGCTGCTGCGCGAACTGTACTTCCGCGTGCTCACCGGCGCGCAGGGACGCTCGATGAGAGAGGCGCTGGCAATGCGCGGACCGTTCGGCCGCATCGGCAGATCGCTGCGCCTCATCCATGCCGCTTTTGCAGAGCCGCTCGACGTGATGCAGCTTGCCGACGAGGCGGGCATGAGCGTGCCGAGCTTCCATAGCCACTTTAAGGCGGTCACCCAGGTGTCGCCGATGCAGTACGTGAAGTCGACGCGTCTGCATCAGGCTCGTCTATTGATGGTTCGCCAGGACCTGACTGCGGAAGCCGCCGGTCACGCCGTGGGCTACACGAGTCCTTCGCAGTTCAGCCGCGAGTTCAAGCGCCTGTTCGGCTTGACGCCGGCGGCGGAGGCGAAGCGCATGCGCGAAAGTTTCGCGCTGCCGGCTTTCGCGGATGCGACGTATGTGTCGTCGCATTGAGCTCTTGCAGACTTGGCCATCTTCGCCGACGTCCGCACTGTGAGCCAGGAACACGGCATGCGCCGCCGTGATCGTTGGATCAAGTTTGGCTAAGTTGGATTAAAGGAGACACCACATGAAGATCGCGACGAAGTTCGAGCCGCTGCTTGCGGCGTTGGTGCTCTCGCTCGCCGGTTGCGCGACGGGCGGCATGCAGCAGACCGCGCAACGGCATCTGAGCGCCGCGCAATGCCGCGATCTCACCGATCTGCGCAACAAGGCGCCCGCCACGCACGAGCGCAGCATGAGCGAGCTGACGGCGCTGCGCAGCGCGGGCTATCACCCGGAATGGCGCTTCGATCCTTATTACCCGGCCGATCTCGAAGCGGCGCAGCGCCAGGTGAACATCTGGTACGAGACCGAATGCACGCAAGCTCAACCGGGCTGATCGCGCGCCAGGCATAGCCCATGCTCGGTACGTCGTCGAGATGAACTTGCGCCCAGGCATCCGCGTATCGCGAGCGGATGAACGAGGCCGCCATCGCCTTCGACGAGCAACGACCGCTGCCCACGCATCGCAGGCGGTTGCATCCGGGAGAGCCGACTATGAATCGCATCGACAGCACTAGCGGCGCGTCAACCCAGGCGCGCAACACGTCGCGCCACGCGCCGCGAAGCCGGTTCTTTGCTTTTGCCGCGCTGTGTTGCGCCACGATGCTCGCCGCAGCGGGATGCCGTTTAATGCAGTCGGGCGCCGAAGTCACGCCCACCGATCAGCAGTTCATGCTGACGGCGGCGAGCGTCGGAACCGCTGAAATCGACCTCGGCCAATTGGCGGCGACGCGAGGCAGTTCGCCGGAAGTCCGCTCGTTCGGCGAGCACATGGTCGCCGAACATACGCGGATCAACGCCGAGCTCACGCAGCTCGCGGACACGAAACATGTCCGGCTCCTGAAGGCGATGGACCCCGCGAATCACACGCTTTACTCGGAACTGTCGCATTTGTCCGGAGCGCAATTCGATCGCGAATACATGATCTCGCAACTGCACATTCATCGGATGGGTAACTCGCTCTATGCCAGCGAGGCCGCGCAGGGCGAAGACCGGGACGTCAAGGCATTCGCGGCGCGAGGTGTGCCCGTCGGCAAGGAACATCTGCAACATGCAGCCGAGCTGGCACAAGCGCTTGGGGTGTCTTCGTCGAAGTGACCTATCGAAGCGCCGCTCGCGAAGCAGCGCTTGTTTTTTTGGACCAGCGACGTGTGCGGCTCGCGCGTCGCTGGATCGTTACCGCGCCATGCGCAAATGGAGGACCAATCGTGAAGACCGCTCCCCCCGATAATCGCACCGAGCAGGACGCCAAGGCCGAAGCAAACTCCGGCAAGCCTGCAACGACGCCCAGCGGCAAGCCGGGCAGCGGACAACACGCGGCGAATCACACCAAGGCCGGCAAGGACCACGGAGCCGGCGGCGGCGCAAAGCAACGGCACGGGCCGCGTTAGCGCTTGTTGCCGGTATGCGCCGCGTGGCACGCGGCTAGCTGTATTCAGCAATGCACACGCGCACGCGCGGTTCGGCGTGCGCCTTCAATGTGGACGATGTGAGAGAGTGAAATGAAGCTATTCGGCCGCTCGTCAAATAACGCTTCGGATGCGACAAAAGGGCTATACGTATCGCCCTTCGAGCAGTTTCTCAATCAGTACAAGGCGACGCATCCCGAGGTGGACAGACAGCAGATGGAGGGCAGGGCGTTGCTGTGGGACAAGTTTCCGATGCAAGGCAATACGACCGATGAACCGTACGGACAGGTTCGTCTGCGTCAGCCGGGCTATGTGTACTACAGTGGAGACGAATAGACGCTGTTCCAACATTCGCGTGTAACGGTCGTAAATTCGACATGCAGTATTTTTGTGGAGCGCAACCGGTATGAGCACACGGCAAACATTTCGGCCGGCACGGTGGGCACTGCCGGCAGTGTGGGCATCGTCGGCTTTCGCGCTTCTGCTCGCCGGTTGCGTGGTCGGCGGCGCGCCATACGCGGGACCGCATCTCAGCCCGACGGAGTGCCGCGACCTCGCGGCGCTAAAAACCAACGCGCCGCCGACGATGGGCCAACATCAAAGCGAACTCGCGGCTCTCAGGAAAGCCGGCTACGACCCGTCGCCCTGGTATGACGATCCCTACTATCCCGACGATCTGCAAGCCGCGCAGCGCCTCGTCGACTACTGGTTTCAGACGGAGTGCCCGCAATCGCAGACCGGTTGAGCCGCGCCGCGATTGATAACCACCGTGCATCGATCATTCAGAAAATAGCACTTATCGTTTCCCGCGCGCCGGGCGAAGATTCGACAAACAACAAACCGCCCGCACCCCCGCGAGTTCGAAATTTCTGGAGACACCCTCGATGCATGCTTCCTCAACGCCTGTGGCTCCCGGGCAATCGAAGACATCCGCCGTGCTGCGCGTGACGGCAGGCAACTTCCTCGAGCAGTTCGACTTCTTCCTGTTCGGCTTTTACGCCACGCAGATCGCCGCCGTGTTTTTCCCGGCGGGCAGCGAATTCGCTTCGCTGATGATGACGTTCGCCGTGTTCGGCGCGGGCTTTCTGATGCGGCCGCTCGGCGCGATCATCCTCGGCGCGTATATCGACGATGTCGGCCGGCGTAAAGGCCTCATCGTCACGCTGTCGATCATGGCGAGCGGCACAATCCTGATCGCATTCGTACCCGGCTACGCGACGCTCGGACTTGTTGCGCCGGCGCTCGTGCTGATTGGACGCCTGCTGCAAGGTTTCTCGGCGGGCGCGGAACTGGGCGGCGTCTCGGTCTATCTCGCCGAAATGGCGACGCCGGGCCGCAAGGGTTTCTTTACCAGTTGGCAGTCGGCGAGCCAGCAAGTGGCGATCGTGATCGCGGCGGCGCTCGGCTTCGGGCTCAATCAGTGGCTCGATACGGCGGCGATCGCTGCGTGGGGATGGCGCGTGCCGTTCTTCGTCGGCTGCATGATCGTGCCGTTCATCTTCATCTTGCGACGCAATCTCGAGGAGACGCGGGAATTCAAGCAGCGTCAGCATCGCCCGAGCATGAAAGAAGTCTTCGCGACGCTCGTGCAGAACTGGAATGTCGTGGTCGCGGGCATGCTGCTGGTCTCGATGACCACCACGAGCTTCTATCTGATCACGGTGTATGCGCCGACCTTCGGCAAGACGGTCCTGCATCTGAGCACCGCGGACAGTCTGCTCGTCACGCTGTGCGTGGGCATCTCGAATTTCATCTGGCTGCCCATCGGCGGCGCGCTGTCCGATCGCATCGGGCGTCGTCCGCTGCTGCTCGGCATGACGCTTCTGGCGATCGCGACGGCCTATCCCGCGCTGTCGCTGCTGGCTCACGCGCCGAGCTTCGTCAACATGCTGCTGGTGCTGCTGTGGCTCTCGTTCATGTACGGCATGTACAACGGCGCGATGGTCGTCGCGCTCACCGAAGTGATGCCGGTCGAAGTGCGCGTGGCTGGCTTCTCGCTGGCATACAGCCTCGCGACCGCGGTGTTCGGCGGCTTCACGCCCGTCATCTCGACCGCGCTGATTCACATGACAGGCGACAAGGCCGCGCCGGGCTACTGGATGAGCTTCGCCGCGATGTGCGGCCTCGGCGCGACCATCGCACTGTATCGACGCCGTGCCGCGCCGCTGCGTGCAGCTTAGTGATGCATCGCTGCGTCGCTCGTTCGGACTTCACACTGACATTCTTCCGACCATGAAATCCTTCTTCCTGAACTTGTGTACCGTGGCGTTGCTCGGCAGCGCCGCCGCTGTGACGAATGTGCAGGCCGCCGATCTGCGCGTGATGAGCTCGGGCGGCTTCACGGCCGCCTACAAAGTGCTCGGACCGCAATTCGCGGCGTCGACGGGCAATACACTTGATACCGCGTTCGGCCCGTCGATGGGCAAGTCGCCCGAAGCCATTCCGAACCGGCTCGAACGCGGCGAGCCGGCCGACGTGGTCATCATGGTCGGCTATGCACTCGACGACCTCATCAAGCAGCGCAAGGTGATCCCCGATTCGCGCGTCGAACTCGCGGATTCGCGCATCGGCATGGTCGTGCGTGAGGGCTCGCCGAAGCCCGACATCGGCTCCGAGGCGGCGCTTAAGCAAACCTTGCTGCATGCCCGCTCGATCGCTTACTCGGACAGCGCAAGCGGCGTGTATGTCGAGCGCGAACTGTTCAAGCGGCTCGGCATCGAGGAACAGATGAAGGGCAAGGCGAAAATGATCCCGAAGATCCCGGTGGCGTCGGTCGTTGCAAGCGGCGATTACGAATTGGGATTTCAGCAGGTGAGCGAGTTGCTGCCCGTGAAGGGCGCGGCGTACGTCGGCAAGATTCCGGAGTCGCTGCAGTCTGTCACGCGCTTCGCGGCCGGCATTCCGGTCGGCGCGCAGCATCCGAAGGAGGCCAAAGCGCTGCTTGAGTATCTTGCGTCGCCCGCCGCGCAGCCGGAAGTGCGATCGACCGGGCTCGATTCCGTCGCCTCGCACTGACGAAGGCAACCATTCAACGCAATCATTGAAGGCAAGCACTCAGCCCGGCAGATCGGCGGGCTGATCGAATGCTTCTTCCGGCGCGTGCGCGAGGCTCAATGCTTCTCCCAGACGCGTCCGGTCGCAGGCACGCTCCCACATCGATACGAAGATCACCGCGCACGCGTTGCTGATCACACTCGTCAGCGCGCGCGCTTCGGACATGAATCGATCGATTCCGACCAGCAGCGCGACACCCGCAAGCGGCAAGTCGGGAATCACGGCGAGCGTCGCGACGAGCGCGACGAGCCCGCTGCCCGATACGCCCGCCGCGCCCTTCGACGTCAGCAGCATGACGGCGAGCATCGTCGCGATCTGGCCGCCGGAGAGCGGGACATCGCAGGCTTGAGCGATGAACATCGAGGCAAGCGTCAGGTAGATCGCCGTGCCGTCCAGGTTGAACGAGTAGCCCGCAGGCAGCACGAGACCCACGATGCCCTTGTCGCAGCCGAGCGCTTCGAGCTTGACGATAAGGCGCGGCAACACCGGTTCCGTCGACGACGTCGCGAGCACGATCACGAGTTCCTCGCGAATGTAGCGCAGCAGCCTCCACAGCGAGAAGCCATGCAGCCGCGCGAGCGGACCGAGCACGCAGATCACGAACAGCAGACACGCCACGTAGAACGACAGCATCAGCATGCCGAGCGAGCCGATCGAACGAATGCCGAAGCGGCCGACCGTGAACGCCATCGCGCCGAACGCGCCGGCGGGCGCAAGCCGCATGATCATCGCGAGGATGCGGAAGAGCACGTCCGCGACACTGTCGATCATTTCCTGCACCCGCCGCCCGGCTGTTGGGCTCGCGTTCAATGCAAAGCCGAACAGAAGGGCGAGCAGCAAAACCGGCAGCACTTCGCCTTTCTCGAACGCGCCGACGAGCGTCTGCGGAATCACATGCAGCGCGAATTCGACGAGTCCGTGCGACTCGGTGCGCGCCGAATAGTGCGCGAGGATGGCCGTATCCAGATGATGCGCGTCGATGTGCATTCCCGCGCCCGGATGCAGCGCGAACGCGGTGCCGAGCCCGAGAACGAGCGCGACGATGGTCAGACAGTAGAAGAGCGCCAGCGCCTTCA
This sequence comes from Paraburkholderia graminis C4D1M, assembly GCF_000172415.1. Classification (GTDB taxonomy): domain Bacteria; phylum Pseudomonadota; class Gammaproteobacteria; order Burkholderiales; family Burkholderiaceae; genus Paraburkholderia; species Paraburkholderia graminis. Next base: position 95,203 of record NZ_ABLD01000024.1, read on the forward strand.
GGATGGTCCGGCCGATCTTCGAGCCGCTCGCGAGCGAAGTAATGCCGGTGACGATCGTGCAGAACACGATCGGCGCGATCATCATGCGTACCAGCGCGACGAACGCATCGCTGAGCGGTTTGAGCGATGCGCCGATCTGCGGCCACACATGGCCGACGGTCATGCCGAGCGCCATGCCGAGCAGCACCTGCACGTAAAGCAGCCGCAATGGCCTGGCCAATGTCATTTCGAAGTCTTCTTGGCCGCGCGCGCCGTGCTGCTGCGTCTGGCCTCGAGAATCATCTGATGGAACTGTTGCGCGGCCGGCGCAAGCGGGCGGCCGCGGCGTTTGAGAATGCCGACGCGCCTCGTCACGACCGGATCGACGAGCGGCACGCCGGTCAAGATGGGATGATCGCGCATCGGCATCGCCATCGAAGGCACCGCGGCCACACCGAGTCCCGCTTCGATCAGGCCGAGCAGGGTGGTCACATGGCGCGTCTCGCAGACGCTCGGCACGGGCGGCGCCACGCTGGTCAACGCCTGATCTAGCAGCAGGCGGTTGCCGGATGTCTTGTCGACGGAAACGTATTCGTGTTCATAAAGCTCGCTCCAGGACACGCGCGTCTTGCGGGCGAGCGGATGATCGCGCCGGCATGCCGCGACGAACCTTTCCTGTAGCAGAACCTTGAACTCCACCTCGGGCTCCTGGCTGCCCATGAAGCTGACGCCGAAGTCGGCTTCGCCGCTGATGACCGAGCCGAGCACTTCGTTCGCGCTCGAGTCGAGCAGCTTGACGCGGATGCGCGGATAGCGGGCGTGATAGGCGGCAACGACGCTCGGCAGGAAATAGTACGCAACCGACGGCACGCAGGCGATGGTCACATGACCAAGGCGGCTGCTGGAAACGTCGCGGATGCCAAGCAAGGCGACGTCGAGATCGTCGAGAAGCTGTTCCGCGCTCGGAGCGAACACGCGGCCGACGGTGGTCAGCGTCACGCTGCGCGTGGTCCGCTCGAACAGCCGCACGCCGAGCGCCGCTTCGAGTTTCTCGATGCGCCGGCTCAGCGCCGGCTGCGAGATATTGACCGCCTCCGCTGCCTTGCGGAAACTGCCCAACTCCACGACGGCTCGAAACGCCTGCAAATCGTTCAGGTCGAAGTTGACGCCCAAGAGCCATCCCCCGTATTTGATTCGACGCTCGCCGTCACCAGCTCGCGCAATCCTCGATAAGCCTGCTTCAACGTCTTGCCGCTGGTGTCGTAAGCAACGTCCGCGCGCGCATAGAGTTCCGAGCGGCCGGCGAGGATGCGGCGCAGGTCGTCCATGGCTTCGCTTCGGCCTGCCATCGGCCGCAGATCGCCCTGATCGATAACACGCTGCATGTGGTCCTCGGGCGTCGCGCGCAACCAGACGGTGAAGCAGCGCGACAGAAGCAGGTTGAATGTGCGCGTCTCCGATACCAGTCCACCCGGCGACGCGATGACCGCTTCCGCTTCGCGCTTCAGGACTTCTTCGAGGGCTCTGAACTCATAACGCCGATAGGCGGTCGCGCCATACAGCGCATGAACCTCGGACGGCTTGCAGCCCGCAATCCGCTCGATCTCGCGCGTGAGTTCGATAAACGGCAAGCCCATTGCATCGGCCAGCATTTTGCCGAGCGTCGATTTGCCGGCGCCTCGCAAGCCGATCAATGCAATCCGCCGATAGCGGCCAGGGTCCGCGGAACGGGCGGCGAGCGACTGCCTGAGTGTTTCGAGCGAGTGCTGCAACGCAGCCGGTGGCTGATCGCGCAACAACTCCAGGATCTGCTCGCCTTCGGCCGAGCAACTCAACGGATCGCCGACGAGCGCCGCGACTGAGCAGCCCAGCGTTTGCGCGAGTTGCGCGAGCACGAGCAGGGACGCGTTGCCGCTGCCCATCTCCAGATTGGCCAGATGACGTTCGGACACGTTCGACTGATGAGCCAGATCGCGCCGCGTCATGCCTCGCCGCGCGCGCAAAAGACGGACGCGCTCACCCAGTGCGACGAGCACGGGCTCTTTGGGCGCTGCGTCGGCGGCCGCGTCGGTCGGCGATGAATTCATTCGATTCCCACGAAGGCGGACGGCTGAAGTAGCCGAGTATATCGCCGCCCGGCGGCCGTCGACGGAGCGGCCCTCCGCGAGCCCTCGTCGACCCGATGCAACGCGCTGCGCTAGTGTTAACGAGCATTATGGTGCATGTTAAGTGTGCTCTATAGTGCATTCACTCGGGGCGGGCGGGTTTCGCGATGCGGCTAACGCTGCCGCCGCGTGCATCGAACTGACGAACGGCAATACAGCCGCGCCGAAATCCCGCCAAGGGCACTTACACGAGCGGCAATCCCAATCAGGCCGCCAGCTACACCTGTTCCTGGCACGCCGTGCGCGTGCGCCTCGTTCAAGCCGGTTCAAGGAGAACCAACATGCGGCACATCGATATTCACAAGCTTGGCGACGACGCGCGCTTTACGCGTCTACATGCAATCGTGCTCGCCATGTGCACGCTGGTGATCATCTTCGACGGCTACGATCTGGCGGTCGCGGGCATCGCGTTGCCGTCGATCATGAAGGAGATGGGCATCAAGGCGACCAGCGCCGGCTTCATGGTCAGCACCGCGTTGTTCGGGATGATGTTCGGCGCGGTGATCTTCGGCACAATCGCGGATCGTATCGGCCGGCGCTGGACGATCGCTGCTTGCGTCTTGCTGTTCAGCGTGTTTACCGCGGCGGCCGGCTTCGCCAGGGACCCGGTGACGTTCGGCGCGTTTCGCTTCGTCGCCGGATTGGGTATCGGCGGTGTGATGCCCAACGTGGTCGCGAAAATGTCCGAGTACTCGCCGCGCAAAATCCGCAGCACGATGGTGACGTTGATGTTCAGCGGCTATTCGGTCGGCGGCATGCTGGCGGCGCTGCTGGGCAAAGGTTTGATCGAGCGCTTCGGCTGGCAGTCCGTGTTCATCGCCGCGGGTCTGCCGGTTCTGCTGATTCCGTTCGTATTGCGAATGATGCCGGAGTCGATGGCGTTCCTGCTTCGCACGGGCCGCACCGACGCGTTGCGCTCCATCGCCGCGCGTCTCGTGCCCGATTACGTTCCGCAGAAGACGACCGCTTCGTTTTGTCCGATGGCGGCACGGCGCGCGCGACGCCGATCGGCAAGCTGTTCCAGGATGGACGCGCGTTCGGCACCGTCATGCTGTGGATCGCCTTCTTCATGTGCCTCTTCATGGTCTACGCGCTGAGTTCCTGGCTCGCGAAATTGATGGCGAGCGCCGGCTACACGCTCGGCTCGGCGCTGACGTTCGTGCTGGTGCTGAACCTCGGTGCGATGATCGGCGCGATCGGCGGCGGGTGGCTCGCGGATCGCTTCAACATCAAGCATGTGCTGGCTTGCATGTATGCGCTCGCCGCCGTGTCGATCACGTTGCTCGGCTTCAAGATGCCGACGCCGGTACTGTTCTTCGTGGTCGGACTCGCCGGTGCGTCGACGATCGGTACGCAGATTCTCACTTACGCATATGCGGGGCAGTTTTATCCGCTGGCGATCCGGTCGACGGGAATCGGCTGGGCGTCGGGGTTTGGCCGAAGCGGGGCGATTCTCGCGCCGATCATCATCGGCATTCTGATGGAAATGGCGTTGCCGCTGAAGCTGAACTTCGTCGCCATTGCGGCGCCGGCCGTGATTGCCACGATAGCCGTGCTGTTCATGGATAAAAACAGACAGAGCGTGGCCGCAGTAGAGCAAGCGACGGCGTGAGTGGCTCAGGGCACTAGGCACGTCGCCATCATTTGCGCGCGTTTCGTTTATTCCGTTCACGCGGTTGAACGCCTGTTTCGACCGGCGTGAACGGCGCCTGAAACCGGCTGACCAAAAAGTCGATGAAGGCGCGCGCGCGAACCGTCTGGTTCTTCTGCCGAGGGTAATAGACAAACAGATCGGCCGATGGAAGCACCGTGTTGGGCAGCACGAGATTGAGCCGTCCGCTCTGCACGTACTTGGCCAGATCCCATTCGGAGCGGATCAGGATTCCATGTCCGTCCAATGCCCAGCGAAGCACGATGTCGCCGTCGTTGCTGGACAGCGCGCCTTTTACCTTGATCGCCTCGATATGGTCGTTGACGATATAGCGCCAGACGCCGTACGCATCGTCGTTTTGCCGATGGATGATGCAGCGGTGTTCGGCGAGATCGTCAACGCGCTCGGGCGTGCCGTACTTCTCCAGGTACTTCGGCGATGCGCAGAGAAAGCGGCGGTTGCTCATGATGCGCCGCGCGCTGAGCCGGCTGTCCGGTAGTTCGCCGAATCGTATTGCCATATCGAACGCGCCTTCGACCAGATCGACGGGGCGGTCCGTTACTTCGAACTGAACTTCGACGGCCGGAAAGCGCTTCGCGAACTCCGAGACGAGCGGGGCAATCGTCGTGCGGCCAAATCCGAGCGTCGCGTTGATGCGCAGAAGACCTTGCGGGTCGCGCTTCGCTCCCGAAATCGCCTCTTCCATCTCGCGCACTTGCCCGACGATTTGCGACGCATATCGCAGATACGTTTCGCCTTCGGGCGTGAGACTCACGCTTCGTGTGGTTCGATTCACGAGGCGCACGCCGAGGCGCTGCTCGATCACGCCGAGTCGCTTCGTCGCGGCGGGCGGCGACAGATCGAGCGCTCGCGCTGCCCCGGACAAGCTCCGCAGTTTCGCAAGCAGAATGAAAAACTCGAAGTCGGTGGCGGGTTGGGTGGCAGTATTCACCGAATGTGAAAAATGAAATGAATCGAAGTGCAGTTTAGCAGCGTTTCCGGCGATTAAGCTACGTCACATATTGCAATCGACGTATCGCAATCCTCTGCCAAAACTCTGGAGACTGTGCCGTGAGAATCGTTGAAATCCGCGAAAAGACCGTTCCGATCAGTTCCCCGATCCGCAACGCGTATATCGACTTCAGCAAGATGACGCTGAGTCTGGTCGCCGTCATCACCGATGTGATCCGCGACGGCAAGCCGGTGGTGGGCTACGGCTTCAATTCGAACGGCCGCTACGGCCAGGGCAAGCTGATGCGCGAGCGCTTCATTCCGCGCATTCTCGAAGCGGACCCTGCCTCTCTCGTCAACGATGCAGGCGACAACCTCGATCCGCACAAGATCTGGGCGACCATGTTCACCAACGAAAAGCCCGGCGGTCACGGCGAGCGCTCGGTTGCAATCGGCACGATCGACATGGCGATCTGGGATGCAGTGGCGAAGATCGAAGGCAAGCCGCTGTTCCAGTTGCTCGCGGACCGTTATGGCAATGGCCAGCCGGATCGCAAGATCTTCGTGTATGCGGCGGGCGGCTATTACTACCCCGGTCAGGATCACGAGAAGCTGAAAGACGAGATGCGCAGCTATATCGACCGCGGGTATACGGTCGTGAAGAAGAAGATTGGCGGCGCGTCGCTCGATGAAGACCTGCGCCGCATCGACTCGATTCTCAGCGTGCTGCAAGACGGCCAGAAACTCGCCGTCGACGCGAATGGCCGCTTCGATCTCGATACCGCGATTCAGTACGCGAAAGCGCTCTCGCAATACGACCTGTTCTGGTACGAGGAACCGGGCGATCCGCTCGACTTCGAATTGCAAGCCACGCTGCGCAACTATTACGACAACCCGATGGCAACCGGCGAAGACCTGTTCTCGATGCAGGATGCCCGCAACCTGATTCGCTACGGCGGCATGCGTCCCGACCGCGACTGGCTGCAGTTCGATTGCGCGTTGAGCTACGGCCTCGTCGAATACCTGCGCACGCTCGACATGCTGCGTCAGCACGGCTGGTCGCCGAGCCGCTGCATTCCCCACGGCGGCCATCAGATGTCGCTGAACATCGCGGCTGGACTCGGCCTCGGCGGAAACGAGTCGTATCCGGACCTGTTCCAGCCGTATGGCGGCTTCCCCGATGGCGTCAAAGTCGACAACGGCTACATCACGATGCCGGACTTGCCGGGTATCGGCTTTGAAGGCAAGTCCGATCTGATCGCCGAAATGCGCAAGCTGTCCGTATAAAACCTCGCAGTAAAAATGCATCGGCGGCGCCCGTCGGTGCACACATAAAAAATACAACGAAGGCGAAAGCGAGCCGTGGTCGCCAGGGCGGATTGCTCCGCTGTGGCCGCACGTCCTCTTTCCAGAAGACGCCAGTCACAGGAGACAGACATGCTGGTATCGAAAGGCAGGAAAATCGTCTCGAAGCTCTACGTGCAGGTTCTCATCGGCATCGTCGCCGGTATCCTGGTGGGGCACTTCTATCCGGACATTGGCTCGCAACTCAAGCCATTGGGTGATCTCTTCATCAAGCTGATCCGGATGCTGCTTGCACCGATCATCTTTGCCTCTGTCGTGGTCGGCATTGCGCGCATGAACGATCTTCATGAAGCGGGGCGAGTCGGCGTGAAGGCCGTTGTTTACTTTGAAGTTGCATCGACGATTGCGCTCTTGATCGGAATGGTGGTCGTCAATGTCATCAAGCCGGGTAGCGGAATGAACGTCGATCCGTCGCATATCGACGGCGCGGCAATCGCGACTTACACGCACGCGGCGAAGCAACACGGCATGCTCGAGTTCTTCATGAGCATTGTTCCGAACAGCATTGTCGGGGCATTCGCAAATGGCGAAATGCTGCCGATCATTTTCTTCTCCGTTCTTCTCGCCATCTCGCTTGCCAAGCTCGGCCCACGGACCGCGCCGTTTGTCGACATGCTGGACATGTTCTTGCAGGGCATGTTCGGGGTGGTGCGGATCGTCATGTACGTTGCACCGATCGGCGCGTTCGGCGGCATGGCGTTCACGATCGCGAAGTACGGTATCGGCACGCTGGCGTCGTTCGGCGAACTGATGCTTTGCCTGTATCTGACGTCGATTTTCTTTGTCGTTGTCGTGCTTGGCTTCGTGATGCGGCTATGCGGACTTTCGCTCTGGAAGTTCCTTCGCTATATCAAGGACGAAATTCTGATTACGCTTGGCACGGCGTCGACGGAAGCCGTATTGCCGCAAATGCTCATCAAGATGGAGAAGATGGGATGCTCACGTCCGGTAGTCGGCATGGTGCTGCCGACCGGCTACACGTTCAATGCGGATGGCACTGCGATTTACCTCACGATGGCGGCGTTGTTCATCGCGCAGGCCATGAACATTCATCTGTCGATCTGGGACCAGTTGCTCGTACTCGCCGTGCTGTTGCTGACGTCAAAAGGATCAGCGGGTGTCGCAGGAGCGGGATTCGTTGCATTGGCGGCAACGCTGGCGTCGATGCACAAGATTCCCGTCGAAGGGCTCGTATTACTGCTCGGTGTCGACCGCTTCCTCAACGAGGCGCGCGCGGTCACGAACCTGATCGGCAATGGCGTTGCGACTGTCGTGGTGGCGCGTTGGGAAGGGCAGATCGATATGGATAGAGCCCGTGTGGTGCTGAATCGCGAGAACACCGACGAGATTGAAGAGTTGCGGCCGGCCGCGCATCCGGCCGCGGAACCAGCGTCTGCGAGCGAAGCGCCGGTTGGTTCGAACGCGCATTGAATTAGTGGAGGCGAGCGCGAATAGATAGCGAGTATGTCAATATCAGCATGACGGCATCCGGTTGTTCAACACCGGATGCCGTCATTTCTATTTCATCCACGGAAAAGGAAAATTGCTGATGGACCTGAACCTGAAAGGCAAACTCGCGCTGGTTAGCGGAAGCACGGCCGGCATCGGCCTCGCTATCGCAAGCACATTGGCGCAGGAAGGCGCTCGTGTGATCGTCAATGGCCGCTCGCAGTCGTCGGTGGATGAAGTGGTCGCTCAACTGAAAGCGGACACCGGCGGCGACGTGCTTGGATTCGCTGGCGACCTCAGCACGGCCGCCGCAGCCGACGAACTCGCGCGACGCTATCCCGCTGTCGAAATTCTGGTCAATAACCTGGGCATTTTCGAGCCGAAGCCGTTTGAAGAGATTCCCGACGCGGACTGGCAGCGTTTCTTCGACGTCAATGTGCTGAGCGGCGTACGCCTTGCGCGCCTGTATCTGCCCGCGATGAAGCAGGCGAACTGGGGGCGCATTATTTTCATTTCGAGCGAAAGCGGCGTGCAGATTCCCGCCGAAATGATCCACTACGGCGTGACGAAAACCGCGCAGCTCGCGGTCTCGCGCGGGCTGGCCGAAGCCGTCGCGGGCACCGGCATTACGGTCAACAGCGTGCTGCCGGGGCCGACCAAATCGCGCGGCGTGGGCGAATTCGTGGAGACGCTCGCGAAGGCCGACGGCAAATCGTTCGAAGCATTCGAGAAGGAGTTCTTCGAGAAGGTGCGTCCCACATCGCTCATCAAGCGATTCGGTTCGCCGCAGGAAATCGCGTCCCTCGTCGCGTATATCGCCAGTCCGCTTGCGTCGGCCACGACCGGCGCTTCGTTGCGCGCCGATGGGGGCGTCATCAAGAGCGCGTTCTAGACGACAGATGGCCGGCATCGCGCCGGCCTCTGCACACTTCGACTTGGCGATTCGCGGCGGAACATGTCACGCGCTGTGGACGGCATCGACCGCATCGAGCACCAGTCCAAAGAACTCGTTGGCGGCAGCCGGATTCAACCAGCGGACCACAACGGTCATGCGTCGCTCGGGCTCGATCCACGTAAAGGAACTGCCCGCGCCGACGCCGAAATAGCTCGATGCCGGCACGCTCGGAAACACCTTGCGGTCCGTATTGAGCCACACGAGATAGCCGTAAAACGGCGCGATCGCGCAAGGCGTGCGCATGCGCGCGATCCATTCGCGCGACAGAACACGGCGGCCGTTCGCGACGCCTTCGTCGAGCAGCATCTGCGCGACCTTGAGTTGATCGTTTGCGCTCACCGACATGCCGCCGCCCCAATGCGTGCCGCCCGGCACCGATTGCATGCGCCGTCCGTCTATCTCGACCCATGCGTTGTCATAGCCGACCCATTGCCAGTTTTCGCTGGCGCCGGCCGGGCGCATGAGGGCTTCGCGAAAGACCTCGGGCAACGGTCGACGAAACAGATGAAGCAGCGCGAGCGACAACTGGTTGATCCGCACGTCGTTGTATTCCCAGTACGTGCCGGGACGCTGCAACGGACGCAAGTCGCCCTTCTTGCCATCCGGCGGTGCGGCGAAGTTAACGGCGCGATAGTGATCGGCCTGGTCGGACAAACCGAAATAGGTGCCTTGCCACTCGCTGGTTTGCTGAAGCAGTTGCGCCCAGGTGACGGCTGCGTTGTGCTCGTCGTCGAAACCGATGTTCGGCACGCGCAGACGCACGGGCTCGTCCACATCGGGCAGCAAGCCGCGATCGTGCGCGACGCCTGCGAGCAACGCGAGGTACATCTTCGCGACGCTGAAGGTCAGGTCCGCGCGATCGGGTTCGCCCCAGGTGGTCAGCACACGGCCGTCGACGGCGATCGCGCCCGACACCGCCCGCGAT
>NZ_ABLD01000023.1 GCF_000172415.1 Paraburkholderia graminis C4D1M
CAACCGGTTCGACGGCAGCCGGAGCAGCCGGGCAGTTCAGCGACCGGCACGATCGTTTCGGTCTTCGCAGCCTTTTCGGCGGCGAGGGCCGGCGTTTCCGTGGCCGCGTGCAGTTCGCTGACGACAGCCTTTTCGGTCGCGACAGCCGCAACGACGACTTCCACCGGCGCCACTTCATTCGCTTCGTTCGCTTCCGGCTTGCGTTCCACCGGCTGCTGGGCGACGCGCACAGGTGCGTCCTCGCTCACGTTGGCGTTGTCGCCTTCCGCTTCCGCGACGTCCGCAGCCAGATTGCCGTTGACGTCTTCCTCACGCTCGCGACGACCGCCACGACGGCCGCGACGGCGACGACGACGCTCTTCGCCCTCACGCGCCACCGCTTCCTGATCGACCGGCGCAACGTTTTCAGTGAGGGCGGCCTGGTTTTGCGCCACGTCCTCTGCGATCTGGGTATCGGCTTGCGTCAACGCGTCCGCGGTTTCCGTCTGCGGCTTGCGACGCTCGCCGCGCTCAGCACGTTCGCCACGTTCACGACGCTCGCCGCGTTCCTGGCGTTCGCCACGCGGGGTGCTTTCGACTGCTTCCGCACGGTCGGCGCCGCGGGTGTCGCGGTCGCGGCCTTCACGGCCTTCACGGCCTTCGCGTGCTTCGCGCGGCTCACGGTTCTCACGCGGTTCGCGGTTGCCACGCGGTTCGCGTGCTTCCCGTGCCTCGCGCGGTTCACGGCCTTCGCGTGGTTCCCGGACCTCGCGTCCCTCGCGTCCTTCACGCGGTTCGCGTTCCTCACGACGCTGCGACGGCTGCTGGCCCTGACGGCCGCCGTTTGCACCTTCACCACGCGCTGCCACGTCACGGCCGCCCGCGCCGCCACGGCGATTGCGGTTACGGTCGCCGCCGCGCTCGCCGGTACGCTCACCGCGCTCCGTCCGTTCGCCGCGCTGCGGACGGGCCTGCTTTTCTGTCGTAGCCGGCGCAACCGGTGCCGGCGCCGCCGGCTGTACGCCGAACAAATTCTTCAACCAGCCGATGAAGCCGCCGCTCGCCTGCGTCACCGCAACCGGAGCCGGTGCCGCGACCGGACGAACCGGCGCGCTCGGCGCCGGCTTCTCAGGCGTGATGCCCTTGACCGCCGCTTCCTGCTTCGGCTTCACTTCCTCGGTGCGCTTGCTGTAGCCGGTTTCCGACTCGAGCTCGCGAGCCGCTTCCTCGGCCATCTTCCAGGACGCGCGCGGCTCGTCGAGGCGGGCGTCGTCGTGACGCAGGCGTTCCAGCTTGTAATGCGGCGTGTCCAGATGCTTGTTCGGCACCAGCACGACGTTGACCTTGAAGCGCGACTCGATCTTGTTGATTTCCGAGCGTTTTTCGTTCAGCAGGAAGGCGGTCACCTCGACCGGCACCTGGCAATGGATCGCCGCGGTGTTTTCCTTCATCGCTTCTTCCTGAATGATCCGCAGCACTTGCAGCGCGGACGATTCGGTATCGCGGATGTGACCCGTGCCGTTACAGCGCGGGCAGGTCACGTGGCTGCCTTCCGACAGCGCCGGACGCAGACGCTGACGCGACAGTTCCATCAGGCCGAAGCGCGAAATCTTGCCCATCTGGACGCGCGCGCGGTCGTGCTTGAGCGCGTCTTTCAGGCGCTGTTCGACTTCGCGCTGGCTCTTGGCCGACTCCATGTCGATGAAGTCGATCACGATCAGGCCGCCCAGGTCGCGCAGACGCAACTGGCGCGCGACTTCGTCGGCGGCTTCGAGGTTCGTGCGCGCGGCTGTTTCCTCGATGTCGGCGCCCTTGGTGGCGCGGGCCGAGTTCACGTCGATGGCGACGAGTGCTTCCGTGTGGTCGATCACGATCGCGCCGCCCGACGGCAGCGGCACCGTGCGCGAGTACGCCGTTTCGATCTGATGCTCGATCTGGAAGCGCGAGAACAGCGGCACGTCGTCGTGGTAGCGCTTCACCTTGCTGACGTTGTCCGGCATCACGATGTCCATGAAGGCGCGCGCCTGGTCATGGATTTCGGTGGTGTCGATCAGAATTTCGCCGATATCCGGCTGGAAATAGTCGCGAATCGCGCGAATCACGAGGCTCGATTCGAGGTAAATCAGCATCGGCTGGCCGGCCGAACCGCTTTGCGACGCGGCTTCGATCGCGCGCCACAGCTGCATCAGGTAGTTCAGGTCCCACTGCAGTTCTTCGGCGCTGCGGCCAATGCCGGCCGTGCGCGCGATGATGCTCATGCCTTCCGGCAATTGCAGCTGCGCCATGGTTTCGCGCAGTTCCTGACGGTCGTCGCCTTCGATCCGGCGCGACACGCCGCCGCCGCGCGGGTTATTCGGCATCAGCACCAGATAACGGCCGGCGAGCGAGATGAACGTGGTCAGGGCCGCGCCCTTGTTGCCGCGCTCTTCTTTTTCGACCTGAACGATCAGTTCCTGACCTTCCTTGAGCGCGTCCTGGATGCGGGCGGAGCGCATGTCGACGCCGTCGCGGAAATACTGGCGGGCGACTTCCTTGAACGGCAGGAAACCGTGGCGGTCTTCGCCGTAGTTGACGAAACAGGCTTCGAGCGACGGCTCGATGCGGGTGATGATGCCCTTGTAAATGTTGCCTTTGCGCTGTTCGCGCCCGGCGGTTTCGATGTCGATGTCGATGAGTTTTTGCCCATCGACGATGGCGACGCGCAGTTCTTCCTGCTGCGTCGCATTGAACAACATGCGTTTCATTGAACGGCTCCAGAGCGGCTCGGCCGGCCTCCGCTCCGCGGTTGTCAGGCGCGAGAGCGGGAGGCAGCGGCATGCCGCGCCTTATTGTGTTTTCACAAGCACGCTGGAGCGGGAAGAATGGCGGGAGAATTGCCTGAGAGGGCCCGGCTCCACAAACAAAGGAGCGCGGTGCCGCAGGGCACATGCGAACACGGCTTCAAATAACGACCCGACACGCCGCGGGTTCTGCCGGCAGACCTTCATAAACCCACGTCCCCCTCGCCGGCGCGCCGACTGGGCGCGGGACCGGAGGGTCGAAGGCTGCGGTCATGCCGCAACGGGAAGTTCGCGCAAGAGGCGCGTCTTTTCCTGCTGGGGGTGTCTCGCCTCATTTTGACGTCGCCAAGTCTTGCACTTTCTACAAGACGCCACGGGCGCACGCCGTATTTTCGCAACCTGCAGCTTCGTACAGCCGGGCGTAACGCCGCCCGATACCGAAGCTGGAAGTTAAATTCTTTTTTACCAAAATTCCGTTACCGTCGAAGCCGACCTTGACCGAACGCGCCTGTGGGCGCCGTCCCTGCCGGGTACTGACTTCGTGCGTGCAACTTGTTGCATCTCATTTTCAGGGCGAGCAACCAGCCCCCGGCACAAGTAAAATAACGATTTACGCTTGCACCTGCGCAGTCCGCCCGAATTCCGGACACTGCGCCGGCCGCCGCAGACTGCTGGGCAAATTATATTCAGAATGAAAGAGTTAGGCAAAATATCCCAGAAATCGGTAACAAGCGCGGTCGCGAGCGACCAGGTCTCCGTCATCGAGATCGACGACAGTGCGGCCGGACAGCGCATCGACAACTTTTTGTTACGCGTCTGCAAAGGCGTGCCGAAAAGCCATATTTACCGCATCCTGCGCAGCGGGGAAGTGCGCGTCAACAAGGGCCGGATCGACGCGCAGTACCGGCTTGAACTCGGCGATCTGGTGCGCGTGCCGCCCATCCGCGTCGCGCAACATGACGAAACGGTGCCGTCGGCGCCGGTTCCGAGCGCCGAATTCAGGATCATTTTCGAAGACGAGCATCTTCTTGTCATCGACAAACCGGCCGGCGTCGCGGTGCACGGCGGAAGCGGCGTCGCCTTTGGCGTCATCGAGCAGATGCGCCAGTCGCGCCCGCAGGCGAAGTTCCTCGAGCTCGTGCATCGGCTGGATCGCGAGACGTCCGGCATCCTCATGCTCGCCAAGAAGCGTTCGGCGCTCGTCAATCTGCACGACCAGATCCGCGAGAACCGAATGGACAAGCGGTACTATGCGTGCGTCCACGGCGAATGGGCGAGCGACTGGGGCCGCCGTCGGGCGGTGAAGGAGCCGTTGCACAAGTATCTGACCGCGGACGGCGAGCGGCGCGTGCGCGTGCAGGCCGACGGTCTGGCGTCGCACACGGTGTTCAACCTGATCGACCGCTGGCCGGACTACGCGCTGCTGGAGGCGGAGCTGAAGACGGGCCGCACCCATCAGATACGCGTGCATTTGCAGCATCTGGAGCTGCCGATCGTCGGCGATGCAAAATACGGCGACTTTGCGCTGAACAAGGCGCTCGCCCGCTCGAACGCGAAGCCGGGGCTCAAGCGCATGTTCCTGCACGCTTACCGCCTGAAGCTCACGCATCCGGCCACCGGCGCGCCGCTGCAACTGGAGGCGCCATTGCCGGCCGAGTGCCGCAATTTCATCGCGCAGCTCAACGAATTACGAAATGGGTCATACCCGGAGACGGCACCGCATGGCTAGAGAGCAATTTGACCTGATCGTCTTCGACTGGGACGGGACGCTGATGGATTCGACTGCGCACATCACGCGCAGCATTCAGGCGGCGTGCCGCGATCTCGGTTTGCCCGTGCCCGCGGACGAAGCGGCGAGCTATGTGATCGGCCTCGGCTTGCGCGACGCGCTGCAGATCGCCGCGCCCACGCTCGATCCGGCCGACTACCCGCGGCTCGCCGAGCGCTACCGGTTTCACTATCTGGTAAAGGATCAGACGACGGAGTTGTTCGCCGGCGTGCGCGAGATGCTCCAGGAGCTGCGCGATCAGGGTTATCTGCTGGCGGTCGCGACCGGCAAGAGCCGCGTCGGCCTGAATCGTGCGCTCGATCAGGTGCGGCTCACGAGCCTGTTCGACGGTACGCGCTGCGCGGACGAAACCTTCTCCAAGCCGCATCCGGCCATGTTGCACGAGCTGACGCGTGAACTGGGGCAGGACCCGGTGCGCACGGTCATGGTCGGCGACACGACACATGATCTGCAGATGGCGATCAACGCGGGCGTCGCGGGTATCGGCGTGACCTACGGCGCGCATCCGGCGGACTCGCTGAGCGCGCTGTCGCCGAAATATATGGCGTCGAGCATCAGCGCGCTGTCGGGCTGGCTGAAGGACAACGCATGAGTTCGGCGGAAGAGCCCGGCGGGCGGGCAACGGAGGCGGCGCAGGCCGTGCGCGTGTGCCGGTCGGAGGAGTTGGTCGACGGCGGCAGCGGCGTTCGGCGTGCCGCGCGAGTCGGCGCCGAAGAAGTCGTGGTGTTTTTCGTCCGCTACGACGGTCGCGCCTACGGCTATCTGAACCGCTGCGCGCACGTGCCGATGGAGCTGGACTGGGCAGAGGGCCAGTTCTTCGAATCGTCGGGTTTATACTTGATGTGCGCCACCCACGGGGCAATTTACGCGCCGGACACCGGCAAATGCGTAGGCGGTCCGTGCCGCGGCGGGCGGCTGCGAGCGCTCCAGGTCGACGAACGCGATACCCCGGAAGGCCGCGCCGTTTTCTGGCTTCCCGACGGCGAACTGCGGCCCATCGAGTCCTGATCGGCGTCGCCCCGTCTTTCTCCCTTACTGAAAAGCCTGAATGTCCGACAACTTGACGCCTGAAACCAGAGAGCCGTCCACGAACGGCCGCGCTAACGCCGAACCCGGCTGGGAGCGCGCGGCGCTCGAGCGCATCGCGCTTGCCGCTGTCAATGAACAACGGGCCGCGCGCCGCTGGAAAATCTTTTTCCGTCTGCTTTTCCTGGCCCTGGTGGCTTTCGTCGTCTGGACCGTGTTCGATTTTTCCGGCGACAAGCTGGCGGCTTCCGGCCGTCACACGGCGTTGATAGCGCTCGAAGGCGAAATATCGGCGAATACGCGTGCGAACGCCGAAGATATCAGCGCCGCGCTGGAAAGCGCGTTCGAAGACTCCGGCACGGCGGGCGTCATTCTCCGCTGCGACAGCCCCGGCGGCAGCCCGGTTCAGGCGGGCATTATCTACGACCAGATGCGGCGTTTGCGCGCGAAACATCCGTCAATTCCGCTTTATGTGGTGGTCGGCGACATGTGCGCGTCGGGCGGGTACTACGCCGCGGCGGCGGGGGACAAGATTTATGTCGACAAGGCGAGCATCGTCGGCTCGATCGGCGTGCTGATGGACAGCTTCGGTTTCACCGGGCTGATGGACAAGCTCGGCATTCAGCGCAGGCTGCACACCTCGGGTGAGAACAAGGGTTTTTACGATCCGTTCTCGCCCGAAACGCCGAAGATGGACCAGCACGCGCAGGAAATGCTCGACCAGATCCACGCACAGTTCATCGAAGCAGTGCGTCAGGGCCGCGGCAAGCGTCTGCATGAGACGCCGGATATGTTCTCCGGCCTCTTCTGGACGGGCCAGAAGAGTGTCGAACTCGGTCTCGCCGATGGTTTTGGCGACGCGAACTACGTGGCGCGCGAAATCATCAAGGCGCCGGATATCGTCGATTACACGGTCAAGGAAAGCATTACCGACCGCGTCGCGCGTAAATTCGGCGCGGCCGTGGGCAATGGCGCGGTGCACGCGTTGGCGCTTGGCGGGAAGCTGGGTTTGCGCTGAGGGGAGGCGGCCGGAAAGGCTTGTGGGGCTCGTGCCGCGCGCCGGGACTAGCCGCGCGGTCCCCGTCTTCACACTTCAGCCACCCTCATCTCACGCCGCCAATATCAGAAAAATGGCGGGGCGCTTGTGCAAGTCGAGCGCCGGTTTCTTCTTCCAGTCCGCCACCGTGTGGCTGCGGATGGTTTCGGTGTCCAGCGTCAGGTCGACTGCGACGCAAACCAGCGTCGACGGCGCGCAGGTGGCGAGCAATGTGTCGAGCAGCGCCCGGTTGCGGTACGGCGTCTCGATAAAAATCTGCGTCTGCTTGCCCTTGCGCGATTGCATTTCAAGATCGCGCAGACGTTTTGCCCGCTCTGCCGCATCGACCGGCAAATAGCCGTGGAATGCAAAGCTTTGTCCATTGAGCCCCGAAGCCATCAGCGCCAGCAAAATCGAGCTAGGCCCGACGAGCGGCACCACCTTCACACCGCGCTCGTGCGCCCGACGCACCAGCAGCGCGCCGGGGTCCGCTACCGCCGGGCAGCCCGCTTCGGAGACGAGGCCCGCGTCGGTGCCGGCGAGTAGCGGCGCGAGCAGTTTGTCGATTTCGCCGGCCGGCGTGTTGACGTTCAGTTCGCGGATCTCGATGTCCTGAATCGGCCGCTCGGTGCCCACTTTCTTCAGGAACGCGCGCGTCGTCTTCGCGTTTTCGCCGATGTAATACTGCAGCGCCGCGGCGCGGGCGCGCACCGGAGCTGGCAGGACAGCGCCGAGCGCATCCGCGTCGCCTTCGCCTAGCGTGTTCGGGATCAGATAGAGCGTGCCGCTCATCGCGCCCCCAATAGCGGATAGCCCGCCGTCAACAGCATGCCCGACAGCGCGATCAGCGGCAGGCCGATGAGTGCGGTCGGATCGTCGGAATGGATTGCTTCGAGCAGCGCAATGCCGAGCCCCTCGGACTTCGCGCTGCCGGCGACGTCATACGGCGTTTCGGCGCGCAGATAGGCTTCGAGCGCCGCATCCGGCAGGTCGCGAAACTGCACGCGAGTGACGACGTCGACGGTCTGTGCGGCCCCCGAGCGGCTGTCGAACAGGCACAGCGCGCTATGGAACAGGACCTCGCGGCCGCGCATCGCCTGCAATTGGGCGAGCGCCTTGTCGTGCGTGCCGGGCTTGCCGATTTGCAGGCCGTCGTAAGTGGCGACCTGGTCCGAGCCGATCACCAGCACCGCCTGATCCGGCGCAAATGACCGGGCCACGGCGCGTGCTTTAGCCTCGGCGAGCCGCAAAGCGGTGGCCTCGGGCGTTTCACCGGCATGCGGCGTTTCGTCGATCGCGGGCACGGCCACGTCGAATGGAACGCGCAGGCGTTCGAGCAACTCGCGGCGATACGGCGAACTCGACGCCAGAATCAGGCGTGGCGGGCTTTTGGGGGAATCTGGCATGGTCGATCAACGGCTTGAAGGGCGGGGCATACAGGGTTGCGCGAAGGCCACGCCGGTACGGGCTTAAGTGTTTGACTCGAAAAGACAAAACGGATATGATTTTGGGCTTTTCATCGGTATGCTTGCGTCAGGCGGGCTCGGTGCGTGCTGAAGCAGGTCGAGAGCAAATCAAGAACTGCCGGGCACATTGCCGAAGTTACGCGGGCATTCTCGCAACTGATTTACCCCGCGATTTGGCGGCGCGAAACAAACAAACGTCGACCAACAGCAAAAAGCGGCGAAACCTTTGCCGACGCAGGAGCGCACATGACTCAACATCCTGGCAAACCTGCAGGTCTGTCCGACCCGCATGAACTCGATCTGTTCGAATTTGCGCGGAGCGGCCGGCAGGCCGCGGGTGTCGTGCGCGTCTCGCAACTGCCGCGCATGTTAAACGAAGTCCCGGCAGAAGCGCCAGACCGCGATACCGGGTTCACCTGGCAAGCCGAAGGGTCGACGCAGCCGGAATTGCAGGACGACGGCACCGAGGGTCCCCAGCCGTATTTGAGGCTGGCGATTCACGGCGCGGCATGGCTCGAATGTCAGCGGTGCATGACCCCGTACTCGCAGGCCTTCAATGTCGACGCGACCTACCGGATCGTCAGCACTGAGGGGGAAGCCGAAGAGTTTCCGCTCGACGAAGATGAAGTCGAAGTGATCGTGGGCTCGCGCCAGTTCGATCTCATCGACCTGATCGAGGAAGAGTTGCTGCTTTCCTTGCCGCTTGTGCCCAAGCACGAGGTTTGTCCCGAGGTGCACGAGAGTCTCGTCTCTGGTGCGGCCGGTGCCGAGGGCGCGGGCGACGAAGCCGCGCTGGACGAAGCTGGCGAGGGCGAAGAGCCCGAGCGGCCGAATCCGTTCGCGGCGCTCGAAAGTCTCAAGCGCGGTGAGCCGGGCGACAAGAAGCACTGAACAGTTGCATAGGAGCGCGAAGCGGGGCGCATAGGCCATTCGGCCAGTGGCGGACACCGTGTCGGGCTGTGTTAGAATTCGGAAAATTTTTAGGAGTTAGTCATGGCAGTTCAACAAAACAAGAAGTCGCCGTCGAAGCGCGGCATGCACCGTTCGCACGATTTCCTGACGGCAGCGCCGCTGGCCGTGGAACCGAGCACGGGCGAAGTGCATCTGCGTCACCACGTTAGCCCGAACGGCTACTATCGCGGCAAGAAAGTCGTCAAGACGAAGAACGACTAATCGTTTCACTGCGTTGCGCCCACTGGCGTTTCGCGTGGCGATCAGCTCGCTTGACATTTTCCCGGCTCGGCAAAAAGGCGGCATTCAATTGCCGCTTTTTTATGTCTGAAATTCGCCGCACTCCATGACAGTAAAGCTCACGATAGATTGCATGGGAGGCGACCACGGCCCGTCCGTGACCGTTCCCGCTGCCGTCAACTTCGTTCGCTCGCATCCCGACGCGCAGTTGCTGCTCGTCGGCATTGAAAGTGCGATTCGTGCGCAGCTGAAGAAGTTGAAGGCTCAGGACCTGTCGGCGTTGACGGTCGTTTCCGCTTCCGAGATCGTCGCGATGGACGATCCGGTCGAAGTCGCGCTGCGCAAGAAAAAAGATTCGTCCATGCGCGTGGCGCTGAATCGCGTCAAGGAAGGCGAGGCGCAAGCCTGCGTCTCCGCCGGCAACACCGGCGCGCTGATGGCGGTGTCGCGCTATGTGCTGAAAACGCTGTCGGGCATCGAGCGCCCGGCGATTGCGTCCGCCTTGCCGAACCCCAACGGCTACACGATGATGCTCGACCTGGGCGCCAACGTCGACTGCGAACCGCAGCATCTGCTGCAATTCGCGGAGATGGGGCACGCGCTCGTGTCCGCGCTCGAAGGCCGCGAGCGGCCCACCATCGGCCTTCTGAATATCGGCGAAGAAGTCATCAAGGGCAACGACACCATCAAGCGTGCCGGTGAACTGCTGCGCGCGAGTACACTGAACTTCCACGGCAACGTGGAAGGCAACGACATCTTCAAAGGCACGGTCGACGTGATCGTGTGCGACGGGTTCGTCGGCAACGTGGCGCTCAAGACGTCCGAAGGCCTCGCGCAGATGCTGTCGAATATCATCAAGGAAGAGTTCGGCCGTTCGTGGCTCACGCGAGTCATGGCGGTGCTCGCATTGCCCGTGTTGATGCGTTTCAAGAAGCGCGTCGATCATCGGCAATACAATGGTGCCGCGCTGCTCGGCCTGCGCGGACTGGTGATCAAAAGCCACGGTTCGGCAGACGCCTACGCGTTTGAGTGGGCTATCAAACGCGGGTATGATGCCGTCAAAAACGGCGTGCTGGAGCGCCTTGCGCAAGCGATGGAAGAGAACGCGGGTTCTCTTGAACAGGCGGCGCGCGACGCAAGCGGTGCGGGCCACGCAAGCCCCATCGCAGGCCAGCCGGCCGAGCCCTACGCTGCGCAATCCTCGAAGGCATAATGGCTCAATCGACAATTTATTCCCGCGTCCTCGGCACCGGCAGCTATCTGCCGCCCGCGCGCGTCACCAATCAGGACCTCGCCGAGCGTCTCGCGAAGCAGGGCGTCGAGACGAGCGACGAATGGATTGTGGCCCGCACGGGCATCCATGCGCGCCATTTCGCCGATCCGGACGTCACCACGAGCGACCTCGCGCAGTTCGCGTCGCAGCGCGCGATCGAAGCGGCGGACATCGACCCGCAAGCCATCGACCTGATCATCGTCGCGACTTCCACGCCTGACTTCGTGTTTCCGAGCACGGCGTGCCTGTTGCAGAACAAGCTCGGCATCAAGAATCACGGCGCGGCTTTCGACGTGCAGGCCGTCTGCTCGGGCTTCGCCTACGCAGTGGCAATGGCGGACAGCCTGATTCGCGGCGGCCAGCATCGCACGGCGCTGGTGGTCGGCGCGGAGACGTTCTCGCGCATTCTCGATTTCAACGACCGCACGACCTGCGTGCTGTTCGGCGACGGCGCGGGCGCGGTGATCCTGCAGGCATCGGCTGAGCCGGGTGTGTTGGCCAGCGCTTTGCACGCGGACGGCAGCCATTCGGGCATTCTCTGCACGCCGGGCAACGTGAACGGCGGCGTGGTGGCGGGCAGCGCCTTCCTGCACATGGACGGGCAAGCGGTCTTCAAGCTCGCCGTCAACGTGCTGGAAAAGGTCGCGGTCGAGGCGCTCGAGAAAGCGAACCTGTCGGCCGATCAGATCGACTGGCTGATTCCGCATCAGGCCAATATCCGCATCATGCAAAGCACTTGCCGCAAGCTCGGCTTGCCGCAGGAACGCATGGTCGTCACGGTGGGCGAGCACGGCAATACGTCGGCGGCGTCCATTCCGCTCGCGCTCGACGTCGCGGTGCGCGACGGCCGCATCAAGCGCGGCCAGAACGTGCTGATCGAAGGCGTCGGCGGCGGCTTCACGTGGGGCGCGTCGGTCATCCGCTACTGATAACGGGCCGACTTCCGGCGGCGCCTTTCAGGGCGCCTTGCGCCGCGTCCGCGCGCTTTGAAGCCGCGCGCCTACATCTGACTAAATCGTTTTTGGGGACGATATGAAATTTGCGTTCGTTTTTCCCGGACAGGGTTCGCAATCGGTCGGCATGCTCAACGCGTTTGCCGATCACGCCATTGTGCGCGAGACGGTTCAGGAAGCCTCCGACGCGCTCAGTCAGGACCTCGGCAAGCTGATCGCCGAAGGTCCCGCCGAAGATCTGAATCTCACCACCAACACACAGCCGGTCATGCTCACCGCGGCCTACGCGATCTATCGCGCGTGGCAGCAGGCGGGCGGCCCGGCGCCCGCGATCGTCGCGGGTCATAGCCTCGGCGAATACACGGCGCTCGTCGCGGCCGGTGCGATCGCATTTCGCGATGCCGTGCCGCTGGTGCGCTTTCGCGCGCAGGCCATGCAAACGGCAGTGCCCGTCGGCGAAGGCGGCATGGCCGCGATTCTCGGTCTCGACGACGACACGGTGCGCGCGGTGTGCGCGGAAGCGTCGGTTGCAGGCGTCGTCGAAGCGGTCAATTTCAATGCGCCGGCGCAAGTCGTGATCGCGGGGCACAAGGCTGCTGTCGAGAAAGCGTGCGAAGTGGCGAAAGCGAAGGGCGCGAAGCGCGCGTTGCCGCTGCCGGTGTCTGCGCCGTTCCACTCGTCGTTGCTCAAGCCCGCTTCGGATCAACTGCGCGAGTACCTGGCGAGCGTCGACGTGAAGGTGCCGTCGATCCCCGTCATCAACAATGTCGACGTCGCGATCGTCAACGAGCCGGCGCAGATCAAAGACGCGCTGGTGCGTCAGGCGGCCGGTGCGGTGCGCTG
The DNA here is from genome assembly GCF_000172415.1 of Paraburkholderia graminis C4D1M. Lineage (GTDB taxonomy): Bacteria > Pseudomonadota > Gammaproteobacteria > Burkholderiales > Burkholderiaceae > Paraburkholderia > Paraburkholderia graminis. The sequence goes on from NZ_ABLD01000023.1 coordinate 12,337, forward strand.
GGTCGAGAGCGTGCAGGCAATGGCCGCGCAAGGCGTCACGCACGTCGTCGAATGCGGGCCGGGCAAGGTCCTTGCGGGCCTGACGAAGCGCATCGACGGCAATCTGGTCGGCGCTTCGGTGTTCGATCCGGCCTCGCTCGAGGGAACGCTCAAGCTCGTGACAGCAGGCTAAGCGCGACGCCGCACAGACGCGGCAACTCGTATCGGCAATCAATCAGCCCTGCGAAGGGCATTCGGATCGACAGATGGAAAAGAATCTCGACAAGCACATCGCAATCGTAACGGGCGCCTCGCGCGGCATCGGCCGCGCCATCGCCATGGAACTCGCGCGCCAGGGCGCCACCGTGATCGGCACGGCGACCAGCGAAAGCGGCGCGGCGGCCATCAGCGAAGCGTTCAATGCAGCCGGCGTGAGCGGCCGCGGCGCGGTGCTCGACGTGAACGACGCAGCGGCTGCGGAAGCGCTGATCGACGGCACGGTGAAGGAATTCGGCACGCTCAGCGTGCTCGTGAACAACGCCGGCATCACGCAGGATCAACTCGCCATGCGCATGAAAGACGACGACTGGGACGCGGTGATCGACACCAATCTGAAGTCGGTGTTCCGTCTGTCGCGCGCGGTGCTGCGTCCGATGATGAAGGCGAAGGGCGGCCGCATCATCAACATCACGTCGGTGGTCGGTTCGGCGGGCAACCCTGGGCAGATCAATTACGCCGCGGCGAAAGCGGGCGTGGCGGGTATGACGCGCGCGCTCGCACGCGAGATCGGCAGCCGCGGCATCACGGTGAATTGCGTGGCGCCTGGCTTCATCGATACCGACATGACGCGCACGTTGCCCGAAGAGCAGCAAACCGCGCTGAAAACGCAGATTCCGCTGGGCCGTCTCGGCAGCCCGGAAGACATCGCGCACGCTGTCGCATTCCTCGCGTCGCCGCAAGCCGGTTACATCACCGGCACGACGATGCATGTGAACGGCGGAATGTACATGTCGTAACCAAATTCGGTTACTATCCGCGCCTTGATGCGTTTGCGAATGCGTAAGGCGCATGCCTTGACAGCAACCTGATGCGCCGCTTTTTTGCCGGGTCAAACCTGATAAAATGCGCGCACCTGTATTTTTGAACTTCTTTCCCTTGGAGGGGTAATGGACAATATCGAACAGCGCGTCAAGAAGATCGTCGCAGAACAACTGGGCGTGGCCGAAGCTGAAATCAAGAACGAAGCTTCGTTCGTGAACGACCTCGGCGCCGACTCGCTGGACACGGTTGAACTCGTGATGGCCCTCGAAGACGAATTCGGCATGGAAATTCCGGATGAAGAAGCCGAGAAGATCACCACCGTTCAGCAAGCGATCGACTACGCTCGCGCAAACGTCAAGGCCTAAGGTCATTCGCGCCTGCGTTTCTGCGTTCGCGGCGCATGACGCCCTGCCGCGTCGGTTGCCGACGCTATTGGGGCTGGCGTGTTTTGCCACGCCGCTTGTCGCAAGAGTTGCCATGCAGGAGCCAGCGATGTTGACAGCGCAAGTTTCCGCGCGATTGCCGACTTAACAGCCACAGGGTACACAGGGCAGGTTCCTGTGGCCGCTGTGGCTTTTGCTTTTGTCATCTATGAAAAAGGGGTTACCGTGAGCCGCCGTCGTGTTGTTGTTACAGGCCTGGGGCTGATTTCGCCTGTTGGCAATAATGTTGCCGACGGCTGGGCCAATCTGGTCGCCGGCAAGTCGGGTATTGCCAATATCACGAAGTTTGACGCTACGAACTTCTCGACTCGTTTCGCCGGCGAGGTGAAGGGCTTCAATATCGAGGACTACATCCCCGGTAAGGAAGCGCGCCACATGGACACGTTCATCCATTACGGCGTGGCTGCCGGCATCCAGGCGATGCAGGACAGCGGCCTGGAAGTCACCGACGAGAATTCGGAGCGTATCGGCGTCGTGGTCGGCTCGGGCATCGGCGGTCTGCCGATGATCGAAGTCACGCAAACCGAATTGCTCAATCGCGGCCCGCGCCGCATTTCGCCGTTCTTCGTGCCGGCGTCGATCATCAACATGATCTCGGGTCATCTGTCGATCAAGTTCGGCATCAAGGGTCCGAATCTGGCGATCGTCACCGCGTGTACGACGGGTCTGCACTGTATCGGTGAGGCTTCGCGCCTGATCGAATACGGCGACGCCGACGTGATGATCGCGGGCGGCGCTGAATCGACCGTGTCGCCGCTCGGTATCGGCGGCTTCGCGGCGGCGCGCGCGCTGTCGCAGCGCAATGACGATCCGGCAACGGCGAGCCGTCCGTGGGACAAGGACCGCGACGGTTTCGTGCTCGGTGAAGGCGCCGGCGTGATGGTGCTGGAAGAGTACGAGCACGCGAAGGCGCGCGGCGCGAAGATCTACGCGGAAGTCGGCGGCTATGGGATGAGCGGCGACGCGTATCACATGACCGCACCGCTTGAAGACGGCGACGGCGCACGCCGCTGCATGCTCGCGGCCATGAAGAACGCGGCCATCAACGCGGACCAGGTGAATTACCTGAACGCGCATGGCACGTCCACGCCGCTCGGCGACCTGGCTGAAACCACCGGCATCAAGCGCGCATTCGGCGACCACGCCAGGAACATCGTCGTGAATTCGACGAAGTCGATGACGGGTCACCTGCTCGGCGGCGCCGGCGGTCTCGAGTCCGTGTTCACTGTGCTCGCCGTGCATCATCAGGTGTCGCCGCCCACGATCAACATCTTCAACCAGGACCCCGAGTGCGACCTGGACTACTGCGCCAATACCGCGCGGGAGATGAAGATCGACGTCGCGCTGAAGAACTCGTTCGGGTTCGGCGGCACGAACGGCACGCTCGTGTTCAAACGCGCCTGACACTCGTAGCCGGGTGACGCACCAGTCGACGGCGCCGGCCTCGCCGGCGCTTTGCCCTGAAACAACGGCTATGTCCGAAAGAGCGCCGCAGCGAATTGCGCTGCGGCGCTCTTTCGCGATGCGCGTTGCGTCGGCTGCTTTTGTAGCGACGGCGTCGGCGGCGGTTTATCGCTGCGTGTCGCCGTGGCTCGGCGCGTGGCAGGCGGTTCCGTTGACGCTTGCCGTGTTCGCGCTTCTCGCGCTTTGCGCGCTGAGGCACGACCGGGCGCAACCTGTGGCTCTGCAGATCGGCCGCGAGAATCTCACTGCGTGGGGGCGGGCCGGTATCCTGCTCGCACAAGGCCGCATAGCGGGCTGCGCGCACTGGGGCGACCGTTTGCTGGTGCTCATCCTGAAGCCGGACGAGGGTGGCCGGCAAACGCTGCTGGTTCCCGCCGACACCGTCCCGCCAGCGGTCTTTCGCGAGTTGGCGGTGCGCGCCCGGCGCCGCGCCGGCGCGTGACTGTTACGACTGTAACCGCTGTTACCGCGCGGCATGACCTCCGTAACGTGCCTCGCCGAGGGGGACGCTACAATGGTGCCCCCGTCATGCGCCCTCAAGTTAACGGATTTATCAGGTGAGCGAAAAAGAAATTGATCAGGTGCTGGTCGAGCGCGTCCAGAAGGGCGACAAGGCCGCGTTCGAGCTTCTGGTCTCCAAATACCACCGCAAGATTCTCCGGCTGATTTCGCGCCTCGTGCGCGATCCCGCCGAAGTCGAAGACGTTGCACAAGACGCTTTCATCAAGGCGTACCGGGCGTTGCCGCAATTTCGCGGGGAATCCGCGTTTTATACGTGGTTGTACCGGATTGCGGTCAACACCGCGAAGAACTACCTTGCGACCCAGGGCCGGCGCGCACCCACATCGACCGAAGCAGATGCTGAAGAAGCTGAAACTTTCTCGGACGCCGACCAACTAAGGGATATCAACACGCCTGAGTCGATGTTGATGAGCAAGCAGATCGCTGAGACGGTCAATGCTGCGATGGCGGTTTTACCGGAAGAGCTGCGTACCGCCATTACTCTTCGTGAAATTGAAGGTTTGAGCTACGAGGAAATCGCTGAGATGATGGGCTGCCCAATCGGCACCGTCAGATCGCGAATTTTCCGCGCTCGCGAAGCCATTGCGGCAAAATTGCGTCCGTTGCTTGACACACCTGAAGGCAAGCGCTGGTAAGTCACTAGCGCGCCGAACGGGGCTCGGGTGCAATATCTGGATTAGTGGTGTCACTACGGGGTTTTCGTAAGATGGGGAGCATCATGGGGTCGGTCTCGATGCAATCGCAAGCCAGTTCGCGCGGCGAGCGTCTGTCAGCTTTTGTCGACGGCGAGCTGTTCGGTGAAGAGCATCTGAATGTGGACAAGTTTGTGTCCGAGCTGGACGGCGAAGATCGCGCCGCATGGTCCAGCTATCACCTGATCGGCGACGCATTGCGTTCCGACGATCTGGCGGTCGGTTCTGCGGCTAGCAACGCGTTCCTGAGCGGATTCGCTGCGCGCTTCGAAAGCGAGCCGCATCTGCTCGCGCCATCCGCTCAGCCGGTTACGCGACGTCTGCTGGCGCTGCGTCGCCGCGTGGTGCCGGCTTTCGCAGTCGCTGCCGCGGCCGCCACGCTGACGTGGATCGTCGTGCCGCAACTGCAGGGCGTGCCGGGCGGCCCCGGCGCGACGCAGGTCGCCTCGGTGTCCTCGCATGGCGATGCGCTGCAAAAGGTCGCGATGGCGTCCGTGCCCTCGGCGAATGTGATGCCGGTCGCGCAAGACGCCAACATCATTCGCGACGCGAGTCTCGACCAGTATCTGGAAGCACATCAGCAATTCGCGCAGCAACCGGTCATGCCGGGTTCCATGCCGCTGATCCGCGCCGCCGCCGTTTCCACGCAAGGCCAATAGTTTGATGCAGACTCCGCGGTTCAATAAAACGACTATCTGGGGGCGGCTGCCGGCATTTCTCTTCTGCGCAGCCGTATTGTTGTCCGCGACACCGCGGGTCTTTGCACAAACCGACGATCCGCTCGTCGCCCGCCGCACGGCCGCCGATCTTCTCGATCGCATTCACCAGGCCGCGCAGCAGCAGAACTACGAGGGCGCGTTCGTTTATCAGCGGGGCAACTTCGTTCAAACGTCGCGCATCGCGCATTACGCGACCCGTGCCGACGGCGAATTCGAGCAACTTGAAAGCCTCGACGGCAAGCCGCGCAAGATGCTGCGTCATAACGACGAGCTCTACACGTTCGTGCCGGAACGCCACTTGTGCGTCGTTGAAAAACGCCAGAACAAAGACTCGTTCCCCGCGTTGCTGGCTGTGAGCGGCGAACAGGTTCTGTCCGTGTATGAGCCGAAACTGCTCGGCGACGATCGCGTTGCCGGCGTCGAAAGTCAGGTGATCGAACTCGATCCGAAAGACGCGTACCGCTTCGCTTACAAACTGTGGGCCGACAAGAAGACCGGCTTGCTGCTGCGCGCGCAGACGCTCGACCCGAACGGCCAGGTGCTCGAACAACTGTCGTTCTCCCAGATTCGCATCGGCGTGCCCGTCGACAAGACGGGCATTGTCAACGGCATTCGCAATACCGCCGGCTGGACCGTGGTGCGCCCGCCCATTGAACCGGTGGATATGGCTGCACAAGGCTGGCAGTTCGGGGCCTCGGTGCCGGGTTTTCGCAAGATCCGCGAATTGCGTCGTCCGATGGCGGCGCGCGAGGCGGGCCAGCCGACCATTCCGGTCGATCAGGCTGTGTTCTCGGACGGGCTCGCCGCGGTCTCGGTGTTCATCGAGCCGGTTGAGAACAACACGCGCAAGGAAGGCGCGGGCAGCAGCGGTGCGACGCACGTGCTGGTGAAGCGGCGCGGCGATTTCTGGATTACCCTGCTCGGCGAAGTGCCCCAGGCCACGTTGCAGCAATTTGCCTCTGCCATAGAATACAAGGCTCCGAAGTAATTCTCCGACTCCTGAATCCCTCGGCTTCCTACGATATGACGACTTTCTCGGTGCGCAAATTCCTCGCGGCCGCGGTGGTGGCGGCATGTTTGCCGTTCGCACCGCACACGGCGTCGGCCGCTTCCGCCGCCAATCTGCCCGACTTCACCGACCTTGTCGACAAGGTCGGTCCGGCGGTCGTCAACATTCGCACGACCACGCGCGCGACGAGCAGCGGCCCGCGCGGCGCGTTGCCGCCGGGTATGGACGACGGCGACATGTCGGAGTTCTTCCGGCGCTTTTTCGGCATTCCGATGCCGCAGTCGCCGCAATCTCCAGGCGCGCCGCGCGGCGGCGATAACGGTGGCAGCGGCGGAAGTGGCGGCGGTCAGGACACGCCCGACAGCAACGACCCCGAACAGAACAGCGGCGTCGGCTCGGGCTTCATCCTGTCGGCTGACGGCTACGTGATGACTAACGCGCACGTCATCGACGACGCGGACACCATCTACGTCACGCTGACCGACAAACGCGAATTCAAGGCGAAGCTCATCGGCGTGGACGATCGCACCGACGTCGCAGTCGTGAAGATCAGCGCCGCGAATCTGCCGACCATCACCATCGGCGATTCGAACAAGGTTCGCGTGGGCGAGTGGGTCGTCGCGATCGGTTCGCCGTTCGGCCTCGAAAACACGGTGACGGCCGGCATCGTCAGCGCGAAGGGGCGCGACACCGGCGACTATCTGCCGTTCATCCAGACCGACGTGGCCGTCAATCCGGGTAACTCGGGCGGGCCGCTCATCAACATGCAGGGCGAGGTGATCGGCATCAACTCGCAGATCTACAGCCGCACCGGCGGTTTCATGGGCATTTCGTTCGCGATTCCGATCGACGAAGCGATGCGCGTCGCCGATCAGCTCAAGGCGTCGGGCAAGGTCGTGCGCGGCCGGATCGCCGTGGCAATCGGCGAAGTGACCAAAGACGTCGCCGATTCGCTCGGCTTGCCGAAGGCGCAGGGCGCGCTCGTCAGCAGTGTCGAGCCGGGCGGCCCAGCGGACAAGGCCGGCGTGCAGCCGGGCGACATTATCCTGAAGTTCAACGGCCATTCGGTCGATACCGCGACGGACCTGCCGCGCATGGTCGGCGACACGAAGCCGGGCACGAAGGCCACCATCACCGTGTGGCGCAAGGGCCAGACGCGCGACCTGCCCGTCACCATCGCCGAAATGCAGCCGGACAAGACCGCCAAGGCCGACCAGAAGAAGCCGCAGCCGCCGAAGCAGCGCGCCACGAACGCCTTGGGCGTGGCCGTCAGCGACATTCCGGCCGATCAGTTGCGCGCGCTCAAACTGCGCAACGGCGTGCAGATCGACGCAGTGGACGGTCCCGCTGCGCGAGTCGGCTTGCAGAAGGGCGACATCATTTTGCGCGTCGGCGATACCGACATCACGAGCGCAAAGCAGTTCGACGAACTGAGCTCGCATCTGGATTCGCAAAAGATGGTCGCGCTGCTGGTTCGCCGCGGCGAGAACACGCAGTTCGTGCCGATTCGTCCGCGCGGCGTTCAGAAATGACGGAGAGGGCGCCGCTCACGCTCTACGGGCGCGCGTGGTGCCATCTGTGCGACGACATGCGCGCCGCGCTCGAGCTCTTGCTGGCCGAGTTCGGCGCGCAGGTCGAAGTTGTCGACGTCGACAGCGACCCGTTGCTCGAAGCCCGCTACAACGAACTTGTGCCGGTTTTGCTGTGCGACGGCGTCGAGCTGTGTCATTACCATCTGGACGAATCGCGGGTGCGCGCTGCGCTCATGGCGCGCGCTAAGGCCGCATCGGCGGCCACACGTTGAGAGCGGCCGCGCTCTCGTCATCAGGCGCTGGCACGCGCTTTCAGCTCTGGCGGAGGTCGAATCGCGCGTGCTGCGCCGTTCGTCTCGCCGTCCCACCCTCGCAAGATCCGCCGGGCACCTGCCTTTTCGGCTAAAATAGACAGGTTTTTCACCTACTTACAAGGCGTGCTCCGCTATTGTCCGAGCGCGCCTTTTTTGCTTGATCGGCACTGAATGGATCATATTCGTAACTTCTCGATCATTGCGCACATCGACCACGGCAAGTCGACGCTTGCCGATCGCATCATCCAGATTTGCGGCGGCTTGTCCGACCGCGAGATGGAAGCCCAGGTGCTCGACTCGATGGACCTCGAGCGCGAGCGCGGCATCACCATCAAGGCGCAAACCGCGGCGCTGGCGTATCGCGCGCGCGACGGCAAGGTCTACAACCTCAACATGATCGACACGCCGGGCCACGTCGACTTCTCGTACGAAGTCAGCCGCTCGCTGTCCGCGTGCGAAGGCGCGCTGCTGGTTGTCGACGCGAGCCAGGGCGTCGAGGCGCAAACGGTCGCGAACTGCTACACGGCAATCGAACTCGGCGTCGACGTCATTCCGGTGCTCAACAAGATCGATTTGCCGGCCGCCAACCCCGAGAACGCGATCGCCGAAATCGAAGACGTGATCGGCATCGACGCAACCGACGCCACGCATTGCAGCGCGAAGACCGGCCAGGGCGTCGAAGACGTGCTCGAAGCGCTGATCGCGAAAGTGCCGCCGCCGAAGGGCGATCCCGAAGCGCCGCTGCAGGCGTTGATCATCGACTCGTGGTTCGATAACTACGTCGGCGTCGTCATGCTGGTGCGTATCGTCAACGGCACGCTGCGTCCGAAAGACAGAATTCGCATGATGGCCACCGGCGCCCAATATCCGGTCGAGCATGTCGGCGTGTTCACGCCGAAGTCGAAGAATCTGGAATCGCTGTCGGCGGGGCAAGTGGGCTTCATCATCGCGGGCATCAAGGAATTGGCCGCGGCGAAAGTGGGCGATACGGTCACGCTGCTGAATCGTCCGGCTGCCGAGCCGCTGCCGGGCTTCAAGGAAGTGAAGCCGCAGGTGTTCGCCGGTCTCTATCCGGTCGAAGCAAACCAGTACGACGCGCTGCGCGACTCGCTCGAAAAGCTGAAGCTCAACGACGCGTCGCTGCAATACGAGCCGGAAGTTTCGCAAGCGCTTGGCTTCGGTTTCCGCTGCGGCTTCCTGGGCCTGCTGCATATGGAGATCGTGCAGGAACGTCTCGAGCGTGAGTTCGATATGGACCTGATCACCACGGCGCCCACGGTGGTCTACGAAGTCGTGCAACGCGACGGCACGACGATCATGGTCGAGAATCCGGCGAAGATGCCGGAGCCGTCGAAGATCGAGGAAGTGCGCGAGCCGATCGTCACCGTGAATCTGTACATGCCGCAAGACTACGTCGGCCCGGTGATCACGTTGTGCACGCAAAAGCGCGGCACGCAGATCAACATGCAATATCACGGCCGCCAGGTGCAGCTGACCTACGAAATTCCGATGGGCGAAGTCGTGCTCGATTTCTTCGACCGCCTGAAGTCCATTTCGCGCGGCTATGCGTCGATGGATTACGAGTTCAAGGAATATCGCGCGTCGGATGTGGTGAAGGTCGACATGCTGATCAACGGCGACAAGGTGGACGCGCTGTCGGTCATCGTGCACCGTTCGCAAAGCCAGTATCGCGGCCGCGAAGTCGCGGCGAAAATGCGCGAGCTGATTCCGCGGCAAATGTACGACGTGGCGGTTCAGGCCACCATCGGCTCGAACATCATCGCGCGTGAAAACATTAAAGCGTTGCGTAAGAACGTGCTGGCAAAATGCTACGGCGGCGACATTTCTCGTAAAAAGAAGCTGCTGGAAAAGCAGAAGGCAGGCAAGAAGCGAATGAAGCAAGTGGGGTCCGTCGAGATTCCGCAAGAGGCTTTCCTCGCCATCCTGCGTGTCGAAGACAAATAAGACGAACAACGGAATCCTATGAATTTTGCGCTGATTCTTTTTGTGCTCGTCGTTTTGACGGGCGTCGCATGGGTCGCAGACAAACTGGTGTTTATGCCGCAACGGCGGCACGCGGCAGATGCCGTGGTCGCCGAGTTCGACCGTCAGCAGGAACGCGTGGGCGAGCGTTTCGCCGACGAAAACGCCGCGCAAACGCGCGCGCGTCTGCGTGACGACAAGCTGCGCCAGCCTTGGTGGCTCGAGTATTCGGCGAGCTTTTTCCCCGTCATTCTGGTGGTTTTCGTGGTGCGCTCGTTCGTTGTCGAGCCGTTCAAGATTCCGTCTGGTTCGATGGTGCCGACGCTGCTGGTGGGCGATTTCATCCTCGTCAACAAATTCGATTACGGCCTGCGTCTGCCGATCGTCAACACGAAAATCACCGAAGGCCGTCCGCTTCAGCGCGGCGACGTGGTCGTGTTCCGCTACCCGAAAGACGAGTCGGTCGACTACATCAAGCGCGTGATCGGCTTGCCCGGCGACACCGTTGCCTATCAGGACAAGCAGCTGACCATCAACGGCAAGCCGGTGCCCGAAACGCCGCTGCCCGATTATCTCGACGAAGAGCGTCTCGGCTATGCGAAGCAGTTCGAAGAAAATCTCGACGGCCGCAAGAACGCGATTCTGAACAATCCCGCGGTGCCGCCGTTTATCGTCGGTGCCGAAGATTATCCGTATCGCGATAACTGCAGCTACAACGCGCGCGGCGTGATCTGCAAGGTGCCGCCGGGCAATTACTTCATGATGGGCGATAACCGCGATAACAGTGCGGACAGCCGCTATTGGGGCTTCGCGCCGGACAAGAATATCGTCGGCCGCGCGTTTTTTATCTGGATGAACTTCAGCAATCTCAAGCGCATCGGTTCGTTCCAGTGAGCGATCACGCGCGATCCCTGTAAGTGGCAACGTGCTATCACGCCACTTTAAGAAAGTCCGGTAACGTCGCTTCACCACGCTTTTTCCGCTGGCCGTACCGCGTTTTCGCCCGGTACGGCGCCCGCGTTATACTCTGCCCATGCCCTCATCTCCGTTGGAAAGCCGTCTGCGCTATGAATTTCGCAATGCGGAATTGTTGCGCCAGGCTTTAACGCACCGCAGTCACAGTTCCACGCATAACGAACGGCTCGAATTTCTTGGCGACTCCGTTCTGAATTGCGCGGTGGCTGCGCTTTTGTTCCAACGTTTCGGGAAGCTGGACGAAGGCGATTTGTCGCGCGTCCGTGCAAATCTGGTCAAGCAGCAATCGCTGTACGAAATCGCTCAGGCCCTGAATATTTCCGAAGGCCTTCGCCTCGGCGAGGGCGAACTGCGCAGCGGCGGCTTCCGTCGGCCGTCGATCCTCGCCGACACGCTCGAAGCCGTGCTGGGCGCGGTGTTCCTCGACGGCGGCTTTGACGCCGCGCAGACGGTCATCAAACGTCTTTACGTGCCGATTCTCGATCACATCGACCCGCGCACGCTCGGCAAGGACGCCAAGACGCTCCTTCAGGAATATCTGCAGGGACACAAGATCGCGCTGCCGACGTACACCGTCGTCGCCACGCATGGTGCGGCGCATAATCAGCAGTTCGAAGTCGAATGCACCGTGCCGAAGCTGGACGTGAAGGTGTCCGGCTCGGGCGCGAGCCGCCGCGCGGCGGAGCAAGCCGCGGCGAAGAAGGCGCTCGACGAAGTCATGGCCGCGGCGCCGGCTGTCGTCTCCAAGTCGAAGCGGTCGAAGGGCGCGCGCGCGGCGAAAAAGGCCGAGGCTGAGATCGTGCCGGGCGTGACCGGCGTGCAGGCGGCGCTGGATCTGCGCAGTCCCGACCGCAAGAACGAACGCGCGGCAGCGCGCGGCGAAATGCGGACGGCGCCGGCCGCTGAACCGATACCGGAACGCACGGCGATCGCGGTGGCGGCCGTCGCTGCGCCGCTCGCGGTGATTCGCGCCGCGCATGTCGAGTACAGCGCGCCGGAGAAATCCGAGCGCACGGACAGGGTCGAAAGAGGCGAAAAGGCGGATAAAGCCGACAAGCTAGACAAGCCCGCCGCCGAAGCGAAGATGGCCGAAGCCAGGCCCGCCGAAGTCAGGCCCACCGACCCAAAACCCGCCGAACCCGCCGCCCGCACAACCGACAAGCCGCACCGCACTCGCGACGCCGCGGCTAGTGCGGCGGCCAGTGCAGCGGCCAATGCGGCGGCCAGCTCCGCATCGCCCGCAACGAACGCGGCGGCGCCCACCGAACACGAACCCGGCGTAGCCGACGCGGTACAAACGCGCGTCGCCGACGCGGGCCATTGATTGCCCCGGCGCGCGACTTCTGCGCGTCCCCGAACCTGCCGTAGCCCGAATATGAACGCTCCCACTCCCACTGGTTTTCGCTGCGGCATGGTCGCGATCGTCGGCCGTCCGAACGTCGGCAAATCCACGCTGATGAACGCGCTGGTCGGCCAGAAAGTCAGCATCACGTCGCGCAAGGCGCAGACTACGCGCCATCGCATCACCGGCATTCACACGCTCGAAGACGTCCAGTACATTTTCGTCGACACGCCCGGCTTTCAGACCAAGCATAGCGGCGCGCTGAACCGTTCGCTGAACCGCGCGGTGACGTCCACGCTGACTTCCGTCGATGCGATCCTGTTCGTGATCGAAGCCGGCCGTTTCGGCCCGGACGACCAGAAAGTGCTCGACCTGATTCCGCCGTCGGTGCCCACGCTGCTGATCGCGAACAAGCTCGATCGCGTGTCGGATAAAGATTCGCTGTTCCCGTTCATGCAGCAGATGAGCGCGCTGCGTCCGTTCAACGAGATCGTGCCGCTGTCGGCCAAGAATCCCGACGACATCAAGCGTTTGATGGCGACCATCAAACCGTATCTGCCGGAAGGCGCGCCGATTTACGGCGAAGACGATCTCACCGATCGCAGCGAACGCTTTCTGGCGGCCGAAATCCTGCGTGAAAAAGTGTTCCGCTGGACCGGCGACGAACTGCCGTACACGAGCACCGTGCTGATCGACAAGTTCGAAACCGAAGGGCGCCTGCGCCGAATCTTCGCGACGATTCTCGTCGAACGCGATACGCACAAGGCAATGATCATCGGCCAGAAAGGCGCGAAGCTGAAGCAGATCAGCACCGAGGCGCGCCTCGACATGGAAAGACTGTTCGACGGCCCGATATATCTCGAAACCTTCATCAAGGTGAAGAGCGGCTGGGCCGACAACGAAGCGGGACTTCGTGCGTATGGGTACGAATGACGCGTGGGTCACGCTGAATTCCGGCACCGACCCGGACGACTCCGAGTCGGCCGAGCCGTCGCGCGGCCGCTCGAAATCCGTTCGCGCTAGCCGCCAAAGTTCCACCAGAAAGACCTCCAGCGCCGATGCCGGCGCTGCCGGCGACGCGCCGCGCAAGACGCCGGCTCGCAAGTCGTCGCGCTCGGGCTCCGCTTCCGAATACCGGATCGCCGAGCAGCCCGCATTCGTTCTGCACAGCTATCCGTATCGCGAGACGAGTCTGATCATCGACGTGTTGTCGCGCGATCATGGCCGCCTCGCGCTCGTCGCGAAGGGCGCGAAGCGTCCGCACTCTGCGTTGCGCGGCGTGTTGCAGACCTTCCAGCCGCTCGCGCTGTCGTGGTCGGGCAAGTCGGAAGTGCGCACGCTGACTGGCGCCGAATGGGTCGGCGGCATGTTGCCTTTGACGGGCGACGCGCTGCTGTGCGGCTTCTACGTGAACGAGCTGCTCGTGAAGTTTTGCGCGCGCGAAGATCCGCATCCGCAACTGTTCCATCACTACGTCGTCACGATGACGCGCCTCGCGCATGACGAGCCGCCCGTGCAGGTGCTGCGCTCGTTCGAGCGCGTGCTTTTGCGCGAGACCGGCTACGCGATGTCGCTCGATCGCACGGTCACGCGCAAAGCGGTCGATGCCGGCAAGCGCTACGTGTTCGACCCCGAGCGCGGCGTGCGCGAAGCCTCCGACGACTTGCCCGCTCAATGGCCCGTGGTCGCGGGCCAAACCTTGCTCGATATGGAACAGGACGATTACCATCGAGCGCAGACCGTGGCGCAAAGCAAAACGCTGATGCGCTTTCTGCTCAATACTTACCTTGGCGGCACGCCGCTCGCGACGCGCCAGATCCTGATCGACTTGCAGAACTTATGAGCTTCTTTCTAACGTCGCCGAATGTGATCGATCTCGGCGTGAATATCGATCACGTCGCCACGCTGCGCAACGCGCGCGGCACGTCGTACCCCGACCCGATCCGCGCCGCGTTGATGGCGGAGGAGGCCGGCGCCGACGCCATCACGCTGCATCTGCGCGAGGACCGCCGCCATATCGTCGACGCCGACGTGCGCGCGCTGCGTCCGCTGCTGAAGACGCGGATGAATCTCGAATGCGCGGTCACGCAGGAAATGCTCGACATCGCTTGCGACGTGCAGCCGCACGACGTCTGCCTCGTGCCGGAAAAGCGCCAGGAATTGACGACTGAAGGCGGGCTCGACGTGGCCGGCCAGTTCGAGGCTGTGCGCGCCGCATGCAGGCAGCTCGCGGACGCGAACTCGCGCGTGTCGCTTTTCATCGATCCTGACGAGACGCAGATTCGCGCGGCGCACGAAGCGGGCGCGCCGGTGATCGAGCTGCATACCGGCCGCTACGCCGAAGCGCACGATCCCGCGGAACAGCAGCGCGAATACGAGCGCGTGGTCCGCGCGGTCGAATTCGGCGCGACGCTCGGCATCAAGGTCAATGCGGGCCACGGCCTGCACTACACGAACGTCCAGCAGATCGCGGCGATCGACGGCATCGTCGAACTGAACATCGGTCACGCGATCGTCGCGCACGCGATCTTCGCGGGCTGGGACAACGCGGTGCGCGAGATGAAGGCGATCATGGTCGCCGCGCGTCTCGGCGCACGCGCCTGATGCCGTCGCCGGGACGGTCGCGCCTATGACGATCTACGGTATCGGCACGGACATCGTGCAAGTGAGCCGCGTCGCCGCGGTGATGACGCGCACCAACGGCCGCTTTGCCGAGAAGGTGCTCGGCCCCGACGAACTGCGCGTCTATCACGCACGCAATGCGCGGTCGGCGGCGCGCGGGCTCGCGTTTCTGGCCACGCGCTTTTCGGCGAAGGAAGCCTTCTCGAAGGCGATTGGCCTCGGCATGCACTGGCCGATGACATGGCGCGCGCTGCAAACGCTCAACAAGCCGAGCGGCGAGCCGATGGTGGTCGCGTCGGGCGAACTCGCCGAATGGCTCGACGCGCGCGGCATCACCGCGCGCGTGACGATCAGCGACGAGCGCGATTACGCGGTGTCGTTTGTGATCGCCGAAAGCGCTGAGCCGTCATCCCGCGTTGAATAGACACCACTCCGAATGCGGCCGAAACGGCCGCGTCTGTCCTTGCACGCAATCTTCCAACGGAATTCGATGAAAACCATTCCCGGACCGGTGATGCTCGACGTCGTCGGCAAAACGCTGAACGACGACGACAAGCGCCGCCTTGCTCACCCGATGACCGGCGGCGTGATCCTGTTCGCGCGCCACTACGAGAGCCGCGCGCAACTCATCGCGCTGACCGATTCGATCCGCGCGATTCGCGACGATCTGCTGATCGCGGTCGATCACGAAGGCGGCCGCGTGCAACGCTTTCGCACCGACGGCTTCACCGTGCTTCCGGCGATGGGCAAGCTCGGCGCGCTGTGGGACAGCGACGTTCTGCACGCCACCAAGGTCACGACCGCGGTCGGCTATATCCTCGCCTCCGAGCTGCGCGCGTGCGGCATCGACATGAGCTTCACGCCGGTGCTCGATCTGAACTACGGGCAGTCGCAGGTGATCGGCGATCGCGCGTTTCATAGCGATCCGCGCGTGGTGACGCTGCTTGCCAAGAGCCTCAACCACGGTCTCGCGCTGGCCGGCATGAGCAACTGCGGCAAGCATTTTCCGGGGCACGGTTTTGCCCATGCCGATTCGCACGTCGCGATGCCCGTCGACGATCGTTCGCTCGACGAAATTCTGCGCGACGACGTCGCGCCGTACGATTGGCTCGGTTTGTCGCTGGGCTCGGTGATTCCTGCGCACGTCGTCTATCCGCAAGTCGACTCGAAGCCGGCGGGTTTTTCGCGCGTGTGGCTGCAGGAGATTCTGCGCGGCAAGCTGCGCTTCGAAGGCGCGATTTTCAGCGACGACCTGTCGATGGAAGCCGCGCGGCAGGGCGGCACGCTCACCGAAGGCGCGACCGCGGCGCTGCAGGCCGGCTGCGACATGGTGCTGATCTGCAATCATCCGGAACAGGCCGAAAAGGTGCTGGACGAGTTGCGCTTCACGCCGTCGAAGGAATCGCAGCAGCGGCTTAAGCGGATGCGCCCGCGCGGCAAGGCGCTCAAGTGGAGCAAGCTGGTCGCGCAGCCGCAGTATCTGCAAGCGCAGACGTTGCTGCGCAGCGCGTTCGCCTGAGCGGCGAGCGGAGGCAACAAGGAAACGGCGCCTTGCGAACAAGGCGCCGTTTTTCATTGCACGTTCGCGCGCGAAGCGCGCTGTGTGTCAGTTCAGCCGCATCCGCTGCAGCTTGTTATAGAGCGTCTTGGGACTGATACCGAGCAGCGACGCCGCGCGATGACGCGTGCCGCCGACCGCATCGAGCGTCGCGCGAATCAGCATCTCTTCGACATCGGCGAGCGGCGTGCCGACCGTGACCTGCACGCGGCTGCCGTTCAGATCGCGGCCGTTGACGGAGCCCGCTTCGTCGGCGCGCAACGATTCGAGCACATCGCCCGACGCGAGATAGGCGCGCCGCACGCGGTCCTCCAGCTCACGCACGTTGCCCGGCCATTCGTAGCTCAGACATTCGCGCAGGAAATTCGGCCCGACCTGTTTCGCGACATCCGACGCGCCGCGTGCAGCGGCGTCCTGATTCAGTTCGTCGACGATGGCCTGCGCGATCAGCGCCGGGTCCTCACCGCGCTCGCGCAACGGCGGCAGCGTCACGGCGGCGGCTTCCAGGCGCAGCGCGAGATCTTCGTGCAGGCTGCCGTCGGCGACCGCGGCGCGCGGCGCCTTGCGCGTCGACGCGATCAGGCGGAAATCGGTCACCACCTGGCTCGTTCCGCCGACGCGCATGAAGGTCTGCGAATCGAGCGCGCGCAGCAGCGCCTCCTGCTGGGCGCGCGGCAACTCCGCGATTTCGTCGATGAAAAGCGTTCCGCCGCTCGCCTGCTCGAAGAGACCAGGCTCGCGCTGCTCCGCGCCGCTGAACGCGCCGCGTTCGTGGCCGAACAGGATGCTATCGAGCGAACGGAGCGCCGCCGTGCCGCCCGCGCTGCGGCAGTCGAGCGTCACGAAAGGACCTTTGCGGCGCCGGCTCATGTCGTGCATCGTGCGCGCGGCGACCTGCTTGCCGGTGCCGGCTTCGCCCGAAATCAGCACGGCCGCTTCCGTCGGCGCGATATGTTCGATGGTGTCGTAGACGTGCTGCATCGCGCCGCTGCGGCCGAGCATCGAGCCGAAGCGACCCAGTTGGCGCAGCGACGTACGCAGCGTCTGAACTTCCTCGGTCAGCTCGTACGGCCGCGGAATGCGCGCGAGCAGACTGCGCAGCCGCGGAATGTTGACGGGCTTCAGCAGATAGTCCCAGATGCCGTGCCGCAAGCCCTCGATCGCGCTTTCGACGGTCGCGTTGCCCGTCATGACGATGACCGGCAACGCGCCGCCTGGCGGATGCGCGGGCAGATGCTGCAACAGGTCGAGCCCGCTGCCGTCCGGGAGATTCAGGTCGACCAGCACGACATCGGGGATGAAGCGTGTGAGCGCGGCCCGTGCCTCGGCGATGGTCGTCGCCGTGTCGACGGAAAAGCCGTCGGCAGCAAGAATGGCGGACAGACCAGACAGGCTATTGGGATCGTCTTCAACAATCAGGGCGTGTGGCATGGCGAGCGCAACTTTTTAAATGAATGGAATATCCGTTGCCGCGCTGCAATTGCTGCGCGTGGCGGGGGCACGATGGCTGGCCGGTACTGTCGGTCGGATGCGTCGCCACGCGCGCAGCCTCAGCCGAGGCGGCGTAGCAGCGGCCTTCCAGTCGGCATGAGCGCGGTATCCGGCGCGCAGGGCGCCGGGCGAAGCGGACGGCGAGTCGACTCACGTAGTTCGGGTCCTTTGCTGTAGCAAAAGGGCGGTTCGCGACGCACCGATGCACGTCGCGCTGCCCCCGGTCCAAATCCGCCGGCATCCTTGCGGCCACGGCGTGGCCGGCAAGGGCGCCGGTATTTACGTCGGTTCTGCTGTCAAAAATCGCGGTTGCTGTCGAAAAAGCGGCGCACTTCGCGCTCGGCGTCTTCGCGGCTCTTGCCGTAGCGTTCCTGGATCAGCCCGGCGAGACGGTCGGCGCGGCCTTCGGCCCGCGTCAATTCGTCGTCGGTGAGCTCGCCCCACGCCGCCTTGGCCTTGCCAACGAGCTGCTTCCACTTGCCTTCAGCGATGTCGTTGTTCATCTCGCATCTCCGGTCGACAAACATAAGGTAAGTGCTGACTAGCATGACTTGTGCCAATGCGCTTTGATTCGCTAGATCAAGGGCTTACATCGGCGCGGGCGGCAAGATCGGGCAACGCGACCGGCAATTTGGACAAAATTGCCGGTAAAGTTTTCCTCAACGATACTCGGCGGCACAAAAAAGAAAAAGCGCCCATTTGGGCGCTTTCGTATTTTTTCTCAGCGCGCGATGCATTGCGCTGAGATCAGGTTGCCGGCGTTTAGGCGCGGCTGCGGTACTCGTGCGTGCGCGTGTCGATTTCGATCTTGTCGCCGATGTTGCAGAAAAGCGGCACTTGCAGTTCGAAACCGGTGTTGAGCTTGGCGTTTTTCAGCACCTTGCCCGACGACGTATCGCCCTTGACAGCCGGTTCCGTGTAGATGATTTCGCGAACCAGCGTGGTCGGCAGTTCGACCGAGATGGCCTTCTCGTTGTAGAACACGACTTCGCAAGCCATGCCGTCTTCGAGGTAGTTCATCGCGTCGCCCATCATTTCGGCTTCGACTTCATACTGGTTGTAGTCGGCGTCCATGAACACGTACATCGGGTCGGCGAAGTACGAGTACGTCACTTCCTTGCGCTCGAGCACGACGACGTCGAACTTGTCGTCTGCCTTGTAGACGCTTTCCATGCCTGCGCCGGTCAGCAGATTCTTGAACTTCATCTTGACGACGGCGGAGTTGCGGCCCGATTTGTTGTACTCGGCCTTTTGCACGACCATTGCGTCTGTGCCGATCATCACGACGTTGCCGGTGCGGAGTTCCTGTGCGGTCTTCATAAAACTGTCCTGTACGAAATTAATAGCTTCAACTTGTGCTCAACGGCATACGGCGCAAGCGGCTTCGACGTTTCCTGCGCGTTGCGCCGCGCCGCGACGAGGCGGCATGACGGGAGGCGATGCACGAAGCGTGGTTGGCTTGCCGCGGGATTCACGAGTGGCGCCGCTCGGCAGCACGGTCCTGACGCGGGTTATTCCGACTCTGCCTCGCCTTTGCGACCGTTTCAGGTCGGAAAAGAGCTCGGACGAAACCGGAAACACCAGGATTTTTTGCTGCGATCGGACCGCGCTTGCGTCGTCGGCCGTTGGATAACCGCTTATTTTAACTGAGTTTTTGTGAACAAGGCGAGATTTCCGGCGAGGTCGCCGACTTGCGCCAGCTCGCCGGCCCATTCGAGCGCGCGCCGGCGCAGCGCCGGGTAGTGGCGGCGCAGCGCTGCCCAGTCGGGCGCGCCGGCGCCGTTCCATGCATGCCAGAAGCCGGCGAGCGCAGCGGCGGCATCGGCGGGAAGCGTGCGGGCGTAGTGCGCGAGCGCGGCGTCGAGTTTCGGCAGATGGGCGTCGTCGGCTTGCGGGTAGATGTGCCAGACAAAGGGCTTCGCGGCCCACTGCGCGCGCACGAACGAATCTTCGCCACGCACGAAGTTGACGTCGCTTGCCCACAGCAGCGCGTCGTATCCGGATTGTTCGGTGAATGCGAGGCCGTGCGTGTTCAGCGCGCCGCGTTCTGCGTGCGCGCCCGCGCCGAACGAAGCCAGCCCGAAAAAGCGCGCCAGCGCGCCGGAAATGCGGCCCTCCGGCGCGAGCAGCATGATCGGCTCGTCGCCGTCGCGCCATTGTTCGAGCAGACTGTCGACGGCGGGATTTTCGTAGGCGAACAGCGAGACGACCGTGGCGCCGACCGGCAGCGCGCGGCCGACGGTTTTCGTCCACCACGCGTCGCGCGCAGCGGGCGACGCTTCGAACGCGGCGCGCGCTGCCTCCAGATGGTTCTCCTTCAGCACGCCGCCGGTGCCCGGCCCGAGTCCCGGAAAGAAGAACGTCTTGACGAGCGGATAGCGAGGATGCGGCGACGGCCGCAGATGAAAATCCGCGACCCAGTCTTCGGCGCTCAGATATTCAAGGTTGATCCACACGGGCGCGCGCTCGCGCTGCGCCATCGCCGCCACGTAGACGGGCGGCAGCTCGCAGGCAAATGCTTCGATGACGACGTCGGCGATTTCGAGCGTGTCGCCCGCGTGCGCGGGCGTGTGCCAATGCTCGACGACGATCCCGTCCACCGTCTGCCGCGCGCGATCCAGCGCGAGCGACGGGCACAGTCTCTGGAACGCATGCAGATCGTCGACGAAGACGCGCACCTGCCAGCCGTGTTCGCTCGCCAGTTGCCGCGCGAGGCGCCAGCACACGCCGATGTCGCCGAAATTGTCGATCACCGCGCAGAAAATATCGCAGGCGATCGCTACGGGCGACTCGGCGGATGAGCCGGCAGACGGGCCGGCAAGCGGCGCAGTGGAGGACATCGCAGGGCTCCGGCGGACGCGGAATGTTCTAAACTGGCGATTCTAAAGCACTCGCACGAAGAAGCACCCGTCGGATTTTCTTGCGCCGGCGCTCATGCGGCGCGCGGCCCACGGCGCGCCGCTTCGCAAGACAGTTCCACCAGCCGATCCTGCATGACCGAACCCGAAGCAAGCATCGAATTCGAGCCCAAGAAAGTGCTCGCCCAGTTGCCGCATCTGCCAGGCGTCTATCGCTATTACGATACGCACGGCGCCGTGCTGTACGTCGGCAAGGCGCGCGACCTGAAAAAGCGCGTGTCGAGCTATTTCACGAAGACGCAACTGTCGCCGCGCATCGCGATGATGGTGACGCGCATCGCGCGCATTGAGACGACCGTGACGCGCTCCGAGGCCGAGGCGCTGCTGCTCGAAAACAATCTGATCAAGGCGCTCGCGCCGCGCTACAACATTCTGTTTCGCGACGACAAGTCGTATCCGTATCTGAAGCTGACCGGTCACAAGTTTCCGCGCATGGCGTATTACCGCGGCTCGGTGGATCGCAAGAACCAGTACTTCGGGCCGTTTCCGAGCGCGTGGGCCGTGCGCGAGAGCATCCAGATCCTGCAGCGCGTGTTCCAGTTGCGCACCTGCGAGGACTCCGTCTTCAACAACCGCACGCGGCCGTGTCTGCTGCATCAGATCGGCCGCTGCACGGCGCCGTGCGTCGGCAACATCAACGAAGAAGACTATGCACGCGACGTCGCCAACGCGTCGCGCTTTCTGCTCGGCCGCCAGGGCGAAGTGATGAAGGAGCTCGAGCAGAAGATGCATGCGTTCGCGAGCGAGCTGAAGTTCGAGCAGGCCGCGGCGGTGCGCAACCAGATGAGTTCGCTGTCGACGGTGCTGCATCAGCAGGCGATCGAGGTCGGCAGCGACAGCGACGTCGACATTCTCGCCGTGGTCGCGCTGGGCGGGCGCGTCTGCGTGAATCTCGCGATGGTGCGCGGCGGCCGGCATCTCGGCGACAAGGCGTATTTCCCTGCGCACGTCGAAAGTGCGTTGACCGCGGACGAGGGCGGGCTGGAAGACGCAGGAGATGAGGGCGCGCTTACTGATGTTGCGTTGGATGCGGGGTCGTCAGTTGAAGAGAGCGCGGGCAACGAGGCCGGGTCGCTCGATGCGGACGCGCTCGCGATCGCACAGGAGTTGCCGCCCGAAGAAGACGAGGCGGGCGAAGCCGACGCCGAAGCCGACGCCGAAGCCGACGCCGAAGCCGACGCCGAAGCCGACGCCGAAGCCGACGCCGAAGCCGACGCCGAAGCCGACGCCGAAGCCGACGCCGAAGCCGAAGCCGAAGCCGAAGCCGAAGCCGAAGCCGAAGCCGATTCCGCCGCCACCCAGGAGCCCGCGAAACAACCCAAACCCCGCGCCGCAGCCGGCATCGAATCCGAAGTGCTCGAGGCGTTCATCGCCCAGCATTATCTCGGCAACCGGGTGCCGCCCGTCCTCGTGGTCAGCCACGCGCCGGCCACGCGCGAACTCGTCGACGTATTGATCGAGCAGGCCGGGCATAAGGTCACCGTGCTGCGTCAGCCGCAAGGCCAACGCCGCGCGTGGCTCGCGATGGCCGAGCAGAACGCGCGGCTCGCGCTCGCGCGGCTCCTGTCGGAGCAGGGCTCGCAGCAGGCCCGCACGCGCGCGCTCATCGACACGCTCGGCATGGAGTGCGACGACCTCGCGCATGTGCGCATCGAGTGCTTCGACATCAGCCATACGATGGGCGAGGCGACGCAGGCGTCGTGCGTCGTGTATCACCATCACAAGATGCAGTCGTCGGAATATCGCCGCTACAACATCACCGGCATCACGCCCGGCGACGACTACGCGGCGATGCGCCAGGTTCTCACGCGCCGCTACGAGAAGATGGTCGAGCAGGCCGCCGCGAATGCCGTCGACGAAGCCACCGACTTGCAAAGCGACGCCGCCGACAATCCGCCGTTGACGCAGCAGGCCGGCGAACCGGTCGCGTCGGGCGGAATCTTGCCGAGCATCGTGTTGATCGACGGCGGCAAGGGCCAGGTCGAAATCGCGCGGCAAGTGTTCGCGGAACTGGGACTGGACACCGGCATGCTGGTCGGCGTCGCGAAGGGCGAGGGGCGCAAGGTCGGCCTCGAAACCCTGATTTTCGCCGACGGCCGCGCGCCGCTCGAACTCGGCAAGGAAAGCGCCGCACTGATGCTGGTCGCGCAGATCCGCGACGAAGCGCACCGCTTCGCCATCACCGGAATGCGCGCGAAGCGCGGCAAGACGCGCCAGACGTCGCGGCTCGAAGAACTCGAAGGCGTGGGCGCGAAACGGCGTCAGCGGCTGCTGGCGCGCTTTGGAGGATTACGCGGCGTGGTCGCGGCGAGCGTCGAGGACCTGGCGAGCGTCGAGGGCATTTCGCAGGCGCTCGCCGAGCAGATCTACCGGCAATTGCACTGATTCGCCGCGCGCGCGGGATGGCGTCGTTCGACTGGAAAGTGGCTACGAAGTGGCTACGTCTTGCGAAACGCGCGCGGACGCCGCCCGCGAGCCTGGCGCCGATTCCCGGCGCCGACGCCTCGCTTCCGGGCCGCTTTGCTTGTGGCAGGCACGGTGACACGGCACAATTGCAACTCTCCCGTCAGACGCTGCGCCTGCCCATGCCGTTCAATTTCCCGATTTTCCTGACCTGGCTGCGGATCGTTCTGATTCCGCTCGTCGTCGGCGTGTTTTATTTGCCCGACATGATGATGAGCCCCGCGCACCGCAATCTCGCGGCGGCGACCATCTTCGTGCTGGCCGCGCTGACCGACTGGTTCGACGGCTACCTCGCGCGCAAGTGGAATCAGACGTCGGCGTTTGGCGCGTTTCTCGATCCGGTCGCCGACAAGCTGATGGTGACCGCCGCGTTGCTCGTGCTCGTGCAGCTCGCGCGAATCGACTCGGCGATTGCGCTCGTGATCGTCGGGCGGGAGATCGCCATTTCGGCGCTGCGCGAATGGATGGCGCAGATCGGCGCGTCGAAGAGCGTCGCCGTGAATTCGCTCGGCAAGTTCAAGACCGCTTGCCAGATGGTCGCGATTCCGATGCTGCTGTTCAATGGCGTGTTGCCGTTCGGCGGCGGCGTGGCGATCGACACGCGCACGTGGGGTCTGTGGCTCATCTATCTCGCGGCTTTCCTGACCATCTGGTCGATGCTCTATTACATGAAGCTCGCGTGGCCGCAAATTCGCGAGCGGGGCGGGGCCGTCTGAGTGCGTTCGCTCGCTTGCGTGGCGGTCGCGTGTCGGTCGCATGCCGACGACAGACGGAGAGACACGGCCACGTCGTGAGTGAAATCTGTTCAGTTAAAGAGATTCGCTAAAGGGGTTGACACGTTTCAGTCGTTTCTCCATAATCTCGTTTCTCCGATGCACGCGGTTTCAAACATCGGGTGCAGTAGAGCGTAGTACGCAGCAGTAAGCAGTCAATACGCGGGAGTAGCTCAGTTGGTAGAGCGCAACCTTGCCAAGGTTGAGGTCGCGAGTTCGAGCCTCGTCTCCCGCTCCAGATTTTTGAAGCAGCGCGTTGTAGGTTTGGCGAATTAAGTTTTGCGAAGTAAGAGTGCAAGGCGTTGCGAAGCAGTGCAATGCGGGAGTAGCTCAGTTGGTAGAGCGCAACCTTGCCAAGGTTGAGGTCGCGAGTTCGAGCCTCGTCTCCCGCTCCATACATCAGGGGAAGCAACGCTTCCCTTTTTGTTTGGTGGACTTGAAGTTTGTCCACGAGACAAATCAGCGAATCTGCAGCTAGATTCCGATCCGCTTGCGGCGCGATAGCAAAGCGGTTATGCAGCGGCCTGCAAAGCCGTTTAGGCCGGTTCGACTCCGGCTCGCGCCTCCAGTAGTTGAAGTGCAGAAAAGCCCCGCCATGTCGGGGCTTTTCTTTTTTGCGCGTTCACAATCTCTTTGCCTTGCGTGTTGATTGCGATGCGCATCGCCGGCTACGCGACACGCGCGCGATCTGGCGCACAATGCGGGTTTCGTCCTCGTCATCAACGCGCATGTATCTACACATCCCCGGCACTAACGTGCGCCTGCTTGGCTCCATGCATCTGTTTCCCGCATCGAGCCGCAGAACGCCGCCCTGGATCGAAGAAGCCTATGACTGGGCCGAAACGCTGGTCTTCGAATCCGATCCGCCGACGATCCTGCCGTTCCTGAAAGCCGATGTCGAAGGCGGCGCACAAGTTCTGCAATCGCTCGTTCCCGCCGACGCCTGGACTCGTCTGCAAGCCGCCTGGCCCACGGAAGGTCCGTTGGCGCCGCTCGCGGATCTTCGTCCGTGGGCCACGCTGATCGTTGCGCCGACACTTTTCCAGCAGCTTGTCGACGGCGTCGAGCCGCGCATGCTGCGGTGGGCGAATGCGCATGGCAAACCGTATCGGTATCTGGAGACGGCGAGCGAGGTCGCCGACGCGCTCGAGTCCATTCCGCTCGACACCGTCGCCGCCGCGCTCTCACTGCTGATGTCCGATACCGGCGAGCCGCAGCGCACGCTCGAGCGCATGCATGCTGCATGGCTCGAAGCCGATCTGCCGGCCGTGGCTCGCATCGCCGATGAATCGCCGATCTTCACGTTGCCCGCAATCCGTCACGCGATTCTCGATGCGCGCAATCGCCTGTGGGCGCAGCGCGTGCGCGACCTGTTGCCGCAAGCGCAACGAACGCTGGTGGTGGTCGGCGCGCTGCATCTATGCGGGCCGGGCAACCTTGTCGAATGCCTCGGGCGGGCCGCACAACCTATACTCGACGACGAGTAACGACGACGAGTCACGACGACGCTTCCGGGAACTTGTCCAGATGCGCAAAATCGCACGATTGACACAGCCCGGATTGCCCACATTGCCACTGCCTTGCGCAAGATGGTCTCAGGGGACACGCCATGCACACACCACCGATTCCCAGCAACGAAAGCACGCGGCTCGACACGCTACGTGCACTGCATATTCTCGACACGCCGCCCGAAGAGCGCTTCGACCGCCTCACCCGGCTTGCGAAGCGTCTGTTCGGCGTGCCGATCGCGCTCGTCAGTCTCGTGGACGCGAACCGGCAATGGTTCAAGTCATGCGTCGGCCTTACAGCGAGCGAGACTTCGCGCGACGTCTCTTTCTGCGCGCATGCGATCCTCGACGATGACATCCTGGCCGTGCCTGACACGCTCGCCGACGAGCGCTTCCACGACAATCCGCTCGTGACCGAGGCGCCGAATATTCGCTTCTATGCCGGCTGTCCGCTGACCGTGCCAAACGGCAGCAGGCTCGGCACGCTATGCCTGATCGACGTGAAGCCGCGCGAGCTCGACGACGAAGAGCGCGAACTGCTGCGCGATCTCGCACGCATGGCCGAGCAGGAGCTCGCGGCCGTGCAGCTTGCCACGCTGGACGACCTGACGCTGCTGTCTAACCGGCGTGGTTTTTCCGCGCTCGCGCAGCATGCGCTGAATGTCTGCAAGCGGCTCGATAGGCCCGCGTCGCTGCTGTTCTTCGATCTCAACGATTTCAAGCAGATCAACGACACGTTCGGTCACGCGGAAGGCGATCACGCGCTGAAGACTTTTGCCGACGTGCTGCGCGGCACGCTGCGCGAGAGCGACGTGATCGGGCGGCTGGGCGGCGACGAGTTCGTCGTCCTGCTCAGCGACACGGACGCCGCCGCCACCCAGGAAGTGACCGAGCGGCTCACGCATTCACTCGACGAGCGCAATGCGCAGGCGCAGCGCGGTTACAGCATTCGCTTCAGCGTGGGCCAGATCGAGTACGACGCGGCGCGGCACGGTTCCATCGCCGAATTGCTGTCCGCTGCCGATGCCGCGATGTACAGCCACAAACAGGCGTCGAAGGCGCGGGCCGCGCGCGAGGCGTGAGTATCTTCGATGGGTTGCGCTTCGTTGCCATTGGTTGCACACCGCCGCGCGCGGCATAATTGCGCGGTCGCCGCTCTAATGCGCGGTCATCACGCCGCACCCTCAAACGGCGCACCTTTTTCTTTTAGCAAAGCTCTCATGACTGAACCGCAGCACACTGCCGCCGCCCGCGTCGCGGCACTCGACTGGCGCTGGAAAGCGTTCGACGAACTGACGAGCGCGGAGGTCTACGCGATGCTCGCCGCGCGTAGCGCTGTCTTCGTGATCGAGCAGAACTGCCTGTATGGCGATATCGACGGACTCGATCTCGACGCGTGGCACCTGCTCGCGTTCGGTACGGCTGCGGATGCGTCCGCGCAAGCGCTCACGGGTGCCGCGCGTCCGCCGCTCGCCGGCTATCTGCGTGTGCTTCTGCCCGATGCCGACGACGCCGATATTCGCATCGGCCGTGTGCTGACGACCGCGGCATTTCGCGGCATCGGTCTGGGCAACGCGATGCTGGATCGCGCGATCGCGCATATTCGCAAGCAGTGGCCCGGCACGCCGATTCGCCTGCATGCGCAGGCCCATCTGCAAGGTTTCTATGGCGCGTTTGGTTTCGAGCCGGTGTCCGAGATTCACGAGGAAGACGGCATTCCGCACGTGTGGATGCGCTCGGCGTGATGGGTATTCGGCTGCGATCAGCAAAGCGGACCACGGCAGCGCATTCGCCCCGCCTCAACGCTGCCCCGCGTCGCTCGTCGAAGCCGCCTTCGCGGCGAGTGTGCCGCCCGTCGGCCTGCTCGCATTGGCCACCACCACCGCACGCCGTTCCCCGCGGACGCGTCCGCGAGCCGACAGACGCATCCAGTGGCGCAACGCCAGCAGCGCACCTATCACGCTCATCATCGAACCGGGGATCCACAGCAGCAGCCCGCCGATCTGTTGATCGCGCATCGGACTAAGCCAGGTGAACGCGCGGCCGCAGATCGAATAGATCGGATACAGCTCGCGCGGCGTGAAGAAGATGAACGCGCCGAGGACGATCTGCGGCGGAATCGCGGCGATCACCACCAGCACGCGCTTGCCGGGCGACAAACGCGCGGGCGGCGCCGGACGCGGATCGAGCACGAGCCACCAGAACAGCAGGCCGTCGATCACCATGCTCCAGTTCATCACGCGATAAAGCCGCCAGTCGAGCATCGCGACAAAATGAATCGGCGACATCAGCCAGAAGTAGATCAGCCCGACGAACAACGTCACCGCGACGACCGGATGCATCACCACGTCGATCAGCTTGCGCACGAACGGCATCGCGAGCGCGGGCCGCACGAAACGCTGGCGCCAGCCGAACGGAATGCCGGCGCGCAATGCCGCGCCCGGATACGACAGCGCGATAAAGAACGGTCCGAGATGATGCAGCACCAGATGCTGCGCGCGATGCATGAAAAACTCATGCTCGAAGAAATAGTCGAGCCGCGTGTGCAACGCGACGTACAACGCCACGAGCCCGAACCAGAAGGAAATGCGCCGCGCCACCGACACCTTCGCCTTGCGCGCGCCGCGCACGAACAGGACGGCGGGCAGCAGCAGAGCGACGACGACCGTCGGCGAAAATTCCCAGGGATCGAGCCAGTACAGCAGGTCCATTGCCGCGAATCGCTCCGCTTACTTCGTTTGCGCGGGCGACTTGACCGCGAAGGGCGTGTCGAGCGTCGCGCCGTCGGAGAACTTCAGCTTCAGGTGCACGGTGTCGCCCGGCGCGATCTTGTGCTTCGCGTCTTCGAGCATCACGTGATAGCCGCCCGGCGCGATCGCGACCTGTCCGTGCGCGGGCACCGTGAGCTTGTCGACCATCACCATCTTCTGCGACGAACCGTTCGAGACCGTTTGATGCAGCATCGCGTCGCCGTAATCGCTGCTCGAAATATCGACGAGATCGAGCGGCTTGTCGCCCGCATTGACGAGCGTCACGTAGCCGGCCGCCGGCAGATTGTTCGGCAGCCAGCGCACCCATGCGTCTTTGGCGGTGATCGCTTGCGCGCCGGCGGCGTGGGCGGCGCTCGCGAAGGCGAGCGAAAGGGCGAGGGCGCCGGCAACAGCGGACAGCGTTCTGGTTTTACGGATGATGTGCGTGACGTGGTTGATCTTTGTCATGGCTGAAGGTCAGGAGCGTTGATCGACGATGCGTCGCAAGTCTTGGGCGATCGCATCGGGCGTGTCGTTATCGGTCGCGAGCAGGCGCGCGCGGCCTTCTGCGTCGAATACATAGACGGCGGAACTGTGCGTGACTTCGTAGCTGCCGTTCGGGTCGCGCTTTTCCATCTGATAAGCAACGCGGTAGCGCTTCGCGAGCGACTCGATCTGCCGGTCGGTGCCGGTCAGCCCCTCGGCATGCTTCGAGTCGAATGCGCCGACATAGTCGTGCAGGGCTTGCGGCGTGTCGCGCGCCGGATCGACGGTGACGAACAGGATGCGCACCTTCTGTGCGTCGGGTCCGAGCTTGTCGAGCACCTGCATCAGCCGTCCCATCGTTTCGGGGCAGACGTCCGGGCAATGCGTGTAGCCGAAATAGACGAGCGATGTGCGGCCTTTGAACGACGCGCCCGTGACGGGCCGGCCGTCGTCGCCCGTCAGCGAGAAATCGAGGTCCGGCAGATGGCCGCTGACGTTCGTCAAATGCCACGGCTCCGCGCGATTGGTGCAGCCGGCCAGCGCGATCATGGTGACGAGCGCGCAGGCTTTGGCCGTCGACATCGATGCGTGCGCGAGTCCGGCGCGACGCGATGACGCGTGAGCAGGTTGCAGCCGTCGCAGTGAGATGATCGGGAACAAAGCAGGTATCAATGACTCGATTGTAGAGCGGCGCATTGCCGCCGCGCGCCCCGCGCTAGCTCGCACCCGGGCGTGCGTGCGTTGAGGCGGACGGTTCGCGATCATGGACAAAAATCGTCGTAACGCCAAAGTCTCGTGTGGCTGCGACTGTATCGCAAAATGACGGAAGGCGTCGCTCGCAGCCCACGGGCGCACGGCTTGCGAGGCAATTTGACGCACATGGCTGAAAGCGCGCTGAAGCCGGATCGTTTCCGTTTTGAATGCAATTCGACTGGGCGCGGCATGATCGCGCCGCCGCACCTTGCGTTCGCGCTTGCCGCGCGGCCTGGTTTCTCGAAAAATTGATGGATGCGCGGTAAGATGCGCACACTTTTCCGGCTGCACAAGGCCGAAAGGCAAATTAACCCGATGCAAGCACTTCCGGCTTTCCTGTCTCCGAGCGAGACCGCGTTTTTCTTCGATTTCGACGGCACGCTCGTCGAACTCGCGCCCACGCCGGATGGCGTGCAGGTGCAACCTCGCGTGATTGAACTGCTTGGCGAACTGCGACGTTTGACGAACGGCGCGGTCGCCGTGGTGTCGGGGCGTGGTATCGACAGCATCGACGCTTTTCTCGGCATGCCCGATCTGCCGATTGCCGGTTTGCACGGGGCCGAGCGGCGCGACGCGAACGGCGACACGCAGCGCATCGGCTTTCACGACGAGCGGCTCTTGCGCATGGAGCAGGTGCTCGCCGAAGTCGTCAACGCGAACCCCGGCATGCTGCTCGAGATCAAGGGCGCGGCGCTCGCGCTGCACTATCGCAACGCGCCCGATCGCGAGACCGCTGCGCGCGAGGCGACGGAGCGGCTGGTCGCGGATTACCCGAACTCGTATGTGCTGCAGCCGGGCAAGATGGTCTACGAAATCAAGCCGAAGGATGTCGACAAAGGCCGCGCGCTGCGTGCGTTCCTCGACGAGCCGCCGTTTGTCGGACGCAAGCCGCTTTTTGCCGGCGACGATCTCACCGACGAGAAAGGCTTCGCGGTCGTCAACGAACGCAACGGACTGTCGATCAAGGTCGGCGCGGGCGACACGACGGCGCAAGCGCGCGTGGAGTCGGTGACCGCGCTGCTCGACTGGCTCGCGACAGTGGTCGCGGCCGCGCGTGGCGCATGACGCTCGCATCGCCCGCGCTGCAACGCATACAACGCGCACGACATAGCGCGACAACAACGTATTACATCGGGGACAGCGCTTCATGAGCCGACTGATTATCGTTTCGAACCGGGTCGCGCCGATCTCGGAGGGCGGCCCGGCGGCAGGCGGTCTCGCGGTCGGCGTATACGACGCGCTCAAGGAAACGGGCGGCATGTGGTTCGGCTGGAGCGGCGAGGTGCTGAGTTCCGGTCAGCCGCAGATCAAGCTCGAAGAGCGCGGTCCCGTGACCTTCGCCACTATCGCGCTGATGCGCCGCGATTACGACCAGTACTACCGCGGCTTCTCGAACGCCACGCTGTGGCCGGCTTTCCACTATCGGGCCGATCTGGTGCAATACGACCGGCACGATTTCGGCGGCTACTGCCGCGTGAATGCATGGCTCGCCCAACAACTCGTGCCGCTCTTGCGCGACGACGACGTCATCTGGGTGCACGACTATCACCTGATCCCGTTTGCCGAGGCGTTGCGCGCCGCGGGCGTGAAGAACCGCATCGGCTTTTTCCTGCACATTCCGTTTCCCGCTTCGCAAGTGCTGCTCGCCGTGCCGCCGCATCGCGAACTCGTGCAAGCGCTGTGTTCGTTCGATCTGCTCGGTTTCCAGACGGCGCCGGATTTGCGCGCGTTCTGCGATTACATCGTCAACGAGGCGAACGGCACCGTCGACGCGTCGTCCGACGGCCCGCTCTCGATTCATGCGTTCGGCCGCACGCTGCGCGCCGCCGCTTACCCGATCGGCGTCTATCCGGACGAGATCGCCGAACTTGCGAAAGCGGGCGAGCGCGGCAAGCCGGTACGCACGATGAAAGCGACGCTGCATTCGCGCAAGCTCATCATGAGCGTCGATCGCCTCGATTATTCGAAAGGGACTCGTCGAGAGGTTCCGCGCCTTCGAGCGTCTGCTGGAACACGCGGCGGCGCAGCGCAACAAGGTGTCGTTTCTGCAGATCGCGCCGCCCACGCGCGCCGACATGCACGCGTATCAGGACATCCGTCTGCAACTGGAAGGGGAGTCCGGCCGCATCAACGGACGTTTCGCCGAACTCGACTGGACGCCGATTCTCTACATCCACAAACAATATGAGCGCTCGGTGCTTGCCGCGCTGTTTCGCACCGCGCACGTCGGCTACGTGACGCCTCTGCGCGACGGCATGAACCTCGTCGCGAAGGAATACGTATCGGCGCAGGACCCGGAGAATCCGGGCGTGCTCGTGCTGTCGCGCTTTGCCGGCGCCGCGCAGGAACTGGACGGCGCGCTGATCGTGAATCCTGTCGATATCGACGGCATGGCGGACGCGCTCGCGACGGCGCTCGAGATGCCGCTCGCGGAGCGCCAGGCGCGTCATCGCGACATGATGGCGCAACTGCGCGAGAACAATGTCTCGGTGTGGCGCGACAACTTCATGCGCGATTTGCAGAGCGCCAATGGTGCAGGACGCACCGCAAGCGCACGGCCGCGCGCCCGAGTGGGGAAAAAAACCGCGCGCGAGATTGTGGCGAGCTAGCGGCGGGGCGCGACGCGCAGCGCTCGCAATGACGATGCGATAGCGAGCTCGTAAAGCCCGGCCCACAAAGCAGAAAAGCCGCTTTTTAGCGGCTTTTCCGTTGGTGAGCGACTGCGCGCAATGCGATGTGGCGAAATGCGGCGCGCGCCTCAGATCACATGCTGTTCATCGACCTTCTTGCCGCCCACATGCAGCGTCGTGCCTTTGCCGTATTGCTTCGAAAGCAGATCGCGATAGAGGCCGGGGCGCTGGCGCAGCTCTTCGGGACTGCCGTCGTCGATGACCTTGCCCGCGCTCATCACGATGATGCGGTCGAAGTTATGCAGCGTCGACAGGCGGTGCGCGATCGCGATCACCGTGCGGCCGACCATCAGCCGGTCGAGCGCCTTCTGGATCGCTTCTTCCGATGCGCTGTCCAGCGCCGAGGTGGCTTCGTCGAGCAGCAGGATCGGCGCGTTCTTCAAGATCGCGCGTGCGATCGCGATGCGCTGACGCTGTCCGCCGGACAGCTTCACGCCGCGGTCGCCGACGATCGTGTCGAACCCTTCCGGCATCGCCTCGATGAAGTCAGTGCAGCGCGCCTCGCGCGCCGCCGCCAGCACTTCGTCGCGGCTCGCTTCGGGGCGGCCATACGCAATGTTCTCGTACACAGTGCGATGGAACAGCGAAATATCCTGCGGCACGAGCGCGATGGTGTGGCGCAGGCTGTCCTGCGTGATCGTGGCGATGTCCTGCCCGTCGATCTTGATCGCGCCGCCTTGCGTCTCGTAGAAACGCTGGAGCAGGGCGAGCACCGTCGATTTGCCCGCGCCCGACTTGCCGATCAGCCCGACGCGCTGACCCGGTTCGATATGCAGATCGAAATGATCGAGGATCGGCCGGCGGCGCGGATACGCGAACGTCACGCTTTCGAAGTCGACGCGCCCGCCTTGCGGCACGAGTTCGGTGGCGCCGTCGCGATCGGGCATGCCGTGCGGCTCGAGCAGCGTGCGCACGGCTTCGGCGAGTCGCGCGACGTGCTGCGTGACGTCCACCAGTGCGACCGCGAGATCGCGCGTGCCGTGCAGAATCGTGAACCCGAGCGAGCTGACGAGCACGATGTCGCCCGAAGTCGCCTTGCCTTGGTCCCACAGCAACAGCGCCCAGCCGAGCAGACCCGCCGACAGCAGCGCGGTGATCACCGCGTGCAGCAGGCGCAGCTTCTCGAGGTACAGCAGGCTCTGCTGACGCGCGTCCATCTCGGCCTTGACCGTCGCGCCGAAACGCTGCTGCTCGCGAAACGTCATGCCGAACGCACGAACGAGGCCCATGTTGCTGATGACGTCGACGAGCTCGCCGTCCACCGAGGCCGCTCTGGTCGCGAAATGGTGATGGCGCACCGAGCCGCGGCCGGCGAGCTTGTACAGCACCACCGACAGGATCGCCGAGCACAGCATCAGGCCGCCCGCCATCAGCGGGTTGACCGCGATGATCATGAAGATCGCGCCGAGCACGGCGATGCACGGCGGCAGAACGTTCCACGCCGTGGTGTTTTCGGCCGTGTAGACGGCGTTCGAGGTCGCGGTGATCCGGCTTGCCAGCATGCCGGGCTGCTTCTCGGCGTAGTAGGTCGGCGAATGTCCGCTCAGATACTGGAAGAGGTCGCGCCGCAAGTCGCCGGTCACGGCGACGAACGTATGCGCCGCGACCCAGCCGCCGACCCGCCACAGCAGGTTATCCGCCGCGATCAGTCCGACGAGGATCGCGAACGCACCCCACAGCGGCCCGGGATGATGCCGGCCGGTGCCGAGCACGTCGATAAGATGTTTGATCGCGTACTGCGAAGCGAGCGCACAGCCCACGGCCGCTACCACGCTGCACAGCACGATCGTATGAGCGAGCGGATGGCGGCGGATAAAACGGAAAAGGAACGCAAGCGGCCTGTGCGCATAGCTCGCGAGCTTTGCGTTTTCGGCGTTGCGCTGGGCGATGGTCAAATGTTCCAATTGATCGAGAGGTCGGTGTGGTTCGGAGGTGTGCATGCAAGCCATGGGCCACGCGAAAAAGCATCGCGGCGAAGCCAATGCTTCGCATTGTAAACATGCAAAGACGATTGCGCCCTGTGTATCCGGGCTTTTGGCGCGATTGATGTCGCGATGGACGTCCGCGATCTACCTCTTGCTCGACTGACTGCGGCGGCAGTGGTTCACGCGGATCGCGGAATATTTCGGGATATAATTACAAATTGCATTCAGCCCGGCGCTGAATTCTCTTCAATGGGTGCCGGTACGCTTGTGCAAGAACTTACAAAGCACGACCGTCGAGCCGGGGCAAGCATGCACGACGGCACAGCAGCAAGCCAGTCGTTACTGTAGAACTGCCTTGCAAAACAAGGGTTTGCAAAGTGTATCCCTGCTGTAACAAAGTAAAGTCTTTGAAATGTTGTGGTGCAGCGAGAATCCCGGCATCGATAATGCATGCGCTGTAGGCCCTGCCGAAATTTCTGACAGTTTGTCAACGTCGGGCACGTCTGTGCGTTTACCGCACAGGCATGGACGGCGACCGTCGTCCGGGCTATTTAAACTGAAGCGATCCTTCGCAGGCTATCTCGAGAGAATAGGCCCGCGCCGGCGTGTCCGGCCCGACTGCCCTGGCGAGCAAGCGAGTCGCTTTTACCAAACGCAGTACTTTTGCCGGTTTTTTACGAGGAGTTCTTCATATGCGAATCGCTCAAATCGCTCCGTTGCACGAGGCGGTTCCTCCCAAGCTGTACGGTGGTACGGAACGTGTGGTGTCTTATCTGACCGAAGCGCTGGTCGAGCAGGGCCACGACGTCACGCTCTTTGCGAGCGGCGATTCGCAAACCTCGGCAAAGCTCGAAGCGTTCTGGCCGCAAGCACTGCGCCTCGACCCGACCATCCGCGACGTGATGGCGCCGCACATGCTGCTGCTCGAAGAAGTACGCCGCCGCGCGGAAGAATTCGATGTGCTGCATTTCCACATCGACTACTACCCGTTCTCGCTGTTCGCGCGCCAGCCGGTGCCGTTCGTGACCACGCTGCACGGCCGTCTCGATCTGCCGGAACTTCAGCCGATCTTCAACACGTTCAATGACGTGCCGGTCGTCTCGATCTCGGACAACCAGCGCATTCCGCTGCCGCAGGCAAACTGGCTGCAAACCGTCTATCACGGTCTGCCGGAAAACGTGCTCACGCCGATCAAGAACGTCGAGCCCGGCTACCTCGCATTCCTCGGCCGCGTTTCGCCGGAGAAGGGTCTCGACCGTGCGATCCGCATCGCCGGCCAGGCGGGCATGAAGCTCAAGGTCGCGGCCAAGATCGACAAGGCCGATCGTGCCTATTACGAAGAAGTGATCAAGCCGCTGATGGCGCTCCCGCACGTCGAATACATCGGCGAAATCGGCGAAGCCGAAAAGCGTGAGTTCCTCGGCAACGCGCATGCACTGGTGTTCCCGATCGACTGGCCGGAGCCCTTCGGTCTCGTGATGATCGAAGCAATGGCTTGCGGTACGCCGGTGATCGCGTTTAACCGCGGTTCGGTGCCGGAAGTGATCGACAACGGCGTGTCGGGCTTCGTCGTCGAAGACGAAATCAGCGCGGTCGCGGCGGTCAAGCGTCTGCACACGCTGTCGCGCGAAACGGTGCGCAAGTCGTTCGAAGCGCGTTTCTCGTCGAAGGTGATGGCGCAGAACTACGTCGCGACGTACGAAGAACTGCTGCGTCGCAAGCACCGCACGGTGCTGCGCGAAGTCAACGCAAACTAAAACGCTAGACCGGAAGCTGCCGGTCGAAGCAAACCGGTTCGGCGGATCAAGCGTGTTACAGCGCTTCGCCGGCCACCCGCAACGCCCCGCGTGCCACGCACTCGCGGGGCGTTGTTGCATGCGCGCCGCGTTTTTTCGCGTTTCGCGATGCAAAGCGGGTGTTTCGCGACCGCCGCAGCAGCCGCCTTTCGTAATATCCCTATAATGGCCGTGCCGCAAATTTGGCTGCGGCGCCGCCGACGACAGGAGGATGCCTTGGCGAGAACGAAAGAGACGCGAGCGAATGCCGCGCCCGGCGCCGGAACGATTTTCGCGCTGCGCGCCATCGGTCTCGTGCTTCTCGCCCGCTGGCTGTTTTCCATGTCGGCGATGGATCTGACGACGTCGCTATCGGCGATGGCGTCGTCGCCGTGGGCGTGCGTCAACCTCGTCTTCCTGTTCCTGCTGATCTTCTTGCCGGGCGCGCGCGCCGTGGCCGAGCGTCCGTTCCATCCGCTGCCGCAATGGCTGCGGCAAGCGCTGCGTCTCTTCGCGTTCCTCGGGTTTCTGTTTGCGGTCTGGGTGGTCAGTGCGTTTGCAATGAGCGCCGGCTGGCGGCGCGCCGCGCAAACCGTGGCCGCGACCAACGGCTGGCTGCTGGTCGCACCGGCGCTCTACGCGGCGGTCCTGTGGATCTGCCGGCCGCGGCCGCTCTGGCGCACCAACATCGCCGCGCGACGCTTTGCGATCGGACGCTATGCGGTCTCGCTCGACCCGCTGACACGCACGGTGAGCGTATGGGCCGAGCGTCGCAAGGTGGGGCAGTACGACGCGCGCGAGCTCTCGGTGCGCTGGGCGGACGGTGCGGGCACGCGGTCTGCGGCGCCGCCCACGCCGGTGATCGCGCTGCATGCCGCAGGCGATGCGGTGACGCAGTCTGCGCCGCGCGCGAGCGGCGCGCCGTCGCTTGCGCGGGCCGCGTTTGGCCGTCGTCCGAAAATCGAATTGCTGTGGGATTCGCCTGCGGCCGCGGGGCACAACCGGCAGACGGTGTTTCGCGCGGCGTTGACGACGGAAGGCGATCGCGTCGCGGCACGCGCGCTCGACAGCACGTTGCGGCAAGTCTGAATCTGAAGCGCGCTGTGTGCCGTCGCTCACATGCCATGACGGACGAGCGCGTTGTAAAGTAAGCCGTGGTCGATAATGAAACCAGGACGCCGCCCGCGCTTGACGGCGGGCGAGCGATAACAACGATGTGCCGTGTCGTTAGCAGGAGTCGCTATGCTGGTTCGCTGGTTACTTGCCGCTCTTCATCTGCTTGCTTATGGCTTCGCGCTTGCGTCGATCCTGCGGCGCACGTGGTCGCTGCGCCGCGCGGCGGTGCCTGCCGCGCTGCGCTCCGTGTTCCGGGCCGACACGCGGTGGGGTCTGTCCGCCCTGGTGCTGATCGTGACGGGGCTGATGCGCGTTTTCGGTTCTTATGAGAAGGGCGCCGACTACTATCTCCACGAGCCGCTCTTTCACCTCAAGATGACGCTGCTCGTCATCATCGTCCTGCTTGAAGTTCCGTCGATGCTCGCCTTGATGCGCTGGCGCGCGTCGATACGAAAGGGCGAGGCGCCGGACCTGCACAACGCACGCCGCTACGCACACCTGAGCGTGATTCAG
Organism: Paraburkholderia graminis C4D1M; assembly: GCF_000172415.1. Lineage (GTDB taxonomy): Bacteria > Pseudomonadota > Gammaproteobacteria > Burkholderiales > Burkholderiaceae > Paraburkholderia > Paraburkholderia graminis. The sequence continues at coordinate 49,693 of NZ_ABLD01000023.1, forward strand.
ACGGTCTTGCTCGTGCTGATGGTGTTCGCCGCGACCGGCATGGCGCGCGGCATCGGCTTGCCTGCGGGCGTGGTGTAAGCCGGCGGCGCGTCAACGGAATAGGCCTTGAATAAAGGCATTTCCGTGTGACGCGCGTCATCGTCGGCGTTCTTACTTGCCGACCAGCAGGCTCGAATCGTCAGTCGTCGAACTGCGCATGCGCGCCGTTTCCTGGCGGACGGGGACGGGCGGTTCGCTCAAGCCCTTGATCAACTCCAGCGCCTGCCGCTCGAAGAGCCGCCGGTACAGGCCGTTCTCGAGACCGATCAGCGTTTCGTGGCTGCCTTCTTCGATCACCTTGCCCTTGTCGAGCACGAGCAACCGGTCGAGTGCGCGCACGGTCGACAGGCGGTGCGCGACCACGAGCGTCGTGCGGCCGAGCATCAGCCGCTCCATCGCCTGCTGGATCAGCACTTCGCTTTCGCTGTCGAGGCTCGATGTCGCTTCGTCGAGAATCAGAATGCGGGCGTCGGCGAGAAACGCGCGCGCGATTGCCACACGCTGACGCTCGCCGCCCGACAGCTTGATGCCGCGCTCCCCGACCAGCGTGTCATAACCGCCCGGCAACGCGCTGATGAAGTCGTGCGCGTTCGCAAGCCGCGCGGCTCGCTCGATGTCGGCGCGGCTCGCGTCCGGACGCGCATAGGCGATGTTCTCCGCGAGCGAGCGATGAAACAGCACCGGCTCCTGCTGCACGATCGCAATCTGGCTGCGCAACGACGCCTGCCTGACCTGCGCGATGTCCTGACCGTCGATCGTGATGCGGCCTTCCGAAACGTCGTAAAGGCGCTGGATCAGCTTGATAAAGGTCGTCTTGCCCGAGCCCGAATGGCCGACCAGCCCGACGCGTTCGCCAGGCGCAATGCGCACGGAGAAGTCGCGGTACAGCGGCGTGGCGTTCGCCCCATAGTGGAAGGTGACGTGCTCGAAGCGGATCTCGCCTTTGCCAATCGCGATCGGACCGGCGCCCGGCCGATCTTCGATACCGAGCGGCTGGCGCTCCAGCGACACGAGTTCTTCCATGTCGTTGACGGAGCGCTGCAAGTTGCGAATGTGCATGCCCACGTCGCGCAAATAGCCTTGCAGCATGAAGAACATCGTCAGCGCGAACGTGATGTCGCCGACGCTCGCCTCGCCGCGCAACCACAGCACGAGCGCCGCGCCGAGGATAGCCGTCTGGATTGCCACCAGCATCGCGCCCTGCACGCCGCCGTTGATCGTGCCGCGAATCCACGTGCGCCGCGTGCGTTCGCGCCACTTGCCGATCACGCGCGCAAGCAGCACTTCTTCGCGCTCTTCCGCGCCGAAGGCCTTGACCACGCCGTTGCAGCTCACCGCGTCCGCGAGCGCGCCGCCCATGCGCGTGTCCCACGCATTCGCGAGGCGTGCGGCGGGCGCGACATAGCCGAGCGACAGCGCGACCGTTACCGTGATGTAGATCAGCGAGCCGATGCCGACCACCGCGCCCATCATCGGCCAGCGCCAGCCGAGCAGCAGCGTCGCGCCAACCAGCATGATCAGCGACGGAAACAGCGCGATCAGCAACGTGTCGTTCAGCAGGTCGAGCGCCCACATGCCGCGCGTGATTTTGCGCACGGTAGAGCCCGCGAAGCTGTTCGCATGCCAGTCGGTCGAAAACCGCTGCACGCGATGAAACGCGTTGGCGGCGATCTCGCTCATCATCTTCAGCGTCAGCTTGATGATGTTGAAGTACATGCCTTGCCGCAGCAAGGTCGCGCCGAGGCCGAGCGCGCCGAGCACGCAAAACGCCGTGACCGCCGCGTGCCAGGCGCTGCCGCGCGCGGCCGGGCCCGACGCGATGGCGTCGACGAGGTGGCCGGCGAACATCGGCGTCAGCACGTCCGCCACCGCTGAGAGCATGACGAGCGCCGCAATGACGACGATGCGCCACGGCTGTTTCGCCCAGTGAATGAAGGTGAAGCCGAGGACATCCTTAAAGGCTTGTCCGCGAAAGTCGAGTTTTTTTCCGGTCATTTTTCGACAACCCCGGCGCGCATGGCGCAACGGGGTTCCAGTCAAAAGCAGGATGAAGAGATAGTCGAAGCACGCGGTTAAACCGCAATGAAGCTGCGGCAATGAAACTGCGGGCAATAAGCCTGCGGAGCGAGCGGTGGACTATCTGGAATTGCGCGGCGCGCCTGCTTCGGCTGCACCGCGGATGGCGACAGGTCGGTGACCCGTCAGCGGCGACTCAGGAAACAACTGAGAGGCAAACGCGAGCGCCGCGGGACCATGTCAGGGACGGCCATATGCACTGCAAACATGTGACGCCTCCCTGTGGTCAATGAGGTGGAGAAAGTAGACGGGGCGAATGCCCGAACACCGACTATATCAGCGCTGTTTTGCCGTCGCAATCGACGAGGTTTCGGTGTTGACGGCGCGGTCGATTACGGAGCCGCAAAACCGGATGCCAATACAACCACAAGACAGCGCGCCAAAACGGAAAAGGGCTCACGCATTTCTACGTGAGCCCTTTGTCTTCGGTGATCGACGCACCAAGAATCTGGTGGGTAGTACTGGGATCGAACCAGTGACCCCTGCCGTGTGAAGGCAGTGCTCTACCGCTGAGCTAACCACCCGAAGAGATCGAGATTATGTCAGGCATTGCGGAACTCGTCCAGCACTTTTTAAGCGGCTTGCTCATCCGACACGGCCGACACGGGCGCAGGTTCGAGACGCCATACGCTCGTGCCTCTGATCGCCTTGTCGAGGCCGTCGAGAACTTCCTGATGCGCGGCGAGCTCGTCGTCGCTGGCCGCAATCACCACGAGATCCAGCGATTCGATCGCCACGCGCGGCGCATGCGCTTCGCCGCCGGCGTGCGATTCGCCGAGCATGTCGATGACGAGGCTTTCCTGGCCGCGCGTCATCGCAAGATAAACCTCGGCGAGCAGTTCCGAGTCGAGCAGCGCGCCGTGCAGCGTGCGGTGCGCGTTACTGATGCCGAAGCGATCGCAGAGCGCGTCCAGTGAATTGCGCTTACCGGGGAACATCTGCTTGGCGCGCGCGAGCGTGTCGATGATCTCGCCGCAATACGTGCTCACGGGCGGCAGGCCGAGCAACGCGAATTCGGCGTCGAGAAAGCCGATGTCGAAGGGCGCGTTGTGAATGATCAGGTCCGCGCCCTGGATAAAGTCGCGAATCTGGTCGGCGATGTCGGCGAACTTCGGCTTGTCGCTGAGGAATTCGGTGGTCAGGCCGTGGACCGCCAGCGCGCCGGGATCGCTGTCGCGTTCGGGATTGATATAGAAATGCAGGTTGTTGCCGGTGAGCCGCCGGTTCACCAGTTCGACGCAGCCCAGCTCGAGGATGCGGTCGCCGGTGCGGGCGTTGAGGCCGGTCGTTTCGGTATCGAGGATCAGTTGACGCATATCGGTTTAGCTTGCCTCAGAAGTTGCAGCCGCAAACAAGCAGCAAAAGAACGCGCGGGCCGGCGGCTGGCGTCATAGTTCCGCGAGCGATGCGACGCCGCGGTTGGCGAGCTGATCGGCGCGCTCGTTCTCCGGGTGCCCGTTATGGCCGCGCACCCAGCGCCATTCGATTTCGTGCTGCGCGACGAGCGCGTCGAGCCGCTTCCACAAATCCGCGTTCTTGACCGGCTGCTTCGCCGCCGTGACCCAGCCTTTCTTTTTCCAGCCGTGAATCCACTCGCTGATGCCTTTCTGCACGTACTGCGAATCGGTGTGCACGACGGCCTTGCATGGACGCTTGAGCGCTTCGAGCGCGGAAATCACGCCCATCAGTTCCATGCGGTTGTTGGTCGTATTCGCTTCGCCGCCGAACAGCTCTTTTTCCTGATCGCCGAAGCGCAAAAGCGCGCCCCAGCCGCCGGGGCCGGGGTTGCCCTTGCAGGCGCCGTCCGTATAAATGTCGATGATGTTCGCTGTCATTGAGTGTGGTTGCGTGTATTCGGTGTGGCGGCGGGCGCGAGGCCCGCGGCGAGGACGGGTTTTTTCACCTTCAGCGGTCCGACGAGGCGCATGCCGCGCACGCGCTTGATCGCCTTGATCATGTAGGTTGCGCCGAAAATCGGCCACCAGCGGTCGCCGGCGGCTTCCATGAAGCCGTAGCGGGAGAGCCACTGGTCGCTGTCGAGCGGCGGACGATAGCAGCCGAAGCGCCCGCGTTCAAGGTCGAATCCGAGCAGCTTGATCCAGTCCTTAAGACGCGTGAAGGCGATCAGATCGACGGCGGCGGGCACGAACGGCCGGCCGGTCATCTTGCCGACCGATTGCCGCGCGCCCCATAGCGACAACGAGTTGAAGCCGAGAATGATCAGTTGGCCTTCCGGCATCAGCACGCGTTCGGCTTCGCGCAGCAGGCGGTGCGGGTCGCTCGTAAATTCGAGCGTGTGCGGCATCACGATCAGATCGACGCTCTGCGCCTCGAACGGCAGATCGAGCAGATCGCACCAGACGGCACTGCGCCCCGTTGGCGAAGGCAGCGGCGCAAACGCGCCGCGCGCCGGGCCGTGCGTCGCGCCGTGCGTCGGATTGCCCGCTCCGTTGCCGGCGTGCGCGTCCGCGCGCGGGAAGCTGTAGGGCGCGCTCGCGCCGCTGGCGGCGTCCAGCACCAGCCCGCGGCAGGGCATGCGATTTTCGCGCAAGGCGTCGAGCTGCGGCAGGCCGAGTTGCAGTGCGTGGTAGCCGAACACGTCCGACACCACACGGTCGAGCTGGGTCTGTTCCCACTCGAGCACGTAGCGGCCAGGCGGCGAATCCGTCCAGGCGGGCCAGTCTATAATCGCTCGGTCAGTCATATCAAAGAATGCGTCGCCTATGAATGCGCTCGAGTACGTACCGGTCCCGGCGTTTGAAGACAATTACATCTGGGTCGTTTCCGACGGACACCACGCGGTAGTCGTCGATCCGGGCGAGGCCGCTCCGGTTCGCGCCTATCTGGCCAAACGCGGGTGGCGGCTGAGCGCTATTTTACTCACGCACCATCATCAAGACCACGTCGGCGGGGTGGCCGATCTGCTGAATGGCCAGGACGTTCCCGTCTACGGGCCCGCCGGTGAAGCGATCGAGCGTGTCACGCAGCGTCTTGAAAATGGCGATCGGGTGACGATTGCCGCGCCTGCGCTCGAACTGAGCGTGCTGGACGTGCCAGGTCATACGAGCGGCCACATCGCCTATTTTCAGGCGGCAGATCCCGGCGGCACGCCTCACGTGTTTTGCGGCGATACGCTGTTCGCTTGCGGATGCGGCCGGTTGTTCGAAGGCACGCCGCAGCAGATGCTGGCGTCGCTCGACTCGCTCGCCGCGTTGCCCGGCGAAACGCAAGTGCACTGCGCGCACGAATATACACTCTCTAACATCCGCTTCGCGCTCGCCTGCGAGCCGGGCAACGCCGACTTGCAAGCCTGGCGGGACCAGGCGGCCGACTTGCGAGCCCGCAATCTGCCGACGCTGCCCACCACGATCGCCCACGAACGCGCGGTGAATCCTTTCCTGCGGGCCGGCAATCCCGCCGTCCAGGCAGCCCTGCAGGAGCAGTTGCACGAGAAAGTATCGGACCGGCTTGGAGCGTTCACGCTGATGCGCGAATGGAAGAACCGCTTCCGGTGACCGGGTCGGCCCTGGGGTCTTCCTCAAGCGAAGAATCGGAAGAATTCGCCAAGCCTTAGATTTGCTTGATTTTTTCGTCAATTTCCAATTGACGTAGACGTTAGGGTTTCGTACTATCGGCTGCAAATTCCAGCCCTTGTGGAAGCCGAGACGTTCATGCGATTTATCTTTAGTGCGTTGCTGGTCCTGACGCTCGCCGCCTGCGCGAGCCAGGGACCAACGACGGTCAGCCCCACCACCGCAACAAATCCCGCCAGTCAGCAAGCCGTAGCAGACGCACTTCGCAAGACAGCCACCGCCAAGGAAACCATCAACGTCGACAAAGGCTCCGTCACGCAGTTGACGAGCGCGGACGCCGACTTGTGGGGCCGTATTCGCCGTGGTTTCCAGATGCCCGACCTGCAGACCGACCTGGTCGACATGCAGGTCAACTGGTATGCGCAGCGTCCCGATTACGTGCAGCGCATGACCGAGCGCTCGCAGAAGTACCTGTACCACATCGTCGAGGAACTCGAGGCGCGCCATATGCCGACCGAGCTCGCGTTGCTGCCGTTCATCGAGTCGGCGTACAGCCCGCAGGCGTTGTCGGTGGCGAAGGCGGCCGGCATGTGGCAGTTCATGCCGGGCACCGGCCGCACCTACAACCTCAAGCAGAACATGTGGCAGGACGAGCGCCGCGACGTGCTGGCGTCGACCAGCGCCGCGCTCGACTATCTGTCGCGTCTGCATGACATGTTCGGCGACTGGCAGCTCGCGCTCGCGGCGTACAACTGGGGCGAGGGTAACGTGCAGCGCGCCATCGCGCGTAACGAAGCGGCGGGCTTGCCGACCGACTACCTGAGCCTGCGCATGCCGAACGAGACGCGCAACTACGTGCCGAAGCTGCAGGCCGTCAAGAACATCGTGATGAACCCGCAGATGTACGGGCTCGCGCTGCCGTCCATTCCGAATCACCCGTATTTCGTGACCGTCACCACGTCGCACGATATCGACGTGGACATGGCGGCCAAACTGGCCAATCTGCCGCTCGACGAATTCCGCTCGCTGAACCCGTCGTTCAGGAAGCCGGTCATTCTCGGCGCGACGCAGCCGCAAATCCTGCTGCCGTTCGACAATGCGAGCGCGTTCGAGCGCAATCTGAAAACGTATTCGGGTTCGCTGTCGTCGTGGACCACGTACACGGTCACCGAGCGTTCGGCGCCGGCGGCGATCGCGCAAAAGATCGGTGTCGACGCCGACACGCTGATGGAAGTGAACAAGATTCCGGTCGGCATGCGTCTTAAGCCGGGCTCCACGATTGTCGTGCCGCGCGGTTCGGACGACGACGAGGACATCAGCGCGGACGTCGCGGAAAGCGCCGTGCTCGCGATGGAGCCGGACGTCCCCGACACGCGCAAGATGCTGATCCGCGTGCGCCGCAATCAGTCGATGGCGGCTATCGCGCTGCGCTACGGCGTGTCCGTCGGCCAGTTGAAGGCGTGGAACCGCACGCATCGCGACAGCGTCTCACGCGGCCAGGTCGTCGTGCTGCACGTGCCGGTCGGCCGGGCGGTCCCGAGCGAACCGGGGCCGGAGCGCATCGCGACCGATGTCGAAGGTGGCGGCGTCCAGAAGATCGGCACGCGCGTCGGCGGCTCGAAGCGCGAAGCGCGCAGCGAGAGGACGAAAGGGCGCGGACATTCGGCGGCGGTGGTGAAGGTGTCCGAGCCGGTGGCGAAGGGCGGCAAGTCGAAAGCGTCCGCGGCGCCTGCCGGCAAGGTGACGAAGGTATCGGCTTCCACTTCCAGCAAGAGCAGCAAGAGCACGAAGAAGAGCAACTGATGCAGATTAATGCTGGTTGATGCGCCGATCGGGCTTCCGATCGACGCAGAGCCTGCCGCGCTCCGACATGAAATGAGTTTTCGACGCCGTCACCCTGTGGTGACGGCGTTTTTCATTGTGCGCCGTCCGGCAACTGGTGCTTGCCTACGAGCCGGGGCGTGCTACTGCCGTCGGGCGCCAGGCGCGACGATGCGCGAATCTTTCCTCCGCGATTTCGATCCCGCCGCCGGGCGTCTTGACGCTATCCCGAAACGGCCGCCGCGCATAAGCCCGGCAACCGCGCAAGCCGCTCGCAGCAAGGCTTTGACCCGCCGGGCGAGCACCGCCACGCCCCCGCCCAGCCATCTCGGATTTGGAGAGAACGGCGGTTTCCGGCTATAATTCCAAGGTTTGAGCTTATCAACCCGCACCCTAGCGCCTACCTCTCCCATACCGTTCATCCGCCGCGCGCCACAGGCGTAGCAAGAAGGGCCCGCACCTCGCCGATCCGTCCACACAATGGACCCATCGTGCGCCCCTTGCGACGTCAACGGCAGTACGCGAGCGAGTCTGCGCGCGCATCCCGTGATGCTGTTCGCTGCGGCTCGCAAACCGGATAGGCAGGTCGGCAACAGGGTGTTCCCCCAAGGAGTCTCCCGTGTTGCCGTCATTTTCTCCCGCTCTGCTCGCGCTCGCCGACGGCACGGTCTTTCGTGGTTATTCGATCGGCGCCCCCGGGCATACCATCGGCGAAGTCGTGTTCAACACGGCTATCACCGGCTATCAGGAAATCCTGACTGACCCGAGCTACGCGCGCCAGATCGTCACCCTCACGTATCCGCACATCGGCAATGTCGGCGTCAACGCCGAAGACGTCGAGGCGACGAAAGTCCATGCCGCTGGGCTGATCATTCGCGATCTGCCGGTCCTCGCGTCGAACTTCCGCATGGAGCGCACGCTCAGCCAGTATCTGCAGGACGAAGGCGTGGTCGCCATCGCCGGCCTCGACACCCGCAAGCTGACCCGCGTTCTGCGCGACAAGGGCGCGCAGAACGGCGCGATTCTCGCCGGTTCGGACGACGAAGCAAAGGCTATCGAACTCGCACGCTCGTTCCCGGGCCTCTCGGGCATGGACCTCGCGAAGGTCGTGTCGACGAAGGAAACCTATGAGTGGACGCAAACCGAATGGCGTCTCGGCAACGGCTACGGCAAGCAGAACGCGCCGAAGTACCGCGTCGTCGCGTTCGATTACGGCGTCAAGTACAACATCCTTCGCATGCTGGCGGAGCGCGGTTGCCACGTCACCGTGCTGCCGGCGCAAGCTACCGCGGCTGATGCGCTCGCGCTCAATCCGGACGGCATCTTCCTGTCGAACGGCCCCGGCGACCCGGAGCCGTGCGACTACGCGATCAAGGCAACCAAAGAGTTGATCGAGCGCGGCATTCCGACCTTCGGCATCTGCCTCGGCCATCAGATCATGGGCCTCGCGCTCGGCGCGAAAACCGTGAAGATGAAGACCGGTCACCACGGCGCGAATCATCCGGTGAAAGACCTGGAAGACGGCCGCGTGGTCATCACGTCGCAGAACCACGGTTTTGCTGTCGATGCGAACACGCTGCCCGCCAACGCCCGCGTTACGCATGTGTCGCTCTTCGACGGCACGCTGCAAGGCTTCGCGCTCTCCGACAAGCCGGCTTTCTGCTTCCAGGGTCACCCGGAAGCATCGCCGGGTCCGCACGACATCGCGTATCTGTTCGACCGCTTTACCGGATTGATGGACGCGAAGAAGGCCGGCAAGACCGCGGCGGCGTAAGAACGCACGCCGCGGCAAGCCCCGCAGCAAGCAGCCAGAAGCAAAGCGCGCGCAACGCCCACGCGGCGCGCGCCGACGGAAAGAATTCAGGAATACATTAGCGAGAGCGTTATGCCCAAGCGGACAGACATCAAGAGCATTCTCATTATCGGCGCGGGTCCGATCATCATCGGCCAGGCGTGCGAGTTCGATTACTCGGGCGCGCAGGCATGCAAGGCGCTGCGTGAGGAAGGCTACAAGGTCATCCTCGTCAACAGCAATCCCGCGACGATCATGACCGACCCGAACACGGCCGACGTGACCTACATCGAGCCGATTACGTGGGAAGTGGTTGAGCGCATCATCGCGAAGGAGCGCCCGGACGCAATCTTGCCGACCATGGGCGGCCAGACCGCGCTGAACTGCGCGCTCGATCTCCACGCGCATGGCGTGCTCACGAAGTACAACGTCGAGCTGATCGGCGCGTCGCCGGAAGCCATCGACAAGGCGGAAGACCGCCAGAAATTCAAAGACGCGATGACGAAGATCGGCCTCGGTTCGGCCAAGTCGGGCACCGCGCATTCGATGGAAGAAGCGCTGTCGGTGCAAGCAGACATCGCGGCACAAACCGGCAGCGGCGGCTATCCGGTCGTGATCCGTCCGTCGTTCACGCTGGGCGGCTCGGGCGGCGGCATTGCGTACAACCGCGAAGAGTTCGAAGAGATCTGCAAGCGCGGCCTCGATCTGTCGCCCACGCGCGAGCTGCTGATCGAAGAATCGCTGCTCGGCTGGAAAGAGTACGAGATGGAAGTGGTCCGCGACAAGAAGGACAACTGCATCATCGTCTGCTCGATCGAAAATCTGGACCCGATGGGCATCCACACCGGCGACTCGATCACCGTCGCGCCGGCGCAAACGCTCACCGATAAGGAATATCAGGTGCTGCGTAACGCGTCGCTCGCTGTGTTGCGCGAAATCGGCGTGGACACGGGCGGCTCGAACGTGCAGTTCTCGATCAATCCGAAAGACGGCCGGATGATCGTAATCGAAATGAACCCGCGCGTGTCGCGTTCGTCGGCATTGGCGTCGAAGGCCACCGGCTTCCCGATCGCCAAGGTCGCGGCCAAGCTGGCAGTCGGCTACACGCTCGACGAGCTCAAGAACGAAATCACCGGCGGCCAGACGCCGGCATCGTTCGAACCGACTATCGACTACGTCGTCACCAAGATTCCGCGCTTTGCGTTCGAGAAATTCCGCGAAGCCGATTCGCGCCTGACCACGCAGATGAAGTCGGTCGGCGAAGTCATGGCGATTGGCCGCACCTTCCAGGAGTCGTTCCAGAAGGCGCTGCGCGGTCTTGAAGTCGGCGTCGACGGTCTGGACGAAAAGACCACGAACCGCGACGAGATCATCCGCGAAATCGGCGAAGCCGGCCCGGACCGTATCTGGTACGTGGGCGACGCGTTCCGTATCGGCATGACGGCGCATGAAATTTTCGAAGAGACGTCTATCGACCCGTGGTTCCTCGCGCAGATCGAACAGGTCGTGCTGAAGGAAAAGGCGCTGGCCGGCCGCACGCTCGCGAGCCTTTCGAAGGAAGAGCTCAAGTATCTGAAGCAGAGCGGCTTCTCCGACCGGCGTCTCGCGAAGCTCGTCGGCGCGAAGCCCGCTGAAGTGCGCGCGCGCCGCATCGAGTTGAATGTGCGTCCGGTGTACAAGCGCGTCGACACGTGCGCGGCGGAGTTCGCGACGAAAACCGCGTACATGTACTCGACCTACGAGGAAGAGTGCGAAGCGAACCCGACGAACAACAAGAAGATCATGGTGCTGGGCGGCGGCCCGAACCGGATCGGCCAGGGCATCGAGTTCGACTACTGCTGCGTGCACGCCGCGCTCGCCATGCGCGAAGACGGCTACGAAACGATCATGGTCAACTGCAACCCTGAAACCGTTTCGACCGACTACGACACGTCCGACCGTCTGTACTTCGAATCGCTCACGCTTGAAGACGTGCTCGAAATCGTCGACAAGGAAAAGCCGGTCGGCGTGATCGTGCAATACGGCGGCCAGACGCCGCTGAAGCTCGCGCTCGACCTTGAAGCGAACGGAGTGCCGATCATCGGCACGTCGCCGGACATGATCGACGCCGCCGAAGACCGCGAGCGTTTCCAGAAGCTGCTGCAAGACCTCGGCCTGCGTCAGCCGCCGAACCGCACCGCGCGCGCCGAAGACGAAGCGCTGAAGCTCGCCGACGAAATCGGCTATCCGCTCGTCGTGCGTCCGTCGTACGTGCTGGGCGGCCGCGCGATGGAAATCGTCCACGAGCCGCGCGACCTCGAGCGCTACATGCGCGAGGCCGTGAAGGTATCGAACGATTCGCCGGTGCTGCTCGACCGCTTCCTGAACGACGCCATCGAATGCGACGTGGACTGCATTTCGGACGGCGAGGCGGTGTTCATCGGCGGCGTGATGGAGCACATCGAACAGGCGGGCGTGCACTCGGGCGACTCGGCTTGCTCGCTGCCGCCGTACTCGCTGTCGAAGGAAACCGTGGCTGAGCTCAAGCGCCAGACCGGCGCGATGGCGAAGGCGCTGAACGTGATCGGTCTGATGAACGTGCAGTTCGCGATTCAGCAAGTGCCGCAGGCGGACGGCTCGAAAGAAGACGTCATCTACGTGCTGGAAGTGAACCCGCGCGCCTCGCGCACAGTGCCGTACGTGTCGAAGGCAACCAGCCTGCCGCTCGCCAAGATCGCGGCGCGAGCAATGGTCGGCCAGAAGCTCGCGCAGCAAGGCGTGACGAAGGAAATCGAGCCGCCGTATTTCAGCGTGAAGGAAGCGGTGTTCCCGTTCGTCAAGTTCCCGGCAGTCGATCCGGTGCTCGGACCCGAAATGCGTTCGACCGGCGAAGTGATGGGCGTGGGCCGCACGTTCGGCGAAGCGCTCTTCAAGTCGCAGCTCGCGGCGGGCTCGCGTCTGCCGGAGTCGGGCACGGTGCTGCTGACGGTGATGGACGCCGACAAGCCGAAGGCCGTCGAAGTCGCGCGCATGCTGCACGAACTCGGTTATCCGATCGTCGCCACCAAGGGCACGGCAGCCGCGATCGAAGCGGCCGGCGTGCCGGTGAAGGTCGTCAACAAGGTGAAGGACGGCCGTCCGCACATCGTCGACATGATCAAGAACGGCGAGATCGCGCTGGTCTTCACGACCGTCGACGAAACGCGCGCGGCGATTGCCGATTCGCGTTCGATCCGCATGAGCGCGCAGGCCAACAAGGTCACGTACTACACGACGATGTCGGGCGCGCGCGCGGCGGTCGAAGGCTTGCGCTACCTGAAGGACCTGGAAGTCTATGATTTACAAGGTTTGCACGCTCGCCTAAACTAAGGCTTCGAATACCTGTCCAGGATGTAAGTGCCGCGGTTAAGCGGCGTTTCGCAGGTGCTGTGGTCCGGGTTTTCCCCCGGCCGCCGGCTCCCGCGAAATGCACTTAACCGCGGTGATTTTTTTTACGGCCGTTTTTTGTTCCAAAGCGCTCCCATCTGCCGCTTTAGCGCCAGATCCCAAAAAGGGCCGGGAGGGTTTGGAGCGGCCCGGCGTTTTTTCGAGAGTTGTTTATGAGCACTATTCCATTGACCAAGCGCGGCGCAGACATGCTGCGCGACGAATGCAGCGGCTGAAATCGGTCGAGCGTCCCGCCGTGATCAACTCGATCGCGGAAGCGCGCGCGCAGGGCGATCTGTCCGAAAACGCGGAATACGATGCCGCGAAAGAGAAGCAGGGCTTCATCGAAGGCCGCATCGCCGAGATCGAATCGAAGCTGGCGGGCGCGCAGGTGATCGACCCGTCGCAAGTTGAGGCCGACGGCCGCGTGGTGTTCGGCGCCACCGTCGAACTGGAAGACCTGGACTCGGGCGCATCGGTCAAATATCAGATCGTCGGCGACGACGAAGCGGACATCGACCACGGCCTCATCTCCATCAGCTCGCCGATTGCGCGCGCGCTGATCGGCAAGTCCGAAGGCGATGTCGCGTCCGTGCAGGCGCCAGGCGGCGTGCGCGAGTACGAAATCATCGCGGTCAGCTACGTTTGAAGGCGACTCAGGTGTCACTGATGCCGCATCGAGTCTTTCGTCTGCTGACGGTCGTGTGGGTCGGCAGTCTGCTCACTATCGGCTATGCAGTCGCGCCGGTGCTGTTCACGTCGCTCGACCGGTCGACGGCGGGCGCAGTGGCGGCGCAACTGTTTCGCATTGAAGGTGTGCTTGGCGCGGTCTGCGGCATTTTGCTGCTCGGTCTCGCCAACGTGGTGATCCGGCGCGGCGGCAACGCGTACCGGCGCTTACGCTGGCTGGTGGCCGGCATGCTGGTCTGTGTGCTGGTCGGTTATTTCGCGTTGCAGCCGTTCATGAACGCGATGCGCGTGGCCGCGCTGGAAGCGGGCACGGACATCGCGCATTCCGCCTATGCGGCACGCTTCGGCATGCTGCACGGCGTTTCGAGCGTGTTCTACCTGATCGAAAGCCTGCTGGGCATTGTGCTCGTGTGGAAATTGCCCGTGGGCACGGGAGCCGGCGCCGCGCAGCAGGGCGCTCGCGACGATGTGTCCGGAAAAGTAGCGGGCTAGGAAGGCTGGCGGTTGCGGCAGGCGCCGCACGCAGCGCAGGCAAGGTGCAGCTCGCGCCGCACCGTTAATCCGCCTGCTTGTTTCAATCGATTATTTCGACTGCTTATTTCGACTGATGCGCGCGCTTCGCGCTGGTTTGCCGCTTCTTCGCGCGCTTGATGTTGCCGCCTTGCGTGACGCGCTCGTTGCCGCGTACCAGCACGGCTTTCGCCTTCGGCTTGCGCATGGGCACTTCGCTCGGCTTCACGACCTTGACGACGCGCGGCGCGCGGCCCTTGCCGGGGTTGGCTTCGACGGCGGCTTCGCGGGCGCTCGGCAGTGCGCCGCGTTTGCCTTTTATCGCGGGTTGCGCGGCGGCTTCGGGCTTCCAGATGACCAGCAGCTTGCCGATATGCTGGATCGGCGCGGCGTTCAGCTTGTCGCAGATCTGTTCGTAAATCGCGATGCGCTCTTCGCGTTCGTCGCCGAACACGCGGATCTTGATCAGCTGATGAGCGGCGAGGTGGACCTTGATCTCGGCGAGCACGGCGTCGGTCAAACCTTCGGCGCCGACGAGCACGACCGGTTTGAGCGCATGTGCCTGGGAGCGCAACTCGGCGCGTTGGTCGGAAGAGACTTTGAGGGCGGGCATGTGAAGTGGGAGACTCGACTAAAATGGCGGCACCTGCGCTCCCCAGTCCGTCTTTCGGCGAATTGGAGCGGAACACGATTGGGACACTGCGGCAGGCGGCGCGTCAGGACAACAGAATCGCGGATAACTGCCAGTTTTCTGGCGGGAGCCGCGCGAATTAACCGCGTATTATCCGCTAAAGCGTGACATGACGCAGCAAGAGTTCAACGTTTAATGGCAAAAAACAAGTTTAATACGGCGTGGCTGCACGACCACATCAACGATCCCTACGTGAAAATGGCGCAGCGGGAAGGCTATCGCGCCCGCGCCGCCTACAAGCTGAAGGAAATCGATGAGCAGGACAAGCTGATCCGGCCGGGGCAGGTCATCGTCGATCTCGGTTCGACGCCGGGCAGTTGGAGCCAGTACGCGCGCAACAAACTGGCAAAAGGGTCGCAGCGCGACGCGGAACGTCAGGGCGGGATCGACGGCACGATCATCGCGCTCGATCTTCTGCCGATGGAACCCGTCGCCGACGTCCACTTCATTCAGGGCGACTTCCGCGAGGAAGCCGTGCTCGGCCAACTGGAAGAATTAGTCGGAGAGCGGCAAGTCGATCTTGTAATTTCGGATATGGCGCCCAACCTGTCGGGAGTGGCATTGGCGGATGCGGCGCGAATCGAGCATTTGTGCGATCTCGCGCTGGAATTTTCGCAAAATCACCTGAAACCGGATGGAGCCCTTTTAGTCAAATGCTTTCACGGCAGCGGTTACAGCCAGATTGTCGAAAAGTTCAAGCGCCAGTTCAAGGTGGTGGCTGCCCGCAAGCCCAAGGCTTCGCGGGACAAGTCGTCGGAAACGTTTATTTTGGGTAAGCATCTGAAAAGGCCCGCGTAGGGCGCCGCGTAGTCCCCGCCATGCTATTTCTGTGGTAGCGAAACCTTATGGCAGGGGTCTGCGGACTGGATTAGAATGCTTTCGTGGTGCCGCAAGGCAAATGTAGGCGCCCGTCTAAGTGAAGGAGTGGTGCTTTGAACAACAATATGTTTTCGAAGGCAGCAGTGTGGCTGGTTATCGCACTGGTGCTATTTACGGTGTTCAAGCAGTTCGACAAGCCCCGTGTCCAGGAAGGCGTTTCCTATTCGCAGTTCATGGACGACGCGAAGAACGGCAAAGTCAAGAACGTCATTGTCCAGGGGCGGAACCTCACGGTCACTCCAGCAGACGGCCAGAAGTACCAGATCGTGTCGCCGGGCGACATCTGGATGGTCGGCGATCTGATGAAGTACGGCGTTCAGGTAAGCGGCAAGGCTGACGACGAACCCAATGCGCTGGTTTCCGCGCTGTATTACCTCGGGCCGACGATCCTCATTATCGGTTTCTGGTTCTACATGATGCGACAGATGCAGGGAGGCGGGAAAGGCGGTGCCTTCTCGTTCGGCAAGTCGCGCGCGCGTCTGATCGACGAAAACAACAACGCAATCAATTTCACCGACGTCGCCGGTTGCGACGAAGCGAAGGAAGAAGTCTCCGAACTGGTCGATTTCCTGCGCGACCCGCAGAAGTTTCAGAAGCTCGGTGGCCGTATTCCGCGTGGCGTGCTGCTCGTCGGCCCACCGGGAACGGGTAAGACGCTGCTTGCTCGCGCCATCGCGGGCGAAGCGAAAGTGCCGTTCTTCAGCATCTCGGGTTCGGACTTCGTCGAAATGTTCGTCGGCGTCGGCGCGGCTCGTGTGCGCGACATGTTTGAGCAGGCGAAGAAGCACGCACCGTGCATCGTGTTCATCGACGAAATCGACGCGGTCGGCCGTCATCGCGGCGCCGGCATGGGCGGCGGTAACGACGAGCGCGAGCAGACGCTGAATCAGATGCTCGTTGAAATGGACGGCTTCGAGGCGAACTCGGGCGTGATCGTGATTGCCGCAACGAACCGTTCGGACGTGCTCGACAAGGCGCTGCTGCGTCCGGGCCGTTTCGACCGCCAGGTGTACGTCGGTCTGCCGGATATTCGCGGCCGCGAACACATCATGAAGGTTCACCTGCGCAAGGTGCCGATCTCGAACGACGTCGACGCCGCGGTCATCGCGCGCGGCACGCCGGGCTTTTCGGGCGCCGATCTGGCGAACCTCGTGAACGAAGCGGCATTGTTCGCGGCACGCCGCGGCAAGCGCATCGTCGAAATGACGGATTTCGAAGACGCGAAGGACAAGATCTTCATGGGTCCGGAGCGCAAGTCGGCCGTAATCCGCGAAGAGTCGAAGCGCGCTACGGCGTATCACGAGTCGGGCCACGCAGTCATCGCGAAGCTGCTGCCGAAGGCCGACCCGGTGCACAAGGTCACGATCATTCCGCGTGGCCGGGCATTGGGCGTCACGTGGCAGTTGCCGGAACACGACAACGAAACGTACTCGAAAGACTATCTGCTTGACCGTCTTGCGATTCTGTTCGGCGGCCGCGTTGCGGAAGAGTTGTTCCTGAACCTGATCAGCACGGGCGCGTCGGACGACTTCAACAAGGCCACGCAAACCGCGCGCGCCATGGTCGCTCGCTTCGGCATGACCGACGCGTTGGGACCGATGGTCTACGTGGACGACGAAAACGATGCGACGCCGTTCGGTCGCGGCTTCACGCGGACCATTTCGGAAGCCACGCAGCAGAAGGTCGACGCGGAAATCCGCCGCGTGCTGGACGAGCAGTACAACCTCGCGAAGCGCCTGCTGGACGAAAACCGCGACAAGGTCGAGGCAATGACCGCCGCGCTGATGGAGTGGGAAACGATCGACGCCGATCAGATCAACGACATCATGGCAGGACGTCCGCCGCGCTCGCCGAAGAGCTCGCCGCCGTCGGCAAGCGACGCGTCGTCGGGCGGCAGTCCCGGTACCGAAGTCAAGCCGGGTAGCGCGACCGCGCCGGCCTGATCGGCTGGCAGTAGAAAGTGCGGGCCGGTGTGTTTCACACCGGCCCGTTTTGCATTTATCCGCCTATTCGCCTTCACGCTACGTGTCTACCGCCGCTTTCTCTCCTTCCACCATCCCCGAGCCGTTGCAGTGCGGGCGGTTCAAGCTGAGCTTCGAACGCCCGTTGGTCATGGGCATCCTGAACGTCACGCCCGATTCTTTCTCCGACGGCGGCCAGTACGCGATGCGCGCCGATGCGTTGCGCCAGGCGGAGCGCATGATGCTCGAAGGCGCGGACATCATCGACATTGGCGGCGAATCTACGCGCCCCGGCGCGCCGCCCGTGCCGCTCGACGAAGAACTCGAGCGCGTGATCCCGCTTATCGAGCAACTGCGTGGCGCCAACGTGCCGCTCTCGGTCGACACCTACAAGCCCGAAGTGATGCGGCATGCACTGAGCGCGGGCGCCGATCTGATCAACGACATCTGGGGCTTTCGCATGCCCGGTGCCGTGGATGCGGTGCGCGACAGCGACTGCGGCCTGTGCGTGATGCACATGCTGGGCGAGCCGCAGACGATGCAGCTCGGCGAGCCGGCTTACGGCGATGTCGTCGGCGAAGTCAGGCAGTTTCTGGAGGAACGCGTGGCGGTGCTTACGCAGGCGGGCATCGCGCGTGGCCGGATCAGCGTGGACCCCGGTTTTGGTTTCGGCAAGGCCGTGGTCGAGCACAATTACGCGCTGCTCGCGCGGCTCGCGGACACCGCGCCGCGGGCAGAGCCGCCGTATCCGATCCTCGCGGGCATGTCGCGCAAATCGATGATCGGCGCCGTCACCGGTCGCGCGGCGCCGGAGCGCGTCGCGGGCAGCATCGCCGCGGCGGTGTTGGCTGCGGAACGCGGCGCGGCAATCCTGCGCGTGCACGACGTCGCGCAAACAGTAGACGCATTGAAAGTCTGGGCAGCACTGCGCGACGCGGCGAATGGCGCCGGCCCGCGCGGATGAGCCCAAAGCAAGGAGGAATATAAAAGATGGCACGTCGTTATTTCGGCACGGACGGTATTCGGGGCAAGGTCGGCGAAGGGCCTATTACGCCGGAATTTGTATTGCGGCTCGGCTATGCAGCGGGCAAGGTGCTCGTCGGCGCGGACCGCTGGGCGCGCACGGGCACGCGGCCCACGGTGCTGATCGGTAAGGACACGCGGGTGTCGGGCTACATGCTCGAGGCCGCGCTCGAGGCGGGTTTCTCGGCGGCCGGTGTCGATGTGATGCTGGCGGGCCCGATGCCGACGCCGGGCATCGCGTATCTGACGCGCGCGCTGCGGCTCGCGGCCGGCGTCGTGATCAGCGCGTCGCACAATCCGTATTACGACAACGGCATCAAGTTCTTTTCCGCCGACGGCAACAAGCTGCCGGACGACGTCGAATCGCAGATCGAAGAGCACCTCGAGTTGCCGCTCGCCTGCGCGGCGTCGGAACAGCTCGGCAAGGCGCGGCGTCTCGACGACGCAGCGGGCCGCTACATCGAGTTCTGCAAGAGCACGTTTCCGGCCGCGTTCGATCTGCGCGGGCTGAAGCTGGTGGTCGATTGCGCGCACGGCGCCGCGTATGACGTCGCGCCGCACGTCTTTCACGAGCTGGGCGCCGAGGTCATTCCGATCGGCGTCGCGCCGAACGGCTTCAATATCAACGACGGCGTCGGCGCGACCGCGCCCGATGCGCTGGTGCGCGCGGTGCGGGCGAATCACGCGGACCTCGGCATCGCGCTGGACGGCGACGCCGACCGTCTGCAGGTCGTCGACGCGGCAGGACGTCTCTATAACGGCGACGAACTGCTGTACGTGCTGGTGAAGGACCGCATCGCGACCGACGGCAAAGTGGAAGGCGCGGTCGGAACCTTGATGACCAATATGGCCGTCGAGGTCGCGTTGCAGGCGGCGGGCGTCAAGTTCGTGCGCGCGGCAGTCGGCGACCGCTACGTGCTCGAGCAGTTGCGCGAGCACGGCTGGCAGCTCGGCGCGGAGGGGTCCGGCCACATTCTGTCGCTCGACCGCCATTCGACGGGCGACGGCATCGTCTCCGCGCTTCTCGTGCTCGCCGCGATGAAGCGCAGCGAAAGAACGCTTTCCGAACTGCTCGACGGCGTCACGCTGTTCCCGCAGAAGCTGATCAATGTGCGCATGAAGCCGGACGCTGACTGGAAGGGCAGCGACGCTATCCGGCGCGCGATTGCGAGCGCGGAAGACGCGCTCAATGGCCGCGGGCGCGTGCTGATTCGCGCGTCGGGCACGGAGCCGGTGCTGCGCGTGATGGTCGAGGCGGAACACGTCGACGATGCGCTGCGGCACGCGGAAGCAATCGCGGCCGCGGTGAAGCAGGCGACGGCGTAAGCGGTCACTCACCTGCGAGCGTGGCGGCTGTGTGTCGCCCTGCTTATCTGTAGGACCGTGGGCGTTTTCCGCCGCAGTTGCCTGACGGAACGCGCCCGCCAAACCGCATATCTGCCCTGGCTTAGGCGCGTCTACGGATCTTTCTACTCATTCGCGGTCGCCGCGCTCGGCCGGCACGCGTGCATTCGCCCACTGGCGTACCCGGAAGCCCGCAGCCGCCACACCCGCCTCTCTGCCCCGGCGCAAGAGCGCCTTCCAGCCGGACCGTCCCGTCCTGGTCGCAACCGCAAACGTTCGCGCCCCATCTTTTTCGCCTAATCTCTACAAGGCACGGCCAAACCGCCGCCCGACCACCGATCTACTCGCGCAAACGCCTTTCACATTAGTAACCCCACTGTCACACGCGTTTCACGGTTAGTCACGTTACTGTCACAAAGAGACCCTAAGCTTCGCGGTGTTCAGTTATCCGCTCACACCGCTCACACCTTGGAGGTTTCGATGAAATTGATGCAAACCGTGTTCGCTGGCGTCGCTGGCGCGTTCTTCGCGATGGCCGCAAACGCAGCAGACATCACCGGCGCGGGCAGCACCTTCGCAGCACCGATCTACACGAAGTGGGCCGACGCCTATCAGAAGTCCGGCGGCGGCAAGGTTAACTACCAGGGCATCGGCTCGTCGGGCGGCGTGAAGCAGATCATCGCCAAGACGGTCGATTTCGCCGGTTCCGACGCTCCGCTGAAGGACGACGAACTCGCGAAAGACGGCCTGTTCCAGTTCCCGACGGTGGTGGGCGGCGTGGTGCCGGTCGTCAACGTGCCGGGCGTGAAGCCGGCTGAACTGGTGCTGTCGGGCGAAGTGCTGGGCGACATCTATCTGGGCAAGATCAAGAAGTGGAACGATCCGGCGATCGTTGCACTGAACCCGAAGGTCAAGCTGCCCGACACGGACATCGCCGTGGTGCGCCGCGCCGACGGTTCGGGCACGAGCTTCATCTGGACGAACTACCTGTCGAAGGTCAACACGGAATGGAAGTCGAAGGTCGGTGAAGGTTCGACGGTCAACTGGCCGACGGGCACGGGCGGCAAGGGCAACGACGGCGTCGCGGCTTTCGTGCAACGCCTGCCGGGCGCAATCGGTTACGTCGAATGGGCGTACGCGAAGCAGAACCACATGACCTACGTCGCGCTGAAGAATTCGACGGGCACGGTGGTCGAGCCGAAGACGGACACGTTCAAGGCAGCGGCAGCGGGCGCGGACTGGTCGAAGTCGTTCTATCAGATCCTGACGAACGAGCCGGGCAAGAACGCATGGCCGATCGTCGGCGCAACCTTCGTGCTGTTGCACACGACGCAGGAAAAGGCGCCGCAAGGCAGCGAAACGCTGAAGTTCTTCGACTGGGCGTTCAAGAACGGCACGCAGGCCGCGAACGATCTGGACTACATCTCGCTGCCGGAATCGGTCGTGTCGGAAATCAAGACGCAGTGGAAGTCGAAGGTGAAGGACGCTTCGGGCAAGCCGATCGCCGAGTAAGCACCGCCCCCGCAGTAATGGGCAACCGCTTCACGTAACACATTGGCCGTCCTCGCGTGAGGACGGCCAATGGCATTGACCGGCGCCGCTTTCATCGGCCGAACCCGGCGGGCGCTAGTGTCATCAGTGCATGTACGCACCACCTGCATCATCCGCCGCGCGACATACGTCGCATGGCAACTGGAAAAGGTCCATCAGGCTCTTATGTCCGACATCCAATTAGCGTCAGGCGCACCGGGAGCGACGCCGCCAGGCAGCGCCTCGCAGCAGAAAGCGCCTAGCCGCGCCGGCGACGTGATCTTCGGCGGCCTTGCGCGCCTTGCCGCCATCGTTACGCTGTTGCTGCTCGGCGGCATCATTGTGTCGCTCGTCGTCGCCTCCATGCCGTCGATCAGGCAGTTCGGCCTCAGCTTCCTCTGGAACGCCGAATGGGACCCGCCCAGCAAGCAGTTCGGCGCGCTGGTGCCGATCTACGGCACGATCGCCACGTCGATCATTGCACTCATCATCGCGGTGCCTGTGAGCTTCGGCATCGCGCTCTTTCTGACCGAACTCTCGCCCGCGTGGCTGCGCCGGCCGCTCGGCATCGCGATCGAACTGCTGGCCGCGATTCCGTCGATCGTCTACGGCATGTGGGGCCTGCTCGTGTTCGCACCGATCTTCGCGACGTGGTTCGAGAAGCCGCTCGGCGCGGTGCTCGGCGGCATTCCGGTGATCGGCGCGCTGTTCCAGGGCGCGCCCATCGGCATCGGCATTCTGTGCGCCGGCGTGATCCTCGCGATCATGATTATTCCGTACATCGCTTCGGTGATGCGCGACGTCTTCGAAGTCACGCCCGTGCTGCTGAAGGAATCGGCGTACGGCATCGGCTGCACGACGTGGGAAGTGATGTGGAAGATCGTGCTGCCCTTCACGAAGAGCGGTGTGATCGGCGGCGTGATGCTCGGCCTCGGCCGCGCGCTCGGCGAAACGATGGCCGTGACCTTCGTGATCGGCAATACGAATCTGCTCGACAACGTGTCGCTCTTTTCGCCGGGCAACAGCATTACGTCGGCGCTCGCGAATGAATTCGCCGAAGCCGATCCGGGCCTGCATACGTCGGCGCTGATGGAGCTCGGCCTGATCCTCTTTGTGATTACCTTTATCGTGCTGGCGATTTCCAAGGTCATGCTGCTGCGTCTCGAGAAAGGGGAGGGCGCGAAATGAGCCGGACCACCTTGAACATGCCGGGTTCGAACGACGCGGCCGCGCTCGAAAAAATGCGCGTGCGTCTGCAAGGACGCCGCCGCCTGCAAAACGCGATCGCGTTGACGCTGTCGCTCGCGGCAATGGCCTTCGGTCTGCTGTGGCTGGTCTGGATTCTGTACACGACGCTGCGCCTCGGCATCGGCGGCTTGTCGGTCGAACTGTTCACGCAGTCCACGCCGCCGCCGAATACCGATGGCGGCGGTCTCGCCAACGCGATTGTCGGCAGCTTGATGCTGGTTGTGCTCGCAACATTCGTCGGCACGCCGATCGGCATTCTCGCCGGCGTCTATCTTGCGGAATACGGGCAGAAGGGCTGGCTAGCGAGCGTCACGCGCTTCATCAACGACATTCTGTTGTCGGCGCCGTCGATCGTCGTCGGTCTCTTCGTCTATGCGCTCGTCGTGGCGAAGATGGGCCACTTCAGCGGCTGGGCCGGCGTGTTCGCGCTCGCGCTGCTGCAGATTCCGATCGTGATCCGCACCACCGAAAACATGCTGAAACTCGTGCCGAACGCGCTGCGTGAAGCGGCGTTCGCACTCGGCACGCCGAAGTGGAAGATGGTGCTGTCGATCACGTTGAAGGCGTCGATTGCGGGCATCGTCACCGGCGTGCTGCTCGCGGTTGCACGCATTGCAGGCGAAACGGCGCCGCTGCTTTTCACCGCGTTGTCGAACCAGTTTTTCTCGGCGGATATGAGCCAGCCGGTGGCCAATCTGCCCGTCACGATCTACAAGTTTGCGATGAGCCCGTTCGCGCAGTGGCAATCGCTCGCGTGGGCCGGCGTCTTCCTGATCACGCTCGCGGTGCTCGGACTGAACATCCTCGCGCGCACGATCTTTTCGAACAAGTAAGGGCGGAGTGTAATCCGATGAACATGGCAGAAACTCAACTCAATCCGATCTCGCGTCCCACTGCGCCCGCCGGTTTCGATCCTGCACAAAGCGGCCAGGAGCCGTCGCCGTCGCGTCCGAAGATCGAGGTCAACGACCTGAACTTCTTCTACGGCAAGTATCACGCGCTGAAGAACATCAACCTGCAGATTCCCGAAGGAAAGGTGACCGCGTTCATCGGTCCGTCGGGCTGCGGAAAGTCGACGCTGCTGCGCACGTTCAACAAGATGTACGCGCTGTATCCCGAGCAACGCGCCGAAGGCGAGATCCTGATGGACGGCGAAAACCTGCTGACGTCCAAGCGCGATATTTCGCTGCTGCGCGCGCGCATCGGCATGGTGTTTCAGAAGCCGACACCGTTCCCGATGTCGATCTACGACAACATCGCGTTCGGCGTGAAGATGTTCGAATCGCTGCCGCGCTCGGAAATGGACGACCGCGTCGAATGGGCGCTCACGAAGGCCGCGCTCTGGAACGAAGTGAAGGACAAGCTCGGCCAGAGCGGCTACGGTTTGTCGGGCGGCCAGCAGCAGCGTTTGTGCATCGCGCGCGGCATTGCGATCCGTCCTGAAGTGCTGCTGCTCGACGAGCCTTGCTCGGCGCTGGACCCGATTTCGACAGGCCGTATCGAAGAACTGATCGCCGAATTGAAGAGCGATTACACGGTCGTGATCGTCACGCACAACATGCAACAGGCGGCCCGCTGTTCGGACTACACTGCCTATATGTACCTGGGCGAACTGATCGAATTCGGCGACACCGAAAAGATCTTCATCAAGCCGGTCCGTAAAGAAACGGAAGACTACATTACAGGCCGCTTCGGCTAATTCGCCGGGCAAAACAACGGAGTACGACATGTCCGATAAACATTTGTCCAGCCAGTTCGACGCCGACCTGAACCTGGTTTCCTCGAAGGTGCTCGAAATGGGCGGCCTCGTCGAATCGCAGATCGTCAACGCGATGCAGGCGCTCAACGAATTCGACCTCGACATCGCCGAGCAGGTGATCGCCGCCGAAGAGCGTCTGAACAAAATGGAAGTCGAGATCGACGAGGAATGCAGCAACATCATCGCGCGCCGTCAGCCGGCCGCGCGTGACTTGCGTCTGTTGATCGCGATCTCGAAGACCATCACGAACCTCGAGCGCGCCGGCGACGAAGCCGAGAAAATCGCCAAGCGCACCAAGCGTCTGATGGAAGACGGCGCGTCGCGCACCATCAATATCGCCGAGATCAAATTGTCGGGCGAAATGGCGGTGTCGATTCTGCGCCGCGCGCTCGACGCGTTCGCGCGTCTCGACACGGTGGCCGCCGCGCAGATCGTGCGCGACGATAAAGCGATCGACGAAGAATTCCGCGCGTTCGTGCGCAAGCTGATTTCGTACATGACCGAAGATCCGCGCTCCATTTCGGTGGGCCTCGATTTTCTGTTCATTGCGAAGGCGATCGAACGGATCGGCGACCACGCGAAGAACATCGCCGAATTTATTATTTACATCGTGAAGGGCACGGACGTGCGGCACAAGTCGCGCGACGCGCTCGAACGCGAAGCGCTCAGTTAATCCAGAGATAAGGACCAGAGGTGCCGATGCCCAGCAGCATTCTCGTCATTGAAGATGAGCCCGCCATTTCCGAACTGATTTCGGTGAATCTTCAACACGCCGGACACTGCCCGATTCGCGCGTACAACGCGGAACAGGCGCAGAACCTGATCAGCGACGTACTGCCTGACCTCGTGCTGCTCGACTGGATGCTGCCGGGCAAGTCGGGCATTGCGTTCGCGCGCGACCTGCGCAACAACGAGCGCACGAAGCACATTCCGATCATCATGCTGACCGCGCGCGGCGACGAGCAGGACAAAGTGCTCGGCCTCGAAATCGGCGCGGACGACTACGTCACCAAACCGTTTTCGCCGAAGGAACTGATGGCGCGCATCAAGGCGGTGCTGCGCCGCCGCGCGCCGCAATTGACCGAAGACGTGGTCGCGATCAACGGGTTAAAACTCGATCCGGCAACGCATCGCGTAGCCGCGCATGCCGAAGGCAGCGAGATCAAGCTCGATCTCGGCCCGACCGAGTTCCGTCTGCTGCACTTTTTCATGACGCACCCGGAGCGCGTGCACAGCCGCACGCAACTGCTCGATCAGGTGTGGGGCGATCACGTGTTCGTCGAAGAGCGTACCGTCGACGTGCATATCAAGCGTCTGCGCGCGGCGCTCAAGCCGGCAGGTTGCGATGCTATGATCGAGACGGTCCGCGGCAGCGGCTACCGCCTGGCCAAGAGCGCCTGATCTCAGCTTGATCCTGCGCGATCTCTTGCAGCGGCGGCGCGCACGCCGTTTTCTTCGATCGTTTTAGACCATGAACATCATCTGGGCGCGCTCCGTCGTTTCGATCGTGCTGCTCGCCATCCTGTGCGTGGTGGTCGGCGCATTAGTGAACGTGAAGGCGGCATTGATCCTTGCGGTCGTCATGCTGCTTTTGCAGAGCCTCTTCGGCACTTTCCATAAAGAGCGTTTGTGGCGTTTGCTCGACGCGCCGGTGTACGGCGAAGTGCCGAGCGCCCCCGGCATCTGGGGCGAAATCTACTACCGTTTGCATAAGCTCGCGAAGCGCTGGCATGCGCAGGTGCGCCAGGTCGAGCAGCAGCATTCGCGCTTCATTCAGGCTATTCAGGCGTCGCCGAACGGCGTCGCGATGCTCGACGATCACGATCAGATCGAGTGGTGCAATGCCATTTCCGAAGAACATTTCGGGCTCGACGCGAAGCGCGATTTGCGTCAGCACATCACGCATCTGGTGCGTCAGCCTGACTTCGTGCGCTATCTGAATTCGCACCAGTACGAGCAGATGCTGATCATGCGCGGCATGGGCGAGAAGCGGCAGAACGTGCTGTCCGTGCAGGTGTTTCCTTATGGCGAGAATCGCAAGCTGGTGCTGTCGCAAGACATCACCGAGCTCGAGCGCACCGACGCGATGCGCCGCGATTTCGTCGCCAACGTATCGCATGAACTGAAGACGCCGCTTACGGTTCTGTCGGGCTTTCTCGAAACGATGCGCGAGCTGCCGTTAAGCGAAGCGGAACGCGCGCGTTATCTGGAACTGATGGAGCAGCAGGCGTCGCGCATGCGCCATATCGTGAACGATCTGCTGGTGCTCGCCAAACTCGAGGGCGACAACAAGCCGCCGAGCGATCAGATGATCGACATGCGCGCGGTGTTGCGGCATCTGCGCGACGACGCCGAGAGCCTGTCGAGCGACCACCACATCATCACATTCGAAGCGGACGAAGGGCTGACCGTGACGGGCGTCGAAACCGAGCTTCTGAGTGCGTTCGGCAATCTCGTGACCAACGCGATTCGTTATACGCCCGACGGCGGCGCGATCAGGGTGAGCTGGCAGACGCAAGGCGGCGCCGCGGTGTTCTCGGTGACCGACAGCGGCCTCGGCATTCCGGCCGCGGACATTCCGCGGCTCACGGAGCGCTTTTATCGCGTGGATCGCAGCCGCTCGCGCGACACCGGCGGCACGGGCCTCGGACTCGCGATCGTCAAGCATGTGCTGCAACGGCACGACGCGCAGCTCGACGTGAAAAGCGAGGAAGGGCGCGGCAGCACGTTTAGCGTGAAGTT
This sequence comes from Paraburkholderia graminis C4D1M, assembly GCF_000172415.1. Lineage (GTDB taxonomy): Bacteria > Pseudomonadota > Gammaproteobacteria > Burkholderiales > Burkholderiaceae > Paraburkholderia > Paraburkholderia graminis. The sequence goes on from NZ_ABLD01000023.1 coordinate 76,736, forward strand.
TCCGTTGTATCGCACGACGCGCCGGCAACCGGCACATGCATGACAGCGCCGCTGTCAAAGACAAAGCCCGCTAACGAAGCCCGCTAACCAAGCGGGCTTTTTTTATGCATCAACGCACCCGCATGTGGCGGGTGCAGCACTCACGAGCAGAACTTCGCCAGCAGACTCATCTGCGCGTTGCGCGACGACTTGCCGGGCCGCCGCCGACGATAATGCCCGTCGCTTTGCATGAGCCACGCCGACTGATTGTCGCCGAGAAATGCCGACAGCCCCTCGGCGATCACGCGCCGCTTCAGCCGCCGGTTATTAACCGGGAACGAGACTTCGACGCGGCGGAAGAAGTTGCGATCCATCCAGTCCGCACTCGACAGATACACCTGCTCGCGGCCGTCGTCGTAGAAATAATAGATGCGATGATGTTCGAGAAAGCGCCCGACAATCGAGCGCACCGTGATGTTCTCCGACAAACCCGGCACGCCCGGCTGCAACGAGCATACGCCGCGCACGATCAGATCGATCTTCACGCCCGCCTGCGACGCTTCGTACAACTCCGCGATCACCGTGGGTTCGAGCAACGCGTTCATCTTCGCGACGATGCGCGCCTTCTTGCCCGCACGCGCATGCTCGGCTTCGGCACGAATCGCCTCGACCAGTTTCGGATGCAGCGTGAACGGCGATTGCCACAACTCGTGCAGCTTCAGTTCGCCGCCAATGCCGGTCAGCTGCTGAAAAACGTGATGCACGTCCTCGCAGATCTTCTGGTCCGCGGTCATCAGGCCGAAGTCGGTATAAAGACGCGCGGTGCGCGGATGATAATTGCCGGTGCCGAGATGCACGTAACGCTTGAGCGTCGTCTTGCCGCCCACCGTCGCGCGCCGCACGATCAGCATCATCTTCGCGTGGCACTTGTGGCCGACCACGCCGTACACCACATGCGCGCCGACCGCTTCGAGTTGCGAAGCCCAGTTGATATTCGTTTCTTCGTCGAAGCGCGCAAGCAGTTCGACCACGACCGTCACTTCCTTGCCGTTGCGCGCGGCTTGCATGAGCGCGTCCATCAACGGCGAATCGGTGCCCGTGCGGTAGATGGTCTGCTTGATCGCGACCACGTTCGGATCCTTGGCCGCCTGCAACAACAGTTCGAGCACCGGCTGAAAACTCTCATACGGATGATGCAGCAGCACGTCGCCCTGATCGATCACGTCGAACATGCTCGCGGCATTCGCGATATGCGCGGGAATAGCCGGAATGTGCGGCACGAACTTGAGGTCCGGCCGATCGACCATCTCCGGCAACTGCATCAAACGCACGAGATTAACCGGACCGTCCGCGTAATAACAGTCCTTGTTCGAGAGGCTGCTTTCGTCGAGCAGACGCCGCACGACATGCGCTGGCGTTTCCGCCGATACTTCGAGCCGCACCGCATTGCCCAGATGCCGCGCGGGCAACTCGCCCTGCAGCGCGACACGCAGATTGGTGATTTCGTCTTCATCGACGAAGAGTTCGCTATTGCGCGTGATGCGAAACTGATTGCAGCTACGCACGACGAGATTCGGAAACAGCTCGCCGACAAAGCGTTGCAGCAGCGAGCTCAGCAGAACGAAACCATGCGGATAGCCCGACAGTTCCTGCGGCATGCGCACCAGCCGCGGCAACGCGCGCGGCGCCTGCACGATGCCCATCATCGCCTGACGGCCGAAGGCGTCCTTGCCTTCCAGTTCAACGACGAAGTTCAGGCTCTTGTTGAGCACGCGCGGAAACGGATGCGCCGGATCGAGGCCGATCGGCGTGAGCACCGGCAGCAGTTCGTCGAAGAAATAATTGCGCGCCCATTCGGTCTGCGCCTCGTTCCATGCTTCGGTGCCGTGAAAATAGATGCCTTCCGCTTCGAGCGCGGTAAGCACGGTGTCGTGCAACATCGTGTACTGCCGATGCACGAGCTTTTGCGCACGCTCGACCACAAGGTCGTACACATGCTGCAGCGACATGCCGTCCGGCGACAGTGCGCCTGGGTTGTCGCGCATCTGCTCCTGCAATCCGGCCATGCGGACTTCGAAGAATTCGTCGAGATTGCTACTGGTGATGCAGATGAAACGCAGGCGTTCGAGCAAAGGAACGGCGGGGTCGGCGGCTTGCGCCAACACACGCTCGTTGAAACCCAGAATGCCCAGCTCGCGATTCAATAAGGGGTAGCGGATGGACATCGGCAGCGAGAATGGAATTTCGGGGATAGGGGCGGAAAGACGCTCGGAAATTCTCACAATATGATGACATTGTTATGACATTCTCAATGTTATAAATTCTACGCTGTCTTCCTCGCGTGTCGTCAAGCTGACGCAGTGAGTATGGGACCATGGGGCAACCCCATTTTCGCGAGGTGGACATCGTGAGCTCCGGTACGCTTAGAATGGCGTCTTTGAACAGCGCGGCCGGTCGCAAGGCGCCCGGAGCCCCGGGCGGAGGTTCCGCCTTGCTCACATCCACCGCTGCCGCGCTCGCGCGCATGGAGTCCGCATACCCGATGGTCAATACCCCACAACTCCTTGCCGCCGTCGATCTCGGTTCGAATAGCTTCCGGCTGATCGTCGGCCGCGTCGAGGAAACCGACGCCGGCAGCCAGATCTATCAGGTCGATGCGTTGCGCGAGCCGGTGCGGCTCGCCGCCGGATTGTCGCGCGACAAAATGCTCGACCGCGCGTCGCAGGTGCGCGGCTGGGACGCGCTGAAACGCTTCGGCGAGCGGCTGCGCGACTTTCATCCCGATCACGTGCGCGCCGTCGCAACCAACACGCTGCGCATCGCGAAGAATGCCGGCGAATTCCTCGGCGAGGCGCAAGCGGCGCTCGGCTTCCCGATCGAAGTGATCGCGGGCCGCGAGGAAGCGCGGCTGATTTACGCCGGCGCTGCGCACTCGGTGCCGGCGAGTGCGGGCAAGCGGCTCGTGGTGGACATCGGCGGCGGGTCGACGGAGTTCATCATCGGTTCGCATTACACGCCGATCAAGATGGAGAGCCTGTATATCGGCTGCGTGAGCCATAGCCGCACGTTTTTCCCGGCAGGCAACGTCGACGAATACACGATGCGTCAGGCCGAACTCGCCGCGGGCCGGGAAATCCAGATCATTTCGTCCGAATACAAGAAGACCGGTTGGGAGCAGGCCATTGGTTCGTCGGGCACCGCGCGCGCGCTCGCCGAACTGGTCGAGGCAAACGGCTTCAACGATGCAGGTGTCACGCACGGCATTTCGCGCGGCGGCCTCGAGCGTCTGAAGCGCGCGCTGATCAAGGCGGAGAACGTCAACCGGCTGAAGCTCGTCGCGCTGAAGGGCGACCGCATTCCGGTGCTGGCCGGCGGTCTGTCGATCATGATCGCGGTGTTCGACGAACTGGGCGTCGATTACGTCGATACGACGGACGGCGCATTGCGTCTGGGCGTGCTCTACGACCTGCTCGGCCGTTCGCAGCACGAAGACATGCGCACGGTCACCGTCGAAGGCTTCATGCGCCGCTATGGCGTGGATCGCGCGCAGGCGGGGCGCATCGGCGAGCTTGCCGTGCGCTTCTACGATCAGTTCGACGAACCGGACGAAGAACGTCGCGTCGAGAATCGCATGTTCCTCGGCTGGGCGGCGGCGCTGCATGAGATCGGCTTGTCGATCTCGCACAGCGCGTATCACAAGCATTCGGCGTACATCGCGAGCAACGCGGACATGCCCGGTTTTTCGCGCACCGACCAGGCGCGGCTCGCGGCGCTCGTGCTCGGTCACGCGGGCAAGCTCGGCAAGCTGTCGCAAACGCGCGAGGTCGAGTGGCCGCTGCTGTTCTGCTTGCGGCTCGCGGCGCTGTTGTGCCGACGGCGCGCGGATGTGGGTCTGCCTGGCATCTCGGTCGCGCAGGCTAACGGCGGTTATGAAGTGCGTTTACCGAATGAGTGGGTCGCTAATAATCCGTTGACCGACTACAGCCTGATCCAGGAAGCGGCGGAGTGGGAAAAGGTTGGGATTCCGTATCGAGTGGTTTATACGGACGAGTGACGCGTCCGTTCTTAGTTTGCCAGTCTTTGGCAAAGCAGCGAGCAGATGAAGAAAAGCCCGGTTTTTACCGGGCTTTTCTGTCCATGCGGAGGTTGTGCGCTCAGCGCGGCATGGCATCGCCGAGGAAGTGCCGCGCGTAGCGCGCATTGATGTCGGACAGACGGAACAGCGTCAGGAAATCGGCCGTGTTGAAGTCGGGGTCCCATGCCGGCGCACCGCAAATTTTCGCGCCGAGACGCAGATAGCCTTTGACGAGCGGCGGCGGCGCCACGTTGGCGCCGGTTTGCAGTTCGTCGACGGGCAACGGCGTGTGGGGAAACGCGCGATATTCGGGCGCGGTCAGCGCGCTGTCGCGCAGCGAGCAATACAGGTTCGCGGCGTAGTGGCCGCCGTCGACCATCGCGACGCTCGCGCAGCCGAGCATCGTCTCGTAGCCGTTGTGCTGCATGTAAGCCGCGAGGCCCGCCCACAGCGACATGATCACCGAGCCGCTGCGATAGTCGGGATGCACGCACGAGCGGCCTACTTCGACCATCTTCGCGCGCAGGTGCGTGAGACGCGAGACGTCGAACTCGCTTTCCGCATACAGACGCCCGATGCGCGCCGCCTGGTGCGGCGGCAATGCGCGATACGTGCCGACCACCTTCAGCGTGTCGAGATCGCGCACCAGCAGGTGATCGCAATACGGATCGAACGAATCCACGTCGAGACCGGCGGGACCGGAAAGGCGTGCGCCCATTTCATCGGCGAACACACGGTAACGCAGACGCTGCGCCTCGCGGAGTTCTTCGTCGGTGCGAGCCCACGTGACTCGCAGCCGATGCTGCGCGGTGACCGTCTCTTCAGCGCGGGGCAGGCGGCGGGACTCGAAGATCGAAGCGAGGGGCAGGGTAGGCGTCGGCAGTTCTCGCATTGGGCGTCCTGGTCGAAAAAAGGATGAGTCTTTTTTCGCCAATGTAGTAACGCGTGGTGACGCTCGCATGGCAAAGCTGTGACGATTGGATGACTGCCTGTAAGGGGCAGCGGAGGAATCGTGCGGGGAGGCGGTTTGTGAGGCGCTCCTTGAGGCGCATGCGCGCTTGTTTTATGTGCTGCGGTGCTGCCGCTGCGGTCTTTGCGGTTTGCGGTTTGCGGCCGCGGTTTGCGCGCGGCCTGTGAACTGGTTCAGACCAGCTCGGGCGTGATGGCCGCGTGCAGCACCGCCTGATCGTCGCCGTGGCGCTCGCGGCTCGCGATCCACCATAGGCCGGCTTTCTTGATTGGCCAGCTTGCGTCGCTGCTCGCGAGCAGTCTGGCGGCGACGTGGCCGAGCGTCGGCTGATGACCGACGATCACCACCGTTTCGGCGATGCCTTTCGGCCAGCCGGCGGCGGTCAGCACATCGAGCGCACTGGCATTCGGCGCGAGTTCGCGCACGACGCGGTACTGGTCGCTCAGCGTCTCCGCGGTCTGGATGGTGCGCACGGCGGGGCTCGCGAGGATCACGGCGTCGTCGGGCAGGCGCGTGCGCAGCCACTTCGCGACGTTTTGCGCCTGCTTGCGGCCACGCGTGGTCAGCGCGCGGGCGAGATCCGTGGAGGCGTAGTCTTCGGCTTCGGCGTGACGCCAGAGAATCAGATTCATGCGGGCTCCTTTTCTCGAGTCTGAGTGCGGCGAGGGCGCGCGGAGGGGCGGGTTTGGCGGTGTGCTCTGTCCGTGTCCACTGTCGCATGCGGGTGCGGCGGGTTGCAAGGCGGGTGAGGCGGCTTGCCTTGTCACCTCGTCTCGTCTCGTTGCTCGCGTCGAGCGTTCGAATGTCTTACTAGCAGATCGCGGTCCTGAATGCCGGCGGCGGCGGACGCCCAAAAAGCAAAAACCCGCGAAGCCGAAGGCTACGCGGGTTCTGTGATGCGCTTAATGCTTGATGCCAATTTCGTGGTCGGAGCGAAAGGATTCGAACCTTCGACCCTCTGATCCCAAATCAGATGCGCTACCAGGCTGCGCTACGCTCCGACGAATCCGAGATTCTACGTGGCTTTAGGTGCCAGAGTCAATCGCGAATTGCGTCGGAGCAAAGTTAGCCGCGTCATATGCGCCCGAGCACCAGCAACACGATGACGATGATCAGCACGACGCCGAGCACGCCGGTCGGGCGGTAGCCCCAACCGCTGCTATACGGCCAGGTCGGCAGCGCACCGATCAGCAGCAGGATAAGCACGATGAGCAGGATGGTTCCGATCGTCATTTGAGTTCTCCCTCTCGGCCCGAAAGGGTGCTGGGCCGCAGTCTGGTTGATCCGGCGCACATTGCTTGTCGCGACAGGCGACGCGCAACGCACGCGCTCCTTGCAGCCTGCGAATCAGCAACGCGCGTGCCCAGGGAGTTGACGGGGAGGCGCGACGAGGGGCGAGGGCGGAGCGACGGGCAAGAGCGCGGCTTGGCGCGCACGGCCACGCGGACGAGATCACTCGACCATCACAAACGGATCAGGCGCCAGCTCCAGCGAACGCCTTCAAGAAACAAAATCACGCGAACAAAACGACACCGTCCCGCGAGCGCGGGCTCATCTGCAAACGAGCGGCGCCAGCCGCGGTTTCAATGCCGGCGACGCATCCAATGCGGCATATGCGGATGTTGGTGACTTATCCAGTGATGCAGCATGCCTTCGCCATGTTCGCGTCGATAGGTTCTCGATTCGAAGATGGATAGTGCCAGCAGCACCGCGAGGCCTACTCCGAGTCCGACCAGACCGGCGATCGATTCAGCGTCCATGGCAGTCTCCTTTCACGTTCGGCTGTGACTTTATAGTAGGTCAAGCATCGCGAAATGGCAGAGCCGGCTGCGCGCGCGGCGTCATGGAATGCGCGTTGCGGGTAGACTTCCGCGCTCCCGTCGTGCACACCTTTTCGTTAGAGAGATTAGTGTCTATGTTCCGCGTTTCGATGATTGCATTGCTGCTCGCCGCCGGTGTCGCCGGCTGTGCGGATGGACCGTCCGCCCATCACGCCGGCCCGCCGCAGGACCCCGCCGATTATCACGGCGTGCCCACCGACACCCACCCGCCCGCGATGGTGCCCGCGCCCGTCGCGCGCTGAGCCTGAGTTGAGTGTTCGTTAAGTTTGCGTCTGCGATAAAGCGAAGCGTCGATGCGGGCACACCGGCGCTTCTGACCCACGCACACTGTTTGCGCGGAATGCGAGGGCTGCAGGCATTCTAGAGCCGCGTCCCTGCGGGATATGTGTGCGCTTGTTTCAAGGCGTAACGGGGAAGGCGGCGAAGCGAGGGCCGGCCAATGGGGAGGCAATGGCGAGACAACAACGAGGCAACAACGAGGCAACAACGAGGCAACAACGAGGCAACGACGAGGCAACGACGAGGCAACGACGAGCAGGGGCGAGGCAACCACGAGCCAACGACGATGCAGCCCCGATACAGCGGCGATGCAACCGCAGCGCAGAGCGTATCCGCACTTTTGTGGGCGAGGCAATGACGAAGCAACGGCGGGGCAACGAGGAAGCAGCGACGAAGCAACGTAACCCCGCTACACGCTCGCATTAGCACGACACGCCCCCGACGAACGACCAGCGCTTCCAAGCGTCAACGCCGTCGGCGCGACGCAACGCCACATCGCCAGAACAAGCCCCCTACACCCCCGCGCCCCCGACCCCACGCACCAGCCCCGGCAAATACCGCCCGAGCGTCACACCGCGCGCGGCCATGAAGACGAGCATCGCGGCCCACAGTCCGTGGTTGCCGCACAGCGCGAGCAGCGGCCACGACGCGCCGACGAAAACCGCGAACGACACGATCATCGACGTCATCAGTTCGCGCGTCCGCGTCGCGCCGATAAACACGCCGTCGAGCACATAACCCGCCACCGACACCACCGGCGAAAGCGCCGCCCACGGCAGATACAGCTCGGCCGTGGCGCGCACGCTGGCCTGATCGGTGAGACCTTCGACGATCCACGAACCCGCGCCCGCATACACCAGCGCGAAGCCGCACGCGCCGAGCGCCGACCACAGCACCGTCACCTTGACCGCCTGCACGAACGCATGCCGGTCGCGCGCGCCGATCGCGGCACCGACGAGCGCCTCGGCCGCGTGCGCGAAACCATCGAGCCCGTAAGCCATGAAGGTCTGAAAATTCAGCAGCAGCGCATTCGCGGCGAGCGTCGCGTCGCCTTGCCGCGCGCCGAGATGCGCAAACCATCCGAACGACAGCAGCAAACACAGCGTGCGCACGAAGATGTCGCGATTGAGCACGACGAGCCGCCGCAGCGCCGCGGCGTCGAAGAGCGCTTGGCGGTTCAGCGCAGGCAGACCGCGCGGCCTGCCGTGCCACAGCAGCGCCGCACCGAGCACGAAGCCGAGCGCGTCCGCGGTGGCGGTGGCCGCGCCGATTCCGGCGACGCCCCAATCGAACGCATGCACGTACACGAAGACGGCGACAATGTTCACACCGTTGATGAATACCTGCGACAGCAACGCGAGCCGCACGCGCTGCGTCCCCAGCAGCCAGCCAAGCACCACGTAGTTGCCGAGCGCGAGCGGCGCCGCCCAGATGCGCGCATGGCAGTAAAGCCGCGCGTTGCGCTGCACGGCCTCGCTGCCGCCGATGGCGCGCAGCGCGTAATCGAGGAGCGGCGCTTGCAGCGCGAGCACCGCCGCGCCGATCAGGACCGCGAGCAACAGCGCGCGCACGACGTTATCGCGTAGCCCCGCATCGTCGCGGGCGCCGTGCGACTGCGCGACGAGGCCCGTCGTGCCCATGCGCAGAAAGCCGAAACCCCAGAACACGAAGTTGAAAAAGAGCCCGCCGAGCGCGACGCCGCCCAGATACGACGCGCCGTCCAGGTGTCCGGCGACGGCGGTATCGACGGCGCCGAGAATCGGCTGCGTCAAATTCGCGAGGACGATCGGAAACGCAAGCGCAAGCACGCGGCGGTGCCAGCGCACCGGCGAGGCGGACGCGGGCGCGGGCACCGGCTGCGCGGCTTCGCTCAATGGCGTTCCTGCACGCACACCCACGGCGACACGACCACGGCCCACAGGTCAGGATCGCGCGCGGCGAAGTCGGCGGCGGTTTCCGCTTGCACACGCTCGACCAGTCCGGACGACAGCCATTGCGTGACCTGCGTGGTGTCGTCGCTGGCGATGGCTTCGGCCACGCTCACCAGATCGAGGTCGCTCGCGACGCGCAGCAGCATGCCGCGCGCAAAAAAGCGTTCCAGCTCCGGCCAGCCGATTTTCGCGGTTTCGGCGAGCAGTTTGGTGTACAGAGGGCTGTGGGTCGCGTCGTTGGAAGTCATCGTAAGCGGGGTTCTGGCGGGGGTCGATACTATAAACCATCGGCGCGGGCAGCCTGCGCGGCGCGCAGCGTTCCGCGGCGCCGGGCCGTTGGGCAGTGATTCGATTCTGAACCTTCATGTCGCGCGGTTCAACGGCGCGAGCGGCTCATAAAAACCATTGCCGCGCGAACGGATTATGACTTTCGGCAGACTTGTGCAGCGACGTTCAAACGATTAACATCTGATTATTAATTATGAGCAGACGATTTTAATCATGCGGTTCTGTCTATTTAAAATTGGGACATTTCGCCAATTGCGAACTTCTGTGGAGGATATTCGGTCGGCACAGGCGCGGTCAATCACGCTAGTTAATAGAAATGGTGCGGTGGCGCACTAAGCGCTTTTCGCGGCACTGCCCGATGAGATCACGTCCGGCGTGTCCGCTCACGATCGCTGTAAAACTTTCCTCAGCCCAATACGCGCGGCCCGGCACGAGCATTGCTCCATGCGGGTCTCGGGCGCATTAGGCAAATTAGCTTATGAATTAAAGAGCCCGTTGATCAACAGATAAGAGCCCCGTGCACGGCTTTTATTCACCGAGCTTTGCGTTCACATAATGCGGAATCCGTGCGTCGCATCACACTGTTCGGATAATTAATATATTGCGCTTGTAAAAGCCGGTTGTTAAATTTCGTTCTGGCGCATGGTGAACCGGTCCTTTGCCGATATGCGCCGAACCCCCGTTAGCCCGGCCTCGCGCCGGGCTTTTTTTTGCCTGCTTTTTAACCGCGGTCACCGCGACGACATACCTCGCGCGGATCATTAAACTTACCTTTCCTTTCGTCGATTATGAACGGGGTAATCATTTTCGTCGCGCTGTGGCCGATTGCATTCGCGGCTTTGCTGGCCTTCGCTGCACGCATCGAACCGCGTTCAGGGCGCTGGCTGCGCCGTCGGCTGGATTCACCGCAATCGGGCGGCGCGGCCAGCGCGGCTTATTGCTTGCAGCGGACGACCATCGACCGGTTTTTCACGTTCGCGCCGAAAATGCCGCCCACGGTGCCGCCCGAGGTGGCGCCGTTATCCACATCTTTCGAGACGACGTCGTAGCCGTAATTGCCGCAGACTTCGCCCGCGCGTTTATAGCATTCGGCCCAGCTCGTGCTCGCGTCGCTGCCGCTGCAGTTGATCGCGAACCCGGTGTCGCCGCTCGGCAAGTAGGTCATGGTGGTGGTCGTGGAACAGCCGGCCAGGCTGCCCAGTGTCAGCACGCCGACACCGATCGCCGCGGCCGTCGCCACGGACGCCAATGCGCTCTTCATTACGGTTTTCCTTACAGATGACGTGGCAGACGTGACGGGTGGCCACGTCTGCCGGATTGAGCGTTTATAGCACGCGGGGTCCCCGCGCCACCCACGCCGCGGCGCGCCTAGCGCGGCGGCAGTGCGCGCGACGGGTCGATCGAGCGGCCCTGATAACGCAGCTCGAAATGCAGCATCACGCGGTTGGTATCGGTGTCGCCGATCTCCGCGATTTTCTGACCTTGCGTGACGGTTTCGCCTTCCTTCACGAGCAGCGCGCGATTGTGCGCGTAGGCGGTCAGATACTCGGCGTTGTGCTTGAGAATCAGCAGATTGCCGTAGCCGCGCAGTCCGTTGCCGGCATAGACGACGGTGCCGGCCGCCGCCGCGACGACGGGTGTGCCCGCCGGCGCGGCAATGTCGATGCCCTTCGAACTCGAGCCGTCGAAGCCGCGAATGACGCTGCCGCTCGTCGGCCAGATGAGCGAAATCGACGACGCCGGCGCGGACGACGGCGCATTGTCGCCCGGCGCGGGACGCGGCGCGGCGGACGCACTCGCGCTGCCATTGCCGTTGCCGTTGCTGCGCACGGCGCCGCTCGTCGAGGCCACACCGTTGGGCGGCTCGACACGCAGCACTTGTCCGACTTCGATGCTGTCGGGGTTCGTCAGGTTGTTCCAGCGCGTGATGCTTTGCACCGATTGCCGGTGACTGCGCGCGATCTTCGACAGCGTGTCGCCCCGTTCGACGCGATAAAAACCCGGACCCACCGGCGCAGACCCGCACGCGGCGATGAGCGCCACCAACGACACGCACGCGAGTCGTTTGATCATTCTTGTTGTTTCAGGCATTGGACCTCGCAAAGCGCTGCCGCGCGCCGATCCCGATCACGCGGCAGGTGGATACAAAGCGTCCGATTCTAACGGTTTTGCGTTGCAGCATCGGAAAAGCGGCCAGGAAGGATGACGTCGCCCACCTTCTAACGACGCATGCTCCGTCCCGCTCAGGCCACAAACTCCGCCGCGCTCAGCCCAGTTTGCCTACATGGATGCGCAAAGCAGCCGCCTCGGTTTTGCCCGGCTGGAGCCAGCGCAGGCCCATGCCGTTGTGAATCGCATCGGGCAAGCCGAGCCACGGCTCGACGCAATAGAAGTCCGACTCCGGCGCTTCCGTCCAGGTCGTCACCGCATACCAGGGCACGGAGTTCGGTCGTTGGAGATCGATCGTGATGACGCGGCCGAGGCCCGGCGCGATCAGCCGCACCGGTTGCTTCGGCTCGCCGGTCAGGCAATGGAAGCGGTCGTGAATGCGCGCTTCGTCGAGCGTGTAGCGCGCTTCGCCCGGCTCGGCGGCGCTGATCGAACCGTCGGCCTGCTGGAAACGCCGCTCGGTGGGCGGCAATTCCAGCGACGTCTCGCCGCGCTGCGTGTGCGGCAGCGTGAAGTAAAAGTGATGGCCGGCGTAGTAGGGCAACGGGGCATCGCCGGTATTGGTGGTGGTGAGCGTGACGTCGAGCGTTTGCGCGTCGATCAGCGTGTACGCGGCTTCGAAGCGAAAGCCGAACGGATAGCCGCCGCGCGTCGCCTCGCTGTCGGTCAGCACGAGGCGCAGGCCGGCGCCGTGCACGTCGGCGTGGGCGTCGAACGGCAGGTCGCGCGCGAAGCCGTGCATGGGCAGCTCGCGCACCGTGCCCTGTGCGTCGCGCCAATAACCGATCTTGCCGTCCACGCGATGGCGTCCGAGAAACGGAAACAGCAGCGGATTGCCGCCGCGGATGCGCGCCGGCTGGCTCCAGTCGGCGTGTTCCGGCCAATGAATCACCTCCTCGCCGTCGATGAGCCACGAAAGCAGACGGCCGCCGGCTTGCGGCGCAAAACGGAGCACGGAGGCGTCCTGGGCGATTTCGAGAATGTCCTGCTGCGGAGAAAGAGGCATGGTCGATGGCGTGATCAGTAAGTGTTGAGCCGGCGCAAGCCCCGCCGGCCGAGACGACGATTTTGCTCTGCTTTGGCGTACGGGGAAACCCTTCTCGGGAAATTGCGAGTGTCGCGAGTTGGCGGTTGTTGCCGATAATCCGTCTCACTGCCCGGTGACTTCTACCGCCGGGCGAGATCGCTCAGGAGGCGTCATGGATCTCGCAATGGCAATGGGTGTCGCGCTCTTCGGCATGTTCACCGCAAGTACCGTCTACTTCTTCTACAAGCTCGAGCGCTGATCCGGGCGTCCGCTCGCTGCGCGACGCGCGGCTTGCGATCCGTAAGCTTCGCGCGCTTCCAGGCGCGCTGATCGCACGTCTCGCCGTCAGACGATTGAAAGGGCTGCTGCTGGTCGGCGGCCCTTTTCGTTTGCGTTTGGCTGACAACTGTATCGAGTTGTGACGCAGCGCGTCAAAATTTCCCCGAATGTGGCCGAGGCGCTTGGCGCTGACTTGCCACCCAGGCATAATCGGTGCGCTTTTTGACGCGCCGGCTGATTCGTTGTGCGGCGCGCTGTCCCCGACATCTTCCTTACAAGGACTGCCGCGTGAATCTGTCGTTTCTGATCTTCCTGAGCGTGCTGCAAGGCGTGACCGAACTCTTCCCCGTGAGCAGTCTCGGGCATACGCTGCTCATTCCCGCATTGTTCGGCATGCATATCGATAAGCACGCGCCGCAGTTGCTGCCGTTTCTCGTCGCGCTGCATCTGGGCACGGCGTTCGCGCTGCTGTGGTATTTCCGCGAGCGCTGGTGCGCGCTGGTGCGCGGCTTCTTCGCGTCATTCGGCGGACGCCGCAACGACGACGCGCACATGATGTGGGCGCTCATCATCGGCACGATTCCGGCGGGACTCGTCGGCCTGCTGCTGGAAAAGCGGCTCGAGCGCATCTTTCACGATCTGCGCATTGTCGCGATCGCGCTGATCGTCAACGGCGTGCTGTTGTGGGTGGGCGACCGCCTGCAACGCTCGCGCGCGCATCAGGCGCCGGAGAAGATGACCTTCCGCCAGGCGTTTTTTGTCGGCCTCGCGCAGGTCGGCGCGCTGATTCCGGGCTTCTCGCGCAGCGGTCTCACGATGATCGCCGGCAACGCAGCGGGTCTCACCGCCGAGAAGGCCGCGGAGTTCTCGTTCCTGCTCGGCACGCCGATCATTTTCGCGGCCGGGCTGCTCGAACTGCCGAAGCTCTTCCATGCGCCGGGCCAGCTTGCGGACGCACTGCTCGGCGGCGTGCTGACCGCTATCGCCGCGTATCTGAGCGTGCGTTTCCTGATGCGCTATTTCGAAGGCCGCGGACGCCTTGCTTCGTTCGGCGTGTACTGCGTGATCGCGGGCATCGTGTTCCTCGGCTGGTTCGCATTGCATCCGCAGCCGGTCTGATAATGTTAAGGATGCCCGCCGCGTTCTGGCGGGCGCGGGGCGATCGGTTATAATCCGGGCCCAGTCGTGTGCGGCGGTAGCTCAATTGGATAGAGCACAGGTCTTCTAAACCTGAGGTTGTGAGTTCGATCCTCGCCCGCCGCGCCATCGTCTGCATGAAGAATCCCATCTACCGACTATCCGGCGATGGGATTTTTTTTCGCCCGCGTTTTCGTCAACCCTTGCGCCAATAAAAAAGGGCAGCCGAAGCTGCCCGTCGAAAGCCGCACCGCGCAGGCCGGCTGTTGCTTACCGTTGTGGCTCGCTATCGCGTGTTCCGCATGTTTCGCGCGTTCACTTTCACTGCCTGATGTTCAGCGCGGCGGTCAGGTCGCCCATCGGCTTGCCGCCGTTGGCGACGAGCGCGGCGTCGCGGGCCGCGATGCCCGGCAGCGTCGGCAGCGAGAAGCGATGCGTGATGAAGCGCAGGATCGACGTCGTGTCGTATTGCGTGTGATCGACGAAACCCTTCTTCGCGAACGGCGAGATGATGAGCGCCGGAATACGCGTGCCCGGACCCCAGCGGTCGGCCTTCGGCGGCGCGACGTGATCCCAGAAGCCGCCGTTTTCGTCGTAAGTCACGACCACCAGCATGTTGTTCCACTGCGGGCTTTTTTGCAGATGCGAGATGACATCGGCGATGTGCTGGTCGCCCGACGCGACGTCGGTATAGCCAGGGTGCTCGTTCAGGTTGCCCTGCGGCTTGTAGAACGTGACTTGCGGCAGCGTGCCGCTGTCGATCGCCTTAATGAACTCCGAGCCGCCGAGGCCGCCGTCGAGCAGATGCTGCGCGCGGTTCGCGCTGCCCGGCGCGAGGTCGGCGAAGTAGTTGAACGGCTGATGATGCGGCTGGAGGTTCGGCGCCGTCAGATTCGCGCCGTAAATCACATTCGACGTGCCGTTCTGCGCCGCCGACAACGCCGCGCCCCACGCGCCGCCGTACCACGCCCACGACACCTTCGCGTTGTTCAGCAGATCGCCGATGTGCTGCTGCGTCTGCGCTGGCAACGTCGTGGCCGCGCCTGCGTCGGCGAGATTCGCGTCGCCGCCCGAGGCCGCCTTGTTGCCGCTCGGCTGATACGGCGGCTGCATCGTGTTGATCGCGAAGAAGTCGGGCGTGAGGTTGCCCGACAGCACGAACTTCGGCGGGCCGTTGAGCGACGAAGCCGGCGAGTTCGACGCGAGCTTGAGCGTCACGCCGTCGCTTTCGACTGCCGAAATCGAGCCGGCCGCCGGGCTCTTGTCCGCGTTCGGATAGACCGGCGTGCACGCGCACACGAGCCACTGGTGATTCAGGAACGAGCCGCCGAATGCGCCCATGAAGAAGTTGTCGGCCAGCGTGTATTGCTGGGCGATTTTCCACAGCGGTAGCTTGTCGGCGTCGAGCGTGTAGTGGCCCATCACCAGGCCGCCCGAATCGGCCCATGCGGCGAACTTGTCGTTCTTGCCGCCGTCGATCTGCATCTGGTTTTCATAGAAGCGGTGATACAGATCGCGCGTCGTCTTCGTGATCGGCGTGTTGAAGCCGTTGGGGTCGTCGATGGCGAACGGGCTGTTCGGCAAGTTGGCGGTCATCGCTTGCGTGACGACCGGCGTCACGCCCGTTTGCGTGAGACCGTTCCAGACTTGCGGCAGCGTCGCGAGTGTCGAGCCGTCGCGGTCCAACTGCTTCGCAGCGGTCGCGCTGACGTTCTGCAAACCGTTCGCGCCCGGGAAGTTGCCATACAGATTGTCGAAGCTGCGGTTTTCGGCGTAGATCACGACGACCGTCTTGATCGAGGCGATGTCGGGTTGCGCGACCTCGTTGCCGCCGCACGCATACAGGCTTAACGCTGCGGCGATCGCCAACGGCGTGGCGCAGATCAGTTTCTTGTTCATTTATCTGGATTCTCTCTCTCGCGTTGGGGACGGGCCTCGGGCATTCCTTAACCCGATGACCGCGCGCAAAAGTGTGGCAACGCAATTTGACAGAAAGATGTATTCATTACGGATCGCTTTGAATCGGCGATGGCCGTCGGCTGGATGTCATTTCGACGACATACAGATGAAATACCCTCGCGGACTTCAATAGCGCACATTCACATCATTCATATGCGGCTCGGTTTGTCGGGGATCAGGAAGACGGTAGGGCGCGTGACGGCGCGGCGCGGCGTGCAAGCGGATGCCGATGCGGTCCACGCTGAGCGCGCGGTGGCGGGTGCTCGCGGGCTGGGGTCTGGATTGGCGTCGACGGTTGCATTGGCAGCCGTGGTGGTAAGCGCGGGGCTTGCAGGTTGCGATTCGGGCGCGAACGCGCAGTCGGGTTCCGCGTCGGCGTCGGCCGCCGCCTCCGCTGCGCAGCCGATGAAAGTGGCCGCACATGAAGCCGCGCCGGCCGGCGGCCAAACGCGCGCGCAAGTCTACGAATCGGTGCGCAAGGTGAGCGCGCTTGGCAAGCGACTGTTCTTCGATCCGTCGCTATCCGGCTCGGGCAAGCTCGCGTGCGCGTCGTGCCACAGTCCCGACCACGCGTTCTCGCCTGCCAACGCGCTGTCCGTGCAACTGGGCGGCAGCGACATGCATCGCGTCGGCATGCGTGCGGCGCCGACGCTCAAATACTTGCAATCGGTGCCCGCGTTCGCCGAGCACTATCACGAGTCCGACGACGAAGGCGACGAAAGCGTCGACGCGGGCCCGACCGGCGGACTGACGTGGGACGGCCGCGTGGATCGCGGCGGCGACCAGGCGCGAATTCCGCTGTTGTCGTCGTTTGAAATGGGCAGCTCGCCGGCGAAAGTCACCGCGGCGGTCAAGGCCGCGCCGTACGCCGGCGATTTCCGCGACGCGTTCGGCAAAGACGTTTTGGATAACGACGACGCGACCTTCAAGGCGGTGCTGCAAGCGCTCGAGACCTTCGAGCAGACGCCCGAGCTGTTCTATCCGTACAGCAGCAAGTACGACGCCTATCTGGCGGGCAACGCGCAGCTCACGCAAGCCGAGCTGCACGGCCTGCAACTTTTCAACGACGAGAAGAAGGGCAACTGCGCGAGCTGCCACATCAGTCAGCGCACGATGGACGGCGCGCCGCCGCAGTTCAGCGACTTCGGCCTGATCGCGATCGGCGTGCCGCGCAATCGCGCGCTGCCGGTGAATCGCGATTCGCGCTTTTACGATCTCGGCGCGTGCGGCCCGGAGCGTACCGATCTGAAGGGACGCTCGGAGTTCTGCGGCATCTTCCGTACGCCGACGTTGCGCAACGTCGCGTTGAAAAAGAGCTTCTTTCACAACGGCATCTATCACTCGCTCGAAGACGTGCTGCACTTCTATGCCGAGCGCGACACGAATCCGGAGAAGTTTTATCCGGTTGTCAAAGGCAAGGTGCAGAAGTTCGACGATTTGCCGCGGCGCTATTGGGCGAATCTGAACACGGAGCCGCCGTTCGATCGGAAGCCGGGCGACAAACCCGCGCTCGACGATGCGGAAATCAAGGACGTGGTGGCGTTTCTGAATACGCTCACCGATGGGTATAAAGCGGGGAATTAAAGCGACGGGCCTTGCGGGATGGAAGTGCTACTTGCGTGCGAGCGCGTGGCCCGCATGAATCGATTGGCGCCGGCAGCGCGCCGGATTTAGACGCGTGCGTCAGCGAGCATCAAGTAGCAGGCCGACAGCAGCATCGCAAAAGAGACGAGCAGACACGCAATGCCGGCGCGCGTCACGAAGTTGGGCCAGCGCGGCCGGCGAAGTCCGTCGATGCGGACGATAGGGCGCGCGAGACCGGGGTCGCGGCGAATCGCGACGGGCACGAGCGCAAGGCAAAGCAGCGCGAGTGAGACAGCGGAGGTTTCCAGCGCAACGGAGAGTTCCATCATGGGGCGTTTGAAGTCGTTCAGCGTGAAGACGCAATACGGCCAATCATAGGAATGCGGGTTACGCGGGGATATGGGAGCTATCCTAAAAATGCCGACCTTTGCGTGCTTGCGGCCAACTGTCGCTGCCGACGGGCTCATTGCGGCCTATGAGGCGACGCGACGCCAGGCTGTTGGAAACGGACATGCTATGCTTTTGGGGTCCAGATCAAGAGCCGCATAAGCTTCACAAGCCGTACAAGCTGCGCTCATGACCGCCCGAAACGTTTCCGAGGAGAACCCTTCATGTCGATGCGAACCCGTGCTTTCCGTCAACTGACCGCCGCCGGTCTGCTGCTTGGCGCGGCGATTGGCGCCCAGGCAGCGAATCTGGGCTTCCTGAACGACACGCCGATCAGCTACATGAAGCAGCGCGACGTCGACTCGGTCAGGCAGGCCGTCTTTACCACGCTCGATCAAAAGCAGGACGGCGAAACCACCACCTGGGTCAACGAAGGCACGCGCAACAGCGTGAAGATCGACGCGACCATTCAGGTCGTGAAGACGTCCAAGGAAGGCGCGCGCACCTGTCGCGACCTCGGCATCGTTCTGAACGCGAAGGGGCAGTCGATGAACCTGCACCCGCAATTCTGCAAACAGGGCAGCGGCACCTGGCAATTGCAGAAAAAGCATTGAGCATGCAGGCAGTGCTGATCGACCACACGCGCGGGCAAGCCGCAAGCCGGGCGCGGCGCGCGCGGCGATGAGTCCGCGGGTCGTCTCGTGCGGCATCGTCCTGCTCGATCCAGAGGGGCGCGTGCTGCTCGCGCACGCCACCGAAACATCGCACTGGGACATTCCCAAAGGTCACGGCGAGGAAGGCGAGGCGCGGCACATCACCGCGCTGCGTGAGATGGTCGAGGAGACGGGAATCGCCATTGAGCCCGAGCGTCTGAAAGACCTGGGCCTTTTTGTGTATCGCCGCGACAAGGATCTGCATCTGTTTGCGGCGCGCGCGACCGCGGACGAACTCGATCTGAGTTCATGCACCTGCACGTCGCTGTTTCCGCGCCGCTCGGACGGCACGCTGATTCCCGAGATGGACGCGTATCGCTGGACCGCACCCGACGAAGTGGACAAGTACGCGAGCCGCAGCCTCGCGCGGCTCTTTCACACAACGCTTTCGCTGACGGAGCTGCATCGGTCGCTGCATCGGGCGCTGTAGCGGCGAGCGCCGACAGATGCAAAAACAAAAGGCGTGCATCGGATGAAACCGATGCACGCCTTAGTGGACCACCAGATGCGCGACTAGCGCGCTCTCAGGCCATAGCAGCTTAGGCCGGCTTGCCCCAACTATCGCGCAAGCTCACGATCCGGTTGAACACCGGCTTGCCCGGTTTCGAATCGACGCGGTCCGCGACGAAGTAGCCGTGCCGCTCGAACTGATAGCGCTGCTCCGGCAACGTACCGTGCGCGCCCGGCTCGAGGTACGCGTTGACCACGCGCTTCGAATCCGGGTTCAGCGCTTCGAGGAAATCGCGGCCGCCGGCGTCCGGTTGCGGCTCCTTGAACAGACGGTCGTAGATGCGCACTTCGGCCGGGCACGCGGCTGCCGCGCTGACCCAGTGAATGTTGCCCTTGACCTTGTAGTTGTTCGCGCCTTCGGTGCCCGACTTGCTGTCCGGGAAGTAATTGCAATGCACCGCGACGATGTTGCCGTTCTCGTCCTTCTCCGCGCTCGTGCACTCGATCACATAACCGTAGCGCAGACGCACCTTGTTGCCGGGGAACAGGCGGAAATAGCCCTTCGGCGGCGTCTCGGTGAAGTCGTCGCGCTCGATCCACAGCTCACGCGAAATCGGAAACTCGCGCACGCCTTGTTCCGGATGATGCGGATGCACCGGCGCGCTGCAGGGCTCGGTGAGGCCAACCGGGAAGTTGTCGATGATCAGCTTCAGCGGGTCGAGCACCGCGGCGATGCGCGGCGCTTTCTCGTCGAGATCGTCGCGCAGCGCGCCTTCGAACACGCTCATGTCGATCCACGAATCGACCTTCGTCACGCCGATGCGCTCGCAGAACAACTGGATCGACTCCGGCGTAAAGCCGCGCCGGCGCACGCCGACGATGGTCGGCAAGCGCGGGTCGTCCCAACCGTCGACGTGGCCTTCGTTCACGAGTTGCAGCAGCTTGCGCTTGCTGGTGATCGCGTACGTGAGGTTCAGTCGCGAGAATTCGATTTGCTGCGGCAGCGGACGCGTGAAAATGCCGGCATCGGCGAGCTCGTTCAGAATCCAGTCGTACAACGGACGATGGTCTTCGAATTCGAGCGTGCACAGCGAATGCGTGATGTTTTCGAGCGCGTCCGAGATGCAGTGCGTGTAGTCGTACATCGGGTACACGCACCACGTATCGCCGGTGCGGTAATGATGCGCGAAGCGAATGCGGTACAGCACCGGGTCGCGCATGTTGAAGTTCGGCGACGACATGTCGATCTTCGCGCGCAGCACGTGCTCGCCTTCCTTGAACTCGCCCGCCTTCATGCGGCGGAACAGGTCGAGGTTCTCTTCCACCGAACGCTCGCGGAACGGCGACGGCGTGCCGACTTCGGTGGCCGAGCCGCGGTTCGCGCGCATTTCTTCCGCCGACTGGCTGTCCACATACGCCTTGCCGCGCTGGATCAGCAGCTCGGCGAATTCGTACAGCTTGTCGTAGTAGTCGCTCGCGTAGTACAGGTGTTCCTTGCCGTCTTTCTGCCACTCGAAGCCGAGCCAGCGCACGGCGTCGATGATCGACTCGACGTATTCGACGCTTTCCTTTTCCGGATTGGTGTCGTCAAAGCGCAGATGGCACACGCCGCCATAGCTGCGCGCGACGCCGAAGTTCAGGCAGATGCTCTTCGCGTGACCAATGTGCAGATAGCCGTTCGGCTCGGGCGGAAAGCGCGTTTCGACGCGCTGGCTCCACTTGCCGGTGCGGTTGTCGTCGTCAATGATGTTGCGGATGAAATTGGATGCCGCTGGCGCGTCGTTGCGTTCGGTATTCATGCGAGATGGTGAAAGTCTGTCGGGGGCGCGCGGTGCGCTCACTTATCCGACAATTCTACCTGACGAGGCTCGATGCGGCAGGCGAGTGCGGGCCGTGGCCGACGTTTGAGCGCGGTTCGTGTGCGGTTGTGGGGATTCTAGGGCGCGCGGGAAAGCGCTGAGGCCGGCGGGAATGCTGCGCTTTTTTGTTTTTTGCGCAGGTCTCGCGGGCGGGTGCGCGGCCGTCGGCTCGCTGACACGGGGCCGATCGTCGGAGGCGTGGTGGCCGCTGGGCTCGCGGCCCCGCGGCTTGACGGCTTCGCGGCCTCGCGGCTTTACGGCCTCACGGCTTCACGGCTTCACGGCCTCACGGCGCATGTGCCCCTCGTTCGCCGCCGCGCGCGCGAACCGCGCCGGCTATCGCCGGCTTGCACCGGCCGTTGCTGTTCGTGCAACATGGCGCCCTCAGTTCGTCCTCAATGCCGGAGTTTCTCGGATGCCAATGCCGACGCACGGCGCGCCTCGCGCGCCTTTCACCTTTTTCTGGCGGCGGGCCGCGGCCGCGGCGCTATTCGCCGCGCTCACCACGCTCACCGCCGGCGTACTCGCGCCCGCTCCGGCGCTCGCAAAAACGCCACTGCCCAAAGCCGTCTTCGATGCATCCGCCGTTGCGACGCCGGACCGCTTCAGCGCCGACGCCGCGCAGCAGATCTTTGCCGCGGGCGGCAACGCGGTCGATGCCGCGGTAGCCATCGCCTTCACGCTGGCCGTCACGCGCCCCGACGCGGGCAATCTCGGCGGCGGCGGGTTTATGACGCTCTTCGTCGACGGCAAGCCGTATTTCCTCGATTACCGCGAGCGCGCGCCGCAACAGGCGACCCGCGACATGTATCTCGACGACAAGGGCAACGTGGTGCCGGGCATGAGCGTCGTCGGGCATCGCGCGGTCGCGGTGCCGGGAACCGTCGACGGTATGTGGCAGGCGCAGCAGCGTTTCGGCAAGCTCAAGTGGAAGCAGGTGCTCGCGCCCGCAATCCGTTATGCCACCGACGGCTTTCAGGTCGACCCCTGGCTTCAGCAGCGGCGCGACGCCACGGCGAAAAATTTTGCCGGCAAGACCAACTTCGATGCCTATTTCTCGAGCCTGAAGGCCGGCGCCACGTATCGACAGCCGGAACTCGCGCAAACGCTCGCGCGCATTGCCAGCGACGGCGGCCGCGAGTTTTACGAAGGGCGCACCGCCGATCTGATCGCGCAGCAGATGTACGGCCACGGCCTCGTCACCCGCGCCGATCTGCTTCAATACAAGGCCGTCTGGCGCCAGCCGCTCGCCGCGAACTGGAACGGCTATCAGGTGCTCACCGCGCCGCCGCCGGGTTCGGGCGGCGTCGGATTGATACAGATGCTCAAGATGAAGGCCAATCTGAAGCAGGCTTTCGACGGCCTTGAAGTGAATTCCGCGCCGTACATTCATCTGATCGCGCAAATCGAGGACCGCGTGTTCGCCGACCGGCAGCAATACCTGGGCGACCCCGACTCGTACAAACCGCCGGTCGACAAGCTGCTCGACGACGCCTACCTCGCCCAACGCGCCGACGAAGTCAAAGCCGACGAGGTGCCGGGCGCGACGCCCGTCAAGCCGGGCCTTGGCGAAGCGCCGCCGGAAAAGGCGCAGACGACGCACTTTTCGGTCGTCGACAAATGGGGCAACGCGGTGTCGAACACGACGACGCTCGACGGCGAATTCGGCTCCGGCGTGGTGGTCGACGGCGCGGGCTTCCTGTTGAACGACGCGATGGACGACTTCGTGACGAAGCCCGGCACGGCGGGCCAGTCCGGCGCCGAACTCAACACGATATTGCCGGGCCGCCGCCCGCTTTCGTCGATGACACCGACCATCGTCCTCAAGGACAACAAAGTGTCGCTCGTGATCGGCACGCCTGGCGGCTCGCGCATTCCGACCTCGATTTTCCAGGTGATGACCGATCTGTACGACTTCAACATGACGCCCGCCGACGCGCTCGCGGCGATGCGCTTTCATCACCAGTTGCTGCCGCAAAAGACGATCTACTTCGAGCCCTACCGGCCGATTACCGGCGAACTGGCCGAGCAGTTGCAAGCGATGGGCTACGCGCTCGAAGCACAATCGTTCAACGGCGACGTGCAGATGATCCGCATCGACGGCACGACGCCCGAGCCCGCTGCCGATCCGCGCGGTATAGGAGTGGGGCGCGTGATACGTTAAATGCCACGGTAAGCGCGACGTTAAGCGCGACGTTAAGCGCGCTCGGCCGCATTCACGATCGCCTAGCCAAAAACAACACGACGGGGAACACCATGAACGCACGAAAACTCAACGCACTCATCCTGCCCGGCTACCAGAACTCCGGTGCCGGGCATTGGCAGACTCGCTGGGAGGCGCTCGATCCGGCATTCACTCGCGTGCAGATGCCTGACTGGGATCATCCCGTGCGCGACGCGTGGTGCCGCGCGCTCGACGCCGCGGTCGCAGCCGTCCCTGCCGCCGACGCGCCGATCGTCTTCGCGGCCCACAGCCTCGGCTGCCTGACAGTCGCGTTCTGGGCGTCGCAGTACGCGAGCGCCGCGCAGCTCGCCAAGGTCGCCGGTGTGCTGCTGGTCGCCGTACCCGATCCCGCCGAAGCGCACTTTCCGCAGGACGCCGTCGGCTTTGCCCCCGTACCGCTCGAGCGCCTGCCGTTCGCGAGCATCGTCGTCGCGAGTACGGACGACCCGTACGGCGGCGTGCCGTTCTCGCAAGCCTGCGCGAAAGCTTGGGGCAGCCGCTGGATCGACGTCGGCCCGCGCGGGCACATCAATGCCGACAGCGGACTCGGTGACTGGCAGGACGCGCGCGACTGGCTGGCGTCGCTCGGCAAGTGAGCATGAAAGCGCATGGCCGCCATAAGCGTGAACGCGAGGCAGCCGCGCTAGATGCGTCGAGACATTGGTCCGCGCGGCTCTCCGTAGCACGCGCGCCGAACCGTCGACACGACGCTCGCCGCAATCGCGACTACATCGCTCGATCGCAACCGCCCGTCGACGGCATGCTTCAAATCACCGCCTGATTCCGCAACGCCGCGATCCGCGCATCGTCGTAACCGAGCACCTCGCGCAGCACGCTCTCCGTGTGTTCGCCGAGCGTCGGCGGATGAGTGAGCGCCTGCGGCGGCGTGCCCGTCATATTGATCGGATTGCGCACCAGCTTGACGGTGCCGCCCGACGGATGCGGCAGATCGACCTGCATGCCGCGCGCCACCACCTGCTCGTTCTCGAACACTTCGGCGAGATCGTTGATCGGACCGCACGGCACGCCCGCGGCCTCCAGCGCCGCGATCCAGTGTTGCTTGCCCTGCAGGCGGACCATCTCCGCGAGAATCGGCACGAGCACGTCGCGGTTGCGCACGCGCGCGGGGTTGGTCGCGAAACGCTCGTCATCGGCAAGATCGGGACGCCGGCCCACTTCGACGAACTTGCGGAACTGCCCGTCGTTGCCCACCGCGACGATGATCCAGCCATCGCTCGTCTGGAAGGTCTGGTACGGCACGATGTTCGGATGCGCATTGCCCCAGCGCACCGGCGGCTGACCGCTCGCGAGGTAGTTGGAATTCATGTTGGCGAGCATCGCGACCTGAACGTCGAGCAACGCCATGTCGATATATTGGCCTTCGCCCGTGCGGTCGCGGTGCGTGAGCGCGGTGAGCACCGCGATGGTCGAATACATGCCGGTCATCAGGTCGGCAATCGCCACGCCCGCCTTTTGCGGGCCGCCGCCTGGCTGACCGTCGCGCTCGCCGGTAATGCTCATGAATCCGCCGATGCCTTGCACGATGAAGTCGTAGCCCGCGCGCTGCGCATACGGTCCAGTTTGCCCGAAACCCGTCACCGAACAGTAGATGAGATCGGGCTTCACTTCTTTTAGCGACGCGTAATCGAGGCCGTATTTCTTCACTGCCCGACCTTGTAGTTCTCGAGCACCACGTCGCTTTGCGCGGCCAGCTCGCGAATGATCCGCTGGCCTTCGGGCGATGCGATGTCGACGGTCACCGAGCGCTTGTTGCGGTTCGCCGCGAGGTAGTACGCGGCCTCGTGCGTGTCCGCGCCGTCGGGCGTCTTCAGGTACGGCGGCCCCCAGTGGCGCGTGTCGTCGCCCACGTCCGGCCGTTCTATCTTGATCACGTCGGCGCCGAAATCGGCAAGCGTCTGCGCGCACCAGGGACCGGCGAGCACGCGGGTGAGATCCAGCACGCGGATATGACTGAGAGCGCCCATGTTTGTCGATGTCTCCAATCCAGTTGGGCGGCGCGCGAGGCACCGCGGATGTGGGCAATCTTAAGCGATTGGCGCGGGCTGGCGCAGTCGGCCGAACGTCATAAGACGCATCAGACGCATCAGACGCATGCCGATGTCCCATGCTGCCCGGTCAAACCTGGCCGAATGGCTAACGGGCCCGCCGCGCTGCCGCGCAAGGGCGCCGATCCCGTATAATCAGTCGTTTAAGAAACAAACAGTTGGCGCATCTCACGATGCCGCCGGTAGAAGTCTGGAATAGTCAGGACCGTCCCCCGCACGCCATGAAAGCCGCCGAAATCCGCGAGAAATTCCTCAAGTTCTTCGAATCGAAGGGCCATACGATCGTTCGCTCGTCGAGCCTTGTGCCCGGCAACGACCCGACACTGCTCTTCACCAATTCGGGAATGGTGCAGTTCAAAGATGTGTTCCTCGGCGCGGAATCGCGTCCGTATTCGCGCGCCACGACCGCGCAGCGCAGCGTGCGCGCAGGCGGCAAGCACAACGACCTCGAAAACGTCGGCTACACCGCGCGTCACCACACGTTCTTCGAAATGCTGGGCAATTTCTCGTTCGGCGACTATTTCAAGCGCGACGCAATCCACTATGCGTGGGAGTTGCTGACGGGCGTCTACCAGTTGCCCAAAGACAAGCTGTGGGTCACCGTCTATCACGAAGACGACGAAGCGCACGACATCTGGGCGAAAGAAGTCGGCGTGCCGGTCGAGCGCATCATCCGCATCGGCGACAACAAGGGCGCACGTTACGCGTCGGACAATTTCTGGCAAATGGCCGACACCGGCCCGTGCGGCCCGTGCTCGGAAATTTTCTATGACCACGGCCCGGACGTGTGGGGCGGCCCGCCGGGATCGCCGGACGAAGACGGCGACCGCTACATCGAGATCTGGAATCTCGTGTTCATGCAGTTCAACCGTGACGCCCAAGGCAACATGACGCCGCTGCCCAAGCAGTGCGTCGACACCGGCATGGGCCTCGAGCGTATTGCCGCTGTCTTGCAGCACGTGCACAGCAATTACGAAATCGATCTGTTCCAGGCGCTCATCAACGCTGCGGCGCGCGAAACCGGCGTGAGCGATCTGACGAATAACTCGCTGAAGGTGATCGCCGATCACATCCGCGCGTGCTCGTTCCTGATCGTCGACGGCGTGATTCCCGGCAACGAAGGCCGCGGCTACGTGCTGCGCCGTATCGTGCGCCGCGCGATCCGTCACGGCTACAAGCTCGGCAAGAAGGGTTCGTTCTTTCATCGCATGGTGGCCGACCTCGTCGCGCAAATGGGCGGCGCTTACCCCGAACTGAAGGACGCGGAACAACGCGTGACCGACGTGCTGCGTCAGGAAGAAGAGCGCTTCTTCGAGACCATCGAGCATGGCATGTCGATCCTCGACAACGCGCTCGCCGAGCTGGACAAGAAGGGCGGCAAGACGCTCGACGGCGAACTGGCGTTCAAGCTGCACGACACGTACGGCTTCCCGCTCGACCTCACGGCCGACGTGTGCCGCGAGCGCGAAGTGACGGTGGACGAAGCAGCGTTCGACGAAGCCATGGCGCGTCAGCGCGAACAGGCGCGCGCGGCCGGCAAGTTCAAGATGGCGCAGGGCCTCGAATACTCGGGCGCGAAGACCACGTTCCACGGCTACGAAGAAATCGTTTTCGACGACGCGAAGGTCGTGGCGCTGTATGTGGACGGCGCGTCGGTGCAGCAAGTCACGCACGGCCAGCAGGCCGTCGTCGTGCTCGACCATACGCCGTTCTACGCGGAATCGGGCGGCCAGGTCGGCGACCAGGGCTTGCTCGCCAACGCAAGCGTGCGCTTCGCCGTCGCGGACACGTTGAAGGTCCAGGCCGACGTGGTCGGTCATCACGGCACGCTCGAACAGGGCACGCTGAAGGTCGGCGACGTGGTGAAGGCCGAGATCGACGCAGTGCGCCGCGCGCGCACGGCTCGCAATCACTCGGCCACGCACCTGATGCACAAGGCGCTGCGCGAAGTGCTCGGTTCGCACGTGCAGCAGAAGGGCTCGCTCGTCGATCCGGACAAGACGCGCTTCGACTTCGCGCACAACGCGCCCATGACGGACGAACAGATCCGCCGCGTCGAGCAAATCGTCAACGCCGAGGTGCTGGCGAACGCGCCGGGCATCGTGCGCGTCATGCCGTTCGACGAAGCGGTGAAGGGCGGCGCGATGGCGCTGTTCGGCGAAAAATACGGCGACGAAGTGCGCGTGCTCGATCTCGGCTTCTCGCGCGAATTGTGTGGCGGCACGCACGTGCATCGCACGGGCGACATCGGTCTTTTCAAGATCGTGATGGAAGGCGGTGTGGCCGCGGGTATTCGTCGCGTGGAAGCCATTACCGGCGATAACGCTGTGCGCTTCGTGCAGGACCTCGACGCGCGCATCAACGCCGCGGCTGCGGTGCTGAAGGCGCAGCCGTCCGAGCTGACGCAACGCATCACGCAGGTGCAGGACCAGGTGAAGCAGCTCGAGAAAGAACTGAGCGCGCTCAAGTCGAAGATGGCGTCGAGCCAGGGCGACGAACTGGCCGGTCAGGCAATCGAAGTCGCCGGCGTGCAGGTTCTCGCGGCAACGCTGGAAGGCGCGGACGTGAAGACGCTGCGCGAAACGGTGGACAAGCTCAAGGACAAGCTGAAGAGCGCGGCGATCGTGCTGGCTTCCGTCGAAGGCGGCAAGGTCAGTCTGATTGCCGGCGTGACGGCGGACGCGAGCAAGAAGGTCAAGGCCGGTGAACTGGTCAATTTTGTCGCGCAGCAGGTTGGCGGCAAGGGTGGCGGCCGGCCGGATATGGCTCAGGCCGGTGGCACCGAGCCGGCCAATCTGCCGGCAGCGCTGGCTGGCGTGAAGGGCTGGGTCGAAGCGCAGCTTTGATTCTGATTCGCTGGTGAGCTGCGGTTGGCTGTTTTAAGGCCGGCTGTAGAGTTCAGAAAGAGGGCCACGTAGCGCGCCGGATTGTCGGCGTGGTGCGTGGCCCGATTTTTTTGCACGAGCGGCTTTGCGCAAGCGGTTGCTTGCCGGTTCGGAGCCGGTTGTGAACGCCTCACTTCGGCGTGAACCGCAATCGCTCACTGAAACAGCCGCAAACCACGCAGCGCTTCCTTCGGCGCAAAATCACGCGACGTCCGCGCCCACGTCAGCCTGAACGCGTGCATGCGCTTCGGCATCGCCAGCCACATCCGCCACATCAACGCCCCCGGCTTCCCCCAAACCCCGCACATTCTCCTGCCCCAACAGCGTCTGCTTCAACGCATTAAGCGCCGACGAAAAATGTCCGCGTCGCCAGACGAGCAGCGTTTCGATCGCGCCGATGTCCGGCAAGTCATGCACGGCGATATTGCTCGCGTCGGCGGCCAAGCCGAGCACCGACCGCGGCGCCACCGCAACGCCCGCGCCCGCCGCGACGCAAGCCACGATCGCGTGATACGAGCCGAGTTCCAGCACGCGCGCCGGCCTCACGCCGTGCTCCAGATACCAGTTCTCGATGTAGGTCCGATACGCGCAGCCGCGCTCGAACGCAACCAGTGTCGACAGCGCGATGTCGCGCACTTCGCGGATCGGCCGATGCCCGCGCGGCGTCAGCATCACGAGTTCCTCCTTGAACACCGGCACCGTCTCGAACACATCGCCGAGGACCGCCGGGTCGAACGGCGTAGCCACCAGAGCGGCGTCGACGTCGAATTCGCGCACGCGCTCGATCAGCTTGCCGGTCGTGCCGGTCTCCAGTTCGAGCGCGACATCCGGCCATTGCTGGTGATACTGCGCGAGCAGGCCCGGAAGACGCGTGGCCGCGACGCTCTCCATCGTGCCCAGACGCAGGCGTCCGCGGGGACGGTCGGCGCGCACCGCGTGGCGCGCTTCGTCGGCGAGAGCGAGGAGGCGTTCGGCGTAGGGCAGCAGCGTTTCACCGGCGGGCGTCAGCACAAGACGCCGCCCGTCGCGGATAAACAGTTCCGCGCCGAGCTGCTCTTCGAGCTGCTTGATGCGCGTGGTGACGTTCGATTGCACGCGGTTGAGCTTCGCGGCGGCGCGCGTCACGCCGTTCTCGCGTACGACGGCCCGAAAAATCGTCAAGGCGGCCAGGTCCACGATTCTCTCCTAGCGATGGATGGTATCCAAATTATTCATTTTTCATGATTGGATCGTCAAGCTAATATGAGACTACCGGTGCGACTCACCGGGCCCGCGATCCCGACGCGGTTTCCACCGCTCCCTCGCCTTTCGAATGGCCGCCCATGAACGATCTCGCTTCCGACGCCCACCGCCTTCCCACCGAATCTCATGCGGCCCGGCGTGCGGCGCTTGCGTGCATGGTGACGCTCGCCGTCGCGCTCGGCGTCGGGCGGTTCGCCTTCACGCCGCTTTTGCCGCTGATGCTGCACGGCGGCGCGTTCGGTCAGCCGCCAATCGACATCGAGCACGGCGGCTGGCTCGCGTCGTTCAACTACGCGGGCTACTTTGTCGGCGCGCTCACGTGCGCGGCGTTGCGCGTGGAACCTGCACGGGTGGTGCGCGCGGGGCTCGCACTGACCGTGCTGTTGACGCTCGCGATGGGCGTCACGAGCCAGTTCTGGGTGTGGGCGGTGGTGCGCTTCGTCGCGGGCGCGGTCAGCGCGTGGACTTTCGTTTTCGCGTCGCAGTGGGGCTTGCGGCGGCTCGCCGAGCTCCGTCAACCTGCGTGGAGCGGCGTGATTTATACGGGGCCGGGCGTCGGCATCGTCGGAACGGGGCTGCTGGTGAGCGCGGCGGGCGGTTATGGCGCGACGGCGGGCTGGATCGGCTTCGGCCTGATTTCGGCGGTGCTGGCGGCAGCGGTGTGGCCGGCGTTCGGCAATGCGGCCGCGTCTGATCGTAAGGCGGCAGGGCGCGCGTCGGCGTCATCTGCGACAGAACGGAGAGCCAGCGACGTGGCCGCCGCGACGTCGGACGAAACCGGCGCAAGCCGTGCGGGCGCCGCCACAACGCGACATCCAACCGTCAACAGCGCGCCTGCCACGCATCGCGCGGACGCCTTCTGGCTGGTCGTCCTGTACGGCGTGCCGGGCTTCGGCTACATCATCACCGCGACGTTTTTGCCTGTTATCGCGCGTCACGCGTTGCCCGGCTCGCCGTGGCCCGACCTGTTCTGGCCGATGTTCGGCGCGGCGCTGATGGTCGGCGCATTGCTCGCAGCGCGCCTGCCGTTGCATCTCGATAACCGCGTGCTGCTGGCGGGCAGCTACGTTCTGCAAGCCGCGGGTATCGCGCTTGGGATCGTCTGGCCGACGGCGGGCGGTTTCTCGCTCGGCAGCATTTTGATCGGCGTGCCGTTCACCGCGATCACCCTGTTCGCGATGCGCGAGGCGCGGCGTCTGCGCGGCGACGATGCAGCCGGCCTGATGGGCTACGCGACGGCCGCTTATGGCCTCGGTCAGATCGTGGGCCCGCTGGTCGCCGCGCCGATCGCCGCGCACACCGGCTCGTTTTCGCTCGCGTTGTGGCTGGCCGCCGGCGCGCTGCTGGTGGGCGCGGCGGGCCTTGTCGTCGTCGCGCGGATGCCGCGTGGGCGAGGGCGGATGCCGGACTGCGGCTGCGGTTGAACGCACGCGGCCGCGGCAACGATGCCGCCCAGGAAGAAGGCGGAATTGTCCGTCTGCAGGCTTTTGCTGCTGCGGGTCGGACTTGGCGGCCATGTCGGCTACGGTTGATGAACAAAAAGGAGCGACACGCCAACCGCCAACTGCTATCGGCGACGCCCTACGGCGAAAAGCCCTAGCGCTTTGCGCCCAGTGCTTCGGCTAGAGGAAGTCCCATCGGTCGTCCCACGACGGAACGGCGATTCGGCTTCCTCGACGCGGCCGTACCCGACCCGCGCACCGATACCTCTCTAACCCTGGGCCCCGCCTCAGCCCCGCTGCCACTTCAGCGAAGCGAACCGATACAACAAACGGCCGCCGGGCGCACTAAAATGAGCGCTTTCCGTCATCCCCGCGCGCCTGTCGCCGGCCGCGCCGCCCAGCATGCAACATTTCGCGTCCGACAACTACGCCGGCATCTGCCCCGAGGCGCTCGACGCGCTGATCGCCGCCAATAACAGCGGCCACGAACCGGCCTACGGCGACGACTCCTGGACCAGCCAGGTCTGCGACCGTCTGCGTGATCTGTTTCAGACCGACTGCGAGGTGTTCTTCGTGTTCAACGGCACGGCGGCCAACTCGCTCGCGCTGGCGTCGCTGTGCCAGTCGTACCACTCGGTGATCTGCCATGAACTCGCGCACATCGAAACCGACGAGTGCGGCGGCCCCGAATTCTTCTCCGGCGGCTCGAAGCTGCTGACGGCGCCGGGCGTTGGCGGCAAGCTCACGCCGGACGCCATCGAGGCCGTGGTCACGCGCCGCGCCGACATCCATTATCCGAAGCCCAAGGTCGTCACGCTGACGCAGTCGACGGAAGTCGGCACCGTGTACAGCGTCGACGAAGTGCGCGCGATCGCGGAGGTCGCGAGGCGGCATCGTCTGAAAGTGCATATGGACGGTGCGCGCTTTGCGAATGCGGTCGCCGCGCTGAACGTGCATCCTTCGGAGATTACGTGGCGCGCGGGCGTCGACGTGCTGTGTTTCGGCGGCACCAAGAACGGCTTGCCGGTGGGCGAGGCGGTGGTGTTCTTCGACAGAACGCTCGCCGACGACTTCGCTTACCGCCTGAAGCAGGCCGGCCAGCTTGCGTCGAAGATGCGCTTCATTTCCGCACCGTGGCTCGGTCTGCTCGATAACGACGTGTGGCTGCGCAACGCGCGTCATGCGAACGCGATGGCCGAGCTGCTGCAAACGCGCTTGCAGGACATTCCCGGCGTGAGCATCATGTTTCCGCGCGAGTCGAACGCGGTGTTCGCGCAGTTGCCCGCGCGAGCCGCGAAGGCCATGCGCGAGCGCGGCTGGAAGTTCTACGAGTTCATCGGCGCGGGCGGCTGCCGGCTGATGTGCGCGTGGGACACGCAGCCGGAAACGGTCGAGCGCTTCGTAGCGGAAGTGCGCGAGCTATGCGCGGCGTAAGATGGCGTGCGTCGCGTAAGGCGCGGAGGGCGCTGCAGGTGGGCGAAGTGGGCGCGGCGGCGAGCGCCGCAGGCCATGCAAGCCACGCGAGCGATGCAAGGTGCGCGAGCGATGCAAGGTGCGCGAGCGATGCAAGGTGCGCAAGCGATGCAAGGTGCGCAAGCGATGCAAGGTGCGCGAGCTATGCAAGCCATGCAGGCCACCCACGCGCGGCAGGCCGCACAAGCTACGCACACCACGCACGCAAACCCTCGGGCCATGCTGCCTCAACCCATGAAAGCGACGAGCCGCGCAACCCACAATGCCACACGATCTGCGCTGCGCCAAGCCGGCCTCGCCAGTCCGCAGAGCCCGTGAACCGGCGAGGCCCGCACAATAGCGACCGAGGCCCACGCAGCCCAACGCACCCAACATACCCACCGCCGACCGCGACAAACCCCACAAAAAACCACTCACCATGACCGACTACCGATTCTGCCCGCGCTGCTCGACGCCTCTGATCGAGCGAGCCGACGCCGAGCATGAAGGCGGGCGCATCCGCCAGACCTGTCCCGACGAGCAATGCGGCTACGTCCACTGGAACAATCCGCTGCCGGTGGTTGCCGCGATCGTCGAATACGAAGGCAAGATTCTGCTCGCGCGCAACGCCGCATGGGCCGAGGGTGTGTTCGCGCTGATCACCGGCTTCCTCGAAAACGGCGAGACGCCGGAGGAGGGCATTGCGCGCGAGGTGTGGGAGGAGACGTCGTTGCACGCGGAGTCGGTTGAACTGATCGGCGTGTATGAATTCATCCGCAAGAACGAACTGATCATCGCGTATCACGTGAAGGCGCATGGCACCATTTCGCTGTCGCCCGAACTGCTCGAATACCGGCTCGTGGAACCGGAGAATCTGCGTCCCTGGCGCGCGGGCACCGGTCAGGCGCTCGGCGAATGGATGCGGCGGCGCGGTCTGCCGTTCGAATTCGTCGACAAGCCGGGACAGTAAGTGCGTTTGCCGCGTTCGCCGAGTTCGCCGCAAGCAGGTCTCGCAGCGGCGTCGACGAACGGCACTACGGCACCAATGGCACCAATGGCACCAATGGCACCAATGGCACCAATGGCACCAATGGCACCACAGCAACGACTCTCCGCGATGCACCGATAAACAAAAGCGCCCCACAGCCACCTTCGTTCGAACCAACGCCCATGTCCACGACCGCATCCAAACCCCAACCCACCGCACGAAGCGCCTATCCGCATTTCCTCACCATCACCACGCGCTGGATGGACAACGACGTCTACGGTCACGTGAACAACGTCGTCTACTACAGCTACTTCGATACGGTGGTGAACGAGTATCTGATCCGCGCGGGCGTGCTCGATTTCGAGCGCGGTGCGACCATCGGACTCGTGGTGGAAACGCATTGCAACTACTTCGCGCCGCTGGTGTTTCCGGAGCGCGTCGACGCAGGCTTGCGGGTGACGCGGCTCGGTGCGTCGAGCGTGCGCTATGAAGTCGGACTGTTCCGCGAAGGCAGCGACGAAGCCGCCGCCCAAGGCCACTTCGTGCATGTGTACGTGGATCGCGTGACGCGCCGTCCGGTGAATCTGCCCGACGCACTGCGCGCGGCGCTCGAGCCGATCGGCGTTGCCATCGGCACCGCGGACTAGGCGTGCAGTCGTTCGTCATCAATCTGCTGAACGGAATCAGCTTCGGCCTGCTGCTCTTCATGCTGTCGGCGGGCTTGACGCTGATCTTCAGCATGCTCGGCGTGCTCAACTTCGCGCACGCGAGCTTCTACATGCTGGGCGCTTACGTCGGCTATTCGGTGGCGGCGCGCTTCGGTTTCTGGGCCGCGCTCGTGATCGCGCCGCTCGTCGTCGGCCTGATCGGCGCGGCGCTCGAGCGCTGGCTGTTGCGTCGCGTGCGAAGTCACGGACATCTCGCCGAGTTGCTGCTGACCTTCGGCGCGGCCTACGTGCTCGGCGAACTCGTCAAGCTCGGCTGGGGCTTGAGCCCGCTCGGCGCGAGCGTGCCGGCTGTACTCGACGGTCCGCTTTTCACGCTTTACGGCGCGACCTTCGCGCGCTATCGCGCGTTCATGATGGCGCTCTCACTCGTCATGCTGGCGGCGCTGTACGCGGTGCTACGTGTGTCGAAGGCGGGGCTCGTGGTGCGCGCCGCGCTCACGCACGCGAGCGCCGTCGAAGCGCTCGGCCACAACGTGCCGCGCGTCTTTACCGGCGTGTTCGCGGCGGGCACGGCGTTGGCCGCGCTGGCCGGCGTGATCGGCGCGCCGCTTTCCGTCATCGAACCGTCGATGGCAGAATCGCTCGGCTCGATCGTGTTCGTCGTCGTGGTGATCGGCGGGCTCGGGTCGCTCGGCGGTGCGCTCGCGGCGTCGCTGCTGATCGGCTGCATTCAGACGCTCGCGGTCGCGAGCGACGTTTCGCTCGGCGACGTGCTCGCCGTTTTCGACGCCTCGCTGCCGCGCGAATGGGACGCGCTGACGCTCGCGCAGCTTGCGCCGCTGATCCCGTATCTGCTGCTCGTCGCGATGCTGGCGTTGCGCCCGCGCGGACTCTTCGGACGGCGCGACGATCATGCGTAAGGTCTCGAAGTCAGCAACTGCAGTCGCCTCGACGATAACGCCCGCCGACTCCGCCGAATCCGACATGCGGCCCCAACGCGCACTCTGGCGCAGTCTATTACCGTGGCTCGCACTAATCCTGCTGCTTCTTGTGCCGCCGCTGTTGTCGCCGCAAAGCTGGCTGCTCGCCTATCTCGCGCAGACCGCGACGATGATCGTCTTCGCGCTTTCCTACAATCTGCTGCTCGGCGAAACGGGATTGCTGTCGTTCGGACACGCAGCGTATTCCGGCCTAGGCGCGCTGATCGCCGCGCATCTGTTCAATCGCGCCGGCGTGCCGCTCGTACTGCTGCCGCTGATCGGCGGAGCAGGGGCCGCGGTATGCGGCGCGCTGCTCGGCTTCATCTCGACGCGGCGTGCCGGCACCGCATTCGCGATGATCACGCTCGGCATCGGCGAACTCGTGGCGGCGGCCGCGTGGACCTTGCCCGACTGGTTCGGCGGCGAGGCGGGCGTCGCGATCGATCGCGCGAGCGGTCCGCCGCTCGGCGCCTTCACATTCGGCCCGGCTCGCGAGGCGTATGCGCTGATCGCGCTGTGGTGCCTGCTCGCGAGCGCGGCGATGTTCGCGCTGTCGCGCTCGCCGTTCATGCGGCTTGCCAATGCGGTGCGCGACAACCCCGCGCGGGCCGCGGCCATCGGCTGCTATCCGCGACGGATTCGCCACGGCGTCGTCGTGATCTCGGCGTTTTTTGCGGGCGTCGCGGGCACGTTGGCGCTCATCAATGTCGAACTGGTGTCGACGGAAAGCGTCAGCATGGTGCGCTCGGGCTCGGTGCTGATGCAACGG
>NZ_ABLD01000022.1 GCF_000172415.1 Paraburkholderia graminis C4D1M
GGTGATGGGACGACAACGCCGAGATGGAACAAGAGCTTCCAAGTGCGCAGACGAGTTGTGAACAACGCAGTTCCAAGCATCGAGGAAATCATCAACGTCGACGATCTAGTGAACGTCGACTTTGAAGGACGTGACGCCGGTGATGGGCGAGCCAGGTCAAGGCGATGATGGGCACGGCGACCGTTGCCGGCGTCGATCGCGCACGTCTCGCTGCCGAGCAGGCTGTTGCAAGCCCGCTGCTGGAAGGCGTCGATCTGTCGGGCGCGCGTGGCGTGCTGGTCAACATCACGTCGAGCCGTTCGCTGCGTCTGTCGGAAACGCGCGAAGTAATGAACACGATCAAGAGCTACGCGGCGGAAGACGCAACGGTGATTTTCGGCGCGGTGTACGACGATGCAATGGGCGACGCGCTGCGCGTGACGGTCGTCGCAACGGGTCTTGGCCGTGCAGCGAAGAAGCAGCAATCGGCACCGATGACGCTGCTGCGCACCGGCACCGACAACCAGCCGATCGCCGCACAACACGGCTCGTACGCAACGCCGTCGCACGCCAGCACGGCGGACTACGGCGCGCTCGACACACCGGCTGTATGGCGCACGTCGCGCGACACCGCGGCTTCGCACGTGCAGGCGCTGCAGGAAAAGGGCGTCGACACGTACGACATTCCGGCATTCCTGCGCAAGCAGGCGGACTGAGCGCACGGGAGGCTTTCGCTGTCCGCGCCGTTTTAGTTTCCGGCGTTGGCGGACGAATGCACGAGCGTGGCGGGTGAACGGCTAACAAGCCGCGTATCGTCGGATTCGCGGCAAGGACAAGTGCCCTCTTCGGAAAACGAAGCGGTTTGGGCAACTGTCGCCGATTCACTGCGACACGATAACGTGCGGGCGATGCTTCGCATCGATGCAAAGGACTGAGCAATGATTCAAGCAGGTGACAAGCTGCCCGACGCAACGCTCTTCGAGTATGTCGAAGACGAGCGCGCGGGCTGCACGATCGGGCCTAACAGCTTCGACGTGCGCGAGCAGACGGCGGGCAAGCGCGTGGTGATCTTCGGATTGCCTGGCGCGTTCACGCCGACCTGTTCTGCCAAACATGTGCCGGGTTACGTCGAACACGCTGAGCAGTTGCGCGCGGCCGGCATCGACGAAATCTGGTGTGTGTCCGTGAACGACGCGTTCGTAATGGGCGCGTGGGGACGCGATCTGCATGCCTCGGGCAAGGTGCGCATGATGGCGGACGGCAGTGCGGCTTTCACACGAGCGCTCGGTCTCGAGCAGGATTTGTCGGCGCGCGGCATGGGAATCCGTTCCCAGCGCTACGCGATGGTTGTCGACGACGGCGTGGTCAAGACGTTGAGCGTCGAGGCTGCCGGCAAATTCGAAGTAAGCGATGCAGGGAGTATTCTCGCAACGTTGAGCTAGTTATCAGCGCGTCGGCGCCTTCGCCTTCGCACGCGGTTATCCGCGTGGCGCAATGGCAACGGTTGCGACGACGCTTTGTGACAGGCCGTTACGCGGGCCGACGACCGGAAACGCCTCCGTTCCGGACGTCGGCCCGTCACGCTTTCCCTCACGGGCGCCCGTTGAAAAAGACGGGTAATGCAGCGAAACAGATTGATACTTTCCGCGCGAAGACGCTGCTTAGGGTTATGGAGTATAATTCGCGCTATGGAATAAAAAGTCCCGATTGGGATTTTCAATCGAGCAAAAGATGACCATGTTGAAGCAGCGCACTATCAAATCAATCGTCAAGACGGTCGGCATCGGCTTGCACTCCGGCCGAAAGGTCGACCTGACGCTCCGTCCCGCAGCGCCGGACACGGGCATTGTCTTTTCGCGCGTGGATTTGCCCACGCCGGTGGACATTCCTGCGTCGGCAATGGCGATTGGCGATACGCGTCTCGCTTCCGTATTGCAGAAAGACGGCGCGCGCGTGTCGACTATCGAGCATTTGATGTCCGCCTGCGCCGGTCTCGGCATCGACAATCTGTATGTCGACGTGACCGCGGAAGAAATCCCGATCATGGACGGCAGTGCCGGCTCATTCGTGTTTCTGATTCAGTCCGCGGGAATTGAAGAACAGAACGCGCCGAAGAAATTCATCAAGGTGACGAAGCCGGTCGAGATTCGCGACGGCGACAAATTCGCTCGCCTCGATCCGTATTTCGGTTTCAAGCTCAAATTCACGATTGATTTCCGCCACCCGGCCGTGGATAAAACCGGTCAGGCGCTGGAAGTCGATTTCGCCAATACGTCGTATGTGCGCGAAATCGCGCGCGCACGCACATTCGGCTTCGCGCATGAAGTCGAGATGATGCGCGAACTGGGCCTCGCGCGCGGCGGCAGCATGGACAACGCGATCGTGCTCGACGAGTACCGCATTCTGAATAACGACGGCCTGCGTTACGACGACGAGTTCGTGAAGCACAAGATGCTCGACGCGATCGGCGATCTGTACGTGATCGGGCATCCGTTGCTGGCTTCGTACAACGCGTACAAGTCGGGCCACGGCCTGAACAACGCGCTGCTGCGCGAACTGCTGGCGCACGAAGATTCGTACGAGATCGTCACGTTCGACGACACGCAAAAGGCGCCGCGCGGCTTCGCATACGAGACGCAGACGGCTTTTGCGTAGGGAATTCGCGTCAAGTCTTCGGTGAAACTTCCGAAGCGGGCGTACGAAAAATAAGCGGCTCATGTGAGCCGCTTATTTTTTGTTCAACGATTTCTCCGATGCCGCGCCGCCATCTTCGCCAACGCTTCGCGTAGAGGCGACGGCGCGAGCGATTCGCTCAACGCATGCAGCGCATCGGCGCCGGCCGGTGTCATGCGCGCCTGCTTGGGCTGCGGCGGCTCCTTGACGGGCTGCGGCCGCACCCGAATGCGCAGCGCATTGACCGGCCAGCCGCGCTGCTGCAAATCCGACAAAAGCCGCGGCTCGAGATGGCGCAGTCGCGCCGCCAGCGCGTTATGCGCGGCGAACAGCGACAGCACGCCTTCCTTGATGAAGCCCGGCTCCACGCTCGATCCCAGATAATCGGGCAGCAGCTCGCGCAAGTCCTTCTCGAGCGCGGCGATCTGCTCGACGCCCGCGCGCAGCGCGGCAAACGCGTCGGTGCGCCTGAGCACCTCGGCGACCGGCTGCGGCCGGCGCACGTTGAACTGCTTGGGCGGCGGCCTTGAAAAGGAAGGAAAACGGCTCATGTTTGACAGTGAGGGCGCGTTCGCACCCGATGTGCGCACACGT
This sequence comes from Paraburkholderia graminis C4D1M, assembly GCF_000172415.1. Classification (GTDB taxonomy): domain Bacteria; phylum Pseudomonadota; class Gammaproteobacteria; order Burkholderiales; family Burkholderiaceae; genus Paraburkholderia; species Paraburkholderia graminis. Next base: position 3,247 of record NZ_ABLD01000022.1, read on the forward strand.
CGCGATTGTACCGTGCGAGATGCCCCGCGACGCGCCCGTATGCACGCCGCCGAAGCTCCGCGCGACGGGCGTTGCTGCCCCGCCGAAGTCGCGCCGCGGACACAGGCGCGGGCGGGGGCGCGTGCTAAAATGCCCGATTCGAATTCACTCTTGGACTAAGCCGCCGAGGCCATTCCGACCCCGGAGCGCGCGTGCTTTTAACCGCACGCCGCGACCAGCCGAAGCCGCGACGCAGACACCGATCCGATGACCACCGGTTTTCTACAGAAGATTTTTGGCAGCCGCAACCAGCGGCTAGTCAAGCAATATCAAAAGACCGTCGCGGCGATCAATGCGCTCGAGCCGCAGATCGAGCAATTGACGGACGATCAACTGCGCGCCAAAACGGACGAGTTCCGCCAGCGCATCGCGAGCGGCGAGTCGCTCGACAAGCTGCTGCCGGAAGCCTTCGCGGTCTGCCGCGAGGCGAGCAAGCGCGTGCTGAAAATGCGCCACTTCGACGTGCAGCTGATCGGCGGCATGGTCCTGCATTACGGCAAGATCGGCGAAATGCGCACCGGCGAGGGTAAAACGCTCGTCGCCACGCTGCCGGTCTACCTGAACGCGCTGTCGGGCCGCGGCGTTCACGTCGTCACGGTGAACGACTACCTTGCGCAGCGCGACGCCGAATGGATGGCGCGCCTCTACAACTTCCTCGGGCTGTCCGTCGGCATCAATCTGTCGCAGATGGATCACGACGCGAAGCAGCAAGCGTACGCGGCCGACATTACGTACGGCACGAACAACGAGTTCGGCTTCGACTACCTGCGCGACAACATGGTGTACGAGCCCGAAGCGCGCGTGCAGCGGGGGCTGAACTTCGCCGTCGTCGACGAAGTGGACTCGATCCTGATCGACGAAGCCCGTACGCCGCTGATCATCTCGGGCCAGGCGGAAGACCACACCGAACTCTACGTGCGCATGAACGCGCTGCCGCCGCTGCTCGAGCGCCAGATCGGCGAAGAGAAGGCGGACGGCACCGGCGTCGAAAAGCCGGGCGACTATACGCTCGACGAGAAAGGCCGCCAGGTTTTCCTGACCGAATCGGGCCACGAGAAGGCTGAGCGCCTGCTCGCCGAGTGGGGCTTGATCGGCGAGGGCGAAAGCCTCTACGCGCCGCAAAACATCACGCTGATGCACCATGTGTACGCCGCGCTGCGCGCACACACGCTGTTCTACAAAGACCAGCATTACGTGGTGCAAAACGGCGAAGTGATCATCGTCGACGAATTCACCGGCCGTCTGATGGCGGGCCGCCGCTGGTCGGACGGGCTGCACCAGGCTGTCGAGGCGAAGGAACATGTGAAGATTCAGAGCGAGAACCAGACGCTCGCTTCCATCACGTTCCAGAACTACTTCCGCATGTACGCCAAGCTCGCCGGCATGACCGGCACGGCGGACACGGAAGCCTACGAATTCAACGAGATCTATGGTCTCGAAACGGTCGTCGTTCCGACCAATCGTCCGCCCAAGCGGATCGACAAGCAGGACCAGATTTACAAGACCGCGAAGGAACGCTACGACGCGGTGATCCGCGACATCCGCGATTGCTATGAGCGCGGGCAGCCGGTGCTGGTCGGCACGACGTCGATTGAAAACTCCGAGCTGCTGTCGCATCTGCTGAAGCAGGCGGGTCTGCCGCACGAAGTGCTGAACGCGAAGCAGCATGCGCGCGAAGCGGAGATCGTCGCCGAAGCGGGCCGTCCGAAGCGCATCACGATCGCCACGAACATGGCCGGTCGCGGCACGGACATCGTGCTCGGCGGCAACGCGGAAAAGCAGGCGTCGTTCATCGAACTGGACGAGACGATTCCCGAGGACGAAAAGCGCCGCCGCATCCAGAAGCTGCACGACGAATGGCAGGCGCTGCACGACCAGGTGAAGGCCGCGGGCGGTTTGCACATCATCGGCACAGAGCGTCATGAATCGCGCCGGATCGACAATCAGCTGCGCGGCCGTGCGGGCCGTCAGGGCGATCCGGGTTCGTCGCGCTTCTATCTGTCGCTGGAAGATCCGCTGCTGCGCATTTTCGCGGGCGACCGCGTGCGCGCGATCATGGACCGCCTGAAAATGCCGGAAGGCGAGGCGATCGAAGCGGGCATCGTGTCGCGCTCCATCGAATCGGCGCAGCGCAAGGTCGAGGCGCGCAACTTCGATATTCGTAAGCAACTGCTCGAATACGACGACGTCTCGAACGATCAGCGCAAGGTCATCTACCAGCAGCGCAACGAACTGCTCGAGGCAAACGACATCACGGAAACCATCGGCGCAATGCGTCATGGCGTGATTGCGGACATCGTTCACCAGTTCGTGCCGGCGGGCAGCATTGAAGAACAGTGGGACGTGCCGGAACTCGAGGAAGTGCTGCGCAACGAATGGCAGCTCGACCTCGCGATCCAGGAAATGATCAACGAGTCGAACTCGATCACGTCGGACGAGATTCTCGAAGCGGTGGAGGCTGCCGCGGACGAAGCATACGAGGCGAAGGTCGAACTGGTCGGCCGCGAATCGTTCAGCGCGTTCGAGCGCTCGATCATGCTGCAAACGCTCGACCGTAGCTGGCGCGAACATCTGGCGGCGTTGGACCACTTGCGCCAGGGCATCCATCTGCGTGGCTATGCGCAGAAGAACCCGAAGCAGGAATACAAGCGCGAGGCGTTCGAACTGTTCGCCGCGATGCTCGACGCGGTCAAGCTCGAAGTCACCCGCATCGTGATGAACGTGCAGATCCAGTCGCCGGAGCAGCTCGAACAAGCGGCCGAACAGATGGAAGAGCAGGGCGGCCATCTGGAGAACGTCGAGTTCCGTCATGCGGAATTCGCCGAAGCGTCGGCTGCGGCGCCCGCCGCCGTGGAAGCCGCGACTGCCGCGATGATCGGCGACGCAATGAGCCACGCGTCGTCGTCGCAAGCGGCCTCGGCTGTCGGCGCGGACGGCGTGCCGAAGGTCGGCCGCAACGATCCGTGCCCGTGCGGCAGCGGCAAGAAGTACAAGCAGTGTCACGGCAAGATCGCATAATGCCGAAAGCGGCGCGCCTCTGAGCGCGCCGCGTCGCTTTGCCAGTATGTTGTGGTTGATTTCGCGGTGCTCCGGCATCTTGCCCGAGCCACCAGTTCCGTTTTCCTCGATGCCGGCGCCCGCCGGCATTTTCTTCGACAGGTCGCGACCATGGCTGTCAATTTCCCCTCGATCGATCCCGCTCAACTGCATCCCGTCGCCGGCGTCACGCTCGGCTGGGCGGAGGCGAACATTCGCAAGCCGAACCGCAAGGACGTGCTGGTCATTTCCGTCGACGAAGGCGCGACGGTAGGCGGCGTGTTCACGCAGAACCGTTTCTGCGCGGCGCCGGTCACCGTGTGCCGCGAGAATCTCGAGCGCGTGCGCGCCGGAGGCAAGCCGATTCGCGCGCTCGTGATCAACACCGGCAACGCGAACGCGGGCACCGGCGAACCGGGCCTCGCGCATGCGCGCGAAACCTGCGCGGAACTCGCCCGCCTCGCGGACATCGCGCCGGAACAGGTGCTGCCGTTTTCGACCGGCGTGATTCTGGAACCGCTGCCGGTCGATCGGTTGAAGGCCGGTTTGCCTGCCGCGCTGGCCAATCGCAAGGAAGCCAACTGGTACGACGCCGCGCAGGCGATCATGACCACCGACACGCTGCCGAAAGCCACCTCGCGCCAGGTCACGATCGAGGGCCACACCGTCACGCTGACCGGCATCAGCAAGGGTGCGGGCATGATCAAGCCGAACATGGCGACCATGCTCGGCTTCCTCGCGTTCGACGCGGCGCTCGCGCAGCCCGTGCTCGACGCGCTGGTCAGGCACGTGGCGGACCGCTCGTTCAACTGCATTACGATCGACGGCGACACGTCGACCAACGATTCATTCATCCTGATCGCGTCGGGCAAATCCAGCCTGCCGGCGATCACGTCCACCGACTCGCCCGCTTATGCAGCGTTGCGCGACGCGGTGACCGAAGTCGCGCAGACGCTCGCGCAATTGATCGTGCGCGACGGCGAAGGCGCGACCAAATTCATGACGGTTCAGGTGGAAGGCGGTTCGAGCGTCGGCGAATGCCGCCAGATCGCGTATGCGATCGGCCATTCGCCGCTCGTGAAGACGGCTTTCTACGCATCGGACCCGAACCTCGGCCGCATCCTGGCGGCCATCGGCTATGCCGGCATCGACGATCTCGATGTCGGCAAGATCGATCTGTATCTGGACGACGTGCTGGTCGCGACTGCCGGCGGCCGCAATCCGGCGTACCGTGAAGAAGACGGCCAGCGCGTCATGAAAAAGAGCGAGATCGGCATTCGCGTCGTGCTCGGTCGCGGCAATGCGCAAGCCACGATCTGGACTTGCGATCTGTCGCACGACTACGTGAGCATCAACGCCGACTACCGCTCGTAATCCGGTTCATCACGCGGCCTCGGGCCGCTCATTCATTGTCATGGACAAACTCGAACAGTTTCTGACACGGGCCGAAGCTGTGCTCGTCCGCCTCGAAGCGATGCTTCCGCCCGCCGCGCCTGAAATCGACTGGTCGGCGGCGGTGGCGTTTCGTTGGCGCAAGCGCCAGGGGCGCGGCTATCTGCAACCGGTGCCCGCCATCTCGGACATCACGCTCGACGATCTGCAAAACATCGATCGCCAGAAAGCGCTCATCGAGCAGAACACGCGCCAATTCGTCCACAAGCTGCCCGCGAATAACGTGCTGCTGACGGGCGCGCGCGGCACCGGCAAGTCGTCGCTGATCAAGGCGTGCCTGAACGCGTACGCGAAGGACGGCCTGCGTCTCATCGAAGTGGACAAGGACGACCTGCACGACCTGGGCGACATCGTCGATCTGATCGCGAAACGGCCGGAACGCTTTGTCGTGTTCTGCGACGACCTCTCGTTCGAAGACGGCGAGTCGGGCTACAAGGCGCTGAAAGTCGCGCTCGACGGCTCGGTCGCCGCACAATCGGACAACGTGCTGATTTACGCGACGTCGAACCGCCGCCATCTGCTGCCCGAGTACATGAGCGACAACGAGACCTACAAGCACACGTCCGATGGTGAGATTCATCCGGGCGAGCTTGTCGAAGAAAAGATCTCACTGTCAGAACGTTTCGGGCTGTGGGTCAGCTTTTATCCGTTCAAGCAGGACGACTACCTGTCGATCATCGCGCATTGGCTGCGGCATTTCGGCTGCAACGACGCCGAAGTCGAGGCGGCGCGCGGCGATGCGCTGGTGTGGGCGCTCGAGCGCGGGTCGCGTTCGGGGCGCGTGGCGTGGCAGTTCGCGCGCGACTGGTCCGGCCGGAAAGCTCAGGCATGAGCGACGCTCTGACAAACGCAGCGGGCCGCCCGGTCACAGAGGTTGCCGTCGGCGTGCTCGTGCAGCCGGACGGGCGCTATCTGCTCGCCCAGCGTCCGGCCGGCAAGCCGTACGAAGGCTACTGGGAGTTTCCGGGCGGCAAGCTGGAGGCGGGGGAGTCGGTCGAGGCGGCGCTCGCGCGGGAGTTGCACGAGGAACTCGGCATCGACGTGAAGGCCTGTCACCTCTGGCATACGCTCGAACACGACTATCCGCACGCCTACGTGCGGCTCTTTTTCTGCAAGGTGACGCAGTGGACGGGCGAGCCGCATGGCCGCGAAGGTCAGGCGTTTGTCTGGCAGGCGCTGCCCGCCGACGTGTCGCCGCTGTTGCCGGCCACCATTCCAGTGCTGGAATGGCTCGCGGCGGAGAAACAGTAATCGGGAAAGGAAACGGCGCGGTTGCGGCCACTCGCGCTCAGGTGCGGCGCGCCGTACCGTACCGGTCAATGCGGGTTGTAGTCCCCGTCAGGCGTCTCGTCCGACGACGCTTCCTGATCGGTCCCGCCGATCTTGTACTTCTCGGCGGCCCAGGCGCCTAGATCCATCTGCTTGCAACGCTCGGAGCAGAATGGGCGAAACCGGCTTTCAGGTGTCCAGCGGACGTCCTTTCCGCAAGTGGGGCATTTGACGACGGTTGGCATACGGTCAGGCAACTAGTGCAATTTGAACAGTAACGAATATAAGGGCATTTGGCGCCGCTTTAAAGGCGCGGCCGACCGGGGGGGCGCCTGCTGTACGTATCTGTGAATCCGAATCTGTCCGACAGTCGGAACGGACGGGGCTTACAGGCTGCAAAGCGTGAGCTGGAAGGGCACGTCGACGTCCACCGCGCGCGGACGCAAGTCGCCGTCCTGCACCGTGAAGCGCACCCACAGCATGTACTTGTTCGCGCTGGCCTCGGGAATCACACGCAATTCGGGCGCCACGCGTACCTGCATCAACTGATACGAGCGGCCCGACAGCATTTGCTGATAGCTGCCCGCCATCGCCATGACCTTCGACGCCTGGCCGGACTCCCGTGCAAGCCTCAGCACGATCGTGGCGGCGTCGCGCAGCGGCAGCAGCGGCATGACCCATTTCGCGATGTCCTGACGGCGCTGATCCGGATGAAGCTGCTGCCACGCATAGTACGACGGCAGATCGAACTTGCAGGTGCCGCCCGGAATGATCGCGCGGCTGCGGATGCTCGCAAGCCATTCGTTCTCTGCAAGATGCTGGCCGGTCTTGCCCTGCATCTGCGAAAGCCCCGCCAAGGTCTGCTCGATTTCGCCGAGCACGGCTTCAAGCGCGCTCTGCTCGATTCCCGGATTGCCGCGAAACGGCGCGAGCGTTTGCCGCTGCCGCTCGAGTTCCTTCATCAGATCCGACTTGAGATCCGCGCGACCCGCTACCTCGGAGATTTCGAACAGCGTAGTCAGTGCGACGTGATGTTCCCTGGCGTCTTGCTGCGTCAGAAAGAACGTGAAGCGCTCGAACAGATCTTCGAGGCGCAATAGCGTCCGGATTCGCTCGTTGAAGGGGTACTCGTAAAGGATCAAGCGGGCTCGCCTCGGGCGTGGTCGGTGACGGGAATGCAGGACATTCTAATGCCGTGGGACTACCCTAGCAATCGCGCGCTTTTTGTGCGCGTCTGTGCAAACTTTTCTGCGCGTTTTCGGCGGTTTTCAGCTGCTTCGGCATGCAGACTGTGCCGAAGTTCAACGATTCGCGCCAACGGCTGACGTCAGGCATCGGCGTGCGGTTTTGTCGTCAAAGCGAGATGCCCGCGGCATGCGTGCAGACGCTCGCGCTGCGCCGCTGACTTCTGTGCCGCTTACGCTCCCACGAGCGCAAGGTACGCGCGATGCTGCGCGTCGACTTGCGCCGCCAACGCGGCAAGCGGCGCGTTGTCGTTCACGATCACGTCGTCGGCGGCGGCGAGGCGCGCTTCGCGCGTTGCCTGGCGCGCGATGATCGCAAGCACCTGATCGCGGCTGAAACCGTTGCGGCTCATCACGCGCGAGATTTGCGTCTCCACGCTGCAGTCCACGGCGAGCACGCGATCCACCCGGTTTTTCCAGCTTCCCGACTCGACGAGCAGCGGAACCACGACGATCACATACGGCCCCTTCGCCTCGCGTTGTTCGCGTTCGGTCTCTGCGCGAATCAAAGGATGCGTGATGTTCTCGAGGCGCTTGCGCGCCGCGTCGTCGCTGAAGACGAGTGCGCGCATGCGCGCGCGGTCGAGCGAGCCATCGGCGGCGACGAATGCACTGCCGAACTCGGCGGCGATCTGCGGCATCGCCATGCCTTGCGGCGCGGTGATGCGATGCGCGATCACATCGGTGTCGACGAGCGGCACGCCGTGCGCCGCGAAGAGATCGGCTACCGTCGATTTGCCGCTGCCGATGCCGCCAGTGAGTCCCACCACGAACATGCTTCAGCCTCCGAGAGCCAGATAAAGCGGTGTGCCGAGGAACAGCGTGAGTGCGCCGCCCGCTGCCAGAAACGGACCGAAAGGCAGCGGTTCTTCGAAGCGCATGCGGCCGCGCCACGTGGCCGCGAGGCCGACGACCGCGCCCGCCACGGCGGCCACCAGCACGATCTGCGGCAGCGCGGCCCAGCCGAGCCACGCGCCGAGCGCGGCGAGCAGCTTGAAGTCGCCGTAACCCATGCCGTCGATACCTCGCACCAGCCGGAACAGCCAATGCACGGCCCACAGCACGAGGTAGCCGAAGATCGCGCCCAGCACCGCATCGTGCAGCGTCGCGAACATACCGTTGAAATTGACGATGATGCCCGCCCACAGCAGCGGCAACGTCATCGAGTCGGGCAGCAGATGCGTGTCCATGTCGATCGCGCTCATTGCCAGCAGCGCCGCACACAGCCCGAATGCGGCAAGCGCGGCGAGCGTCGGGCCGAACAGCGCGAGCGCGAGCGCCGCGAGCGCTGCGCTGGCCAACTCGAGCAGCGGATAACGCAGGCTCACGCGCGCCTTGCACGCCGAGCAGCGGCCGCGCAGCAGCAGGTAGCTCAGCACCGGCAGGTTCTCCCACGCGCGCAGCACGTGCCCGCAGTGAGGGCAGGCGCTACGCGGCACCCACAGGTTGTAGCGCACCGGCAGGCCGTCTTCTTCGAGAGCTTCGTCCGTCGCCTCGCTCACTTCGAGACGCCATGCCCGTTCGAGCATGATGGGCACTCTATGCACGACCACGTTCAGAAAGCTGCCGATCACGAGACCGAACACGATTGCAAAAGCGAACTGCAATGCAGTGGGCAGGCTGCCGAATGCCTGGCCGGAGCCGGCCGCGAAATGCGCCGGCAGCAGGCTTGAAAGCGGGCCCGAAAGCAGGCTGGATGAGGTGTCTGGCACGAGTGAATGAGCTGCCTGCATGGATAAACAATGGATTCGGCTGCGATGCTACACCACGTTGCCGAGTTGAATAATGGGAAGATACATCGCGATGACGAGGCCGCCGACGAGCGCCCCCAGCACAATGATGACGAGCGGTTCGCACAGGCTCGACAGCGTGCCGATTTTTTCGTCGACCTGACGATCGGCAAGCGACGCCACGTCGAGCAGCATTGTGTCGATTGCTCCGGACTCCTCGGCAACCGCGATCGGCTGCACGACCTCGGGCGGAAAGCAGCGCGCCGCGCGCATGGCCGCGGCAAGCCGTTCGCCGCGCCGCAGCCTCACCGCGATGTCGACGGTCGCGCGATCGAAAAATGCATTGCCGGTGGCGTGCGTGAGCGAGTCGAACGCATCGGCGAGCGGCGTGCCGGCCGACAGCAAGGTGCCGAGCGCACGGCTCCAGCGCGCGGCACAAAGCGTCGCGAGCAACGCGCCGGCGATTGGCATTTTCAACGACAGGCGCGCGAAGCGGATGCGCGCCGCTTCCGAACGTCGCAGGAGAAACGTCACAGCCGAACATGCGGCGACGATGACTGCGATCGCGGGCACGCTCCACGTCGCGACGCCGGACGACAGCGCCAATACGAATTGCGTGGGCGCGGGCAACCGGGCGCCGAAGCCGTCGAAGATCTGTTTGAAGGTCGGGACGACCCAAACGAGCAACGCTGCGGTGATTGCAACAGCTAGCAGCAGGATCGCGACCGGATACGTCAATGCAGCACGCACTTTTGCGCGTTGCGCGGCGGCGCGTTCGCGGTCGTCGGCGATTCGCGCGAGAACGGCGGGCAAGGCGCCTGCCGCTTCGCCCACCTGCACCAGTTGGCAATACAGTGCGTTGAACTGCGCTGGGTGCCCGTGCAACGCAGCGGAAAAACGCAGACCCGCGGTGATGTCGCGTGCCAGTGCGCCGACGATGCGCGGCATGCCCGCACGGCGCGAGTTTTGCGGCTGAGCCAGCAGATCGAGCGCGGGCGCGAGCGGCAAGCCGGCGCGCAGCAGGCTGGAAAGCTGGCGTGTGAACAGCGTGACTTCGGCGGCATTCGCTTTTGGGCGCGGCGCCGGTCCTTCCGTCTTCAGGTCGGCCAGGAAGACATTCTCGCGCTTCAGAAGTGTCCGCGCAGTGGCTGCGTCCGGTGCGATGAGCACGCCGGTTTTGCGGCTGCCATCGACGTCGACGCCGCGCCATCGGAAGCGCGTATCGGTCGATGCAGGACGGCGCGTTATCGGGGTGCTCACGCCAGCTCCGTTGCCGCAAGCGCTTCGGCGAGGCTCGTGGTGCCGTCGCGCACCAGAGCCAACGCGGCGGCGCGCAGCGTGCCGACCCGTTCGCCGTGCGCCTGCCGCGCGAGTTCATGGCTGCCGGCACGCGCGACGATCAGATCGCGCATGGCAGCGGACACCGGCATGACCTGATGGACGCCGACGCGGCCCCGATAGCCGATGCCGTGGCAAGCGGCGCAGCCTGTGGCCGCATACGGCTGCCAGTCGCCGAGCTGATCGTCGGCGAAACCGGCGGCACGTAGGGCGGCGGCCGAATGTGGCGCGGGCGCCCGGCACGCCGCGCACAGGCGCCGCACGAGCCGCTGCGCGGTCACCATGCGCAGCGCGGCGGCCAGGTTGTACGGTGCGACGCCGATGTCGATCAGGCGCGCGACGGCGGCCGGCGCGTCGTTCGTGTGCAATGTGGACAGCACCAGGTGGCCGGTTTGCGCGGCTTTTACGGCGACGTCGGCGGTCTCTTCGTCGCGTATTTCGCCGACCATGATCACATCCGGGTCCTGGCGCAAAAACGCCCGCAACGCGACCGCGAAAGTCAGCCCGGCCTTCTCGCGCACGCTGACCTGGTTGATGCCGGCTAGCTGGATTTCGGCCGGATCTTCGACGGAACAGAGATTGCGCGCCTCGCTATTGAGCAGGTTCAGAAAGCAGTACAAGGACAGCGTCTTGCCGCTGCCTGTCGGTCCCGTGACGAGCACGAGACCGTGCGGCGCGCGAATTGCCGCATCGACGGCATCGCGCTGCTGCGCGTCGAGCCCGAGCAAGTCGAGCGAAAGATCCGCCGGCAGCGCGTCGAGCCTGCGCAGCACGAGCTTTTCGCCGAACAGCGTGGGCAGCGAGTTGACGCGGTAGTCCTCGAGCCGTCCGGGCGACGTGGCGATACGCAGCCGGCCGTCCTGCGGCACGCGCCGCTCGGCGATGTCCATGCGCGCAAGCACCTTCACACGCGTGATGAACGCGTCTCGCAGATGAGCCGGAGGCGGCGAGATTTCGTGCAGCACGCCGTCGATACGCAGGCGCACGCGCCAGCCGTTTTCAGCCGGCTCGATGTGCAGATCCGACGCATTGCGGCGCGTCGCTTCGCGTAGCGTGTCCGTCAAGAGACGCACGGCGGGGGCGTTGTCTGGATCGTTGAGCGTTGCCGCGCCTGAGTCGGCGGTGAGCGGGTTGGGCTTGTTGCGCGACGCGTTTGCGCCGTCGGTGGGCAGCGGCCGCAGCGATGCGGCGGGTTGAAAAGAAGCTTGCATGAGGAGCCGGCGATGCGCCGCCTGTAGAACACGACGGCTCCAGTTTCCGGCAAGGCGCGTCTGAATGACACTCGGCCATTCGGCTAATGGTGCGCGCTCGGACCTTGTGCGATGCTGTGTGTGCGGGCGGTGAGGCGAGCGGTTGGTCCGCATGCGAGGCGACCAACGACCGCCCGCGCAATGCGCTAACCGAGCAGTGCCTTGCCCTTTGCGCGCGCCGGCGGTTTGAACAGCTTGACGGTGCGGATCGCCTGGTCGTCGCTGCGCATGACTTCGAGTTTGACGTCGCGGATCTGCACGCACACGTCGCCGTCGGGAATGTCCTCGAGAATTTCGAGGATCAGGCCATTGAGCGTTTTTGGGCCGTCAGTAGGCAGCGTGAGTTGCAGCCAGCGGTTGAGCTCTCGCAGCGGCATGCTGCCCGCGACGATGCATTCGCCATGCTCGTTCCAGCCGCCGCGTGAACTGGCGCCACGCGGGATCGAGGTAGTGAATTCGCCGATCAGTTCCTCGATGATGTCTTCCGGCGTGACGAGCCCTTGCAGTTCGCCGTATTCGTTGACGACGAGCGCAATGCGGTGGCGGCTCTCCTGGAAATACTGCAACTGCTGGAACACGGGCGTGCCGGTCGGCACGAAGTAAGGCTCGGTGAGCAGTTCGCGCAGCGTCTCGCGCTCCAGTTCCTGGTTATGCAGAGCCGCGAGCGTCTTGCGAACGTGCAGTATGCCGAGCACGCGGTCGATGTCGCCCTGATAGACGATCAGCTTGTTGTGATAGCAGGTTTCGAGCTGATGCAGGATCTGTTCGAACGGCGCGTCGAAGTCGAGCGCTTCGATGCGGCGGCGCGGGATCATCACGTCGTCGACGGAGATGTTTTCGAGGTCGAACAGATTGAGCAGAATACTGCGGTGCTTGGTCGGCATGAAGCTGCCGGACTCGAGCACGATGGTGCGCAATTCCTCGGTGGACAGGCGCTGGTCGCGCGCGCCTTTTGTGTTGATGTGCAGCACCCGCAAGATGCCGGTGGCGAACAGGTTGACGAACCACACGAGCGGTCTGGCGACGCGCATCATCGGCGCGATCAGCAGACTGGCGGGCAGTGCGATTTTCTCGGGGAAGGTCGCGCCCACGATCTTCGGCGTGATCTCGGCAAAGACGATGATCAGGAAGGCGACGATGCCGGTCGCGATCGACAGTACGAGGTTGTTGCGCCCGAACGTGTGCAATGCGATCGAAGTCGTCAGAACCGGGATGATCGTGTTGAACAGATTGTTGCCGATCAGCACGACGCTCAGCAGTTGATCGGTATGCGCGAGCAGACCCTGCGTGGTCTTCGCGCCGAGCGCGTTTTTGCTAGCGAGATGCTTCAGCCGATGGCGGTTGAGCGCCATCATTGCCGTTTCGGAAATCGAGAAGAAGCTCGAGCAGACAAGCAGCAGGAAGACGGCGCCAATCTGCGCCCATAAGGGAAGTTGTTCCACGCGTCGCGAAGGATAGAGGGGGAAAGGATGGAGAGAATATAGCAGAGGGGGCTGCCGAAGCCGTGCGCGGCGCCGCCCTGAAAACAGGGCCTTTGCGCTCGACATGGCCGCGGCATGCGGGCTCTAACGAAGATGCGCCGCAAAAACAAAAAACCGCCGAGCAAGCTGGGCGGTTTTTCGAGCCTTGAACTAACAAGGCAAATCTGGTCGGGGTGAGAGGATTCGAACCTCCGGCCTCTACGTCCCGAACGTAGCGCTCTACCAGGCTAAGCTACACCCCGAAAAGTACTGCGAACTCGATTCAGACTAAACCGGCGTTTCCGTCTCGTTTAAGACTGTCTCGCCGTCGAGTAAGAACATAATTCTAGCAGGCTTTCTTTGTAAATGGAATCCGGGAACGAAGAAATTGCGGCGGCGGCTGCTTGCGCCTCCTGCTTCGCGCATTCGAGCGTGTGGTCGAGCGCGCCTGAACGCGTGATGGCTTCGAAAATCGTTTCGAAGCGGTCGGTGCCGCCTTGTTCGATGGCCTCGCGGGCAAGCGCCGATTGCTCGGGCGTGCCGCGCTCGATCAGATAGATGAGCGGCAGCGTGGGCTTGCCTTCGCGCAAATCGTCGCCGGCATTTTTACCCATGGACTCTGCCGTGCCCGTGTAGTCGAGCCAGTCGTCCATGATCTGGAAGGCCGTGCCGATGCGCCGGCCGAATTCCGCCGCGGCCGCTTCGATGCGGGCGTCCGCGCCGGCCAGCACCGCGCCGAGTTGCGCGGCGGCCTCGAACAGCTTCGCCGTTTTGTAACGGATCACCTGCATGTAGCGGGCTTCGTCCACGTCGGCGTCGTGCATGTTCAGCAGCTGCAGCACCTCGCCTTCCGAGATGATGTTGGTCGCCTCGGCCAGGATCTCCATCACGCGCATCTTGCCTACCCCGACCATCATCTGGAACGAGCGCGAATACAGAAAATCGCCGACGAGCACGCTCGCCGCGTTGCCGAAGAGCGCGTTGGCCGTCTGGCGGCCGCGCCGCAGATCGGATTCGTCGACCACGTCGTCATGCAGCAGCGTCGCCGTGTGGATGAACTCGACGACCGCCGCCAGTTCATGCCGATGCCCCGTGGTTTCTCCGAGCGCGCCGGCCACCAGCAGCAGCAGCGCGGGCCGCAGCCGCTTTCCTCCGGCACTGATGATGTACTCGGAGATCTGATTGATCAGCATCACCTCGGACGCAAGACGGTGCCGGATGACGCGATTCACCTGCTGCATGTCTTCGGCTATCGGAGCGAGCAGGCTGGCGGCGTTGGAGGAGGGGGTGGCAGTCGACGACATGATGGCTGAATTGGGTAGTGCCGCGAATTATAAGGCGAATCGCGGTGGTTCCGGGTCGCGGACTGCCGTGCGCCGCGCCTTACGGCAGCGCACAGAACAGCGTGGAGCGGCGCCCGGCGGCGCGCCGCGCGTCACCCGGACGGCACGCGGCGGCTCTCAATGAGTTTTGACCGAGCAGCTAACTCTATGTATAATCACGGGTTTCCGCGCGCGGTGCGTGGAAAAAATGAACACAGAGTGAGGTTCTCAATGTACGCGGTCATAAAAACCGGTGGCAAGCAGTATAAAGTTGCCGTCGGCGAAAAACTTAAAGTAGAACAGATACCGGCAGACATTGACGCTGAAATCACGCTCGACCAGGTTCTCGCAGTGGGCGAAGGCGAATCGATTAAGTTCGGTGCGCCGCTGGTCAGTGGGGCTTCCGTCAAGGCTACCGTCGTGTCGCAAGGTCGTCACAAGAAAGTGACCATCTTCAAGATGCGTCGCCGGAAGCACTACCAGAAGCATGGCGGCCACCGCCAGAACTATACCGAACTGCGCATCGACGCGATCAACGCGTAAGCGCACCGGTTAAGGAGCAAATCAAATGGCACACAAAAAGGCAGGCGGATCGTCCCGGAACGGCCGCGACTCCGAGTCGAAGCGACTTGGCGTGAAAGTGTACGGCGGTCAGGCTATCAACGCTGGCGGCATCATCGTTCGTCAACGTGGCACGCGCATGCACGCTGGCGAGAACGTCGGTATCGGCAAGGATCACACCTTGTTCGCGCTGACGGACGGCCACGTCAAGTTTTCGACGAAAGGCGCCGCGAAGAAGCACATGGTCAACGTGATCCCGGCAGCAGTCTGAGCTTGCTCAGGCACGGGCTTCAGGACCGGAAAAAGGCCCCGCGAAGTTAGCGGGGCTTTTTTTATTGCGGTAGCGGCTGTTGCCGCCGCGAATTCTGACGTCGTCCTATGCCGTTCGGTCGATTGATCATCGCGCGGCGGGCGCGGCAAAATAGCTGTATCAGGCAGTATCCGGCAACAACACATCTGGCAGCACCATCTGGCTGTACACCACGGGACGGAGTTACGCATGAAGTTCATTGACGAAGCGAGGATTGAAGTCATCGCCGGCGACGGAGGGGATGGCAGCGCGTCGATGCGCCGCGAGAAGTTCGTTCCGTTCGGCGGCCCCGATGGCGGCGACGGCGGGCGGGGCGGCAGCGTGATTGCGGTAGCAGACCGCAACATCAACACGCTGATCGACTATCGCTACGCGAAAAAACATATGGCGCGCAACGGCGAAAACGGCCGTGGCGCGGACTGCTACGGCAAGGGCGGCGACGACATCACGCTGCGCATGCCGGTTGGCACCACGATTACCGACATGGAAACCGGCGAACTGATCGCGGATCTGACCGAGCACAATCAGAGCGTGAAAATCGCGGAGGGCGGTGCCGGCGGTTTGGGCAACCTGCACTTCAAGTCCAGCACGAACCGCGCGCCGCGCCAGAAAACGGACGGCAAGCCGGGCGAGCGCCGCATGGTGCGCCTCGAACTCAAAGTGCTGGCCGACGTCGGTCTGCTCGGCATGCCGAACGCGGGCAAGTCAACGTTCATTTCTTCGGTATCGAACGCGAAGCCGAAGATTGCCGACTATCCGTTCACCACGCTCGCGCCTAATCTCGGCGTGGTGCGCGTCGGGCCGAGCCGCAGCTTCGTGATCGCGGACATTCCGGGCCTGATCGAAGGCGCGGCTGAAGGCGCGGGGCTCGGTCACCAGTTCCTGCGGCACTTGCAGCGCACAGGTCTGCTGCTGCATATCGTCGACATCGCGCCGTTCGACGAATCCGTCGACCCGGTCGCGGAAGCCAGGGCGATCGTCAACGAACTGCGCAAGTACGACGAGCAGCTGTATCAGAAGCCGCGCTGGCTGGTGCTCAACAAGCTCGACATGGTGCCCGAGGACGAGCGCGAAGCGCGCGTGTCGGCGTTCCTCGAAGGCTTCGGCTGGGACGGTCCGGTGTTCGAAATCTCGGCGCTGACCGGTCAGGGTTGCGAGAGCCTTTGCTACGCGGTGTTCGACTACATCGCCGCGCATTCCGAAGCTCAGCGCGCGGCTGAGGCCGAAGATCTCGCCGCCGACGTGCGCTTTCGCGACAAGCCCGAAGCGCCGGCCGCCGCCAGCGAATCCAGCGCCGATCCGCAGGAATAAACAACGGGAGCGCCGGCCTTTCGGGGCCGGTGCGTGTCAGGCGTCATCTTGGGAGACCACGCACAATGCGTTCCGTCATCGCAGATTCACGGCGATTGGTAGTGAAAGTCGGCTCGAGCCTCGTCACGAACGACGGCCGGGGCCTCGATCATGCTGCGATCGGCCGCTGGGCTGCGCAGATCGCCGCGTTGCGCGCTCAAGGTAAGGAAGTCGTGCTGGTGAGCTCCGGCGCGATCGCGGAAGGCATGCAGCGGCTCGGCTGGACCAAGCGGCCGCGCGAAATCGACGAATTGCAAGCGGCCGCCGCCGTCGGTCAAATGGGCCTTGCCCAGGTCTACGAAAGCCGCTTCGCCGAGCATTCCATTCAGACCGCGCAAATCCTGCTGACGCATGCCGACCTCGCGGACCGCGAGCGCTATCTGAACGCGCGCTCCACGCTGCTGACGCTGTTGCGGCTCGGCGTGGTGCCGATCATCAACGAGAACGACACGGTCGTCACCGACGAAATCAAGTTCGGCGACAACGACACGCTCGGCGCGCTCGTCGCGAACCTGATCGAGGGCGACGCACTCATCATCCTCACCGATCAGCAAGGGCTTTTCACCGCCGATCCGCGGAAAGATCCAAACGCGACGCTGGTTCAGCAGGCGGATGCCGGCGCGCCCGACCTGGAGGCGATGGCCGGCGGCGCTGGCTCGAGCCTCGGCCGAGGCGGCATGCTGACCAAGATTCTCGCCGCCAAGCGCGCCGCGCACAGCGGGGCGAACACGGTGATAGCCAGCGGCCGGGAAGCCGACGTGCTGTCGCGGCTCGCCTCGGGTGAAGCGATCGGCACGCAACTGATCGCACGCACCGCGCGCATGGCAGCACGCAAGCAATGGATGGCCGATCACTTGCAGGTGCGCGGCCACGTCGTGATCGACGACGGCGCCGTCGAGAAGGTGACCGCGGGCGGCAAGAGCCTGCTGCCTATCGGCATTGTCGGCGTTCAGGGTGCGTTTGCGCGGGGCGAGGTGATCGCTTGCCTGAACGCAGCGGGCCGGGAGGTGGCGCGCGGCCTCACCAATTACAGCAGTGCCGAAACCAAGCTGATTCAGCGGCGTCCGAGCGGCGAGATCGAGTCGGTGCTTGGCTATATGCTCGAACCGGAGCTGATTCATCGGGACAACTTGGTGCTGGTTTGAGCGGGTAATCAGCGGCCATTGGCCAGCGGCCGGCAAAGAGACATCAGGCGGCAATTAAAAAAGCCGTTCCAGTCACGACTGGAACGGCTTTTTTGCCTGAAGCACCGTCAACGGTTCAATGAATTAAAGACGTCGCCGTGCGCTTATAGCGGATGTTCTCGATAATCGACTTGGCGCTGCCTGTCGGCAGCTTGTTTGCGCACAGATAATCCTGATACAGCGCCGCGTGATAAGCGTTCAGCGCGCCGTTCTCGATGCGCGTGAAGTCGTTGGCAACGGTTCTGTCCCAGCCGTCGTGATCGGCGTTCAGACCGGCATACAGACGCCATTCGTAGGTGTCGCAGCGAATGCCCTCGTAGTTCACATTGCGCGCGCCGCTCGGGCTCGTGACCACCACCGTGTAGCGCACCACGCCGTCGGAACCCACCGTGAGCGACGTCGGATCTATCGCGAAATGCAGCGGCGTATTGCCCGACACTTCGAACGGAAGGAGGCTGGAGTCCTGCGGCAGCGGCGGCAACGTCTCGACCTTGTTTTCGACCCAATTGGTAGGCCGGTCGAGCAGATAGGTAAACGCGCTGTCATCCTTATTGGTGGGTTTGCCGGCACTCGAACAGCCAGCCAGAAGGGCGCCGGTGGCGACGCACGCCACGACGAGAGCGAGAGCTTTCAATATGGTTTTCCTCAAAAAACGGGCGCGGCTCCCGGGTCCGGGGGCCGCGCCCGCATAGCGGCACGGAAAGCCGCGCAGAACGATCAACTACGCACGCCTTGGCGAAGCAACGAAACGGCAGCCTCGCGAGCTGCGTCTTCTTCAAGCTCCGACGCGGCGCTGGCCTCGTCCGTTGACGCGGCATTTTCACCGCAGTCGGACGCGCTTGTTGTGCGAACCGAAGTTTCGATTCTGACGGACGTGACCGTTGTCACCGTCATTACCGTGGAATCCGGCGGACTTTCCATTGACGACGCTATCCGTGGATAGCGCGGCCCATGATGAGCGCCGGGTTTTTCCGCACGCGGCACAGTCCGGCGCATGAAACGGGACAGCTCCGTCAGCGCCAACTGATACACATCCCGCTTGAACTCGATCACACAGTCGAGCGGCACCCAATATTCGTTCCAACGCCAGGCATCGAACTCCGGGTGGTCGGTGGCGCGCAAGCAGATGTCGCAATCGCGCCCCACCATTCGGAGCAAAAACCAGATTTGTTTCTGGCCGCGGTAATGACCGCGTACCTCACGCTTGATGAACTTGTCAGGCACCTCGTAACGCAACCAGTCGCGCGTGCGACCAATCACCTTGACGTGCTCAGGAAGCAGCCCGGTTTCTTCGTGTAACTCCCGATACATCGCTTGCACGGGGGTCTCTCCGTACTTGATGCCCCCTTGCGGAAACTGCCAGGAATGTTCACGGAGCCGTTTGCCCCAAAACACCTCGTTGTGCGCGTTCAAGAGGATGATGCCGACGTTCGGGCGAAAGCCTTCACGATCCAGCATACAACCACCTTCGAATCCTTTAAAATTGCTTTGATTATAAACAGATAACGGCCCTGACGCACCGATTCGCACCAGAATGGAACGATTCGCCGCAAAAGGCCTGCATTTGCGGTAGCCTGTCAAGCTTCCCGCGCGTCATCCCTTGTGCAGAAGGCTTTGCGCGGCGGCGTCGCCGGCGCTTTGGCGTCGGTGCGGCGCAGTGCAGCACACCGCGGGTTCTGGCGCCGCAGCCGTGTCGATTTCCCGTTTCACCCTTTCGGGCGGTCCCTCCGGAGCCGCCGCTTTTGGAAAATCTGAATGAAAGCTTCCCGTTTCTTTATCGGCACCCTGAAAGAAGCTCCGGCAGACGCCGAGATCGTCAGCCACAAGCTCATGGTGCGCGCCGGCATGATCCGCCGCGTCGCCGGCGGCATCTATAACTACCTGCCGATCGGCCTGCGCTCGATCCGCAAGGTGGAAGCCATCGTGCGCGAGGAAATGAACCGGGCGGGCGCTATCGAATTGCTGATGCCGGCCGTGCAGCCGGCCGAGTTGTGGCAGGAGTCGGGCCGCTGGGAAAAATACGGCCCCGAATTGCTCCGCTTCAAGGACCGCAAGCAGTCCGATTTCGTCATCGGACCGACGCATGAAGAAGTGGTGACGGACATCGCGCGTGGCCAGATCAAGAGCTACCGTCAGTTGCCGGTCAACTTCTACCAGATCCAGACCAAATTCCGCGACGAAATCCGTCCGCGTTTCGGCGTGATGCGCGGCCGCGAGTTCATCATGAAAGACGCGTACTCGTTCGACAAGGACGCGGCGGGTCTGCGCGAGTCGTATCGCAAGATGTACGACGCGTACGTGCGCATTTTCACGCGCCTCGGTCTCGACTTCCGCGCGGTCGCGGCGGACAACGGTTCGATCGGCGGCAGCGGCTCGCATGAGTTTCACGTGATCGCCGAAACGGGTGAGGACGCAATCGCCTATTGCCCGACCTCCGACTTCGCCGCGAATGTCGAAGCGGCCGAAGCATTGCCGCTGTACGCGCAACGCGCCGCTCCCGCCGAGGAGCTGAAGAAGACGCCCACGCCGGGCAAGGCAAAGTGCGAGGCCGTCGCCGAGTATCTGAACATTCCGCTCGAACGCACCATCAAGTCGATCGTGCTCGCGACCGAAAACGAAGGCGCTGAGCCGACCATCTGGCTGCTGATGCTGCGCGGCGATCACGATCTGAACGAGATCAAGGCAAACAACTTGCCGGGCCTCACCGACTTCCGCATGGCGACTGAGGCTGAGATCATCGAGACCTTCGGCACGCCGCCGGGCTATCTCGGCCCGCTCAACACGAAGAAGCCGGTGAAGGTCGTGGCGGACCGCACGGTCGCGAACATGAGCGACTTCGTGGTCGGCTCGAACGAGGTGGACTTCCACACCACCGGCGTCAACTGGGGCCGCGATTTGCCGGAGCCCGTCGTCGCGGATATTCGCGACGTCAAGAAGGGCGATCCGTCGCCGGACGGCAAGGGCGTGCTCGACATTTGCCGCGGCATCGAAGTCGGTCATGTGTTCCAGCTCGGCACCAAATATTCCGAAGCGATGAACGCGACCTGCCTCGACGAAAACGGCAAGCCGCAGCCGATGGAAATGGGCTGCTACGGCGTCGGCATCACGCGTATTCTGGGCGCCGCGATCGAACAGAATTTCGACGACAAGGGCATCATCTGGCCGGAATCGATCGCGCCGTTCGAAGTCGTGCTGTGCCCGATGGGCTATGACCGCAGCGAAGCCGTGCGCGAGCAGGCCGACAAGCTGTACGCGGAACTGGTGGAAGCGGGCATCGACGTGATTCTGGACGACCGCGGCGAACGCCCCGGCGTGATGTTCGCCGACTGGGAGCTGATCGGCGTGCCGCATCGTCTCGTGATCGGCGACCGCGGCCTGAAGGAAGGCAAGCTCGAATATCAGGGCCGCCGCGACGCCGAGGCGACCCTGCTGCCGGTCGACGAAGCCGCGCAAACGGTGATCGCGAAGGTGCGCGCGGCGCTCGCGCGCTAAGCGGAGCGGACGGTGGAGTACACCTTCCTGTCCGCGACCGTCCTGCTGATTCTCATCACCGATCCGCTCGGCAACATTCCGCTCTTCATCAGTTGTCTGCGCGGTGTGTCGCCGAAGCGGCGCACCGCCGTGATTCTGCGTGAGGTCGCGATTGCGTTTGCGATCCTGCTGCTGTTCATGGTGCTGGGCGACGCGTTCTTGCGGATGATGAGTCTCACGGACCAGTCGTTGCGAATCGGCGGCGGCATCGTGCTGTTTCTGATTGCGCTGCGCATGGTGTTCCCGCATCCGGACGGCCCGTTCGGCGGCGACGCGCGCGGCGGCGAGCCGTTGATCGTGCCGCTCGCCATTCCGGCGCTGGCCGGACCGTCGGCGCTCGCAACGGTGATGCTGTTGACGTCGCAGGCGCCCGGCAAGATGTTCGAATGGATCGGCGCGCTGACCGTCACCATGATCGTTTGTGCTGTGGTGTTGATGCTGGCCGAGCGGATTCAGGCATGGCTCGGCGAGCGAACCATGATGGCATTCGAGCGTCTGATGGGACTCGTGCTGGTCGCGATTTCCGTCGAGATGATGCTCGGCGGTATCCGCGCCTTCGTGCATCAACTGTGAAGCCGGCGGCGCGCGTTATCGCTGCGCAATGAAAAAAGCGGCCCAGGTAGGCCGCTTTTTCGTTCCAGCGCAAGACAGATGAAGAACTCACGCGCCTTCGGTCAGCGCGCGAATGGTCGGCAGGTTGCGCCAGTAGCCTTTCGCGTCCATGCCGCAGCCGAACACATAGCGGTCCGGCACTTCGAAGCCGCAGTAGTCCGGGCGCAGCGGCTTGGCCTTCGGAATGATCTTTTCGCACAGCACCGCGCTCAGGAAGCGCTTCGCGCCCATCGCGAGGATGCGGTCGCGAATCGCGGCCATGGTCTCGCCTTCGTCGAGAATGTCGTCGAGCACCAGCACCACGCGATCCTTCACCGACTCGGCCGGCGCCACGCGCCACTGCATCTCGTTGCCGCCTTTGGTGGTGTTGCGATAGCGGGTCAGGTGGATGTAGTCGAACTCGAGCGGAAAGTCGAGGTGCGGCAACAGCATGCCGGTGAACACTGCGGCGCCGCCCATCACCGAAAGCACGAGCGGGAAGTCCTCGCTTATTTCGGCGCGGATGGCGGCAGCCATGCCGCTGATCGACGCGTTCACGTCGTCGGCCGAAACGATTTCTTCGGAGTGGCTAAAAATGTGGAGAGCTTCTTCGCGGTTCATGACGTCTGACGGGCGGTGACTGTATACATAGTGTGAGCGGGAATGCTCTCAACCAATTCCTCTTTCGAGGCGGCGGCTATCGGCGGGCGCAGTGCAACCCGCACGACGCGCGCGCCGCCGTCTTGCTAAAGCTTAGCGCATGCCGGGCAACATGCCCTTCATGCCGCGCATCATCTTTTGCATGTTGCCGCCCTTCAGCTTTTTCATCATCGTGCGCATCTGGTCGTACTGGTTCAGCATGCGGTTGACTTCCTGCACCTGCACGCCCGCGCCCGCGGCAATGCGGCGCTTGCGCGTGGCCTTGATGAGATCCGGCTTGGCGCGCTCGAGCGGCGTCATCGAGTTGATGATGCCTTCCATGCGGCGCATCTGCTTTTCAGCCTGGCTCATGTCGGCGCCGGCGGCGGCCTGCTGGAATTGCGCGGGCAGCTTGTCCATCAGCGACGACAGCCCGCCCATGCCCTTCATTTGCGTGAGCTGCGCGCGGAAATCGTTCAGGTCGAAGTCGCCGCCTTTCTTCACCTTGTCGGCGAGTTTTTGCGCGGCCTGAACGTCGACGCCCTTCTGCGCTTCTTCGACGAGCGCGAGAATGTCGCCCATGCCGAGAATCCGGTTCGCCATGCGATCCGGATAAAACACTTCGAGGCCGTCGAGCTTTTCCGCGACGCCGACGAACTTGATCGGCCTGCCCGTGACGTGACGCACGGAGAGTGCCGCGCCGCCGCGCGAGTCGCCGTCGAGCTTGGTCAGCACGACGCCGGTGAGCGGCAGTGCATCGCTAAACGCTTTGGCCGTGTTGACCGCGTCCTGACCGAGCATCGCATCGACGACGAACAGCGTTTCCGCCGGCTTCAGCGTGGTATGCAGCGCGGTGATTTCCTGCATCATCGCTTCGTCGATACCGAGACGGCCGGCCGTGTCGACGATCAGCACGTCGTGATAGTGACGCTTGGCCCAATCCACCGCCGCACGCGCGATGTCCACCGGCTTCTGATCCGGTTCCGACGGGAAGAAATCCGCGCCGACCTGCTCGGTCACCGTCTTCAACTGCGCGATAGCAGCAGGGCGATAGACGTCGCACGAAACGGTCAGCACTTTCTTCTTGTACTTCTCGCGCAGCAGCTTGGCGAGCTTGCCGACCGTGGTCGTCTTACCCGCGCCCTGCAAACCCGCCATCAGGATGACGGCCGGCGGCGTGACGGCGAGGTTGAGCTCCGAGGCCTTGCCTTCGTAATCGCCGCCGATCACCGCGGTCAACTCGCGCTGCACGACGCCGACGAGCGCCTGACCCGGCGACAGACTGCTGATGACTTCCTCGCCGAGCGCCTTCCCTTTCACCTTCGCGATGAACTCGCGCACGACGGGCAGCGCCACGTCCGCCTCGAGCAGCGCAAGGCGCACTTCGCGCAGCATTTCCTGGGTGTTCGCCTCGGTGAGCCGGGCTTCGCCGCGCAGCGTCTTGACGACGCGCGCCATCCGTTGAGTCAGATTGTCGAGCATGGGGAGCGATGAACAGTGCGGCCCGGGCGGGCGCGAAGTGGAAGACGTCGCGGGGCGGGGGCCTAGTGTAAACTTCGAATATGGATATTGTACTGTATGCCCTCACCGCGCTCCTGTACGGCGGACTCGCCGTAGCGGGCTGGCGCTCGCACCGGCACGCCGGATCGCGCTCCATGCTGGAGAGCGTCGCGCCCATGCCGGCCGGCGCGGCAACCGCGGCCGACGCGCGTTCCGGGTTCGCCGGGGCCGCGGCGTCGGGCATGAGCTCATCGGGCCGCGCGCTGCTGTTCGTCGCGCTGCTCGCGCACGGCGTGCTGCTGCACACCACGATCTTCCCGCAGAACGCGATGGTGTTCGGCTTCGCCTTCGCGCTCTCCGCGATGTTCTGGCTCGGCGCCGGCATCTATTGGATAGAGAGCTTTTTCTTTCCGCTCGACGGCTTGCGTCTGCTGGTCTTGCCGCTCGCCTGCGTCGCGTCGCTGCTGCCGCTCGCGTTCAACGGCGTGCGTGTGCTGCCGTATTCGGCCGCGCCCATGTTCAAGCTGCACTTCCTGATCGCCAACATCGCGTATGGCCTGTTCGCGATCGCGGCGCTGCACGCCGTTCTGATGCTGCTCGTCGAGCGGCGTCTTCATGCGATGCGCGGCGGCGTCGCGCAGCGGCATGTGGCCGCAGCGGGCAACGGCTGGCTCTCCAGTTGGCTCGATACACTGCCGCCGTTGCTCACGCTCGAGAAGCTGCTGTTCCGTCTGATCGGCGCGGGCTTCGTGCTGCTCACGCTGACGCTGGTATCGGGCATTCTGTTCAGCGAGCAACTGGTCGACCGCGCGCTGCGGCTCGATCACAAGACCGTGTTCGCGATTCTTTCGTGGGTGATGTTCGGCGCGCTCTTGACGGCGCGCAAGGTGTCCGGCTGGCGCGGCCGTGCCGCATTGCGCTGGGTGCTGGCTTCGTTCGTCGCGTTGCTGCTGGCGTACGTCGGCAGCCGTTTTGTTTTCGAGGTGCTGTTGCACCGAGCTGTAGTGTGAGCGTGTCCCATGCGACAAATCTTTTTGCTGATCGTGTTGTTCATCGTCGGGCAGTGGCTCGTGAAGGCGCTGCGCCGTCATGACGCGCACACCGCGCAACGTACCGGTGCTGGCGGCGCGCGCGGCGCTGCCAATAACGGCAACGGCGCCGCGCGTCAGCCCGAGGCGCCGCAACTCGCGGAGCCGATGATCCGTTGTGTCGAGTGCGGCGTGCATGCGCCGAAGAGCGACTCGGTGGTCGTGGCGGGCCAGGTGTTCTGCAGCGCCGCGCACGCGCAGCGGCACGGCACGCGACCCACGGGCCGCGACGCCCGATGAGCGTCGAGTTCACCGTCGACGCAGACGGTTGGGCCGCGCAAGCACGCAAACTGCCGTCGCCGAACTTCGAGGCGCGGCCACAAGGCGCGGTGCCCACGCTGATCGTGGTGCACAACATCAGCTTGCCGCCCAATGAATTCGGCGGCACGGCTATCGCCGAACTCTTCCTCAATACACTCGATTGCGACGCTCACCCGTATTACGACGCGCATCTGCGCGGCGTGCGCGTGTCGGCGCATTTCGTGATTCATCGCGACGGCGCCCTCGAACAGTTCGTGTCGTGCAACGAGCGCGCGTGGCACGCGGGACCGTCGAATTTTTTCGGCCGCGAGCGTTGCAATGATTTCTCCATCGGCATCGAACTCGAAGGCAGTGACACAACTGCTTTCGAGGCGGCTCAATACCGCACGCTGAGCGCGCTCGTGAGAGCGCTCGCGGCACGTTATCCGATCGAAGCCCTCGCCGGACACTCCGACATTGCGCCCGGCCGCAAGACCGATCCGGGCCCCCACTTCGAATGGGCGCGCCTGCAACGCGACACCTCGCTCGCGGATCGGTATTTCCCCTATCTCAAGTTTTCCAAAACGCGGTAACGGCCGTTCGCGCGAGCTCGCGTGATGCGAGGAGAACGAGGCGCAGCCTCGCTCTCCGGGGAGCCGGCTTCGCGTCGCGCGAGCCAAAAGTCAATACGTTTCGGATAAATAAAACGATTTGATCTGTCTTGAAAGTCCACTATACTTGGTGCCACAAATTCAGTTACGCACTAGATGTTGTGTGTCCTGTGTATAACTGTGTGAATAACCAAGTGCATAACATAGTGCACAAGTCTGCGGCGCCCCGCTCTCCGAGCATGGCGCCGCAAGCATTCCAGGCAGCGAAAAAGAATTCCTGCAGGGCGGCCGGTGAAACGTAAGAGCGGGTAGAGCGCGGGGCAAGCGCGAACCAACCGGCGGCAACCATAAGCATCAGGAAAGGGGCTGAGAGTGATCGCGAGAACTACGACGAAGACCGTTACGAATTCGAATCAGGCTTCATCGCAGTCGCATTCCGTCAGCCGCCGAGGCCGGCCTCTTTCCTGCACCCCATCGCTCGCGCACGCGGCGCAGCGTTCGTTTTAATCCGCGGCACTCGCCGCAACATTTCCAGGACCAGGAGCTTTGCACATGCAAACCACCGACAACGCGACGACCCGGTATGAGGGATCACCGACTGGCCAGGCTTTCGGCCAGGCACAAGGCGCCCAGGCGCTCGCGCCGCAAGCGACGTACGCCGACTACAAGGTGATCCGCCGCAACGGCAGCGTGGTGTCGTTCGAGCCGTCGAAGATCGCCATCGCCGTGACGAAGGCATTCCTCGCTGTCAACGGTGGTCAGGGCGCGGCATCCGCACGCGTGCGCGAACTGGTCGAGCAACTCACGCAGAACGTGGTGCGCGCGCTGGTGCGCAGCCGTCCGAACGGCGGCACGTTCCATATCGAAGACATTCAGGATCAGGTCGAACTCGCGCTGATGCGCGGCGGCGAGCACAACGTCGCGCGTGCTTACGTGCTGTATCGCGAGAAGCGCACCCAGGCGCGCGGTCACGACGAACAGGTGGCCGGCAGCACGCCGGGCCTCACCGTTACCGACAACGGCGTGTCGCGTCCGCTCGACATGGCTGCGCTGCGCGGCATCATCGAGTCCGCTTGCGCGAACCTGGGCGACGCCGTGAGCGCCGAGCCGATCGTCGCTGAAACGGTCAAGAATCTGTACGACGGCGTGCCGATGAGCCAGGTCTACGACTCGGCGATCCTGGCCGCTCGCACGATGATCGAAAAGGACCCGGCTTACAGCCAGGTCACCGCGCGCATTCTGCTGCACACGATCCGCCGCGAGATTCTCGAAGAAGAAGTCACGCAAGCCGAAATGGGCGAGCGTTACGCCGAGTACTTCCCGCAGTTCATCAAGCGCGGCGTGCAAGCCGAGTTGCTCGACGACAAGCTGCTGCAGTTCGACCTGAAGCGTCTGGGCGCCGCGCTCGATAACAACCGCGACCTGCAGTTCGGCTACCTCGGTCTGCAAACGCTGTACGACCGCTACTTCCTGCATCACGACGGCGTGCGTATCGAAATGCCCCAGGCATTCTTTATGCGTGTCGCAATGGGCCTGTCGCTGAACGAGATCGACCGTGAAGCGCGCGCGATCGAGTTTTACAACGTGCTGTCGAGCTTCGACTTCATGTCGTCCACGCCGACGCTGTTCAACTCGGGCACGCGCCGCTCACAACTGTCGTCGTGCTACCTGACCACGGTCGACGACGACCTCGACGGCATCTACGAAGCGCTGAAGGAAAACGCGCTGCTCTCGAAGTTCGCCGGCGGTCTCGGCAACGACTGGACGCGTGTGCGTGCGCTCGGCTCGCACATCAAGGGCACCAATGGCAAGTCGCAAGGCGTCGTGCCGTTCCTGAAGGTGGTGAATGACACGGCCGTCGCCGTGAACCAGGGCGGCAAGCGCAAGGGCGCGGTGTGCGCGTACCTGGAAACGTGGCACCTCGACATCGAAGAATTCCTGGAGCTGCGCAAGAACACCGGCGACGACCGTCGCCGCACGCACGACATGAACACGGCGAACTGGATTCCCGACCTGTTCATGAAGCGCGTGATGGAAGGCGGCGACTGGACGCTGTTCTCGCCGTCCACCTGCCCGGATCTGCACGACAAGTTCGGCGCCGAGTTCGAAGCGGCTTACACGGCTTACGAAGACAAGGTCGCGCGCGGCGAGATCAAGCTCTTCAAGAAGGTTCCGGCGGCGCAACTGTGGCGCAAGATGCTCGGCATGCTGTTCGAAACCGGCCATCCGTGGATCACGTTCAAGGACCCGTGCAATGTGCGCTCGCCGCAACAGCACGTCGGCGTCGTCCACTCGTCGAACCTGTGCACCGAAATCACGCTGAACACGAGCGACGCTGAAATCGCCGTCTGCAACCTGGGCTCGGTGAACCTCGTCGCGCATCTGAAGGAACAGGCCGACGGCACGCTCGTGCTCGACCACGACAAGCTCAAGCGCACCGTCAGCGTCGCGATGCGCATGCTCGACAACGTGATCGACATCAACTACTACGCAGTCGCCAAGGCGCGTAACTCGAACCTGAAGCATCGTCCGGTCGGCATGGGCATCATGGGCTTCCAGGACTGCCTGCATCTGCTGCGCACGCCGTACGCGTCGGAAGAAGCGGTGAAGTTCGCCGACACGTCGATGGAAGCGGTCTGCTACTACGCTTACTACGCGTCGACGGAACTGGCGCAGGAGCGCGGCCGTTACTCGAGCTATCGCGGCTCGCTGTGGGATCGCGGCATTCTTCCGCAAGACTCGGTCAAGCTGCTGGCCGACGCGCGCGGCGGCTATGTCGAAGTCGATTCGAGCGAGTCGATGGACTGGACCGAACTGCGTCAGCGCATCGCCACCTACGGCATGCGCAACTCGAACTGCATCGCGATCGCGCCGACCGCGACCATCTCGAACATCATCGGCGTGTCGGCCTGCATCGAGCCGACGTTCCAGAACCTGTATGTGAAGTCGAACCTGTCGGGCGAATTCACGGTGGTCAACGACTACCTGGTGCGCGACCTGAAGGCCCGTGGTCTGTGGGACGAAGTGATGGTCGCCGACCTGAAGTACTTCGACGGCACGCTCTCGCGCATCGACCGCATTCCGGCGGACCTCCGCGCGATCTACGCGACCGCGTTCGAAGTCGATCCGAAGTGGCTGGTCGAAGCGGCGTCGCGTCGTCAGAAGTGGATCGACCAGGCGCAGTCGCTGAACATCTACATGGGTGGCGCATCGGGTAAGAAGCTCGACGAGATCTACAAGCTCGCATGGGTGCGCGGTCTGAAGACCACGTACTACCTGCGCACGATGGCGGCCACGCACGTCGAGAAGTCGACGGTCGCTCACGGCGCGTTGAACGCAGTGAGCTCGGGCGGCGGCGAAGGTGCGGGCGGTGCCGGTGGTGTCGGCGGCGGCGCGGCAGGCGGCTTCGGCGTGAGCGGCGGTGCGGGTGTCGGCGGTTTCCAGGCAACGGCGGCAGCGCCGGCAGTTGCAGTGGAAGCAGCGCCCGAAGCGGACGGTCCCGTGTGCATGATGCGTCCGGGCGATCCTGGCTTCGACGAGTGCGAGGCTTGCCAGTAAGCGGCAAGAGCGAGCAGTAGAAGCAGGCAGTCGCAGTGAGTGGTACGAGTAAGCAGGTTCGTTGTTTGCTGGAGCGTTCTAGGTAATGACCCGCATGCAGCGATCGACGAACCTGATAGAGATGAAGCAGAGATAAGCCGACGAGCGGCGCGGCAGCAAGGTGGATGAAGTCGAAGGCCGCACCGCTCATCGTCGGACCGTTGCAAAGTGAAGTAGAGAAGCAACGAGTCGGCATGTCACGAAGCGCGCAAGACGACACCGACTGCAAGACCCGCCGCTTCAATCGCCGCTTCACCAACGCTTCAATCAACGCAGCGACGCAGCGATGAAATGATGCAGCGATGAAACGACGCAGCGAACAACGCAACCGGCCACATGCATCGCGCGACATCGCATTGAACTTCATCTCGCTAGCGCGGACGAACCCGCAACGCGCATCGAAGTGCACATCGAAGTGCAGTACACAGCAACCGCACTCCGCAATACAGATAGATAGAGCAGCGAAACGTCGCTCGGACACGTTGCTCTTCGAGCTCGCGAAGCACCTCGACGACACAGCTTGAAGTCGCATCACTCAAGGCAACGTTCACAGTCTGTTGAACAAAGTGTTGTATGAACGTAGCAACGCGAATCGAAAACAGGATTTTTCGCAAGCGGACTCTTTTATCGCTCGTGAAAAGATGGTACAAACCGTTCTAAATTGATGGTGACATTTATGCTCAACTGGGATGACGAGATCACTGCCGTAACTCCCTCGAGCGCTACGCAACAGAACGTGTTGCGCAACGCTGCGGGATCGGCTGTCGGTTCGCAAGTCGAAACGCGTTCCGCTCCTCATGCTCCCTCGGCTTCAGACATCTTCGCGAACGACATCGCTGTCGCTCCCGCTGCTAACGTTGCTCGTGCTGCTGGAACGGCTGCCGTTTCCGAAGCGCGGGTGAATGTCGCCGACAAGCGCATCATCAACGGCCAGACCGACGTCAATCAGTTGGTGCCGTTCAAATACAAGTGGGCCTGGGAAAAGTATCTGGCTGGTTGCGCCAACCACTGGATGCCACAAGAAGTGAACATGTCGCGCGACATCGCCCTGTGGAAAGACCCGAACGGTCTGACCGAAGACGAGCGCCGCGTCGTCAAGCGCAACCTGGGCTTCTTCGTGACGGCCGATTCCCTCGCCGCCAACAATATCGTGCTGGGCACCTACCGCCATATCACGGCGCCCGAATGCCGCCAGTTCCTGCTGCGCCAGGCGTTCGAAGAGGCGATCCACACGCACGCATACCAGTACATCGTCGAATCGCTGGGTCTGGACGAAGGCGAAATCTTCAACGCGTATCACGAGGTTCCCTCGATCCGCGCGAAAGACGAGTTCCTGATTCCGTACATCAATGTGCTGACCGATCCGGGCTTCAAGACCGGCACGCTCGAGACAGACCAGACTCTGCTTCGCTCGCTGATCGTGTTCGCCTGTGTGATGGAAGGCCTCTTCTTCTACGTCGGCTTTACGCAAATCCTGGCGCTTGGCCGCCAGAACAAGATGACCGGCGCGGCGGAACAGTATCAGTACATCCTGCGCGACGAGTCGATGCACTGCAACTTCGGCATCGACCTGATCAACCAGATCAAACTCGAAAACCCGCAACTCTGGACGGCTGAGTTCCGCGCGGAAATCCGCGAGATCTTCCAGCAAGCGGTCGAACTCGAATATCGTTACGCGGAAGACACGATGCCGCGCGGGGTGCTCGGCCTCAATGCGTCGATGTTCAAGAGCTATCTGCGCTTCATCTGCAACCGCCGTTGCCAGCAGATCGGTCTCGATCCGCTGTACCCGAACGAGGAAAACCCGTTCCCGTGGATGAGCGAGATGATCGACCTGAAGAAGGAACGCAACTTCTTCGAGACGCGTGTGATCGAATATCAGACTGGCGGCGCGCTGACCTGGGAGTGATCCGGGTTCGTACCGCGATGTATTCATCGATGGGGATGCCGTGGCTTCGGCTGCGGCGATTATGTTTAGGAGCTGAACCGCCTGATGCAAAGCGTGCCTCGTGCGCCGCGTGCCTTCGCGGCCCACAAACATGACCGGCACTTTGCGAACCCTTCAGTGGGATGGGCAAACTTCCCCCCGGAAAAAGCCGTCGGCGGTATCGCCGTCGGCTCGATCAAGCAATTGCCGGCGTTGATTTCCAACGCCGATGACATTTGGCGCGCGGTGCCTTGCGGCACGGCGCGCCTTACCGCATTCATTAGCGTAAGCGCGCGGCACCTGCGTACGCCGATGAATAGCCCGCTTCGTAGCGCGCGCCCTGAGAAGCGTCCGCGGGAAGCGGGTTTTGACGAAGGGTGTAGTTTGAACTGACTCTCATCTGAAAACCTGAAGGAGAAAATGATGGCAACTGCAAAGAAAGCCGCCGCTAAGAAGCCTGCAGCAAAGAAGGTCGCAGCAAAGAAGGCAGCTCCGGCGAAGAAGGCCGCACCGGCCAAGAAGGTAGCAGCGAAGAAGGCTGCTCCGGCTAAGAAGGTAGCGGCGAAGAAGGCAGCGCCGGCGAAGAAGGTAGCAGCGAAGAAGGCTGCGCCGGCCAAGAAGACCGCAGCGAAGAAAGCAGCACCGGCCAAGAAGGTAGCAGCGAAGAAGGCAGCGCCGGCGAAGAAGGCTGCAGCGAAGAAGGCTGCACCGGCGAAGAAGGCGACTGCGAAGAAGGCAGCGCCGGCCAAGAAGGCCGCTGCGAAGAAGGCCGCGCCTGCGAAGAAGGCTGCTGCGAAGAAAGCCGCGCCTGCCAAGAAGGCTGCTGCGAAGAAGGCTGCGCCTGCGAAGAAGGCTGCTGCTAAAAAGGCTGCGCCTGCCAAGAAGGCTGCTCCTGCGAAGAAGGCCGCTGCTGCTCCCGCGAAGAAGGCCGCGCCTGCGAAGAAGGCTGTTGCCAAGAAGGCTGCACCTGCACCCGCTGCGACTTCCGTTTCGAGCGCACCGGCAGCAACGGTGAAGACCGCGCTGAACCCGGCAGCAGCATGGCCGTTCCCGACGGGCAGCCGTCCGTAATCGGGCTGTTCAGCGGTAGCAGTACTTCGACGCATCGCATGATGTGTCGATGATCGAGTAGCGCTTCACACAGTCTCGCGAGCGCTACTCGGTCAGGATCCCGTTGCCGGTTTCGGCGACGGGATTTTTTTCGTCCGTACGAGTCGATACAAACGGAAGCAGCATGAATTCGCAGGCGAAAAAAAACGCATGCACAGGGGAGGGCATGCGTGTGAGGTCGATGCGGCCGCATGAAGCTGGCCGCTCGAGAGGGGAAAGCTTAGTGCGTGACGCGCGTGACGCCGCCGCTGGAAAGCAGCCGGACGCGGTCGCCGGCGCGGAAAATCTCGCCGGTTGAGCTTTGCGTGATCGCGCGAATGTCGCCGTTATCGAGCCGCACGGTAATTTCCAGACCGTCGCGCACGGCCACCCGGTTCTCGACCGAGTTGCCCGCCACCGCACCCGCCAGACCGCCAATAATGCCGGTGACGATCGAGCCCGTGCCGCCGCCGATAGTGCTGCCGGCCACCGCGCCGAGCGCGCCGCCGCCGATCGCACCGAGGCCGCTCGGCTGACCGTTGTTCGAGCTGATCTTGACGGCGCGCACGCTGTCGACCATGCCCATGCGGACCGTTTCCTCGCGCTGCGCCTGCGACGCGGTGTAGACGTCGGCGGAACTGCTGTTATACGCACACCCCGACATGGCCAGCGAACCGGCGATCAAGGCGGCCACTATCAGGCGACTCGTTGTTCTCATTCCCTAACTCCAATAGCTTTCGGTATTACGGCAGGTCGTACCCGAACGCCTGCTTGAACCGTTCGTTGATCTGCGCCCGGGTGGGCGCGTAATTTTGCGGACCCTGCTGTTCGATCTTCAGTGCGCCCATGAGGCTCGCGAGACGGCCCGTGGTCGCCCAGCCAAGCTTCTTTTCGATGCCGTACAGCAAGCCGCCGCGAAACGCGTCGCCGCATCCTGTCGGGTCGAGCACCTGCTGTGCCTTGACGGCGGGAATGTCTTCGACGCCGCCCGCATGATGAATCTGCGCACCGTGTTCGCCGAGCGTGACGATGAGCGCTTCGACCTTGCCGGCGATCTCCTCGATCGACCAACCCGTCTTGTTGCTCACAAGTTTGGCTTCGTAATCGTTGACAGCTACATAGGTCGCAAGTTCAATCATGCGCCGCAGTGCAGCACCGTCGAAGAGCGGCAGTCCTTGGCCCGGATCGAAGATAAACGGCACGCCCGCTGCGGCAAGATGCTCGGCGTGCTGGATCATGCCGTCGTAGCCGTCCGGCGCGACGATGCCGAGCGTGATGTCCTTCGCTTCGTCCGCGCGGTTCAGATGCGACTGCATCATCGCGCCCGGATGGAACGCGGTGATCTGGTTGTTCTCGAGGTCGGTGGTGATCATCGCCTGCGCCGAATAGGTGCCCGGCACGACCAGCACGTTTTCCGTCGACAGCCCGAGCTGCCTGAAGCGGTCCATGTAAAGCTGCGCGTCGACCTCGCCGAGCGTGCCCATGATGCGCGCGTCGCCGCCGAGCAGATTCAGCGAATAGGCGATGTTGCCCGCGCAGCCGCCGAACTCGCGGCGCATCGTCGGCACCAGAAAACTCACGTTCAGGATGTGGACCTGCTCCGGCAGGATGTGCTCCCGGAACCGGCCTTCGAAAGTCATGATGTTGTCGTAGGCGAGCGAGCCGCAAATCAGCGTAGCCAAGGCGAGCGTTCCTGTAAAAAAAGAATGAAGAAATCGGGGTGACGATGTGAAAGCGCCGCGCGTGGAGCGCGGCGCCGGAGTCTGCTACGCCGAGGTTTTACTTCAGCGCGGCGAGTGCTGCGTCGTAGTTCGGTTCGTTCTTGATCTCGCTGACCAGTTCCGAGTGAACGACCTTGTCGTTCTCGTCGATCACGACGACGGCGCGCGCGGTGAGGCCCGTCAACGGACCGCTGGTGACGTCGACGCCGTACGCCTGCGCGAAGTCATGGCCGCGGAACGTCGAGGCCGTCACGACGTTCTCGATGCCTTCGGTCGTGCAAAAGCGCGACGCCGCAAACGGCAGATCGCCCGACACGACGATCACGGCCGTGTTGCTGAGCTTCGCGGCGGCTTCGTTGAACTTGCGGGTGGACGTCGCGCAGGTCGGCGTGTCGAGGCTCGGGACGATGTTCAGCACCTTGCGCTTGCCCGCGAAATCGGCGAGCGACAACGGCTTCAAATCCTTGCCGACCAGCGAGAAAGCGGGCGCGGTCTGGCCGGCCGACGGAAAGCTGCCGGCTACTTCGATCGGGTTACCGCCCAGCGTGACTTGACTCATGTTGTTGTGCTCCGAAAGTTCGTCTGTGACGACGGTGAGCGCGCCCGAATCGAGCCGGACGCGCGGGGATGCGTTACGGATAGAAAATCTGTACGCGGAAATTCGACGCGACCGCGTTGCCCGTATCGAGGCGCACGATCATGGTTTGCGTCATGTGCGGCGGCAGGCCGGCTGCGATCGGCGTGCCCGGCGCCACGTAGTCTTGCGGAAACAGCACGCGGCGCAGCGCGATGTTGTTCTGGTCGTCGAGCAGCGTGAGTTCGATCGCCGGGTAGGCGAGCGCGACGTTAAAGCGGTTGCGCAGCGGCATGCGCAACTCGAGCTTATGCGGCCCGTCGACTTGCCGCAGATCGGACGGCTCGACCTGCAGACCGTCGATGTCGTGCGGCGCCGTGACCTGGCAACCGAGTTGCGCGCATACCTTCGTGTACAGCGCCTGGCTGCGCGGCATATAGACGAGCACCGTTTCGCGTTGCCACCATGCGAGCTGCGCCAGCAACGCGATGACGAGCAGTCCCGCCGCCACCGATCCGCCGATGATCCACGCAAGGCGGCGCGGCTCTGCAGGGCGGGTTTCCCGCACCACCGGGAACGGATCGGCGTCGTCGTTGACCGGCTGCACGGAGAACGGCTCGCCGTCCGGCGTGGCTGCCGCGCGTGCCGGGCCGCGCAGATCGAGATCGTCGTCGAAATGCGGGTGCGGATGCGTTGTGCCGAGGCCGGCCGCGCCTACGCCGGTCGTGCCGAAATGCGGTTCGTTGTCGGGGAATCCGTGGAAACTTGCCGACTCGTTCAGCACCGGTTCGTCGGGCTCGGAGCCGGGAGCGCGCTCTGTCTTATGCCAGACGCGCGGTGCTTCGTCGGCGGGCGGCTGCGTTGCTGGTTCGTTTGCCGGTTCGCTTGCCGGTTCCGTGTCATACGCGAACGGTTCGAGCGGTGCGTCCGCGAGCAGCGGTTCGTGATCGGCTGCAGCCGTCGGCGCGCTGCCTGCGGGCAAGCGCGGTTCCTTCGGCGCAGCACCCACTGCATCCGTTGCACCCGCTGCCGCCGATGGACCTGCGCCCACGTAGCGCGGCTGCGCCGAGACGTTCTCTGCGTTGTGCCTGAGGCGTTCCTCGAAGAGCGGCGTGGGTCTCGGCGCCCACGGGTCCCACGCTGAGGGGCTGAAATCCGCGCCGCTCGGGCGCACGCCCGCAAGCGCCTCCATGGCCGCGGCTGCGGAGACCTGTCTTGCAGTGGAGAAGTCGCCCGCTTCGCTGATGTCGTAGAGGCTGCCGGATGCATCGAATACTTCGTGGCACTGCCCACAGCGCACGAGCCCGCGACGCAGCGCGAGCTGCGCCGGTTGCAGGCGGAAAACGGTTTCGCAGAAGGGGCAGCGCGTTGCCAGAAGCATAGTGAGCCGGTTAGCCAGGAGGCCGTTGGTTGGACAATGCGCCTTATTCTAATGGCTTTCGCGACGCGTTCCCGTTAAGCATACCCAGCCTTCGTGTTCGCGCCATACGCCGATGTCGATCCACCGCGCGTACACCTGCGCGACTTCGTCGGCCTGGCGCGCCAGGATGCCGGACAATGCGATCCGTCCACCGGGTTTGACCTTCGACGACAGCATCGACGCCATCAGCTTGAGCGGATTGGACAGGATATTGGCGACCACAATCTCGAATTCACCGGTCGGACATTCGTCGGGTAAGCCGTAGGTGACTTCAGCGCGGTTGCGCTCGCTGTTGTGACGCGCCGACTCGACCGCTTGCGGGTCGATATCGATGCCGTACACCGGATTCGCGCCGCACTTTTTGGCGAGAATCGCGAGGATGCCGGAGCCGCATCCGTAGTCGAGCACGGACTGTCCGGGCTTCACCGATTGCTCCAGCCATTCCATGCACAAACGCGTGGTCGGATGGCTGCCCGTGCCGAACGCAAGGCCCGGATCGAGTTCGAGTATCAGCGCGTTCGGGTCCGGCGCGTCGTGCCACGACGGCACGACCCAGATCCGCTCGCCAATCGGAATCGGATCGAATTGCGACTGCGTGAGCCGCACCCAGTCCTGTTCCTCGACTTCACGCACGGTGAAAGGCGGCGCTGCGGCGAGACCGATTTCATTCGATGCCGCCGCGAGCAGCACCGCGGGATCATGCTCTTGCGCAAGCAGCGCGATCACGCGCGAATGCTGCCATGCGGTGCGGTCGGGCGTGAGACCGGGCTCGCCGAAGAGCGGCTGCTCATCGGGCGTGTCGGCGTCCGCATCTTCCACGGACACCGACAGCGCGCCCAACTCGAGCAGCGCGTCGGACAATTCCTCCGCGTGCTCGCGTGCCAGTTCGGCGACCAGTTCCCGGTAACTCATGACTTACGCTTCTTCCGGCGCGGCCTGCTGCTTCGCGGCCAACCGGTTCTCGAGGTAGTGAATGCTCGTGCCGCCTTCGACGAACTTCGCGTCGAGCATCAACTCGCGATGCAACGGGATGTTCGTCTGAATGCCTTCCACGACCATTTCCGACAGCGCGATGCGCATCCGCTTGATCGCCTGCTCGCGCGTCGCGCCGTAAGCGATCAGCTTGCCGATCATCGAATCATAGTTCGGCGGCACGAAATAGCCATTGTAAGCATGCGAATCGACGCGGATGCCGGGACCGCCCGGCATGTGCCACGACGTCAAACGTCCCGGCGACGGAATGAACTTGAACGGGTCTTCGGCGTTGATCCGGCATTCGATCGCGTGACCCTTGAAGACGATGTCGCGCTGACGGAACGCGAGCTTCTCGCCGGCCGCGATGCGGATCTGTTCCTGCACGATGTCGACGCCCGTGATCAGTTCCGTCACCGGGTGTTCGACCTGCACGCGCGTGTTCATTTCGATGAAGTAGAACTCGCCGTTTTCGTACAGGAACTCGAACGTACCCGCGCCAAGATAGCCCATCTTCTTGCAGGCGTCGGCGCAACGATCGCCGATCCGGTCGATCAGACGGCGCGCGATGCCCGGCGCCGGCGCTTCCTCGATCACCTTCTGGTGACGGCGCTGCATCGAGCAGTCACGCTCGCCGAGCCAGACCGCGTTCTTGAACGAATCGGACAGCACCTGAATTTCGATGTGCCGCGGGTTCTCCAGGAATTTCTCCATGTAGACCTGCGGGTTGCCAAACGCGCGGCCGGCTTCTTCGCGCGTCATGTTGACCGCGTTGACGAGCGCCGCTTCCGTGTGCACCACGCGCATGCCGCGGCCGCCGCCGCCGCCCGCCGCCTTGATGATGACCGGATAGCCGACCTGGCGCGCAATTTTCACGATCTCTTTCGGATCTTCGGGCAACGCGCCTTCCGAACCCGGCACGCAGGGCACGCCGGTTTTGATCATCGTTTGCTTGGCGGTCACCTTGTCGCCCATCATCCGGATCGTTTCCGGGCGCGGGCCGATGAAGGTGAAGCCGGACTGCTCGACACGCTCGGCGAAGTCGGCGTTCTCCGACAGGAAGCCGTAGCCGGGGTGGATCGCTTCGGCGTCCGTGACTTCCGCCGCGCTGATCAGCGCGGGCATGTTCAGATAGCTGAGATTCGAGGGCGCCGGGCCGATGCAGACCGCCTCGTCCGCGAGCTTCACGTACTTGGCTTCCTTGTCGGCTTCCGAATAGACGACGACCGTCTTGACGCCGAGTTCGCGGCAGGCGCGCTG
Organism: Paraburkholderia graminis C4D1M; assembly: GCF_000172415.1. Lineage (GTDB taxonomy): Bacteria > Pseudomonadota > Gammaproteobacteria > Burkholderiales > Burkholderiaceae > Paraburkholderia > Paraburkholderia graminis. Next base: position 41,552 of record NZ_ABLD01000022.1, read on the forward strand.
GATACGAAGCGCGATCTCGCCGCGATTGGCAATGAGGATTTTTTCAAACATAGCGGGTTTTCGACTCATCAGTGGGCGCCGGGTTGTTCACAACACCGGCTGCCTCAGAAGATCGGATGCGCGCCGTGCCCAACGGGCGCCAGTAACGCAAGGGGCACAGCGAGCGCAACGGCATGCGCGCGGCAAGGCGCGGGTGCGCCGCCGCGGTGAGCCACTTAGCCGACCACGAACAGCGGCTGGCCGTATTCCACCGCCTGACCGTTTTCGACGAGGATTTCCTTCACGACGCCGGACTTGTCCGACTCGATTTCGTTGAGCAGCTTCATCGCTTCGATGATGCAGATCGTCTGGCCTTCCTTGACCGTATCGCCGACCTGGACGAACGGCTCGGCGCCCGGCGACGGCGCACGATAGAACGTGCCGACCATCGGCGACGTCACGACGTGGCCCTGCGGAGCGGCTGCCGCCGGCGTCGCCGGAGCGCCTGCCGCGGCGCCTGCGGCCGGAGCTTCGCCGCCGTTGGCCGGCGCACCCTGCGCGAACTGCTGCGGCGCGTACGAAGGGGACTGTTGCACGTAAACCGGCGGCGCATTCTTGACGATGCGCACCTTGCCTTCGCCCTCGGTCACTTCGAGTTCGGAGATGCCGGACTCCGAGACCAGGTCGATCAGAGTTTTCAGTTTACGTAGATCCATCAGGAAGCCCCTTTCAATGCGTGGAAGTGCCGGCGCGTGGGCGGCCGGCGCAAATTAGACGTGTTGTTGATTCAGCCGCGCGACGAACCGGCCGCCAGCCGGTCGAGCGCGAATTCGAGCGCGTATAGATAGCCCTTCCAGCCGAGACCGCAGATCACCCCTTCGGCCTGGTCGGAAAAATACGAGTGGTGCCTGAACGGCTCGCGGCGATGCACGTTCGACAGGTGAATCTCGACGAACGGAATACCGACGCCCGCCAGCGCGTCGCGAATCGCCACGCTGGTGTGCGTGTACGCGGCGGGATTGATCAGAATGAAATCGGTCTTTTCGGTGCGCGCGGACTGGATGCGATCCACGAGCGCGCCTTCGTGGTTGCTCTGGAACGACGCCAGTTCAACCCCGGCGTCCGCTGCGCGATCGGCGAGCGCCTGATCGATCTGCGGGAGCGTCACGCGGCCATAAACCTCGGGTTCCCGTGTGCCGAGAAGATTGAGGTTGGGGCCGTGCAGTACCAGCAGTCGCGTCATGGTCGCTTCTTTTTCCGTGGAATTGGGCGCACTTTAGCGCTGATTAGAGAAACTTGTCTAGTTTCCTGCACGGACGGCGCGTTGTGAGCGCTCTTTTGACGGCTGCGCGGCGGTTCAACTTCTCCCAATTCCGCGCGATTTCCGCGTAACTTCGCGCCTTTCCGCCGCAAACGGATGTCAAAAGATTAGGAAATTTACAGCGAGTCGAGCGTCTGTTTCAGCGCTTTTGGATCGATCTGGCCTAATTTTGTCGCGCGAATGTTGCCGTTGGCGTCGATGACTACGGTGAATGGCAGCCCGCCCGCCGTATTGCCGAAGGCCCGCGCGAGGTCGGCGCCGCCAAAGCCCGTCACGTAGACTGGATAGGCGACTTGCACCTTTTGCAGGAATGTCTGGACGTTTTTCTCCGAATCCACGCCAAGTCCGACGAACTGGATGCCTTTGCCCGCGTAGTCGCGCTGAAGTTGCGACAGCGCCGGCATTTCCTCGACGCAGGGGCCGCACCATGACGCCCAGAAGTTGACGACAATTGGCCGGCCCTTCAGCGCAGTTAGCGATTCGGGCTTGCCGTCGGCTGTCTTGACCGGCATCGCCCAAAACTGCGCCACGGCGCTTTCTTTTGACGCGGGCTGCGCTGTCTGCGCCACATCGCTCACGCCATCGCCCTCGTGGTGGCGGCCGTTCAGCCAGTGATTGGCCGCGACGCCGCTCGCGGCCGCGATCACGGCGACGAAAACGCCGAAGAGAATCCGTCTGGTGTTCATCATGCGTGTCTAGTTGGTGGAAGGTGCGACGCCGCCGCCGTCGAGCAGCAATTGAACCGCCTGCAGATTCGCGCGCGCCGTGCGTCCGCGCGCGTCGGCCTTGACCGCGCCGCGCAGGTCGTCTGATTGGTAAAGGGCGACGTGAACCCCGACGGGTTCGGCGTCGCGTCCTTCGCTCGCCGACCGCCACAGGAAGCTCAGCGTCTCGACGTAGCCGCGCCCGGCGAAATGGCGCGTCTCCGAAACGTCGTACTGAATGTTCGCGTTCAGAAAGTAGATGGCGACTTCCTTCGGGTCGTCGCAGAACAACTGAAGGTGAATGTCGGAATGCTCGCCGGCCGTGCCGCCGAGCACGGCGCCCGTCAGGTACGGATTGAACGGCGCGAGCCGCTCCATCCATTCGACCGCGATACGCCGCAGGCGCCGCAACAGCGCCGGCTGACTGTCGCCCTGGAAGAGCGACTGGTATTCGCGGATTTCTTCCTCGATCTGGTCGTTATCCGGCAGCCATTCGCCGGCGACGCGGCTTTCCCCGACCACCTGCCGGGCCGCTTTGCGCTTGGCCGTTGCGTAGTCGAGGCCGTCTTCCGCAATCAGGCGCGCGGCCGCGACCGCGATTTCCTCGCGCACGCGCTGCGGATCAAAATGTGATTTGCGAACCATTCGTCCATCATACTAGAGATTGATGACAGCCCTTTCCGGCGGCCCGGACCGCTGTGGGCGCGTGCCAGGGGCGTGCCGGGGCGGGCGAGCGCGCTTAGGTCTTCGGGAGGCGTCGGTTACAATAGCGACCTTTGTGGGCAGCCGTTTCGGCTGCTCCCCATCTCACGTCCCTCGCAGCAAAGCGCCGGCCGCCCGGCGTTTTTCTGGCCCCCTCGGGGTCGGGCGCCAAGCGCCGGGTGAGGGGCCTTCCAGGAAAAACGCCCGCGCGGCACGACAGGCTTATGCACATCCACATCCTCGGTATCTGCGGCACGTTCATGGGCGGTCTCGCGGTCCTCGCGCGCGGCGCGGGCCACACGGTGACGGGCTGCGACGCCGGCGTCTATCCGCCCATGAGCACGCAGCTCGAGGCGCAAGGCATCCGGCTGATCGAGGGCTACGACGCGGAGCAGTTGAACGGCCTGAACGCCGACCTGTTCGTGATCGGCAATGTGGTCACGCGCGGCAATCCGTTGATGGAAGCGATTCTCGACCGCGGCCTGCCGTATGTGTCGGGCCCGCAATGGCTCGGCGAACACGTGCTGAACGGCAAATGGGTGCTCGCCGTGGCCGGCACGCACGGCAAGACGACGACCACGTCCATGCTGACCTGGCTGCTGGAAGACGCCGGTCTGAACCCCGGCTTTCTGATCGGCGGCGTGCCGCTCAATTTCGGCGTGTCCGCGCGGCTCACGGATTCGAGCTTCTTCGTGATCGAGGCGGACGAATACGACACCGCCTTCTTCGACAAGCGCTCGAAGTTCGTCCACTACCGGCCGAAAACGGCCGTGCTGAACAACCTCGAGTTCGATCACGCCGACATCTTCCCGGATCTCGCCGCCATCGAGACGCAGTTCCACCATCTGATCCGCACCGTGCCGCGCATTGGCCGCGTCGTGACGAACGGTCGCGAAGACGCGCTGGAGCGCGTGCTGACGCGCGGCTGCTGGAGCGAAGTGGAGCGCTTCGGCGTGCAGGGCGGCTGGGAAACGCTGCCCGCGGAAGACGGCGTGCCCGTCGACGAACGCTTTGCCGTGTATCACAACGCCGAGCGTGTGGGCGTGGTCGAGTGGCAGGTGCAGGGCGAACATAACCGGATGAACGCGCTCGCCGCGATCGCCGCCGCGCGCCATGTCGGCGTGCCGCCGGCGCAGGCGGCGAAGTCGCTGGCGAGCTTTCGCAACGTGAAGCGGCGCATGGAAGTGCGCGGCAGCGTGGACGGCGTAACCGTCTACGACGACTTCGCTCATCATCCGACCGCGATCGAAACGACCGTGGCGGGCCTGCGCGCACGCGTGGGCCGCGACAACACGCGCATTCTCGCGGTGCTCGAGCCGCGCTCGAACACGATGAAGCTCGGCGTGATGAAAGCGCAATTGCCCGCCAGTCTCGCCGACGCCGATCTGGTGTTCGGCTACGGCGCGCCGAGCGGCCGCGACGCGCTCGGCTGGAACCTGGGCGAAGCACTCGCGCCGCTCGGCGCCAACGCGCAAGCCTTCGACAATCTCGACGCGCTCGTCAAAGCGGTAGTGCATGCGGCGCGCCCCGGCGACCAAATCCTGGTGATGAGCAACGGCGGCTTCGGCGGCGTGCATCAGAAACTGCTCGACGCCCTTTCCGCGCGAGGCGCCACGTGATCCTTTATCTGCACGGCTTCCGCTCGTCGCCGAATTCGTTCAAGGCGCGCCTGCTGGCGGCGCGCCTTGTCGAACTGGGTCGCAGCGACGAATGGTGCTGCCCGATGCTGCCGGTTTCACCCTCCGAGACGATTGCGCTCGCGGAGTCGCTAGTGGCCGCTGCCGGCACGCAGCGCGTGACCGTGATCGGCAGTTCGCTCGGCGGCTACTTCGCCACGTATCTGGCGGAAAAGCACGGCTGGCCGGCCGTGCTGCTGAACCCGGCGGTCGTGCCGCAACGCGACCTGAGCGCCTATCTCGGCGAGCAGCCGTTGTGGCATGGCGGCGGCAGCATCGTCGTCGAGCCACATCATCTTGACGAATTGCGGGCGCTGAGTGTGACGTCCATCACGCGCCCCGAACGTTATTATTTGCTGGCCGCGACCGGCGACGAAGTGCTCGACTACCGCGAAATGCTCGCGCACTATCCGGGCGCGCGCACGACGCTGATCGAGGGCAGCGACCACGCGATCAGCGAGTTCGCCGATTATGTCGACGACGTACTGGCGTTTTGCGACGCCGAAGACGTCGAGCCGCCTGCGCCGCGCGAAGCAGCTTGAGCAATAGCCGGACTTAACCAGAGTTAGCCAGACATAGCGAACGCCTGGCCGGGTCGAAGCCGAACGTAGCCGGCGCGATCCAGAAAGCGGACCGCGCGGCAGCAGAAGCGCTGCCCGCCATCAGATTCATGCCGCACAGATTCATGCCGCATGCGCGCCTCGCGCGCGGCGGACCCACCATCACGAACACGTTGCCGTGCCGCGCACGCCGGCGGATGCAAGTCAGACGAGAGTATTGAGTGAACGTTTTCTTCGAGGAATCGGGCAGTTTCAAGGCCGGCAGCGTGCTGTCGCGCCAGGGCGATGCGTTTCAGGTCGAGTTGCCGGGCGGCCGCCGCGCCAAGGTGCGCGCCAAGGATGTGCTGATCGAGTTCGACAAGCCAGGCGCGGCCGAGTTAATGCAGGAAGCAGACGCCGTCGCGCAGGACATCGATCTCGACTTCCTGTGGGAATGCGCGCCCGACGACGAGTTTCCGTTCGCCACGCTCGGCGCGGAATATTTCGGCGAGCGTTTCGGTCCGACCGAACGCGCGGCGCTGGTGCTGCGCATGCATGGCGCGCCGGTGTATTTCCGTCGCAAGGGCCGCGGCATGTATCAGCGCGCGCCGCAGGAGCAGCTCAAGATGGCGCTCGCCGGCCTCGAGCGCAAGCGGCAGCAGGCGCTCATCCAGCAGGGCTACGAGGAAGAGCTGAAGGCCGGCCGTTTGCCCGAGGCGTTCACCGGCAAGACGGCGCTCGCGTTGCTGACCAAGCCCGACAAGAACACCATCGAGTACAAGGCGCTCGAAGCCGCCGCGGCCGCGCGCGGCATTTCGCAGGCGCGGCTGATGCTGGAATGCGGCGCGATTCCGTCGGCGCGTGCGCTGCACGAGGCCAGATTCCTCGCCGAGTTTTTCCCGCACGGCACCGGCTTTCCGCCGGTCACGCTCGGCAGCTTGCCGGACGATTTGCCGGAAGCCAACGTGCAGGCATTCTCGATCGACGACATCACGACCACTGAAATCGACGATGCGTTCTCCGTCGAGCATCTCGCGGACGGCCGCGTGCGGATCGGCGTGCACATCGCCGCGCCGGCGCTCGGCATTCAGCGCGGCGACGAGGTCGATGCGATTGCGCGCACGCGTCTGTCGACGGTTTATATGCCGGGCGACAAGATCACGATGCTGCCCGACAGTGTCGTCGATGCGTTCACGCTTGCCGAGGGCGGTTTGCGTCCCGCGCTGTCGCTCTATGTGATCGTCAATCGCGAGACGCAGGAAATCGTCGCGAGCGAAACCCGCGCCGAGCGTGTGTTCGTGAAGAACAATCTGCGTCACAACACGCTCGACGAACTCGTCACCGAAGAAGCGCTCGCCGCCGGAACGGGCGAGTATCCGCACAAGGAAGACATCGCGGTGTTGTGGCCGTTCGCGCAGGCGCTGTTCGAAAAGCGTCAGGCCGCGCGCGCGGGCTACGGTCTGCGCCGCGAGGTGCAGCGCAATACCGACTTCAACTTCTACGTCGAAGGCGAACACATCACGATTACGCCGCGCCGGCGCGGTTCGCCGCTCGACACGATCGTCGCCGAACTGGCGATTCTCGCGAATTCGTCGTGGGGCGCGTTCCTGCACGATCACGGCGTGCCGGGCATCTATCGCACGCAGCGCGCGTTCGGAGCGCCGACCGGCCCCAAGCGCACGCGCATGCAGACCAATGCCGCGCCGCACGAAGGGCTCGGCGTCACGCAGTACGCGTGGAGCACGTCGCCGCTGCGCCGTTACGTCGACCTGGTGAATCAGTGGCAGTTGCTCGCGTGCGTGCAGCATGGCGTGACCGCCAAGCTGGCCGCGCCGTTCAAGCCGAAAGACGCCGATCTGTTCGCCGTCGTGCAAGGTTTCGACGATACGTATACCGCGTACGCCGATCATCAGCGTCGCATGGAATATTTCTGGTGCCTGCGCTGGTTGAAGCAGGAGAACAGGAAGCAGGTGGTGGCGTCGGTGGTGAAGGGCGATCTCGTGCGGCTCGAAGAGATTCCGTTGCTGCTGCATGTGCCGGGGCTCGGCGTGCATGCACGCGGCACGCGCCTGCAGATGGAAGTGATGTCGATCGACGAATTGACTGTCGAGGCGTCCGTGCGTCTTCTGCATGTGCTCGACGCGCCTACTGTGACGAGCGGCAGCGAAGCGGAAGAAGCGGACGAGACGGACGAAGGCGAAGAAGAGGAAATCGTCGAGGCATCGGACGAAAGCGCCGAGAGCGAAGCCGAGGCGCAAGCCGAAGCGGATGCCGAAGGCGATTCCAATGCGAACGATGCTTCGGGCAGCGAAGGTTCGTCGAATGCCGACGCCGGGCAGCACATCACGGAACCCGGACGATGAGCGCGGCAGAAACGAAAGACCGTTACGCGGTGATCGGCAATCCGGTCGGCCATAGCAAATCGCCGTTCATTCACGGCCGCTTTGCCGCGCAGACGGGCGAGGCGCTCGAATACGGCGCGTTGCTCGCGCCGGTGGATGCTTTCGTGCCGCACGTGCGCGCCTTTATCGACGCGGGCGGCCGCGGTCTCAACGTGACAGTGCCGTTCAAGCTCGACGCGCACGCTTTCGCCGACAGCCTCTCGCCGCGCGCGGCCGCTGCCGGCGCGGTGAATACGTTGCGCGTCGATTCGAGCGGCATCTACGGCGACAACACCGATGGCTTCGGGCTCGTGCACGACATCGAAGTGAATCTCGGCGTGCCGCTGAAGGGCGCGCGCGTTCTGCTGCTTGGCGCCGGCGGCGCCGCGCGCGGCGTGGTGCTGCCGATGCTCGAGCGCGCGCCGCATACGCTCACCATCGTCAACCGGACGGCCGAGAAGGCCGAGGCGCTGGTCGCGCAGTTCGCGCAAGCCGCGAGTGACGCCGCTTGCCGTCTGAGCGGCGGCAACGCGCGCGCGATCGAGGCGGGCGCTTACGACGTGATCGTCAACGCGACGGCGGGGAGTCTCGAAGCGTCGTTGCCGGAGTGCGACGAGCGCGCGTTCGGCAGCGGCACGCTTGCCTACGACATGATGTACGGCGCGCATCCGACCGTCTTCATGGAGCACGCGGCGAAGCTCGGCGCGCGCGGCGCCGATGGTCTCGGCATGCTCGTCGAGCAGGCAGCCGAATCGTTTTACGTCTGGCGCGGCGTGCGGCCCGACGGCGCGCCTGTGCTCGCCGAACTGCGCGCGTTGTTGACGGCGCCGTCGCACGCCTGACGCGCGCATCCGTCACACCTGCATTCACACGAGGCCCCTCACTACGATGACAGCAACGCGGCGCGCGAGCCGGGCGAGTCCGGCGCGATGGATCGTTTATCTTGTCGCCGTGCTGGTGTTCGCGTGGCTCGCGACGCAGCTGTTTTACTTCGCGCAGATCGCGGTGTGGAACTATGTGAATCCGCGCTCGACGGCTTATATGCGCTCGGATGCGTGGCGCTTGTCGCGAGAGAGGCCCGATCTTTCGATGCAGCATACGTGGGTGCCGTATGAGCAGATTTCGCGCAATCTGAAGCGGGCGATCATTGCCTCCGAAGACGCGAACTTCGTCACCAACAACGGCTACGAAACGGACGCGATTTTGCAGGCGTGGGAGCGCAACAAGTCGAAGGGCAAGATTGTGCGCGGCGGCTCTACGATCACGCAGCAATTGGCGCGCAACCTGTTTTTATCGCGTGAGAAGAGTTATATCCGCAAGGGGCAGGAGTTGATTGTCACGTGGATGCTGGAGACCTTGATGGACAAGGAGCGCATCTTCGAGATCTATCTGAATTCCGTCGAGTGGGGCAATGGTGTGTATGGCGCCGAGGCGGCGGCGCGTTATTACTATAAGACGTCGGCGAGTGCACTGAGTGCCGCGCAGTCGGCGCGGTTGGCGGTTATGCTGCCGCAGCCCAGGTATTTTGATGAGCATCGGGGGTCCAGGTATCTTTCGCAGAGGTCGCGGGTGATTGGGCGGAGGATGGGGGCGGCTGAGTTGCCCGAATAGTTATGCCTGTGGCGCTCTTGTTTACCCTTTGGCCTTTCGTTGAATTCGTTGTGGTCTATTTGTGTTGTCCCTGGCTTGCTTTGGCCTTTCCTTGATTTCATGGTGGTCTATTGGCGTTGCCCCTGTGCGGGGCGGCACTCACTTTCTTTGCCGCCGCAAAGAAAGTAAGCAAAGAAAGCGGGCTCACACCGCCAGCTTATAAGTGGGTCCCTTGGTTGGGAGAGGGCGGTGGTGCGTTTGACATCCGTGCCCTCGCGCATTCGGCGCTCGTGACAAGGCAGTCATTCTTCCGGCGACGCTTCGCGCTCCGCAGCGGTCGTTCTTAAAACCGCCCTCCGTTTCCTTCCTTTGGTTTCCTGAGCTTTCGTCTGCAAGCCGACGCTCCCCGCGCTCGCCGAAAGGTCCGGCGCCATTTGCCGCGCCAAAGCCTTCCTGACCACTCACCGCAATTCCGTTAGCGCGTCGCCGAGGCGAAGCCGATGGCCCCCCACCGCGCAAAAACGCAAGCGGGCGGTATAAGCGAACCCTTCCGGCGAGCACGCAGTGCGAGGCGGGAAGCATGACTGCCTTGTCACGAGCACCGAATGTGCGAGGACACAGATGTCAGGCGCGCCACTACGCCCTGCGAACCGGAGGAGCCATCTACAAGCTGGCGGTGTGAGCCCGCTTTCTTTGCTTACTTTCTTTGCGGCGGCAAAGAAAGTGAGTGCCGCCCCGCACAGGGGCAACGCAAATAGACCACCGCGAAATCAAGGAAAGGCCAAAGCGAGCGAGTGGGACCCACTTATAAGCCACCGGTGTGAGCCCGCTTTCTTTGCTTACTTTCTTTGCGGCGGCAAAGAAAGTGAGTGCCGCCCCGCACAGGGGCAACGCGAATAGACCACCGCGAATTCAAGGAAAGGCCAAGACACGAACCCAACCCAACAACCAAACCAAGCCCACGGCAACCCAAATCCCATTATCTGACCACTCCAATCACATATTGGAGCTTTCTCAAAAACACCCCTACAATCCAGACCAACAAGCAGACACGTCTGCGCCAGCAAAAAAAAACCGGAGACAAAGCCCAACCATGCCTAGCCAAACCACCTGGCAGCACCGCCGCGCCCGCAGCGTCGCGCGCACTCAAGGCCCGCTCTCCGGCCCCGCGCTGTAAGCGCAGAAACCACGAAAAGCGAATCGCCATGAACAAAGCGATGCCGAATCACGCCGAGAGCGCTGCCGAAGCCGAACTGACGCCGCGCGCCGACCACGCGTCGAGCCCCGCGCCGCGCGCCTCGGCGACCGCCGCGAAAGCGCCACGCCCCCCGGCCACCGCCGCCAAAGCCCCCCGCGCCGCCGCGCAACCCACCATCGTCAACGAAATTGCGTTGCCGAGCACGCTGCTCGACATCACGCCGCAACAGGCCGGCACGCAGACGCTCCTGCGCGGTCTCGCGATTCTCGAGGCGGCCGCCGCCGGCGTGCGCGATCTGCGCACCTTCGGCGCGGCGCTCGGCACGACGCGCAGCACCACGCATCGGCTGGTGAGCAGCCTCGTGCAGGCGCGCTACCTGCGCCAGGTGCAAGGCGGTTATCTGCTCGGCCCCAAGCTGATCGAACTCGGCACCATCGCGCTCGAGCAGATGCCGCTCACCGCGGTCGCTCGTCCGCATCTGGAATCGCTCGCGGAACAGACGCTCGACACGATTCACCTCGGCGTGCGCGACGGCGACGACGTGCTGTACATCGACAAAATCCCCGGCACGCGCGGCCTCGAAATGCGCTCGCGCGTCGGTCACCGGATGCCGCTCGCGTCGACGGGCATCGGCAAGGCCATGATGCTCGACCTCAAGCCCGAGCTCTGGCAGTCGCTGTTCGACGCGTCGCGCCGCGCGCTCGCCAGCGTCACGTTCAAGCCCGATAACCGTCCGGACGCGCAGACCTTCATGCAGCGCATGACGAACTACGCGGCCGGCGGCTACACGTTCGACCTCGAGGAAAACGAAGCGTCGATTCGCTGCGTCGCGGCTCCCGTGCGCGACGCGTCGGGCGCGATCGTCGCGGCGCTGTCGGTGGCGAGCACGATTCCCTATATGTCGCTCGAACGCATGGACGAACTGATTCCGGTCGTGCAGCGCGAAGCGCGCGCGATCTCCGAAGAACTCGGCTGGCGCGCCCCGCAACCCACCACCCGCAGGATCAAGCGATGAAACAGGCGGGTTCTCCCACACCGTCGGACGCGCAACTCGCAGCCGGCGCCGGAGCCGATGCACGAGCCGACGCCGGAGCCGACGCACGAGTCGAAGCCGGAGCCGACACACAAGCCGGCACACAAGCCGCCAGTCACGCAGCACTGATCGCGCTCGACTGGGGCACGACGTCGCTGCGCGCGTATCTCTACGACGCGGCCGGCAACGTGCTCGCGACGCGCGCATCGACGGCCGGCATCATGAACCTGCCGCGCAGCGCGGAACACGGCGGCTTCGACGCGGCTTTCGAGGACGCCTGCGGCGCCTGGCTCGGCGCCGCGCCCGCCACGCCGGTCATCGCGGCGGGCATGGTCGGCAGCGCGCAAGGCTGGCTCGAAGCGCCTTATGTCGATGCACCCGCGAACGCGGACGCGCTCGCCGCCGGCATCGTGCGCGTCGAGGCGGCCTGCGGCGCGACGCTGAACATCGTGCCCGGCGTGCTGCAACGCGGCGAGCTGCCCAACGTGATGCGCGGCGAGGAAACGCAAATATTCGGCGCGCTAGGCCAGGATCTGGATAACGCCGATAGCGCCGATAGCGCCGATAGCACCGATAGCACCGACACCAGCAAGCGCGCGCTCATCGGCTTGCCCGGCACGCACGCGAAGTGGGCAGTCGTGCAGGCGGGCCGCATCGAACGTTTTCATACGTTCATGACCGGCGAAGTATTCGGCGCGCTGCGCGAACACACCATTCTCGGCCGCACGATGGTCACGCCCGATCGTCCGGATACCGAAGCGTTTTTGCGCGGCGTGAAAATCGCGCGGGACAAGGGCCAGGCGGGCATGCTCGCCACGGTCTTCAGTTCGCGCACGCTCGGGCTCACCGGGCAACTTTCGCGCGAGCAGCAGCCGGACTATCTGTCCGGCTTGCTGATCGGGCATGAACTGGCCGGCCTCGAAGCCGTGCTCGCGCAGCAGCAGAGTTCGCTCGCAGGCCAAAGCCTGCGCCTCATCGGTAACGAAGCGCTGTGCGAACGCTATCGCGTCGCGCTCGCGCAGTTCGGCTGCACGCAGGCCGAGCTCGTCAGGCAGGCGACAGAGCGCGGCTTGTGGCGCGTCGCCTCGCAGGCGGGGCTCGTCAAGCCGGCCGCCCACGCGGCGCGGGCCGGTTAAGCGGCCACGCCGTCATCCACGAAACAGGGAAACGACATGCAACCTCACATCAATCTGCCCGCTCCGTACATGCCGCACGCGGGTCTGATCGCGGCGTTCGAGGCATGTCCGCTGATCGCGATCATGCGCGGCGTGACGCCCGCCGATGCGGCCGAGCAGGGTCAGGCGCTGTACGAAGCGGGCTTTCGCATCGTCGAAGTGCCGTTGAATTCGCCGCAGCCGTTCGACAGCATCGCCGCGATCCGCAAGGCGCTGCCCGCCGATGCGATCGTCGGTGCGGGCACGGTGCTGCATCCGAGCTTCGTCAAGGACGTGAAGTCGGCCGGCGGCGAACTGATCGTCATGCCGCATAGCGATTCGGAAGTGATCAGCGCCGCGAAAGCGCAAGGCATGGCTTGCTCGCCGGGCGTCGCGACGCCGACCGAGGCGTTCATCGCGCTCAAGCACGGCGCCGACGTGCTGAAGATGTTCCCCGCCGAGCAGCTCGGCTGCCAGGTCGTGAAAGCATGGCGCGCGGTGATCGCGGCGCAGGTGCCGCTGGTGCCCGTCGGCGGCATCACGCCGGACAACATGGGGCCGTTTCTCAGCGCGGGCGCGAATGGCTTCGGGCTCGGTTCGGCGCTGTACAAGCCGGGTCAGAGCGCGGCCGTGACGGCGTCGCACGCGAAGGCGTTCATCAACGGTTTGCGCGTGGCGCGCGCAGGTGCGAAGAAATGACACGGCTCGCCGGCAAAGTCGCTTTGGTGACGGGCGCAGGCCGCGGCATCGGCGCGGCGATCGCGCTTGCGTTTGCACGCGAGGGCGCGGCGGTCGCGCTCGCCGAACTCGACATCGACACGGCGCGGCAAACGGCTTTGCAGATCGCATCTGAAACGGGCGCGCGCGTGTTGGCCGTGCATACCGACGTGACGCAGTCGGCTTCGGTTCAGCACGCCGTGAGCGAGGCGGAACGCGCGCTCGGACCCGTCGACGTGCTGGTGAACAACGCGGGCATCAACGTATTTTGTGACCCGCTCACCATGACCGACGACGACTGGCGCCGCTGCTTCGCGGTCGATCTCGACGGTGTGTGGAACGGGTGCCGCGCGGTGCTGCCGGGCATGGTCGAGCGCGGCGCGGGCAGCATCGTGAATATCGCGTCGACGCATTCGTTCAAGATCATCGCGGGCTGCTTTCCGTATCCGGTCGCGAAGCATGGCGTGATTGGGCTCACGCGCGCGCTCGGCATCGAATACGCGCCGCGCAACGTGCGTGTGAACGCGATCGCGCCGGGCTACATCGAGACGCAACTGGCGCACGACTGGTGGAACGAACAGCCGGACCCGGCCGCCGCGCGACAGGCGACGATCGATTTGCAGCCGATGAAGCGCATCGGCCGTCCGGAAGAAGTGGCGATGACGGCGGTGTTCCTTGCGTCGGATGAAGCGCCGTTTATCAACGCCACCTGCATCACCGTGGACGGCGGGCGCTCGGTGCTGTATCACGACTGAGCCGTGAAAGAAGGGCGCAACAGAACAACGCAAAAGAACAACGCAGTAAAAAAGAAAAACGCAGCACCGTTTCACCGGACGACGCGCTGGCCGCGTGTGTCACAACCGGTACAAGAAGACGCGGCCGATACCTTCTCGTTATCAATTAGTCAGGAGACACACAACATGAAACGCAGAATATTCCTCACGCTGGCAGCAGCGGCGGCGGGTGTGCTTTTCAACGCAACCGCCGCTCAAGCCGCCGATCCGGTCAAGATCGGTTTTCTCGTGAAGCAGCCGGAAGAACCGTGGTTCCAGGACGAATGGAAGTTCGCCGAAATGGCCGCCAAGGAAAAGGGCTTCACGCTCGTGAAGATCGGCGCGCCGTCGGGCGAGAAAGTGATGAGCGCGATCGACAACCTGTCGGCGCAAAAGGCACAGGGCTTTGTGATCTGCACGCCTGACGTCAAGCTCGGACCGGGCATCGTCGCCAAAGCGAAGGCCGACGGCCTGAAGATGATGACCGTGGACGACCGTCTCGTCGACGGCGCGGGCAAGCCGATCGCGTCGGTGCCGCACATGGGCATCTCGGCGTACAACATCGGCAAGCAGGTCGGCGACGGCCTCGCAGCCGAAATCAAGAAGCGCGGCTGGGACATGAAGGATGTCGGTGCAATCGACGTCACTTACGAACAGCTGCCGACCGCGCATGACCGCACGAGCGGCGCCACCGACGCACTGCTCGCCGCCGGCTTCCCGAAGGCCAACGTGATCGCCGCGCCGCAAGCGAAGACCGACACGGAAAACGCGTTCAACGCCGCCAACATCGCGCTCACGAAGAACCCGCAGTTCAAGCACTGGGTGGCTTACGCGCTGAACGACGAAGGCGTGCTCGGCGCGGTGCGCGCAGCGGAAGGCCGCGGCTTCAAGGCGGACAACATGATCGGCATCGGCATCGGCGGTTCGGATTCGGCATTGAACGAGTTCAAGAAGCCGAACCCGACTGGCTTCTTCGGCACGGTCATCATCAGCCCGAAGCGTCACGGCGAGGAAACCTCCGCGCTGATGTACGACTGGATCACGCAAGGCAAGGCACCGCCGCCGCTCACGCTGACGACCGGCATGCTGGCGACGCGTGAGAACGTCGGCGAAGTGCGCGAGAAGATGGGTCTGGCTTCGAAGTAAGCCGCTTTGAACGCAGTTCGATGAAGTGAATCGCCGGCGCGTCGGTTGAAATACGACGCGCCGGCAATAGCCATAGAACACCAGTAGTCCAGACATGCCGCGCCTTTGCAAAGACTGGAAGGCCGGCAACGCAGGGCAAGGCTGTTCGAATGAAACAGCGAGGAGGCGAAGTGTCAGCGACGCTACGTTTTGACAATATCGGCAAGGTTTTTCCAGGCGTGCGCGCGCTCGACGGTGTGTCCTTCGACGTCAACGTCGGCCAGGTGCACGGCCTGATGGGCGAGAACGGCGCAGGGAAATCGACCCTGCTCAAGATACTCGGCGGTGAATATCAGCCCGACTCGGGCCGCGTGATGATCGACGGCAAGGAAGTGCGCTTTACGAGCGCGGCTTCGTCGATCGCGGCCGGCATAGCGGTGATTCACCAGGAACTGCAATACGTGCCCGACCTCACGGTCGCGGAAAATCTGCTGCTTGGCCAGTTGCCGAATTCGTTCGGCTGGGTCAAGAAGCGCGATGCGAAGCGTTTCGTGCGCGAACGTCTCGAGGCAATGGGCGTCGCGCTCGATCCGGACGCGAAGCTGCGCAAGCTCTCCATCGCGCAACGGCAGATGGTGGAAATCTGCAAGGCGCTGCTGCGCAACGCGCGCGTGATCGCACTCGACGAACCGACGAGTTCGCTCTCGCATCGCGAGACGGAAGTGCTGTTCAAGCTGGTGCGCGATCTGCGCGCCGACAACCGCGCAATGATCTACATCTCGCATCGCATGGACGAGATTTACGAGCTGTGCGACGCATGCACGATCTTCCGCGACGGGCGCAAGGTGGCTTCGCATCCGACGCTCGAAGGCGTGTCGCGCGACACCATCGTCAGCGAAATGGTCGGGCGTGAAATTTCGGACATCTACAACTATTCGCCGCGGCCGCTCGGCGAAGTGCGCTTCGCGGCGAAGGCCATTGAAGGTCACGCGCTTTCGCAGCCGACCAGCTTCGAAGTGCGGCGCGGCGAGATTGTCGGCTTCTTCGGACTAGTGGGCGCGGGCCGCAGCGAACTGATGCATCTCGTGTACGGCACCGAGCACAAGAAGGGCGGCGAACTGCTGCTCGACGGCAAGCCGATTCGCGTAAAGAGCGCGGGCGAAGCGATCCGTCACGGCATCGTGCTGTGTCCGGAAGACCGCAAGGAAGAAGGCATTGTCGCGATGGCGACCGTGTCGGAGAACATCAACATCAGTTGCAGGCGGCATTACTTGCGCGCGGGCATGTTCCTCGACCGCAAGAAAGAGGCCGAAACCGCGGACCGTTTCATCAAGCTGCTGAAGATCAAGACGCCGAGCCGTCGACAGAAAATCCGCTTCCTGTCGGGCGGCAATCAGCAGAAGGCGATCCTGTCGCGCTGGTTGGCCGAGCCCGATCTGAAGGTGGTGATTCTCGATGAACCGACGCGCGGCATCGACGTCGGCGCGAAGCACGAGATCTATAACGTGATCTATCAGCTCGCCGAACGCGGCTGCGCGATTGTGATGATCTCGTCGGAATTGCCTGAAGTGCTGGGTGTATCGGACCGCATCGTCGTGATGCGCCAGGGCCGCATTTCCGGCGAGCTCGCGCGCAACGACGCAACGGAACAAGCGGTGTTGAGCCTCGCGTTGCCGCAAAGCTCGACCGCACTGCCAGCAAGCGCCGCTCAACAGGCGGCCTGAACATCATTTGGACGCAAGTCCGCAACCCGTGAGGAACGGGAGGAGTCTTCAAATGCAAGCTAGAGAAAACCTCGCGCAACAGGCCGCCAAGAGCGCCGCCGAAGCGCTGATTCCGCAGACGAGCGACAAGGCGAAGTGGTGGCAGCAGATCACCGAGTACAGCCTGATCCTGATCTTCGTCGTGATGTTCGTGACGATGTCGCTGACCGTCGATCACTTCTTCTCGATCGAGAACATGCTCGGCCTCGCGCTGTCCATTTCGCAGATCGGCATGGTCGCGTGCACGATGATGTTCTGCCTCGCGTCGCGTGACTTCGACCTGTCGATCGGTTCGACGGTCGCGTTCGCCGGCGTGTTGTGCGCGATGGTATTGAACGCCACCGACAACACGTTTATCGCGATCGTCGCGGCAGTCGCGGCGGGTGCGGTGATCGGTTTCGTCAACGGCGCGGTGATCGCTTATCTGCGCATCAATGCGCTGATTACCACGCTCGCGACGATGGAAATCGTGCGCGGCCTCGGCTTCATCGTGTCGCATGGTCAGGCGGTCGGTGTGTCGTCGGATACGTTCATCGCGCTCGGCGGTCTCAGCTTTTTCGGCGTCTCGCTGCCGATCTGGGTCACGCTGCTGTGCTTCATCGTGTTCGGCGTGATGCTCAATCAGACCGTGTATGGACGTAACACGCTTGCCATCGGCGGCAATCCGGAAGCGTCGCGTCTTGCGGGTATCAACGTCGAACGCACGCGCGTCTACATCTTCCTGATCCAGGGCGCGGTGACCGCGCTCGCCGGTGTGATTCTGGCTTCGCGGATCACCTCCGGTCAGCCGAACGCCGCGCAAGGCTTCGAGCTGAATGTGATCTCGGCGTGCGTGCTCGGCGGCGTGTCGCTGCTCGGCGGACGCGCGACGATTTCGGGCGTCGTGATCGGTGTGCTTATCATGGGCACGGTCGAGAACGTGATGAACCTGATGAACATCGACGCGTTCTATCAGTACCTCGTGCGCGGCGCGATCCTGCTCGCCGCCGTGCTGCTCGACCAGTTGAAGAACCGCGGATCGCGGGATTAATCCACTCGCTCTAAAAGGAATCGAACGATGTCGTCTCCGGCCAACGCAAACGAGCGCCTCGCGAACAACGTATTCGCGCGCTACCCGAGTCTTGTCGACCGCACGGTGCTGATCACGGGCGGCGCGACCGGCATCGGCGCATCGTTCGTCGAGCATTTCGCGGCGCAAGGCGCGCGCGTCGCGTTCTTCGATATCGACGCGACGGCGGGCGAAGCGCTCGCCGACGAACTCGGCGACTCGAAGCACAAGCCGCTGTTCCTGCCGTGCGATCTGACGGACATCGACGCGCTGCAAAAAGCCATCGCCGATGTCAAAGCCGCGCTCGGCCCGATCGAGGTGCTCCTGAACAACGCGGCGAACGACAAGCGCCACACGATCGGCGAAGTCACGCGCGAGTCTTTCGACGCGGGCATCGCGGTGAATATCCGTCATCAGTTCTTCGCGGCGCAGGCGGTGATGGAGGACATGAAGGCGGCGCAGAGCGGCTCGATCATCAACCTCGGTTCGATCAGCTGGATGCTGAAGAACGGCGGCTATCCGGTGTACGTGATGTCGAAATCCGCGGTGCAGGGTTTGACGCGCGGTCTTGCACGCGATCTCGGCCACTTCAACATTCGCGTGAATACGCTGGTGCCGGGCTGGGTGATGACGGAGAAGCAGAAGCGTCTGTGGCTCGACGACGCGGGACGCCGTTCGATCAAGGAAGGCCAGTGCATCGACGCGGAACTCGAGCCCGCCGACCTCGCGCGCATGGCGCTCTTCCTCGCCGCCGACGACAGTCGCATGATCACCGCGCAGGACATCGTCGTGGATGGAGGCTGGGCGTGACGGCGAGCGTGGACGTGCGTGCTCCTGCGCACGCGCCGCGCGCGGCGCTTCTCGTCGACAGCAAGTGCACGTTGGGCGAGGGCGCGACGTGGTGCGCGACAACCGGCCGCTTCTACTGGACCGATATCGAAGGCGCACGCCTGTGGCGCTACGATCCGCGCGACGGCCGCAGCATGTCGTGGACGATGCCTGAGCGCCTCGCCACCTTCGCGCTGTGCGCCGATCCTCATTACCTGCTGCTCGGCCTCGCGTCGCGGCTCGCGTTCTTCGATCTCGCGACCGGCGAGACGCGCCATATCGTCGATGCGGAGCCTGGTCGGAACACGCGGGTGAACGACGGCCGCTGCGATCGGCAGGGGCGTTTTGTGTTCGGCACGAAAGACGAAGGCTCGCCGTTGCGCGCGATCGGCGGGTTTTACCGGCTCGATCGTGATTTGACGCTGGAGCGCTTGCCGTTGCCCGCGCCCGCCATTTCGAACAGCATCGCGTTCAGTCCCGACGGCGCGACGATGTACTACTGCGATTCGCCGACGCGTGAGATTCGCGCCTGCGACTACCTGGCGGACGGCGGCATCGCCAACGACCGCGTGTTCGCGCGCCTCACCGATGCAACCGGCGAGCCGGACGGCTCGACCGTCGATCGCGACGGCGGCTTGTGGAACGCGCAATGGGGCGGCGCGCGCGTCGTGCGCTACGGCGCCGACGGCGTCGAGACGGAGCGCGTCGACGTGCCCACGGTGCAGCCGAGCTGCGTCGCGCTGGGCGGCGCGCAGTTGGGCACGCTGTACATTACGAGCGCGCGCGTCGGTCTCGACGCAGCCGCGCTCGCGGGCGACTCGCGCGCCGGCGGCGTGTTTATCGCGACGCCCGCGCGGCGTGGTTTGCCGGAGCCGGTTTTTGCAGGCGCGCCGGCGTAGGGAAGTGTGACGCCGCGTCGCTTGCGACGGGGCGGTGCAGCGGTGCAGAACCTAGACAGCAGCGGCGAGTCCGATGCAAGGTGTCGATGCCGATGTCGCGACATCGCGCATGAACGCCGGCAACGAAGCCGCGCAGCAACCAGAGTTCGGACCAGAGGCGACCGGTTCAAGAAAATCGCCCGACAGCATCCGTCAGCCATGACGGCAACGTGCAAGCCTCTCGAAGGAGCAGATATGACTGTTGCGAACCCTGTTTCCGCCTTTTCCCAGAACGCTCAGAACTCACCCGGCGCGCAGAGCCGGCGCTCGCGGCTCGCGGCCGCGGCCAATCCGGTGCTGGCGGGGCCGAGCACATCGGCAGTGGCAGTCGGTGAGACTTCGGCCGGCGATGTCGCGTGCGTCACGCTCGCCAATGCGCAGTTGCGGCTCGACGTCGCGCCGACGCTCGGCGGCGGCATCACGCGCTTCGACTGGCGCGACGACGGCGCGCTCACGCCGATCTTCCGGCGCTGCCGCCACGTCGCCGCCGACACGCAGCCGAACGAACTCGCCTGTTATCCGCTGCTGCCGTACTCGAACCGTATCGGCGGCGGACATTTCAATGTCGCGGGACGGCGCGTCGACGTGGCGCGCAATTGCGCCGACGAGCCTTTCCCGATTCATGGCGACGGCTGGCAGTCCGCGTGGCAAGTCGCCGATTCGGACCGCGAGTACGTGCGGCTCACGCTCGATCGGCGGGACGGCAAGCCGTACGCGTTTCGTGCGGCGCAGACGTATAAGCTCGACGGGCCGTCGCTCGTCATCACGCTCGAAATCGAAAACGCGGGCCGCGAGGCTTTGCCGTTCGGCCTCGGCGTGCATCCGTTTTTCGTGCGCGATGCGGACACCGAGTTGTCGGCGGCGGCGGGCGGTCTGTGGCTCGCCGGCGACGACTGGCTGCCGGTTCGTCACGTACAGGCGCCGCCGGCGTGGCAGTTCGGCGTGGCGTATCCGTTGCCGGAGACCATCGTCAATCATGCGTTCACGGGCTGGAGCGGGCAGGCGGCTGTGGTCTGGCCGAAGCGCCGGCTGTCGCTGAACATTGCCGCCGACACCGATTACTACGTGCTGTACACGCCGCCAGGCGAGGACTTTTTCTGCTTCGAGCCGGTCGATCATCCGATCAACGCGATGAATCTGGCGGGCGGCGCGTGCGAAAACGGCATGACGCTGCTGGGACGCGGCGAGCGGCTCACGAGGAGCTTCCGGTTTACCGTCGAGCGCACCGGTTTGCGTTCGATGCCGGGCGCGCGCGGAACGCGGCGCCGGCAGTAGGGGCGGGCAACCACCGCCGACCCGCCGCGCCGGGCAGGTAAAATACGCGCCTTCCCCGATTACCGGCTCGCCGCGAGACTCACCATGTCCAACTTCATCCAGACACTCAACGACGCCTGGCAGCGCACCAACTCGCTGCTGTGCGTCGGCCTCGATCCCGAGCCGAGCAAATTTCCCGGCGCGCTAGCCGGCCGGCCCGACGCGATCTTCGACTTCTGCCGCGAGATCGTCGACGCGACCGCGCCTTACGCGTCGTCGTTCAAGCCGCAAATCGCCTACTTCGCGGCGCATCGCGCGGAAGACCAGCTTGAGCAGCTGATCGCGCATATTCACGCGCATCATCCGGGCTTGCCGGTGATTCTGGACGCGAAGCGCGGCGACATCGGCAGCACCGCCGAGCAGTACGCGCGCGAAGCGTTCGAGCGCTACCAGGCGGATGCGGTCACGGTCAATCCGTACATGGGTTTCGATTCGATCGAGCCGTACTTGGAGCACGAAGGCAAGGGCGTGATCGTGCTGTGCCGCACGTCGAATGCAGGCGGTTCGGACCTGCAATTTCTGGAGACGGGCGGGCGTCCGCTCTATCAGGTCGTCGCGCAACTGGCGGCGGAGAAGTGGAACGCGAGCGGCCAGCTCGGGCTCGTCGTCGGCGCGACTTTTCCGAAGGAAATCGAAGTGGTGCGCGGGATTGTCGGCGATATGCCGCTCCTGATTCCGGGCATCGGCGCGCAGGGCGGCGACGTTCAGGCGACCGTCGGCGCGGGCCGCACCGCGAACGGCACGGGCATGCTGATCAACTCGTCGCGCGCGATCATCTATGCGGGCAAGGGCGAGGACTTTGCGCAGGCGGCGGCGAAGGCGGCGATGGAAACGCGGGAGCGGATTAACGCGTTTCGGTGAGGGGTGGTTTGGCGGTTTGGCGGGTGTTTCGGTGGTCGGCTGGTTGGTCGCCTGATTTATCGCTTGCGCTTGCCGCGTGGGTTTGTCGCTTCCCTAACGGCCCGACGCTAGCCGCTATGGGCGATCGCAATTCACGCCAGCCGCGCCACACAGTAGCCGTTGCGCTTCACGCGCCGGCCGTTGGCCCCAACCGCTCAATAAACGCCGCATGTTGCGGATAGCGCGATTTCAACGCATCGACATCCGCAAGCTCGAACTCGCTGAACTCGAAACCGGGCGCGACGGTGCAACCAACCAGCGCGAAGCTCGCCGGGTCCGCGCATTCGGCGGCGAACCACAAACCGGCCGGCACCACGGCCTGAAACACCGCGTCGCGGTGAATCAGCGCATTACCGAGCTTGTGCGTGACCAGCTTGCCGGCTGCGTCGAGTACGTGAACGTTCAGCGGCTCGCCGGCGTAGAAATGCCAGACTTCATCGGATTTGATCCGATGCCAGGCCGAATGCGCGCCGTCGCACAGCAGGTAGTAGATGGCCGTCGATGCCGAGCGCGTCTCCGTCGTTCCGTCCGCCGCGCCGTCGTTCCGGCTCACGCGCTCCGCCGACCGATAGGTCTCGCTGAAAAATCCGCCTTCCGGATGCGGCTTCAGATCGAAGCGGCGGATCAATTCGTCTCGGGCTGCATCGGAATCCGGCATTCGTTTCGTCTCCACGCAACTGCAACGGTCAATGTTCGCGCTCGTCGAGCAGCGCGAGGACGCCGCGCAGCGCGTGCGCCGCGGCCTGCACGCGAATCTGCTCGCGGTCGCCCTTGAAAACCTTCGTCTCAACCGATGTATGCAGCCGGTTGCTCCAGCCAAACGACACCATGCCGACCGGCTTGGTCTCGGTGCCGCCGCCCGGACCGGCGACGCCAGTGATCGACAGCGATACCTGCGCGCGGCTGTTGCGCAGCGCGCCTTCGGCCATCGCGCGCGCCACCTGCTCGCTGACCGCGCCGAATTTCTCGATCATGTCGGCGGGCACGCCGATCATTTCGCTTTTCGCCTGATTCGAGTACGTGACGAAGCCGCGCTCGAACCAGCCGCTGCTGCCGGAAATGTCGGTGATCGCGGTCGCGACCATGCCGCCCGTGCACGACTCGGCGGTGACGAGCATCAGGCGCTCGTCGCGCAGGCGGTTGCTCACGCGGATCGCGAGCTGGTGAACGACGGAATCGGTAGGCATGGCGTCAATCCGGAACGGGGCGCAACGGTTAAACGGACATGCGCCAAAGCGCAATCACGAGCAGCGTGAAAAACGCGGCGACGAGGTCGTCGAACATGATGCCAAAACCGCCTTTCAGCCGGCGATCAAAGTAGCCGATAGGCGGCGGTTTCACCATGTCGAAGAAGCGGAACAGCACGAACGCCCAGAACTGCCCGGTCAGCGTGACGGGCGTAACCATCAGCAGAACCAGCCAGAACGCGACGATTTCGTCCCATACGACCGGCGACGGGTCGTCGGTGCCGAGCCTCTTCGCGGTAAAACCGCAAATCGCAATGCCGCCGACAAAGCCGACGCCGATCAGCACACCCCATTCGATTACCGTCAGATAGCGGCTGAAGACGGCAAAAGACGCCCACGCGAACAGCGTGCCGATCGTCCCAGGCGCGAACGGCGACAAGCCGCTGCCGAAACCGAGCGACAGAATATGCAGCGGATGCGACAACATGAAGCGCGCGGTCGCGCGGCGCGGCTGCGGGCGTTGCGGCTTGGGAGGCTGGCCGCCGACGAACTCGTCGGCGGGCCGAAGCGGAGGATCAGTCTGCATGAAAGTGGTCGAAGCCTTGCAACGTCAGGGTGAGCGGCGCGCCGGCGGCGTCGCGCCAGTCGATCGCGGGGCGATCCGCCGCCGATTGAAGAGCGCTTATTGTACCGATGCGGGTGACCGGCACGCCCGCCTTATGCCCGGCGTTTTCCACCGCGACGCGCGCGGCGGGCGGCGCGGTGAAGCAGAGTTCGTAGTCGTCGCCGCCTGCGAGCGTGCAGCGCCGCTGCGTATCCAGCGGTAGCTTGCGCAGCGCGGCCGAACGCGGGACGGCGTCGGCGTCGACGGTGGCGCGCAGCTTCGAGCGATCCAGAATGTGCTTGAGGTCGCCCGCGAGTCCGTCCGATACGTCCAACGCGGCGCGCGCGACGCCGCGCAGTGCTAGACCCAGCGCGATGCGCGGCTCCGGGCGTTCGAGCGCGCGGCGGAAGCTTGCGGCGTCGGCCGCATCCGCCTGCCACTCGCCGCGCTGGATGCCGAGTCCGGCGCGCGCATCGCCGAGCGTGCCGGACACCCAGATGTCGTCGCCGGCTTGTGCGGCGTCGCGTCGCAGGGCCGCTTGCGGCGGCACGCTGCCGAACACGGTGATGCACAGGTTCAGCGGCCCGCCGGTCGTATCTCCGCCGATCAGCGCGCAACCGTGCCGTTCCGCGAGCGCGAACAGGCCCTCGCTGAACGCGGCGAGCCACGCCTCGTCGGCTTTCGGCAGCGAGAAGGCGAGCGTGAACGCCTGCGGTTGGGCACCCATCGCGGCAAGGTCCGACAGATTCACGGCGAGGGCCTTGTGGCCGAGCGCCTCGGGATCGACATCGGCGAAGAAATGGCGGCCTTCCACCAGCATGTCCGTCGATATCGCCAGCATTTCGCCGGCGCGCGGCGCGAGCAGCGCGCAGTCGTCGCCGATGCCGAGCGAGCCGTCCGCGGCAACCGACGGCTGGCCCGCCGCGCGGCGGGCAAAGAAACGTTCGATCAGCGAAAACTCTGAGAGCATTGTGAGGAAAAGTGCAGGCACCACTGGCTTTCGCTACCTTTCGGTCGCGGCAGTTGTACCCGTATTGAAGGAATTGGGCCGGCAATTGGGGCTACAATGCCGTCGAACATCTATTCTAATCCGCACTTCGAAGCCCGCCTTATGTCGACTCCCGTCAATAGCAAACTCCGCGAAGCCGCCCTCGATTACCACGAGTTCCCGACTCCAGGGAAGCTCGCGATCTCCCCGACCAAGCAGATGATCAACCAGCGCGATCTCGCGCTGGCGTACTCGCCGGGCGTCGCGTTCGCGTGCGAGGAAATCGTCGAAAACCCGATGAATGCGGCGCGTTTCACCGCGCGCAGCAACCTCGTCGGCGTCGTCACGAACGGCACGGCGGTGCTCGGCCTCGGCAATATCGGGCCGCTCGCGTCGAAGCCGGTCATGGAAGGCAAGGCCGTGCTGTTCAAGAAGTTCGCCGGCATCGACGTGTTCGATATCGAGCTGAACGAGTCCGATCCGCACAAGCTGGTGGACGTGATCGCGGCGCTCGAGCCGACTTTCGGCGGTATCAACCTGGAAGACATCAAGGCGCCGGACTGCTTCATCGTCGAGCGCGAATGCCGCAAGCGCATGAAGATTCCGGTTTTCCACGACGACCAGCACGGCACGGCGATCGTCGTCGCGGCGGCGATCACCAACGGTCTGAAGGTGGTCGGCAAGGACATCAAGGACGTCAAGCTCGTGGCCTCCGGCGCGGGCGCGGCGGCGCTGGCGTGTCTGGACCTGCTGGTGGACATCGGCCTGCCGCTCGAGAACATTCTCGTGACCGACCTCGCGGGCGTGGTATACAAGGGCCGGGTCGAACTGATGGACCCGGACAAGGAGCGCTTTGCGCGCGAAACCGAAGCCCGCACGCTCGCCGAGGCGATTGGCGGCGCGGACGTTTTCCTCGGGCTGTCGGCGGGCGGCGTGCTCAAGCAGGACATGGTCAAGCAGATGGCCGACAAGCCGCTGATTCTCGCGCTCGCCAATCCGACGCCGGAAATCCTGCCGGAACTGGCGCTGGAAGTGCGTCCCGGACGCCGTGCTGTGCACGGGCCGCACCGACTATCCGAACCAGTGAACAACGTGCTGGTGTTCCCGTTCCTGTTCCGCGGCGCGCTGGACGCGGGCGCGACGACGGTCACGCGGGAATGGAAATCGCCGCGGTCAACGCGATTGCGGAATTGGCGCGCCAGGAGCAGAGCGACATCGTCGCGACGGCTTATGGCATTCAGGACCTGTCGTTCGGGCCGGAATATCTGATTCCGAAGCCGTTCGATCCGCGCCTGATCGTCAAGGTCGCGCCGGCGGTGGCGAAGGCCGCGATGGATTCCGGCGTCGCCGAGCGTCCGATCGAGGACATGGAAGCGTACGAACAGCACCTGCAGCAGTTCGTGTATCACAGCGGCACGACGATGAAGCCGATCTTCCAGCTCGCGCGCGGCGTCGAGCCGGAGAAGAAGCGCATCGTGTTCGCGGAAGGCGAGGAAGAGCGCGTGCTGCGGGCGATGCAGATCATCGTCGACGAAAAGCTGGCGAAGCCGATCCTGATTGGCCGTCCGGCCGTGATCGAGCAGCGCATTGCGCGCTATGGGCTGCGCCTCGTCGCGGGCCAGGATTACACGGTCGTGAACACCGATCACGACGAGCGCTACCGCGATTTCTGGCAGGAATACTACAAGATGATGTCGCGCAAGGGCATCACGCAGCAGATGGCGAAGCTCGAAATGCGCCGCCGCACCACGCTGATCGGCGCGATGCTGGTGAAAAAGGGCGAAGCCGACGGCATGATCTGCGGCATGGTGAGCACGACGCATCGCCATTTGCACTTCATCGACCAGGTGATCGGCAAGCGCGAAGGCTGTGCTGTCTACGCCGCGATGAACGCGCTGGTGCTGCCGAATCGCCAGATTTTCCTCGTCGATACGCACGTGAACGTGGATCCGACGCCGGAACAACTGGCCGAGATCACGATCATGGCCGCCGAGGAAGTGCGCCGTTTCGGTATCGAGCCGAAGGTCGCGCTGGTGTCGCACTCGAACTTCGGATCGAGCCACGCGCCGACCGCGCAGAAAATGCGCGACACGCTGACGATTCTGCGCGAACGCGCGCCGGATCTTCAGGTGGACGGCGAAATGCACGGCGACGTCGCGCTCGACGCCAATCTGCGCCGCGAAATTCTGCCGGACTCGACGCTCGAAGGCGATGCGAACCTGCTGGTGCTGCCGAACATCGACGCGGCCAACATCTCGTACAACCTGCTGAAGACGGCGGCCGGCAACAACATCGCGATTGGCCCGATGCTGCTCGGCGCGGACAAGCCGGTGCATGTGCTGACGGCGTCCGCAACGGTTCGGCGCATCGTCAACATGACGGCGCTGCTGGTCGCGGATGTGATCGCGGCGCGTTGATCGCACGGCGCTGGCTGGTTGCGTAGTAAGCACCGGCCGGCGCACGCAAATCTGCCGGCTACCTTGGCCGGCATCTCGCCCTGCAAAAAAAGAAGGCGTGTCCGCAATGGACACGCCTTAGGGCGAACAGGGGATAGCCGCCCCAAAACGGCAAACAACAGGCATCGTTACAAGAATCCCGCTTCCGAACTCCGGCGACGGAGGCCCGGCGGGCGGTTGTTTTTGCTTCGTTGGGCTAATACTAGCCCGAGTGAGCAAAATTTTCTGTCAAAAGTCGTCAAAGTGCGGCCAGCAGCGCGTCGCCGTCGATTTGAGCAATTTCGCGCGCCTGGCGAACGTTGATTCCAGGGACCATTAGCGATACCCTTACGACTTTCATGGTCGTCAAACTCGTGATCTAACCGCCGGGAATCTTGGTAAATGGCACGCAGCTGGCAGCGGATCAAGGGCGTGCTGATCGGTGCGGCTGCGCTGTGCGCTTTCTGCGGCCCCGTGCCTTACGCCTTCGCGCGCAACTACACGGCACCCGCCGGCACCGATGCACAGGCACTCGGCACTGTCACGGTGGCGCAACTGCCCCGTCAGGCGGTCGATACATTGAACTTGATTGCCGCAGGCGGGCCTTATCCATATGAAAAGGACGGCGTCGTATTCGGCAACCGCGAACGGTTGCTGCCGCCCAACCGGCGCGGCTACTACCACGAATACACCGTTCCCACGCCTCGCTCACGTAATCGCGGGGCGCGTCGCATCGTCTGCGGAGGTCCGCTGAAGCGAACCGACAATTGTTACTACTCGGACGACCACTACACCAGTTTTAATCGTATTGTTGAATGACATCGGGATGAACGGCATGAGCGACAACGTCTACGCGCACGACACCGGAGTCGCGACGGATCTTTTCGCGGCCGGCGAGGGCAACCTGTTCCAGCGCGTCATGCAAATGCGCGCGGGCGATCAGGGCCGTGAGAACCGGAGCGAGCCTGACAGTGTGGTTTCATCGAACGAGGAGCCCATGAGTCTTTTCAAGACCGTACGACCGAACATCGTACAGTCGATCCGCGCGTTCCGCGTTCAGGATCTCGCGGACGAGGCGAATCAACTAGGTCAGCACTTTCTCTATGCGTATTGCGCCAATGCGCAATCGAAACAGGAAGTGCTCGAGACCATCGCAACCTCGTTCCTGTTTCCGAAACATTTTGGCAAGAATTACGACGCGCTCTACGATTGCCTGACCGATCTCGTCCACAAGGCCGGTGCGCAGCCGGGTTTCGTGATCGTGCTGGAGCAATTGCCCGTCGCACAGAAGTTCGACAAGGAAGGCCGCGAGACGCTGCTGGACGTGTTCCGCGAGGCCGCCGAATTCTGGGCTGAGCGTAAGGTCGCGTTTCGGGTGTTTTATTCGTTTGCCTGAATAAGCTAAAAACCCTGAGGCTTTCGCGTCCTGGCTGGATTGCAGCCGGAGATTGCCGCCAGAACGATAAAGGCCCGCCAATTGGCGGGCCTTTGTTTTGGCTTTTGCGCGGAGGCGTTGCGGCCGCTGCTGATGCCGCGGCCTTAGTCAGTGCCGCTGGCCCGACAAGAGTCCAATCGGCCGCTCACCACCCGCCCCAGCCAGCCGCCAGCGCCGACAGCACGGCCATGCCGGCGGTTTCCGTGCGCAGCACGCGCGGTCCGAGCCCCACAGCCTGGAAGCCATGATCCATCGCGGCGGCTTCTTCGGCGGCGGAAAAACCGCCTTCCGGGCCGACCAGCACGGTGACGGGCCCCTTCGGCGGAGCCGCAGGCAAGGCCGAGAAAGGGATGCTGGCGCGCGGCGACAGCAGGATGCGCAGTTCGTCGCCGGCGGGAACGCGCGGCATCGCGCTGAGCCATGTGGCGATTTCACGCACCGGCATGACTTCGGGCAGACGGTTGCGCCCGCATTGCTCGCAGGACGCTCGCACGATGCCTTCCCAATGCGCATGCCGTCGCGCCGCGCGTTCTCCCGCCAGACGCACCACGCTGCGCGTGGTGGTGAGCGGCACGAAGCTGGATGCGCCGAGTTCCACGGCCTTTTCGATCAGCCAGTCCATCTTGTCGCCGCTCGCAATGCCTTGGGCGAGCGTGAGCCGGTAAGGCGTTTCGACTTCGATATCGCGGAACTCGCGAATTTTTACGGTGACCGCGCGGCGTTCGATGGCGGCGAGTTCGGCGCTGTATTCACCGCCTTCTCCGTTGAAAAGCACGATGGAGTCGCCCACCTGCAAGCGCAGGACAAGGACGTGCCGAACGACGTCATCGGGAAGCTGCACGATGTCGTCGGGCGAAAGGGACGTACCGACGAAGAAGCGAGGCATCAGAAAAATACTCATTAGTTCACGAAAGGTGGCGAGCGAGCGCCCAACGGTAGCCGTCCAGATCCTCAACCTGGGCGAAGCGGTCGCCCCAGAACTGGTCCTGCGGCTCGCTCAGCGATTTTGCCCCGGCGGCGAGCGCCCGGGCGTAAACCGCGTCGACATCGTCGACATAGACATAAAACGATTGCGGCGCAATCGCGCCTGCGCTTCGCGGTGTTTTCGCGGTCGAGCCGAACGCGCCTTCCGGCGCGAACATCACGATCAACTGGCCCTGATACGTCATCTCGACGTGCATGACGACGCCGTCGTCCTGCACGCTGTCCCGCAACTCGAAGCCGAACGCCGCGGTGTAGAACGCGGTCGTGGCACGCGCGTCGCGCACCGTCAGATAGGGGGTCAACCAGGGCACACCGGCTGGGCGGGAGGCGGTCATGGAGTTCTCCGGATCTATGGGTTGTTGGGCGCGTGCTCGGAAGCCGGCAGCGAGTCCCGTATCGTCTGTCTATGAGATAGCGCGCACGGGCCAAGCCGAGCATTTTGCCCGGTCGTTAGCGTGCTGGCTTTAAGAATTGACCTAGTTTACCGCTGGCTGACGGCGACGCCGCAAAGAGCCCGGCGTGCGTGGCCGCGCTGTAATGCTTCAATGCGTCGATTCGACGCGCGGCGAGGCGCGCGGTCACGTCATCGGCGGTTAGTGCGGCGGGGTCGAGCGTGTCGCTGGCTGTTGCCATCATCCATAGCGAGCCGTATAGCGGGATGAAGGTGCTCATGTTGCGTACGACGGCGAACGCGCGGCGCAGGTCGTCGAGCAGACCGGCAATTCTGCCGGCGTGGAAATACGGCGAGCCCAGATGGATCGATACCGCGGCAGTCGGGCTCATCACCCGCTTCAGTTGGCCGTAGAAGGCTGTCGTGTACAGGCCGGCGGCGGGCGAGTCCGGCGGCGTCACGTCGAACACGATCAGATCGAACTGCATGGATTGCGCGTCGGCTGCTGCGGCCACGTAGTGCGCGGCGTCGCCGATTACCAGTTCGACGCGCGCATCGTCGAAGGCGCCGCCGTGCACGTCCGGCAAATACTCGCGCGTCAGGCGAACCACCTGTTCGTCGAGCTCCGCCACGACGATTCTTTCGATTCCGGGATGCGCGAGCAGTTGCCGCGCGGCGCCGCCGTCGCCGCCGCCCAGCACGAGCGCCGCCTTCGGCGCCGGATGCGCGAGCGCCGCCGGATGCACCATGCACTCGTGATAGATGAACTCGTCGCCGGTGGACGTCATCGGGCGGCCGTCGAGCGTGAAAAGCCGGCCGAGCTGGCGCGTCTCCCACACCTCGATGCGTTGATACGGCGAGTCAACGCGCGCAAGCAGCGACGCGTGCGGAAATCCGTAGACGACGTCGGGTGTGGGATGGAACAGCAAAGAGTCGCTCAAGGGTTGGCCTGCATAAAAACGCGTTGAGTTACGCCGCTCAATTTTAACGACCCACGGCGTTCCTGGCCCGCCGCCACGCCCGGACCAGCCGAGCTTCGACCTGACGATGCGCACGCCGCCATGCGGCCTGGCGCACTGGGGCCGGTGCGGCCTTCTGTTAGAATGTCACGCTTTCAGCCTTGTCCGTTTGCTCTGCCCGTTTCGCGTCTTCAGGCGCCGCACCGTGCGCCGAAGCGGACTGGCCGCCGAGCTTCCGGGCCTCAAGCGCGCACCGCTTTTTGACTCTGTCTCCGGACTCGACATGACGACCCCGTCTCCCGCACCCACTTCCCTGATGGCCAACGCGATCCGCGCGCTGTCCATGGACGCCGTTCAACAAGCGAATTCCGGCCATCCCGGCATGCCGATGGGCATGGCCGAAATCGGCGTGGCCCTGTGGTCGCGCCATCTGCGCCACAATCCGAAGAATCCGCAATGGGCAGACCGCGACCGTTTCGTGCTGTCGAACGGCCACGGCTCGATGCTGCTGTACTCGCTGCTGCACCTCACCGGCTACGACCTGCCGATCAGCGAGCTCAAGAACTTCCGCCAGATGCATTCGAAGACGCCGGGCCACCCGGAATACGGCATCACGCCGGGCGTCGAAACGACCACCGGCCCGCTCGGCCAGGGCCTCGCCAATGCGGTCGGCATGGCGCTCGCGGAGTCGCTGCTCGCCACCGAATTCAACAAGCCTGACGCGAAGATCGTCGACCACCACACGTACGTGTTCGTCGGCGACGGCTGCCTGATGGAAGGCATCTCGCACGAAGCCTGCTCGCTTGCCGGCGTGCTCAAGCTGAACAAGCTGATCGCGTTCTACGACGACAACGGCATCTCGATCGACGGCGAAGTGGTGCACTGGTTCCACGACGACACGCCGAAGCGCTTCGAAGCCTACGGCTGGAACGTGATCCCGAACGTGGTCGGCCACGACGTCGACGCAGTCGACGCGGCCATCAAGCAGGCCAAGCAGTCCGACAAGCCGACGCTGATCTGCTGCAAGACCGTGATCGGCGAAGGTGCGCCGACCAAGGCCGGCAGTCACGATTCGCACGGCGCGCCGCTTGGCGAGAAGGAAATCGCGGCGACGCGCGAAGCCATCGGCTGGAAGTGGGAGCCGTTCGTGATTCCGCAGGAAGTCTATGCGGCATGGGACGCGAAAGAAGCCGGCGCGCGCTTCGAGTCCGACTGGAACAAGGCATTCGCCGCCTACGCTGCGAAATATCCGCAAGAAGCGGCTGAATTCACGCGTCGCAGCGGGAAGCAACTCCCCGCGGACTGGAAGGAAAAAGCGAAGGCGATCATCGCCGGCGCTAACGAGCGCGCGGAAACCATCGCGACTCGCAAGGCGTCGCAGCAGGCTATTGAAGGTTTGTCGGCGGTGCTGCCGGAACTGCTGGGCGGCTCGGCCGACCTGACCGGTTCGAACCTGACCAACTGGAAGGCCGCAAAGCCGGTCCGCGTGAACGAGGAAGGCCGCGCGGCGGGCAACTACGTCAACTACGGCGTGCGCGAATTCGGCATGAGCGCAGCGATCAACGGCCTCGCGCTGCACGGCGGCTTCAAGGCGTTCGGCGGCACGTTCCTGACGTTCTCCGACTACAGCCGCAACGCGCTGCGCGTCGCCGCGCTGATGAAGGCGCCGTCCATCTTCGTGTTCACGCACGATTCGATCGGTCTCGGCGAAGACGGCCCGACGCACCAGTCGGTCGAACACGTCGCGAGCCTGCGCCTGATTCCGCATTTGCAGGTGTGGCGTCCGTCGGATACCGTGGAAACGGCGGTGGCATGGACGCAGGCCGTCGAACACAACGGCCCGTCGTGCCTGATCTTCAGCCGTCAGAACCTGCCGTTCTCGGAGCGCACGGATGCGCAAATCGCCAACATCGAAAAGGGCGGTTATGTGCTGCGCGACTGGAACGACGAGATCGTCGCGCGCAAAATCATCCTGATCGCGACGGGTTCGGAAGTGGAACTGGCGCTGAACGCGGTCGAGCCGCTGGCGCGCGAAGGCATTGCGGCGCGGGTCGTGTCGATGCCGGCGACCACCGTGTTCGACAGGCAGGACGCCGAGTACCGCGAACGCGTGCTGCCGCAAGGCGTGCGCCGCGTCGCGATCGAAGCGGGCGTGACGGATTTCTGGCGCAAGTACGTGGGTCTGGAAGGCGGCGTGGTCGGCATCGACACGTTCGGCGAATCGGCCCCGGCTGGCGTGCTGTTCAAGCATTTCGGCTTCACCGTCGAGCACGTGGTGGAGACGGCTAAAGCCGCACTCGGCTGATTCAGGACAAAGCGTTGCCGCGCGCGTGGAAGCACAACATGAACGCGTGGCGACGCGGCCGGTCAGACGGAACATCGACGTATTTTTTCAGCCATCAGGAGATAGACCATGACGATTCGCGTCGCAATCAACGGCTACGGCCGGATCGGCCGCAACACGCTGCGCGCCTTCTATGAAAACGGCAAGAAGCACGATATCGAAATCGTCGCCATCAACGATCTCGGCGATGCCAAGACCAACGCCCACCTCACGCAATACGACACCGCGCACGGCAAGTTCCCGGGCGAAGTGTCGGTGGACGGCGACTACCTGGTTGTGAACGGCGACAAGATCCGCGTGCTGGCCAACCGCAACCCGGCTGAGCTGCCGTGGGGCGAGCTGAACGTCGACGTCGTGATGGAATGCACGGGCTTTTTCACGACCAAGGAAAAGGCAAGCGCGCACATCAAGGGCGGCGCGAAGAAAGTCATCATCTCGGCGCCGGGCGGCAAGGACGTCGACGCAACGATCGTCTACGGCGTGAACCACAACGTGCTGAAGGCATCGGACACGGTCATCTCGAACGCTTCGTGCACGACGAACTGCCTCGCGCCGCTCGTCAAGCCGCTGAACGACAAGATCGGCCTCGTGAACGGCCTGATGACGACGATCCACGCGTACACGAACGACCAGGTTCTGACGGACGTCTATCACGAAGACCTGCGCCGCGCGCGCTCGGCCACGCATAGCCAGATCCCGACCAAGACGGGCGCTGCTTCGGCGGTCGGCCTCGTGCTGCCGGAACTGAACGGCAAGCTCGACGGCTACGCGATTCGCGTGCCGACGATCAACGTGTCGGTGGTCGATCTGTCGTTCATCGCCGCGCGCGACACGACGGTCGAAGAAGTCAACGCGATCATGAAGGAAGCGTCGCAAGGCGCGCTGAAGGGCATCCTCGGCTATAACGACGCGCCGCTGGTGTCCATCGACTTCAACCACAACCCGGCTTCGTCGACGTTTGACGCTACGCTGACCAAGGTGTCGGGCCGTCTCGTGAAGGTGTCGAGCTGGTACGACAACGAGTGGGGCTTCTCGAACCGCATGCTGGATACGGCGGTTGCGCTCGCCAACGCGAAGTAAGGTTCGAGGCTTCGCTCGGGCCGCCGGAGTTGCGCCAGCGGTTCGTCCCGCGCAACATTCCGGCGCAAAAGCCGACGCAGAAGCCACTGCCGCTCCAAAGCCGCTCTACGGAGCGGCTTTTTTACGCCTGCGGAGTCGGGAAATAGACGCCGGCGCGCTGCGCGGCGTTCGAAATATGCGTCTCGATGGCTTTGCCCGCCGCGGCTGAATCGCGTGCCTTGAGCGCGTCCAGAATCGCGCGGTGCTCGGTGTAGGTCGACAGCACCAGTTCGCGCCGGTAAAACGGCATGCGCTGGCTTTCCTTCATGACGTCCGCGCTGCTGCTCAGAATCGACTCGATCGCGGCGTTGCCCGCAATGTTCACGATACGCATGTGAAAGTCGTAGTCGAGGCGCGCGGCCTCGTCGAGTTCGTCGCACGCGAGCGCCGTCTGCATGGCCGTGATGTTTTCCTCGAACCAGACGAGGTCGGAATCGCTGACGGCGAGCGCCGCCATGCGCGCGATAAACCCTTCCAGCGCGTAGCGCATCTGATAGGTGTCGGGCAGCGAAGACTGCGCGGCAAAGCGCCAGGACTGCGCCGCCGCCGACGCCTGCGCGCGCTCCACATACACGCCCTTGCCAGGCCTGATCACGAGCAGCCCGAGCGCCTCGAGCGTGGACAGCGCCTCGCGCAGCGACGCGCGGCTGATCGCGAGTTCTTCCGAAAGCTGGCGCTGCGCCGGCAGCAGGCTGCCCACCGGATAAACGCCCGCTTCGATCCGCTCGCGAATGGTCGCGATGGCGGCATCGGTGACGGTGTGCGGGACATTTTTCATCGGAATTCACCTCGAAGCGCGGTCTGACCGGCATTGTAGTACGCGGCCCGAAGAACGTGGAATTAACGGCGACCAA
Source organism: Paraburkholderia graminis C4D1M (assembly GCF_000172415.1). GTDB lineage: Bacteria > Pseudomonadota > Gammaproteobacteria > Burkholderiales > Burkholderiaceae > Paraburkholderia > Paraburkholderia graminis. Next base: position 76,535 of record NZ_ABLD01000022.1, read on the forward strand.
GCTGCGTCGCGAACCGCACAAGCGAGCGACACAGCGCGGGTAAACACCGTTTCAAGACGCCTTGACGTCAGTATATCGGCTTCCTACTATCCACCATAACAGATCTGGTCGGACCAGTCTGAACAGATGGACATCCACCTCAGGAGGAAGCCGTGCTGAAGTTTCTCAATTCGCTGTTTGGCCGGGTCGTCATAGCGCTTCTGATCGGCGTCGCGATCGGCGCGCTTTACCCGCAGTTCGCGCAATCGCTGCGTCCGCTCGGCGACGGCTTCCTCAAGCTGATCAAGATGGTGATCGGTCCGATCGTGTTTTGCGTCGTGGTGAGCGGCATGGCGCACGCGGGCGATCTGCGCAAGGTCGGCCGCGTCGGACTGAAGGCGGTGATCTACTTCGAGGTGATGACGACGATCGCGCTCGTGATCGGCGCGGTGCTGGCCTACGCAACGCGTCCTGGCGCCGGCATGAACATCGACCTGCATTCGCTCGACCCGGCCTCGCTCTCCACCTACACGGAGCACGCGAAGAGCCTGAAGGACACGGCCGGTTTTCTGCTGAAGATCATTCCGGACACCGCGTTCAACGCGTTCGCCACCGGCGACATTCTGCAGATTCTGGTCTTTTCGGTGCTGTTCGGCTCGGCGCTTTCGTTGCTCGGCAGCAAGGGCCAGCGCGTGGGCAGCATGATCGACGAACTCGCGCAGGTGTTCTTCCGCGTGATGGGTTTCATCATCAAGCTGGCGCCGCTCGGCGTGCTCGGCGCGATTGCCTTTACGACCGGCAAGTACGGCGTCGAGTCGCTCAAGCAGCTCGGCATGCTGGTGCTCGTGTTTTACGCGAGCTGCGTCGTGTTCGTGGTGGTCGTGCTGGGCGTCGTCATGCGGCTCGCGGGCTTTAGCATTTTCAAGCTGATCCGTTACCTGCGCGAAGAGTTGTCGATCGTGCTCGGCACCGCTTCTTCCGATGCCGTGCTGCCGCAAGTCATGCGCAAGCTCGAATGGATGGGCGTGAAGGATTCGACGGTCGGTCTCGTGATTCCGACCGGCTACTCGTTCAATCTCGACGGCTTTTCGATCTATCTGACGCTCGCGGTGCTGTTCATCGCGCAGGCGACCAACACGCCGCTTTCCACGCACGATCTGATCGTGGTCGTGCTGGTGTCGCTCGTGACGTCGAAGGGCGCGCACGGCATTCCCGGCTCCGCGATCGTCATTCTGGCGGCGACGCTGTCCGCGATTCCGGCGATTCCCGTGCTTGGGCTCGTGCTGATTCTTCCCGTCGACTGGTTCGTCGGCATTGCCCGCGCGCTGACCAACCTGATCGGCAACTGCGTGGCGACGGTGGTCGTCGCCGTGTGGGAGAAGGACATCGACCGGGCGCGCGCGCATCGCGTGCTGAATGGCGATGCGGATTTCCGCTATGTCGCCGGCGGCGAGGAAGCTGCTGTCGAACCGGTAAGCGGTCACAGCGCCCCCGCTGTTTGAGGGCGGCTTTAAGGGCAGTACGAAGGGCAGCACAAATGGCGGCGCGAATGGCGGCGCGTGGCGAGACCTCGAAGCGAGCCACGCCGCCTCGCGCCGGCCGGTTTGGCCAGGCCGCGGGCAGAGCCACCGCTCGCTACCGTTGCTGTCCGCGAAACCCGCTCGCACGTTTGCCTGACGCTTCGCAATCCCACGCCCCGACGCCGCCCGCTTTCTCCGCCGACAAACCCGCTGGACCGCCGGCGCATCTCCAACTTCACGTCGCTTGACTGCAAACCATGGCTAATCCGATCCTCGACCCGAACGCTCCCGCTTTCACCCGCCGCTACATGAATCTCGCCGACCCGCGGCTCGGCGCAAAGGCGCTCTTCGCCAGCGACGAATTCTTCGCGCCGAAAGAACGCATGCTCGATCCGCAGCCGGCGGTATTCATCCCCGGAAAATACGACGACCACGGCAAGTGGATGGACGGCTGGGAAACCCGCCGCAAGCGCACGAGCGGCCACGATTTTTGCGTGATCCGCCTCGCGCGGCCGGGCGTCGTGCACGGCGTCGATCTGGACACGAGCCACTTCACCGGCAATTTTCCGCCGGCGGCGTCGATCGACGCCTGTCACGCGGACGGCGACGTGCCGCCCGACAATGCCGACTGGCAAACGCTGGTTCCCGCGACGACGCTCCAGGGCAATCAGCACCATTACGTCGAAGTGAACGACGCGCGTGCCTTCACTCACTTGCGCGTGAACCTGTACCCGGACGGCGGCCTCGCGCGTTTGCGCGTGTACGGCCACCCCAGGCGTGACTGGGAACGCGTGGAGCGCGGCGCGCTGCTGGACCTCGCGGCGATTGAAAACGGCGCGTATCTGGTCGCCGCCAACAACCAGCATTTCGGCCCCGCCTCGCAGATGCTGATGCCCGGCCGCGGCGTCAACATGGGTGACGGCTGGGAGACGCGGCGCCGCCGCGAGCCGGGCAACGACTGGGCGATCGTCGCGCTGGCGCGGCCGGGCGTGATCCGCAAAATCGAAGTGGATACCGCGCATTTCAAGGGCAATTTCCCGGACCGCTGCTCGTTGCAGGCCGCGCGCGTCATCGGCGGGACCGACGATTCGCTCGTTACGCAAGCGATGTTCTGGCCCGTGCTGCTCGATGAGCAGAAGCTGCAGATGGATCACGTACACACGTTCGCGGACGGCCTCGCGTCGCTCGGGCCGGTCACGCACGTGCGTTTCAATATCTTCCCCGACGGCGGCGTGTCGCGGCTGCGCCTGTGGGGCGAGATCGCGTAAATGGAGCGTCACGCATGAAGACCCCGGAAGCGGCTTTGAAACCCACATTGCAACTGCAGCGTCTGACGCGCGAGGCGTTCGCGCCGTTTGGCGACGTGATCGAACTCGAAGGCGCGCGTCATTTTCCGATCAACGGCGGCACGACCGAGCGCTATCACGACCTCGCGCGCGTCGACGTGGCGGACGACGGCGGGCGGCCGCTCGTCAACCTGTTCCGGGCGCAGCCGCATGCGTTGCCGCTCGACATCGCGATGATGGAGCGGCACCCGCTCGGCAGTCAGGCTTTCATTCCGTTGACGCCGTGCCGCTATCTGATCGTCGTCGCGCCGGCCGGCGAGCTCGATTGCACGCAGATGCGCGGCTTCTGGACCGACGCCTGGCAGGGCGTCAATTATGCGAAGGCCGTCTGGCATCATCCGCTTCTCGTGCTTGATCGCGTGAGCGATTTTCTCGTCGTCGATCGCGGCGGTGAGGGGCGCAATTGCGACGAGCAGATGTTGCTGCAGCCGTGGCGGCTCGTGTTCGCGGAGAGCGTCGAAATACCGGCGTAAGCGCTGAAGTAAGCAAGTGAAATGCAGTAGCGCAACGCACCGCTTTTCATTCGACGAAAAAATGGCCCGGCCGATTCACCACCGGCCGGGCCATTCTGTGCTTATCGCTTAACTTCCGACCGCGCCCCCCGACACGGCCGATACCACGTCAATGCTTGCGATGCGGGCAATTTTCCTTCGTGCAGGCACCGTACAGCGCCAACGCGTGTTCCTGCAGCTTGAAGCCGCGTTCCTTCGCAATGGACTGCTGACGATTCTCGATTTCCGAGTCGAAAAACTCTTCCACGAGGCCGCAATCGAGGCACACCAGATGGTCGTGGTGCGACCCTTCGTTCAGTTCGAACACCGCCTTGCCCGATTCGAAATTGCTGCGCGACAGCAGGCCGGCCTGCTCGAATTGCGTCAGCACGCGATACACGGTGGCAAGACCGATATCGAGCTCTTCGTGCAGGAGATTGCGGTACACGTCTTCGGCCGTCAGGTGACGGACGGGGCTGTGCTGAAAAATCTCAAGGATTTTGAGGCGCGGAAGGGTCGCCTTGAGCCCGATATTCTTGAGATCGGTTGGATTGGTCATGACAAGGGATCCCTAGAGTACAATGCTGGGCTCTCATAGTAATGTGTTTTTGCCGTTCTGGTCATCTTCGATGGAATGAAACTCGCGCGGCTCGTCAGCGGGCCCGCACGGTGAGTGAAATGATTTCAAAATCTCAATTGATCTACCGGGGGAGCCGCATGCGGGGTACCTTGATCGCTGTTGCGGCTGTCGCGATTCTCGCAGGATGTTCCACGTACGACAGCCTCACGCAGCGGATTGCTCAAAGCATCACGCCGTACCGGATTACCGTTGTGCAAGGCAACTTCGTCTCGAAAGAAGCTGCTTCGCAAATGCAGGTGGGCATGTCGCGCGCGCAGGTGCGTCAGTTGCTCGGCACGCCGCTTCTGGCCGACATGTTCCACGCTGACCGCTGGGACTACGTGTTCTATTTCAAGCGCGGCTCGACCAACGTCGTGCAGCAGCGCGACTTCATCGTCCTGTTCGCCGGCGACCGCGTCGCGAGCTGGAGTGGCGGCGAAGATCTGCCGTCGAACCTCGAACTGCTCGCCGAAATCGACGGCGACAAGCGCGGCAAGAAGGCAGCGGTGCCTAACGTAGCAAGCAGCGCTGCGGGCGCAAGTGCGCCGGTCGCCGCTGCGGCCCCGGTCACCGTGGACACCACGCGCTCGCCGTCCGTCGAGGGTGCAGCGGCCGCCGCCGCGCCGTCCACGGATGCGAACGCCGAAGCCGCACAAGCCGCCAATCGTGCGACGAATGCCGTGCAGGCGCCGTCGCGCAATACGCGCTCGTCGGTGCGCTCAACGGCGCCAACCGCGAATGCCGGCGGCGTGCCGCCGCAAGGCGCCACGTCCGCTGGTCAGCCGCAGTTCCAGTTCCATCGTCCGCCGCCTCCCGCGCCGTCGTCGCAGGACAATCCGGTCGGGCCGAGCGGTTCGTCGCAAAGCGGCAGCAGCCCGACGTACAACGCACCGTTGACCGCGCCGTCCACTTCGGGAACGAGCCAGTAATATCGTTGTCCTTGTTTTAAGACGGTAGCCGCGCAAGCGCCCCGCTGCAACGCGACTTCTTGCGTTGCGTCGGACCAAGCCAGGTTGCGCGGCGCCGTCCGGTTCTCTGCTGTTCCAGTCATGCGCGGCGCGAGGGCGTGCTGCCCGCCGCCGCTTTTGCCCGCGCTTGCCGGGCCGTTCTTTCGAACCCTCGTAGCCATGAAAATTGCGATTGCTGGCGCATCGGGCCGTATGGGCCGCATGCTCATCGAAACGGTTCTTAACGATTCCGACGCCACGCTGTCCGGCGCGCTCGACCGCCCGGGCTCGCCGCAACTCGGTCAGGACGCCGGCGCTTTTGTCGGCAAACAGACGGGCGTCGCGCTGACGGACGACATCGAGCGCGTGTTCGCCGAGTCCGACTATCTGATCGACTTCACGCGCCCGGAAGGCACGCTCGTGCATCTCGAAGCGGCGCAGCGCCACAACGTGAAAATGGTGATCGGCACGACCGGCTTCGACAACGCGCAGAAGGCGCAATTGCGCGCCGCGGCGGACAACGTCGCGATCATGTTCGCGTCGAATATGAGCGTGGGCGTGAACGTCACGCTGAAGCTGCTCGAATTCGCGGCGAAGCATTTCGCCACCGGCTACGACATCGAGATCATCGAGGCGCATCACCGTCACAAGGTCGACGCGCCGTCGGGCACCGCGCTCACCATGGGCGAGGTGATCGCGAATGCGCTAGGCCGCAATCTCGACGACTGCGCCGTCTACGGCCGCGAGGGCGTGACGGGCGAACGCGATCCGTCCACCATCGGCTTTTCGGCGATTCGCGGCGGCGACATCGTCGGCGATCATACGGTGCTGTTCGCGGGCATTGGCGAGCGGATTGAAATCACGCACAAGTCGGCGAGCCGTCTCTCGTACGCGCAGGGCGCGCTTCGCGCCGTGCGTTTCCTCGAAGGCCATCAGACCGGCTTCTTCGACATGCAGGACGTGCTCGGCTTGCGCTAGGCACAGTCCGGCACATTCTTTCGGCGAGGCCAGATGGCAGGCGGCAGCGGCATCATCCATTACCTTCAAACGAGCGACGCGATCACGCATGGCGTCGCCTATGTGCTGTTGGCGATGTCGGTGGCGAGCTGGTGCTTTCTGATCGTCAAGAGCTGGGTGCTCGTGCGCGCGAAACGCCAGGCGACGCGCGCGATTGCGCGCTTCTGGCAGGCGCCTACGCTCGCTGAAGGCGTCGCCGCACTGAAGCGCGCCGACCGCGAGCGCGTCTTCTCGCCGCTCGCCGAAGCGGCGCTCCATGCCGCCGAGGTCGATATTCCCGGTGCGTTGCTCGCGCGCGTCGAGCGCGGCGAGCGGGTGCTGAGAGCACTGCGCCAGGCGCTTAGCGCGTCGCAACGGCGGCTCGAATTCGGGCAAGTGCTGCTGGCCTCGGTCGGCAGCACGGCGCCTTTCGTCGGGCTGCTCGGCACTGTGTGGGGCATTTATCACGCGCTCGGCAGCATCGCGGCGAGCGGGCAGGCACAGATCGAAAACGTCGCGGGCCCGGTCGGCGAGGCGCTCATCATGACTGCCTTTGGCCTCGTGGTCGCGATTCCTGCGGTGCTCGCGTACAACGTGCTCGGGCGTCTCGTGCGGCAGTTGTCGGAGGAACTCGACGGCTTCGCGCACGATCTGCACGCGTACGTCTGCGCGCCCGCCGGCCAGCCACAAGCGCCGCTGCGTGGCCAGCAGGCCGCCGCTCAGCAAGCTCACTGAGCGCGCGGCGAGGAGGCGACATGGCATTCGGCGGACTCGAGAAAAAGCAGACGGCCGCGCCGATGGCCGAGATCAACATGACGCCGTTGATCGACGTGATGCTCGTGCTGCTCGTGATCTTCATCATTACCGCGCCTTTGTTCACACACGCTATCCGGCTCGATCTGCCGAAGGTCGCCGCGGCGCCGGCGCGCGAAACGCCGCAAACCATTTCGCTTTCAATCGACGCCGCGGGCAAGCTCTACTGGAACGGCAGCCTCATCACGCTCGACCAGATGCGCGCCCGCTTCGCGCAGGCAGCGAAAGCGGCGGACGCGAGTGAAGCCGTGCAGAACGGCGACGCCGGCAAAGCGACTGGCCAGCCCGAAATCCACCTGCACGCCGAGCGCAACACGCGCTACGAGGTGATCGCGCAGGTGATGGGCGCCGCGCAGCAGGCCGGTCTCGAGCGGATCGGCTTCGTGACGGACCCGCCGCCGGCCGCGCGGCAGTAAGCGCGCGGCTTCAGAGCGCGGCGCAGCCGTCCGCGAACGGTATAATCAGCCCTTTCCCCCGCAGAAGGGGAAACGACGCCATTTCATCCAGCAAAAGCACCAAAGCAGCATAGCGGCCGGTGCGGAAGCACCGAACCCAGCGACCCATCACACCATGCACGAAAAATACGTTCCCTCCGACGTCGAATCCGCCGCGCAAGGGCAATGGCGCGCCATCGACGCGTACAAGACGACGGAAACCACCGACAAGCCCAAGTTCTATTGCGTCTCGATGCTGCCGTATCCGTCGGGCAAGCTGCACATGGGGCACGTGCGCAACTACACGATCAACGACGTGATGTACCGCTATCTGCGGATGAACGGCTACAACGTGCTGATGCCGATGGGCTGGGACGCGTTCGGCATGCCTGCGGAAAATGCCGCGATGGCCAACAATGTGCCGCCGGCCAAGTGGACCTACGACAACATCGCTTACATGAAGAAGCAGATGCAGTCGATGGGTCTCGCGATCGACTGGTCGCGCGAAGTCGCCACCTGCAGCCCCGACTACTACAAGTGGAACCAGTGGCTGTTCCTGAAGATGCTGGAAAAGGGCATCGCGTACAAGAAAACCGGCACCGTCAACTGGGACCCCGTCGATCAAACCGTGCTCGCGAACGAGCAGGTGATCGACGGCCGCGGCTGGCGCTCGGGCGCGCTCGTCGAAAAGCGCGAAATCCCGATGTACTACATGCGCATCACGCAGTACGCGGACGAACTGCTGAACGATCTCGAAGGTCTCGGCTGGCCCGAGCGCGTGAAGATCATGCAGCAGAACTGGATTGGCAAGAGCTTCGGCGTGAACTTTGGCTTCCCGTATGAAATCGACGGCGAACAGAAGCTGCTGCGCGTGTTCACCACGCGCGCCGACACGATCATGGGCGTGACGTTCTGCGCGATCGCCGCCGAGCATCCGCTCGCCACGCGCCTCCTGAAAGACAAGCCGGAACTGCAGGCTTTCATCGACGAATGCAAGCGCGGCGGCGTTGCCGAAGCCGACGTCGCGACGATGGAAAAGAAGGGCATGGCCACCGGCTTCTACGTCACGCATCCGCTGACGCAGGAACGGGTCGAAGTGTGGATCGGCAACTACGTGCTGATGAGCTACGGCGAAGGCGCGGTGATGGGCGTGCCGGCGCACGACGAGCGCGACTTCGCGTTTGCGAAGAAGTACGGTCTGCCGATCAAGCAGGTGGTGGCGGTCGAAGGCAAGGAATTTTCGACAGACGCGTGGGAAGAATGGTACGGCGAGAAGACGGGCACGCTCGTCAACAGCGGCAAGTACGACGGCCTCGATTACGAACAGGCGGTGGACGCGATCGCCGCCGACCTGAAAGCGCTCAGCCTCGGCGACAAGCAGATCACGTGGCGTCTGCGTGACTGGGGCGTGTCGCGCCAGCGCTATTGGGGCACGCCGATTCCGATCATCCATTGCCCGAAGTGCGGCGACGTGCCGGTGCCGGAAAAAGATCTGCCGGTCGTGCTGCCTGAAGACCTCGTGCCGGACGGCACGGGTAATCCGCTCGCGAAGTCCGAAGCGTTCGTGAACTGCGCCTGCCCGACTTGCGGCGGCGCGGCCAAACGCGAAACCGACACGATGGACACGTTCGTCGATTCGTCGTGGTACTTCTACCGCTACGCGTCGCCGGATGCGAAGACGATGGTCGACGAGCGCACCGATTACTGGGCGCCGATGGACCAGTACATCGGCGGTATCGAGCACGCGATTCTGCACCTGTTGTACTCGCGCTTCTGGGCCAAGGTGATGCGCGACCTGGGTCTCGTCAAGTTCGGCGAGCCGGCCAGGAACCTGCTCACGCAGGGCATGGTGCTCAACGAAACGTACTATCGCGAAGACGCGACGGGCAAGAAGACCTGGTACAACCCGGCAGACGTGACCGTCTCGTTCGACGACAAGGGCCGCCCGGTCGGCGCCGTGCTGAACTCGGACGGCGAGCCGGTCGTGCTCGGCGGCGTCGAGAAAATGTCGAAGTCGAAGAACAACGGCGTCGATCCGCAATCGCTGATCGATCAGCACGGCGCGGACACCGCGCGTCTGTTCGTCATGTTTGCCGCGCCGCCCGAGCAGCAGCTCGAATGGTCGGGCTCGGGCGTGGAAGGCGCGAGCCGCTTCCTGCGCCGCGTCTGGAATTTCGCTCAGGCGAACGAAGCCGCGTTGCGCGCGGGCGGGCAGTTCGACGCCGCGCAACTCGGCGACGCCGACAAACTGCTGCGCCGCGAAGTCTATAGCGTGCTGAAGCAGGCCGACTTCGACTACCAGCGTCTGCAGTACAACACGGTCGTGTCGGCCGCGATGAAGATGCTCAACGCGCTCGACAGCGCGAAGGGCGCGCTGCCGGGCGTACTGCGCGAAACGTACAGCGTGATGCTGCGTGTGCTGTATCCGGTCGTGCCGCACCTGACGTTCCAGCTCTGGCAGGAACTCGGTTATGCCGACGAATTCGGTTCGCTGCTCGACGCGCCGTGGCCGAAGGTCGACGAAAAAGCGCTCGAGCAATCGGAGATCGAACTCGTGCTGCAGGTGAACGGCAAGGTGCGCGGCGCGCTGACGGTGGCGAAAGACGCGTCGCGTGAATCGATCGAACAGCTCGCGGCCGCGCATGAAATGGTCGCGAAGTTCAGCGAAGGCAAGGCGCCGAAGAAGATCGTCGTCGTGCCGGGCCGTCTCGTGAACGTGGTCGTTTGACGACACAGCAACACCTGCCGGCCGGCAACGCGCCGCCTCGCGCGGCGTCGTTTGCCGAGCGCCGGGAATCCACTGCGAACCAGGAGCCAATGTGACTCGCAGATCGCTTTTTGTAACGCTGGCTTGCAGCGTATTGATGTTGTCCGCATGCGGCTTCCAGTTGCGCGGTCAGCAGGACTATGCGTTCAAACGCCTCTTCATCGCGGGCGGCTCGCCGGCCGCGGGCGCGCGGCTCACGCGCATGGTGCAGGGCGGCAGCGACACGGTGGTGGTGAAGTCGGTTGCCAACGCGGACGCGACGTTGCAAATCACCGAAAGCCGCGGCACGAGCACGCTGACGCTGAATTCGCTGGGCGTCGTCTCCGAGTATCAATTGAACCTTGCGATGAACTACACGCTGATCGGCAAGGACGGCACCATGCTGATTCCGCCGAGCGTGATCGCGCTGAACCGCGCGATGACCTATAGCGACAAGTACTCGCAGGCGAAGACCGCCGAGTCGGAAATCCTTTTTGCCGACATGGAAAACGACGCGATCGACCAGCTCACGCGACGTCTGTCGAGCGTGCGTTCGATGCATCCGGCGCCGGGCGAGCAGGTGCCGGGCGTCGTGCCGCGCGCGCCGTTGCCGCCGCCGCCGCTGTGAGCGGCGGGCACGTCGACCTGACCGGACATCAGCATAGCCATGCAACTGCGACTTGACGCGCTCGAAGCGCATCTGGCCAAGGGACTCGCCGGACTGTACGTCGTGTACGGCGACGAGCATCTGCTCGCGCAGGAAGCGTGCGACCGGATTCGCGCGGCGGCTCGCGCGGCCGGCTTTACCGACCGCTCGGTCTTCACCGTCGAGCGCAGTTTCGACTGGAGTTCGTTGCTCGGCGCGAGCCAGTCCATGTCGCTGTTCGGCGACCGTCAACTGGTCGAATTGCGCATTCCGTCGGGCAAGCCCGGCAAGGAAGGCGCCGAAGCGCTGAAGGCGCTCGCGGGCTCCGTCAACGACGACGTGCTGACCATGATCACGCTGCCGCGGCTCGACGCGGCCACGCAAAAATCGGCGTGGTTCACGGCGCTCGCCGACGCGGGCGTCGCGTTGAAGATCGATCCCGTCGAGCGCGCGCAATTGCCGAACTGGGTCGGCCAGCGGCTCGCGGCGCAGGGTCAGCGGGTGGCCGCGGGCGAGGAAGGGCGGCGCGCGTTGGCGTTTATCGCGGAGCGTGTCGAAGGCAATCTGCTCGCCGCGCATCAGGAAATCCAGAAGCTCGGGCTGCTGTATCCGGCGGGTTCGTTGAGCTTCGAACAGATACACGACGCGGTGCTGAACGTCGCGCGTTACGACGTCTTCAAGCTGAACGAGGCGATGCTTGCCGGCGACGTCGGCCGCTTGTCGCGCATGCTCGACGGGCTGCGCGGCGAAGGCGAGGCGGCGGTGCTGGTGTTGTGGGCCGTCGTCGAGGAATTGCGCACGCTGCTGCGGATCAAGCGCGGCGTCGCGGCCGGCAAGCCGCTTGCCATGCTCGTGCGCGAAAACCGCGTGTGGGGTCCGCGCGAGCGCTTGATCGGGCCGGCATTGTCGCGTGTCACCGAGGCGGCGCTGGAAAAGGCGTTGGCGCTGGCGGCGCGGCTGGATCGGCAGGTGAAGGGATTGTCGGGCGGGACGCCGGGTAATCATCGCAACGATCCGCCGCCCGATCCGTGGGACGGGCTGTTCGAGCTTGCGATGGTGGTGGCGTCGCCGAGAACGTCTGCTGCGCCGCCGCCGCGACCTGCTCGGCGTGCGGCTGCGGCCGCGGTGCGCAGGCCGGCGTGAGTTTCGCTGGTGCTGTAGGCGGCGGGGTTTGAGGTGTCGCGGTGCTGAGCCAGTCAGCCGTACAGCGAGGCCGGACCGGCTCGGCTTGCCGTGCACCAGCAGTCTTGCGGATCTCAACCGCGCTAACCGCGCCCTCGCAAGCAAAGCGCCCTGGCCCGACTTACAATCGCTGGATCTTTCGCTAATCAGCTAATCAGCCTGCTCGCCGCGCGTCGGCGTGCCCGGCAATACGAGAATCACCATGGATATCGACCAGTACATGACCGACCTCGGCCGGCGCGCGCGCCGGGCATCGCGTGCGATGGCGCGGGCGTCGACGGCTGCGAAGAACGCCGCCCTCGCGGCGGTGGCGGCGGGTATCGAGCGCGATGCCGCGTTGCTCAAGGAAGCCAACGCGCGCGACGTCGCACGCGCTCGCGATAAAGGTCACGACGCGGCTTTCATCGACCGTCTCACGCTGTCGGACAAGGCGCTCAGGACGATGGTCGAAGGTCTGCGCCAGGTCGCGGCGCTCGCCGATCCGATCGGCGAGATCAGCAATCTGAAGTACCGGCCGAGCGGCATCCAGGTCGGGCAGATGCGCGTGCCGCTCGGCGTGATCGGCATCATCTACGAATCGCGTCCTAACGTCACGATCGACGCCGCCGCGCTCTGCCTCAAATCGGGCAACGCGACGATTCTGCGCGGTGGTTCGGAAGCGCTCGAATGCAACACTGCGCTCGCGAAGCTGATCGGCGAGGCGCTCGAAGCGGCCGGTTTGCCGCAAGACGCCGTGCAGGTTGTTGCGACGTCGGACCGCGCCGCGGTCGGCAAACTGATCACGATGACCGAATACGTCGACGTGATCGTGCCGCGCGGCGGCAAGAGCCTGATCGAGCGGCTCATGAACGAAGCGCGGGTGCCGATGATCAAGCATCTGGACGGCATCTGCCACGTATACGTGGACGACCGCGCCGATCTTAAGAAGGCGCTGACCGTTTGCGATAACGCCAAGACGCACCGCTACGGCACCTGCAACACGATGGAGACGCTGCTGGTCGCGCGCGGCATTGCGTCCGACGTGCTGCCGCCGCTCGGCAAGCTGTATCGCGAGAAAAATGTCGAATTGCGCGTGGACGCGGCGGCGCGTGCTGTGCTGGCAGACGCGGGCGTGGGTCCGCTCGCCGACGCAACCGAAGAAGACTGGCGCACCGAATATCTCGCGCCGGTGCTCGCGATCAAGGTGGTCGACGATCTCGACGCCGCCATTGAGCACATCAACACGTACAGTTCGCAACATACCGACGCGATCGTCACGGAGGACCACGACCGCGCCATGCGCTTCCTGCGCGAAGTGGATTCGGCGAGCGTGATGGTGAACGCATCGACGCGTTTCGCCGACGGCTTCGAATTCGGTCTCGGCGCGGAAATCGGCATTTCCAACGACAAGCTCCACGCGCGCGGCCCGGTGGGGCTGGAAGGGTTGACGTCGCTGAAGTATGTCGTGCTTGGGCATGGCGAAGGCCGCCAGTAGGCGCCTGCACGATGGGAAGCGTGGCCGTGCAACGCGGCCACGCATGATTGTTTCAAATCCCGCGACCGCTGATCACTTTGCGTCGCGGCACAGGCCCGGCATGATCGTCGGCGCTCTCCACAATAACTCACACACCACCAAGGACTCCCACGATGCTCTGGATCAAGACGTTCCATATCGTTCTGATCGCTTCCTGGTTCGCCGGCCTGTTCTATTTGCCGCGCATTTTCGTCAATCTGGCGATGGAAACCGAACCCGCCGCGGTGAAGCGTCTGCTGATCATGGCGCGCAAACTGTTCCGCTTCATGTCGTTTATCGCGGTGCCGGCGCTCGCTTGCGGGCTGTGGTTGTGGCTTGTCGTCGGTATCGGACGAGGGCAGGGATGGCTTCACGCGAAGGTTGGCGTGGTCGTGCTGCTGGTGATTTACCACGCTTACTGCGGCGTGCTGCTGCGCACTTTCGAGCGCGGGGAAAACCGTCGCTCGGACAAGTGGTATCGGATGTTCAATGAACTGCCGGTGCTGGGGATGCTGGCCGCGGTCGCGTTGGTGGTGATCAAGCCGTTTTGAGAGGTACGCGGCTGTGAGACTTGCACAGGCTGTGCGGATGGTTGAAACGCCGGTCTGCTGATGCCGCTATGTGCGCGCTCCTGACCGTTGTGCAGAGCAGGCGCCGGACGGGCCGCAAGCCTTGGTCAAATCAGGGCATGAGCAGGCCCATTACAGGCCAAACGGCTCGGCTTTCCCGAGTTCCGTCACTGTCAACGGGAATCGACTGGACGTAACCGGCTTGCAGCACTCCGGCGTGATAGGCCGGAGCGGGCGTTTAGCGCGGATGGCTGGGAAGCGCAGGTCCGCGTAGAGGACGGCCGATGCGGCCGTGATTGTCACCGCAATTCAACGCTCCAGCTGCCATGGAAGCGTCGATCTTTAAAAGTAAATCAAACCGCCTCCGGTCAACTAACCACCGCCTCGCCGCGGTTTTTTTTCGCGCTCATCTGCGAATTCCGCCGTCTTTTATGTGGAGGCAAATTTGGCGGTTTAAAACTTGTGTTGGCCTGATGCCATCGAGGGCAAGCTCGTCATTGTTCTAGTGACGGCCGGAGTTATCAAATAAAGAAATAATAGAAATAAGACAAATCCTAAAAAGCGCTATTCCCGTGGTTTTTCGAATCTTAGGACTTTTCTGAATTTTAGTCCGTATATTTCCTGGCCGGGCCATCGCATAATCGCGCAATCGTCGGTCTGCCTCGTTCGTATTTCAAATTCGCGCGATGAGACAAGCGCTGCGGTCGCACGGGCAAAGCCCCGTCCACAGGCCGTGTTCCTCCAGATCGAACTGCATCGAATAAGAATAATCCTAAATAAAGTTCGATGCTTGCCTGCCTTAAAGCCACTTCTTTACAGAATTTCAAGGATCCGTGAGGTTCTGGCGCGAGTCGCGTTTCCTAGTATGTGACAGTCGATTGAGACCAATTAAGCATAGTCTGATTATCTCCAGAGTCGCTCAGTTTTATATTGAGATCTTCGCTGGAAGGATATTAAGACAGTCTCAAGTGCATAAGTGCGACGGTCAGATTGAATCCTTTTGGCAGCTCGTTGGCAGCGACGCACCACGTTAATCAGCACGGTGCCGCGCAGATCCCAGTCATCACGCCTTTACAGGATGAAATCGTGAACAAGTCGTACAAAACAGTTTGGAATGAGACTACCGGTACATATGTTGCAGCGCCGGAAGTGGCGAAGGGACGCGGGAAGAGCGGCCGCAAGGCACGTAGCATCAAGGCGCTAGGCGCAAGCGGAGTGCTGGTTGCTGCCGGGGTGGGATTGTCGGCGTTCGCACCATCCGCGATGGCGGGCTCGATCATCAATTGCGGGAATGCAATAAACTCTTATGCCAGCTTTAGCGCGGCCCAAGCTGGTGCATGGACGAACACGCAGCAGGCTGCGACATGCTTCAGCGGTAGCTCGAGCCTCGGCACTGGAGTAGTCCTTTCCGAAAACGGCAACTACTTCAGTCCTGACGGCACGAACGCCGCGATTCTCGTGGGCGCTTCCGGGAGCAACGCGACGGGAAAGGTCACGATCTACGGCCCGAGCGGCATTGCAATGATGAACCAGGTCGACATGACCAGTCACAAGATCGTGAACGTTGCAGCCGGTACCGTCAGCAGCATTAGCGGCGACGCGATCAACGGCAGCCAGCTCTACGCGGTGAGCGCTTCGGCGGCCAGCGCCATTGGCGGCGGTTCCACGGTTAGCTCGACGGGCGCGATTAGCGCACCTAGCTACGCGCTGACGAACGCAAATTCGATCGACGGTACGACGGGCGCGAAGACGGACATCGGCACGGCGTTCGGCACGGTGGATACGGCACTGGGCAAGCTGAACACCTCGATCACCAACATCAACAACGGCCAAGGTACACGCTATTTCAAGGTGACTGGGAACAACGACGGCACGGACGACGCCAAGGCGGGTGCATCAACATCATCATACGGCTCAATCGCCATTGGTCCGAAAGCTTTGTCGTGGACGTCTGGCATGGCGACGAACGACGCTATCGCCATAGGCGACTCAGCGTACGCGACGTACGTCGGAGATACCGCGATAGGCGGCTTCGCGACAGCCGGCGGAGGATCGTCGACGGCCATCGGTTACGGCGCATCGACGCTGAACGCCATATCCACGAACAACATGGTTGCTCTCGGCACCTCTGCTTCCGCTGGCGCCGCGAACTCGACCGCACTCGGCAGCTACGCGCTTACGTCTGGCGCGGGCGCAGTCGCCGTTGGCTACCTTGCAACAGCCACCACATCGAATTCGGTGGCGCTGGGCTCGAATTCGGTGGCGAACTCGGCCACGCTGGCGACGGCAGGCTTCACGCCCATCGGTGGCACGGCGATCTCGGCAGCCACGGCAACAGGTGGTGAAGTGTCGGTGGGCGCAGCAGGTGCAGAGCGTCGTGTCACGAACGTGGCAGCAGGTCTGAATGCCACGGACGCGGTGAACGTGAGCCAGTTGCAGTCGGAAGACGCGAAGGTGAACAACGTTTCGAACAACGTTTCGAACGTCGCGAACAACCTGGCGAACACGAACAACAACGTCGCGAACCTGAGCGGCAACGTCACCAACATCAACAACACGGTGAACAGCATCGTGAACGGTGGCGGCATCAAGTACTTCCACACGAACTCGACGCTGGCTGATTCGTCGGCTGCGGGCGTCGACAGCGTGGCGGTCGGACCGAACGCAATTGCTCGTGGTCAAGGCAGCATTGCGATCGGCCGGAACGCATCGATGGCGGCCGCCACACCCGCAGATGGAGCGATCGCGATTGGCGATGGCAGCTATACCGCTTACTCGCAGGATATGGCGCTCGGTCAGAACGCTACGGCCGGCGGTGGGGCCTCCATCGCGATAGGCGCACAGGCATCTACCGTTGCAGGTAGCGGTATAAACAACCAGGTTGCTGTGGGCACGGGGGCCACCAGTGGTGCTAACAATGCCACGGCGTTGGGTGGCCTTGCCACTGCTTCAACAGTCAACTCGGTGGCATTGGGTGCTAACTCGGTGGCGAACTCGAGCACGCTGGCGACGGCAGGCTTCACGCCGGTCGGTGGCACAGCAATCTCGGCAGCGACGGCAGCCGGCGGTGAAGTGTCGGTGGGCAAGGCAGGTGGTGAGCGTCGCATCACGAACGTCGCAGCAGGTCTGAACGCCACGGATGCAGTGAACGTAAGCCAGCTGCAGTCGGAAGACGCAAAGGTGAACAACGTCTCGAACAACGTTTCGAACGTCGCGAACAACCTCGCGAACACCAACAACAACGTTGCAAACCTGAGCGGCAACGTCACCAACATCAACAACACGGTGAACAACATCGTGAACGGTGGCGGCATCAAATATTTCCATGCCAATTCCTCTTTGGCGGACGCATCCGCGACGGGCTCGAACAGCGTTGCTGCCGGACCGGTTGCCGTGGCTAGCGGCGTCAGTTCGACCGCAATGGGCTGGGGAGCGCTCGCGTCAGGAACAAACTCATCCGCGTTTGGCGAGGCTGCCACCGCCGCTGCATACAATGGCGTGGCGGTTGGCGAAGGTGCGACATCCACCGTTAGTGGCACGACGTCGAACACCAACGGCTGGGGAGTTGCGATCGGTGGTAATGCGAATGCCGGCGCTCATGCAGCAGTCGCGGTAGGTCCTCACGCCAACGCGACGGCCAGTGAGGCTATCGCTATCGGCGACTATTCCAGCGCCACTGCAATAAATACTGTTGCGCTGGGGCAAGGCGCCTCGGCCGCAACCGTGAACTCGGTTGCGCTCGGCGCCGGGGCGGTGGCGAACTCGGCCACGTTGACGACGGCAGGCTTTACGCCGGTCGGCGGCACGGCGATCTCGGCAGCCACGGCAGCCGGCGGCGAAGTGTCGGTGGGCGCAGCAGGTGCAGAGCGTCGCATCACGAACGTCGCAGCCGGTCTGAATGCGACCGATGCCGTCAACGTGAGCCAGTTGCAGTCTGAAGACGCGAAGGTCAACAACGTCTCGAACAACGTGTCGAACGTCGCGAACAACCTGTCGAACACCAACAACAACGTTGCAAACCTGAGCGGCAACGTCACGAACATCAACAACACGGTGAACAACATCGTGAACGGTGGCGGCATCAAGTATTTCCACGCGAACTCGACGCTGGCTGATTCGTCGGCGACGGGCACGAACGCAGTCGCAATCGGCGGTGCAGCGTCGGCGACGACGGCGAACTCGGTAGCACTGGGCTCGAACTCGGTGGCGAACTCGGCCACGCTGGCGACGGCAGGTTTCACGCCGACGGGCGGTACGGCGATTTCCGCAGCGACGGCAGCCGGCGGCGAAGTGTCGGTGGGCAAGGCAGGTGCAGAGCGTCGCATCACGAACGTCGCAGCGGGTCTGAGCGCGACCGATGCAGTGAGCGGCAACGTCACCAACATCAACAACACGGTGAACAACATCGTGAATGGTGGCGGCATCAAGTACTTCCACGCCAACTCGACGCTGGCGGATTCGTCGGCAACGGGTACGGACGCAGTGGCAATCGGCGGCAACGCTCAGGCAACGACGGCGAACTCGGTGGCACTGGGCTCGAACTCGGTGGCGAACTCGGCGACGCTGGCGACGGCAGGCTTCACGCCGGTTGGTGGCACGGCGATCGCAGCAGCCACGGCAGCGGGCGGTGAAGTGTCGGTGGGCGCGGCAGGTAAGGAGCGTCGCATCACGAACGTGGCAGCAGGTCTGAACGCCACGGATGCAGTGAACGTGAGCCAGTTGCAGTCGGAAGACGCGAAGGTCAACAACGTTTCGAACAACCTGTCGAACACGAACAACAACGTCGCAAACCTGGCGGGCAACGTCACCAACATCAACAACACGGTGAACAACATCGTGAACGGTGGCGGCATCAAGTACTTCCACGCGAACACCGCGCTGGCGGATTCGTCGGCAGTGGGTATGAACGCAGTGGCGATCGGCGGCAACGCGCAAGCGACGACGGCGAACTCGGTGGCACTCGGCTCCAACTCGGTGGCCAACTCGACCACGCTGACGACGGCAGGCTTCAACCCGGGTGGCAGCGCGATCTCGGCAGCCACGGCAGCCGGTGAAGTGTCGGTGGGTGCGGCAGGTGCTGAGCGTCGCATCACGAATGTGGCAGCAGGTCTGAACGCCACGGACGCGGTGAACGTGAGCCAGTTGATGTCGGAAGATACGAAGGTGAACCAGGTCGGCGCGAGCACGGCCTCGTCGCTGGGCGGTGGTTCGACCTACGATTCGACGACGGGCGCAATCACGGCTCCGACGTACTCGGTGGTCTGGTGCAGCAGGACCCGACGTCGCGCAACATCACGGTGGCGAAGGATACCGACGGCACGGTGGTTGACCTTACGGGTACGGCAGGTTCGCGTACGTTGACTGGTGTGGCCGCAGGCGCGGTCAACGCCACGAGCGTGGATGCAGTGAACGGTTCGCAGTTGTATGGCGTGAGCCAGTCGGCGGCAGATGCCCTCGGCGGCGGCTCGACGGTGAACAGCGATGGCACGATCTCGGCCCCGACGTACTCGGTGGGCGGTACGACCGTGAACAGCGTGGGTGACGCGATCACCAACATCGACGGCCGTGTGACGCAGAACACGTCGGACATCACCAACATCAACAACACGCTGAACAACATCACCAGCGGTGGCACCGGTATCAAGTACTTCCACGCCAACTCGACGTTGCCGGATTCACAGGCAACGGGCGCGGAATCGGTGGCGATCGGCGGTAATGCGCAGTCTCTGGCGACGAACTCGGTTGCACTGGGTTCGAACTCGGTGGCTGACCGTGCGAACACGGTGTCGGTGGGCTCGGCGGGCAACGAACGCCAGATCACCAACGTCGCAGCCGGTACGGCCGACACGGACGCAGTGAACGTCGCTCAGTTGAAGGCGTCGGGCATCATCAACCCGAACGGCACGACCAACGCGGCAGTCACGTACGACCACAACGCCGACGGTACGACCAACTACAGCAGCATTACGATGGGTAATGGTGCTGCGGGCGGCACGACGATCCACAACGTGGCAGCAGGCACGTCCGGTGACGACGCAGTCAACGTCGACCAGATGAACTCGGCGATCTCGACGGTGACGAACATTGCGCACGCGGCCAACAACCCGATGTTCGCAGCAGACGGCAACCGCGATACGGAAGCAGCAGTTGCAAGCGGTACGCATTCGACCGCAATGGGTGCGAACGCAAGCGCAACCGCGGCGAACTCGGTGGCACTGGGTGCGAACTCGGTGGCTGATCGTGCGAACTCGGTGTCGGTGGGCTCGGCAGGTAACGAACGCCAGGTCACCAACGTCGCGGCCGGTACGGCAACGACCGACGCGGTCAACGTGGGTCAGTTGAACGACGCCATCGGCTCGGCGGTCGGCAATCTGCCGGCTGGCATGACCTCGAAGGCCTACACCGATCAGCAGATCAACTCGGTGCAGAACAGCGTGAGCCAGGTCGCCAAGAACGCGTACGCCGGTGTCGCAGCCGCTACGGCGCTGACGATGATCCCGGACGTCGATCAAGGCAAGACGATCGCGGTCGGTATCGGTGGCGGTTCGTATAAGGGTTCGCAGGCTGTCGCGCTCGGCGTCTCGGCGCGTATCACCGAGAACCTGAAGATGAAGGCCGGCGCGGGCACCAGCTCGCAAGGCACGGCGATCGGCATCGGTGCTTCGTACCAGTGGTAAGCGCCGTGATGGATCGGACGCAAGTCCGGTCCATCAACCGGAGCTGTCTTGACTAGAACTGTAAGCGCGCTCTTGTCCGCAGGACACGGGGCAAGGGCGCCGCTTCAATCACTGCATTCGTGAAAATGAACACTTCTCTTTTTAAATATCTCCGCGCGTTGGTCTCAGGCGCGTCTTTGGCGATCTTTGCAGCGTGCAGTACGCAATCTGGACCGTCCTACACGCTGCGTACGATCAGTCCGCCGAACCAAACCGTACCGACTTATTGGGTTAGCTGCCTCGGACTTCTCGACAGCTCGCAAACCTGCGTGCGCGTGGCCGAAGAAACCTGCCAGGCCAAGCCGATTACGTGGCTCGGCGCGGTCGACGGCGTGAGCAACAACCAGCCGGTGAAAGATGCGCGTGAAATGACGTTCATGTGCGGCGCGCCCGTCGCACAGCAGCCGGTCGCACAACAGCCGGCGCCGCAACAGCCGGTTCAGCAGCAAGAGGCTGCGCAGCCGCAAGCAAAGCCGGCCGCGCCGCAGGCTCGGCTGCTGCTGCAAGGCAACGCCAACTTTGCAACGGACAGCGCGACGCTCAGCCCGATCGCGAAGGAAAACCTGGATCACTTCATGGCCGCCAACAAGGGCGCGAATCTGCGCCGCGTGACGGTGACGGGCTACACCGACAAGACGGGTTCCGAAGCACACAACCTGGCGCTGTCGAAGGCTCGTGCCGAAGCGGTCGTGCAATATCTGCGCGATGGCGGTCTCGAGGGTGAGCAGTTCGTCGCACAAGGCCTCGGCAGCGCCGATCCGGTTGCGTCGAATGCAACGGCCGAAGGTCGTTCGCAGAACCGCCGCGTCGATGTTCGCGTGGTCGCCGAGTAACTGGCCGCGTGCATCGTTTGACCTGAGTTTGACCTGAAAAAGGCCTGCCATCGAGCAGGCCTTTTTCATTTGCGCCTCTTCAGCTTTCGCCGTCGATTCTCAGCCGGCCGATCACTTCTTTCGCCTTACCCATCCGCTCGACAAGCTCAGGCCCGCGCTTGAGCGCGACGCCGACGGCGAGAATGTCGCCGATGGCGAGATGCGACATGCGCGACGTCATCGGCGAAAACACATCGCTTTCCTCGACGACATTTGAGAAGAGACAAATCGACGCGAGCTTCGCAAGCGGCGACGATCCATGTGTAATCGCAATCACTTTCGCGCCGCGATTGAGCGCGGAATGTGTCGCTTCGATGATGTCCCGGGTTCGACCGGTATTCGATACCGTCACGATCACATCGCCGGGGCCGAGCAGTGCGGCCGACATCGAGTAGGTGTGCGGATCGGAGTAGGCGACGCTCGGCATGCCGAGCCGGAAGAACTTGTGCTGGATGTCCTGCGCCGCAATACCTGAACCGCCCGCTCCATAGAACTCGATGCGCGCCGCGTTCGCCAGCAGGTCGACGGCTGCTTCGACACTATGCGGCGACAAGCTGTTGCGCACCTGGATCAGCGTGCCGATGGTCCGGTCGAAGACCTTGGCGATCAGACCCGGCGTACCCTCGTCCGGCCGCACATCCCGATAAACCGCCGGCACTTCAGTAGCGATGCCTTGGGCCAGCCGGATCTTGAACTCGCGAAACCCCGAAAAACCCAGCGCATGACAGAACCGCGCGATAGTCGGCTGACTCACACCCGCGCGCGCGGCGACTTCCGTCATGGAAAGGTCTAGCACCTCGCGCGGCGCCTCGATCACGTAGTCGGCGAGCTTGCGCTCCGACGGGCGCAACTGCTCGCGCATCTCTTCGACCTGGGACAGCATCATTGGAAAACTCGCACTATGCTGAAGAATGCGTGGACTATAGCTTGATTGGCCGAAAGGTACAAAAACTACATTATCGCCGTAGGTGTTATCCCTAGGTTCAGGTGTTATTCGTCCGATGCGCCGCCAGTAAAGGGCTTCGCGGAGTTTCGCCAAACTGCACTGCAGCAAGATTTCCAATTGCGGCCATGTAGTTTTTCTACTAAGATTCCTTTCGCCGGTCTCTCCGGCGACCCCGCGATACCCACCTGGCATAGCGCGCCCAATCTGCCGCCAGCGACGAAGGAGCTCCGATGGTTTCCCCGCATTCGCAATTGTTGAAAGTCACGCAGCGCGTGATCGAACGCAGCAAGCCCACTCGTGAGGCGTATCTCTCCCGCATTCATCAGGCGCAGGGCCGGTTCCCGGCGCGCGGCGCGCTTTCCTGCGCGAATCTGGCGCACGGGTTCGCGGGCCTCGAAGGCAACGACAAGCTCGTCATCAAGCAGATTCGCGAGCCGAACATCGGCATCGTTTCGTCGTACAACGAGATGTTGTCGGCGCACGCGCCGTACAAAAACTACCCGGACATCATCAAGCAGGCCGCGCGTGAAAACGGCGGCGTCGCGCAATTCGCGGGCGGCGTGCCGGCCATGTGCGACGGCATCACCCAGGGCAACGCGGGCATGGAACTGTCGCTGTTCTCGCGCGAAGTGATCGCGATGAGCACGGCGGTCGCGCTCACGCACAACATGTTCGACGCGGCGTTGTGCCTCGGCATCTGCGACAAGATCGTGCCGGGCCTTCTGATCGGCGCGCTGCAGTTCGGCCATCTGCCGACCATCTTCGTGCCGGCCGGCCCGATGACGAGCGGCCTGTCGAACGACGACAAAGCCAAAACCCGCCAGCAGTTCGCAACCGGCCAATGCGGTCGCGACGCGCTGCTCGAAGCGGAAGCCGCTGCGTATCACGGCCACGGCACCTGCACGTTCTACGGCACGGCGAACAGCAATCAGATGCTGATGGAAATCATGGGCCTGCATCTGCCGGGCTCGGCTTTCGTGCATCCGCATACGCCGTTGCGCGACGCGCTGACCGCACAGGCCGCGCGCCGCGTGCTCGATCTGACGGTCGAGCGCGGCAATTACACGCCGATCGGCCACGTGATCGACGAAAAGGCGATCGTCAACGGAATCGTCGCGTTGCTCGCGACGGGCGGCTCCACCAATCACACGCTGCACCTCGTCGCCATTGCGCGCGCGGCGGGCATCGTGATCGACTGGGACGATTTCGACACGCTGTCGCAAGCCGTGCCGCTGCTCGCCAAGATTTACCCGAACGGCAAGGCCGACGTGAACCATTTCCATGCAGCGGGCGGCGTCGCGTTCCTGGTGCGCAATCTGCTGGAAGGCGGTTTGCTGCACGAAGACGTCAACACGGTCGTCGGCGAGGGGCTGCATCGCTACACGGAAGAGCCGAAGCTGATCGACGGCAAGCTGCAATGGGTGCCGGGCGTGGAAACCAGCGCCGACACAGCGGTGCTGCGCGCCATCAAGGAGCCGTTCCAGCCGGACGGCGGCTTGCGTCTGATGCAGGGCAAGCTCGGCCGCGGCGTGATCAAGATTTCGGCGGTTGCGGCGCAGCATCGCAAGGTGAAGGCGCCGGCCATCGTGTTCGATTCGCAGGAAGCCGTGCAGGAGGCGTTCGACAACGGCGAGCTCAAGCGCGACTTTGTTGCCGTCGTGCGCTTCCAGGGCGCGCGGGCGAACGGCATGCCGGAACTGCATCGTTTGACGCCGCTGCTCGGCGTGTTGCAGGATCAGGGTTTCCATGTCGCACTCGTCACGGACGGCCGCATGTCGGGCGCGTCGGGTAAAGTGCCCGCGGTCATTCATCTGTCGCCGGAAGCGTTGCTGCAAGGGCCGATCAGCAAGGTGCACACGGGCGACATGCTGGTGATCGACGCCGAAGCCGGCGTGCTCGACGTCGAGATCGACGCCGCCGAATGGGCCGCGCGACCTAACGCCGCGCCGCTCAATCAGGCGGAAAACGAAGTGGGTTTCGGCCGCGAACTGTTCGGCGTATTCCGCGCGGCGGCGGCGCCGGCGGAGCAGGGCGCGTCGGTGTTCGGTCCGATGGTGGGCGAGCGTCCGGCAGCGCACGGCGAGCACGCGGCGTCTGCTGTGCAGCACGCCGCCGCACAGCACGGCGAAACGCGTACCAGCACCACTCAGGCAGGCTAGCAGTCTTCGCAAACAAGCCAACGGACAGTCGAACCAGGTCCAACGAAGTCCAACCGGGCAGCCCGCCAAAGCCCGCCCGGCGACGCAACAGACGGTTGGCAGAAACAAGGAGTTTCACTATGACGTCGAAAACAGTAAGTGAGATCGTCCGCCTGGGTCCGGTGATTCCGGTGCTCGCGTTCGATTCGGTCGAGCAGGGCGAACACGTGTCGCGCGCGCTGCATGCGGGCGGCGTGAAGGTGCTGGAAATCACACTGCGCACGGCGGCGGGGATTGCCGCGATCGAGCGCGCGAGCCAGTTGGCCGAAGACATCGTGGTGGGCGTCGGCACGATCACGAAGCCCGAGCATTGCGCGCAGGCGAAGAAAGCAGGCGCGCAGTTCGGCGTGTCGCCCGGACTCACGAAAGACATGCACAAGGCCGCGCAGGATGCCGGCCTGCCGCTATTGCCGGGCGTGATGACGCCGAGCGACATCATCACCGCGCTCGAACTCGGCTATGAAATCGTGAAGTTTTTCCCGGCGCAGCAGGCGGGCGGCGTGCCGATGCTGCAAGCTTTTCATGGTCCGTTTCCGACGCTGAAGTTCTGCCCGACGGGCGGCATCACGGCGGAAACCGCCACGCACTTCCTGTCGCTGCCGAACGTGGTCTGCGTGGGCGGCTCCTGGCTCACGCCGAAAGCCGCGGTCGCCGCGCAAAACTGGGACGAAGTCACGCGCCTCGCGCGCGCGGCGAGCCAATTGGCCGCACCCGCTCACTAGTCGATAACCGCCGCGTTCTGGCGAACACAGACGCGGACGCAGACGCAGACACAGCAAGCTCTCAACCGGAGCCTCGCCGATACAGCCGCTTCAGGCTGTCGCAGCGAGGCTTCGTTGCAAAGATGCTGCGGGTTTCGCGGGCTTTTCAAGACAACAGACAGTAAAATTCAGCGACCGCGCGGTTTGCCGTCCTCGAGGCGCAGCGGTCGCCATGAGACGAGGTGGCTGCCGTCTTCGCACCCACAATCAATAACGCAAAGGAGGAGCTTCATGGAAGCTGTTCACGGCAGCATGCTGCTGGTTTACGGGGTGATCGCCATCGCCCTGCTGATCTTGTTGATCACGCGCTACAAGGTCTATCCGTTCCTCGTCCTGATCATTGTGTCGCTGCTGCTGGGGCTTGCCTCCGGTATGCCGATGGCGACCATCGTCAAGTCGTTCGAAACCGGCAACGGCAACACGCTCGGGCACATCGCGGTGGTGGTGGGCCTCGGCACGATGCTCGGCAAGATGATGGCCGAATCGGGCGGCGCGGAACGCATCGCCACGACGCTCATCGACTGGTTCGGCGAGAAGAATATTCACTGGGCGATGATGGTCGTCGCGATCATCGTCGGCTTGCCGGTGTTCTTCGAAGTCGGCTTTGTGCTGCTGATTCCGATCGCGTTCAACGTCGCGAAGCGCACCAACAAATCGCTGCTGCTCGTCGGCCTGCCGATGGTCGCCGGCCTGTCCGTCGTGCACGGGCTGATTCCGCCGCACCCGGCCGCGATGCTCGCCGTGCAGCAGTACCACGCGGACATCGGCAAGACGATTGCGTATGGTCTGATCGTCGGCGTGCCGACGGCTATCGTCGCCGGTCCGCTGTTTGCGCTGATGATCAACCGCTACATCAAGCTGCCGCAAGAGAACGCGCTCGCCGCGCAGTTTCTGAACAGGGACGACGTCGCGCTCTCCGGCACGCCGGGCGGCGCAAACGCAGCGCCGAAACGCGAACTGCCGAGCTTCGGCATTACGCTGTTCACGGTGTTGCTGCCGGTGATCCTGATGCTGGTGGGCAGCTGGGCCGATCTGGTATTCACGCCGAAGACCTTGCCGAACGACCTGCTGCACTTCGTCGGCAATTCGGACGTCGCGCTGCTGATCGCCGTGCTGGTCAGCTTCTGGACCTTTGGTGCGAGCCGCGGTTTCAATCGCGACCAGATCCAGAAATTCTGCGGCGAATGTCTGGCGCCGATCGCGGGCATTACGCTGATCGTCGGCGCGGGCGGCGGTTTCGGACGCGTGCTGATGGATAGCGGCATTTCGAAGGAAATCGTGGCTGCTGCGACCTCCGCGCATTTGTCGCCGCTGCTGTTCGGCTGGCTCGTCGCCGCGCTGATCCGCCTCGCGACAGGTTCGGCGACGGTCGCGATGACCACCGCCTGCGGCATCGTTGCACCGATCGCGGCGGCCAGCGCGATCCAGGTGAAGCCGGAACTGCTGGTGCTGGCAACCGGCTCGGGCTCGCTGATCTTCTCGCACGTGAACGACGGCGGTTTCTGGCTGATCAAGGAATACTTCGGTATGACGGTGGGGCAGACCTTCAAGACATGGTCGCTCCTCGAGACCATCATTTCGTTGATGGGTTTGCTGTTGACCTTCGCGCTCGCGGCGGTCCTGTAAGGAGTTTTTGATGATTTTGATCGCAATGGGCGTGTCGGGCGCCGGCAAAACGAGAATGGCGAGATGCTGGCGGAGCGCCTGCACTGCGCGTTCACCGACGGCGACGCGTTTCATAGCGCCGCAAACAAGGAGAAGATGCACCATGGCATTCCGCTCACCGACGAAGACCGGTGGCCGTGGCTCAAAACTATCCGCGCCGCGATCGAAGAAAAGCAGAAGGCGGGCGAGACGGCCGTGTTCACCTGTTCGTCGCTGAAGCGTTCGTATCGCGACATTTTGCGCGACGGCGACAAGGACGTCTGCTTCGTGTACCTGAAGGGTTCGCGCGAGGTGCTGCAAGAGCGTTTGACCACGCGCACGGGCCATTTTTTCGACCCGTCGCTGCTGCAAAGCCAGCTCGACACGCTCGAGGAACCGGGCGCGGACGAGGCGGTCACGGTGAGCATCGAACTGTCGCCGGAACAGATCGTCGACGATGTGTTGAAGCAGGTCGAGAAGCGTTAATCCGCCATCCTGAACTAACCGTTCAGACGAAGAAAAGCCGCTCCGGGGAGCGGCTTTTCTTTTGCTTGACGAGCAGAACAGCGGATGAATCAGGCTTTAGCCGATGCGCTTCGCCAACTCGACTGCCTTGCCGATGTACGAACCCGGCGTCATCGCGAGCAAACGGTCTTTCGCGTCCTGCGGAATTGCGAGCCCGCCGACGAACGCCTGCAGCGCCTCACGCGTGATGCCCTTGCCGCGCGTCAGTTCCTTCAACTGCTCGTACGGGTTCTCGATGCCGTAGCGGCGCATCACCGTTTGCACCGGCTCGGCCAGCACTTCCCAGCAGTTGTCGAGGTCTTCGTTCAGACGCTGCGCATTCACTTCGAGCTTGTCCAGACCGCGGATCAGCGAGTCGTACGCGAGCAGCGAATAACCGAACGCGACGCCCATGTTGCGCAGCACCGTCGAATCGGTCAGGTCGCGCTGCCAGCGCGACACCGGCAGCTTGTCGGCGAGGTGGCGCAGCGTTGCGTTCGCGAGTCCGAGATTGCCTTCGGAGTTTTCGAAGTCGATCGGGTTGACCTTGTGCGGCATCGTCGACGAACCGATCTCGCCGGCCTTCGTGCGCTGCTTGAAATAGCCGACCGAGATGTAGCCCCACACGTCGCGGTCGAGATCCAGCAGGATCGTGTTGGCGCGCGCGACGGCGTCGAACAGTTCGGCCATGTAGTCGTGCGGCTCGATCTGGATCGTGTACGGATTGAACGTGAGCTTCAGACGCTGCTCGACCACTTCGCGCGAGAACGCTTCCCAGTCGAACTCCGGATACGCCGACAGATGCGCGTTGAAGTTGCCGACCGCGCCGTTCATCTTGCCGAGCAGTTCGACCTTCGCGATGCGCTCGATCGCGCGTTCGAGACGTGCGGCGACGTTGGCGATTTCCTTGCCGAGCGTCGTCGGGCTGGCCGGCTGGCCGTGCGTGCGCGAGAGCATCGGCTGTTCCGCGTGCGCGTGAGCGAGCGCGACGAGCTTCTGATGCACCGTGCGCAGCGCCGGCAGGATCACATGCTCGCGCGCGCCCGCCAGCATCAGGCCGTGCGACGTGTTGTTGATGTCTTCCGACGTGCACGCGAAATGGATGAACTCGCTTGCGCGCTCCAGTTCTTCCTGACCCTTGACCGATTCCTTCAGCCAGTATTCGACCGCCTTCACGTCGTGATTCGTCACGCGCTCGATGTCCTTGATGCGCGCGGCGTCATGCGCGGTGAAGCGCTCGGCCAGTTGCAGCAGGAATTGTTCGGCGGCGTCCGAAAAGCGCGGCACTTCGGCGAAACCGGCGCGCGAGAGCGCGATCAGCCAATGAATTTCGACCGTCACGCGATTGCGCATGAACGCGGCTTCCGAGAGCCAGTCGCGCAGGGCTTCGGTTTTCGACGCATAGCGGCCGTCGAGCGGAGAGAGCGCATTCAGCGCGAACAGAGTGTCGGGGCGGGTGTCGGACATGATGGCGGCTGGTCTAGGCGTTGAGCGCTCGCTGCAGTCACAGCGAGCGGATCGGAACGGAGGGAACCGCGAATTTTACCACCAGAGGCGGATTCGCCCGGAATAGGCCGGACGCGCGTGAGCCGCAGCGGACGACGCGAACGCAAAGTCGGCTGCCGGGTGGAGCGTGAGCATTCGCATCGGCAGAGCCACTAGAATGCTGACTTCCTCTCTCTCGCCGGCAGCAGGCTTCGCATGGAACTGAAATGGCTCGAAGACTTCGTTTCGCTCGCGGAAACGCGCAGTTTCAGCCGCTCGGCTGAACTGCGTCACGTCACGCAGCCGGCGTTCTCGCGGCGCATCCAGGCGCTCGAGGCGTGGCTCGGCACGGAGCTCATCGACCGCTCGGTGTATCCGACGCGTCTCACGCCGGCGGGCCAGGTGTTCAACGAGCAGGCGCTCGCGATGCTTTCGCAGTTCCACGAGGCCCGCGCGCTGTTGCGCGGCCACACGGCGACGCCGCAAGCGACGATCGAGTTCGCGGTGCCGCACACGCTGTCGCTCACGTACTTTCCGCGCTGGCTGCAACGCATCGAAGCGCAGATGGGCCCGATTCATACGCGGCTGCGCGCGCTTAACGTGCACGACGCGGCGCTCTCTCTGGTGGAAGGCGGCTGCGATCTGATGATGGGCTATCACCATCCGAGTCATCCGGTCGCGCTCGACCCGGCCCGCTACGACATGCTGACGCTCGGCAACGAGCCGATCAGTCCGTTCTCGGCGCCGGGGCGCGCCGGCCGGCCGCGTCATACGCTGCCGGGCACTGCTGAAGCGCCCACGCCCTATCTGTCGTACACGCCGAATGCGTATCTGGGGCGCATGACCGAGGTGATTCTCGCCAACGCCCCGGAGCGTCTCAATCTGGACCGGCTCTACGAAACCGACATGGCCGAAGGTCTGAAGGCGATGGCGCTCGCCGGCCACGGCATCGCTTTTCTGCCGCACAGCGCTGTGGAAGACGCAGTCGCCGACGGCAAGCTGATTCGTCTGGACCGGGCGACGCGCGGCACGCCCGAAGGCCAGCTCACGCTCACGATGGAGATACGCCTCTACCGTGACAAGCTGGCCGCGAAAAGCGACGACGCGCGGCAGATTCTCGTGCGGCAGTTGTGGGACGTGGTGTCGGAAGAACTGGCGGAGCGCGGCGCGTAAGAGAGCCTCGCCAAACCTGCGCGCCCGCGACGCGAATTTGCGGCTTCCGAAGGGTTATGCAAAAAAGACATAATCGGATAAGGAAACGGCATTGGATTTCAAAACGGCCTTTTTCGACAATGCTGCTACTCGATCAACGCCGGAGCGTTCATGTCTTCCCAGCAGCAAGCCGCCCAATCTGCCCAATCAGCATTAACGTCGCAGTCCGTCCCCTCCTACCTGAATAGCGAAGACCTCGGCCCGTGGGGCAACTACCTGCGCCAGGTCGATCGCGTCGCGCCGTACCTCGGCTCGCTGTCGCGCTGGCTCGAAACCCTGAAGCGCCCGAAGCGGATTCTGATCGTTGACGTGCCTATCGAACTCGATAACGGCACGGTCGCGCACTTCGAGGGCTACCGCGTGCAGCACAACGTGTCGCGCGGTCCAGGCAAGGGCGGCGTGCGTTATCACCAGGACGTGACGCTGTCGGAAGTGATGGCGCTGTCCGCGTGGATGTCGGTGAAAAACGCTGCGGTGAACGTTCCTTACGGCGGCGCGAAGGGCGGCATCCGCCTCGATCCGCGCAAGCTGTCGCGTGGTGAACTCGAGCGCGTCACGCGCCGCTACACCAGCGAAATCGGCATCATCATCGGACCGAACACCGACATTCCCGCGCCGGACGTGAACACGAACGAGCAGATCATGGCGTGGATGATGGACACGTACTCCATGAACCAGGGCCAAACGGCAACCGGCGTCGTGACCGGCAAGCCGATCACGCTCGGCGGTTCGCTCGGCCGCCGCGAAGCGACGGGCCGCGGCGTGTTCGTGGTCGGATGCGAAGCGGCACGCC
The DNA here is from genome assembly GCF_000172415.1 of Paraburkholderia graminis C4D1M. GTDB lineage: Bacteria > Pseudomonadota > Gammaproteobacteria > Burkholderiales > Burkholderiaceae > Paraburkholderia > Paraburkholderia graminis. The sequence goes on from NZ_ABLD01000022.1 coordinate 107,446, forward strand.
GCATCGGCTTCGACATCGAAGGCGCGCGTATTGCAGTGCAAGGTTTCGGCAACGTCGGCGGCATCGCGGCGCGTCTGTTCCAGGAAGCGGGGGCGAAGGTCGTCGCGGTGCAGGATCACACCGGCTCGCTGTACAAGTCGACCGGTATCGACGCTGTCGCGTTGCTGGAACACGTGGCGAAGACGGGCGGCGTGGGCGGTTTCGCCGAAGCCGACTCGGTGACGAACGAAGAGTTCTGGACCGTCGAATCGGACATCCTGATTCCGGCCGCGCTCGAAAACCAGATTACCGAAAAGAACGCCGGCAAGATCAAGACGAAGATCGTCGTGGAAGGCGCGAACGGCCCGACCACCACGGCCGCCGACGACATCCTGCACGACCGCGGCATCCTCGTGATTCCGGACGTGGTGGCCAACGCGGGCGGCGTGACGGTGTCGTACTTCGAATGGGTGCAGGATTTCTCGAGCTTCTTCTGGACCGAAGACGAGATCAACCAGCGCCTCGAGCGCGTGATGCGCGAAGCGTTTGCGGCCGTATGGCAAGTGTCGAGCGAGCAGAACGTTTCGGTGCGGACGGCGGCGTTTATCGTCGCGTGCAAGCGGATTTTGCAAGCGCGCGAAATGCGCGGTCTGTACCCCTGATCGCGGGCTTGTAAAGCGAACGGCGGATTCGCTACCTCGCGGGTGCGCCGCGCATTTGAAGTAAATGCGCATGCCTGAACGCACTTCACAAGAGCGCGTGTTTTACCTGGCGGGCGGCATCGCGACGATGCTGCCCGCCTTTGCATATCCGGAAAGGTTGACCGGCTGCGCGAAGCCGCCGCCGACCAATAGCGGCGTGCACGCAACAACAATGGTTTATAGCCATACTTTCAGAATAATTACTTTGCTAAACTGGCGCCGGTTCTTGCCAAGGAGATCAAACATGAAGGTTAAAAAAGCTGCGCTGCTGCTCGCGACTCTCGGACTGTTTACGGTTGGCGCGCACGCGCAAGACGCCGGCACGCTGAAAAAAATCAAGGACACGGGCGTCATCGCGCTGGGTCATCGCGAGTCGTCGATTCCGTTTTCGTACTATGACGACAAGCAGGAAGTCATCGGCTATTCGCAGGAATTCGCGCTGAAGGTGGTCGAGGCGGTCAAGCAGAAGCTCAACGCGCCGAACCTGAAAGTGAAGCTGATTCCGGTCACGTCGCAAAACCGTATTCCGCTGGTGCAGAACGGCACCGTCGACATGGAATGCGGCTCCACCACGAATAACGCGGAACGCCAGCAACAAGTGGCGTTCTCGAACACGATCTTCGTGATCGGCACGCGTCTGATGACCAAGAAAGATTCGGGCATCAAGGACTGGGCCGACCTGAAGGGCAAGACGGTCGTCACGACTGCCGGCACGACGTCCGAGCGCCTGCTTCGCAAGATGAACCAGGACAAGAGCCTGGGCATGAACATCATCAGCGCGAAGGATCACGGCGAGTCGTTCCTGACGCTCTCCACCGGCCGCGCCGCTGCGTTCATGATGGACGACGCGTTGCTCGCCGGCGAGCGCGCAAAGTCCAATACGCCGAACGATTTCGTGATCGTCGGCGCGCCGCAATCGCATGAAGCATACGGCTGCATGCTGCGCAAGAACGATCCGGAATTCAAGAAGGTCGTCGACGATGCAATCGCGAAGGTCGAAACTTCGGGCGAAGCCGACAAGATCTACAAGAAGTGGTTCGAATCGCCGATTCCGCCGAAGGGCTTGAACCTGAACTTCCCGGAAAGCGACGACATGAAGGCGCTTTACAAGAATCCGAATGACAAGGCAATCGATTAAACCTTAGCTGTTTTTTTGAAATGCTGAATGAAACGGAAGGGGCCACGCGCTTCTTCCGTTTCTTTTTGCTGGAGTCTTGGTCATGTCATATCACTGGAACTGGGGCATTCTGCTGAGTCCCGTCTCCACCGGCGAGCCGACCACTTATCTGGGCTGGCTGCTGTCGGGTTTCTGGGTGACGATTACCGTGTCGCTGTCGGCATGGGTGATCGCGCTGATCGTCGGCTCGTTGTTCGGTGTGCTGCGCACGGTGCCGAACAAGTGGGCGTCCGGCATCGGCACGCTCTACGTCGCGATTTTCCGCAATATTCCGCTGATCGTGCAGTTTTTCATCTGGTATCTGGTGATACCGGAGTTGCTGCCGGCATCCATCGGAAACTGGTTCAAGCAACTGCCGCCAGGCGCGCAGTTCTTTTCTTCCTCGATCATCTGTCTCGGGCTCTTCACCGCCGCGCGCGTGTGCGAGCAGGTGCGCTCGGGCATCAACGCGCTGCCGCGCGGCCAGCGCGCCGCGGGCCTCGCGATGGGCTTCACGCAATGGCAGACGTATCGCTACGTGCTGCTGCCGGTCGCGTACCGGATCATCGTGCCGCCGCTCACGTCCGAGTTTCTGAATATCTTCAAGAACTCGGCGGTCGCGTCGACCATCGGTCTGCTCGATCTCTCCGCCCAGGCGCGACAGCTTGTCGACTACACGTCGCAGACGTATGAGTCGTTCATCGCTGTCACGCTCGCGTACGTGCTGATCAATCTGGTCGTCATGCAATTCATGCGCTGGGTCGAAGCGAAGACCCGGTTGCCCGGCTATATCGGAGGCAAGTGATGCACCATTTCGACTGGAGCGGTATTCCGGGCGCATTGCCTACGTTGTGGACCGGCGCGGTCGTCACCTTCAAGATCACGCTGATCGCGATCGTGATCGGCATTGTGTGGGGCACGGTTCTCGCCATGCTGCGGCTGTCGTCGTTCAAGCCTTTCGAGTGGTTCGCGAAGGGCTACGTGACGATTTTCCGTTCGATCCCGCTGGTCATGGTCCTGCTGTGGTTCTTCCTGATCGTGCCGCAATTGCTGCAGAACGTGCTCGGTCTGTCGGCGGATATCGACATTCGTCTCGCCTCGGCAATGGTCGCTTTCTCGCTGTTCGAGGCGGCGTATTACTCCGAGATCATTCGCGCGGGGATTCAGTCCGTGCCGCGCGGGCAGGTCAACGCGTCGTTCGCGCTCGGCATGAACTACGCGCAGTCCATGCGTCTCGTGGGTGCTGCCGCAGGCGTTCCCGCGCGAAGGGTGCCGCTGCTGCTCACGCAGAGGCATCGTGCTCTTTTCAGGATACGTCGCTCGTCTACGTGATCAGCCTCGCCGACTTCTTCCGCACTGCCACGAATATTGGCGATCGTGACGGCACGAATGTCGAGATGGTACTGTTCGCGGGCGCGTGTTATTTCGTGATCTGCGTGGTCGCGTCGAGCCTTGTCAAAGGTCTTCAGAAAAAGGTCGCAAGATGATCTCTATCAAGAATGTTTCGAAGTGGTACGGCCAGTTTCAGGTGCTGACGGACTGCACGACGGAAGTCAAAAAGGGTGAAGTGGTGGTGGTGTGCGGACCGTCGGGTTCGGGCAAGTCCACGCTGATCAAGACCGTCAACGGACTCGAGCCGTTTCAGAAGGGCGAGATTGTCATCAACGGGCAGTCGCTGACGGATAAGAAAACCAATCTGTCGAAGCTGCGCTCGAAGGTCGGCATGGTGTTCCAGCACTTCGAACTGTTCCCGCATCTGTCGATCGTGCAAAACCTCACGCTCGCGCAGATCAAGGTGCTCGGCCGTTCGAAGGACGAAGCCTCGGCGAAGGGTCTGAAGCTGCTGGACCGCGTCGGCTTGCGCGCGCATGCGGACAAGTTTCCGGGGCAATTGTCGGGCGGTCAGCAGCAGCGTGTGGCGATTGCGCGCGCGTTGTCGATGGATCCAATTGCAATGCTGTTCGACGAGCCGACCTCGGCGCTCGATCCGGAAATGATCAACGAAGTGCTCGACGTGATGGTCGAACTCGCGCAGGAAGGCATGACCATGATGTGCGTCACGCACGAAATGGGCTTCGCGAAGAAGGTCGCGCATCGCGTGATTTTCATGGACAAGGGCTTGATCGTCGAGGACGACCGCAAGGACGACTTCTTCGACAATCCGAAGTCCGATCGCGCGAAGGATTTTCTGGCGAAGATCCTGCACTGAGGGCAAGCGTTGCCGCGTGGTTGTCGCGGCGGGCGCTTCAACGAAAAAGCCGCTTGAACAAGCGGCTTTTTTTATCGATGCGTGGTCGCCGCGGCTACGGTTTTCACGACTCGAAGGCGGCCGCGTCGTCGGCCGCTTCCAGATCGACTTCCAACTCAGCCGCGGCAGATTGGGCCGCCGCCGAAGCCGCAATCGTGCTCGCCGAAGCGGACGCGTCCAGCGCCGGATTGCGCAGCTTTTCCAGCACCGAGGCCGGCACCGGCACATTGACGCGGCCAATCACGTCGCCGTGCTGGAACATCAGCAGATCGCCCGGTTCGAACGCGGTCCACACTTCGTTGTCGGTCAGCGGCTGCGTCGCGATCACGGCGACGCGGTCTTCCGGCGTCGTGTACTTGGCGAAGTCGATGGACACGTCCGCGTCGACAAGATGCGCGGTGGAAAAAGGCCAGCGCCGCACGATGTAATGCAGATGCGTCGAGCAATGCGCAAACAGCGCCTGGCCGTTCGACATCAGAAAATTGAACACGCCGAATTGCGTGATTTCGCGCGTGAGCTTTTCGAGCGCGGCGAAGAGTTCGTTGAGCGGCGGTTGCTGCGCGCCGGGAAACGCCTTGCGCAAACCTTCGAGCAGCGCGCAGAAAGCGAGCTCGCTGTCGGTCGTGCCGACCGGCTGATACACGCCTGAGAGCACCGGCGAATAATCCTTCAGATCGCCGTTATGCGCGAAGATCCAGTGACGCCCCCACAGTTCGCGCATGAACGGGTGGCAGTTTTCCAGCAGAATGTGCCCTTGCGTCGCCTTGCGGATATGCGCGATCGTGTTCTTCGACTTGATCGGATAGCGCTTGACCATCTCGGCGATCGGCGAGGTAGCCGACGATTGATGGTCGATGAAAAGGCGACACGCTTTGTCTTCGAAGAAGGCGATGCCCCAGCCGTCGGCATGGTGATCGGTGACGCCGCCGCGCGCCGCAAAGCCGGTGAACGAGAACGTGACGTCCGTCGGCGCGGCGCAGTTCATTCCTAGAAGTTGGCACATGTTGCGGGTAGGCCTGTGAACGGGGCGAGCCGTTACAATGATG
>NZ_ABLD01000021.1 GCF_000172415.1 Paraburkholderia graminis C4D1M
GTATTGCTCGAGCTTGCGAATGTCGACCTTGCCGACGAGCGAGGAGATGTCCTGATTGTTCTCGTCGCCCGGCTCCGTTTGGCGATGCCGATTTGCCGCAGGATGGACGGATAGCGCCGCACCACGCGGAACTTGCGGATGTCGCCGTTGTACTCGTGCAGGCGCTTGACCGCCCACGGGCTCAGAATGCTTTTCAGGTAGCGGCGTGGTATGCCGTATTGCTCTTCGAGGATCGGACCGTCCTCGTCGTAATCGAACAAACCGAGCGGCGATTCGTTCACAGGCGAGCCCTTGATCGCGTAGAACGGCACGCGCTCCATGAGCTGCTTCAGACGCTCGGCGATGGACGATTTACCGCCGCCGACCGGGCCCAACAGATACAGAATCTGCTTCTTTTCTTCGAGCCCCTGGGCCGAGTGCCGGAAGTAGGCGACCACCTGCTCGATCACCTCCTCCATTCCGTAGAACTCACGGAATGCGGGGTATACCTTGATGACCTTGTTCGCGAAGATGCGCGACAGGCGCGGATCGTTGCGAGTGTCGATCTGTTCGGGTTCTCCGATTGCCGTCAACATGCGTTCGCCAGCCGTGGCGTACGCGGCGGGATTGTCTTTGCAGAGCGCGAGGTACTCCTCGAGCGAGAGTTCGTCCTCTCGCGTTTTCTCGAAGCGGGTCGCGAAACTGCTGTAGATATCCATGCTACCTCCTCGCCGAAGTCTAGACCGATGTCGTGCGCGGCGCGCTATTCGGAAACGACATCGCTCGAATTCATCCTAAACCCTTTTAAATTTTTTTTCACGAACTACGTTGCGAAAATCGCGCCGTGCGGGCCTCCCGACATTCATCACTTGGAAACACCGTTTCGACCACCTACAATCTTGCGCGTCGAACAGTGCCGCGAGCGTTGCTTCGCGACCTCGCTTCACAGTGTCGCTTCACACTTCTTTGACGGCACTCATCAGCAGTTACATTCACGCGTTGCCTGCACACGCACGTCGCGTACCTTGAAGCCTGGCATCAGCCGCACATCGCGCATTTTCGCGCTACGTCCCCACTCTTTTCTGCTTTCGCCTCTTGCTTCCTTAACGCTTTGACACGCATTTGGTCTACCTGTGTGCGCATCTGTTACACGTCGATCGACCAAAGTTGCAAGCAGCGTTCGGCGTCGCACGTTCATGCAGTTCGTCCATGCACGCGAGCTTTTGTTCCATCACATCGCTGCGCATGCTTTGCTATCAATGCGATGCTTCACATGCTTTGCATAACCGCGTCGACGGCATGGTCGGCTTTGCTTCGCTTTACGTTGTCGATGCCTCGTTGAACTGTCGTTCAACTTTGTTAACTGGATAACGGCGCGGCGCGTAACCGCTTCAATAGGGTATACGGCTAAGGAGTCCTCGGCGACGCGTCAAATGTAAAACGGCCGCCCCTGGGCAGCCGCTTGTTGATGAGTTTGTAATGCGCCGTTACAAGAACGGCGTCGAAAGAAATGCAGCGCTGTGTCACATGACACAATGTCGCGCAATCAGGTCAGTTCGATCTCGACCTCTCCGAGTCCGTCGATGTGACCGCGCACGATGCCCGGCTTTCCCACTTTATGCGCACCGACGTAAGAGCCGGTGGTCAGCGTCCATTCCGGTTCGATCGTGATGCCCATGGCGGCGCAATGGTTGACGAACCACACCAGCAATTCGCGTGGATCGCCGGCCGGATTGCCGGTGGCGTCGGGCACGAGCGACTCGCCGTCGAAGCTCAGTTCCAGTTCCGGCGACACGAAGTCGAAGCCGCGCGCGAGCCCCGCATACGGGACCGGATGACCGGTGACGAGCGCGCCGTTGTTTTGCGCGTCGGCGAGTTGAGCGAGCGGCGCGATGTTCGGCCATTCGGCGAAGCGGCTATCGACGATTTCAATGGCCGGCAGCACCACGCCGACGAGCGCGAGCACCTCGTCGCGCGTATAGGCGCGGCTGCGCGGCTCGATGACCTCGGTGAAACGGAACGCGATCTCCAGCTCGACGAGTACGCGAAAGAAGCCCGCATGCTCGACGCGCGCCGGCGAAGACCGCACCAGGGAAGCCGGGATCGGCGCGCCCGAGGTCGATCCGCCGGGCGCCTTCGCGCCGATCTTCCACGCGCCGGTGGAGTCGCCGAGCCCTGCTATGACCGCCTGCTGGATCGCATACGCGGTCGCGGCGTCGGGCGGGAGCTGTTCGGAGGGCAGCCCGTCGATCGGGCGATGCTGCCGGCGTGCTTCGACGAGGCGATGCGCGAGGTCGTGTGGCGTCATGTCGGTCCTTTGTGGCTGGCGCATTGAACGTGCGTTTGAAGCATGAGAAGCGTGAGGGCGAGCGGCTGGCCGGCCTGACGCTGACCGGCAAGCGGTGACGTGACGTGGAGCGCGATGCACCGGTCGGGCGCGGCGCCGACTTACACACTGCCGCTTTGCCAACCCGTGCTTCGCCCGCGATCCGGTTACGAATTACCGTCACCCGCCCGTCAATGTACCGGATCGCGAGGCTCGCCAGGGCGCCCACCGCTTCGCAAATGCGACTTAATGCGCACGCCATAAAAAAAGACCGCGGCTGCGTCAGCAGGCGCGGTCTTTTCGTTGCTGTCTTCAATATAGGCGGCTCGGGCGTCGCGGCGTCGATTCAGATGCCGTCGCGCCGGGAACGCCGGTTGCACGGCGCCTGGCCGGCGCTCGTGCAGCCGTGCGGCAAACGCCGCGGATGCCCGTCAGAACGTTTCCCAGTCCTGATCGCTGCCGGCGCTGACGACGGCGGCGGACTTCGCCGGCGCGCGCGGAGCCGGCGCGGCTTTCGGTGCCGCAGGCGCCGAGGCGGCCATAGCCGCGGCCGGCGCATGAGCAGCCGTCACAGGCTGCGCGGCGGTTGCTGCGGCCGCGCGCGGCGCGGCGGCTGAGCGTGCGTGGGCGACGGTCCTGGAAACTGCCCGCGGCGCAGCAGACACGGCGCGCGCAGGCGTCGGCGTGTGCTTCGCCAACGAACCGCCCGACACCTTGCCTTCGTCGCTGAGCTGGAACACGGCGACCGCGCCGCGCAGCTTGTCCGCCTGGTCTTCGAGCGACGACGCTGCTGCCGCCGCTTCCTCGACGAGTGCGGCGTTTTGCTGCGTGACTTCGTCCATCTGCGTGACGGCGCGCGCAACCTGGTCGATGCCGCTGCTCTGCTCTTCCGACGCCGCGGCGATTTCGCCCATGATGTCGGTCACGCGCTGCACCGCGCCGATGATTTCGTTCATCGTGCGGCCGGCCTGATCGACGAGCGCCGAGCCCGATTGCACGCGGTCGACCGAGGTGTCGATCAATTCCTTGATTTCCTTCGCCGCCGCCGACGATCGCTGCGCGAGGCTGCGCACTTCGCCCGCCACGACCGCGAAGCCGCGCCCTTCCTCGCCGGCCCGCGCCGCTTCCACGGCCGCGTTGAGCGCGAGGATGTTGGTCTGGAACGCGATGCCTTCAATGATCGAAATGATGTCGGCGATCTTCGCCGAGCTCTGGTTGATCTCGCCCATCGTACCGACGACCTGGCCGACCACCGCGCTGCCCTTGTTGGCGATTTCCGACGCATTGGCCGCGAGCGCGCTCGCCTGACGCGCGTTGTCCGCGTTCTGCTTCACGGTGCCGGTCAGTTCTTCCATGCTCGACGCGGTTTCCTGCAACGCCGACGCCTGCTCTTCGGTGCGCGAGGACAGGTCGATGTTGCCGGCGGCGATCTCGCGCGTGGCAGTCGCAATCGATTCGCTGCCGCCGCGCACCGCGCGTACCGTTTCGATGAGACTGCGCTGCATCTTCGAAATGCCTTCCAGTATCTGGCCCATCTCGTCGCGTGAGCTGACGACGACCTGGCGGCGCAGATCGCCCGCGGCGATCGCGTCGAAATGGTCGAGCGCCTCGGCGAGAGGCCGTGCGATCGCGCGGCTGAGCGCCACGTACGACAGCAACGCGGCGAGGATACCGGCAATCAGCGCGCCGATGCTGACCATGCGGAACATATGGAAGTTCGATTGCGCGTCATCGTAGCCGGCTTGCGCCAGCTCGAACTGATATTTGCGCAGTGCGTCGTCGGAGGTCGCCAGTTCGTTGTAGGCGCTTTGCAGAAGCTTGGCACCGTCGATCAGCTTGCTCTGGTCGCTCGCCGCGACCACCGCGGCGAACGCGTCGGCCCGCTGGTGCAGCGCGTCGCGCTTGCTGACCACGTCGCGCGCGAGACGGTCCTCGTCGGCGTCGCGCGGCAGATCCATATACTTTTTCCACCACATGTCGGAGGTCGTGCGCATCGAGCGCGCGCGCTCCAGCGTCGGCGCGCCTTCCGGCGTGCCGATCATGAAGGCCGCGCGATCGAGCGCGAGACGCTCGCGCGCCGCATAGAGTTCGGCGTTGCCGATGTTCACGGCGCTCGGCATCGAATTCGTGAAGGTTTCCTGGTAGGCGTGGTTGGAACGGCTCATGCCGAACAGCCCGAACGCGCCGATGCCCAGCAGCAAGGCGGCGAGAAAAGCCATCGTGAGGCCAATGCGGGCCTTGATCGAAATGCCCTTGTTCAACATAAAGTGTCCTGTGCTTGAGAGGCTGCTTTGCAGCAATAAAAGTCCGATGACGGCCCGCGCGCGGTTGGTTGTTATTGGTTTCGTCGGCGCTCTGATAGCCGCATTAACGGCAGTTGCGATGCGGACTTGAAGTTTTTATACGTCTGAGGAAAGGCAGGAGATGAGGCGGAAAGAGTTACAAGGTGGATGGGGAGGGATGCCGCAGCGGGGGGCGGTAGTTGCAAGGCTGCGCAGGGACAAGCTGGGGAGCGACGGACGAACGCAGCTTGCCGCGAGGCGTCTGCGGCTCGAGCGGCCATGTGAGGGCTTTGAGTTGCGGGAAAGGAGACCTGCGGCTTGGGCCGCGCGTCTACGGCTCGGGCGGCAATGGCGAGTTTAAGCGGGCAAGCTGGCCCGCGCGCGCTTGGGCGCACCGCGTCTGCGCTGCGCAGCCGAACCCGAGCCTTTGAACTACCAGGAAGAGACCAGGCGAGCGCAGTTCAGCGTCGCCCCCAACAACCTACCCGCCCAACTCCGCCCGCGTCGGAATCGAAGGTTGAGCGCCGGCGCGCGTCACCGACAGCGCTGCGGCGCGCTGCGCGAAGCGGATCGCCGCATCGACGTCCACACCTTCCGCAAGCTGCGCGGCGAACCCGCCGATGAACGTGTCGCCGGCCGCCGTCGTATCGACGGCTTCGACCTTCGGCGCGTCGTACAGCACAGGCGCCGCGCCTTCGAGCGCCGCCTGCACGCCGCGCGGGCCGAGCGTCACCAGGACATTGCGCGCGCCCGCCGCGCGCAGCACGGCAGCGGCCGTCGCCGCTTCTTCGGGCGAGCCGACCGGCAAGCCGGTGAGCGTCGCGGCTTCCAGCTCGTTCGGAATCAGATAGTCGATCAGCGGCAGCCACTCGGCGGGCAGCGGCCCGGTGGCCGGCGCCGGGTTCAGAATGACCGTCTTGCCGAGCCGCCGCGCCGCGGCAAGCGCCGCGTGCACCGTGGCGAGCGGCGTTTCGAGCTGGCAGATCACCACGTCGGCCGCGGCGAGCACCGCTTCGTGACGCGCGATCGTCTCAGGCGTCACCTCGCCGTTGCTGCCGGCGACGATCACAATCGCGTTCTGACTCGCATCGTCGACGACGATCAGCGCCACGCCCGTCGCCTCGCGGCCGGTTTCGAGCGCCGCGCAGTCGATGCCTTCCGCCTCCAGCCCCGCGCGCAATTGCGCGCCGTTCGCATCGGCGCCGACGCATCCGAGCATCGACACCTGCGCGCCGAGCCTCGCCGCGGCCACCGCCTGGTTGCCGCCCTTGCCGCCCGCGACCTGCGCGAATGTGCGGCCGGCCAGCGTTTCGCCGGGATGCGGCAGACGCGGCGCGCGCGCCACCAGATCCATGTTCAGACTGCCGACCACTGCCACGCGTGAGCGCGTTTCCTTACTGGCCACTCATTTCTCCCGTTGTCCTGCTTCTAAGCTGCCGATACGCCGCGCTGCACTCCAGCCCGATCACGCGGCCAGATGACGCTTTCCCGCGCCCGCCCACGTCGCCGTCGATTCGCGCACGATCAGCCGCGGCGACACGACGCGCCTGCGCCCCCCCGGCCGCGCGTTCGCCGACGACTTGCCGGCAATCCGTTCGATCAGCGTCTGCGCGGCCATGTCGCCGAGCGCGCGCACCGACTGCCCGACCGTCGACAGCGCCGGATAGGTGAAGCGCCCGAGCTCGATGTCGTCGAAACCGATGATCGAGCAGTCGCGCGGCACGCTGATATTGCGCTCCGCGGCCGCGCGCAGCGCGCCGATGCCCATCATGTCGTTGCAGGCGAAGATCGCCGACGGCTTCACGGTATCGAACAGTTGCGCCGCCGCGCGATGGCCGCCGGTGCCCGAAAAATCGCTTTCGACGATCGCGTCCGGCGGAATCTCGATGCCGCGCTCGCTCATCGCGCGAATGAAGCCGTGCACGCGCATCGCGCTCACCGCCGTGTCGACCGGCCCGCTAATGCAGCCGATCCGCACGTGCCCGAGTTCCAGCAGATGACGCGTGGCGAGATACGCGCCCTTCTCGTGATCGATCTGCACGAGGTCGGCGTTCACGCCTTCAATATTGCGGTCGACGATCACAAGCGGCTCGCGAGCGTCGGCAAGCGTCTGCGCGAGCACCGCGTCGTCGCCGGCGGACGCGACGATCAGCCCGTCGATACGCTTTTCCTGCAGCACACGCAGATAGTTGCGCTGCTTCGCGGGGTCGTCGTCGGAATTGCAGAAAAACACGCAGTAGCCGTTGCGGGAGCAACCGTCCTCGATGCCGCGCGCCAGTTCCGCGAAATACGGGTTGGTGCTGTTCGGCACCACGAGTCCGATGGTCGCGGTGGCGCGCGCCTTCAGCGAACGGGCCACCGCCGAGGGCACATAGTGAAGCTGGCGGATGGCGAGCTCGACCTTCGCGCGCACGTCGGCCGACACCGGCCGAGAGTTGTTCACGACGTGCGATACCGTCGTGAAGGACACGCCCGCCACGGCTGCTACATCCTTGATCGTCGCCATAACCTGTTGCTCTCCCGCCTGTTTTTCCCGCCAGTCAGACTTTGCGCCGACCCCGGGACGTCCTCATCGAACACGCCGTACTCGTGAATTCTTACGCTTTACCGCAAATCGCCCTTCTGGCACCCGCCACACGTTACGCTGAACATGTCAGGCGCGTTTGCGGCGGCTGCGATACGTATCCAGCACCACCGCGACCACGATCACCGCGCCGGTGATCATCCGTTTGGTCGGCTCGTTCGCGCCGATCTGCGCGAGGCCGGCCGCCAGCACCGAAATGATCAACACGCCAAAAAACGTACTGATGACCGAACCGCGCCCGCCCATCAGACTCGTGCCGCCGATCACCACGGCCGCGATCACCTGCAGTTCCATGCCGACGCCCGCGTTCGGATCGGCCGCTTCCAGCCGCGAAATCTGGAACAGCGACGCAAGGCCCGCGAGCGCGCCCATCAACGCGAACACGATCACCTTATACGGTCGCGGATTGACGCCCGCGAGCCGCACGGCTTCCTCGTTGGTGCCGATGCCAACCAGGTAGCGGCCGAACACCGTGCGCGTGAGCACGAGCTGCGCGATGACCATCACCGCCACCGCGATCAGGAAGGCCGGCGAGATGCCGACCGCGATCGGGTTCGACAGAAAATCGAACGCATCGCCGATATAGGCGGTGCGCGAATTCGTCATCTGATACGCGAGGCCGCGCGCCGCTTCGAGCACGCCGAGCGACACGATGAACGACGGAATCCGCCAGCCGACCGTGACCGCGCCGGTGACCGTGCCGGTCAGCGCGGCGGCTGCGACGCCGAGCAGCGCGGACGGCAGCGGGCCCCAGCCCCACTTCAGCGCGGCCACGCTCACCACCGACGCGCCAAGCGCAAGCACCGACCCGACCGACAGATCGATGCCGGCGATGATCAGCACGAACGTCATGCCGACCGACATCACCACCAGATCCGGAATCTGGTTGGCGATCGTGCTGAACGTGTCGTACGTCAGAAAGTGCGAACTCAGCAGCGAGAACAGCACGATCATGGCGAGCAGCGCACCGGCGAGGCCGAGGTAGTTCGAAAAGCCGAGCCGGGTGCCCGCGGGTTTGCCGCTCGCGAGCGGCGCCGACGGATCGGCCGGCGGCGCGGCGTTTGCATTCGCATTCGCGGCGGCCTTGCTCCCATCCGCGCCATGTTTCGCGCCCGGCGCGTCGCGCAACGATTGATCGGTCATGACAAACTCCCTGCTTCATTGGCGTCGAGGTCGTGCAGCAGCGCTTCGCGGCCGCGATAGCCGGCGAAAGCGGCGGCGAGCAACGCGTCTTGCGACCACGTGCCGCGCTCGAACACACCGGTCAGGCTTCCCGCCGACATCACGCCGATCCGGTCGCAGATCAGCATCAGTTCGCGCAGATCGCTCGACACCACGACGAGCGCGCGCCCTTCACGAGCCAGCGCGCCCATCAAGCCATAAATATCGAACTTCGCGCCGACGTCGATGCCGCGCGTGGGTTCGTCGAATAACAGCACGCGGCAATCGCGCGCGAGCCAGCGGCCGATCACGACCTTCTGCTGATTGCCGCCCGACAGCTCGCCGACAATCTGCGCCGGGCCGGAGCTGCGAATCCGCATCGCGTCCATCTGCTTTTTCGCCAGCGCGTTCTCGCGCTTCGCATCGACGATGCCGTGCCGCGCCACGCTGCCGATGTTGCCGAGCGACACGTTCGCCGCGATCGGCTGCGGCAGCAGCAGACCCTCGCCTTTGCGGTCTTCGGTGATGAGCGCGATGCCCGCGCGCACCGCGTCCGACGGCGAATCGATCCTGACCGGCGCAGGCGGTGCGCCGGGCGTCGGAGCCAGCGCCACCGTGCCGCCGTCTTTCGGGTCGGCGCCGTAAATCAGCCGCATCAACTCCGTGCGGCCCGCGCCGATCAGCCCGCTGATGCCGAAGATTTCGCCCGCGCGGACTTCGAACGACACGTCGCGGACCACCTTGCCGCGCGAAAGCCGCTCGACGCGCAAGAGCGGCGCGCCGATCTTGCGCACGCCGAGATCGATCTGCTCGCCAAGCTCGCGGCCGACCATCCACGTGACGATTTCGTCGCTGGTCAGATTGGCCATTGCGTCGACGTGCACGAGGCGGCCGTCGCGCAGCACCGCGATCTGCCCGGCGACTCGCGCCAGTTCTTCGAGCCGGTGCGAGATATAGACGAGCGCGACGCCGCGCGCCTTCAGGCGCTCGATCTGCTCGAACAGCAGATCGACTTCGCGCGCGGTCAGCATCGCGGTCGGCTCGTCGAGAATCAGCACGCGGCAGTCGTCGATCAGATTGCGCGCGATCTCCACCATCTGCTGATGACCGATGCCAAGCTCGCCGACGAGCGTATCGGGGTCGATCGCGTCGAGCCCGACTTGCGCCATCGCGTGACGCGCGTCCTCGCGCAGCTTGCGGCGATCGATCCAGCCGAAGCTGAACGCGCCCGCGCGCGGCAAGCGGTTCAGGAACAGATTCTCGGCCACCGACAACGTCGGCAGCAGATTCAGCTCCTGCATCACCATGCGCACGCCGAGCGCCTCGGCTTCGGTGCGGCTCGCCGGTGCATACGGTTTCCCGGCAAGCTGCATGGTGCCGGCGGTCGGCTCGACGAGTCCGCCGATGATCTTGGACAGCGTGCTCTTGCCGGCGCCGTTCTCGCCGGTGAGCGCCAATACCTCGCCGGCGCGCAGCGACAAAGACACGTCGGCGAGCACCGGTTCGGCGTAGGTCTTGCCGATGCCGCTGACGGACAGCACGGCAGGCAAGGCGTCGTGGTCGGTTGAATCCATCGCGATCCTGTTTCGCGGCGCGAGGCGCGTCTCACACGATCTGCTCGGGCGAGACGGCGCCGGGCGCCGCGCGGTCAATGCCGGCCCAATGCGCGGAATGCGCAGGCGCTCTGGCCGCGCTCCCTCTCGCCGCACGGCCGCCGTCATGACGCTTACCTCTGAATTAACGGCGGCCCGGCGGGTTTCTTGAGCGGCTATTGAGCGTTCATTGAATAGTAGGCGCGGATTCGCGTGCTGATGCGGCGCGAATCCGCGCGCCCTGCTAGTCGGTCATGCGCTGGCGGCACTTATTTCGTCACCAGGTCGCACGGCGTTTCCACCACGCCCGACAACTGCGACTGCTTCTTGTGCTCGCTCAACGCTTTCAGCGCGGTGTCGATGCCGAACACGGCCTGCTTCGCGGCGTACTGGTCGGCAGTGGCGAGCACGCGGCCGTCCTTCAGCATCGGCTTGATCGCATTGATGTTGTCGTAGCCGACCACCATCACCTTGCCCTGCTTGCCTGCCGCGCGGATCGCGGAAACCGCGCCGATCGCCATGTTGTCGTTGCCCGCGAGCAGCGCCTTCAGGTTCGGGTACTCGTTGAGCATCGCGGAAGCGACCGCGTTGCCCTTGTCGATTTCCCATTCGCCCGACTGCACGGATACCACCTTGGCGCCGACCGCCTGCATCGCGTCCTTGAAGCCGGCCGTGCGCTGCTGCGCATTGGTCGTGGTCGACACGCCTTCGAGGATGCCGACCTCGTCGCCCGCCTTCAGCTTCTTCGCGAGATAGTCGCCGACCTTCTGCGCGCCCTTGCGGTTATCCGGTCCGACGAAGGGCACGTTCAGGTCTTTCGACTTGAGCACGTCCGGGTCGAGCCGGTTGTCGATATTCACGACGATGATGCCCGCGTCCACCGCTTTCTTCACGACCGGCACGAGCGCCTTCGAGTCGGCCGGCGCCAGCACGATCGCGTCGACCTTCGAGACGATCATCTGTTCGACGATGCGGATCTGGTTCGCCGTATCGGTCTCGTCCTTGATGCCGTTCGTGATCAGGTCGAACTGCGACGGGTTGTGCTTCTGATAGTCCTTCGCGCCGTTTTCCATCGTGAGGAAGAACTCGTTGGCGAGCGACTTCATGACGAGCGCGACTTTGGGCTTATGAGCGGGCGCCGTCTGGGCATAGGCGGCGGAAAACGGCAAGGCGGTGCTGGCGGTGGCGAGGATTGCGGCCGCCACGATGCGGCGGCGAATGCGATTGCTCATGCATATCTCCTGGGTTTGTCAGGCTCTGTCGAGCCGTATTTTTAGTTGCGCGCAAACGTTTGCGGGACTCATTCTCAGCGCATCGCGGCCAAACTGTCAACGATCCGAAGTGTTGCAGTGCATCGGCGTGCAAAAAGTGCGGCGTGTCGGGCGGCTCGCGAAAGCGCTCGCCGGCCGGGCGCCGAAACGCCTCGCAGACCGTCCGGCAGACGATGATTGGCAATGGGTCCTCGCTTGGGTCCGCGTGTGACGGTGTTGCCGCCGGCTGCAATCTCCGCCGCCAACGGGCCGCCTATGCTGGACTTTTATTGCGCCGCGTGCAAGCGGGACCGGCGCGCAAGCGCGGCTTTGCGCTCAGAGCCAGCCGGCCTTGCGAAAACGCCAGTAGAGGATGACGTCGACGGTGAGCATGATCCCCAGGCAAAGCGGATAACCGTAGCGGAAATGCAGCTCCGGGATGTTCTGAAAATTCATGCCGTAGATGCCGGCGATCATCGTCGGCACCGCGAACAGCGCGGCGAACGAACCGAGCCGCTTGGTCACTTCGTTCTCCGCGAGCGAGATCATGCCGAGGTTCACCTGCACGGCGGTTACGACCATTTCGCGCCGTCCGTCGATGATGCGCACGATCCGCTCAAGGTGGTCGTACACGTCGCGAAAGTAAGCCTGCATGCCTTCGCAGACGCTCGGAATGCGCCCGCCCGTGAGCTTGCTGATCGCTTCCTGCAGCGGCGCGATGTGATGCTGAAGAATCACGAGGCGCCGCTTCAGCGAATACAGATCCTGAATGATCGCGCGCGATGCCGCCGAATTGTTGCGCTCGAAAATGCGGTCTTCGATCGCTTCGATCTCGGTGTTCACCGCGTCGATGATCGGGAAATAACGGTCGACGATGTCGTCCGCAAGCGCATACAGCACGAACGCGGAGCCCGCCTTCAGCAACTGCGGCTCGCGCTCGCAGCGCGCCCGCACGTTCTGAAAACCCGCGCGCGTGCCGCGCCGCACCGACAGCACATAGTTCGCTCCGACGAATACGTCGACCTCGCCGAGCAGCAGTTCGCCGTCCTCGTCCATCTCGACGGTGTGCATGACCGCGAACAGCGACTCGCCGTACTCCTCGATCTTCGGCCGTTGATGACCGTTCTGCGCGTCTTCGATTGCGAGGTCGTGCAGACCGAACTCGTGCTTCATCACCGCGAGTTCGCCCGGGCCCGGATCTTTCAACGCGACCCACACGAAACACTCGGGCCGCGCGACGTAGTCGCTGATGCTATCGATGTCGATGTCTGCCAGCTTCCGGCCGTCCTGATAGGCGGCGCAATTGATCAGCATGTTGGTTACCCTGAAAGCGGAACAGAGCGGGCTGCATCGCCGCACACGCGTGCAAGCCCCTCTGCATGAATGGAACAAGTAACCGTCATGTTAAGGGCTGCGGGCTGCGCTCATGTATCGATTTGTTAAAGGCCCCGGCGCTTGCGCGCCTCTGCGTTCTTCTTCATGATCGATGCAAAGGAAGACAGTAAGGAGACTGCAATGTGGTATTTGAATTCGATGCCCGCTATTGCCGCGGCGGTTCGGATGGAGGACAGCTTGTCGTGAGCCGCCTCGTTTTTATTTGCGGTCATGCGGGCACCGGCAAGACGACGCTCGCAAAAATGCTGATCGGCAGGTTGATGAAAGCAACCGGTTCGCCGTTCTGTCTGCTCGACAAGGACACGCTGTACGGCGGCTATAGCGCGGCCGCGATGGGCATGCTGACAGGCGACCCGAACGATCGCGACAGCCCGCTGTTCCTCGAGCATCTGCGCGAGCCGGAATATCGCGGGCTCATCGACACCGCGCGCGATAATCTCGAACTCGGCGTGAGCGCAC
This sequence comes from Paraburkholderia graminis C4D1M, assembly GCF_000172415.1. Taxonomy (GTDB): domain Bacteria; phylum Pseudomonadota; class Gammaproteobacteria; order Burkholderiales; family Burkholderiaceae; genus Paraburkholderia; species Paraburkholderia graminis. Next base: position 13,029 of record NZ_ABLD01000021.1, read on the forward strand.
TGGTGGTCGGGCCGCTGTCACGCGAAGTCCGCGAGCGGCGGCTTTTCGATCGCGCGTGGCTCGGCGTCGGCGACGATGTCAGCGTGCGCGTGGCGTGGGTGCATGTATCGGAAGAGACGGCGCAGCAGCGAATCGTGGCGCGCGCCAATCCGAACGACGCGTACAAACTCGCTCACTGGGACGAATACCGTCAGCGGCGCTTCGTGCGGGCCGGCGACATGTGCAACGATCTGCTGATGTTCGATAACACGGCGCCGAGCGCGGCCGATTACGACGCGCTGCTCGCGCGTATTCTCGGCGAGCCGCAGTAAACGAAAAAACGCGCAAAAACGCCCCACGTGTGGGGCGTTTGCGCTTTCAGCTTCTATCGAAGATGGTTCGTCAAACCGTCGCGAGTGTTTGCAGCGAGTCCAGAGTTTGCCCTTCATAAAGCTGGCCGAAGCGGTTGCCGAGGAAGTCGCGCAGCGACACCTGCTCCTGACGCACGAAGCCGCGTTGCGGCAGCTTCTTTTCGCGGAACAGATCGAGCACCGCGCACATCGCGCCGGCCGTCGTGATCTGGATCGCGCTCATCGGCACGCCGCAGACCGTCTTCGCGAAGATCTTGCGGGTAAACACTTCCTGCACCAGTTGCCCGTCGCGCATGCCGCTCACGGTGATGAACACGAGCACCACGTCTTGCGCGGTCGACGGCACCGAGCGGCGCATGATGCTCTTGAGCGTATCGCGGTCGCTGGAAAGACGCAGGTCTTCGAGCAGGAACTGCATCAGATTGCGGTGGCCGGGATAGCGCACCGACTTGTAATCGAGCGATTCGACGCGGCCCGACAGCGTTTCGCAGAGCGTACCCAAACCGCCCGATGTATTGAACGCTTCGTACTCGGTGCCGTCGAGCGAAAAATGTTCGAGGCCTTCGAGCGGCTGCACCCACTGCGTGCGGCTATCGCGAATCGCTTCGCACGGCTGGCAATATTCGTTGATGAGGCCGTCGACGCTCCACGTCAGGTTGTACTTCAGCGCATTGGTCGGGAATTGCGGCAGCGCGCCGACCCGCATCTTCACGTCGCGAATCTCCGTGAAGCGGTTCGCGAGTTCGTGCGCGGCAATGCCGATGAAGCCCGGCGCGAGACCGCATTGCGGCATGAATGCGTGGTCGGCGTCGTCGGCGATCGCGCGGATTGCGTGGGTCGCGCGCACGTCTTCGGTTAAGTCGAAATAATGCACGCCTGCGCCCTTGGCGGCAGCGGCCACGTTCACCGCGAGATAATACGGCAGTGCATTGACGAGCGCATCGAAGCCATGAATCGCGGCGCGCAGTGCGGCGGCATCGGCGGAATCCACGCGGCGGGTCGCAATGCCTTGCGCGGCGAGTTTGTCGAGCGCGGGCTGATCGCGGTCGAATGCGACGACGTCATAGTCGCCGGTTTCGCGCAGCATATGCGCAATGGTGTGACCGATCAGACCTGCACCAACGATGGCAACTTTCATGTTCTTCTCCTTTGTCGATCGGAGCGGCGCGTGAGCACCTCGTCCGGTTCATTTCGTGCGCTGTCTCCAGCTTCAGGTGCGCCGCGATCGAGCGCGGCGCGCGGCGGGCTGAACCCTCGAACGACAGTGTAGGGAGAAGCAAAACCAGTTCATACGCGCAAAATGCTGCGTAATGACCATCAACTTCGACGTTTTGACGAGCCACGCCGACGAAACGTCAGGAACGCGTCAAAAGCGCCATAAAAGATCATCTAAAAAACGTCGGCAACGTGCGCTTCACACCATGCCGCGATCGATCTTGCGCGCGAGAATGATCGAGGTCGTGGTCCGCTCCACGCCCTCGAGTCCGCCGATCTGATCGAGCAGATCGTTCAGACGATCGGGCGAATCCGCACGCAGCCAGGCGACGTAGTCGAATTCGCCGCTCACCGCGCATAGCAGTTGCACCTCGGGCATCTTGCCGAGGCGCTTTTGCACAGCGGGCCCATGCTTCGGCGCGATGATGATCCCCACATACGCATAGATGCTCGAATCGAGCACGTCCTGGCCGAGCCGCACGCTGTAGCCCGCGATCACGTTGCTGCGCTCGAGCCGCGCGATTCTGGCGATCACGGTGGTACGCGCAACGCCGAGCTGGCGCGCGAGATTGGCGACGCTTTCTCGCGCGTTCGCCTGAAGCAGCGCCACGAGGTTGCGGTCGAGATCGTCGAGTTGGTCGAGGCGCGGAGGTCTCATCGGAGAAGGAAGAAGAAGTGGTCGGAGTGGTGCGGATTATCGCGCGTCTTCAGTGCCATGCGGCGCGTCTTCAAACGCCGAAGCGCTCGATCACGAAGTCGATGAAGCTGGTCAGCTTGGGCGTGGCGCGCCGATCGCGCGGATAGACGAGATGCACGGGCGCGCCTTGCGGCAGATGCTCTTCCAGCACCGACACCAGTTCTCCGCTCTCGATCTCGCGTGCGAGCAGCGCCTCCGGTTGCAGCACGAGGCCGAAGCCGCGCAATGCGGCGACCTTGAGCGCCTGACCGTTATTCGCGCGAAAACGTCCTGCGCGGAGCGGGTTTTCCGTTGCGCTTTCGCCGCCGAGCCTCCATGTCCCCTCGCGGCCCCAATGCAGGAAACCGAGACATTCGTGATGCGCGAGATCGGCCGGCGTGCGCGGAATGCCCGCGCGCGCAAGGTACGCCGGCGACGCGCACGCGCGCATGCGATACGGCTTCAATGGCCGCGCGACAAAACTCGAATCCGGCAGATGGCCGATGCGCACCGCTGCGTCGAAACCTTCTTCGACGAGGTCCCTCATGCGGTTCGACAGGTCGAGTTCGAGCGTGACGTCGGGCCATGCGCTCAGATAATCGGTCATCGCCGAAGAGAAGACTTCGACGCCGTAGGTGAGCGGCACCGTCACCTTCAGCACGCCGCGCGGCGCGGCGGCCATCGCTTCGGCGAGCGACTCGGCGTCCTTCACGTCCGCGAGAATGCGCCGGCACTGCTCGTAGTATTGCCGGCCGATCTCGGTCAGGCTTTGACGGCGCGTGGTGCGCGTGAGCAGCCGCGTGCCGAGCCGCGTCTCGAGCGAACGGATGTGTTTGCCGACCATCGCCGACGAAATGTCGAAGCGCTCCGCTGCCGCCGTGAGGCTGCCCGCCTCCACCACGGCCACGAAAATCTCCATGCTGACGAATTTATCCACCCGCTATTTCCTGTTCGTTTCGGTTGTAAGCGTTTGTCGCACAAGAGCCGCATTGTAGGGATATCGTGATACTAATAGCGGCGACCGTAAGGATCGAGCGATCCGCATCATGACGCCTGGCGAGTTATCCGGCGTTATGTCACGTTATGCCGCGTCATGACGCGGAACGCTCGCCGCACGCACTGGTCCAATCGTCCCAATTCGAATAGACATCAGGAGTTTCGATGAAAAAAGCACTGGTCTTGCTGGCCTCCGCAGTCGCGATGAGCGGCGCATTCGCACAACAAGCCTCGGCGCCGGCAGCGGCGCCCTCGGGCACGGCCGCGTCCGCGCCCGCCGCGAAAGCTGGACATGAACGCAATGTCGAAGACCGCATCGCCTATCTGCATTCGCAACTGAAGATTACGCCGGAGCAGGAGCCGCAATGGAAAGCGTTCGCCGACGTGATGCGCGGCAACGGCCAGACGATGGGCGAGCTGTTCAAGGAACGCCGCGCCGCGACAAACCTGTCCGCGCTCGACGACATGAAGCAGTATGCGACCATCGCGCAGGCCCATGCGGACGGCGTGAAGAAACTGGTGGACGCATTCGATCCGCTCTACAACAGCTTCTCGCCGGAACAAAAGAAGCTCGCCGATACGACGTTCCATCGCGAAGGCGGTGCTGAGGGCGGGCGTCGTCATCACGGCAAGGGCAAGAGCGGCAAAGCGGCGCCGGCTCCGGCGAGCGATGCAACGGTGAAGCCTTAACGGATTGCAGGCGCGGTGCGTGATGCAAGCGGCGCGGTTCGACGGTAGACGCCGTTTGTTTCAGTGCCGCGCCCGCATCGCGATGTGCGCCGGATTGCATCACGTCGAATCGGATCGCATCGCGTCCCGCACGTCGCACCGTAAAAGAAGCGCTCCGTAAGATGCGTCTGGCATGATGCGAGTCCGCGCTCGATCACATCGAGATCGCGGCGCCGCCGTCAACACACCTTCTGCCCCGCTTCATGAACCACCTGAAAAATCCCGACCTGAGCCAGGACCCCGCCGCCCGGCGTGTCGTCAAGGACGAAACGGTCAACGTCGAATTCGCCGCCACGCAAGGCGAACTGATGAGTCTCGAAGGCCCGAACCGCTATCTGCCAGGCGACGCGCTGATCACCGGCTCGACCGGCGACCGCTGGGTCGTGTCGCGTGAACGCTTCGACGCGAAGTATGTTCCCGCCGATGCCGCGCTCACGCACGGCGAGCCCGGCGCCTATCGCAACCGCCCGGCCGTCGTGCTCGCGAAAGAGATGCACGAAGCGTTTTCGCTGGCCCGCTCGGCGAACGGCGGCGACGTGCTGCGCGGCGCGGCCGGCGACTGGATCATGCAGTACGCGCCCGGCGATTACGGCGTCGTGCAGGCCGCGCGCTTCGCAAAGGTCTACCGTCTCGCGGACTAAAGCACGTCACGCGCGCGTTACGCAAATTCGTCGCCGAGATCCACGGTGACTTCGCGCGGCACCGCTTCGCCATTCGCATACTGTTCCTCGAGCGAGCCGATGCTCGCCTCGACATACGCGCGCAACACCGCGAAGCTGCGGCCGCGCAAGCGCGCAGGCAGCGCGCGATAACGCGCGAGCGCCGCCGGCGCGATCTGCACCGTCATCACGATGCGTCGCGCGGTCGCGCCGAAGCGCATCGCGACCCAGTGAATCGCCAGCGTGGGCGTGCCGTCTTCGGCGGCACGCTGGATGAACTGCGTCTGCTCGGGAAAGAGATCGCTGATGACGCGCGCCAATTCCTCGAACTCGGGATTCGCGCAGTCGTATTGGTAAGCTTCCATGGATGTGCCGAAGGTCATAGGCATGCGGTGGATGGCCGTCGATTGTAAAGCAGCGGCTATCGAGGCCGCTGCGGCCGCAGCGACGCCATCATCCTAGCGAGGCAGTTCCGTCACAGCGTCCGCGACGGGACGCCGCAACGTCTTGAACAGCAATCCCACGACGACGACCGCTGCGAGCGCATAGACCGCATCGACCGCGGCAAGCGGCACGAGCTGCGCCTGGAACAGCGCGGCGGGCACGTCGACGAGCGCATGCAGCGCGATCGCGAGCGGCAGGATGCCGCGCCAGCCGGCGCGCAGCCCGCGCCACATCAGCACCGACAAACCGATCTGGAAGACGAGTGCCGCGATCCGTTCGAGCGCGAAAATGCCGGCTGTTTGCGGCGTCAGACTCGCGAGTATCAGATGGATGCGCATCAACGATTCGGTCGGCAGATTGCTCAGATAGCTGTCGAGCTGGCCGCGGTTTTCGAAGACCGCGAACAGAATCCATTGAACCTGCACCATTACGCCGACGAGCCACGCTTCCGCGCCGCCATGACCGAGTCCGTACGCGAGCGCAGTGCCGTCGTCGGTGCGCGGGGTTTGGTGCGCGGACGCGGGCGTTGCAGACGCGCTTGCCGAAGCACTTGCAGCCGCCCTTGCAGACGCACGCTTAATCAGCAGGCGCATGCCGATGAACCGCCCCACTTCCTCGCAGATTCCGGCGGCCAGCGCGCCATACACGACGAAGGCCAGCGGATGCGACAGGAACGTCGCGGTCGCCTCGTTCCGATGCAGCACATAATCGTTCAGCGCGCGCTCGATGACCATCGCGAACAGCGCGAATATGGCGATGCCGGCGATCGCCGGGCGCGGCTTCAGCGCAAGCGGCCGGCGCAGGCGGCGGTAAATGACAAACGGCAAAGCGGCGACGACGAGCGTCGCGAGCGCGAGGCTCGACAGAGTGAGCGGTGCAACGACCATGAGTTTCCTTGCGATGACCGGCGCGCACCCGCTGCGCGCCGCAGCCCGAATGATCGCAGATCGGCGGGAAACGGGCGGCGAAGTTCGCGAGGATGGGAAATGCGGCGAGTGGCGGGGGCGAATGACGTCGCGCGGTGCCGCGCAGTGCCGCTGCAGTGCCGTTCAGATCGCGTGAGCCTGTCAGCGCGCCGTCGATGCCCGCACGATCAACTCCCCCGGCAGCAGACAGTCGCGCGCCGTGGTCTGCACGCCCTCGATCCGCTCATGCAGAAACTCCACCGCGCGATAGCCGATGTCATAGGTCGGCTGGCGAATCGTCGTGATGCCGGTCAGTTCGGCCCACTCGGGATCGTCGATGGAAAGCAGTGCGACGCGTGTCTGCCAGGCGTCGCCGTAACGCGCCTTCAGATGCAGCGCGAGCCGCAGCGCGACCGGCGCATTCGCCGCGAACACGGCGATGCGGGCATCAACGCCGATTCTGCCTGCGCGTTGATGCGCGGTGTCGATGGCCCGATCCAGTTCCGCGAGGCTGTGCTCTGTTTGCGCGGCGTCGGCGAGATTGAGCACGAGCGTATGACCTTGCGCAGCGCTTGCATCAGCATCGGCATGGGCACCCGCATCCGCATGTGCCCGCATCGCGTCCCGAAACGCCGCCTCGCGCAGCCGCCGCGAGCTGACCTGCTCGAACGGCTGCACGACGAACCATATTTCCCGAAAGCCTCTGTCCAGCAGATGCCGCGTGCCCAGTTCCGCCGCCGCGCGATTGTCGAGTCCGACGATGTCGGCGGCGAGGCCTTCCACGGAACGATCGACGAGCACCGCCGGAATCCCGCCGCCGCCCACCGGCCGCAGCGTTTCCTCGCGCACGCCGAGCGCATTGACGATCACGCCTTCGACGCGATACGTGGTGAGCAGTTGCAGATAGCGCCGCTCCATTTCCACTTCGTTCGCCGCGTGGCAGATGAGCGGCATCAGGCCGAGCGCGTGGCATGCGGCCTCGACGCCTTGCAGCACTTCGACGGTATAAGGATTCGTGAGGTCGGCGAGCAGCATGCCGATCAGCCGGTTGCGGCCGCGCTTCAAGCCGCGCGCCATCTGATTGGGCTGATAGTCGAGCCGCTCGATCGCCGCCTCGATACGCGCACGCAGTTCCGGCGACAACACGCTCATCTCGCCGTTCAGATAGCGCGAAATGCTGGTCTTGCCGGTGCCGGCTTCGCGCGCGACGTCGGTGATCGTCGCGCGGCGCGGGGCGCCTTGAGATGTGGGCGTGGCACTCATCGCGTGCTCGCGCTCGCTGTCATGCGACGCCCCATGCAACTCAAGATGCAACGCAAGATGCGTCGCTTAACGAACGACCCGGCCGCCGAACGCTTCATCGCGACTGCCGTCACCGTTGCAATACTTCGCGATTGACGATGTTCGTCGTCAGCGTACCGGCGAGCGCGGCGACGAGGTTTTCGGCGGCATTGCGCGCCATCGCATGACGCGTCTCGTGCGTCGCCGAGCCGATGTGCGGCAGCGCGACCACGTTCGCCATCTGCAATAGCGGCGAGTCGGCGGGCAACGGTTCCTTCTCGAACACGTCGAGACCCGCACCGTGAATCGTGCCGTTTCGCAGCGCGTCGATCAGCGCGTTTTCATCGACGATCGCGCCGCGCGACGCGTTGATGAGGATCGCGCTTTTCTTCATCGACGCGAGTTCTTTTGCGCCGATCATGTGCCGCGTTTCTTCCGTGAGCGGCACTTGCAGACAGACGAAATCGGCAGTGGCGAGCAGTTCGGCCAACTCGACGCGGCGCGCGCCGTAAGCCGCTTCGGCCTCGGGGTTCGCGCTGCGGTTCGTATAGAGCACCTGCATGTTGAAACCGAGCGCCGCACGCCGCGCGACCGCGCCGCCAATGCGTCCCAGGCCGACGATGCCAACCGTCTTGCCCTGCACGTCGACGCCGAATAGCGCGGGCCCGATGCTGTGCTGCCATTGCCCCGCCTTCACCCACGCGGCAAGCTCGACCACCCGGCGCGCGGACGCGAGGATCAGCGAGAACACCGTGTCCGCGGTGGATTCGGTCAGCACGTCCGGCGTGTGCGCGAGCACGATGCCGCGCCGCGTGAGATCGGCGACGTCGAACTGATCGAAGCCGACGGAGATCGTCGAGAGCGCTTTCAATCGCGTCGCGCCCTCGAGCATGGCCGGCGTGATCTTCACGCTCGCGCCGATGCCGCCGTCGGCCTCGCGCAACGCGGCGACGAACGCATCATGGCGGGCCGGGTCGACCGGCACCACTTCGACATGTTGTTGCAGATACGCAAGCACGTCTTCAGGCAACGACTTCCACGCGACGATCTTCTTCATCAGCTTATTTTCCTTGCAACGGTGTAGCGAGCTTGTGCCGCGGCGCTGCCGCCTGCTGTTGCGGCTTCACGATCAGCGTGAGGATGACCGCGGCGATCAGCGCGACGCTCATGAACGCATAGGATGCCGCGGGCGATCCCGTCGCGCCGTTCAGATAGCCGACCACATACGAGCCGACGAACGAACCGAGCGCGCCCATGCTGTTGATCAGCGCCATCGCGCCGCCCGCGACGTTCTTCGGCAGCAGTTCCGGCACGATCGCGAAGAACGGACCGTACGGCGCGTACATCGCGGCGCCGGCAATCACGAGCGCGGCATACGAGAGCCAGAAATGCGTGGAGCCGAGCGCATACGATGCCGCGAACGCGACCGCGCCGATCAGCAGGAACGGCCACACGAACACTTTACGGCGGTTGAGTTTATCCGATGCCCACGACGCCGCCAGCATCGCGATGGTCGCGGCGAGATACGGCAGCGCCGACAGCCAGCCGGTTTCGACCATGCCGAGCGTCGAGCTGTTCTTCAAAATGGACGGCAGCCACAGCACGAAACCATACACGCCGATGCTCCAGCAGAAGTACTGCGCACACAGCTTGATCACCGCCGACGAGCGGAACGCCTCGGCGTAATTGCGCACCGGCTTGATCGCGGCCTGCTCGGCGCGCAGCGTTTCGGCGAGCGTGTCCTTCTCCTGCTGCGTGAGCCACGACACCTGCTGCGGCTTGTCCTGCACGATGAACCACCAGCACACGGCCCACAGAATCGCGGGCACGCCCTCGGCGATGAACATATGGCGCCAGCCGAACGAGTGCACCAGATAACCGGACACGACCGACATCCACAACACCGTCACCGGATTGCCGAGAATCAGGAACGTGTTGGCGCGCGAGCGCTCGTTCTTCGTGAACCAGTTGCTGATGAAGATCAGCATCGCCGGCATCACCGCGGCCTCGACGACGCCGAGCACGAAGCGGATCACCATCAGCGACGGAATATTGCTGACCATGCCGGTCAACGCCGCGCAGCCGCCCCAGAGAACCAGGCTCCAGAACACGAGTTTCTTGACGCTGCGGCGCTCGGCGTAAATCGCGCCGGGAATCTGGAAGAAGAAATAACCGAGGAAGAACAGCGCGCCGATCAGCGACGACAATCCCTTGCTGATGCCCAGGTCCTGGTTGATGCCGGCGGCCGCCGCGAAACCGTAGTTCGCGCGGTCGAGATAAGCGAGGCTGTAGGTGATGAATACGATCGGCATGATCGTCCACCAGCGGCGGATCGCGAGAGATGAAGTCATGGGGTGTCTCCTTTTACGGCTTCCCGAAACAATGATGGACGGAGCTGGTGCGGCGCTTGTCGAGCGCTCTTGCTGTTATCGGTGCGCGGCTCGCGCCGTGCTTTGCTGGATCTGTCTTCGTTGCGCGCGGCGCTTCGATGCGTGTGCTTGCCGTTTCGATGCATGTGTGTGCCGCTGGCTGCCGGTGCGTGCGCGCGCTTGCCGGTGCGCGCCGCCTCTGCCGCCGAGGCGCCTGTGCCATGTTCGCCGCGCCTGCGTGTCATGCCGCGTGCGCGACGTTCGCCGCATCATCGCGTTCGAGCGCATCGAGTTCGGCGCGGCTCGGCAAGCCTTCCGAATCGCCGATCACCTGAATCGCCAGTGCGCCGATGCGGTTGCCGCGCGCCACCGCCTGCGGCAGCGTCTTGCCTTCCAGCAGCGCACTGATCACGCCGACGGCGAAGCCGTCGCCCGCGCCGACCGTATCCACGACGTTCGCGACCGGCTGGCCGGCGATCATCGCGGCATCGTCGGCGGTGCGGAAGTACGCGCCCTCGGCGCCGAGCTTGACGATCACGCCGCGCGCGCCCCGCTCCAGATAAAAGCTGGCGATGTCCTCGGGCTGCGTGTAGCCGGTCAGAATCTCGCCCTCGCCGATGCCGGGCAGCACCCAGTCAGCGAGCGCGGCCAACGAGTTCAAGCCTTCGACCATCGCGGCGCGCGACGGCCACAGCGTCGGGCGCAGGTTGGGATCGAACGAAATGGTCTTTCCGGCTGCGCGCATCTCACGTGCCAGATGAAACGCGAGTTCGCGGGAGCTCTCCGAGATTGCCGGCGCGACGCCGGTCAGATGCAGATGACGCGCGGGCAACACGTAGTCCGCCACGTAATCGGCAACCGACAGGTGACTCGCCGCCGAGCCGCGGCGGAAATATTCGACGGCGGGATCGCTGCCGTCGTCGTTCTTCGACTTGAGCTGGAAGCCGGTCGGATAGCGCTCGTCCGTGGTGACGCAACGCTGGTCGATGCCTTCTCTCGTCAACGTGTCGCGCACGTACTGGCCGAATGAATCGTTGCCGACGCGGCTCATCCAGCCGACCTTGAAGCCGAGCCGCGCAAGGCCGATCGCCACGTTCAGGTCGGCGCCCGCGATGCGTTTCGTGAACTGGCCGACTCGCGCGAGCGGGCCGGTTTCGGCGGCCACGAACATGGCCATGGCTTCGCCGTAGGTGATGATGTCCAGTGCTGCGCCTCGGTTGGTCATGCGTTGCTCCTGCTTGTGCGTCGGGCTGGTGGTGCGGTGGTGCGGTTGCTGCGGTTGCTGCGTTTGGTACCTTGGTGCCTTGGTGCCTTGGTGCTGTTGCTGCTGTTGCTTCTGTTGTTATGTCTTGTTTGCTGCTCGTTCTCTCAGGTTCTGGCTCTCGGCTTTCGGCTGTCGGCTTTTCGCTCTCGGCTCTTGGCTGCTCGCTCTCGGCTGCTGACTCTCGGGCCTCAGTCCTCGCCACCGCCTACGCTGCGGCCAACCAGGCGACGCGCCGCGTGGCGTCGTCGTCGATGCAGGCGGGATCGAGCGGAAACTCGATGCCGCGCGGCACGCGGCGCGGCAGCCGGTCCAGCACGGCGGCGAAGCGGACATCGTCGGCAGCCGGCGCGGCCGCGAAACGCCGCGCGCCCTCGCCCGCCGCGATCTTGCAATGCACGTACTCGACGTAGGGCGCGAGCGCCACGGCCGCGTCGAGCGCCGAGACGCCGCACCACGCCCAATTGCCGACGTCGAACGTCATGCCGAGCAGATCCGCGTGACCTTCGCGCTGCAGTCCGTCGAACAGGCCGACGAACTGATGCAGCGAACCGCCCTGCGTCAGTTGTCCGTTCTCGACGACGAGCCGAACGTTCGCGCCGTGCAATTGCGCGGCGATCGCGTCGCCGTGCGCGCGGTCCGCGAAGCCGCCGAGCTGCAGCTTGACGAAGCGCGCGCCGAGCGCCGTCGCTTCATCCACTGCGCGCCGCAGCGCGGCCGCGTCGAGCTGACCGTCTCCGGCGTACAGCGACGCCGGTGTCGAGTACACCGACCACAGGCCCAGCTCCGCAATCTGCTTGCCCAGTACCGCGAGGCACGCCGGCTCCGCGTCGGCTTCGTCGCCGAACAGCTCGCGACGCACTTCGAAACCGGTCGCCCCGGCGCGCCGGCTCGCCTCCGCCCACTTGCGATGACCCGCCGTGCGCACCGCGTCGGCGCCGAAAGCGCTGGCAACAATCGCTACTTCCACTGCATCCGTCATGTCGTCACTACCGTGTGTTTCGTCCCGCTTCCGTCTATGGAACCGGTTCCAAAGGCGGATTTCAAAAAAGCGCCGAAGCGCTTGCGATAGGCGAATAGTGCGCTTGGGTTCGTGTCGGAGACCATAGTGGAAATCCCCAGGCGGGGCTGTGGCAGTGTTGGCGCGCCGCGCCGCGGCGCTCGGTGTCTACGCCCCATCCTCCAGACACAACGCCAAAAACCGCTTGACCGCACGCGACGGCGCGCTCGCGTGCGGCACGACGATCGACAGCCGCCGCGTCAGCGGCTCGGGACTCAGCGAGAACACGCGCAGCGCGCCGTTTTCATGCCGCATCGACATTGCCGAGACGAAGCCGATGCCCATGCCCGCCCGCACCGCTTCCTTGACGCCTTCGACGCCGGCAATTTCCAGCGCCACGCGCATCGGCACGCCCGCGCGGGCAAACGCACGCTCGACGACTTGCCGCACGCCCGAGCCCGCCTCGCGCACGATCAGCGGCTCGGCGCCGAGCGCGGCAAGGTCTAGCCCGGCATTTGCCGCATTTGCCGCGTCTGCTCCCATCCCCTCCGCGAGCCGATGCGTGCGCGGCATGATCGCCACGATCTCGTCCTCGCGCCACGCGTGCACGGCCGTATCCGGCGGCAGGTCGGTGCCGACCGGCCCCTCGATCAGCGCGATGTCGACCGAGCCGAGCGCGCCGACGATGTCGGTCGTATTGCCGTCGGCGGTATGCAGCGTCACGTCCGGATACTGCCGATGAAAATCCGCGATCAGATAAGGCAGCAGATAACTGGCGGGCGTGGTGGTGGCGCCGATCCGCAGCGTGCCGTGCTCAAGGCCGCGCAGCGCGTCGCGGTACGCATGCGCCTGGCGCCAGGTGTCGCGCAGCCGCGCGGCGTACTGCGCGAGTTGCTCGCCCGCCGGCGTCAGACGCACGCCGCGCCCGTCGCGCTGATAAAGCGGCTCGCCGAATTCATCCTGAAGCTGGCGCAGTTGCCCCGACACCGCCGGCTGCGACAAATGCAGAGCCAGCGCGGCGCGGCTGATGTTCAGATGTTCGGCGACGGCGGCAAACGTTATAAGCTGATCAGGGGTCATGGCAACGAACTATCGGCAGAGCGGATAGTTTCCATTCTAAATCACGATTTTTCATATTCATATATCTAACTTAGGATTAGACCCATCGACTCAGTCAGTCCAAAGGCTGCACCCATGACCACCGCCCGCCTCACCGCCGCCACCGCCGAAGCGTCATCCGCCCGCGGCCAGCTCAACGGCATTCTGTTCGTCGCCCTGTTCGCCGCCGCCGTCACGCGCATCGCCCAGATCCCTGCGATTGCGGGGCTGGGGCTGAGCCCGCTGATCGTCGGCATCGTCGCCGGCGCGATTTACGGCAACGCGCTGCGCGACGGCATGCCGGCAAGCTGGGCAGCCGGCGTCAATTTTTCCGCGCGCAAGCTGCTGCGCATCGCCGTCGCGTTCTTCGGCCTGCGCGTGAGCCTTCAGGAAATCGCCCAGGTCGGTTTGCCGGGCCTCGCCGAATCGGTGTTGATCGTCGTGAGCACGCTGGTAATTGGCACCTGGGCCGGCATGAAAATCATGAAGCTCGACCGCGACACCGCGCTGCTCACCGCTGCGGGCAGCGCGATCTGCGGTGCTGCGGCCGTGCTCGCCTTCGAGTCGACGCTGCAATCCAAGCCGCACAAAAGCGCGATGGCGGTGGGCAGCGTCGTGCTGTTCGGCACGCTCTCCATGTTCCTCTACCCGGTTCTCTTCAAGGCGGGCTGGCTGCATCTCGACACGACGGGCGCCGGACTCTTCTTTGGCGGCACGATTCACGAAGTCGCGCAGGTGGTCGGCGCGGCGAGCAATGTGAGTCCGGAAGCGACGCATATCGCCACCATCGTCAAGATGACTCGCGTGATGCTGCTCGTGCCGGTGCTGCTCGTGGTCGGCTTGTGGGTCAACCGTGCGGCGCGCCGCGACGTTGACGCATCGTCTGCCAGCTCGCAACAAGGCGATGCGGTTCAACAGCGTCGTCCGGGCAAGCTCGCGATTCCCTGGTTCGCGCTCGGCTTCCTCGCCTTCGTCGTGATCAACTCGCTGCACGTGCTGCCGCAAGCCGCCACCAGCACGCTCAACACGCTCGACACCTTCGCGTTGACCATGGCCATGACCGCGCTCGGCATCGAAACGCGCATTTCGCAAATCCGCGAGGCAGGTCCGCGTGCGCTGACCACGGGCTTCATCCTGTACGTGTGGCTGATTGCGGGCGGACTGGGTATCACATGGGCTGTCCAGCACTTCTTCGGCTAAGCCGCACTTCGCCCGAACACACCCCGCCGCGTGCGGGGTTTCGTGCGTCTGGGAAAGCATCCGGCCGCGCCGCGCGGCATACTGGCTGGCGTGCGAGGAACGCGAACAACGCAAACGACGCGAACGACGCAAAACAGCATCGCCAGCGCCCGCAGCAGCAAGCGCGACGCGTTCCGCACACCCTTCCCGCAACCCGAATGAGGACAGATCGATGAGCCTGGAACTCTACTATTGGGACGGCCTGCAAGGCCGTGGCGAATTTGTGAGGCTCGCGCTGGAAGAAGCCGGCGCGGACTATGTCGAAGTGGCGCGCGGCGAGCCGTCCGAAGGTCTCGGCACCGGCGCGATGATGGCGGTCATGAAAAGCCGGGACGAGCCCTATCCGCCGTTCGCTCCGCCGTTTCTGAAAGACGGCGACCTGGTGATCGCGCAGACCGCGAACATCCTCTTTTATCTCGGACCGCGCCTGAATCTCGCGCCGTCCGTGGAAAGCCTGCGCTACGTCGCAAACGGCCTGCAATTGACTATCGCCGACGTGGTGACCGAAGCCCACGACACTCATCACCCGCTTGCGGCCAGCCTCTACTACGAAGACCAGAAAGACGCCGCGAAAACGCGCGCGCATGACTTCATCGACAACCGGATTCCGAAGTTCATGAAGTATTTCGAGCGCGTGCTGAAACAGAATCCGGCCGGCGACACCTTCATGGTCGGCGACTCGCTCACCTACGTCGATCTCTCGATGTTCCAGTTGATCGACGGACTGCTTTACGCCTTCCCGCGCGCGCTGAAGCGCTTCGGCGAGCAGTATCCGCGGCTCGCCGCCTTGCATGCCGCGGTGATGGAGCGGCCGAATATCGCCGCCTATCTGCAGTCCGAGCGCCGTATCGAACATAACGAGGCGTGCATCTTCAGGCGCTATCCCGAACTCGACAAGGCGGCGGCTTGAGCCGCGCCGCCCTTCCCCGTTCACGTCCGGCAGCGCGCCCGCTTCGTCCAGCGGGCGCGCTGCTGTTACCGTGCGCGCTTTTCAACGCTTCTTCCCGCTCCGTACCGCCGACGTGCTTTCATTCCTGCTGAAGCTGCGCACCCGCGCGCAAGATCTTTTCCGTCTCTCCGACGCGCACACGATGCTGGTCTGGTCGGTGGTAGTCGGCGTCGCGGGCGCCTTTGCGACGATCGCCTTTCGCCGCGGCATTGAGATCCTGCAACTGCTGGTGGCCGGCAAGGCCGGCAGCTTCGTCGAAATGGCGCGCAGCCTGCCGTGGACGGTGCGCATCTGGCTGCCGGCGGCGGGCGGCCTGATCGCCGGTTCGCTGCTGCTGATCGCCCGTCGTCACGCCGACAAATGCAATCACATCGACTACATGGAGGCCGTGGCGATCGGCGACGGCGTGGTGCCGGTCAAGCTGAGTCTGTGGCGCAGCGTCTCGTCGCTGTTCACCATTGCAAGCGGCGGCTCGATCGGCCGTGAAGGTCCGATGGTGCAGCTTGCCGCGCTCGCGGCCTCGCTGATCGGGCGCTGGGTGCACTTCGATCCGCCGCGGCTGCGCCTGCTGGTGGCCTGCGGCGCGGCGGCCGGCATCACGTCGGCGTATAACGCGCCGATCGCCGGTGCGTTCTTCGTCACCGAGATCGTGCTCGGCTCGATCGCGATGGAAAGCTTCGGGCCCGTGGTCGTCGCGGCAGTCGTCGCCAACATCACGATGCGCGAATTCGCCGGCTACAAGCCGCCGTATGAAATGCCGGTGTTTCCGCCGGTGGCGGGCGTCGAGGTGTTGCTGTTCGTCGCGCTCGGTCTGCTGTGCGGCGCAGCCGCGCCGCAGTTTCTGCGGCTGCTCGACGGCTCCAAGGCGCTGTTCGGCAAGCTGCCGTTGCCGCTGCCCGCGCGGCTCGCGCTCGGCGGGCTCGTGGTCGGCATTCTGTCCGTATGGACGCCCGAGGTGTGGGGCAACGGCTACAGCGTCGTGAACTCCATCCTGCACTCGCCGTGGACGTGGACCGCGCTCGTCGTCGTGCTGGTGTTCAAGCTCGTGGCGACCGCGGCCACTGCCGGTTCGGGCGCCGTGGGCGGCGTGTTCACGCCGACGCTGTTCGTCGGCGCGGTGGTCGGCTCGCTGTTCGGGCAGAGCATGCACGCGTTGTGGCCGCACGGCACCTCGGCGCCGTTCGCGTATGCGATGGTCGGCATGGGCGCCTTCCTCGCGGGCGCGACGCAGGCGCCGCTGATGGCGATCCTGATGATCTTCGAGATGACGCTCAGCTACCAGGTGGTGTTGCCGCTCATGCTTTCGTGCGTCGTCGCGTACTTTGTCTCGCGGGCGATCGGCAAGACGTCGATGTACGAAATCACGCTGCGCCGCAATCAGGAAGAGCAGGAACGCACGCGCCTGCGCGCGACGCAGATGCGCGAGCTGATCCGCCCCGCGCAGACCGTCGTGCCGCCCAATGCGACCGTGCACGACATGACGCGCGTGTTCCTCGAATATCCGGTCAAGTATCTGTATGTGGCGAACGAATCGGGCGCGTTTCTCGGCGTCGTCGCGCTGAAGGACATCACGTCCGATCTGCTCGACAAGCGCGATACCTCGACGCGAACCGCCGCCGACTATCTTCAGCCGCACTTCGACGTGCTCACGCCCGACATGCCGCTCGGCGTCGCGTTGCAGCACTTCATGGCGTTCCAGGGCGAGCGCCTGCCGGTTGTCGAAAGCGCCGCGCATCCGCGGCTCGCGGGCGTGGTTTATAAAACGTCGCTGCTCGATGCGTACTTCCGCATGAATCCGACGCGCTGAACACAGCGGCTCCGCACGCGGGCGGCGCGTCCGTGCAAAGCATCGCAGAATCTCTACAATGAAAAGACGCTGCGGCGGCATCGGCAGCGCGAGCTTACGCCAGGCCGGGCGAGCGCGACGCCCGCCATTCGATCGGAGGGAAGATGAGCGAACCGTCCCTTGACGCCGCGCGCCGCGACCAGGCGGGCTGGGTTTTCCTGCACATCGAAGGCGAGCCGTACGATCGCGGCGAACAGCACGGCCAACTGCTCGCAGCCGAAATCCGCAACGCAATCCGCACCGCCCGCTACCTCGCGAAGTGGGACACCGGCGAAGAGTTCGACACCTTCGTCGAGGCTGCCGTCTCGCAGTTCGCCAACAAGCTCGACACCGAATTCGCCGACGAAATCCAGGGCATCGCCGACGGCGCGAAACTGCCGTTCGCCGAAGTGCTCGCGTGGAACGGCTACATGGATCTGCTGCAAAGCTGGTGGCCCGCGCACGCGGCCCAGCAGAAGCCCGGCTTCGGACTCAAGCCCTGGCGCGGCCGGCGCGGCCATCATTGCAGCGCGTTCATCGCAACGGGCAACGCCACGCGCGACGGCCGCATCGTGATGGCGCACAACTCGTGGGACCGCTACGCCGCGGGCGACGCGTTTAACGTTATCTTCGACATCGTGCCCGACGAGGGCAACCGCATTCTGATGCAGGGCCTGCCGGGCTGCATTTCGAGCCTCACCGATTTCTGGATCACGGCCGCGGGACTGATGGTGACGGAGACGACCATCTCGAACTTCGTCGGCTACAACGCGGCGGGCGCGCCCGAGTTCTATCGCTCGCGGCGCGCATCGCAATACGCGAACAGCATCGGCGAATGGTGCGAAATGTTTGCCGTGGCGAACAACGGCGGCTACGCGAATAGCTGGCTGCTCGGCGACATCAAGACCGGCGAGATCGCGCGCTATGAACTCGGCCTGCACTACTCCGGCTTCGAAAGCACGAAGGACGGCTTCTACAGCGGCTACAACACGGCGACCGATCTGAAGATCCGCAACCAGGAATGCATCGGCGAAGGCGAGGACTATACCGACGTGCGCAAGAACGGCGCGCGGCGTCTGCGCTTCATGCAGCTCGAGGAGATGCGCCGCGGCAAGATCGACGTCGAGCTCGCGAAGGCGATGATCGCCGATCATCACGACGTCTATCTCGATCGCAACGACAACCCGTGTTCGCGCACGATCTGCGGACATCTGGAACTGGACGACGCGCGTTTCGGCGGCTCGGATCACGGGCCGTTCAATCCGTGGGGCGCGAACGACGGCAAGGTGGTCGACAGCGAGATGGCACGCGACATGGCGTTCTCGGCGCGCTGGGGACATCCGTGCGGCCGGCCGTTCGACGCCCAGGCGTTCATGAAGCGGCATCCGCAGTGGAACTGGCTGAACGGCTATATGCGCGACCGGCCGTCGTGGCCGTGGACGCGCTTCGATGTGCTGATGTAGCGGTGCGCCGCCGCGCCTCCAAACTGCTGAACACCACTGCCTTTTGACTGCCATTCCCGCGCCATCATCGGCGATTTACAATGGGGGGTCACGAGGCGCGCGGCAAGCTTGCTTTGCAGGCCGCTTGGCAAGCATTACGCGCCCCGCCCGACCAAAGCGCGCGGCCTTTGCAGCCCGGCCTCGCGCGGCTTGCGCTTTCCTTTCGACGCGGGGACGGCACAGCCCTTGCTGAATGCTTAGCGCCGCATGAGCTTAGGAGGTCGGGCATGAAAACCTCGACACTGTTGACCATGGTGACGCTGTCCGCTTCGTGCTTTGCCGCGCCGGTTCACACCGCGCAGGACGGCACGCCGGCGAGCACCCTCGCCGAACGCGCGAACGCCGCGCCAGTCGCCCCAGCAGCGCCTGACGTGGCCGTCACGGACGACAATCGTCCGCAGCAATGGCAGCATATCGTCCTGCCGAAGCCGCGACATCCGGAGCGTGGGTTTGCGGCGCGCAATGAGCGCTTGCAGACCTGACAGCAGCGCCCGTTGCGTGGCTTTGCTCGGTCCGCTTCGACCGAGGGGTCGAGTGCGGCGAACCGGCCGGCAATACGGAGTTCCGGCTCGCGGCGGTCCGCGTGCGGCTTGAGCGGCGCCGGCGGCTTGTGCGGCTCGGGCGGCGCCGCGATTCATTCCAACTTTATCTGCAGGAGCGCTTGCATGACGGCATCGTCCATCCCCGGGGAATCCATCGACTTGCAGATCTCCGACGTACTCAGCGAAATCCATTTCCCCGCCAACAAGGACGCACTCGTCGACGCGGCGCGCGAGGCAGGTGCGAGCAACGAAGTCCTGTCGATGCTCGACGGCCTGCCTGAGCAGGACTACGCGGACGTCGATTCGGTCACGCGGCTGATCGGCGGCAATTTCGGGCCGGGACTCAGTGTGTGAGTTTGTCCGCAGGTGAATGCGTGCGCAGGTGAGCGCGGCCAAAAGCCCGACCTAAGCGCGACCTAAGCGCGACCTAAGCGCGACCTAAGCGCGACCTAAGCGCGGCCGCTCGCGCCCCGCTCCCGCGCACAAACGTTCCAGACGCGCCTCGTCCGCGCGCGCTATGCTCTTTCCCGAGACAGCAACCCTCTTTGGAAGGAGCACCACATGTCCGACGTCCAGCCAGAACAACAAACCTACCGCGCGATCAATTTCGCTGAAAAACTCGCACTGTTCCAGGACCAATGGCAAGCGCGCGTCGTTGCCGAAATGAACGACTATCAGTTCAAGGTCGTGCGCATCGAAGGCGATTTCGTGTGGCACGAGCATGCCGACACCGACGAGACTTTCATCGTGCTGGACGGCCAGTTGCGCATCGACATGCGCGACGGTTTCGTGACGCTGTCGGCGGGAGAAATGTTCGTGGTGCCGAAGGGCACCGAGCACAAGCCGTTCGCGGAGCGCGAAGTGAAGCTGCTGCTGATCGAGCCGCGCGGCGTCAAGAACACTGGCGAAGCAACCAACGAACGCACGGCCGTCAACGATCTCTGGATCTAGCCCGGCGCCGTTGCGAGACCGGCGGCGGCGCCCGCTCGTGGCCGCACATGCCGGACGCCGCAACCCGCGAGCGCACCTGCACGCTTCGCATGTCGCGAATCGCGTGCCGGCGCCGTGAAGTCCGACTCGAAATGCTCGACGAGGTGATCGACGAAAGTCCGCACCTTCGCCGGCAAGTGAAGGCGGCTCGGATAGACAATCGTGATCTCGATCTCGGGCAGGCGGTAATCGCCGAGCAGTTCGACAAGCCGGCCCGATGCCAGATCGCGGCCGATCAGATAGCTCGGCAGGATCGCGACGCCCATGCCGAGCAGCGCGAACTGCCGCAGCATTTCGCTATTGTTCGCGGCAATGGCGTTAGTGGTCCTCACGCGCACGAGCCCTTCCGGTCCGCTGAACACGCGCTCCTCGCCGCCCTGCTCGGGCGCCCGGCTCAGACACGGATGACGCAACAGATCGTCGGGGCGCGTCGGCGTGCCGTGCTGCGCGAGATAGGCCGGCGTCGCACAAACGGTTAGCTGACAGGTGGTGAGCCGCCGCGTGACGATGCTCGCACTGCGCGCCGGACGCCCGACCATGATGCCCACGTCGAAACCTTCTTCAACGAGATCCGCCTGGCGGTCGGCGAGCGTCACATCGGGCACGACGTCGGGATAGCGCGCGGCGTACGACTGCACGGCCGGCGCGAGGCTTTGCAGCCCGAACACCACCGGCGCGACGATCCGTAGGGTGCCGACCGGCTCGTGATGGCGCGCGGCCAGCATCTGCTCAACGCCTTCGAGATCGTCGAGCAGATGACGCACGCGCTCCAGATAGGTCGCGCCCGACTCCGTCAGCGACAGACGGCGCGTGGTGCGATTGAGCAAACGGGCGCCGAGGCGCGCTTCCAGATCGGCCACATGGCGCGTGACGACAGCGGTGGAAAGATCCAGCGCGTTTGCCGCGCGGACGAAACTGCCGAGGTCCGCCACTTTGACGAACACGCGCATGGACTGCAATTGATTCATGGGGCGACTCCTGCGTCGAGATGCCGGGCCGGGCGCGCGCTGCCGCCTCCATCACCCCGCGCGGCAAGGCCGCGCGGATTTGCCCAACGAATCGATTGTATCGACCCGACCTGTCCCAACCCTGACCTGCACATGACAATCGCGCCAGCTTGGCCGATGCGTGCGCGCGACGTTTCACCCGTGATTGCGGAGTCAGACTAGGTATAAACCCTTAGATGCTGGTAAGATGGCGCCTGAACAATTTCACCGCTAGCTATTTCGTCAGCCTCTAGCCATGCCACACCGTTTCCAGCTTCTCGAAAAAATCGCGTTTTCTCTGGTCTGCTGGTCCGCCGCAGCCTGCTCGGCGTTCATCGCTTACGAGCGCTGCCCGGACATCAAGGTCGTTCTTCATGCGGGTAAAGAAGTCCTGCGCTACAGCGGCGAATATTCGTTCGTGTGCGCGAGCCCCGTCGTCGATACCTGCACGCAGTTCACGACAAACTGATTCCCGCAGCGGGACTTATGCGCAAAGGCGTGGGGCATCTTCAGCCCCACGCATGCTCGCGCTTCACGCGCCCTCGCGCGCTTTAAGCACCTCGCGCCCTCAGGCGCTGCGCCCGTACACCACGCGGGCGAAAAATCCCGCCAGCACCGCTTCTGCCGTTTCACTCGGCACATTCTGCGGATCGACCGTGTAGAAGAACTGCACGCCGTCGCACAAACCCATCAAGCCCAGCGCCAGCGTCGCGGCCGGCAGCGGCAGCGGCGTGCCGACCCGCTCCGAGAACTCGCTCACATACGCGGCGAGCTGTTCGAGCTTCTCGTGCATGAACGCGTTGAACCGCAGCCGGAAGCGGCCGTCGCGCACCGCCAGCAGCTTCGCCTCGACCCACAGCAAAAAGCATTTGTTCTCGCGATGCAGGTTGCTGTAGTAGCGCATCACGCGCTCTTCCATTTGCTCGCGCGTGACCGCCTCTTCGAAAATCGCGCGCAAGCCCGCCTGCATGGCCTCGTGGTCGCGCCGCAGCAGTTCCAGGAACAGTTCGTTCTTGCTGCGGAAGTTCGAATAGAACGCGCCGCGCGTGTAGCCCGCCGCCGCGGCGATGTCCTCGACACTCGCCGCGACAAAGCCCTTCTTCATAAAAGTTGCCTGCGCAGCGTCGAGCAGACGCTGCCGCGTCTGGTCTTTGCTTTGCTCGCGTGTGAGTCTTTGCCGTTTCATGGGCGCAAGTCTAGCACCGAAAAGAATTCTAATTCACATCGACATTCAGATACAGGTGTGTATTAGAATGCGAGGCATCATTGAAAATCAGATGCGTATGCCAATTGCATGACCGGGCGTGCGCTCTTCGCTGGTATGCCGCTGCGGCCTGCCATGTTCTTCGCTGTTTCCGGTTGGGGTCATTGTGAAGCGTCCCGGTTTCCGCGCATCTGAAGCGATGCGCCAGCAGTCTCCTCGCCTCGCGGGGCAACGGCGTGCGCGCCGCCTCGCCGTTGCGCTCGCGCTTGCGGGCGTCGTCGCATTGAGCGCGTGTTCAAAAAAGGAAGCCGCGGCGCCCGAGCCGCGGCCCGTCGTGGCCGTCGCGGTTCATGCGGACGGCAACGCCGCGCCCGTCGCGTCGCTGCCGGGCGAGGTGCAGGCGCGTTATTCGACGCCGCTGTCGTTTCGCGTCGGCGGAAAAATCGTCGAGCGGCGCGTGCGTCTTGGCGACGTGGTGAAGAGCGGCCAGATCGTCGCCCGCCTCGATCCCGCGGATGCGCAAAAGAACGCTGCGAGCGCGCAGGCGCAGCTCGCCGCCGCCGAGCACAGCTATCAATACGCGAAGCAGCAGCTCGACCGCGACCGGGCGCAAGCCAAGGAAAATCTGATCGCCCCCGCGCAACTTGAGCAGACCACGAACGCGTATGCGTCGGCCGCTGCGCAGCGCGATCAGGCGGCGCAGCAGGCGGCGTTGTCGAAGGATCAGTTGCAATACACGACGCTCGCCGCCGATCACGCCGGCGTGATCACCGCCGAGCAGGCCGACACAGGTCAGAACGTGTCGGCGGGCCAAGCCGTCTACAACCTCGCGTGGAGCGGCGAACTCGACGTGGTCTGCGACGTGCCGGAAAGCGCGCTCGCCGGCCTTGCGGTCGGGCAAACGGCGAACGTCACGCTCGGCGCACTGCCTGGCCGCAAGTTCACGGCGCGCGTGCGCGAACTGTCGCCCGCCGCCGATCCACAGAGCCGCACCTATCGCGCGAAACTCACGCTCGAGAATCCTGGGCCCGACGTGCGCCTCGGCATGACCGCGGACATCGCGCTGTCGGCGCGTTCGTCTTCGGCGGCGAGCAACGCCGAAGGCGAGCACGGCTTTTTCGTGCTGCCGTCCACCGCGCTCTTTCACGACGGCACGCAGCCGGCCGTGTGGGTCGTGCGAGCGGCGGACAGCGCGCTGGAGCTGCGCCGCGTCACGGTCGCGCGCTATAACGAGCGCACGATCGTCGTGAGCCAGGGCCTGAAGAACGGCGAACACGTCGTGCTGCAAGGCGTGCATACGGTCAGCGCCGGTGAGAAAGTCCGCGCGATTGCGCCACTGCATCCCGAGGACTTCGCTTCATGAGCGCGACGCACGAAGAAGGACGCTTCAATCTGTCCGCGTGGGCGCTGCGCCATCAGGCGCTGGTCGTCTTCCTGATCGCACTGGCCACCGCGTTCGGCGCCCTCGCCTACACGCGCCTCGCGCAATCCGAAGACCCGCCGTTCACGTTTCGCGTGATGGTGATCCGCACCTTCTGGCCCGGCGCGACCGCGCGCCAGGTCCAGGAACAGGTGACGGACCGCATCGGCCGCAAGCTGCAGGAAACGCCCGCCATCGACTTCGTGCGCAGCTACTCGCGCCCCGGCGAGTCGCTGATGTTCTTCACGATGAAAGACTCCGCGCCCGTGAAGGACGTGCCCGAAACCTGGTATCAGGTGCGCAAGAAAGTCGGCGACATCGCCGCGACCTTGCCGCAAGGCGTTCAGGGTCCGTTCTTCAACGACGAATTCGGCGACGTCTACACCAACATCTTCACGCTCGAAGGCGACGGCTTCTCGCCCGCGCAACTGCACGATTACG
Organism: Paraburkholderia graminis C4D1M; assembly: GCF_000172415.1. GTDB lineage: Bacteria > Pseudomonadota > Gammaproteobacteria > Burkholderiales > Burkholderiaceae > Paraburkholderia > Paraburkholderia graminis. The sequence continues at coordinate 37,110 of NZ_ABLD01000021.1, forward strand.
CGGACCAGTTGCGCACTGTGCTGCTGCGCGTGCCCGGCGTCGCCAAGGTGGATTACTTCGGCGATCCCGATCAGCACATCTACGTCGAGATCACGAACACGCAGCTCACGCGGCTCGGCATTTCGCCGCAACAACTCGGGCAGGCGATCAACTCGCAGAACGCGGTGTCGCAGGCGGGCACGCTGACCACGACCGACGACCGCGTGTTCGTGCGTCCCACCGGCCAGTTCAAGGACGTGAACGCGCTTGCCGACACGCTGATCCGCATCAACGGCCGCTCGTTCCGTCTCGGCGACATCGCGACGATCAAGCGCGGTTACGACGATCCCGTTGTCACGCAGATGCGCGCGGGCGGCAAGGCGGTGCTCGGCATCGGCGTGACGATGCAGCCGGGCGGCGACGTGATCCGTCTCGGCAAGGCGCTCGACGCGCAAATGGTCGGCCTGCGCAAGGCGCTGCCCGCCGGTTTGCAATTGACCGAAGTGTCGAGCATGCCGCACGCCGTCGCTCATTCCGTCGACGACTTCCTGGAAGCCGTGGCCGAAGCCATCGCGATCGTGCTGGTGGTGAGCCTCGTGTCGCTCGGCGTGCGCACCGGCATGGTGGTGGTCATCTCGATCCCGGTCGTGCTCGCCGTCACCGCGCTGTGCATGTACATGTTCGACATCGGACTGCATAAGGTATCGCTCGGCACTTTGGTGCTTGCACTCGGCCTGCTGGTCGACGACGCGATCATCGCCGTCGAAATGATGGCCGTGAAGCTCGAGCAGGGCTGGAACCGCACGCGCGCCGCGGCGTTCGCCTACACCAGCACGGCGTTTCCGATGCTGACCGGCACGCTCGTCACCGTCGCGGGCTTTCTGCCGATTGCATTGGCCAAGTCGAGCACCGGCGAATACACGCGCTCCATTTTCGAAGTCTCGGCAATCGCGTTGATCGCGTCGTGGCTCGCGGCGGTCGTGCTGATTCCGCTGCTCGGTTTTCACCTGCTGCCCGAGCGCAAGCGCGAGGCGCACCACGCCCCTGATCACGAACACGACATCTACGACACGGGCTTCTATAAGCGTCTGCGCGGCTGGATCGGCTGGTGTATCGAGCGGCGCTTCATCGTGCTCGCCATCACCATCGTGCTGTTCGTCGTGGCGATGGCCAGCTTCGCGCTGGTGCCGCAGCAGTTCTTCCCGAGTTCGGACCGGCCCGAACTGCTGGTGGACGTGCGGCTGCCCGAAGGCGCATCGTTCGACGCGACCTTGCGCGAAGCGAAACGGCTCGAAAAGGTACTTGTGGGACGCCCTGAAATCGATCACTCGGTGAACTTCGTCGGCACCGGTGCGCCGCGTTTTTATCTACCGCTGGACCAGCAACTGACGCAACCGAATTTCGCACAGTTCGTGATCACCGCAAAGTCCGTGAAAGAGCGCGAGAAGCTCGCGCAATGGCTCGAGCCCGAACTGCGCAATAACTTTCCCGCGATTCGCACGCGCCTGTCGCGCCTCGAAAACGGGCCGCCGGTCGGCTATCCCGTGCAGTTTCGCGTGAGCGGCGACGACATCGCGACCGTGCGCTCGATCGCCGAGCGAGTCGCCGCGACGCTGCGCGCCGACCGCGATACGCGCAACGTACAGTTCGATTGGGACGAGCCGGCCGAACGGTCGGTGCGCTTCGAAGTCGACCAGACAAAAGCGCGCGAACTGGGCGTGAGTTCAGACGACATTTCGAGCTTCCTCGCGATGACGCTGTCCGGTTATACCGTCACGCAGTATCGCGAGCGCGACAAGCTGATCAGCGTCGATCTGCGCGCGCCGAAAGCCGAGCGCGTGGACCCGGCGAAGCTCGTCACGCTCGCCATGCCCACGCCGAACGGCGCGGTGCCGCTCGGCACGCTCGGGCATCTGCGCAACGATCTCGAGTACGGCGTGATCTGGGAACGCGACCGTCAGCCGACCATCACCGTGCAGTCCGACGTCGCGCCGGGCGCGCAAGGCATCGACGTGACGCATGCCGTCGACAAGGCGCTCGCGCCGATTCGCGCGAGCTTGCCTGTCGGCTACCGGATCGAGATAGGCGGTTCCGTCGAAGAAAGCGGCAAAGGCCAGGCGTCGATCAATGCGCAAATGCCGATCATGATCGTCGTCGTGCTCACATTGCTGATGATCCAGTTGCAGAGCTTCGCGCGCGTGCTGATGGTGGTGCTGACGGCGCCGCTCGGATTGATCGGCGTGGTCTTCACCCTGCTGCTGTTCGGCAAGCCGTTCGGCTTTGTCGCGATGCTCGGCGTGATTGCGATGTTCGGCATCATCATGCGCAATTCGGTGATTCTGGTCGACCAGATCGAGCAGGACATCGCCTCGGGGCAAAAGCGCTTCGACGCGATTGTCGGCGCGACCGTGCGGCGCTTCCGGCCGATCACGCTGACCGCTGCCGCCGCCGTGCTCGCGCTGATTCCGCTGTTGCGCTCGAACTTTTTCGGGCCGATGGCCACCGCGCTGATGGGCGGCATCACGAGCGCGACCGTCCTCACCTTGTTCTATCTGCCGGCTCTCTACGCGCTGTCGTTCCGCGTACGCAACGACGAGCGCGAGCCGCAAACGCCGCCCGAATCCGGCGCGGCGCACACGGGGAATTGAACATGAACCAGTTCGCACATTCCCGCTTCCTGAGCAGGTTGGCGGCTTTCTCGCCGGCACGCGTCTCGCGCAACACGGCGCTTGCCGGCTTCACGTTCGCGCTCGCCGCTTCGCTTGCCGGCTGTTCGTTCGGACCGAACGGCGAGCCGCCGGCGATGCCGCAGCCGCTCCACTACGGCAGCGAGGCGCAACCGGCGCAAACCGTCGCCGCGCAAGGCGTCGCGCAGCAGTTCATGGTCGGCGGCAAACCGGTGCCCGAGTGGTGGACGTTGTATCGATCGGATGCGTTGAACGCGCTCGTCGACGAAGGGCTGCACAATAGCCCGACGCTCGCCGCCACCGAACAGACGCTTGCCGCCGCGCGCGAGCAACTGCGCGCGCAGATCGGCAGTTCGATGCTGCCCACGATCGACGCGGGCGGTCAGGCAACCCGCAATCGTGCGCTGGCGATTCCGGAGATCGGCCCGAATACGTTTCTGTACAACATCTTCGTCGGCCAATTGCAGGCGCACTATACGATCGACCTGTTCGGCGCCGCGCGTCTCGCCGATGCCGCGCTGGCCGCGCGCGTGAACGTGCAGGCCTATCAACTCGACGCCGCGCGGCGCGCGCTCGCTGCGAACATCGTGAGCGCCGCGATCACGAGCGCGGCATTGCGCGCGCAGATCGACACCACCGAGCGGCTCGTCACGCTTGCCAACGATCAGGCTCACGACACCGCGCGGCGCTATGCGCTTGGCGCCGTCTCGCATGCCGATCAGTTGAGCGCGCAACAAAGTGCGGCGAGTTTGTCGGCGAGTCTGCCGGGGCTCAGGCAGCAATGGCAAACGACGCGTCACGCGCTCGCCGTGCTGCTGGGCCGCACGCCGGACGCCGCGCCGGACGATCTCCAGCTCGTGAGCTTGCATCTGCCCGAGCAGGTGCCGGTCGTGGTGCCGAGCGAACTCTTGCGTGCGCGGCCCGACATTCAGGCCGCCGACGCCGCGTTGAAAGCCGCCGCCGCCGATGTGGGCGTGGCGACCGCGCAGATGTATCCGAGCCTGTCGCTGAGCGCGTCGATGGGACAAGGCGGCTTCAGTTGGCCGGTCGCGCTTTCGGGCGCGGGCGCGATCTGGAGCATCGGCGCGTCGCTGTCGCAGCCGCTCTTTCACGGCGGCGCGCTGATGGCGCAGCGCCGCGCGGCCATGAACACCTACGAGGCCACCGTGTCGCAATACAAGCAAACGGTGCTTGCCGCGTTCCAGAACGTCGCCGATACGCTCGCCGCGCTCGAGCATGACGCGCAGGCGCTGGATGCCGCGAGTACGGCGGCGCGTTCGGCGCAGGGTGTTTTCGATGAAACGTCGGCGCGCTATCGGCTCGGTGCCGTGCCTGTGTCGTCGACGCGTACGAGCGAGCAGCAATTCCGCAATGCGCAGCTCGATGAGATTCGCTACACGAGCGCACGGCTCACGGATACGGCGGCGCTGTTTCAGGCGATGGGGAATCCGCCGGTGGGGGGTGACGGTGGGCGGGTGAGTTTGGGGGAGGTTTCGCGGGGAGTAGAGGCGAAACCTGGTGGTACGAATTAGTCGGCCGGAGTTATCCCCAGTTGATGTTCATGAGCCTGTTGAAAACTTTCTGATAAGCAGGCTAACTCGTTGAGCGGGCTGGGGTTATCGGCAGCGGTGTGGAATGAAGCAGAAGCGGCGGGATTGCCTTCAAGGACGCAGGCCTCGCGCGACCATTAATCGAGATAGCCTTCTGCGACCTACCGATATATATAATTCGCCGCTCCATGGATACCTCGGGAATTCTTCATGCGAGTCGCCGTTATTAGCCCGTACTATAAAGAGCCGCTTGACGTTCTACGAAGGTGCCACGAGAGCGTCCTTGGACAGCAAGGGGACGTCACTCACTTCATGGTCGCCGATGGGTTCCCTGCTGCCGATGTCGATAGCTGGGAAAGCGTCGTCCACATCAAGATTCCGAACCATGCTGACTATGGAGACACTCCTCGTGGAGTAGGTGCCGCGTGCGTGGCTGCCAATGGTTTCGATGCGATCTGCTTTCTCGATGCCGACAACTGGTACGAGCCAAACCACATCGAAACGATGCGCTCAATAGTACAGATGACGGGTGCGCAGGTGGTCACGGCTACTCGCACAATAATTGCGGCAGACGGCCGCGTGCTTGGCATCTGCAAGGAATCCAACGGGATCGATTTCAACGACACGAATTGCTATTTCCTGACGCGAGCTGCGTTTCCCGCATGCGCAGTCTGGCTCTTCAAGGACTTGTCGGAGAGCATCGTCGGCGACAGGGTTTTCTGGCGTGCCGTGCAAACCGGTGGCTACACGCGAGCCCACTCAATCGTGCCAAGTGTCAACTATGTGACCACGCTTGCATTTCACTACCAGATGTTTGGAGAAACGCCACCCGACGACTCAAAGCTCATCGCCCAATTTAACGACGATCAGCATTTTCAGATAATCAGTTACGCACAACTGAAAGAGATACGCCGAGAGGCAGGCTACTGAAAGCGACCATGCACCTGGCCTATTGTCGGCGGCATTACACGCCGCAGCCGTCCGCTTAGTCTCAGCGACGACACGGCAGACCCGCGCATAAGTCCGCATTGCCTTGCGGTCTGCACAGAACACAGCGCGTGCGAGCACCGCTCGCACGCGCTTCCCATCTTCAAGGCTTATTCGACTCAAACAGATCCATGATCTGCTTCTTCTCGTTCGACGACACGCTCGGCGGCGGCACCGCCGGCGGCGTCATACCCGCAGGGCCCACGCCGCCGACCGCATCGCTCACACCGGCCGTCGGATTCGCGGAATCGAGCCCGATACTCGCCACGAAACCATTCCCCGGCGTCATATCCGAATAGAACAGCTCGCCGTCGACTGAAGTCACGCCGTCCGGTTGCGCCGGCTCGCTTTGCGGCACGCCGCGCAACGCGCGCTGCATGTACTCGACCCAGATCGGCAACGCGAGTTGCGCGCCGAACTCGCGGCTGCCGAGCGTCTTCGGCTGGTCGTAACCCATCCACGCGACCGCGACGAGCGATTGCTGATAACCGGCGAACCAGCCGTCCTTCGCGTCGTTGGTCGTACCCGTCTTGCCCTGCAAGTCCGAACGATGCAGCGCGTTGGTGCCCGCCCCCGTGCCCGCCGTCGCGACCGAATGCAACAGGCTGTTCATGATGTACGCGTTGCGCGGCTCGAGTGTGCGCGGCGCGTCGCGGCCGGCCGTCAGCGGTTGCGCTTTCGAAAGCGGCTCGCCGCGCGCGTCCGTGACTTCGCTGATCAGATACGGGTTGATCCGATAGCCGCCGTTGGCGAACACCGAATACGCGCCCGCCGATTGCAACGGCGTGACGAGCCCCGCGCCGAGCGCCATCGGCAGATACGGCGGGGTCTTGTCGGCATCGAAACCGAAACGCTGCGTGACGAAGTCTTGCGCGTACTTCGTGCCGATATACGACAGGATGCGGATCGACACCAGGTTCTTCGACTTCTGCAACGCGAGGCGCAGCGGCATCGGACCGTCGGGCTGATCGTCGTCCTTCGGCTCCCATGCGTCGCCGCCTGGCGTGCTCGACGGGAAGTACAACGGCGCGTCGTTGATGATCGTCGCCGGTCCGAGGCCCTTGTCGAGTGCGGCCGAATAGATGAACGGCTTGAAGCTCGAACCCGGCTGACGCCATGCCTGCGTCACGTGGTTGAACTTGTTCTTGTTGAAATCGAAGCCGCCGACGAGCGCGCGAATCGCGCCGTCCTGCGGCGTCAGCGACACAAGCGCGCCTTCCACTTGCGGAAGCTGCGTTATCTGCCAGTTGCCCTTGTCGTCGCTCATCACGCGCACGATCGAGCCGGGCTTGATCTTCGTCGCCGACGCGGCGCGCGCGCTCAGCGCATTCGCCACAAAGCGCAAGCCCTCGCCGCTCATCGTGACCTGCGTGCCGTCGACGAGTTGCGCCTTCACCTGCTTCGGACTCGCGTCCGTCACGACGGCGGCGACGAGTTCGCCGTTATCCGGATGATCGGTGAGCGCGTCGTCGATCGTCTGATCGCGGTCGTCGCCCGCAGCCGGCAATTGCACGAAGCCTTCCGGCCCGCGATAACCGTGGCGCCGCTCGTAATCCATCACGCCCTTGCGCACCGCGCGATACGCGGCGTCCTGGTCGGCGGAATCGATCGTGGTCGTCACGTTCAGGCCGCGCGTATAAGTTTCGTCCTTGTACTGCGCATACATCATCTGCCGAACCATTTCGGCAATGTACTCGGCGTGCACGCTGTATTCGTTGCCCGGATTGCGCGTGTGAATCTCTTCCTTCACCGCCTGGTCGTACTGCTCCTGGCTGATATAGCGAAGCTCGAACATGCGCCTCAGAATGTATTCCTGACGGATCTTCGCGCGCTTGGGGTTCACCACGGGGTTATACGCGGACGGCGCTTTCGGCAGACCCGCGAGCATCGCGGCCTGCGCGAGCGTGATGTCTTTCAGATCCTTGCCGAAGTACACGCGGGCCGCCGCCGCGAAACCATACGCGCGCTCGCCCAGATAAATCTGGTTCATGTACAGCTCGAGAATCTGGTCCTTCGTCAACGCGCGCTCGATCTTGTACGCGAGCAGCATTTCATAGACCTTGCGCGTATAGGTCTTCTCGCTCGACAGGAAGAAGTTGCGCGCGACCTGCATCGTGATCGTGCTCGCGCCCTGCGACGCGCCGCCGTGCGCGAGATCCGCGAAACCCGCGCGCAAGATGCCGAGAAAGTCGACGCCGCCGTGCTCGTAGAATCGATAGTCCTCGATCGCGAGCACGGCTTTTTTCATCTGGTCGGGAATGTCCTGGAAGCGCACGAGAGAGCGCCGCTCCTCGCCGAATTCGCCGATCAGCACATGGTCCGCCGTGTAGACGCGCAGAGGCACTTTCGGACGATAGTCGGTGAGCGCGTCGAGCGAGGGCAGGTTCGGCCCCATCACGACGAGCGCATAGCCGACGATCAGCGCGCCCACCACGGCGACAATCGCCGCGAAGCTCGCGAACCAGATCGCGATGGTCGCGCCGATCGGGCGGCCGCGTTCTTCGCGATCTCGCGAAGCGGCGTTGCGTCCCTCGGTGCGGCGGTAGGAGTCCCGGTCTTGACCGGCGGGAGAATGCGAAGAATGCGGTCGTTTGATGATTGGCATGACTGGAATAGTGGGCGCGTGAATCAATGGCGTGACTCAGTCTCATGACTCAGTGGATGACTGAATGCCATGACCGGATGCCATGATTCAACGCCTTGTTCTCGCGCTTGAAGCGCGCATGAATCCTGAGCGGGCGTTGTCCGGGACGCAAACCGCCGCGCGACCCTTTGCCCCCGCGAGTCGCCACGGCGCGCCCGAACAGTGTCCGGCGCAACGTAACAGCGCATTTTAAAGAAATCAAGCCGCGCTCAACGCAGTTTTTTTGTAAGAATTCCCTTCGCGCCGCCCCCGGCGGCGCGCGCTTGAGTAGATTCGGCAAGCTTTCGATGCGCTTGCGCACACAGCGCGAGTTATCAACAGAAAACGTTCACAAGCCTGTGGACAAGCCCACCAAAAACGCCACAAGCCGTTGATGTCACGGCATTTTCACGACGCGCCCGTTTGCGATCGGCGCAACTCGTCATATGATGGATTCGGCGCACGCCGATGCGCGCCGCGAAGCGCCACACCAACAAAAGTATGCGAGCCGATCATGACAAAGCCCAGCGAACGCATCGTCGTATTCGTTACGCCCGCGCAGAAACGCGCGATCGCCGCCACCGCCGACGAGCTCGGCATCAGCGTCAGCGAGCTCATGCGGCGCGCGGTGCTGAGTTTCGACGCGACGAGCGAGCAGGTGAAAGCGGCGAGCATCGTCGACAGGCTCAATGCGCCGCGCGCACCGGATGCGCTCGACGCCGCGCTGCGGCGCGTCGCGCAGGACACGGAGCATGCGCGCGCGGCGCTGCCGCCAGGCTTGCGCACGCGCGCGAGCAGCGAGGCGAGCGGACTCGCGAACGCCGACGCAAACCACGCACTGCCCGATGCGGCGAACCGCGCGGCGCATGAGCCGATCAGGTCGTCAGGCAAAGCGCTTGCGGGTAGCGCGCCGCACGCATCTCAACCCGCTCCTTCCGAACCCGCCCCGCTGCTGCCCGCCGATGTGCTGGCCGCGCTCACTGCCGACGTCGATGAAGACGCCGTCGCTACGGCCGAAGCCGTCGCGCGAGTCGCCGCGGCCCGAGCGGCTGCCGATCAGAAGCCGGCGCCCGCTGCCGTCACCACGCAGACGCAAGTACAGACGCACATAAAGAGCGTATTGAAGCGCCCTCGCCTCGACATCGCGCGCGATGACGACGATCCGCAAGGCGATCTGGGCCCCGAAGGCGGACGCTTCGCCTAGCGCCGGCGAAACGCAATGGAGGTGTAAGGCGGATGTACGATGCAAGCTCATCGTCTCCGCGCGCTTACGCTTTCGCAACCATCGCTCAATTCACGCCGACGACACTCGCCGCTCGCACACTGAGCGGCTCGCGCATCGTGCCCTTTAAGCGCATTTTAAGAGAGCCCGTGGTGTAATATCCGCGAGCCGCTGAAGGGACGCGCTCGCGTGTTTATCATCGAAGCTTGCCGCTTCATCACGCGACGCATGCGCGAACCGGCCGGACAATTTGCGCTCGTGCTATTGCATTCCGCACGCGCGCCCCGACCTCCGGTCCGAACGCTGCGCGGCTTGTCGCGCGGCGGCGTAAAGTAGCAGTGGCAAGCAATCGAACGCGCGTGAACTATTCAGCGCCGACACCATTCTTTGGAGGTTTTCATGTCGCTTTTTGACAGCATTTCGCGCACGCTAAAAGGTCTCCTGAACGATGCGGCCGACTCCGTGCAGGACCCGTCGCGCGACTCGCGCCAGATCGTGCGCGAACTGGACGAGAGCATCGGCAAGGCCGAAAATTCGCTGATCGAGATTCAGGCGCAGGTGGCCACGCAGCAAAGCAAGCGCGATGTTGCCGCCGACAAGGCGAAGAAGTATGAAGACGGCGCGAAGCGCGCGCTGCAATCCGGCGACGAAGCGCTCGCGCGTGAAGCGCTGAGCGCGCAAGCCACCGCCGAGGCGGAACGCGATGCACTGACGAAGGAACTCGCCACGCTCGAGCCGTCGGTCGCGCAGTTGAAGAGCCAGATCGAAGACATGCGCGCGCGCCGCAACGATCTGAACGCACGGTCCAACATTCTCCAGGCCAAGCAGCAGATCGCCGAGGCGAAAGACGTCGCTGCGACGGCGCTCGGCGGCATCGGCGGAAAAAACCTTTCCGAAGATTTTCAGAAGCTCGAGGACAAGGTCGCGCTGTCGAATGCACGGTCGGACGCACGCCTGAATTCCGCCGACGTCAAAAGCGGCAAGGCGCTCGACGACAAACTCGCGGATCTGAACCGCGGCCCGTCGGTGGAAGACCGTCTCGAAGCGCTGAAGAAGCAGCTCAATACGCCGGCCCAGTAATTGCGTGAGTAGTGTCTGACGGCAGGCCGGTGAGCGTGGATGTTTAACCGGCCGCCGGCCGCCGGCCGCCGCCGGATCGCCGGCCCGGCGCAATCGACTGAAGGAGACGGGCGTATGACGCCCGGTCCGCAAATGAAAAAACTTATCGCAAGCGCATTCGTCTCGCTCATGCTCGTTTCGGCCGCGGCGTTTGCCGTGCCGACCGTGCAGCAGATCGAATCCGCGATGTCGCAAGGCAACTGGCAGCAGGCCGACGCCGGCTTGTCCGAAGTGCTGCAGGCGCATCCGAACAATGCGCGCGCGCATTACCTGTACAGCCAGGTGCTCGACCGTGAAGGCCGCTATGGCGACGCGCTCGCGCAGCTTCAACAGGCAAAGACGCTCGACCCGCAAATCCGTTTCACCGATCCCACGCGTTTCGCACAAGTCGAGGCGCGCATTCGTCGGGACGCCGAACGGGTGGGCAACGCGAACGCCAAATCGACGAGCCGCGCGGACAACCCGTTCGCCCAGCAGAACGCGAACACACCGACCTTGCAGCAGCAGGCCGGACTCGCGCCGCAAGTGCCGCAAGCGCCTGAGCGCCACGGCCCGGGCATCGGCATGTGGGTCGGCATTCTGCTTATCGTGGGCGTAATCGCGCTCGTGTTGCGCTGGACCTTGCGTCGCGCCCGCACGCAAGACGACACGCGCGCGAACGACGATCGTCGCGTGCAACTCAAGCGTGCAACCGACCTGCTCAACACCGTGCGTTCGCTGAAACTCGACGTGAAGCTCTCCACTGCGCCCGGTCACGAAGCGCTCGAAAAGGAAGTCGAAGCAACCGAAGACCAGTTGCGCACGCTCGTCGAAGCGCTGTCGAACAGCAAGAATCCGGTGCCGCCGTATCAGCTCGATGAACTGGAGCAGCGCATCGGCAGCCTGCGCGCACGCGCCGAAGGCCGGCCCGATCCGAATGCGGCAGCCGCGGCGGGCAACGAGCAGTCGCCGTATGCGCGCGAAGCCGAGCGCTTCGGCAATCCGCCGCAAGCGCCCTATCCGCAGCAAGGTCCGTATCAGCAGCAACCGCCTGTTGTCGTGCAGCAAGGCGGCGGTTTCGGCGGCGGCATGGGCGGGCTGCTGACCGGCGTGCTGCTCGGCGAGGCGCTGAACTCGGGGCGTGAACGCGTCGTGGAGCGCGACGTCATCGTCGACGATGAAGGGCGCAGGCGCGGCAACTCAGGCGACAATGGCGGCGGGCTCGATTTCGGCCAGGGCTCGAACGACTGGAACGACAACAGCGGCGGCGGCATCGACATGGGCAGCAACGACGATTCCGGCGGCTGGAGCGACGACAATACCTGAGTCCTCGCGCTCTTTCAGTCGCGGCACTCTCCGCGTGTGCATTGAAGACAGGCTCCTACACGGAGCCTGTTTTTTTTGCCTGCACGTTCAGCGAAAATCACGCGCGCCGCGAGACAGGCGCCCGCGCCTCCTCCTGCTGCGCGAGCAGCACCGAGCCCGCAAAAAGCCTCACGATAAAACGCTCCGCATAGCCGACGAGCGCATCGCGGCGCGCGGCGTCGGCATCGAGATACTCGGCGGAGAGATGAAACAGTTGCAGCACGATCTGCGTGCAGACTTCATCGACGACATCGTGCGAAAGTGTGGGCATTAGCTGCAACTGAACGACGTCGTCGGCCATTTCCGCCGACACCGCATGAAGCGTCGCGCGCACTGCCTCACGCAATGCCGGCGACGTGCCGTGATATTCCGCTAACGCACTCAGAAACGCATCGCGGTTTTCGAGCGCAAACATGAAGAACGCGACGCACGCGCGCCGCGGCACGCTATGCGGTTCGTCATGCGCGGCGAGCCAGCGCTCGCGTCGCAGCATCGGCCGCAAACGGCGGCTGACCGAATCGACGGCCTCGCGCGCGAGTTCATCGAGCGTGCCGAAATGCCGATAAAACGTGTTCGGATTCAGTCCCGCCTCGCGTGCGAGTTCGCGCAAACCCAGACTCGCAAAGCCGCGCCCGCCCGCGGTCAAGCGCAACGCGGCTTCGATCAGTTTGCGTTTGCCGGGCGGCAGTTCCTGTTCTGCCGCAGCGTCGCGCGCGGGCTGCCGCGCCGTTTCCGATACGGATTTCATCGCGTTCATGGTGACTTTCAATCGCCGCGCGGGACGCGCGTTTGATAGACGTACTCTAAACGATCTTGACGCGAGGTGTACAGTTGTCTACCCTGCGCGTTACGTTTGGGCGGCTACGCGGCTTACCGTGTGCGCACGCAGCGCCCGACTTCCCCTTGCAGGAGATCGACGTGACGTCCGCTGCATTTGCCGCATCCGCTGCATCACCACAAGCTGTCGCGCCGCGCATCGCCATTGTGGGGAGCGGCTTCTCCGGCATCGGCATGGCCGTGCGGCTGCAAAAAATGGGCATCACGTCGTTCACCCTCTATGAAGCCGCCGCGGACATCGGCGGGACATGGCGCGACAATACCTATCCGGGCGCCGAGTGCGACGTGCCCTCGCATCTGTATTCGTTTTCGTTCGAGCCGAACCCGGCGTGGTCGCGCGCCTTCAGCGGCCAGAACGAAATTCTCGCTTATCTGAAGCATTGCGCGCGCAAGTATGGCGTGGACCGTTACGTGCGTTGCAATGCGCGCGTGGTGGCCGCGCGCTTCGACGAAGCACGTCATGTGTGGCAGATCGAGCTCGATGCCGGCGGCATGCGCGAGAGCATCGAGGCCGACGTATTGATCGCCGCGAGCGGTCCGCTGTCGCGGCCGGCGATGCCGCGCATCGCGGGACTGGAGAACTTCAAAGGCAAGCTGTTTCATTCCGCGCGCTGGGATCACGCGTATCCGCTCGAAGGCAAGCACGTCGCCGTGATCGGCACGGGTGCGAGCGCGATTCAGTTCGTGCCGCAAATCCAGCCGCGCGTCGCCCGGCTCGATCTGTTCCAGCGCACCGCGCCGTGGATCATGCCGAAGCCGGACAAGCGCATCGGCGAACGCGCGCGCTGGCTTTTCGAACATCTGCCGTTCACGCAGCGATTCGTGCGCAGCGCGATCTACTGGAAGCTCGAATCGCAGGCGATTGCTTTCGTTAGTCATCCAAAGCTAATGAAGCGCCCGATGAAGCTGTGCCTCAGCTATCTCGAGCGGCGCGTGAAAGACCCTGAGTTGCGCGCGACGCTCACGCCGAACTACCGCCTCGGCTGCAAGCGCGTGCTGCTGTCGAGCAACTACTATCGCGCGCTCATCGAGCCGAATGTGAACGTGATCACGACGGGCATCCGCGAGATCGTCGCGGACGGCATCGTGACAGAAGACGGCGCGCATCATCGTGCGGATGCGATCATTTGCGGCACCGGCTTTCAGGTCAACGACGTCGGCGCGCCGTTCGACGTGACCGGCGTCGGCGGTGCGGACCTCGGCGCGCTGTGGCTGCGCGACGGCCCCGAAGCCTATCTCGGCGTGAGCGTCGCCGACTTTCCGAACTTCTTCATGATCGTCGGCCCGAACACCGGACTGGGCCACAACTCGATGATCTACATGATCGAGTCGCAAGTGCAGTACATCGCCGATTGCCTGCGCGTGCTGCGCCGGCGCAACGCCCGCGCGATGAACCTGCGGCCCGACGTGCAGCGCGACTACAACGCGCGCCTGCAGCACGATATGCGGCGCTCGGTGTGGTCGAGCGGTTGCCATAGCTGGTATCAGACGCGAAGCGGCAAAGTGACCGCGCTGTGGCCGGGATTCAGTTTCAGCTTTCGCAAGAGGACGCGCCGCGTGCGGCCAGGCGATTACCGCTTTTTGCCTTGAGGAATGACGCTCACGCGGCGCGATTGCAAGTCACGTCGCCCGATCCGATGGCGATTATTTAGTATCCCGATTCAAATAAAAAGGGAGACGGAAAACATGACAAGCATCGATCCTCGTTCGTCGAGTTCGTCGAGTTCGTCGAGTTCGTCGAACTCGTCGAACTCGTTGCCCCGTAGTTCAGTCGCGGCGCTGCCGCCCCGCTCGCTCGCCGCGCGCCTCGGCATCACCAGCGTGCCACGCGACGAACTGCGGCGGCGCTACACCCAAAGCGGCTCGAAGTTCATCCGCATCATGGGCGCGGACGTGCATTATGTCGACGAAGGCCGCGGCGACATCATCGTGATGATTCATGGTTTCGCGTCGTCGCTGCACACATGGAATCGTGTCGCGGATGAACTGAAACACGCTTACCGCATCATTCGTCTCGACCTGCCGCCGTTCGGCGTGACTGGGCCGCTGCGCTCCAGCACAGGCGCGATCGAAACGATGGACCTCCCGACCTACCAGCGTTTCATCGACACTTTTTTGCAAGCGCTCGGCATTACGCGCGCGACTTTCATCGGCAATTCGCTTGGCGGGCTCATTTCGTGGGACTACGCGGTGCGGCATCGCGAGGCCGTCGAGCGGCTCGTGCTGATCGACTCCGCGGGCTTTCCGATGCGGCTGCCCATCTATATTGGCCTCTTCAACAGCGCGCTGGTGCGCGCGAGTTCGCCGCGCTGGCTGCCGGAAGCGATCATCAAAAGCGCGGTGCGCAACGTGTATGGCGATCCGCGCAAAATCGATGCCGTCACGCTGCGGCGCTACGTCGAGTTTTTTCACGGCGAAGGCACGCGCGCCGCGATTGGCAAGATGGTGCCGACGCTCGATTTCGCCGAACTGGATACGAATGTGCTGACGACACTCGCGCTGCCGACGCTCGTATTGTGGGGCGCGAAGGACCGCTGGATTCCGACCGCGCACGCGGCTGAATTCGCGCAGCGCATTCCGGGCGCGAAATCGGTCATGTATCCGGGCCTTGGACACATTCCGATGGAGGAAGCGCCCGAGCGCGTGCTGACCGACCTGCGGGCGTTTCTCGGCACGCATGCCGCTCCGAAAGCAGGCGCCGTCGCGCGCGCCTAGCCCCTTCCTCCGAGCAAGCGCAGCAAGTCCCAGAGAAATTTAAAGAGCATGACGATCAGCTCCCACAGATGGTAAAGCTGCTGCCAGCCGGAAGCGCGCGCGAAGGAATCGAACATCGTTAAAGTTGATCAGGAATGGCGGCGCTTGCCGCGGCGCCAAACCGGACATCATAACGACTGCGGCGTAGCGACTGCGGGATACCCCGTATCAAGTCCGCCGAAAGCCAGCCGTAAACGCGTCGAGAAGAGGCTGTGTTCGTGCTCGACGAGCGCGTGACCGGCAGCGTTGCTAGCGTCATCAAGGAGACGTTCATGTCGCGTTTCAGCTTTCGCCGGACGGGCCGACCGCAAGGGGTCGTCGGCGATATTGCCGCGCAGGCGGGCAAACTGGGTATCGAAATCTGCGATGTATCGGGCCACGTCGATGAAGTCGCCGCGCGCGTGCAGCATCAGGCACAGGTGTGCCGGGCGTTGCGCGAATCCGCCGCGCAGACGCTCGCCGGCAATCATCGGATCGCGACCGCCGCGCGGGGTATGCGCGATGTGTCGGCGCAAGCGGCGACCGGCGTGCAGGAATCGCACGACACGCTGGAGGCGTCGCTTGCCGACATCCACGGGCTGGTAGAAGGCGTGACTGTGATCGAGAGTCAGATCGGCGCGCTGCGCAGCGCGCTCGCGCATGTGAGCCGCGTCTCCGAGGAAATCTCGCTGATCGCGCGGCAAACGCATCTGCTCGCGCTGAACGCGGCGATCGAAGCCGCGCGCGCCGGCGAGTCCGGCCGAAGTTTCGCGGTGGTGGCGGCCGAGGTGAAGAATCTGTCGGCGAAGACCGCGCAGGCGACCGGCCAGATCGAGACCACGCTCGCGCAACTCACGCAGCAGACCGAGCAGTTGATCAACGAAGGCTCGGTGAATACGGAGCGGGCGCATCGGGTGCGCGAGGGCACGCGCAAGATCGGCGACGTCGTGCATTCGACGGGCGACGCGATCGCGCATCTGAACAACGAGGCCGAGCAGATCGCCGCGTTGACCGGCGAAATCGAGACGCAGTGCGGCGGACTCGAGGCGCAGGTGCTGGAAATGGCGAGCGGCGTCGAGGATTCGAGCGAGAACTTCGTGCAGGCGAAGGATCGGCTCGGCAATCTGCTCGGCGTCTCAGAGACCTTGATCGAACTGACGGCGGCGGCGGGCGTCGAGACGCCGGACACGCGTTTCATCGAAGCCGTGCAGGACGCGGCGGCGGCGGTGAGCAAGCTATTCGAGGCGGCGGTCGCACGCGGCGAGATTTCGCTCGACGATCTGTTCGATCAGCATTACGTGCCCGTGCCTGGCAGCAATCCGCAGCAGTTCATGACGCGGTTCACGGCTTTCACCGATCGCGTTCTGCCGGCGATTCAGGAGCCGCTACTTGATCTCGATCCGAGGGTTGCGTTCTCTGCCGCAATCGACGTGCGCGGTTATCTGCCGACGCACAACCTGAAGTTCTCTTTGCCGCAGCGTGACGATGTCGTGTGGAATATGGCCAATTGCCGGAACCGGCGCATTTTTAACGACCGCACTGGACTGGCTGCCGGGTCGCATACGAAGAAGTTTTTGCTGCAGACGTATCGGCGCGATATGGGCGGTGGACAGTTTGTTTTGATGAAGGATGCGTCCGCGCCGGTTTTTGTGCAGGGACGGCATTGGGGCGGGGTTCGGATTGGGTATAGGGTTTAAGCTGCAATTCGTGAAACAGGGCAAGCGCACTTGCCCCGTCACCTACCCCCTCACCTGCACCCTTCTCCTCTCCGCCCGCTGCATAAAATAATTCACCGCCACCACGCCAACCGTCACCACCGCGATAAACAACGTCGCCAACGCATTCATCTCGGGATTCAAACCCAACCTGACGCGCGAAAAAACCACCAGCGGCAACGTCGTCGACCCCGGCCCCGACAGAAACGCGGATAAAACCAGATCGTCGATCGACAACGTAAAAGACAATAACCAGCCCGACACCAGCGCCTGTGAAATCAGCGGCAACGTGATCGAGAAAAACACCCGCAGCGGCGTCGCGCCGAGGTCGAGCGCCGCTTCCTCGAGCGAAGGATGCAACTCCTTGACACGCGACTGCACGATAATCGCCACGTACGAAATACACAGCATCACGTGCCCGATCCAGATCGTGAAAATGCCGCGCCCCGCCGGCCAGCCGAGCCACTTCGCCATTTCGATAAAGAGCAGCAGCAGCGATATGCCCTGAATCACCTCAGGGATCACGAGCGGCGCGTTGATCATGCCGGTATAAAGCGTAAAGCCGCGAAAACGCCCCATGCGCGCGAGCACAAAACCCGCCCATGTGCCGATAATCACCGACGCAAACGCCGTCAGCACCGCTACTCTCAACGACAGCCACGCCGCCGCAATCAGTTCGTCGTCGTGCAATAACGCCGCATACCAGCGCGTCGAAAAACGCGTCCATACGGTGACGAGTTGCGATTCGTTGAACGAATAGACGACCAGACTGATAATCGGTATATACAGGAACAGAAAGCCCAGCGCCAACGCGGTGAACTGCAATATCCGGTTCGGCTTCATCAGCGTTTTTCCTCCATCGCCTTGGCCTGCGCGTACTGGAAAAACGCCATCGGCACCAACAGCAGCACTACCATCGCACACGTCACGGCCGAAGCCATCGGCCAATCGGCATTGTCGAAAAACTCATTCCACATCACGCGACCGATCATCAGCGTATTCGCGCCGCCGAGCAATTCCGGAATCACGTACTCGCCCACCGCCGGGATAAACACCAGCAGGCAACCGGCGATAATGCCGTTCTTCGAAAGCGGCAATGTGATCTGCCAGAACGCTTTCCAAGGTCTTGCGCCCAGGTCGTAGGCGGCTTCGAGCAAGGTCATGTCCATTTTCACGAGATGCGCGTACAACGGCATCACGAGAAACGGCAGATACGAATAGACCATGCCGATATAAACCGCCGTATTCGTGTGATACAGCTCTATCGGCGAATGAATCAGGCCGATCGACATCAGAAAGTTATTCAGCAGCCCGTTGTTTTTCAGAATCCCGATCCACGCATACACGCGAATCAGGAACGACGTCCAGAACGGCAGCATCACGGCCATCATCAGCAGATTGCGGCGCGCTGGATCCGAACGTGCGATGTAATACGCCATCGGATAACCGATCAGCAGGCACAGCAGCGTCGAAATCGCGGCCACGACAACCGAATTCACATACGTCGCGAAATACAGGCTGTCGGTGACGAGAAACGCGTAATGCGACAGATCGAGCTTGAGATTGATCGCGCCGTCCGCGAAACTCGTGAGCTCGGTATACGGCGGAATGCCGAGCTGCAAATCGGCAAAGCTGATCTTCACGACCAGCAGAAACGGCACCAGAAAAAACAGCAGCAGCCAGACGAACGGACCGGCCACCACGGCGGTGCGGCCCGTCAGGTTAAAGCGCCGCACCGGCCAGTTGA
This sequence comes from Paraburkholderia graminis C4D1M, assembly GCF_000172415.1. Lineage (GTDB taxonomy): Bacteria > Pseudomonadota > Gammaproteobacteria > Burkholderiales > Burkholderiaceae > Paraburkholderia > Paraburkholderia graminis. The sequence continues at coordinate 55,653 of NZ_ABLD01000021.1, forward strand.
GAACCGAATGGAACTGGCGCTTCATGACGTCAGCACCACACCGGCCGATGCGCTCCAGCGCACGTACACTTCGTCGCCCCAGGTGGGCGGATCGATCTCCGTCAGCGCGAGGCTCGTCACGTTCGCGATCACGGTTTTGCCGCCGTCGAGCTTCACGTGATACAGCGAATAGCCGCCCATGTACGCGATATTCGACACGACGCCCTTGCCCCAGTTGAACGCGCCCTCGGGCGGCTTGCTCGTGAGCGCGATCCGCTCGGGCCGCACCGAGATCGTCACCGGCATGCCGAGCGGACCGGTAATGCCGTGGCTCACATACAAACGGCAAGTCAGATCGGGCGTTTCGATAAAGACGTGGTCGGGTTCGTCCTCGACCGTATGGCCTTCGAACAGATTCGTCGAGCCGATGAACTCCGCCGAGAAGCGGCTATTCGGATACTCGTACACCTCGTGCGGCGTGCCGAGCTGGACGATCTCGCCTTCGCTCATTACCGCGAGGCGCCCGGCCATCGTCATCGCTTCTTCCTGATCGTGCGTGACCATGATGCAGGTCACGCCGACCTTGTCGAGAATGTTGACGAGCTCGATCTGCGTGCGCTGGCGAATCTGCTTGTCGAGCGCGGACATCGGTTCGTCGAGCAGCAACAGCTTCGGCCGCTTCACCAGCGAACGCGCCAGCGCCACCCGCTGCTGCTGGCCGCCGGAAAGCTGATGCGGCTTGCGCTTCGCAAAGCGGCCCATCTGCACGAGTTCGAGCGCGGTCTGCACGCGGTCCTTGAGTTCGGCCTTGGCCACGCCTTCCTGCTTCAGACCGAACGCGACGTTCGACTCGACCGTCATATGCGGAAAAAGCGCATACGACTGGAACATCATGTTGACCGGCCGCCGGTACGGCGGCAGTTGCGCAAGGTCTTCGCCGTCGATAAGGATCTTGCCCGAGGTCACGGTCTCGAGCCCGGCGAGCATCCGCAACAACGTCGACTTGCCGCAGCCGGAACTGCCGAGCAGCGCGAACAGCTCGCCCTTTTTCACCGACAGATTGACCTGCTTGACCGCCACGGTCTCGCCGAATTTCTTCACGACGTCGACGACCTGCACGAAATTATCGGCGGCGGCGTCGATCGCGGCGTTGCCGCCGGCGGGCGACACGGCCGTCCGGTCCAGCGCGCCCGGCTGCTCACTACTCATCACAATGCTTCACTCCGGCGTTTGACGAACAAAGCCCCCGGTGAACACCGAGGGCTTCTTGATGATGCTGTTACCCGTTCACTCCGGCCACGCTTCAGCGGCCGGACTTGAACTCGGTCCAGAGCCGCGTCTGCAGCCGCTGCACTTCGGGCGGCAACGGCTTCAACAGGAACAGCGTCTTGATGACTTCGGGCGGCGGGTACACGGCGGGATCGTTCGCGACGTCCTTATCCACGTATTTACGCGCTTCGAGATTCGCGCTCGGGTAGTAGACGGCGTTGGTGATCGCGGCATGCACTTGCGGCGTTTCGATGTAGTTGATCCACTCGAGCGCGGCTTCCTTGTTCTTCGCGTCCTTCGGAATCGCCATCACGTCGAACCATACGGGCGCGCCGCCCTTCGGAATGTAATACTCGATCTTGTACGGCTTCTTCGCTTCGATCGCGCGATGTTTCGCGATCACCACGTCGCCCGACCAGCCGTAGGCGAAGCACACGTCGCCACCCACCAGATCGTTGATATAGCCCGACGAGTTGAACTGCGTGATGTACGGGCGAATCTTCTTGAGCATCGCGAGCGCCTCGCGATAGTCGGCCGGATTCGTGCTCATCGGGTCTTTGCCGATGTAATGCAGCGCGGCGGCGAACATCTGATCCGGCGCATCCAGCACGGACACGCCGCACGCCTTCAGCTTCGAGATGTTTTCCGGCTTGAAGAGCACGTCCCAGTTATCGAGCGGCACATTCTTGCCGAGAATCTGCTGGGCCTTCGTCACGTTGTAGCCGAGTCCGGTCGTGCCGTACGCCCAGGGCACCGTGAACTTGTTGCCGGGATCGGCGCCGGCCACAAGCGCCATCAGCGACGGGTCGAGGTACTTGAGGTTCGGCAGCTTTGACTTGTCGAGCGGCGCGAAGATGCCCGCGGCGATCTGCTTGCCGGCGTAATTGCTGGTCGGCACGACGATGTCGTAACCGGAATTGCCGGTCAGCAGCTTGGCTTGCAGCGTGTCGTCGCTATCGTAGTTGTCGTATTTGACCTGGACGCCGGACTGCTTCGTGAAGTTCGGAATGGTGTCCTTGGCGATGTAATCGGACCAGTTGTACACGTTGAGCTGCGTATCCTTCGCTGCCGCCGTCAACCACGGCGCCGCGCACAAGACCAGCGCAGCCACTTGCCCCACTACCCGTCTTTTCATCCCGTTCTCCGATCGTGCCGGTCCGAGCCGGCCGTCCTCACGCACGCCGCGAGCTGCGCCATGCTGCGCTAGCGGCTCCCCTGAAAAACCCGAAAACTACCATCAATTATTGCGCGGTCCAAAAAAAATGCCGCAGTGTCGCGCAAACGGTACAGCGTAAGCCGCGCCGCCGGAAAATGGGCGCAATTTTAGCGGGTTATGGGCGCGTGTCTACCCGAAAAAAACGCCGCCACGCTTAGGCGCTCTGGCGGCGGCCTCACGTAGGCTCCCACGCGCATGACAAGCCAAACGCGAAGCCGGGCGACGGAGCACAATAGCTGACAACGGACAAGGGGCAACAGCGGCGAGGCGCGGGCTCGATCGGCAGCAACGCGCCCGGCGGGCACAAGCCTTGCGAAACCAGGCAGTCTTTGACCTCAGGCATCCATGAACACCAATCCGTTCGCGCTGCGCCCAAACCGCCGTCGACGTCTGCCCGAAGGAGGACCCGCGCACTGGTTCTCGTTCGTCGGCGCGGGTGCGCTGATTGCCGTCGGCTATATCGATCCCGGCAATTGGGCAACGGCGCTCGGCGCGGGCGCCGGCTACGGCTACCAGTTGCTCGGCATGGTGGTGCTCTCCAGCCTGATGGCGATGCTGCTGCAATGGCTGTCGTCACGGCTCGGCGTCGTGACCGGGCGCGATCTCGCGCAGGTTTGCCGCGAGCGTTCGGGGCCGCGCCGCACGATCTTCCTGTGGCTGACCAGCGAAGTGGCGATCATCGCCTGCGATGTCGCCGAAGTGGTCGGCAGCGCCGTCGCGTTGCAATTGCTGCTGGGCGTCTCGCTGACCGTGGGTGTGCTGATGTCCGCGGTATGCACGTTCGCGCTGCTGGCGCTTCAGCAGATAGGCGGCCGCAAGCTGGAAGCGGTGATCGCGTTGCTGATCGGCTTCGTCGGCTTGTGCTTCGTGATCGAACTGGCGCTCGCGCGGCCCGACTGGCACGCGGCGCTGGCGGGCACCGCGCCCAGCCCCGAGCTTCTGCGCAACGCGGGCATGCTGTGGCTCGCGGCGGGCATCGTCGGCGCGACGGTGATGCCGCACAACCTCTATCTGCACTCGTCGCTCGTCAAGCATCACGCGCCCGACAACAGCGACGCGCAGATCAAGGCCGCGCTGCATGTCGTCAATATCGACACCATCGGCTCGCTGCTCTTTGCTTTCGTGATCAATGCCGCGCTGCTGATCGTCGCCGCCGCCGTGTTCCATGCGAGCGGCCACCGCGACGTCACCGATCTCGCGGACGCTCATCGTCTGATCGCGCCGCTGCTCGGCACGCGCTGGGCCGGCATCCTGTTTGCCGCGGCGCTGCTGGCCTGCGGACTGAGCGCGACCGTCACCGGCACGCTGGCCGGCCAGGCGGTGATGGAAGGCTTCCTGCAACTGCGTCTGCCGCGCTGGAAGCGTGCGCTGCTCACGCGCGCACTGGCAATCGGACCGGCGCTGGTGGCCGTGACGATGTTCGGCCAGGAAGGCTCGAATCAGTTGCTGGTGGCAAGCCAGGTGGTGCTGAGCCTGCAATTGCCGCTCGCGGTCGTGCCGCTGATCCGCTACGCGTCGGATACGAGCCTGATGCGCGACTGGCGCGTGCACGGCGTGCCGCTGGTGCTGGCGTGGATGTCGGCGGCTTTCATCATCCTGCTGAACGGCGCGCTGCTGTGGCAGGTTGCGTTGGGTGAGTGAGCCGCCTCGCGAGCCGCGAGGCCATTCGCCAATCGTTGCAACGCAGTTGTAAATATTCTTTTAGTATTTCGAGTTGAACGGCGCCGCCGCTGGCCGTGGCGCCGCCTTCGCCGTAGTCCCGATGGCTGCCTGCGCTATTGCGGCGGCCATTCGCTTGTTTGTCTTGCCACCGCGTTGTGCCGTCTGCGTGCCGTATCCGCCAGGCGGCGGCGATGACGCCATGCCCCGCGCATGACTTCAGTCGACACGCGGCGCGCCGTTTTGCTCACCGCCCTTGCTCCTGGACGACAGCCCATGCCGCTTCCTGCTTTGCCTCCGGCTTTCCTCATTGCTGCATTCGACCGCCTTACCCATCGCGCCTCCGCCAGACCCTTGCGCGTGCCCGGCCACCGCTTCGGCCGCGGCAGACTCGTCTGCGTCCTCGCTGCGCTGGTGTTGTCGAGCGCCTTTCCCGGCGAGGCGGCGGCCACCGTCGCGATGCTGCAGCCGGCGCGCATCGCCGCGGCCAACGAGCCGCTGCAGATCACGTTGCTCTATTCCGCCGACGACGCCACGCCGCTTACCGTCGCCGTGCCGCAAACGCTGCGCGTGAACCTGAGCGGCGGCGAGCAGTCTGCGCAGCCGCTCGAACTCGCGCGCGAAGCGGGCGTGCCCGACACGCTGCGTCTGCGGCCGGGCCAGTTCCGCAAGGTGCGCTTTTCCGCGCCTTGGCCGGACTCGGCTCGCGGAGAAGTGCGTGTCGATCCGATCGGTTTCGATGCTTCGCCCGCGGTCGTCGTGATCAATCGCGGTCCCAACCAGAACGCCATAGCGCAGGCCGAGCGCAGCGAAAGCCAGGCCCGCACGCCGGCCCAGGCCGCGGCGACGGCTGCCGCGCTCGACGGCCCCTCGGGCGACGCGATCTCGCCGCCAGGCGACTCGCTATCGACGACCGGACGCGGCGTGCTTGCGCACGTTTCCTACTACGACCCGATGTATATCGGCGTCGGCCACAACGGCGACACCAATGCGCGGCTGCAACTGAGCTTCAAGTATCGCTTGCGCATTCCCGACGACCTGCGCTCCAAAGCCTTCACCGACAACCTCTACTTCGCCTACACGCAGACGTCGATCTGGGATCTCTCCGCCGACTCGCGTCCGTTTCGCGACACGACGTACTCGCCGCAGCTTTTCTACTACGTGCCGGACACGGGCTGGCGCAGTCCGTTCTTCACGCGCATGGGTTTTGCGGCGGGCGTCGCGCATGAATCGAACGGCAAAGGCGGAAGCGATTCGCGCAGCATCAACATGCCGTTCATCCGCCCGACGTGGGAATTCGGCGATCTGACGGCCAACCATCTGACGGTGTCGCCGAAAATTTATTACTACGTCGGCACGTCCAGTAATCCGGACATTGCGGACTATCGCGGCTATGTCGATCTGCTCGTCAAATACGGCAGCCCCGATGGCTGGCAACTGGCGACCACGCTGCGCAAAGGCACGAAGCACTGGTACGGCAGCGTCGACACGCAATTCACCTATCCGCTCGCGAAGCTGCTCGGCAGCGCGTGGGGCGGCTATCTGTGGATCGGTTATTTCAACGGCTACGGCGAGGATCTGCTCGACTACAACAACCGTCAGCACTGGATGGCGCGAATCGGTTACAGCATCGCGCGGTGAGGCCGACGCGGGCCGCGCTCGGCGGCGGCGCAGTATCGGCCTCGCGGACGGGCTCGGGCGGCTTCACGTCCCGTATCGGTTAACATAGCGGACCTCCGCTTTTCTGCTGCAAGGTTTCCGATGGCTTCCAATCTCCACGCTCTACCCGACAGCCCGTGCATCGGCGTGTGTTCGACACTTTTCGACGAAGTCTGCAAAGGCTGCGGCCGCACGGCCGGCGAGGTATCGAACTGGGTATTCATGAGCGATGAAGAAAAGCGGGCCGTGTGGACCCGCATCGAACGCGAAGGCACGGCCATGCGTTTTCAGAACGACAAGCTCTGAGCGTTTCGCTCAGAAGCGCATGCCGACGCCGAGCCCCACCACCACCGGATCGATGCTCACGCGGCCAAGCGGCTGCCCGCCGAGCGATGCATCCGTGTGCATCCAGATCTTCTTGATGTCCGCGTTGACGAAGAGCGTCTTTGTCACCTGCACGTCGACGCCTGCCTGCAATGCCGGACCGAAGCTGTGATTGCGGATCGACACCGGCTGCCCGCCGGCGTGCAAGCCATTGTTATAGAACAACGTGTAGTTCAGACCCGCGCCGACATACGGACGCACGCGCCCCGCGTGATTGAAGTGATATTGCAGCAGCAACGTGGGCGGCAGCACGTTCACTCCGCCAAGCGGGCCGATGCTCGAAGTCAACTGATGACGCGACGTGCCGAGAATCAGTTCGACGCCGAGATAATCGCGGATCATGTAGGTCAGATCCAGTTCCGGCACGATCGCGTTGTTGACGTCGGTGTTCAGCGTGGAGAGCGTGCCTGTCGTCGATACGCTCGGCATGATGCTGATTGCGCGCAATCGAACGATCACGTCGCCGGCGTGAATGCCGCTCATCGAGTCGTCGCCGGCGGCATGCGCCTGCGGAATGAGCGCGGCGGCGCAGAGCAGCCCCGATGCCAACGCAGCCGTCCTGATGGTGTTGCTGAGCGAGAGCTTCATTTTTCTTCCCCTTTTTGTTGATCTACGGGGATTGTCGAAGCTCCCGCCGCGCGTCACGTTGACTCCCATCAACCGAGGGAGAAAGCCAGCCGCCCTGCGACAGCCGGTCGCGTCGCGCCGGTCAACAGCAGTTCGATCAGGTCGTGCACGCTGCGAATCGCCGAGCCGAACGGCAGCGCTTCCTTGCCGCGAAAAAAGAGGCCGTTGGCCACATCGCCGCGCAAGGCCGCGGCAAGCCGCGTGTCGATGCAGAAGTGCCCGAACTTTTCGACGCCGTCACGCCACCCGCACACGCTCAGACATTCGAGCGCCGTCGGGCACGCCTGCCTGAGCGCGCCGACCTTCTCGCGAATCCTCGCTTCATGCCGCAAATAGCGCGTGAGCCACGGCGTTTTCACGGCACGCGCGGGCAAACCCGTCACGCTGACGAATTCGACGATGTCATCCGGCGCCGCCTCGGCCAGCACGCGCTTGAAGTTCGGATGCGCGTCGCCTTCCTCGGTCACGGCGAACGGCGTGCCGAGCTGCACGCCGTTCGCGCCCGCGTTCAGCAGCGCGCGCACGGCCTCATGACTATTGATGCCGCCCGCGAGAATCAACGGCACCTGCTTGCGATCGATCCCGAGCGACGTGAACACGGTCTCGAGTTCATCGAGAATGCGCCTGAAGTCGAAGCGCTGATCGTTCATATCGGCGATGTTCGTGACGCCGAGATGGCCGCCCGCATGCGCCGGATGTTCGATCACGACGGCGTCGGGCAAGCGGCCCTTCTTCATCCACTTCTTCAGCACCAGCGCGACGCCGCGGCTGTCCGACAGAATCGGAATCAGCGCGATGTCGTGGCCTTGCGTCATCTCCGGCAAATCGAGCGGCAGGCCCGCGCCCATCACGATCGCGTCGGCGCCGTTTTCGCAGGCGGCGCGCACGTAATCGGCTTGCGCGCTGACCGCCTTCATCACGTTGACGGCGATCATGCCGCGGCCTTCGCTCAGCTTCTTCGCCGCATGAATTTCACGCGCGAGCGCGGTGAGATTCGCCTCTTCGAGCGTGGCACGGTCGGGCGACTGCCGGCAACGTTCGACGAGATCGGGATGATGATGACGCAAGTCGATACTGGCGATGGTGCCGAGCGCGCCCTCGCGCGCGACGCTGCCTGCGAGCCGGTGCGCCGAAATGCCGACGCCCATGCCGCCTTGCACGATCGGCAAGAGCGAGCGGCCGCGAATGACCAGCGGAGAAAACGAATGAGAGTTGAGCATGGCTGACCCGACGGACGATTATCAAAGCGTGGATAATCGTCGGTCGGGCGCGGCCGGGGTTGCGTCAGATCAAGCGGTGCGCGCATGCCGTTGCGGCGCGCGCGGGTTCGTTGATGCCGGTCATCCGCGTCAGACTTTGAATTGCATCGACTTGAGTTCGAGATATTCCTCGAGTCCAAAGACGCCGTTCTCGCGTCCGAAGCCCGACTGCTTGAAGCCGCCGAACGGCGCCGCCATATTCCACGCGCCGCCGTTGATGTCGATCTGCCCCGTGCGGATGCGGCGCGCGACGCGTTGCGCGCGCTCGTCGCTGCCGGCCCACACTGCGCCGCCGAGTCCGTATGGCGAATCGTTGGCAATCCGAATTGCTTCGTCTTCGTCCTTGTAAGTCAGAATGGACAGCACCGGCCCGAAGATTTCTTCTTGCGCGATCGTCGCTTTCGGATGCACGCGGCCGAACACCGTCGGCTTGACGAAAAAGCCTTTCGACACGCCGTCGGGCAGCCCCGCACCGCCGGTCACGAGTTCGGCGCCCTCCTCGATGCCCTTCGCGATGTACTGCTGCACACGCGCCTGTTGCGCGGCGGAGGCCAGCGGGCCGAGGCGCGTTTTCTCGTCGCGCGGATCGCCGGCTGCGTAGCTTTCGGCCGCCTGTTTCGCGAGCGCGCGCGCTTCGTCGTAACGCGCTTCGGGCACCAGCATGCGCGTGTGCGCCGAACAGGTTTGCCCCGAATTGAGGAAGCATGCGCCGACCGTGCCTTTGACCGCGGCGGCGAAATCGGCGTCGTCGAGAATGACCGATGCCGATTTGCCGCCCAGTTCGAGCGCGACCCGCTTGATCGTCGCCGATGCCAGTTCCGACACGCGCTTGCCGGCGCGCGTCGAGCCGGTGAACGACACCATATCGACCGATGGATGGCTCGCCAGCATTTCGCCGACCACCGGCCCATAACCGCTGACGAGGTTGAACACGCCGGCGGGCAGCCCCGCTTCGTGGATCGCTTCGGCCAGCACGAACGCATTCAAAGGCGCGATCTCCGACGGTTTCAGCACCACCGTGCAACCGGCCGCGAGCGCGGCCGCGACCTTCAGCGTGATCTGATTGAGCGGATAGTTCCACGGCGTGATCGCCGCAACCACGCCGACCGGTTCGCGCACGACGAGCGAATTGCCGACGCGTTCTTCGAACTGGAAGCTGCCCGCGAGCTTCGCATAGGCGTTCCAGTTGTAGACGGGACTGCCGACCTGGATCGCGCGCGCGAGCTTCAGCGGCATGCCGACTTCGCCTGCGATCAGCGCGGCGAGTTCGTCGGTGCGCGCCTTGAGGTTCTCCGCGATCCGCTCGAGGTATCGGCCGCGCTCGGCGGCGGGCGTGGCGGCCCAGCCGTCGAAGGCCACACGCGCGGCCGCGATCGCGCTTTCCGCATCGGCGTCGACGCCCTCGGGGATGCGGCCCATGACTTCCTCGGTGCCGGAGTCGATCACGTCGATCGTGCCGGTGCCGCACGGCGCGATCCATTTGCCGTCGATGTAGAGTTTGTCGTAGATCTTCATGATGTCGGCCCTGGCTTCGGATGGTGGTTGTTCTATTTTAGCCAGCGTCGGGGGATGGGTTCGGTGGGCGAGATGGGCGGTGAGTTGCCGGCATGCGGCGAAGTACCCGCGGATAAGGGCACTATTTTGTAGTTTGATCGCCGCCTAGCTCCCGTCTTACCTCTGCTACGATGCCGTCGACAAACATAAAAGGGACCAAATGAAAGCCGTTCTGTCCGTAGCTCTATCCGCTCTCGCGCTTACCGCTTGTGTCTACGTCCCGACCGAATACAAAGCCGGGCCGGTCCAAGGTGATCCGAAGAAAATCGTGGAACGCGTTATGTACGAGCAGCCCGGGAGCAAACGGCCGGAATACGTCGATGTTACTGATGACTATGTGGAATTCGGAGCCGGCAGTAAAGGCTCGTCTCGCGAGACGCTGACCGGGTTCAACCATTCGTCCAAGAAGGACGTAACGAGGCTCTACTATCGAACGATGGCCGACGTAAAGCTGTTAGATCGTGCTTCGTTGAAGGGTCACTGGTACATAGTCGAGCCGCGCACAGGGCAAGGACGAAAGCTTGCTGACGTGTACGTGGAGAATCAGAAAGATGCAGAGAGCTTTGTTGACGCACTGATCGCGCTGAAGGCGGCGCTGCCCCCAACGGAGTAGCGATTCCACGCGGCGGCTTCCCGGCGGATATGTCGGCCGCCATTGTCCCAACGGGACAATCCCGCAGGACAACGGCGTCACATGAATAGGCGTTCCGGGACCCTTACTGCACGCCTTGGCTCGCCAAAAAGTCCTCGTAATTCCCGCCAAAGTCGTTCAGCGTGCCGTCCGTCTTCACTTCGATAATCCGGTTCGCCAGCCCGCTCACGAACTCGCGGTCGTGCGAGACGAAAATCAGCGTGCCTTCGAACTTGTCGAGCGCGATTTGCAGCGACTCGATCGATTCCATGTCCATGTGATTGGTCGGCTCGTCCATCATCAGCACGTTGTGGCGGCCGAGCATCAGCTTGCCCCAGATCATGCGGCCCTTCTCGCCGCCCGACAGCACCTTCACCGATTTGCGAATGTCGTCGGCATTAAAGAGCAGCCGCCCGAGCGTGCCGCGCACCATCTGCTCGTCGTCGCCTTCCTTGCGATAGGCGTCGATCCAGTCCATCAGCGTGACGTCTTGCGGAAACTCTTCGTACGTGTCCTGCGGCATATAACCGACGTTCGCGTTTTCCGCCCACTTCACCGTGCCGTGATCGAGCGGCAGATTGCCGAGCAGCGAGCGCAGCAACGTGGTCTTGCCCGCGCCGTTCTCGCCGATGATCGCAATGCGCTCGCCCGGCTGCACGCTGATGCTGAAGTTATTGAAGATGGTCCGCTCGTACTTCTTCGAAATGTTTTCGGCGACCACTGCGATGTTGTGCAGCTTCTTCTCGAACTCGAAACGGATAAACGGATTCTGCCGCGACGACGGCTTGAATTCCTCGATCTTGATCTTGTCGATCATCTTGAGACGGCTGGTTGCCTGACGCGCCTTCGACTTGTTCGCCGAGAAGCGGCGCACGAAGTCCTGCAGGTCGGCGACACGCTCCTTCGCCTTCGCATTCGCGTTCTGCTGACGCTCGCGCGCCTGCGTGCTCGCGAGCATGTAGTCGTCGTAGTTGCCCGGATAGACCTTCAGCGTGCCGAAGTCCATGTCGGCCATGTGCGTGCACACCTGGTTCAGGAAGTGTCGATCGTGCGAGATGATGATCATCGTCGAGTTGTACTGGTTGAGCACGTCTTCCAGCCAACGGATCGAGTTGATGTCCAGGTTGTTGGTCGGCTCGTCGAGCAGCAGCACGTCCGGCTTCGAGAACAGCGCCTGCGCGAGCAGCACGCGCAGCTTCCAGCCCGGAGCCACGTTGCTCATCGGACCGTTGTGATCTTCAATGGCGATGCCGATGCCGAGCAGCAGTTCGCCCGCGCGCGCTTCGGCGGTGTAGCCGTCGTATTCGGCGAACTTCGCTTCGAGCTCGGCGGCGTGCATGTAGTCGTCGTCGGTCGCGTCGGGGTTCGCGTAGATCGCGTCGCGCTCGGTCATCGCGGCCCACATTTCTGCGTGGCCCATCATCACGACGTCGAGCACGCGCACGTCTTCATACGCGAACTGGTCCTGGCGCAATTTACCGAGGCGCACGTTCGGCTCCAGCATGACGTTGCCGGAACTCGGCTCCAGGTCGCCACCGAGGATTTTCATGAAGGTGGACTTGCCGCAGCCGTTAGCACCGATCAGGCCATAGCGGTTCCCTCCCCCGAATTTGACCGAGATGTTCTCGAACAGGGGCTTTGGCCCGAATTGCATGGTGATGTTGGCAGTAGACAGCACGGCGCGTCCCTTTGAATGTGATATCGGCGAAAAACCCAATATTTTAGCAGGTTACCGGGATTTCAACCGGACGGGAATTCGGCGCGCGCCGCGCCCTGCTGGCTGGGGGCGTCCGGCGTATCGGGCATGCGACGTGCGATAGAACGCGTTCACACGGCGGCCGTGCGCAACCGTCCGCGTTACCTATACTTTTTGAACGCCAACGAAGATTAAAGGAGAGATTTCATGTCAGACCACGTCTACAAGCAGATCGAACTGACCGGCTCATCGACGAAATCGATCGACGACGCGATCAGCACCGCCATCGCCAAGGCGTCGAAAACGCTGCGCAATCTGCACTGGTTTGAAGTGACGGAAACGCGGGGCCAGATCGAAAACGACCGCGTCGCTTACTGGCAGGTGACGATCAAGGTCGGGCTGCGCATCGACGATTGAGGCAGAGCACGTCGCGCATGTGGCGCGCTGACGCCCAGCCCCACAAGCACAAAACCGTAAACCGAAAGAGCTGCCATCCGCCAACAACGGATGCAGCTCTTTCTCAACAAGTAATCAACCAGGCGAGCAGCACAACCCGCCCGGCATCACCCGCTTACTTCGGCAACGACCCGTCGACACCTTCGACATACCAGTTCAGCCGCTGCAACTCCGGGTCCGTCAGCGTCTTGCCGGCCGGCACCTTGACCGTGCCCGACTGATCCTTGATCGGACCGGCGAACACATCCCACTTGCCGCTCGCCAGTTCTTCGCGCTTGCCCGCAACCTTCTTCTGCGCGTCAGCCGGAATCGCCGACGTGTTCAGGTCCTCGAGATCGACCGCCTTCTGCGGAATGCCCCACCACACCGGATCGTTCTTCCACTTGCCGTCGAGCACCTGCTGGATCGCCGAGTTGTAGTACACGCCCCAGTGCGCGACCACCGAACCCAGATGCGCGCTCGGGCCGAACTTCTTCATGTCGGAATCCCAGCCGAAAGCATGCACGTGCTTCTCGGACGCGGTCGCGAGCGTCGCGCTCGAATCCGTGTTCTGCAACAGCACGTCGGCGCCCTGGCCGATCAGCGTTTCAGCGGCCTGCTTTTCCTTGCCGGGATCGAACCAGCTATTGATCCAGATGACCTTGGTATGAACCTTCGGATTCACCGAGCGCGCGCCGAGCGTGTACGCGTTGATGTTGCGGACCACTTCGGGAATCGGCACCGACGCGACGAAGCCGAGCGTGTTGGTCTTCGTCACATAGCCCGCGGCGACGCCGGCCAGATACGCGCCCTGGTACATGCGCACGTCGTAGGTGCCGAAGTTCGGCGCCTTCTTGTAGCCGGTTGCATGCAGGAACACCGTGTCCGGGAAGTCCTTCGCGACCTTCAGTTCGAAGTCCTGATAGCCGAAGCTCGAACCGATGATGACCTTATTCCCCTTGTTCGCCAGATCGCGAAACACACGCTCCGAGTCCGCCGATTCCGGCACGTTCTCGATGCGCGTGATCTTGATCTTGTTGCCGAACCTGGCTTCCGCTTCCTTCGATCCCTGGTCGTGCGCGAAGGTCCAGCCGGCATCGCCCGGATTGCCGAGATAGACGAACGCGACGCCCGGTGCATCCGCCGCCTGCGCGGATTGCGCGAACGGCGCCGTCACGGCTGCACCGAGCGCGAGCGAGGCGGCGCCCCATGCGAAAGCCGTCAGCAGATTCCTTTTCTTCATGTTTTCTCCAGTCGTGTGATTAGTCATTGAAACGTGTGGTTATGTCTGGCCAACCGGGCGGCGCGTCAGCCCGCCGAGAAAAACGGCTTGCCAAGCGATGCCGGCGCATTCAGGCGAATCGTGTTCGGGTTGCGCGAAATCAGCACCAGCACGACGACCGTCGCGACATACGGCAGCATCGCGAGGAATTGCGTCGGCACGGGCACGCCGATCGCCTGCGCGTAGAACTGCAGGCCCGTCACCGCACCGAACAGCAGCGCGCCGATCAGCAAACGCCCCGGCCGCCACGTCGCGAACACGACGAGCGCAAGCGCGATCCAGCCGCGGCCGGACGTCAGTTGCTCCTGCCACAAGTGCAGATTGACGATCGAGTAGTAGCCGCCCGCGAGTCCCGCCATGCCGCCGCCGAACGCGACCGCGCCATAGCGCACGCCGACCACCGGAAAGCCGACCGAATGCGCGACCTGCGGCGACTCGCCGACCGAGCGCAACACGAGCCCCGCGCGCGTGCGATACAGAAACCAGCCGATCGCCGCGAACATCGCAAACGCGAGGTAATCGAGCGGCGTCAGACTGAAAAGCGCGGGCCCGAGCACCGGAATCTTCGAGAGGCCCGGAATGGTCCACGTGTCGATGGTGGCGCGCACCGCCGCCGACGTGTACGGCTTGCCGACATACGCCGACAGACCGATGCCGAAGATCGTCAGCGAGAGACCCGTCGCGACCTGGTTGGCGAGCATGGTCAGCGTGAGAAACGCGAACAGCAGCGACATCGCGAGACCCGCGCCAATCGCGGCAATCACGCCGAGCCACGGGTTGCCGGTGATCGCGGTGACCGCGTAGCCGGTGACGGCGCCCATCAGCATCATGCCTTCGACGCCGAGGTTGAGAACGCCCGACTTTTCGGCGACGAGTTCGCCCGCGCCCGCGAACATCAGCGGGATCGCGGCGGTGACGGCGCTCGACGTGAGCGCGCTGGCTTGTTGAATATCCATGAATGGCGTGAGCGAAGCGGTGAGCGGGTCAGTGGGCTTGCGCGGCAACGGAGCGCCGGCGCACACGGTAATTCACGAACAGATCGGCGCCGAGCAGGCAAAACAGCAGCAGCCCCTGGAACACGCCGGAGAGTGCCTGCGGCAATTGCATCGAGGTCTGCACCGCTTCGCCGCCGAGATACAGCAGCGCCATCAGCAGACTGGCGAGCACGATGCCGAGCGGATGCAGCCGTCCGACGAACACCACGATGATCGCGGTAAAGCCGTAACCCGGCGACCACGTCGCCTGCAACTGACCGATCGGCCCGGCGATCTCGCCCATGCCGGCAAGACCCGCGAGCCCGCCGCTGATGAGGAGCGACATCCAGATGGTTTTCTTGTCGGAGAAACCCGCGTAGCGCGCGGCCAGCGGCGCAAGACCGCCGACGTTCATCCGGTAGCCGGCGAAGCTCTTGCGCATGAAGATCCACACCAGCGGAATCGCGATCAGCGTGACGAATACCGACGCGTTCAGCCGCGTGCCGCGCAGCCATTTCCAATGCCAGTCGCCGTAAAACGTCGGATAAAGCGCGTCGCCGCTGAACATCTCCGAGAGGGGAAAATTCATGCCCTGCGGATCGCGCCACGGGCCGCTCACCAGATAGATCAGCAACTGCGTCGCGACATACGTGAGCATCAGGCTTACGAGAATTTCGTTCGTGTTGAAACGGCTCTTGAGCAGCGCGGGAATCGCCGCCCACAGCATGCCGCCGATCACGCCGGCCAGCATCATCAACGGCAGAATCCACCAGCCGCTCGCCTGATCGAAATAAATCGCGACGCCGCTCGCGGCAATGCCGCCGAGCAGCATCTGCCCTTCGGCGCCGATATTCCACACGTTCGCGCGATAACCGATCGCGAGGCCGAGGCCGATCAGGCACAACGGCGACGCCTTCAGCAGAAGCTCGGACCAGCCGTTCACGCTCGACAGCGGTTCGATGAAGAACGCGTGCATGGCTTGAAGCGGATCGCGGCCGACCAGCCCAAAGATCACGAAGCCGATGGCGAGCGTGAGCAACGCGGCGATCAGCGGCACGGCGATCTGCATGGTGCGCGAGGGCGTCGTGCGCGCTTCGAGTCGATACGGAAGAATCATGAGTAGCGTGTCGTGTTGTCGGGTTCTGTTATTGGACGCAAAGCGCGCATAAACGCACGGATAACCGCGTGGACAGGCGCGGTTCAGGCATGCGCCGGCTGTTCCGCCGACGGCGCCGCGCCTTCGCGGCCGCCGAAAAGCCCCGCCATCCAGCGGCCGATTTCCTCGGCGTTGGTCGCGCCTGTCGCGCGCACCGGCGAGAGTCTGCCGCCCGCGAGCACTGCGATCCGGTCGCAGATGTCGAACAGTTCCTCCAGCTCTTCGGAAATGACGAGGATCGCCACGCCGCGCGCCGACAGATCGAGCAACTGCTGACGAATGAACGCGGCCGCGCCGACGTCGACGCCCCACGTCGGCTGCGCGACCACCAGCACCTTCGGCGCCTGCAAGATCTCGCGGCCCACGATGTACTTCTGCAGATTGCCGCCCGACAGACTCTGCGCGAGCGCTTCGGAACCGCCGCAACGCACGTCGAACGCTTCGATACAGCGCTTCGCAAACGCACGCATCGCGCCCGCGTTGATCCAGCCCGAGCGCACCATCTTCTGCCGATGCCCGGTCAGCAGCGCGTTTTCAGCGAGCGTCATCGCGGGCACTGCGCCGCGGCCAAGCCGCTCTTCCGGAACGAAGCCGAAACCGAGCGCGCGCCGCGCGCCCGCGCCGAGACGGCCCGCGGGCTTGCCGCAGATCGTCACCGCATCGGCGCGCACGCCCCGCTTCTCACCCGACAACGCCGACAGCAACTCCGCCTGACCATTGCCCGACACGCCCGCAATGCCGAAGATTTCGCCCGCGTGCACGGCGAACGACACGTTATCGAGCGAGGTGCCAAACGGGTCGTCGCTTGCCACCGAAAGCGCCTTCACTTCCAGCAGCACGTCGCCGGGCTTGTGCTCGCGGCGCGTGTAATCGGGCAGCGAGTGGCCCACCATCAGTTGCGCGAGCGATGCATGCGTTTCCTGTTTAGGCTTCACATGGCCCGTCACGCGACCGCCGCGCATCACCGTGGCCGTGTCGCACAGTTCCTGGATTTCGTCGAGCTTGTGGCTGATGTAGAGAATGCTGCAGCCTTCGGCCGCGAGCCGCCGCAGCGTCGCGAACAGCTTGCGCACCGCTTGCGGCGTGAGCACGGACGTCGGTTCGTCCATGATGAGCAGCCGCGGGTTCTGCAGCAGGCAGCGCACGATCTCCACGCGCTGCCGCTCGCCGACCGTCAGGCTATGCACGTGACGCTGCGGATCGATGTCGAGGCCGTAGTCGGCGGACACTTCGCGAATGCGCTTGGACAGCGCTTTCAGATCGAACGGTTCGTCGAGTGCGAGCGCAATGTTTTCGCCGACCGTGAGCGTCTCGAACAGCGAAAAGTGCTGAAACACCATGCCGATGCCGAGCTTGCGCGCGGCCGCGGGACTCGCGATGTCGAGCGCCTGGCCTTCCCAGTGAATCTCGCCCGCGTCGGGCCGAACCGCGCCGTAGATGATCTTCATCAGCGTGCTCTTGCCCGCGCCGTTTTCGCCGAGCACCGCGTGGATCTCGCCCGGCGCGACGATCAGCGTGACGTCGTCGTTGGCTCGCACGGCCGGATACTGTTTGGTGATGCCCTTGAGCATCAACCGGGGCGCCGCCTGTTCCGGCCTGGGTTCCGATCCGGCTGCCGGCTGCGCGGCGGCGCCGTCGCTATAAGAAGAGTCGCTCATGTGATTCCGTAGTGCGTCAGTGACTGCGGTTGCCGTGCGTTCGCCCACCTTCCCGGCGGCCGATCCGTCACCACAACCGGATGACAATACCTAATTCGCCCCGCTCAGTCGAGCCGACAAAATTCGCTGAAACCCGCGCCACAGCAAGCTCTGCGGGTATGCCTCCCTTGACGCCGTTTTTCGTTCATATTAAAACGCATATACCCCTGCACCCCGTCGATCAGCCAGAACATATATTTCGGAGAAGTCATGAGTCAGCAACGCGAGGCGATCGATACCTATCTTTTACGCGTCTTGCACACCCTGTTGATGGAACGCAGCGTCACGCGCGCGGCCGTCAAACTGAATCAATCGCAACCGGCCATTAGCGCCGCGCTGCGCCGCTTGCGCGACATCACCGGCGACCCGCTGCTGGTGCGCGGCAAATCCGGCATGGTGCCCACCGAATACGGCCTGCGCCTGCTCGAACCGGTGCAGAACGCATTGCGCGAAATCGAGCGCATCAAGTTCCAGCAACACAATTTCGATCCGGCGACGTCGATCCGCTGCTACCGCATCGGCTGCCCGGACTACCTCAACGTGCTGTTCGTGCCGACGGTGGTCGAACGCTTTCGCCAGGCCGCGCCGAACGCGACGCTCGAATTTCATTCGCTCGGCCCCGCGTTCGACTACGAACTCGCGCTCGAAGACGGCAAGCTCGACATCGTCGTCGGCAACTGGCCGGAGCCGCCCGAGCAACTGCATCTGTCGAACCTGTTCGTCGATCAGATCGTCTGCCTGATGAGCAACACGCATCCGTTCGCGAAGCGCGGCGGGCTCACGCTCGATCAGTATCTGAACGCGCCGCATCTCGCGCCGACGCCGTATTCGGTCGGCCAGCGCGGCGCCATCGACGTGCATCTCGCGCGCGAGCGCTTGAAGCGCCATGTGGTCGTCACGCTGCCGTACTTCAATCTCGCGCCGTACGTGCTGATCAAATCCGATCTGATCTTCACGACGACGCGCCTCTTCGCCGATTACTACGCCAAGTTTTTGCCGCTGACCGTGGTGCCCGCACCGCTCGATTTTCCGCCGATGCAGTACTACCAGCTCTGGCACGAGCGCGTTCACTACTCCGACGAAGTGCGCTGGCTGCGCAGCCTCGTCGCGGAAGCGACCAGGACGTTGATCGACAAGCCTTGAAGCTTGAGTGGCCGCGTGAGCGGTCGGCGGCGATTTCGTGCATCTGCATCCCCGCACGCGGCCGCCTTTTGCCTTCACCTCACACCGCGGCTTCGTAAAGCGCCTTCGCCAACCGGTTGTGCCGCTCGATGACCGGTCCGAGTTCCAGCGTCGTCAACTGTCCGTCCTTCACCACGACCTTGCCGCCGATCACGCTATGGCTCACCTGCGGCGGCGCGCAGAACACCAGCGCCGCCACCGGATCGTGCAACGCGCCGGCGAAGAGCGGTTGACGCAAATCGAACGCGACAAAGTCGGCCGCCATGCCCGGCGCGAGCGCGCCGATGTCGTCGCGATTCAGAACCTTCGCGCCGCCGAGCGTGGCGATCTCCAATGCTTCGCGCGCGGTCATCGCATCCGGCCCAAAGCCGACGCGCTGCAACAGCAGCGCCTGGCGCACTTCGGCGACCATCTGTGCGCCGTCGTTCGACGCCGAGCCATCCACGCCGAGACCCACCGGCACACCCGCGAGCCGCATCCGCTTGATCGGCGCGATGCCGGACGCGAGCCGCATGTTCGAGCACGGACAATGCGCGACGCCCGTGCCGGTTCGCGCGAACAGTTCGATGCCGGCGTCGTCGAGTTGCACGCAGTGCGCGTGCCATACGTCGCGCCCGACCCAGCCCAGGTCTTCCGCATATTGCGCGGGCGTCATGCCGAATTTCTCGTGGCTATAGGCAACGTCGTTCGTGTTCTCGGCGAGGTGCGTGTGCAGCGATACGCCGTAGTGCCGCGCCATCACCGCCGATTCGCGCATCAGATCGCGGCTCACCGAAAACGGCGAGCATGGTGCAACGACGACGCGCAGCATCGCGTAACGCCCCTCGTCGTGGTAACTCTCGATGAGCCGCTGCGTGTCCTTCAGGATCTCCGCCTCGCGCTCCACGACCGAATCCGGCGGCAGGCCACCGTCCTTGCGCCCCACGCTCATGCTGCCGCGCGCCGCATGAAAACGCATGCCGATGCGGCGTGCCGCGACGATGCTGTCGTCGAGCCGGCTGCCGTTCGGATAGATATACAAGTGATCGCTCGACGTCGTGCATCCCGAGAGCAACAGCTCGGCCATTGCGGTCAACGTCGAAATTCCGATCATCTCCGGTGTGAGGTTCGCCCACACCTTGTAGAGGCTCGTGAGCCAGCCGAACAGCTCGGCGTTCTGGGCGGCGGGCAGCGCGCGCGTGAGGCTCTGATACATGTGGTGATGCGTGTTCACGAGGCCGGGAATCACCAGATGTCCGCGCATGTCGAGCACTTCGTCGGCGGTGGGCGGCAGTTCCGCCGTCGGCCCGACCGCGACGATGCGGTTGTCCTCGATATACAAGCCGCCGTCGCGCAGTTCGCGCCGTGCGCCGTCCATTGTGACGAGCACGTCGGCGTGCTTGACCAGCATCGTTCTGTTCGGTTTGTTCGTTTTGTTCGTTTTGTTTGTTTCTTGTGCTGCCTGTTCCATCGTCATCCGCTTTCTCCGCCTGATTGCTTCCGTGCAAAGTCGTTCGAACGCGATGTGACCGCGCGTGAGCCGTGTCGCCGCGCCGCCGCGTCCCGTCGAACGCTGTTGGCCCGGTTACCCGGCGTGCTCCGCCGTCTTCGGGACGTGTGCCGCGCATAAGCCTTGAGTTGCTCGGGCATTATTGCTGCGGCGCACAGACGTAACCTTCGACGGCCAAAATAACGCTGGCAACTCGCGCCGTTGCGATAACCATCCTCAGGCCGGCGATATAGTCGGTCATTTTTGACGACGGTACGATCCAACGGGGATCGTCTGCGCAGCAAGGCCGCGCCAATGCATCCGCCGAGGCTTTCAGCAGACTGTCGTTCATGCGCCAGCTATTATCTTTCTTATCGCGCGCGCGCTCGACAGAACAAGTTTTTACAATGGCTGCCACGGCGCTCGCTTCAATTCGCCGACGGGTATGTAGCCACTGACGTGGAGCCTCGATCCGCCGCAACGTATCTGGATCGGGCTGCCGCCGAAACCTCGCAAACACACAAGGAAAACTGCGAATGGGAAAGCTCACTACCCATGTGCTCGACACCGCGAACGGCCGTCCCGGCGCGGGCATCAAGGTCGAACTCTTCGCGCTTTCGGGCGACACGCGCCGCGCGCTGAAAACCACCCTCACCAATGACGACGGCCGCTGCGACGAACCGCTGCTGCAAGGCGACGCGCTGGTTCCGGGCGAGTACGAACTGGTGTTCGCCGCGGGCGATTACTTCGCGTCGATCGGCACGAAGGTGCCCGAGCCGCGTTTCGTCGATCGCGTCGTGTTGCGCTTCGGTATCGCCGATGCCAACGCGCACTATCACGTGCCGCTGCTCGTATCGCCGTGGTCGTACAGCACTTATCGCGGCAGCTGATCGATCGGGAACCGCAAAGCGTGCGGTCGATTGCAGAAGCGCAATAACAAACCTTAGAGACGAGTGAACGACGACGCCGTGCGAACTGAGCGCACCGCGTCTTTCACCCCGCAGTCCGCGGGGCGGCGTGACGCACACAACGCCGCCGCTCGAGCAACGAATCAGAAGTGGAGGAGTTTCATGGAAGGCTTTATCACCGACTGGTTGAATCTCGCGATTCGCTGGTTTCACGTCGTCGCCGCAATCGCATGGATCGGCGAGTCGTTCTATTTCGTCGCCCTCGACAACAGCCTGAAACCGCCGCAGGACCCGAACCAGCGCAAGCGCGGCGTGTTCGGCGAACTGTGGCATGTGCACGGCGGCGGCTTCTACAACATGCAGAAGTACACTGTCGCGCCGCCGGAAATGCCGGACGACCTGCACTGGTCGAAGTGGCCGTCGTACACGACGTGGCTGTCGGGCTTCGGGCTTTTTACGGTGCTGTATCTGTTCTCGCCGTCCACGTATCTGATCGACAAAAACGTGCTCGACATGGGCCCCGTGGTCGCGGTCGCGTCGGCGCTTGGTTTTCTCGCCGCCGGCTGGATCGTCTACGACTCGCTGTGCCGCCTTCTCGGCAACAAGGACAAGGTGCTCGGCATCTGCGTCGGCGTGTATGTGCTGATCGCGGCGTGGCTCGCGTGCCATATCTTCGCGGGTCGCGCGGCGTATCTGATCATGGGCGCGATGCTCGCGACGATCATGTCGGCCAACGTGTTCTTCGTGATCATTCCGGGCCAGCGCAAGATGGTCGACGCAATGCTCAAGGGCGACACGCCGAACCCGATCTACGGCAAGCGCGGCAAGCAGCGCTCGGTGCACAACACGTATTTCACGTTGCCCGTCGTCTTCGCGATGCTGTCGAATCACTACGCGATGACGTACACGCATCCGCACAGCTGGGCGGTGCTCGTCGTCATCATGCTGGCCGGCGCGCTGATCCGTCAGTTCTTCGTGATGCGTCATCGTGGCCAGGTGCTGTGGTATTTGCCGCTCGCCGGCATCGCGCTGATGTTCGGCGCCCTCTTCTGGACGATGCCCAAGCCGATGGTCCCGCAGGCGCAAGCGGCGAATGCGCCGACGGTGAAAGTGGCCGACATCGCGCCGGTGCTGCAGCAGCGTTGCGTGGCATGCCACTCCGCGCATCCGACGATGATGGGCAGCGCGCCTGCTGGGGTGTTGCTCGATACGCCGGACGAGATCTCGCAGAACGCGCAGCGGATTTATCAGCAAGCGGTGACGCTGAAGGCGATGCCGCTTGGCAATGTCACGCATATGACGGACGACGAACGGATGAAGATCGCTGCGTGGTTCGAGGGGGGTGCGGCGAAGTGATGGCGAAGTGACCGAGACTTTGCCGGTGTGAGGTCGTTGGAACCAGGTCGCTCAGCATCACGAAGCGGGCTTTTCGCGGAAGCGGGAAGCCCGTTTTTTGTTTGCTGCGCGGTGATGGTTGAATTGCTTGCTGGACGCTTCCTCTGTCGCGCAGGCATTCTGTACGGCCTGCTGCCGGTCGACGTTGGTTTCACCAGTCATGGCCGCAACCGAGGCGCCGGCTAACGCACGTTCTCAGTGATGCCGCCGCTGGCCAAGTCGAAGCCGACTCGCCCATGTTGACGACCGTCAAAAAACAAAAGAGCCCACGGCATTTCTGCCATGAGCTCCTTACCATCATCCTGCTCGTCAATCGCCAATAACGCCGGAACAGGAACGCTAAACCGCCACCCCACTCAACGCATCCTCAGTCAACCACAGCGGCTCCACAAGATCCTGCTCGTTAAGATTGAGCCCCTCCCCGCCACGATCGACGACGATAAAGTCGCTCACTTCGCCCAACGCGATCAGCGGATGGTGCCAAACCCCCTTCGCATAATTAACGCCCTGCCAACCGCTCGTCACGAATGCCCGAATCTTCGATTCGTCGAGATCACCCGCGGGCGCGACCACCACCAGATACGGCTTGTCGTTCAGCGGCACGAAAGCCTGGCTGCCGAGCGGATGCCGTTCGAGCATCTTCACTTCGAACGGCAGCGTGCGCGGCTGTCCGCGAAACAGGTTGATCAGCGTGCGGCCGTTCTCGTCCGTCACGTCCACCTTTGCGAGGTCGTGATAGCGGACCGTCGTGCCGAGGTTGATCGGGATCTGCTTCGCGCCCTCGAGTTCGATCACGTCGCCGAACGCGGCGAACGCTTCCTTCGTCAATGGTTCGATAGCGAGCGTTTTCATGATGCCAGCGTGCCCCACAAACGCAGACGCGATACGCCGCCGTCCGGAATGATGTTAAAGCGCACGTGCGTCACCGGACCGAGCGCGGCGATCTCGCTTTCGAAGTAATGCTGCTTGTCCATTTGCAGCTTCTGCTCGCCGAGCAGCACGGGCCAGAACATCGCTTGCGTAATCAGCGAACTGTCCGTGCCGCCCGTCACATACGCGGCCTGAATCGAGCAGCGGTCCGGATAGTTGCCCTTGAAGTGCGCGGTGTCGACTTCGATCTTCGAGATCACGCCCGGCTGCGCGAGCGCGACGATCGCCCAGTCGTTGCCCGGTTCGCGACGGCGCCGCGTTTCCCAGCCGTCGCCCATGTTCACGCCGCGGCCCGGCATGAGAATCGTCGACGCCGCACCGAAGTGCTGATTGTTCGCCGCGACCAGATACGCGCCGTTCTCCATCGCCGCGAGGTCGAACTGCTGCGTGCGGCTGGCGCCCGCCCAGTCGACTTGCGGCTGACCGTACACACGCAAGCGTGCAATGCCGCCATCCGGATAGATGTTCACGCGCAAGTGCGTGTACGCATTCGTGTCGCCGACTTCGAGATAGTGGTGGCTGTTGCCTTGCAACGTGATCGACGGCACGATTTCGGTCCATTGCGTCGACTGGTTCGGCACGCCGTCCACCACGCGCGCGGCTTCGACGGAAGCGGCCGGCGGAAAGTTGCCGGTGAAGTGGCTCGTGTCGAGGTCGAGTCCCTTGATCACGCCCGGACGCGCGAGCTTGACGACGCACCAGTCGTAGCCGGTCACGCGCTTGCGGCGCGTTTCCCAGCCGTCCATCCACTTGCCGTGCTCGTCGTACTTGCCTGGAATGAAGACGGCCGGCTCCGGGTTCAGCATGCGGTCCTTCGGCGCGAAGAATTCGTCGCTGGCCTCGAGCGCCTGCGCGCCCAGGCGCGGGTCCGCCAGATTCACGTAACGCCGCGTGAATTCGGGTGCGTTGGGGTCGAGAGTCGGGAGTGCCATCTTTGTCTTCCTTGATGTGTTTGTTAGTGCGAGGAAACGTTCCGTGAAGCCGCGCGTCGAATCATGCGTTGATTCACGCACCAATCAGGTCTTCGAGCCGGAAACGTGCGATACGGTAGATCTGATCGAGGCTCGCGCGCAGTTCGTCGGCGCGGCTGTTGTTCACGCGCGCCTCGAAGTTCGCGATGATGCCGTGACGGTCATAGCCGCGCACCGCGAGAATGAACGGAAAGCCGAACTTCTCGCGATACGCCGCGTTCAACGCAAGCAGCTTGTCGAACTCTGCCTGCGTGCATTGCGCAAGGCCCGCGCCGCTTTGTTCGCGCGTGGATTCCGCGGTGAGTTCGCCGCGCACCGCCGCCTTGCCCGCGAGCTCCGGGTGCGCGTTGATCAACGCGAGCTGCTTGTCTTCGCCCGCCGTCTCGACAATCTTCGACATCTTGCGATGCAGCTCGTCGATGCTCGCAAATGGCCGCTCATTTGCGGCGATTTCCGCGACCCACGGCGAGTGCTCGAAGATGCCCGAGAGCGCCGCGACGAATGCGTCGGTGGAAACGGTGTTGAGTTGGTCCAGTGTGTATTGCATCGCCTTCATGCCGCCGCCTCGCGGTTGTTTTGCTGATACGGATGATGTTCGCGCCAGTGCCGCGCGATGTCGACGCGCCGTGTCACCCAGACGCGATCGTGCTGTTCGATATGGTCGAGAAAACGCTGCAGCCCGCGGAAACGCCCAGGGCGTCCGAGCAGCCGGCAGTGCATGCCGATCGACAGCATCTTCGGCGCTTCGTCGCCTTCTTCGTAGAGCACGTCGAACGCATCGCGCAGGTACGTGAAGAAATGGTCCGCGGTGTTGAAGCCCTGCGGGCTCGCGAAGCGCATGTCGTTGGTGTCGAGCGTGTACGGCACGATCAGTTGCGGCACGGTCGAGCCGCCTGTCACTTCGACGTCCATCCAGAACGGCAGGTCGTCGCCGTAGTAATCGGAGTCGTATAGAAAGCCGCCGTATTCGGCGACGAGCCGATGCGTGTTCGGACTGTCGCGGCCGGTGTACCAGCCAAGCGGCCGCTCGCCGGTGACGCGCTCGATCGCCTGCATGCCGAGCCGCATATGCTCGGCTTCTTTTTCCGGCGATACGTCCTGATAGTGAATCCAGCGATAGCCATGACACGCGATCTCATGGCCGAGTTCGACGAATGCACGCGCCACTTCGGGATGCCGTTCGATCGCCATGCCCACGCCGAACACGGTGAGCGGCAAGCCGCGCTTTTCGAATTCGCGCAGAATGCGCCACACGCCCGCGCGCGAGCCGTATTCGTAGATCGACTCCATGCTCATGTGACGCGCCGGATACGCAGCCGCGCCGACGATCTCCGACAAGAACTGCTCGGAGCCGGGGTCGCCGTGCAGCACGCAATTTTCACCGCCCTCCTCGTAGTTGAGGACGAATTGCACGGCGACGCGCGCTCGCCCTGGCCAGTTGGCCTGCACGGGGTGGCGGCCGTAGCCGATCAGATCGCGTGGATAGTTGGGGTCGAGTGGCATGGTTTGACGAATGCGTAGTGACGATACGTGTGGGCTCGCGAAGCGCGCTGCAGGATCTGTTGAAGCCTTGTGCGGCGCCGCCGCGATAACCGTCGCGACGGCCACTGAGATGGCCACCGAGATGGCCACCACAACGGCCACCACAAGGCAGCGCACAGCACGTCGGACGGCCCGCGGCGAGTTGGACCAGTGTAGCGAAAACGCGTTGGTGCGCCCATACACCGGCGCAGATAGTGCGTGTCAGACTGAATGTATGTGCGGCTCGGCTGCGCTGGTGTTTACCCGCAGCGAATCGGCATGGCTCACGCGCGGCGGCGCGGGATTCGGGTCCGCTGCCGACGGACTGAACGATTCCAGCGCGCCGTCATAGCGCTTGGGCAATGGCCGCGCATAGTCGCCGCGCTTGGCGGTCGACAGCCGCAGTGCGACGAGCGCTTCCGTCCACTTGACGGCGGCCGTCACGCCTTCGATCACCGGCGCGCCGAGCGCGTCCTCGATCTCCGCGCACAACTCGGCCATGCCCGCGCAGCCGAGCACGATTGCATCGGAACCGTCTTCGGCCAGCGCCCGCCGGCATTCGTCGAGGATGATGCGGCGCGCCGCCGAGCCAGGCTTGTCGAGGTCGAGCACGGCGACGTCGGTCGCGCGCACGTTGCGGCAAAAACGCCGCATGCCGTAACGCTCGGCGAGATGCCACGCCATGCCGCAAGTGCGCGCAAGCGTCGTGACCACCGAAAAGCCCGGCGCGAGCACGCTCGCCGCGTGCATGGCCGCCTCCGCGATGCCGATCACCGGGCCACGCGCGAGCTCGCGCGCCGCGTAGAGACCAGGGTCGCCGAAACACGCGATCACGTAGCCGTCGCAGCCCTCGCGCTCGCCCGCCATCACTTCGGCGAGCAGGCCCGGCGTCGCGAGCGCTTCGTCGTAATAGCCTTCAATGGACGGCGGCCCCATCGTCGGACTGACCGCGATCACCTCGGTGCCCGGCGCGGCGACTTCGCGCGCGCAGCGGCCCATTGCATCCGTCATGCGTTGGGTCGTGTTCGGATTGATCAGTTTGATACGCATCTCGTCTCCTCTTTCGACTGCATGGGCAATGCACCGGCACTGCCCTTCACCTACCGAAGCTCAGCGTGCCAGCAGGCGATAGAACAACGCCCCAAGGCCCGCGCCGATGAACCACGAGAAGTTCGCCATGCCGTCGAGCGACGGCACCATCACGCACAATACGGCGATCAGCGCGGCCGGCAACAGCGCGGCAACGGCCCGATAGTTCACGCCGTTGCGATACCAGTACGAACCCGTCGGCGCGACCGTGTACAGATCGTCGAGCACGATCTTCTGGCGCTTCACGAGGTAGTAATCGACGATCAGGATTCCGTACAAAGGTCCGATGAAGCTGCCGAGCACGTCCAGCGTGTAGTGAATCACGGCCGGGTTATTGAACAGATTCCACGGCGTGATGAAGATCGACGCAACCGCCGCGAGCATGCCGCCCGCGCGCCAGCTAATGAGCCGCGGCGCGACGTTCGAGAAGTCGAAGGCCGGCGAAACGAAGTTCGCGACGATGTTGATGCCGATGGTCGCGATCGTGAAAGTCAGCGCGCCGAGAATCACGGCGGTCGGATAGTCGATGCGGCCGACCGTTTCGACCGGGTCCGTAATCAGTTGACCGAACACCGGCAGCGTGGCCGCCGTCGTGATCACCGTGACGAGCGAGAACGCGAGAAAGTTGACCGGCAGTCCCCAGAAGTTGCCGCGCTGCACGCTGCGAAAGCTCTTGCCGTAGCGCGAAAAGTCGCCGAAATTCAGCATCGGCCCGGAGAAGTAGGACACCACCAGCGAGGTCGCCGTGATCATCACCGGCAGCACTTCCATGCCGTGATATTTGACGCCGCCCAGATTGATGCCGATGTTGCGCCAGCCCGCGCGATACACCATGTAGCCGGCGAGGATGAACATCACGACATAAACGGCCGGACCCGCGAAGTCGATAAACTTCTTGATCGTCTCCATGCCGTGCCAGAACACCAGCGCCTGTAACACCCAGAGCAGCATGAAGCCGGACCAGCCGAGCGTCGACAGTCCCATGAAGCCATGACGATGCACGTCCGCATACGGCAGCAGTTGCGGCACGAACTTCAACACGACGATCACCAGCGCACTCGACGCGAGATACGTCTGGATGCCGTACCACGCGACCGCGATCAGCCCGCGAATCACGGCGGGAACATTGGCCCCGAGCACGCCGAAAGTCGCGCGACATGCGACCGGATACGGCACGCCGTTCGCCTGGCTCGGCTTCGCGATCATGTTGCACAACACGTTGACGATGCCGATGCCGACGAGCAGCGCAATCAGCACCTGCCAGCTCGTCAGGCCGAGCGCGAAGAGACTGCCGGCGAACACATAACCGCCCACGCTGTGCACGTCCGACATCCAGAACGCGAAGATGTTGTAGGCGCCCCAGGTCTGGTGACGCAGCGGCGCGAGATCCTCGTTGTATAAGCGCTCGCTGTAGCCGGCCGGCATGGCGGGATTGCCGGATGCGTCGCCGTCTGCATAAGGGGGGATTGCGGAACTGCCGGGCGCTGCACTGAACTGAGCCATGATTCCTCCTTGTGATGGGACCGTCGATTGCGAATCGAAGGGCAATGCATTGGCCATGCCACTTGCGGCTTTGCTGCCGGTCCCGCGCCTGCTGTCGTTGCAAGCGCAACAGACTCGGGCCGCCGCGATGGCCACGCCGCGGATGTCTCCGTACTGAAGTACTTGTGGTTATCGCATTGCCGGCATTCCGCGGACGTCCGGCAACGGGTCTGCTGCTACTTTCGTCCGGCGCGTTGGCGACGGACACGCGTGCGCCGGCCGGCAGCGCCCGCGCCGGGCCGCCTTGCAACGCTCGCTCTATCGGTTCAGTTCAGTGCGGCGCGCACCAGCAACGGGCGCACGCCGGCCGCTTGCCTCAGCTTGGCGCGGACTTGCGCTTGGATAACGCTTTGGGTGATTCTTCACGCGATGTTTTCGCGGCGCCGCGTGGTGCACCGCTCATTGCGCCGCTGCTTGCGCCGCTTATGCCGCTCATGCCGCTCATGCCGCCGCTCAGCGCGCCGAATACTTCATGCAGGTCGGCTGCGCCGCGTGCGGGCCGCTCCAGCATCTTCAACTCGACGCTTTGCAGATGGCGCGACATGAGTGCCGCCGCCTCTTTGGCATCGCCGGCGTCGAGCGCGGCGAGAATCGCTTCGTGGTCCTCGAACGAACACGGGCTTCGTCCAAGCGACTCGTACAACGCCGAGATCAGCGTGGAGCGCGCGACCAGTCCGTTCAGGCAATCGCACAGCACGGTGTTGCCGGTGAGTTGAGCCAGCTCCGTATGAAACTCGCCGGACAAACGAATCCACGACGAAAAGTCGCGCGTCTCGAACGCCTTGCGTTCGCGGCCGATCATGCCGCCGATGCTCTTTAACCGCCGCATGCCGTGTCCGTTGCAAATCTTTTCGACGACGGCCAGCTCGATGATGCGGCGCATCTCGAACACCTCATGCACTTCCTGGAGCGACGGACTCGCGACGAACGCGCCGCGGTTCGGCTCAAGATCCACGAGACGATCGGTCGCGAGTTGTGCCAACGCTTGCCGGATCGGACCACGCTTCACCGCAAATACTTCGCACAACTGTGCTTCCGTCAACTTCGCGCCCGGCGCCAACCGATGCTCGAGAATCGCGGCACGAATGCGCTCGACAATTGCTTCGGGCTTCGAACTATTTGCGCTGACGGATTCGGTGTCGATGTCGGACATGATGTGTGTCTCGGTATGTTGGTCATATTAGGATGGACATAAAGATTGTCAACAATTTTTGCGGCGATCATCGACAATTTTTCGTGTTGCGGTGCGGCGTGATTCGTCTGGGTGGCTTGGCGGCTTTGTCAGCAAGGATGCGCCGCTCGGCCGGCGAGCACAGTCGCTGTCTTTAAGCGGCTATTTTGTCGACAAAATCGTTACTTCACCGCTGTCTTCCTTGCCCGAACGAGCGTTCAGATGCGGCCGTTAGTTGCGCGGACAAGCCATAAAAAACGGGCCGCAGCCCGCTTCTTAGGTGCCCGGGCATTCAACCCAGGAATGGATAGTTGGATAACGTCAGCCTGAAGCCGCGGGCGTCGGCGATGAGGTGCGCGTCGGCGCCCACAGGCAGCGTCACCATGTCCGGCACATGGCCGAACTGCAGGCCAGTGACGATCGGAATGCCGATCACCGATCTCATGTGCTCGATCATGGCTTGCAGGTCGTAGCCGTTGTCATAGTCATACAACTTGCCGCCCGAAAAATCGCCGAGCACGAGTGCCTGCTGCTGACCCAGGATGCCCGACAGATGCAATTGATAAAGCATCCGCTCGATACGAAACGGTTGCTCGTTGACGTCTTCGACAAACAGCACGCCGCCTTGCACCGGCGGCATGTACGGCGTGCCGATGAGCGACGTCAGCACCGCCAGATTGCCGCCCCACAAGGTGCCGGAGACGTCGACCGCGTGCGCTTGCGGGACGTTTCGCGCGATCGTCACCGTCGGCTTTGTCAGCGCGGACCAGAAATGCTGCATCGTGAATTCGCTGACGTGTTCCGCGCCGAAGTCGCTCATCAGCATCGGCCCGCTGAACGTTTTCAGCCCCGCGCGCGCGAGCAGCGCGAGCTGAATCGCCGTGAAGTCGCTATGGCCGACGAGCGCGACCGGTTGATCGGTCAGCCGGCGTTGCAGCCCGTCGTAATCGAGGCCGTGCAGGAGACGCATCGCGCCGTATCCGCCGCGCACGGCGAGCACAATATCGGGCAACGCGCGCGATGCATCCGCGAGCCGGTTCAGGTCCGCAGCGCGCTCGCCGTCCGTACCGCCGAAGCGCTGATAACGACGCCGCGTCGCGTCGACGCCCTCCACCCGATGTCCTTGCCCGCGCAGGCGCTGCAACGCCCGATTCAGCACCTCGGAGTCAGGCGGGTAGCCGGACGGCGCGATCAGATCGAAGGTACGGTGGACAGTCATCGGCGGGACCTTGTTATGGTGTTGGCTGCGGTTGTTGGCTGCGGTTGTCGGCTGCGGTTGTTGGTTGCGGTTGTTGGTTGCGGTTGTTGGTTGCGGTTGTTGGTTGCGGTTGTTGGCTGCGGTTGTTGGCTGCGGTTGCTGATCGAGGTTGTTGGTTGGAGTTGTGCGCGCGGTTGCTGTTCAGAGCGGCTCGCCTGGCTTGCTTTGCGCACCGACGCCGGCGCGCGCCGCTGCCCGCGCTTCGCGGCTAGCACGCCGCCGTTCTGCGAAGAACGACTTCAGTGCGGCGCCGCATTCGCTTTCGAGCACGCCGCCCGTTACCTCGGTGTGGTGATTCAACTGCGGGTTCGCGAACGCATCGACGACGCTCCCGCACGCGCCCGTTTTCGGATCGCGTGCGCCGAACACAACCCGGGCGATGCGCGCATGCATGATCGCGCCGGCGCACATCAAACACGGCTCGAGCGTCACATACAGTTCGCAGCCCGGCAAGCGATAGTTCTGCGCAACTTGCGCCGCGGCACGCAACGCGACCATCTCCGCATGCGCCGACGGATCGTGCGCGCCGATCGGATGGTTGAAGCCCGTGGCGATTACTTCGTCGCCGCGCACCAGCACTGCGCCGACGGGCACTTCGCCGGCCGCGCGCGCCTCGTCGGCGGCGGCCTGGGCGAGCGCCATGAAGCGGCGGTCGCGGTCGGAGATGGGGGTGGGGATGCCGGTGGGCGGTGCAGCCGGATCGCTTGCGGCGGTTGCGGCGGTTGCGGCGGTTGCGGCGGTTGCGGCGGTTGCGGCGGTTGCGGCGGTTGCGGCAGTTGCGGCAGTTGCGGCAGTTGCGGCAGTTGCGGCAGTTGCGGCAGTTGCGGCAGTTGCGGCAGTTGCGGCAGTTGCGGCAGTTGCGGCAGTTGCGGCAGTTGCCGGAGTTGTGGCAGGTGCAGCGGTTTCAGCAGAGGCAGCGGTTTCAGCAGAGGCAGCGGTTTCGGCAGGTGCAGCAGTTTCGGCAGTCGCAGCGGCTGCGGGGATCGCGGCAGTTGCAGCAGGAGCACCAGACGCAGCGGTTTCAGCAGAGGCCGTTGCAGTTGTAGTTGCGGGTGAAGGCTCAGCGACGGCCGACTGCGCGACCAGCGGCCGCCCTGGCGCGGACACGCCAGCGGCGTCGACGCGCGGCGTGCCCCCCGCGCAAGCACCGCTCGCCGTGTCAACGCCCTCGACAACAGCAGGCGATCCATCCGACGCCTTGCTGCCCTCGATCCGATCCGGCTCGGCATGCGCCGCGCCCCGATGGACGACGGGCTCGCTCACCGCGACCTCGCAGCGACGTTCTCCGCGCCGGACACAACCGACGCCGCGCTTTCCAATCGAGACGTTTCGTCATTGGAAGCACGCTCGGACAGCCGTTCGGCGATCCGACGGCAATATTCGCGCGGCAACGCCATAGCGCTCCCGCGCAGCGATTCCAGCGCCATATCGAGCGCCAGCATGCGCGCCTGGAGGCGACAGCGCGTAGCCTTGTCGCTCACGGCATTCAGCTCGGCCTGCAAGTCACGCAACGCGCGCAACTGCTCGACGGCAGGCGGCACGAAACCCGCATTTTTCAGAATCCGGTTAGCGACGCGCACCTCTTCCGGGACGAGTGCATCGTCGTCGAGGCAAAGCGGCGCGCCCGCGCCCGGCAAATCGTCGAACTCGCCGCGCGCGGCGGCGGCGGCAATACGCTGTTCGACTAACGCATCAAGCAATCTCATCTGCAATCCACTACGTTGCGGCCCAAGGCATTCTATCAGGGCGCGCGACGGTTGCCTCCGCCGGGGCGACCGGCGCCGCCGCCCCTTCGCATCTTGCGCGGACATTTCGTGGATGCTGTGTATGCGGCGTTTGTGGACGCAAGCCGGCCATGTGAGCGCGCCGAGCGTGCAATCAATTCGAGCCCAGTTCCGCAGTAGCGCCGGGCCCTCGTACGATCCACACCAAGCCCGAGAGCCCACGATGCGGACTTCCCTCCCCTATGACTCGGCAGCTTCGAGCGGCCACCGCGCAAGCGCGATATGCCGGGTACGCCCCAACAAGCTATGTATCAACGCAAAACCGCGCACATTCCAGCAGACCGGCTCGACCGGGCGCGGCGCAGCCCACGGCAAACCGTAAGCCAACGTCACATGCGGCGTAAAAGCCACGGCCCCCGAGCCCCGATGACTGTCGAGGCCGCAGCTCTCCAACGCGCTGC
Source organism: Paraburkholderia graminis C4D1M (assembly GCF_000172415.1). Classification (GTDB taxonomy): domain Bacteria; phylum Pseudomonadota; class Gammaproteobacteria; order Burkholderiales; family Burkholderiaceae; genus Paraburkholderia; species Paraburkholderia graminis. Next base: position 88,750 of record NZ_ABLD01000021.1, read on the forward strand.
GCAATGCATCATGAAGCGCATGCAGGCCGACGACGCCCTCAGTTCCCGTCAGCACCGATGGCCCCGGCCGTGGCTTCGAAGCGAAGCTCTCGACCGTATCGAATTCGACGGTAAACGGCGCCACGCGCACCGACGCGGCCGCCTGCATGGCCGCCGCCACCTGGGCCTGCGGCAGCCCGCCTGCAAAAGTGCCGAGGTGACGCAGCGTGACGTGCAACCGATTGGCGGCGAGCGGCTTGCCGCGGGCGCGCGCCTCCCCGCAAAGCTCCTGCGCGAGCTTTGAAATGCTGGCCGCCGTGCTAGTGTCCGGAAACACAGCGAAGAACAGACCGTCTGTCGGTGTTGGCGGCGCCTCGAGCCCGGGCAACCACAGTTGTTCAGGCATCTTGCTCCTGCGTGGTGAAAGCCGGCATCTACACGGATCCTCCTTCACATTAACTGGCCATTAACTGACTCGGGGGTGCTGCGAGCGCGAAAGCCACACTGCCGCCCCCCCCCCAAAAAAACGCTTGCCGTACCAAACCGTCTACGTAGAATACTGTACATTCATACAGTATCGGCGGCAACGTGAAATTGGAAAAAAACCAGAAGAAGTTCTGGCAGAGAAAACAACAGGTCCACCTCAATGGAAGACGACGTCGCGCAGGTCCCTTTTTCCACGGCGTTCTGGTACTGGCTGCGGCTCGGCTTCATGAGCTTCGGCGGTCCGGCGGGCCAGATTGCGCTCATGCATGAGGAACTCGTCGAACGAAAGCGCTGGATCTCGGAAAAGCGCTTCCTGCATGCGCTGAATTTCTGCATGGTGCTGCCGGGCCCGGAGGCGCAGCAACTGGCCACGTACATCGGCTGGCTCATGCATCGCACGTGGGGCGGTGTGATCGCGGGCGGACTGTTCGTGCTGCCGTCGCTCTTCATTCTGATGGGCCTTTCGTGGGTCTATCTCGTGTTCGGCAGTGTGCCGGCCGTGGCCGGCGTGCTTTATGGCATCAAGCCGGCCGTGACGGCGATCGTCGTGTTCGCCGCGTATCGCATCGGCTCGCGAGCGCTCAAGAACGCGTGGCTATGGACGATCGCCGCCGCCGCGTTTCTCGCGATTTTCGTCGGCAATGTGCCCTTTCCGCTGATTGTCCTCGTCGCCGGCATCATCGGGTACTTCGGTGGCAAATATGCGCCGGCCCGCTTCGCGATGGGCGGGAAACACGCCGCCGCCGCACAGCTTCATGGTCCGGCGCTGATCGACGACGACACGCCGACGCCTCGCCATGCGCTCTTCACCTGGAAGCGCTTTTTTATTGTGCTCGCGAGCTTCGTCGCCTTATGGCTCGCGGCGATCGGTACGCTGGCGGCGCTCTACGGATGGAGCGGCGCGCTCACGCAAATGGCCTGGTTTTTCACGAAGGCCGCGCTGCTTACGTTCGGCGGCGCCTACGCTGTTTTGCCGTACGTCTATCAGGGCGCGGTCGAGCATCAGCATTGGCTCACGGGACTTCAGATGATCGACGGCCTCGCACTCGGCGAGACGACGCCCGGCCCGCTGATCATGGTCGTCGCGTTCGTCGGCTTTGTCGGTGGATGGACGAAAGCGATATTCGGTCCGCACGCGCTGCTGTTGTCAGCGGTCGTCGCGTCGACGGTCGTGACGTTTTTCACCTTCCTGCCTTCGTTCATGTTCATTCTGCTTGGCGGCCCGTTCATCGAGACCACGCACGGCAACCTGAAATTCACCGCGCCGCTGACGGCGATCACCGCAGCGGTGGTCGGCGTCATCGTGAATCTCGCGGTCTTCTTTGCGTTGCACGTTTTGTGGCCGCACGGCGTGCATGGAAGCTTCGACTGGCCGTCGCTCGTCATCGGCCTTGCGGCGGCGCTTGCCCTGTTTCGGCTGAAGGCCGGCGTGATACCGGTGGTGCTGACGTGCGGCGCGGCAGGGCTCGCGTTCCGGCTGCTTGCATGAAGCGCGGAACGCGGCTGCGTCGCGGCGTCCGTCAAGAACGGTTCAGGTACTCGCGACATGAAGCGCGGAAGGCGGGTGCATCGTGGCCTCCGTCGAGAGCGGGCCAAGTACTCTCAGCATGAAGCGCGAAACGCCGCTGCCTCGCGGGCGTCCGTCAAGAGCGGGCCAGGTACTCGCGACACTAAGCGCGGAAGGCCGTTGCATCGCGACCTCGGTCAAGAACAGGCCAGGTACTCGCGACACTAAGCGCGGAACGCCGCTCAGCGGCGTCCGCCAAGAACAGCCTTACATACTCGCGACCAATAGCTCTTCAGCATTGCTCGGCGGACGCAAACCGTCGGTCCTGTCCGCGAAGTAGCGCTGCGTGAGATCTGCCGCCGAAACGTGCTGGGCCTGCGTGAACCCGGCTTCGTACGCAAGAGCCAGCATATCCGCCGGCGTGAAGAAGCTGAGAAAAGGCGTGCCGCTTGCGCGCGCGCCCTTCTCCGCCATTTCCAGTCCGGGGCGTACCTCGGGGTCCGCCATCTGCAGCGGCAGCAGGAAAGTCATGGCGAGCGTCGATCCGCGCGCGAAGGCAGCAACTTCACGCAGCGTGGCCGCGTTTGCATCGCGTGTCAGATACATGCTCACGCCCGTCGAGACCACGATTGCCGGCTTGTTGCTGTCGAAACCCTCGGCCATCAGCCGCTCGCGCCACGCTTCGCCGGCCTCGAAATCGACCGGCACGAAACGCAGCCACTGTGGAATGCCGAAGCCAAGCTCCATCAGCCGCCGACGTTTCCACGCCTGCGGCACAGGCTGATCGATCTCGAACACGGTGAGGCGTGAAGCAAGCTCGGGCCTGCGCTGCGCAAAACTGTCGAGGCCCGCGCCAAGAATCACATACTGATCGATTCCGTGCGCGGCCTGCTCGGCCACGAGATCTTCGATAAAGCGTGCGCGAGCCACGATCGATGCGCGAAACGGACGCGTGAATTGCGGGTCCATGTCGCCGCGCTGACGCCAGTCGTCGCCAGGAGACAGCAGCTTCAGCCCAATGGAATCGTCGAAAACATGCGGCGCGGCGTCTGCCTCGGTATGCAACGCACGCCACAGGGCGACGCGGGCCGCGGTGCTGTCGGGTGCCAGATCTCGCTCGTCATTCATGATGGCCGATCCTCCTCGGTTATGCGATGCGGGTGTTTCGCTTCATCGCCGGGTTGGCGCGCAGCAGCACACAGCGCAGCACCGCAGTCCCAGCACGCAGCAACCCAGGCACAGAAAGCTCTGCCCTCTGCTCTGCGCGCCCAGCCCGCAGCAAACAAAAAGCATAGCATCGGCACACAACACCATACAGATCCCCACCGCGCCGAATCGCCACTCAACATCCGATCCCTCCGCATCTCTATGCGATCATCCTATGAACCAGACCAGACCTCAGGGAGATCGCCATGAGCAGCAGATGGTTTTCGAACTTCGCGAGCTATCTTTCGACGATGACCGGCCGTCCGGGCACCTTCGTCATCGCCGTCTCGCTCGTGATCGTATGGGCCGTTACGGGGCCGTTCTTTCACTACAGCGACACGTGGCAGCTCGTGATCAACACATCCACGACGATCGTCACGTTCCTGATGGTCTTCCTGATCCAGAACACGCAGAACCGCGATACGGCCGCGATGCAGATCAAGCTCGACGAACTGATCCGCGCGATCGAAGGCGCGCATAACGCACTGCTCGATCTCGAAGAACTGGAGGAGAAAGACCTCACGCGCTTTCGCAAACAGTACGAAAATCTCGCGAAAGACGCGCGCGTCGCGCTGCGCAAAGGCGGCAGCGATACCGATTCGCCGTTCGTCGACAATCGCGACATGAGCGACGAAAAGCGGAGCGACGACGACAAGCGCCACGGCGACCATGACGACGACAAACACGACAAGCGAGACACACAAAACACACCAAACCCACACGAGCGAAAAAACTAGCCCACGTTTCCCAACGCAACGCAACGCGGCGAGGCGAGGTGAACCACGCACCCATCGATAACAGCAAAGAAAGCCGCTTCGCCTCACCCCACCGCCGCGTCTCCCTTCAAACGAAACACGGCCACCGCATCGTTCAACTCGCGGCTCTGCTCCTCAAGCGACACCGCAGAAACGTCGAGCGCTTGCAGCGCACCGACGCTCCTCCGCCGTGCAGGCCCTTGCGAGACGCACGGGCAATCCCTGTGAATTCCGTTTAAGATCGAACGCTTCGCGCGGCTTCACGCGCGCTCGCGCGTCGGCACCTGATCCGCCTTACGCCAACCACGCTGCAACAGAAAAACCATGAACATCGCTCAAGCCGTTGTCCCCGCTTTCGCGCCCCCAAGTCCGCTTCCCGCACTCCTGGCCTGACCCGCGCATGCTCAGCTATACCGGCGGTCTGGTCCTCGTCGCGGCCCTGCTTCATGCAAGCTGGAACGCGTTGCTGCACGGCAATCGCGACCGTTTCCTGTCGATGACGTGGATGAGCATCGCCATCGCGGCGGTCAGCACGGTCATCGTTCTGTTCACGCCGCTGCCGGCCGCCGCGGCGTGGCCGTATGTGGTCGCATCGGGGCTCGTGCATATCGCCTACAACGCGAGCCTCGTGCACGCGTACCGGCGCGGCGATCTGGCGCAGGCGTATCCGGTCGCGCGCGGCTCGTCGCCGCTTCTCGTCACGCTCGGCGCGGCGCTGTTCGCTCACGAGGCGATTGGCCGCTGCACGCGCTCGGGATCGCGATGATCTCCGGCGGCATCATCGCCATTGCACTGCAAGCGGGGCGCGTGTCGCGCGCGGGCGTGCTGGCCGCCTTGACGACCGGCGCGACCATCGCGCTCTATACGGTGATCGACGGTATCGGCGTGCGGCTGTCCGGCGGCGAGGCGCTTGCCTACACCGCGTGGATGTTCCTGTTCTACTGGCTGATGCCGCTGCTGTTCATCGCGAGGCGCGGGCTGCCCGCGCTGTGGATGCCGATACGCTCGGCGCCGGCGGCGGTCGGCTCGTCGCTCGTGGGCGGGCTTGTGTCGGTGGCGGCGTACGGCATCGTGATCTGGGCGATGCAGTCGGGCGCGATGGGCACCGTCTCGGCGTTGCGCGAGACCAGCGTGGTGTTCGCCGTGCTGATCGGACGCGTGTTCCTCGGCGAAACGGTCAACGGCAAGCGCTGGCTTGCCTGCGTGGTGGTCGCGGCCGGCGCGGTTTGTCTCGGGCTTTGATGCTCAAGCCCTCGCCGCGCCGCCGCGCTTGCCGCACTTGCCGCACTAGCGCCCATTACATCGGCGGCGCGACGCCATCCTTTTCGACGACCACGCGCTGAGCGACATACGCGCCGCCCTGCGATGCGGCGGTTGCCACGACGAACACCTTCTTGCCCGGCGTCAGATCGGAGCGCGCAGCCGGCGTGAAGGTCACGACAGGCACGTTCGGCGGCACCGTCACCTCGTTGCTGCCGCCCTTGTACGAGAGCTTCAGGTTGCGGCCGCTCGTGCCCTGGACCACCGTGTCGACGTTCGCATTCGTCATCGTGCTGTTGGGGCCGAGGTCCCAGCCATAGTGACCCTCGCCCGTGCCGCGCGCGGCTTCGGGGAAGACGACGACTTCGGTTGCGGTGAGCTTGCCGTCGGTGCCGGTCGTCGCGGCCGTGCCGACGAACGAGCCCGGCTTGATGTCCGAAAGCTGCATGGACTTGACCGCCGATACGGCGACAGCCGGCTTCAGTTCAATCGATACCGTGTCGCCGCTGCGGCGATGCACCTTCAGCACGTCGCCGTCGAGCGAAACGATATCGCCGCGAATGCGCGACGGTTTGGCGGCAGGCGTCTGTGCGAGCGCGGCGCCGGCAAAGGCGAGCGTCGCGAGCGTGATGCCGATTTTCAGGCGAATAGACATGAATGAATGCTCCGTGAGAAACGATCGAAAACGATCAAAAAAGAACTGCAAAGCGGGGACTGCACAAGCGAGCACTGCAAAACGACAATGCATAAGCGAGTACTGCAAACCGAAACTGCAACACCCTGAACGGCCCGCTGCAAATCACGAACCGCCGAACCAGTTATAGCCCTGGTTCTCCCAGTAGCCGCCGGGATAGTCGTTCGTCACGCTGATCGCGACGATATGCTTCGGATTCTTGTAGCCGAGCTTGGTCGGCATGCGCAGCTTCATCGGGAAACCATATTTCGGCGGCAGCGTCTCGCCGTCGTAACCGAGCGTGAGCTGCGTCTGCGGATGCAGCGCCGTCGGCATGTCGATGCTGGTCCAGTAGTTGTCCGCGCAATGAAACGACACATATTTCGCGGTCAGATCGGCACCCGCTTGCTTGAGGAACGATGCAAAGCGCACGCCGTCCCAACGGCCAATCGCACTCCAGCCTTCGATGCAGATATGGCGCGTGATCTGGCTTTCCTGCGGCAACGCGCGCAGTTCGTCGAGTGTCCACACGCGCTTGCCGTTGGCAAGGCCGCTCACTTGCAGCCGATAGCTCGCCGCGTCGACCTCGGGCACGTCGTCGATGTCGTAGAACGCGTTGAACGGAAACGGCCGCGTGATCATCGACTCCGGATAGGTCGGCGCGAGCGTAGTCGGACTGAAGAGCAGCGCCTGCACGTCGTCGTTGAAGGACGACATCTTGCGCAACATGCTGTTCACGGACTTGTCGTTCGACAGATCGCAGCCCGACAGCATCGCGATTCCGCCGAGCGTGAGAATGCGCTTGCCGAGCAGGCGGCGTGCGGGATTCTTGAGCTCGTTGCGCGCATCCTTGATGATGCTCTCGGCATGCGACGAAGCAAACTCGCTTAGCCTTCCTGACTTGTTTCGAAGCGTCATGATCAGCGCCCCCGAATCATCACGAGAAGCGAGCGCGGCACGAGCGCCACCATCGCCACATGCACGACGAAGAACGCCACCAGCACGCTCATCCCGACGAAATGCACGACCCGCGCGTTGTCGTATCCGCCCATCAGCGTGCGCAGCAGCGGGAACTGCACGGACTTCCAGATCGCGAGCCCCGACAGGATGACAAGCACAATATCGACGATCACCACGAGGTACGCGAACTTCTGCACCGCGTTGTAATGCGCGAGGTCGTCGTGCCCGAGCTTGCCGCGCAGCGCGGCGGTGAGATCGCTCATCAGCGAGCGCATGCTGAGCGGCAGCAGCTTGCGCTGCAAACGACCCGAAGCAACATTGAGCGCGACGTACACGGCGAAATTCGCGACCAGCATCCACATGATCGCGAAATGCCATTGCAGCGCGCCGCCGAGCCAGCCGCCCAGCGTGATCGCGGCAGGAAACCGCACACCCGCGAAGATCGGCGAAGCGTTATAGATCTGCCAACCGCTCATCACCATCAGCGTGACGGCGAGCGCGTTGACCCAGTGTGAGATCCGAACCCATGCGGGTTGAATCGTGGCATGACGAATTCTGGCGTAATTCAAGGCGGCCTCGTGGTGGATAGCTGCAAAAAATCGGCACTGTCATGGGCGTTAACAGCGCGTGTGGGCAGCTATTCCATCGCACGATAAATTTATTTCGGCTCCACCCTTCATACGCCAAACGGATACAGGTCCGGCGCGCGTTCGGTCGCGCGCGTGGCAAGCGGCTCGACGGCGCGCGTCGTGTCGAACCAGACATAGGCATCGAATTGCTCGGGCAACACGGCTTCCGCATAGTGGCTATGCAGTTCGGTCTCGGGCCGGTAAATCACGCCGATAAAGCGTTCGAGCCGCGCCTCGCTCAAGCGCGCGCGCAGCAGCGCGTCCGCGCCGTTCGACAGGTCCACGACGCAGCGCGGCTCGCCGGACGCATGAAACTGATACTCGTAACTGTCCTCGCGTGAAGGCCGCACCGCCTTGATTTCCATTGGACCGTCCCAGTCGGATGCGGCGGCGACGTCGCCAGCATGCGTGCCGAATCCGATCAATGCCGCGGCGTCACCGAAACGTTCGCGGCATAGCTGCCCCACGTTCAGCTCGTTGCGCACGCGGCCCATTTCGGTCGCGGCCGCGTTGCCGATGTGCGAGTTATGCGCCCACACCACCGCGCGGCTGTCGGGGCCTTGCGAGTCGAGCAGGCTTTCGAGCGTCTCGAACATGTGCGTGTCGCGCAGGTTCCAGCTTGCGGCGGAGCTGCGGTACATGGTCCGGTAATAACGTTCCGCCGATGCCACGAGCCGCGCATTCTGCGTCGCATCGAACCAGTGCTCGCCGTCGACGTTGGCCTCGTCGAGCCGTTTGCGCAACAGGTCCTGCAACTGCTGGATCACCGCATTCTCGCAAGTCCTGAAGCCCGCCGAAAACGCCGCGCGTCCGTACACTTGCGGGTCCTTCTGCCACGGCGTGAGGCAGCCGTAGCGCTCGCGCGCAATCCTGGCCGCCTCGGGATCGGTGCGGTCGAGATAATCGAGCACGGCGGCAATCGACGCCGACAGGCTATACATGTCGAGCCCATAAAAACCACAGCGCCGTCCGTCGCTCTGCTGTTCGTTATGCGCGCGCAACCAGCGGACGAACGCCGCGAACTCTTCGTTGCGCCACATCCATACCGGAAAGCGCTGGAACGGCGGCTCGCCGTTGCGCGGCTCGCGCGCGCGTGCGTAACTGTCGATGACCGCCGCATCGGGCCAGTCCGCTTCCACCGCGACGATCGTGAAGCCATGCCGCTCGACGAGCCGCCGCGTAATCGCCGCACGCGCCCGGTAAAACTCCGACGTGCCGTGACTGCATTCGCCGAGCAGCACCACTCGCTTCGTGCGCAGATGATCGAACGCGTCGGCGAAGGTTTCGTCTTCGGGCTCAGGCAGCGGACGCGCGCTCGCTGCGATCAGGCCGGCGAGCGAATGGGGTTGGCGCTGGGTTCGCGCTTGCTTAGGCGTTGGTCTTTGCGTTGGTCTTTGCGTTCGCGCTCGGGTTGGCCCTCGCTGTTGCCCCTGCGGCTCATCCACCGAAACCCCACCACCCGCTTCACTCGACTGCTCAGCACCCGCCGCCGCAACGCCGTCTTCCTCCGGCCAGCCCTGCTCGCCGATCAGCGGCACGAAATGCACGCCGCAGATGTCCTCTTCGTCGAACTCCGTGTCGCTGCGGCGCGTGACCTTGATAAGCCGCTGCGTCTCCGTCGACGCCCCCACGGGCATCACGAGCCTGCCGCCGATCGCCAGTTGCTCGCGCCACGCCCGCGGTACATCCGGGCCGCCGGCCGCCGCGATGATCGCATCGAACGGCGCCGCGGCGGGCCAGCCGCGCGTGCCGTCCGCGTGATGCACGGCGACATTGTGGAAAGCGTGCTTGTGCAGCGCTTGCCGCGCGCTGTCGGCGAGCGACGCATGCCGTTCGATGCTGTCCACGTGGGCCACAATCCTCGACGCGACGGCCGCCGCATAACCCGAACCGGTGCCGACGTCGAGCACGCGATCGCCCGGCGACAACTGAGCCGCCTCCAGCATGCGCGCGACGATCACCGGCTGCGAGATGGTCTGGCCATCGTCCAGCGGCAACGGCGTGTCGCTGTAGGCAAACTCGGCAAGCTCCGGCGGCACGAACAGATGCCGCGGCACCTCGCGCATCGCGTCGAGCACGCGCGCATCGCGCACGCCGCGCGCGGCGATCTGGCTTTCGACCATCTGCTGCCGCGCTTCGTCGAACGCCTCTTCATTGACTGTCGATTCGTCCATCATGGGCCTTCACGCATCACGATGCCATTGCGCGGCACGCCTTCGCGCACGCGCGGCACGACGCAGCACAATCCTTGCAGTGCTGCGCTTCGTGCTTTTCGCATTCCGCTGCGCAGGCGTCGCAAATGTCGGCACACATGCGGCAGATCGTGGCTGCCTCGCTGCTGCCGCGCGCCATCGCAGCCGATGCGAAGTGGCAAGCCGCCGCGCAATCGATGTCGAGTTTGATGCATCGGGTCATGTCGGCCACGCCGTCTTCCGCGAGGCAAGAGCCGGCGCAGTGGCCGCAGGCGAGCGCGCACGCATCGCAGGCTGAAATACAGGACTGAAACTGTTCGTGCGTCATGGTGACCTCCTTCTGACGAGTCGAATTTTCAATCGACGACGCAACGCGCTCTCGCGTCGCGCGTCCTGCATGATGAGCAGCAAAGCGCATTCCGGCTGCGGTTTTTCTGCTTGGGCAGCAGCGTCGCGCCGCAGCGTTTCGGTGCCAATGGGCTCGCGATTCGCAGGCGCGGGTATTAGGCAAACCTCGCGTGCCGATGCGTGTCAGCGCCGCAGATTTCTCACGTCCACTTCGGCCAACGTCAGTTGCACGGTCTTGCCGCTTTCCCACGCGTTCGCGCCCTTCACCACTTGCGGCTCGGCGATGTCGGCGCGCTTGCGCCTCGCTTCGACCGTCGACGTGCGAAACCGCGTGTCGCGCGCGTCGAGCATCGGCGGATTGATCTGCCCGTCGCGTGTGAAGCCCATCATCAGTTGCGGGATGCCGAGCGGCAGGCTCGCGTCGCGGTCGATCTGCCACGTGTGCCAGGTCTTGCCGTAGGTCGTCACGAGGTCCTGCATCAGCGCATTTCGGCGAGATCGGGAATGCGCGGCGCGACGAGTTCGCCCGACTTCACCTCGTAATGATGGCTGTGCCAGAGCTTCTTTTCGTCGTCCGGCAGCGATTTTGAAAATGCGCTCGCTGACGATGTACTCGATGCCGATCAGCTTCGCGTTGCTCTCGTTGGAATCGAAGATCACGCACTGGTGAAAGTCCTCGGTCACATGCGTGCAGAAGTGATGCGCCTCGACCTGGCGGCCCATGTCGTCGGCGTAAAAATGAAAGCCGTTCAGGTAGGCGCTCATCGCGTCGATCGGCTTGCGGTTCTGCAACACGTCGGCGCCCGCGTCGAGCGCCTTGCTCTTTGCGCTCTTTTGCGACCCCGGCGGCGGCACGCCGAGATTGTGCTGCGCCCGCGCCTCGGGCACGAAGAGGCTCGCGAACGGCAGCAGCAGCACGCTTTTGAGTATCGACGACGTGAAAGCGCGGCGGCAGCCGCACGCGGCAGGTCGGTTCATACGGGTTTCCTCCACGGATGGGCGCGCGGCCGGCGCGTGGCAGTCCGGCTTCGCGCGGCGGTACGGTTTCAAGACGAGGCGGCGCTGACGCGTCCGCACGGCGGGTTGCCTGGCGGCGACGCCGTCGAAGGCCCAGGCCCAGGCCCGGCCCCATCACAACCAGCATCGCCTATGCCCAGCCGCGCGCGATTCGCAGCAAGCCGGCCGCCAGCCGACCGCCCGCCCGAGCCGCAAATCCCGCCAAGCCGGCGCGGTCCAAGCCGCGCAATCCCCCCAACGGCGGGCGATGCGCACGAACACACGGACAAAAACTATTGGATTTCTCTAGAGTTGATGGATCGCCGGCCAATGGCGGCTGGCGAAGCCGCGCTAACACGCAGCGCGGGTCATCCAGAGGAAACCAGGGAAAAACAAATGGGAACGTCTCTTTACAACGATCGATCGACCGGCCAACACGGGCACGGCACCTCGAGGCTGCATCTATCCGGTGCGCCGCTGACACTCAAGCACACGATCCACCCCGAGCAGATTCGCGACAATCTGCCGGCGGGCCAGGGCGGTGTCGGCTTTCTCTTTCACGCTACAGACTGGGATACGCTTGCTTTCTCCTTTCACAATGTCAAAACCCGAAGCGAGTCATTCGAAGAAGAGCTTTGGCGCACGAAGCCTTTTATCGCGTCGCCGATCTATTCGGGCTCGCAGATGATCGGCGCGAACATTGCCTGCCCGGTGCCGCTCGAGCTTTGGCTCGGCAGTCCACGCGGCATCAAGCGGTTTCGCGAAACGCAATTCTTCCCCGCGCTGGAACTGGCGAGGCAGGCTGGCTTGAACATGGTGGCAATGGGCGCCTCGACGCCTTATGCCTGCAACTATGGGGCGCTGCCGCGGCAGACGAAGCCGCCGCACATCACCACGGGCCATGCAGCGACCGCGGCGATGCTGAAGGACTGGGCGATTCACTGCTGCAACGAGCTCGATCTCGAGTTCGGCAAGACGAAGCTCGCGCTCTTCGGCGCGGCCGGACGGCTCGGCACCACGGTGGCGAAGTATCTGCTGTACAAGGAAACACCGACGGAACTGGTGCTGATCGACCTGCCCGACAAGGTCAATCTGCTGGCGGACCAGGCGCGCGAACTGATGGCGGCCGACCTGCTCGGGCGCACGAAGGTATCGGTCCACACCTTCAGCCCCGACACGCCGTTGCCGCAGTTCGACGGCGCGATCCTCGCGAGCAGCACCAGTGTGCCGTATCTCACCGCCGCCGATCTGAAGCGCGCGCGCTTCTGGATCGACGACTCGCATCCGCGCGCGGCAAGCGTGGAAGCGGAACTCGCGTCTCGCGGACATACGCTATATATTGAATGCTTCGCGCGCGGCCCCGCCGGTCTCGATTCGAGGTTCCCGTTCCGACTGCCTACTACGCGCGACTGCTATACCTGTTTCGCCGAGGGCTATGCCGCCTGGCAGGAAGGGATTGCTTCGGACTTCATCATCGGCAGTCCGCCTGTGTGGTCCGTCTCCTATACTCATGGCCTGCTGAAAAAGTACGGATTCTCGGTCGGACCTTTTCACGGCAAAGACGGCTCGGCGATCAACCTCGATCTGGGCGTGACTGCAAATATGACTTGACCGGGTCGTCAATGTCTCTGGAGGCCAGATGATCATACCGCGCGAAAGCATGCAGGACGTGCTTGAACGAAGCCGGTTTGCAATTCGATGGGGAGGCGTACTCGGCCTCGTGTGCCACCCCATCTATTACCTGGTCTGGACTTACATCCTGCCGCAGCCGTACGACAACCTGGCGCTGCGTCTGAGCGCCGCGTTGCTCTGCATTCCGTTGATCTTCCAGGCGCGCTGGCCGAAGCGCTTCAACCAGTACCTGCTGATCTACTGGCACATCTGCCTGATCTACGTGCTGCCGTTCGTTTGCACGTTCCTGGCTATCCGGAATTCGTTCTCCACCATGTGGATGATGACGGAGGTCATGATGATCTTCATCATGGCGCTGTGCATCGACAACCCTTTCCTGCTGATGGGCTGCATCGGCATCGGCATGCTGTCGGGCGCATGGGCCGCGGTGGCCAGTTCGCCCGCTCCTATCGTGCTCAGTACGGCGAATCAATCGGATCTCGCGGTGCTGCCGGTCGTCGTGCTGTGCAGCATGGCCTTCGCTCATGCGATCAGCAAGGGACGCATCTTTGTCGAGAAAAATCGCGCGCTGCAGGCGCTCGCCGGGTCGATCGCGCATGAAATGCGCAACCCGCTCAGCCAGTTGAAGCACGTTCTGGATCGCGTCGAAGAAACGCTGCCCGCGCTCACCGAAGCCGGCCGCGGGCCCGCTCTGTCCGGTGCAGGCGCGGGCCTGCTGTACCGGCATATCGCGCATGGGCAGTTGTCGATCGAGCGCGGCCTGCGCGTGATTGCGATGACGCTCGATGAAGTCAGCGCGAAACAGATCCGCTCCGACTCGCTCACTTACCTGAGCGCGGCGGCCACCACGCGCAAGGCGCTCGACGAATACGGCTTCGCGGATAAAAAGGAGCGCGGCAAGGTTCGCCTCGTCGTGCTCGAGGATTTCATGTTCAAGGTCGACGAAACCGTCTACCTGTTCACGCTTTTCAATCTGATCAAGAACGCGCTGCATCACATTGCGCCGCTTGCTTCGGCCACGCTCACGCTGACGGTGGACCGGCACACGGTCACGGTGCACGACACCGGCAGCGGCGTCGCGCCGGAAATCCTGCCGCATCTGTTCGAGCCGTTTCGCACCGCCGGCAACTCGGCGGGCACGGGCCTCGGGCTCGCGTACTGTCAGCGCGCGATGCGCGCGTTCGGCGGCAGCATCGCGTGCAAGTCGGAGCCCGGCAAGTTCACGCAATTCACGCTGCAATTTCCGCCCGTCACCGAAAGCGAGGTCGCCGCGCACGAGCGCGCTGTGGTTGCGCGCGCAACGACGGTGCTCGACGGCAAGCACGTTCTTCTCGTCGACGACGACGCCGCTCAGCGCATGCGCACGCGACGCACGTTGTCGAAGGTCGGCATGCAGGTGAGCGAGGCCGATAACGGCCATGCGGCATTGACGATGCTGCGCGAAGCGACGGCTTACGACCTCGTGCTGATGGACGTCAACATGCCGGTGCTCGACGGCTACACCACCACCGAACAGTTGCGCGCCGACCGCGATCATCCGAACTGGAACGTGCTGGTTGCCGCGTACACGTCGGAGCCGGGCAACATCGCGCGAGTGCTGGCGCGCCGTGCCGGCATGGACGACATGATCAGCAAGTCGTGCAGCGTAATGGAACTGTTTACGTCGCTGCAGGCGCTGTTCGAGAACGGCAACCGGCGCCATCTGAACCAGCGCTTCGACGACTTCTCCGGCAAGTCGATTCTCGTCGCCGACGACGACACCTACAGCCGGCTCGTCGCCAAAGCGTATCTGGAGCGCTTCGGCGCGAGCGTCGTCGAAGCCGAACATGGACAGGCGGTGCTGGAGCGGCTCGATGAGGAGCCCGTCATCGACGCGATCGTGGTGGACATGAACATGCCGGGCATGGGCGGGCTCGAGACGGCCGCGGCCATTCGCGCGCGCACCGACGCGCACGCGAGCGTGCCGATCATCGCGCTCACGAGCCAGTCGGATATCGGCTCGGTGCAGGCGTGCATGAGCGTGGGGATGAACGAGGTCATGGTCAAGCCGGTGCAAGGCGGGTCGTTGTACGCGTGTCTGACGAGGCAGTTTGCGCAACAGCGTGGCGGGAGCGGTCGTAACGGTGGCGACAGTGGCAACGGTGCCGGCGCTGCGGTCGAGCTGCGGCGCTTGCCGACGCTGCTCGACTCCGGCAACACGCAAAACGCAATCCTCGACAACGATCTCCTCGACACGAACCATCTGCGCGAGCTGGCCGCGCTCGGCCTCATCGACGAGACGTTTTCAAGCGGTATCGAGCAGATTCGCACGCTGATTTCGCAGCTTCGTGCGCACGCCGCGGATCGCGACCTGGACGCCGCGCATGGCGCGCTGCATCTGCTGCTCGGCGCGAGCGGCAACATCGGCGCGAAGGCGTTGCACCAGTACACGCGGCAGATTTATCCACGTACGCTCGAAGGCGCATGGCCCGCGGAACCCGACTGGCTGGAACGGATTGGCGAACTCGGCGAGCGCTCGACCGAGGCGCTGCGTCGCTATCTCGAGTCGGTGACAGTAAGGCCTGGCCTGCCCGAATCGTCAGGCGATCCCGCGTCGGCAAGCGCGAACGGCATCGCGATGCGCGAGCATTAACTAAGACTAAGGCGTCCGCGTCAAACTATCGAGTCAGATCGCGCCGCTGTCGCGCGCTTCGCCGACGCCACTCTGCACCCGGCCTCTGATGCCCGGAAAGCGCATCGTCACGGTCGTGCCCTCGCCGACCGCCGATTCGATCCGCAGCCCGCCGCCGAACGATTGCATGATGCGGTTGCAAAAGATCATGCCCATGCCGTGACCGCCGCGGCCGGCGTGCGTCGTCACCGGATCGAGCAGCAAGCGCGCCTTGACCTCCGGTTCGATGCCCGGACCATTGTCGTGCAGACGAATTTCCGGCTCCGGTTCGCTTACCACTTCGACACGCAACGAAGGCGCGGGGCAACCGTCGAGCGCGCGCAACGCATTCGAGATCAGCGACGAGAGAACCAGCGCGACGCAATTGGGCATCGCGTGAATGACAAAATCGCCGCGCGCGTCGACCGCGACCCATTCGCGCTGTGCGCCCGCAAACGGATACGAGTCCAGCAAGGTGGCGATGAGGCGCGTCGCCTTCACCTCGCGCGCCGCGCTGCCCGACGCCGGCTGCGGGCCGCCGCTCTTGTGCACCGTCGCCCAGAACGACGAGATCAGCGTCAGGCAATACTGCGCGTTGTTGAGCATGGACGTGGCCGCGAGACCGATCTCGCGCTGACGCTCGGGATCGTAGTCCTGCGCGACGTCGTTCTCCACCGAGCGCGCAAAGAGCGAGATTGCGGCGAGCGGCGTGTTCAGTTCGTGAGCGAGGAACGCAAGCGTCTCGTCCATTGCGAGAAGCCGTTGCTGACGCGTTTCCCGCTCGGCGTAACGCGTCACCGCCTGCCGCAGCACCTCGCGCACGGACTCCACGCGAAGCGGCTTTTCGAGGATGCGAAACAGGTCCCCGGTATTGAAGGTTTGCAGCAGCATGTCCTTGTCGGCATACGCGGTCACGAGGATGCGCACGATCTGCGGATACGTTTCTCCGACTTCGCGCAGCAGATGGCCGCCGTCGCGGCCCGGCATGCGAAAGTCGGTGACGAGCACGGCAATCTCGGGACCCAGATCGTGCAGCAGCGCCATCGCTTCGTCGGCGTCGCGCGCGAGATGCACGCGGTAATCGTCGCGGACGGCGCGGGCGAAGTGGTTGCGCGACATCTCATCGTCGTCGACGAACAGGACGGAGAACGGCGTTTGGAGCGGCGCGGGCGTTGCCGTCTGATTTGTCGTTTGGGTTGAATCGCTCATTGCGTTTTCGGGCACATCCATTCGTGGATGCCGACAGTCGGCGGTCGATTGCATTCTACCGTTGCGGCGCGGGCGCATCGGAAAAGCTTGCGGGGCTACGCAAAACGGCGAAGTCATTGCGACCGGATGAGGCCGCGTTTGCAATTGATCGGGCAATTGATCGGGCAATTGATCGGCAATCCATTCCGCAATTCATTCCGCGATTCATTCCATTACATATCGCATGCACTTTCGCAAACAAGCTCAATACAATAATTACATTAAACCGACACTCCGCCTCAGTTGCGCATTCAGCACGATAATTGCTCCAGGATTAACACCGATAACGCTGCGCGGATTCCTGCAGACGCTTAAAGGTCGGCGTACACTCGCGCTCGAAGACCATGCCACGGGCGTGTCGGTCATCGGCATCGCGCGCGGCTTACCGAAAACGGAATGGAGACCAGGAGAACAATCCATGAGCTGGACACGCGAGCAGAGAAACGTCACGATCGCCGCCTATCTCGGCTGGACACTCGACGCATTCGATTTCTTTCTGATGGTTTTCGTATTGAAAGATATTGCAGCGGAATTCAATACGAAAATCCCCGATGTCGCGTTCGGCATTATGCTGACGCTGATGATGCGGCCGGTCGGCGCGCTGATTTTCGGCTGGCTCGCCGACCGCTACGGCCGCCGGCCCACGCTGATGGTGAACATCGCGTGTTTCTCGCTGCTCGAATTGCTGTCTGGCTTCTCCCCTAACCTCGCGACGCTGCTGGTGCTGCGCGCGCTGTTCGGTATCGCGATGGGCGGCGAATGGGGCGTGGGCGGGGCCTTGACGATGGAGACCGTGCCGCCGAAGTCGCGCGGCATCGTCTCCGGTTTGCTGCAAGCCGGCTATCCGAGCGGCTACCTGCTCGCGTCGGTGGTGTTCGGCCTCTTCTTTCCGTATATCGGCTGGCGCGGCATGTTCTTCGTCGGCGTGCTGCCCGCGCTGCTCGTGCTGTACATTCGCGCGCACGTGCCGGAATCGCCCGCGTTCAAGACACTCGAAAAGCAGGCACGGCCCGGCCTCGTCGCCACGTTGAAAAAGAACGTGAAGCTGTCGCTGTACGCGATTGTGCTGATGACCGCGTTCAACTTCTTCTCTCACGGATCGCAGGACCTGTACCCCACTTTCTTGCGCGTGCAGCATCAGTTCGACGCGCACACGGTGTCCCTGATCACGATCACGCTGAACATCGGCGCGATTTGCGGCGGGCTCTTTTTCGGCATGTTGTCGGAGAAGATCGGACGCAAGCGCGCAATCTTTATCGCCGCGCTGATCGCTCTGCCGGTGCTGCCGTTGTGGGCTTTTTCGAGCACGCCGGTGCTGCTTGCAGTGGGCGCGTTCCTGATGCAGATTTCCGTGCAAGGCGCATGGGGCGTGATACCGGTTCATCTGAACGAGATCTCGCCCGACGAAATCCGCGCGACGTTCCCCGGTCTCGTGTATCAGCTCGGCAATCTGATTGCGTCGGTGAACGGACCGCTGCAGGCGAGCTCCGCCGAAGCGCACGGCAACAACTATGCACTCGTGATGGCCGTCGTGATCGGCATCGTCGCGCTCGTGATCTGCGCGCTGATTCCGTTTAGCCGCGAGCGCCGCGGCATCGACATGACGCAGTCGGCCGCGCATGTCGGCGAACACGTGCAAGGCCGCCCCGTTGGAGGACAGCTTTAAGCGTTCGAACCAAACAACTGTTTCGCCGCGCGGTTATCGGGCACAATAGACGACAAGGCGGCTCGAACCGCCACGGCACGCAGCCTGTATGCACAGAGCACCACGGCATACATAGCGCGCGTGCCGCATTGAACTAGCGCATAAGCGCAGGCCAAACAGAGTACCGATCAGCACCGATTCATACGAGGCCGTTCCGATTCGTCGGAACGGCCTTTTTATTTTTGCGCGCGAAGCGTTGCGCCCAAGCTTGAGTCTTCTAGAGGAGTTAATCGACACGCAACCCTTGCTCAGCTTCACCATCCTTCTTATCCTGAAAAAAACGGCTGTTTCAAATTGACATTTGAATCGCCTGTTTGCGGGCCGGGCGCCCGGCAACTGGGAGACGCAACATGGCAGGTCGCACAACAAGCCGGCACGCCGGCGATACGAAGTCACGCATTCTCGACGCCGCTGAGACGCTCTTCATCGATTGCGGATACGAGGCCATGTCGCTGCGGCAGATCACTTCGCGCGCCGAAGTGAATCTCGCGGCGGTCAACTATCACTTCGGCAGCAAGGAATCGCTGATTCACTCGATGCTGTCGCGCCGGCTCGACCGCCTCAACGAAGAGCGCGTCAAGCTGCTCGATCGTTTCGATCAGATGCTCGGCGAACGGCTCACCTGCGAGCATGTGCTCGGCGCGATGTTCATTCCGGCGCTGCGGCTGTCGCGCGATCCGCGCGTCGGCGGCAAGGCATTTTTGCGCTTGCTCGGCCGCGCTTACACGGACCCGTCCGCCTTCATTCGCGACTTTCTGAATGCGCACTATGCGTCGGTAGCCGTGCGTTTTTTCGATGCGTTTCAGCGCGCGTTGCCGCATCTGCCGCGCGAGGAACTCGGCTGGCGTCTGCACTTTGCGATCGGCGCGTTGTCGGGCGTGCTGGCGGGCGCCGACACCGAGAGCCTGATCGCGGAGTTCTCGCAGGGCAAGTCGATGAACGACCTGCAACTGATCGCCCGTCTTGCATCGCTGATGGTCGCCGCGTTGAAGGCGCCGCTGCCCGACGCGTCGCAACTGGCGATGTTCGCGGCAGTGCTCGGCGACGCGACGGATACCGATGCCGAAGCGGATGCGGACAGCGACGCGAGCACCGCCACGGCCGCGCAGAACAGCCAACACGCTACGAACGATGCCGCGAACGAAGCACATCGCGACGCTGACGACTCAGCGAGTTCATCTGCTTCGCGAGGCAACCCAGGCATGTCGGCTGCATCAGCACATGTACATACACATGCACATACACCGGCACATGCGAGCCTCGACGGCGAATCTCGCGGCAGTGCGATAGAAACGTGTCCGTTGCAGCAGGTGTGGCACGGCGCGACATAAAAACGCCGTTCGACAAAAAGCAGGCCAAGCGTCAATCGACGCCAAGCCTGCTCGCACAACATCAAAAAAGCGAACCTTCCACGCGCCGTGGATGCGTTCGCACGCATCATCGAAACAGGGAGGAAACGTCATGTCGTGGTTCGTTCTACTGCTGGTCGTCGGCGCGCTTGCGCTCGTGTACGTTCAGGCGCGCGCGCTCTGGTGGCTGGTCTTCATGGTCGCGTGGGTCGCCGCCGTGCGCGTGAGCGGAGCGGCGGGCGTGGCCGCGACCACGCTGTTCGCGATCGTGCTGGTCCTGCCCGCCCTCGTGCTCGCCGTGAAGCCGCTGCGCCGCGCGTGGCTCGCGAAGCCGGTGCTCGACACATTCCGCAAGATCTTGCCGGACATGTCGCCGACCGAGCGTGACGCGATCGAAGCCGGCACCGTCTGGTGGGACGCCGAACTCTTCTCCGGCCGTCCGCATTGGGACACGCTGCTAGGCTACGGCCCAGCAACATTGACGGCCGAAGAGCAGTCCTTTCTCGACAACGAATGCGAACAGCTATGCGACCTCGCGAACGACTGGGAAACCACCATGGTGTGGCAGGACCTGTCGCCGCAAGCATGGCAGTTCATCAAGGAGCGTGGCTTTCTCGGCATGATCATTCCGAAGCAGTATGGCGGCAAGCAGTTCTCCGCGTACGCGCATTCGCAGGTCATCATGAAGCTCGCCACGCGCTGCTCGGCCGCGGCCGTTTCGGTGATGGTGCCGAATTCGCTCGGCCCCGCCGAACTGCTGATGCACTACGGCACCGACGAGCAGAAGAACCACTATTTACCGCGTCTCGCGCGTGGCGATGAAATCCCCTGCTTCGCGCTGACGAGCCCCTACGCCGGCTCGGACGCCGCCGCGATTCCCGATGTTGGCATCGTGTGTAAAGGCATGCACGAAGGCCGCGAGACGCTCGGCTTTCGCGTGACATGGGACAAGCGCTACATCACGCTCGGGCCGATTGCCACCGTGCTCGGCCTCGCGTTTCGCGCGCTCGATCCCGACCGTCTGCTCGGCTCCAACGACGAACCCGGCATCACGTGCGCGCTGATTCCGACCGATCATCCCGGCGTGAACATCGGGCGCCGTCACTGGCCGCTCAACGCGGTGTTCCAGAACGGCCCGAACTCCGGCAAGGACGTCTTCATTCCGCTCGACTGGGTGATCGGCGGACGCGCGCAAGTGGGCAACGGCTGGCGCATGCTGATGGAATGCCTCGCGGCGGGCCGCGCGATTTCGCTGCCGTCGTCGAATGTGGGCATGGCGAAGCTCGCCGTGCGCGGCACGGGCGCGTATGCCGCCGTGCGCCGTCAGTTCCGCACGGCCGTCGGCAAGTTCGAGGGCGTGCAGGAAGCGCTCGGCCGCATGGGCGGCAATCTGTACGTGATGGACGCCGCGCGCCGCCTGTCCGCGCATGCGGTGGACCTCGGCGAAAAGCCTTCGGTGATTTCGGCGATCGCGAAGTATCACATCACCGAGCGCGCGCGCATGGTCATCAACGACGCAATGGATGTCACCGCCGGCAAGGGCATTTGCATGGGGCCGTCGAACTTTCTCGCACGCGCCTATCAGCAGGTGCCGATTGCGATCACCGTCGAAGGCGCGAACATTCTCACGCGCTGCCTGATCATCTTCGGTCAGGGCGCGATTCGTTTGCCATCCGTACGTGCTGAAGGAAATGACCGCAACGCGCGAAGCCGACCGCGCCAAAGCGCTGCGCGATTTCGACGACGCCTTCTTCGGCCACGTCGGCTTCACGCTGTCGAACGTCGTGCGTAGTGTCGTGTACGGCATCACCGGCGGCGCCTTCATCGCCACGCCGCGCACCGCGCATGCGCCGCTGCACGCGTACTATCGCGCGGCCACGCGCATCGCCACGGTTTTCGCGCTGCTCGCGGATGTCTCCATGTTCGTGCTCGGCGGCGATCT
The DNA here is from genome assembly GCF_000172415.1 of Paraburkholderia graminis C4D1M. Taxonomy (GTDB): domain Bacteria; phylum Pseudomonadota; class Gammaproteobacteria; order Burkholderiales; family Burkholderiaceae; genus Paraburkholderia; species Paraburkholderia graminis. Next base: position 110,267 of record NZ_ABLD01000021.1, read on the forward strand.
GAAACGCCGCGAACGCATTTCGGCGCGTCTTGGCGACGTGCTCTCGCAGCTCTATCTGATCTCCGCAACGCTGAAGCGTTTCGAGGACGAAGGCCGTCAGGAAGACGATCTGCCGCTCGTGCGCTGGGGCGTGGAGGACTCGCTGTATCGCGCGCAACAGGCGCTCGACGGCGTGCTCGCCAATTATCCGAATCGCCTTGCCGCCGGGCTCGTGCGTGTGCTCGCCTTCCCGTTCGGCCTGCCGCATCGCGAGCCGTCCGACCGCCTCGGCAGCGCGATCGCGGAACTGATGCAGACACCGGGCGCGGCGCGCAACCGGCTGGTCTCCGATTCGTACGTGCCGCATCCCGACGTCGATGCGCTTGGCTACGGCGAACTCGTGTTCGAGCTGAACCCGCGCTTCACGCAGATCGAGCAGAAGCTTCGCGAAGCGGTGAAAGCGCGCCGCCTCGAGCCGATGCCGCAGAGCGTCGTGCAACTGGGCGCATGGGCCGACGCCGCGCTGCAGCAAGGCCTGATCGACGCCGACGAGCGCCGCGTGCTCGACGAGTACGCGCGCTACGCGGCACACGTCGTGAAGGTCGACGACTTCCCCGCCGACTTCGACCTGCTCGCCAGTCTGCAACGACGCAAGGACGCACTCGAAACGGCGCTCGAAGTCGCGCTGTGACGCGCAGCAGGGCTCGGGCCTCGCCATGAAAAAACCTCGCTGCGAAACACGCCGATGCGCGAAACTCAGTGCACACTGACGGACGTGCGGACGTGTCCAGCGGAGCAACCAACAACATGAACGACTCTTACCTGAACTTCGTCAATTCGCCGTTCGGCGCGCGTCTTGCGCGTTCGCTGGGCCTGCCGAAACCCGAGGTGCTGCGCCGCTATCGCGCGGATCGCCCCGAGTTCGACGGCCTGATTGCGATCGGCGCGGGGCGCGGGCCGCATCTGCTGGATGCGCTCGCGAATCTCGTCGCAAGCATCGGCGTGACGAGCGTCGCGCATGAAAGCGCCGGCTTGTGGATGCCGCTCGCGCATCGTCACGGTCTGATGACGGGGCGTTTTCAGGCGGCGGAGGCAGGCTCGGCCACGCGTCTTGCAGGGTTGATCTTCGATGCGAGCGGTATCGAGGACAGCAGCCAGATGGAGCCGCTGCATGCGTTCTTCCACGACACGCTGCGCTCGCTCGGCAAGTGCGGGCGCATCGTCGTGCTCGGGCGGCCGCCCCAGGACTGCGCGAATCCGCGGCAATGGACCGCGCAGCGCGCGCTCGAAGGTCTCACGCGATCGCTCGGCAAGGAAGCGCGGCGCGGCATCACCGCGAACCTGGTCTATGTCGGCGAAGGCGCTGAAGCGCGGATCGAGGCCACGCTGCGCTTTTTTCTGTCGCCGCGCTCGGCGTACGTGTCGGGTCAGGTCGTGCACATTACCGCCGACGGCCCCGACTCGAGCGCCACGCGTTCGCTTACGAAAGACGGCAAAGCCGCGGCCTTCGATTGGCAAGCGCCGCTCGCGAACAAGCGCGCGGTGGTGACGGGCGCGGCGCGCGGCATCGGCGCGGCCATTGCAAGCGTGCTCGCGGCGCAAGGCGCGCATGTGATCGGCATCGACATTCCGTCGGCACGCGACGCGCTCGACGCGACCATGCGCCAGTTGAACGGCACCGCGCTCGCCTTCGACATCGCCGCGCCCGAAGCGCCCGCGCAGATCGCCGCCGCGCTCGACGATCAAGGCATCGACATCATCGTGCACAACGCCGGCATCACGAAGGACAAAACCATCGCGAAGATGACCGCCGCTATGTGGCAGAGCGTGATCGACATCAACCTGTGCGCGCAGGAGCGCATCGACGACGCGTTGCTCGCGGCCGGCATTCTGCGCGACGGCGGCCGCATCGTCGCCGTGTCGTCGATCAGCGGCATTGCGGGCAATCTCGGGCAGACCAACTACGCGACGTCGAAAGCGGGCGTGATCGGCCGCGTGCAAAGCATGGCGCCGTTGTTGCGCGCGCGCGGCATCACGATCAACGCGGTCGCGCCGGGCTTCATCGAAACGCAGATGACCGCGAAGATGCCGTTCACGCTTCGAGAAGCCGGCCGCCGCATGAATTCGCTTGCGCAGGGCGGCCAGCCGGTCGACGTCGCGCAGACCATCGCGTGGCTCGCGCATCCGGGCTCGGGCGGCATCAGCGGCCAGGTGGTGCGCGTGTGCGGACAAAGCCTGATCGGAGCCTGACCATGCAAGAACCCGGTGATCCGTTCGGCGGCCAGCACGCGTCGACTCTCGCACAACGCGATGCAGTCCGGCCGAAGACTGTCGTTATCGACACCTTGCCCACACCGGCGCGTCTTTATGCGCGCGCGTTGTCGGGCATCGTCAAGCGCGGACGTCCGGCGCAGTTGCCGGCGTTGCGTCTCGTGCGCCCCGCCGTCGCGCTCGATGCCGGGCCCGCGTGGCGTTATGCGCGCGTGTGCGGCTTCATTCCCGAACACGGCGTGCCGCTCACGTATCCGCATCTGCTCGCGTTTCCGCTGCATCTGCTGATGCTCACCGATCCGGCGTTCCCGTGGCCCGCGGTCGGGCTGCTGCATCTCGCCAATCATGTGCGTCTGCGCCGGCCGCTCGCGTACAAGGACGTGCTGCGCATCGAAGTGGAGTTCGGCGCGCTGCTGCGTCACGACAAGGGCCAGGCGTTCCTGCTGCATACGCGCATTTACCGGCGCGGCGAAGCGGTGTGGGACGGCGACAGCGTTTATCTGAAGCGCGGCGTGGCGGCGAGCGGCGCGCCGCTCGATCCGCTCGTGGTGGATGCCGCCGCGTTGCAGCGCATCGCTCGCTGGCAGCTCGCGCCGCAACTCGGCCGCGATTATGCGAGCGTGTCCGGCGACTACAACCCGATCCATATGAGCGCGCTTTCCGCGAAGGCGTTCGGTTTTCCGCGTGCGATCGCGCATGGCATGTGGACGCTCGCGCGCGCGGCATCGTCATTGCAGCCGCCGAAGCCGCTTGCCGAAGCCACGCTCAGCGCCGAATTCAAGCTGCCGATGCTGCTGCCCGGCGAAGCAACGCTATGGAGCGCGTCGTCATCGCTGATCGAACGCGATATCGAGGTGCGCGACATCGCTGGAGAAAAGCCGCATTTGCGCGGGCGCATGCAATGGAGACTGCAATGAACGCATGTCCTGCAATCAGACCCGCGCCGGAACAACGATAGCGGCGCTTGCCGCTGTCTACGCGAGCCACATCAATCCAACACGCCACAAGAAGGAGCCGAGCATGCCTCACCCGCTGCCACCCGTGCGCCGCGTCGCGATTATCGGCGGCAACCGGATTCCCTTTGCCCGCTCGAATACGGCCTACGCGACCGCGTCGAATCAGGACATGCTAACCTTCACGCTGCAAGGACTGATCGACCGCTACAACCTGCATGGCGAACGTCTCGGCGAAGTCGCGGCGGGCGCCGTCATCAAGCATTCGCGCGACTTCAATCTCACGCGCGAATCCGTGCTGTCCACCACACTCGCGAAGGAAACACCCGCGTACGATGTGCAACAGGCGTGCGGCACGGGGCTCGAAACCGCGATCCTCGTGGCCAATAAAATTGCGTTGGGACAGATCGACGTGGGCATCGCAGGCGGCGTGGATACGACTTCGGATGCGCCGATCGGCGTGAACGAGAACCTGCGCAAGATTCTGCTCGAGGCGAACCGCGGCCGCAGCCCAGGTCAGCGCGTCGGCGCGCTGGCGAAGCTGCGGCCCGGCATGTTTTTCAAGCCGCTGTTGCCGCGCAACGGCGAGCCGCGCACGGGTCTTTCGATGGGCGAGCATTGCGAACTGATGGCGAAGCGCTGGAACATCTCGCGCGAGGCGCAGGACGTGCTCGCCTACGACAGTCATCGCAAGCTCGCCGAAGCGTACGCGCGCGGCTTCGTCAACGATCTGATGACGCCGTACCGCGGCCTTGCGCGCGACAACAATCTGCGCTCCGACCTCACGCTCGAAAAGCTCGCTTCGCTCAAGCCCGCGTTCGATCGCGACGCCGGTACGCTGACCGCCGGCAATTCGACGCCGCTCACCGACGGCGCATCGGCGGTACTGCTCGCGAGCGAGGACTGGGCCGCGCGCCGCGGGCTGCCGGTGCTGGCGTATCTGAGCTGGTCGGAAACGGCGGCCGTCGACTACTTCGACAAGAAAGAGGGCCTCTTGATGGCGCCTGCGTATGCGGTGCCGCGCATGCTCGCACGCGCGGGACTGACGTTGCAGGACTTCGATTTCTACGAGATCCACGAAGCGTTCGCGGCGCAAGTGTTGTGCACGCTCGCGGCATGGCAGGATGACGAATATTGCCGCACGCAGTTGGGCCTCGACGGCCCGCTCGGCGCGATCGATCGCGAGAAGCTCAACGTCAACGGCGGCTCGCTCGCGACGGGTCATCCGTTTGCGGCGACGGGCGGGCGCATCGTCGCGGGTCTTGCGAAGATGCTCGCGCAGCTCGATAAGCCCGCGGGCACCGCGCGCGGACTCATCTCGATCTGCGCGGCCGGCGGCCAGGGCGTGGTGGCTATTCTTGAGCGCTGACCTACGTCGCGCGAACCATAAGCAAAGCACTGCACAAACAGCACACAAACACATGAAGCCCCGGCTTCAGGAGACGACCGATGACCGAGCCCACTCAAGCCTCGCCCTCGCCCGCCGCTGCGAATCAGGCAAGCGGGCATGCCGGGCGCGCGCCCAACACCGACGGTATCTGGTACGCGTCGTACCCGGCCGGCGTGCCGCATGAAATCGACGTCAACAAGTACGAGTCGCTCGTGCAATTCTTCGACGAATGCATCGCGCAGTTTCGCGAGCGCGTTGCGTACGTGAGCGTCGGCGCGAGCATGACGTATGGCGAACTGGGCCGCAAGGCGACGGCCTTCGCCGCGTATTTGCAGAGCATCGGCGTGAAGCCCGGCGAACGCGTCGCGATCATGCTGCCCAATACGTTCCAGTATCCGGTGTCGCTGTTCGGCGTGCTCAAAGCGGGCGCCGTCGTGGTCAACGTGAATCCGCTCTACACAGTGCGCGAGCTTGCGCATCAGTTGAAGGACAGCGGCGCGCAAACCATCATCGTATTCGAGAACTTTGCGAAGACGGTACAGGACGCGCTGCCGGGTACGAAGATACAGAACGTGATCGTGACTGGACTCGGCGACCTGCTCGCCGACGGCCTGAATATCAAGGGACGTCTGCTCAATTTCACGCTGCGTCATGTGAAGAAGATGGTGCCCGCGTATCAGTTGCCGCAAGCGGTGCCGCTTCTGAAGGCGCTCGCCGTCGGCTATGCGCGGCCGCTCACGCCCGTTCGCCCGACGCATCACGACATCGCGTTTCTTCAGTACACCGGCGGAACCACGGGCGTCGCGAAGGGCGCGATGCTCACGCACCGCAACATCATCGCCAATCTGCTGCAGGCGAAGGCGTGGTCCGAAGGTCAATTGAGCGGCGAGATAGAAACGGTGCTCACGCCGCTGCCGCTTTATCACATCTATTCGCTGACGGTGAACGCGCTGATCTTCATGGGACTCGGCGGGCGCAACATCCTGATCGCGAATCCGCGCGACATGAAGCGCGTGATGATGATCATCCGCCACGAGAAGTTCACCGGCATGACCGCGGTCAATACGCTGTACAACGCGTTTCTCGAGAACGAGGAATTTCGCAAGCGCGATTTCTCCGACCTCAAGCTCGCGATGGCGGGCGGCATGGCGACGCAAAGGTCGGTGGCCGAGCGCTTCAAGGCGGTGACGGGCAAGCCGATTATCGAAGGCTACGGCTTGACCGAATGCTCGCCGATCGTGTCGATGAATCCCGTCGACGTCTCGAACCTGCGCGACTTCGAAGGCTCGATCGGCTTGCCCGCGCCGTCGACGCAAGTGCGCTTCAGAAAAGACGACGGCAGTTGGGCGGACATCGGCGAGGCAGGCGAATTGTGCGTGATGGGCCCGCAGGTCATGAAGGGCTACTGGAACCGGCCTGAGGAGACCGCCAAGGTGATCGACGACGAAGGCTGGCTCGCGACCGGCGACATCGGCGTGATGGATTCGCGCGGCTTCATTCGTCTCATCGACAGGAAGAAAGACATGATCCTCGTGTCGGGCTTCAACGTTTATCCGAACGAGATCGAGGACGTAATCGCGGCGCACCCCGACGTGCGCGAAGTAGCGGCAATCGGTGTGCCCGACGACGCCCAGGGCGAGCGCGTGAAGGTGTTCGTCGTGAAGCGCAATCCGTCGTTGACCGCCGAACAGGTGATCGCGCATTGCCGCAAGAACCTGACGGGCTACAAGGTGCCGAAGGTCGTGGAGTTCCGCGATGAGTTGCCGCAAACCAATGTCGGCAAGATTCTGCGCCGCGCGCTGCGGGACGAGGAACTCGCGAAGCAAAAGTCTGCCTGACTCCCAAGGCGCTCGCGTGAAGCGTTGCGCCACCTTTCGGGAGAGTTTTGATGACGCCTTGCCTGTTCGCACGCTTGCGGTTGTTTCGCGCGATGCGCTTGAACGCGACAGCCGCTGTTTGCGCGCCGCCGGCTCAGCGCGACAAGCTGCCGTTGCGCAAGCTGCGGTCCGGTGCGCTCGTCGCGTGCGCCGTAGCATGTGCAATCGTAAGCATCGGCGTCTCGCCCGCCTTCGCACAAAACGACGACAAGCCGCCGCCGCTCGAAACCGCAAGCGCGGTCAAGCCACCTTCGACGCCCGCTTCGCAAGTCGGCAAGTTGACGCTCGATCAGCAGGTCAAATGGCTGCGCGCCGCTCAGCAAAGCGGCACGCTCGAAGCGCTCGACGACGCGCAACTGGTCGCGCTCTTCAAGTCGCTCGATCCGCTCGCGCTGCCGCGTTATATCAAGGAAGGTCCGAACGGCTACGCGTCGTATGAGTTCACGATGTCGCGCTCCGAGCGCGTTCGCGGCCAGTGGCCCGACAAGCCCGATCACATGCTGGTGCGCGTCGCGCACGACCCGCTGCGCATCTACGCAAAGTGGCTGCCCGACGGCGGGCACGCGGGCCAGGAAATCATCTACGACGAGTCCAAGCGCAGCGACGAAATGTATGGGCACCTCGGCGGCATCATGAACGTGATGCCGTTATGGACGTCGTTGAACGGCGCGCTTGCCCGCTCGCAATCGAATCACCAGGTGCGCGATCTCGGCACCGAATACATCGCGCAGCAGTACCTCGCCGAGGGCAAGAAATTTATCGAGGCCGGCTTGCCGCGCTCGATGCAGATCGACGTGCAGACCATCGACGGCGTGCGCGTGGTCGCGTTCACGTTCGAGACGCCGACCGGTCAGCCGCAGTTCTACGCGAAGAAGGAGACGCTCGGGCTCGATTTGCGGCATCCGTATTTCCGCACCGTCGAGTCTTATGACAACGACGGCCGCATCTTCGAGAAGATCGTGTTCGAAACCATCACGCCGAAAACTTTCGACGACTCGACTTTCGACCCGCAAAACAAGGCCTATAAGTTCTAGTCCTAGCGTCGTCGCGGCTCAACGCGGCGCGAATACGAAGCTGACGTGAGCGGGCTTGGCATCGGCGGACTGCGCGGCCTGTTCGTGACTATCCTCGATGCGATGCGTCGCGCGAGTCGCGAGTTCTCTCAACACGAAGTAATCGGACGCGCGCGTCACGCCGATCAGCCAGCGCGCCGCGTTTGCATTGGCAGCCGATGCGTGCAGCAGCGGCGAAAGCGTGGTGTGCCATAGCAGGCCGATGTCGTCGCCGGTTTCGAAAGTGGGCAGGTTCATCGCGGCGGCGTAGCGGGCAAACGCGGCGCTAGCCGGCAGCGTCGAATCGGCAATTGCGAAGGTGTCGCCGCGTGCCGCCGCGTGTCCGAGCCAGGGCCACACGGAGCCTGCCGTGGTGGAAAGCCATGCGCTCGTCATCATGAAAGTGCGCCGGTCCATGCTCGTGCTCCGGTTGTTCGATGCGGCTCATTTCGCCGCTTGCAGCCACGTTGCGCTTACGTTGCGCTCCACTTTGCGCTCATGTTGCGCTTACGTATAGCCGCGCCGTCCGCGCCACGCCGCCGGCCAGATACCCTGCTTGCCCGGCGCAAGAATGCCGTTCGGGTCGAGCGCGTCCTTGATCGTTTCCGAGAGCCGCAGCAAGGCGCCGTCGTTGAAGCTGTACTGCGCGGCGGCGAAATCCATATACGCGAGATGCGCGCGATATTGTCCGTAACCGGCCGCGCGCGCGTCGCTCATCAGCGAGCGCAATAGTGCGCCGGCCTGCTCGACCTGGTTCGCGTCGTCGCGATCGAAAATCGCCGCGAAGATGTGATGCAGATGACGCACGCCCGCCGTGAATCCGCCGTAGTAATCGAAGCCGTATTCGGCCGCGCGCGCCTTCACCATGAAGTACTGGCGCAGCGCATCGCGCCCGGTCGCCGGGCACACCGGCGCGAAGTCCACATGCGCGCCCGCGCCGCCGCGCCAGTCGAGCATGCGAAACGCGCTCATCGCCGGAATGCCGGCCAGATTGCGATCGCCGCCCGCGGTGGGCTCGGCGTCGCCCGCATAACGCTTCGCGAAGATTCGCGCCTGCGGCACACGCGCGAACGCGCGCTCGACGATCGCGTAGCGCGCGTCGATGAGCTCGGGCGTTCCGTACAGCGCGAAATGCAGATTCCAGCGGCCGACGTTCAGCTTGTCGAGCATCGCCGTCACCGCGCTTTCCGGCATCGCGCCCGGACCGTCGTACCACTGCGCGCGCGCCGACAGTCCGGCAGCGCGCCGCAAACCGCCTTCGATCACCGCATGATTGCGGATCGTCTCGTCGAGCCGCAACGGCCGCAATATTTCGACGATGGCTTCAAGATCCGTTTCATGGCGAAACTGAATTTCGCCGAGCAGATACGCGGGCGGCGCGGGCATCAGCCACACGCCGATCTTGGTGACGATGCCGTAGTTCGACTGCATGAACATCGCGTCGAACGACGGCCCGTAACCCGGCTGATAAAGCTGCCATGCGGTGCTCGTGTCGATGCCGCCCATGCCGGTGCGCAGCACGTCGCCGTTGGCGAGTATCACTTCCATGCCGCACTGCGTGGCCGCATGATCGCCATACGACGTGTAGCCGAAGCCGCGCTCCAGCGTATTGCCGACCACGCTGCCCCAGCCCGCCGCCGGCGGATCGACCCACAGCCGATAGCCTTTGTCGCGCAAGTGCGCGTGCAGATCGAAGTAGCTGACGCCCGGTTCGACGAGCGCATACGCGAGCGATTCGTTGACCTCGACGATGCGCTTCATCCGTTGCAGATCGAGCACGACCGAGCCGGTCAGACGCGGCGCGGCGCCGCCGTACGCGAAGTTGCGTCCGGTGGAAACGGTCCACAACGGAATGCGATATTGATTGGCAATGCGCAGCACCGCGCGGATTTCATCGACGGATGCGGGCAGCAGCGCGGCGCTCGCCGCGAACGCCTCGCGCTCGCCGGGCGCGAACGGGTCGAGATAGGTCGACAGCGCGGTCGCCGAATTCACCACATGCTGGTCGCCGACGATCGCGCGCCAGGCAGCCAGCGCCGCGTCGAACTGCGCGGCGGAAAGGTTCGGCGGCAGGGTACGGGTCAAGGGGTCTCCGTTTGTGGCGCGCGTCGCTACTGCCACGCTTCCGGCTTGCCGCCCAACGCGCTGCAGACGTCGACGGCAATCGAGCGCAGCTTGCCCTCCGCGATCGGTCCGGACAACGCGTAGCCCATGCCGTCGCTGATCCAGTAGAAGGTGCGCCGGTTGCCGTCTCGCAGCAGACGGAACGCGTTCTCGTCGCGCGCGGTGCCGGTCACGTACAGCGTGAGGCGCGCGCCGCCGCGGTTCTCGTACATGAACTGCGCGGCCGGTCCCGCCTCGCCGGGCAACAGGCGGCCGCCCACGAGCGAGTAGCCGTATTCCTGCAACGACGGCACCGAAAGCGGCCGGTTCAGACGCTTGGAGAGCCAGGCGATCAGATGCTCTTCCTCGCTCGCCGCCACCTCCACCGGATGTCGCCGCTCGGGCGTATAGACCGCATACGCGATGTCGGCGCGTTCGGCGAAACTGGGCGCGCTTGCGCCGAGACCGTTCCATGCGCCGCCCGTCAAACGCGGCGCGAGCGGGCCGAGCGCGAGCGCGAGGCCGGCGCCCGCCGCGAGCCAGCACGCGGCCACGCCGACGCGCCGCCACCACGGCGTGCGCGGACGCAGCACGATGACGGCGGGGTCGTCGGCGGCATGAGGTTCATCGGGGCCGCCAGGCTCGGCATAATCCGCCGATACGCGCTCCGCTTCGCCAGGCGACACGCCGCACAACACGCGCAGCGCGGCCTTTTGCGCGCGCCACGCGGCCACCCGCGCGGCCGCTTGCGGATGTCCGGCGACGAGCGCCGCGATGCGCTCGCGCTCGTGATCCGGCATCTCGCCGTCGACGAACGCCGACAGCGCTCGCAGGTCCACCCCGTCGGGCAAGCTGGAATCGTGGTCGTCGTGGTCGTTATTCATCGCGGATTTCTCACTACTTTCAACGGCGGCGGCTTGCGCGCCGGCCCATGCGCGGGCCCCTCCAGCAACGCGCGCAGATGCTCGCGCCCGCGCGACAGCCGCGACATCACCGTGCCGACGGGCACACCGAGCGCCTTCGACGTCTCCTGATACGTCAGTTCCTCGACGCACACGAGCAGCAGCACCTCGCGCTGTTCGAGCGGCAGGCGATACAGTGCGCGCTGCAGATCGCGCAGCACGAGACCGTCGACCTCTCGTTGCGGCGCCTCGAGATTGCGCCACGGGGCGCTTTCTTCGTCGACGGCGATTTCGCGGCGGCCGCGCAGCTGATCGATATAAAGATGCCGCAGGATGGTCAGGAGCCACGCGCGCAGATTGCTGTTCGGCCGGAACGCCGCCCAGCGCGCGAGCGCGCGCTCGGCCGTGTCCTGCACGAGGTCATCGGCCCACGCGCGGTCCCCCGTCAGCGCGCGCGCATAGCGGCGCAACTGCGGGAGCCACGAAATCACTTCCGCTTCGAAGCTCACCCCGAGCGCAGCGCTCAGTAGCCGCCGCTGCTGCTGCCGCCGCTCGTGCCGCTGCTGGACGCGCCGCTGTCCGTCGAAGAGCACGCCGTGGTGGCGAGCGAGCCCAATGCGAGTGTGAAAAGCATGACGATCATGCCGAGGATGCGAGTCGATTTCATGTGAGTCTCCGTTGTCATGCAGGGCGCTTACTTCCGTCCCATGCGAGGCTGTCGATCAAACTCGGTGCTCCATCTTTCTCGCACCGTCCCTCTCTTAACGCTGCAGCCAGGCGATTTATTCCGACGATGCATCCCGCGGGGCCAGCTTTTTCCGCCATCGGCATCGGGAAGCGCCCGCTCTGGCCGAAGAAGCCGGTCAATCATCGGCTGATTTGGTAACTCAACGTTACAGCCCATAGTTACCAGGTGCTTATGTGGGCGCAAGCCGTTATAGTGGACGCAGTTCGCCCGCCGACGCGTTCCGCCCCGCACAGGGTAGAATCGCGGCGAACAACCGTCTTTCTAACCTGAATTGTCCATGGCTTCCGCAGAATCGCATCCGCAAAACGACTTCATGAACGCCGCGCGCAAAGAACGAAAGCGCGTTGAGATTTACCTTGTCAACGGCATCCGCCTGACAGGGTGCATCGAGTCGTTCGACCAATATCTGGTGATGCTGCGCACGCCCGTCGGCCTGCAGGGCATCTACAAGCGCGCCATCTCGACGATCCAGCTCGATACCGGAACCCGTCCGGCTCCGCGCGCGGGCCGCCCGTCGCATGGCGAGCACACCACCCGCGGGCCGCACGGCTCGCGTGAGCCGCGCGAGCATCGGGAACCGCGTGAACCGCGCGAATCGTACGGCGCACCGTCTGACCGGCCCGCATCGGATCGCGGCAGTTCGTCCGACACGCCGGTGGTCGTCACGCGCCGGCGCCGTCTGTTCGGCACGGGCGGCGACGGCGGCAACCACGGCAATCACGGCGGTGGCGGCAGCAACGGTAATGGCAACGGCAACGGCGGCCACGAGTAAGCAATAAGCGGCGCGCAGCGCCGCTTACTTCTGCAGAGGGCCGAGCCGCTGCAGAATTTTCTCCACCCTCGCCACCTGTTGTTCTGACAGCTCGAACTTGCATTTGACCGCCAACAGACGACGCCGCCAGTAGCCGGCGTCCAGCATCCGTTGCGTCGGCTGTTTCGTTGCCCAATCCAGATGATCCAGTTCTGCTTCCACCACGTGTGAAGCGTTGAAACGCCTTGTGCGCACGTATTTCGTGTTCATGGTGTTCGCTGCCTTGTTGTTGGTCGTTTGAGTTTGCGCCGCTCCCGAAGCTGGACAGTGTCGTTGCGCCGCATGCGGTGCGATGGGCCGGTCCACGCGACCGTCCGATGATGGTTGTTTTCCGCACTGCATTCCTGCGACACACGGAAAACGAGCCGGCGAACCTACGTTTGAAGTTTTTCTTTACTAGATGGCGCGGTGTTGGCGTTGCGCGTCGCGGTCCTATGCCATCCGGCTAATGTCGCCGGCGCAGTGTTTGCGCTATGCTGGATCGTCGATTACGTCTAAGGGAGCCCGTCATGACGAGCAAGAAGCACACTGCGCCGCCGTCCACCGGAAACCAGCCGGAGCGGGTGCTCGACTCAACCGAAAGCCGCCTCGACGAGGCACTGGAAGAAAGCTTCCCCGCGAGCGATCCGATTGCCGTCCACGAGAATCACGCGCCTCGTGCGTCGGAGGCACAACCGCACTCGCCGGGGCAAGGGCAAAAGCCAGGGGAAGAGAAGAAGCGGCGCTAGCGCGCAACGGCAACGCAGTCGCGCCCCACGAACGCATGGCGCGCGCAGGCACAGTGCGCAATTCGCAAGCGCCTTCGGCACGCGCGCCGTGATGACGCCGGCCGACAGATGCGCTGATTTATGCCAAGGACAAAGCCGGTCGAGTAACGCCTCGTATGAAAGCAAGCCGAGCGAGCGTATTGAGCATCGTTGAGCATCGCCCACCCGGCTTATCTGGTGCGATCAGGCCGTCAAACGGTCAGCCGCTTCCGCCTCAATGCACCGGCAAGCCGCTTTCAAGCTGCCGCTGCAGTTCGCGCACCTGACGCTGCGCCGCACGCAGTTGCTCCTGCGCGGCAGCCTTTTGCTGGGCGAGCGCCACGGCGTCGGCGCGGGTCTGTTGCTGCTGGTTGGCCACGATCGTCTGCTGCTGGCGCGCAACATCGAGGTCGGCCTGCAGGCGATTCGCACGGTTCTGCGACAGCGCGATCATGCGTTCGGTGAACGCCTTTTGCGCCTCGAGTTGCGTGCGGCGAATTTCCACGTCCGACAGTTGCAGCGTCTGGCGCGCGAAATCGCGGTAGATCATTTCGGCGCGCGCCGCGTCCTGCGTCTTGATGACACGCCAGAAGTTCTTTTGCTGGAAGAGCGCGACGTAGTACGTCATCTCCTTGCCGTGGAACAGCAAGCTCGCGCCGTAGCTGCCGTTGTACGTGGTGCGCAGTTCGCTGAGGTCCGAGCCCTTGATCATTTGCTGCAATTCGGCGACGTTGCCCGCGGCGGATTGCTTCGCTTCGTCCGGCGTGAGCGCGGAAGTCTGAACCTGAGGCTGCGCAGGCTGCGTCGACGGCAGCGCGACTGTCGCACCCGGTTGGGAAACGACGCCGGATGCGCCATTGTTGTCAGACTGAGACTGAGGCAAAGACTGAGCCTGTGCGCATGCGCCGTGTGCTACCCCCAACGCCATGATCGCGGCAACGGCGATCTGTCGTAGTTTCGACTTTTGGTCCATGTAATTCCTGCTTCGACAGTTTTTGTTTTAGTTCCCAATCGTCTCATTATTACTCACTTTCGCGGGTTTCGGGCTCTTCGTCGAAAATTTGGTACTTGCGCATTTTCTCCCACAGCACCTTGCGGCTGATGCCCAGATAGAGCGCCGTGTCCTGACGCCGCCAGCTGTTGGCGTCGAGTGCGGCGATCACGCGGTTGCGCTCCGCCATGTCCCATTTGCTGCGGTCCACCAGCACTTCCGCCGCGCTCTCGGCCGGCACCGGCTGACTGCTGCGGGCAAGCGCGAGCAGACGCTGCAGGCGCGCGGCGTCCCATGCGCCGATCTGCCGCACCGTCACGCCGATCCGTTCGGCGAGATTGCGCAGTTCGCGCACGTTGCCGGGAAAATACGTATCGGCGACGGCGTCCGCGAGCCAGTACGGCAAATCCGGCAAGCCGGCGAGGCGCTCGGCGCCCACCACCTGCGCGATAAACGCCTTGAAGATCGCGATCTTGTCGACGGCGCCCCGCTCTTCCAGCGACGGGATTTTTAGCTCGATCACCGCCAGCCGATAATAGAGGTCCGCGCGAAAAGTGCCGTCCTTCACGAGCTGCGGCAGATGCTTGTTGGTCGCCGCGACGAGCCTGAAGTCGAGCTTGACGGGCGTCGCGGACCCAATGCGCGTGACGGCGCTGTCTTCGAGCACCCGCAACAGCTTGACCTGCTGATAAAGCGGCAAATCGCCGATCTCGTCGAGAAACAGCGTGCCGCCGTCGGCCTGCTCGAAGTAGCCTTTGTGCGCGACCACGGCGCCCGTGAACGAGCCCTTCGAGTGCCCGAAAAACAGCGACTCGAACAGGCCATCCGGAATCGCGCCGCAATTCACCGCGACGAACGGGCCCTTGCCGTAGCGGCTATGTTTTTCGTGCAGCAGTTGCGCGATGCGCTCCTTGCCGACGCCGGTCTCGCCGTGCACCAGCACGCTCGTGTCGCAGTCGGCGAAGGTATCGACTTCGTGCAGCAGCGCCTGCATGCATTCGGAGTTGGCGATGATCGCGTCCGACTCGTGCGTCTTCGCGCTGTGTGCGCGCATTTGCAGCACGAGCTTCGTCACCATGCCGCGCAACTCGGCGCACGTAAAGTCGAGCGGCAGAATGTGCGAATACTCGGCGGGATACATCGACGGATCGTGGTCGCGCGGCGCCGCGCCGACCCACACGACCGGAATGCCGTGAGCGGCCTGCCAGTCGCGCACGATCAGCGCGCCGCTGTCGATCACCGAGACGCTGATGATCGCGAGCGACGGCCGCTGCGCGGTCCGCTCGGGCGAGATCGCGATGTCATCCGCACGGATCACTTCGACGTCGAAGCTCGCCATGCAGCGCGCGACCCGGTCGACGATGTCGGCCTTGCCCTCCCAGACGTAAATATCGAGTTCCTCGATTTTGGTGGTGGTTCTCATGGTCGCCGAATCAATAAACCAGTTGTGCCTGACCGCAGGCAAGTCCGAGGCTGTGAACCGTGCTGACGCCGACCTGCACGCCGAGGAGTTGCAGAAGCGGAACGAGCAGCAGGTCGAGCGAATTCAGTACGGGCGTGAGCGTCCCGGCGAGCGCGCCAACGAGCGGCGCGGCAAGAACGGTGATGTCGAGGCCGAGCGCGCTCGCGTGCATCGAGCCCGCGAGCCCGGCCGCGAGCTGGCCCACAAGACCGCTCGTCGCCGAACCGAGCGCGTTGGTGTTGGTGCTCTGAAAGTCGTCGGCATCGCCGGCCACGTTGTTAAAGCGCAGCACGCTCGACTGCGGCTGTATATGAAGGTTGAAGCCGTTCGCCGGCGAACTGCTGCCGACCGTCACGTCGATTACGCCGAGACTCAGCAGCGGCACGCTCACTGAAGTCAGCGACGCGGGCGTCGAGCAGGTGGTCGGCACGCTGCTATTGGTCAGGTTGCTGGACGCGTCGCCGCCCACGCACATCGACAGCACGCCTGGCCTGACGTCGATCCCGCTATAGCTCGTCGACTTCTGCGTCGAGCACTGCGTGCTTTGCAAGCGGGCAGTGCCGGGCGCGACTTCGAGGTAGATCGGCAGATTGAGAAGGCTCACGTTGACGAGCGAAGGAAATCCCGCCCCGAGCCCGAGCTTGGCGTTGACCAGTTGCACGTTCAGATAAAGCTGCACCGACGCCGAATGCGCGCTCGTCCGATAGCGGCCGTCCGGATAGGTGCCGGCCTCGCCCACCGCGATCACGGGCGGTTTCAGAACCCGCGCTTGCGCCGTGACGTTCGCGACCGGGCTCAGATTGAGCGCGGTGCCCAGGTTCACCGCCGAGCTGCCGTGCGCGATCTCGGCGGCGATCATCAGCGCGTCGAGCGCGTTCATGGTGGCGGACGCGGCCGCCTCCGGGTTGGCGAGACCGATCGCGAGCAAGCCGTTTGCGCTCGTCGTGTCGCCGAGCCGGATCGCCGTCGATCCCGTCGATGCGCTCGCAATCGCGCCCAGCGCGCTGATCGCGCTCGCGCTCGCCACGTTGCTCTCACCGAGCACGGTCGCCATCGCGGTGGCGAGCTGGCTCACCGTCACCTGCGTTTGCAGCAACTGCGACATCGACGCGACGCCCAATGCGGCCGCCAGATCCGCCAGCTTCACCTGCGCGGTGGCGAGCCCCTGATAAGAGCCAACGTCGAGATTCAGGCTGGTGCCGAGCAAGCCGTTCAGCAGTCCGTTGAGCAGGCCGCCGGAAAGGCTCGCCACCGACGTGCTCAGCGAGAACGAGCTGATGTTGGTCGCCTGCGCGACGGCGCTCGCGCTCAGGTCGCGCGCCTGGCCGATCAGAAACAGAAACGGCACGGGCCGGCTCGCCACCACTTGCACCGCATTGAGCGGCGTGCCCGACGCAACGAAATACGACTGGCCCGCATTGGCCGACGGGTCCCATCGTCCGCAAGTGACCTGGACCGTGCCGTCGCCCGGCAGGCCGTTTGCGGTTGCGTTCAGCCGCGCCATGCTGGCGGCCGCCGCGCAGCCGCCCGCGCTGCCGATCACCTGAGCGCCGGCCGCCGCGGCGAGATCGGCGGTTCGCTGCAAATCGCGGCGCGCGTAATAGAAGTGGCCGATGTCCACGGCGCCGAGCGCGATGACCGCGACGCTCACGAACACCGCCGCCAGCAGCGCGATCGCGCCGCGCTGCCGGCGCGGGGTGAGCGCAAGGGCAGCGCCTGCGCGACGATGCGTGCGCAGCGATCGCGAATGACAGCGGACGGAATCGGCTGATCGCATATCAGTTCTGCGGCAACTGGCCCGTGAGCCCGCCGCCTTGGCCGCCGCCGCTGCCCTGATTGAGCGCCGAACCGTACAGATCGGGAATGCGAGATTTGAACGACTGCATGTAGCGTCGGTACGCGAGCCCCGCCTCTTCGCCGAGCATCGGCTGAGGGGCCGCGGCTTGCGCGTTGCTGCGCTGAAGCTCGAGCCATGCGGATGTCGAATGCCCGACTTCGCTGCGTGCGACGGCCGGCTCCCCCGCTGCCGCCGACTGAGCCCCCGCGTGCGCGGCCGCGCCGGCTGCGAGCACGAGCACCGACGCGCGCACTGCAAAGCACCACGAGCGCCACCGCATCCCGTTTCTTTCGTTATTTTTCACGCTACCCTCCGCGGCCGCGCCGCCTGTTATTGTGCGAACCGTTGCAAGAGACGCGGCGCCGGTTTGGACCAGAGTAAAAATCCAGTGGGA
>NZ_ABLD01000020.1 GCF_000172415.1 Paraburkholderia graminis C4D1M
AACGCTGCGGTGCGCCGCTTGCGTTGAAAGACATCGGGATGTCCGCCGAAGATGTGTCGAAGGCCGCCGACATAGCCAGCTCGAACCCCTACTGGAATCCGCGTGAAATCGAGCGGGACGCTCTGCTGCGCTTCTGCAGGATGCCTTCGATGGCGTCGCACCGCGCGGCGCAACAACAACTCAATCAGAGTAAGGAGACGAAAATGAACTTCACTGTCTACTGTCTTGATCATCCGAATATGGTCGAGCGCCGCCTTGAGAACTATGACGCGCACAAGGCCCATTTACAGACAGCACCTGTAAAGACACTCATCTCCGGCCCGCTGACGAAAGCTGACGGCCAGACGATGATTGGCAGCTTCTTTCTCTATGAAGCCGATGACATCGAAGAAATTCAAAAATTCATAGAAGCCGACCCGTTCAACAAAGCCGGAATTTGGGCCACGGTCGATATCAGGCCTTTCATCAAGCGGGTCGACAACCGGTAAGTCCGTCGTATCACGGCGCTGTTTGAAAGCGAATGGAAATGGCATCGAGTTCCTGAACGCTCGCAAACTACAGAACATTGAATGGAGACATCATGCAGACAGGCCTGGAAGGGAGAATCGTGCTCATCACGGGCGGAGCCCAAGGTATCGGACGCTCGACCGCTTTGGGTTTCGCACGCGAAGGCGCACGTCTTTGCATCATCGACATCGACGCGCATGCGCTGAAGGAGATCGAGTCGGAATTGCGCGCGCTCGGCACCAATGTCACGACTGCGCAGGCAGATTTATCCACGGCCGATGGCGTGAAAAGCGGCATCGACGCGGCCCTTAAGCCGCACAACGGGCAGGTGGACATTCTCGTGAACAACGTCGGCGCGGGGAAGGTCCGCACGTTCGAAGAACTTTCGGACGAGGAATGGGACTTCACGATGAGCCTTAATTTCATGAGCTATGTCCGGACGTGTCGATACCTGCTGCCGGTACTGCGCGCTCGCGAGAACTCGGTGATTATCAACAACGCGTCGGACCTCGCCCGCCAGCCCGAACCTGTTCCGATTGATTACTCCGCATCCAAGGCGGCGGTACTCGCTCTGACAAAAGGTCTCGCGCGGGCCGAAGCTCCCAGAATTCGCGTGAACGCAGTCGCGCCGGGTCCTGTCTGGACGCCGTTCTGGACAAAAGACGGCGGATTCGCCGACACGATGGGCAAGTTTCATGGCATGGCTCCGAAAGACGCGGTCGAGCACGAGCTGTCTCTGCGCCAGCTGCCGTTAAAGCGGCTGGGCCAGCCGGACGAAGTGGCCAACGTGATTGTTTTCATGGCTTCCGACCTCGCGTCGTTCGTCACTTCTGCGGTCTGGGGTGTCGATGGCGGCAGTATCCGCAGCCTGATTTGAAGGCCGCATTGTTCTGGAGACCCGCGTATGTCTGCTTATGACCAAGTGGTTGCAGCGAAGGTATCGCAGAGAGAACGCGCTTTTCTTGTCGAGGCGCTGGAGTTGTTGATGCGTGAGCGCTCAAACGCGCTTCGCATCGCGACGGATGTAGCAAAAGCGCGTGGAGACCGAGTGCCGGAAGTCCAGGAGTTTGGTCTTGACGACATCCTGCGGCTTAGCCGACAGATCGCTGTATCGGCGCTTACCGAAATCAAGAGTGAATAGCCGGGGCGCTTCACGCGCCGACGAAATATAGGAGACTCAGATGTTGCGTATCGCTGTTCTCGGTGCCGGACGCATCGGAAAAATTCACGCGGCCAATGTTGCCGCAGACCGTCGAGTGAAGCTCGTCGTTGTGGCCGACCCGAACAAGCAAGCGGTCGAGGCGCTCGCCGCAGAACTCGGTTGCGACTCGTCTGTGGATTGCAAGTCCGTAGTCGATCGGGAAGATGTCGACGCCATCATCGTCGGCACACCGACAGATACACATATCGACCTGACGCTGCAAGCCGTCCGGCTCAGCAAGCCGGTACTCTGCGAAAAGCCCATCGACCTAAACATAGACCGGGCGCTCGCCGCCGTCGAAGAAATCGAGCGTCTTAACGGGCGCGTGATGCTTGCCTTCAATCGACGCTTCGACCCGGATGCAATGCGGCTCAAGCAGGCTATCGACGAAGGCGAAGTCGGCGATGTTCGCCAGGTCGTCATCACGAGTCGCGATCCCGGCCTCGCGCCGCGAGAGTATCTGCGGCACTCGGGCGGAATCTTCCGTGACATGACGATTCACGATTTCGACACTGCTCGCTGGCTGCTCGGCGAAGAACCGGTCGAAGTGATGGCAATGGGGAACCGCCTGGTCGACCCGGGTCTGGAAGAGCTTCCGGACTACGACAGTGTGATGGTGCTGCTGCGGACGGCGTCGGGCAAGCAGTGTCACATCAACGGTTCACGCCAAGCCGTGTATGGCTTCGACCAACGGGTCGAAGTCTTTGGTTCAAAGGGAATGGTTTTGAATGAAAACCACAGGCCGTCGAGCCTGCGCCGGTGGACGAGCGACAGGACCGAAGCGCGTGAGCCGCTGCTCAATTTCTTTCTTGAGCGGCACGCCGATTCATACAAGGTCGAACTGGACCGCTTCCTGACGGCGCTCGAAAACAATGCACCGATGCCTGCAACGCCTCGGGACGGTATTCGCGCGCTGCGCATTGCGAACTGCGCCCTTGAGGCGGCCAACACAGGCTGCGCGGTCAAAATTTAATCGGGACCGTTGGCCGTTGACTTCCGCGTTGCTGGTTGACAGTGCTCGCGTTCGTGCCCTATAGGTGGAATCAAACTCGTCAACGGGGCATGACATGGCGCAGGTCGACACATTCAGCGGGATATTGATATTCGTCACCGCAGCGAAGTCGCGCAGCTTCACCGACGCAGCCGAAGAACTCGGGCTGACCAAGTCGGCCGTCGGTAAAGCAATCGCAAAGCTGGAAGACCGGCTCGGCGCGCAGCTATTCCATCGCACGACGAGAAGCATCTCGCTCACGGCCGACGGCGATGCCTATTTTGCGGCATGCGCTTCTGCACTCGATGAAATCAGCACAGCGGAAACGGCACTTGGCCCGGGCAACCAGCGGCCAGTCGGTCGCTTGCGGATTGACATGCCCGCAGCTTTCGGCCGACGCATTCTCGTTCCAATTCTGCTGGACATTGGTCGAAAGCATCCTGACCTGCAGTTCACGATGACCTTCTCGGACCATCTCATTGACCCGATCGAGGAAGGCGTTGACCTTGTGATTCGATTCGGCGAACTCGAAAGCTCGAGTGGTCTCGTTGCGCGTCGTCTGACCAGCCAACGGATGGTGATTGCGGCATCGCCTGACTATCTTGCGCAGCGCGGCACTCCGAGCGCGCTTGAAGATCTGAAGAATCACTCATGCATTGTCGGCCATCGCCGTGGTCAGCCGCTTTCATGGCGCGTGAATGTCGATGGCGAGGTCTCCCGGATTTCCCCGCCGGCAACCCATCAAATCAGCGACGGCGACTCGATCGTCGAGGCCGCGCTCGCGGGCCTGGGACTTTGCCAGATGCCAATGTCTCTGCTGCGACCTCATCTGGAGTCGGGCAAGTTGATATCAGTTCTCGAAGACATTTCGAGTGAGTTCATCGACGTGCACGCCGTCTGGCCGAAGGTGGCTCACCTACGGCCGAAAGTCCGCCATGTGGTCGACACTTTTGTCGAGCTGGCCGAACAGGGCAAACTGGATTGAACCTGCCGGTTTGTTAATCGTTTTCGCTGCGAAATCACCCTTTGCAAGCGCCAGCCGCACGATAGAAGACGCGGTCATCGCGGTGTACTATCGTATCCGCAGGGCAGATGCGGTGCGGCGTCTGGGCACGTGTTCAACAGCGGTTGATCGACCGCGATGAAGCCCTTGGGGAACAGCATGAGGCGCTTGCTGGTGGCATTGGAATGCGTGTGTGCGCTGTCGGTTGCCGCAGCGCAAGGTATGCCGCTCGTGCCAGCGCCCGGGACCACTGTCGCGGCCAGGGACTATCTGGCCGCAGCGGAGCGCGTCGTCGATGCGGCGGCGCAACCCGCCGCACCCTGGAACGGGCCGCGGAGCGGTCCGCGCGCCCAAGCCGGCAGACGCGTCGCCATCGTTGCCGAGGATCTGCGCAACGGCGGCATCATTGGCGTGGTCGACGGTGTGCTCGAGGCGGCCAAGGTCATCGGCTGGAACGTAAGAATATTCGACTCGGGCGGCACGCCCGACCTGCGGCTAAAGATGCTTGCGAACGCGCTGGCAAGTGGACCGGACGGTCTCATCATCGTCGGCAGCGACGCACGCGCCCTGATGTCCGGCCTGCAGCCGTTTGCCGAGCGCGACATTCCTATCGTCGGCTGGCATGTCGCCGCCCAGGCCGGACCGGTGCCGGGCACGCCCGTGGCGATGAACGTGGCGACCGATCCACTCGAGGTCGCGCGCGTGACTGCGCTCGCGGCCATCGTGCAGTCCGGCGGGCAAGCGCAAGTCGTCATCTTCACCGACTCCAATTTCCGGATTGCGCGAAGCAAGGCAGACGAAATGGCCGCGGTTGTGCGTGCGTGCAGCGGCTGTACCCTGCTTGAAGTGCGCGACGTGGCGATCTCGCGCAGCCAGGACCTGATGCCGCGCACGACACGCGCGTTGCTCGCACGTTTTGGCGAGCGCTGGACGTATGCGCTGGCCGTCAACGACATCTACTTCGACTACGCCGCGCCCGTACTGACGCAGGCCGGGATTCCAACCACCGCGATGGCCATGCTGTCGGCCGGCGACGGCAGCGAGTCCGCCTTCCTGCGGATCCGGACGGGCAGCTTCCAGACCGGCACCGTTGCCGAACCGCTGAATCTGCATGGCTGGCAGTTGGTAGACGAAATGAACCGGCTGTTCGCCGGTGCAGGCGTGACGGGTTACGTCTTCCCCGTGCACCTCGTGACGGCGAACAATGTCGCCGCGGACGGCGGCGATCGTCTGATCTACGACCCGGCCAACGGTTATCGTGACGTCTATCGCCGCATCTGGCAACGCCCGTGAAAGCTCCTCTGCCCCGCTCGCTCACCGCGCAATTCACCTTCGTGGTTTCCTGCCTCGCGGCGCTCGTCGTCGCGGTCGGCGCCACGACCCTGTACTCATTGGCCGGCTCTGCCCACGCAATTCGTCAGTTGGCCGAAGAGCGGCTGGCTCGCCAGGAGGATGCACAAGACCTGGCGCAGCAAACCCTGATCATCGAGCGCCTCGCGCTACAGCTCTCGCGTGACGATACCGTCGACGCGGTGCGCGAGACGCATCGGCGGGTGCTTGAACAACTGGTGTCGTTCGATCGTGCGGTCGACCGCCTCGCCTCCGCGACCACGAGCGACAACCTGGGCGTCGACGCGCTGACGCTGCATCGGTCGAGCCAGCGTTTTCGCAACACGGTCAATATCGAGGCCCAGTTGCGCGAGACCGCGCTCGGCGCCGACACGATGTCGCAGGCCGTGCCTCGGCCTGGCGCGTCATTGGCCAGCCTCGACGACGATCTTCGCCGCCAGGCCGACGCCTTGGCGGCCGCAGCCCGCGATCAGTCTGACTATTTCACGCGAGATTATCGGAAAGCCGTTCAAGGCCTCGCCGACGACGTAAACCGCACCCGCATGTGGGTAGCCGGCGAGGTGGCGGTGAGCCTGCTGCTTACCTGGCTGATCGCCCATGCATTCCTCGGTCGTCACGTCGTGGCGCGGCTGCGCCGGGTCAGCCACTTCCTGCGTCACGGTGATGTCGGCGGCGTCCAGGTAGGCGTTCCCGTTCACGGCGGCGACGAGATTGCCGACATGGCGCGCGCCGTCGAGCAGTTCCTGAAGGATCGGCGCCAGCGTCGGCAGGCCGAGGATGCGCTCAAGGAACTCAACGCCGGACTTGAGGCGCGCGTTGCGGAGCGCACGGCTGAACTCAGTGCTGCGCTCGCGGGTCAGACCGCGGAGATCGTCGAACGACAGCGTGCCGAGCAGGTTGCGCGAGCGAGCGAACACTTCCTGGACAGCATTGTCGAGAACATCCCCGACACGATTTTCGTAAAGGATGCGGCGACGCTGCGCTTCGTGCGCATCAACAAGGCGGGCGAGCAATTGCTCGGCTACGGGCGCGAGCAGATCATCGGGAAGTCCGTGCATGACATGTTTCCGGCGCAAGAGGCGGAATTTTTCGCGCTGAAGGATCGTGACGTGCTGAAGTCGCATCAGATGGTCGACGTGCCCGAGGAGCCGGTCGAAACCATTCACGGGCAGCGTCTGCTGCACACGATGAAGATCCCCATCGTCGACGAGCGCGGCGAGCCGCAGTTTCTGCTCGGCATCTCGCGCGACATAACCGGGCAACGGCGAGCCGAAGAGGAATTGCGGCGCTATCGCGAACACCTCGAGGACATGATCCGCGAGCGAACGGCCGAACTGGCCGTCGCCAAGGAGCGCGCCGATGCGGCCAATCAGGCCAAGGGCGCCTTTCTCGCGCACATGAGCCATGAGCTGCGTACGCCGTTGAACGGAATTCTGGGCTACGCGCAGATACTGAAGTGCGACAAGAACCTGGACCGACGCCACGTCGATGGAATCACGGTGATCCAGCGCAGCGGCGAACATCTGCTTGCGATCATCAACGACATTCTGGACATGGCGAAGATGGAGGCCGGAAAGGCGGAGCTCACTTTGTCCGACGTTCCGCTCGAGGGGTTTATCTACTTCATCGCCGAGACGATTCGGGTTAAGGCAATGGAAAAGGGCTTGGCCTTCGCGTGCGAGCTGGCGCCCAATCTTCCTGCGGCTGTGCGAGTCGATGAAAAACGGCTGCGCCAGGTGCTGCTCAATCTCCTCTCGAACGCAATCAAATTCACGGAGACGGGCAGCGTGCGCCTGCGCGTCGGGTGGATGCCGCCCGCGCGGTTGTCTTTCGAAGTGCGGGACACGGGCATTGGTATACACGAAGCGCGTCTGGGGGCAATCTTCCGGCCGTTCGAGCAGGTAAGCGATGCCCGGCACCAGATAGGAGGCACCGGGCTGGGCCTCACTATCAGCCGGCAGCTCTTGCGCCTGATGGGCGGTGAGATCCGCGTCGACAGCCGCCACGGCGCGGGCAGCGCGTTTTCCTTCGAGTTGAACGTGCAGGTAGTGGCGCATCAGTCAGTTGCCATTCCGCCCGAGCAGGCGGTCAGCGGTTACAAGGGACCGCGCAAGCTGATTCTCGTCGTGGATGACGTGGCGGTAAACCGTGCTGTGGCGATCGATATGCTCGGTCAGCTCGGATTCGATGCGGTCGGGGCCATCAACGGATTCGATGCATTGGAAAAAGCGCAAGCGCTGCAGCCGGCGCTGATCCTGATGGATGTGGTCATGCCAGAGATGGACGGACTTGAAGCGACGCGGCAGCTTCGCTCGATTTCCGAGTTCGCCGATCGGCCCATCATTGCCGTATCCGCCGGCGCCTCGGGGAGCGACGCCGCGAAAAGTCTGGCGGCCGGTGCAAACGCGTTTCTGCCAAAGCCAATCGACTTCAGCGCGCTGCTGTCGCAGATCCAGATGCTTCTTTCGATCGAGTGGATCTACGAAGTTCCGCGGACGCAAGCCGCCGCTCCGTCGATGGAAAGCTTCATCATGCCGCCGCCTGGGGAACTCGAGGCGCTGCACCACCTGGCGCGACTCGGCGACATGCGTGCCATCGCGCAATACGCCACGCAGGTTGCCGGGCTTGACGAGCGATATCGTCCGTTCGCCGATCATCTTTGCCAGTTGGCGAAGGACTACCAGTCGAAGGCAATCCTAAGTTTCGTCGACCGATGTCTGGAAAGGAGGAGCGTGCCGTGATTGTGGGCAGATCACCGCCGCGCCCCCCTACAACGTCAACTGAAACGAACGCGCAAGAATGCCCGGCAATTGCATGCCGCCCGTCGCCCGCTCGCCCCACGTGCCGTCGCTGAGCAGCAATTCCGCTTGCGCGCCAAGCTCCTCGAGCTCACTGCCGAGCAGCCGATACAGGCTGTCGTCAAAGCGCATGGCGTCGAGCGGCGCGACGATCTGCCCGTCCTCGACCCAGAACGTCGCGAATCGCGTCATGCCGGTGAGGCGGCAATTCATGCGGTCCGAAAAGTTCACGTACCACAAGTTGCCGACATAGAGACCCGTGCCGATCCGGGCGAGAACGTCGTGATCCGCGAGACCGCCGGCCTGCATTGCAAGCGACGTTGGCGCTTCTTCAGCAAGCGCGCCGTTCGGCGTCAAGCCGTATTCACGGGCGCTTCTCGCGTTGGTCAGCGTGCCGGCGCTGCGCCCCGCGTCGATGAGCGCAACCCGCTCACGCAGATAACCGTCTTCGTTGAAGGCCGGCGCGATGCCCAGCTCCAGTTCCTCGGCTATCGAGACGCGCGGGTCCAGCGCGACTTCGCCCACGTGCAGCTTGTACAACTCGCTGCGCGAACTGGCCTGCGCGCGCGCCGAGAAGCCGCGCCATGCCGTTACACCAAGCAACTCCGCCAGCGCGGCCGGCGCGAGCCACGCGCGATACGCGCCCGGCGCGAGCACACGCGGTGCGCGAGCGAGCACCGCGAGCCGCCCGGCGGCCTGCTCCACTTTCGCCGCAAAAACGGCATCGCTCCAGTCGTCGCCGGCATAAGTGGTCTTGATCGCGCGGCCGCTCGGGTCGTACAGCGACCAGCTAAAATTGAAGTTGTCCACTTCGTACCAGCCGCGGCTGCCGTGCGTCGATGCAAAGCCGCGCACGATCGTGCCGCCCGCGTAGAAGCCCACGAAATCGAGGCCGCGCGCGCATTCTCCGACGATGCGCGACAAGCCGTGCGGGTCGGGCAACTTGCCCGAACGCCGCGTCGTGCGCTGCCATGCGGACGTATCGACGAGCAGATGCGGATCGTCGGCGGCATCGCGCAGCGCTTGCCGCAACATCGCAAGCGCGGCGCTCACTTCGTCGATGTCCTGCTGGAGATCGCCGCAGACCGTCAACGTGGAATACGCCTGGCGCGCGCCGTCGATCAGCCGCAAAGTCAGCTTGCCTTGCGACACGGTGCCGCTCTGGCGCACCTTGCCCGCGTTGAAGCGGATGAAGTCCGACTGCTCGCCGGCGAACGAGCTCAGCGTGGTTTCGCCGCCTTGCTGAAGGCGCTCGATAGCGTCGGCAAGCGACGTGAAGTGCCCCTGCCAGTCGACCAGTTGCCCGGCGCGCGTCGACATGAAGTGGTTCATCATGCGCCTCCGAACACGTCGACGTCGCTGAACACGCAAGCCGGCGACGCATGCCCCACGCGAATGACCTGCGCCGGCTCGCCCTTGCCGCACATCGGCGTGCCGAACACCTCGCGCGTGTCGGCGTTGCCCACGGCACTCAGGCTGCGCCAGAAATTCGCGGAGATGCCGCGATAGTTCGGCTGCTTGACGATCTGCGTGAGCTTGCCGTTCTCGATCAACTGCCCGAATTCGCAGCCGAACTGGAACTTGTTGCGATGGTCGTCGATCGACCATGAGGTGTTCGTTCGCATCAGAATGCCGTGTTCAATGTTGCCGATCATCTCGTCGAGCGAACTGTCGCCGGGTTCGATATTCAGGTTCGCCATGCGGTCGATGGGCGGCCGGTTCCAGTTCGACGCACGCGAATTCGCGACGCCCGGCATGCCCGCGCGTTGCTGCGACAGCGCGCCGCCGAGCGGCCGCTCCAGCACGCCGTTGCGGATCAGATATTCCTTGCGCGCTTCGGTGCCGTCGTCGTCGAATGCATAGGCCGCGGCTTCCTCGCGCAGTTCAGGATCGAAGGTCACGTTCAGCAGTTCGGAGCCGTAGCGATACGAGCCGAACATGTCCGGCTTGACGAAACTCCAGCCCGCGAAGTTGCGCTCGTCGCCGAGAATGCGGTCAAGTTCCAGCGGATGCCCAATCGACTCGTGAATCTGCAACATCATCTGGTCGGGCATCAGCAGCAGATCGCGCTTGCCCGATGGGCAGTTGGGCGCGGCCAGCAATTGCAATGCTTCCGTGGCGACGCGCGGACCTGCGCCGTCGAAGCCGAAACGCGCCAGCACGTCCATGCCGCCCTGCGCAAGCGTGCCGTAATTGCCGCCGAGCGTGCGAACCTGCGTGTCGCCGTCCGCATGCGCGGCCACGCTGAGTTGCGGCATCACGAAGCGAAAGCGCTGATCGATCCGCACGCCGTCGCCGGTCATATAGAACTGATCGGTATGCGTGATCTGCATCGCCGCCACGCGTTCGACGATGCGCGGATCAAGCTTCGCAGCCGCGCATTCCGCGCTCAGGCGGTCGATCCATTCCGCGCGGCCCGGCAGCGCGTGCTGCGCATTCGGCGACACATATTCGCCGCTCACCGACGGCCGCGCCACCTCGCGATGATCGATCAACGACAATGCCGCGCTCGCCTCGGCACGCGCGCTTGCGAGATCGAGCGCATGCTGAAGGCCCGCCGCCGACAGGTTGGCCGTCGCCGCATAACCGGCCCCCGCCCCGACCCACGCGATCAGCATCGCACCCCGATCGCGCACGGTGCGCAGCGGCTGCGCGATGTCGTTGCGGACTTCGTGATCGTCGATCCGCTCATCGACAATGCGCAGCGACCAGAACCCGGCGCGGCTCGTCAGTGAACGGGCGGCTTGCACCCAGCGTTCGTCAATCATTCAGGCTCCGTAGGTTTGGCGTGGGCTCAGGCAGTGGCGACAGCAGCGACGAGGCCAGCAGCGAGCGCGTGTAGGGATGCGACGGCGCGCGCAGCACGTCGAGCGTGTCGCCGCTCTCCACGACGCGCCCCGACTTCATCACGATCACGCGATGCGCGACGGCCCGCATAACCGCCAGGTCGTGCGTGATGAGAAGGTAGCTCAGCTTGCGCGTGTTCTGTAAATGTACCAGCAGCGCGAGTACCTGTTGCTGGATCGACACGTCGAGCGCGCTCGTCGGTTCATCGAGCACCAGCAGTTCCGGCTCGACTGCAAGTGCGCGCGCGATGGCGATCCGCTGACGCTGCCCGCCCGAAAATTCATGCGGGTAACGCGGCATGGCATCAGCGGGCAGCCCCACTTCGTCCAGCAAACTGGCGACTCGCGCGCGCCGCGCTTTCGCGTCGATCTCCGGGCGATGCACGGCGAGCCCTTCACCGACGATCTGCTCGACCGTCATGCGCGGCGACAGCGAACCGAACGGGTCCTGAAAGACGACCTGCATGCGCGAATACAAGGCCCGCCGCGAACTTGCGGAGCTCAGCGTGGACAGCGGCATGCCGTCGATATGAACATGACCCGCGGCCGCGCGCTGCAAGCCCAGCACGGTCGCCGCAAGCGTCGACTTGCCCGAGCCCGATTCGCCGGCAATGCCGAGCGTTTCGCCGCGCCGCAAGCTGAGATCGACGTCATGCACCGCGCGAAATGTCGAGCGTCGGACCAGCGAGCGCCAGCCCTTCGCGGGCGTGCTGTAGTCGACGCACAAGCCTTGCACTTCGAGCAGACGGCGCGCGCCTTTGGCGAGCGGCGCAATCGAACGGCGCGGCTCGCTGTCGAGCAGGCGTCTGGTGTAGGGATGCTGCGGATCGCCGAACAGTGCCTCCGTCGTATTGGTTTCGACGAGCACGCCCTTCTCCATGACCGCGACGCGTTGCGCAAAGCGTCTGACGAGGTTCAGGTCGTGTGTGATCAGCAGCACGGCCATGCCGCGCTCGGCGGCTTCCTGTTCCTGAAGCTCGATCAGCAGATCGACGATCTGCTGGCGCACGGTCACGTCGAGCGCGGTCGTGGGCTCGTCGGCGAGAAGCAGACGCGGACGGCATGCGAGCGCCATCGCGATCATCGCGCGCTGACGCTGGCCGCCCGACAACTGATGCGGAAAACTGTCGATGCGCCGCTCGGGCTCGGGAATGCCCGTGCGTCTGAGCAGTTCGATGCCGCGTGCCCGCGCCGCGTTGGGCCGCCCGCCCTCGTGCAGACGCACGCTTTCGGCGATCTGCTTGCCGATCGTGAAGAGCGGATTGAGCGCGGTCATCGGTTCCTGAAACACCATGGCCACGTCCGCCCCGCGCACGCCGCGCATCTCCTGCTCGGTCTTGCGCAACAGGTCGTCGCCGTCGAGCAGAATGCGCCCGCCCAGTTCCGCATGATCGACGAGCCGCAAGATGGACAGCGCGGTGACGCTCTTGCCCGAACCCGATTCGCCGACCAGCGCGACGCGCTCGCCGCGCGCGATCGACAGGCTCAGATCGCGCACCGCTAGCCTGTCGCCGAAACGCGCGGAAAAGCCCTCGATTTCGAGCAAGGGCCGCTCGTTTGCAGTGCGGTTCATCGCGGCGCTCCACCGAATGCCGAGCCGCGCGAACGCGCGTCGAGCGCATTGCGCAACGCGTCGCCGATAAACGTCAGCAGCAGCAGCGTGACAACCAGCGCGGCAAATGCCGACACCGAAATCCACCATGCGTCGAGATTGTTCTTGCCCTCCTGCAACAATTCGCCGAGGCTCGGCGTCGGCGGCGGCACACCGAGCCCGAGGAAATCGAGACCCGTGAGCGACAGGATCGCGGCGCTCATGCGGAACGGCAGAAACGTGATAACCGGCGTGAGACTGTTCGGCAACACGTGACGCCAGATGATCTGCGAGTTCGACAGACCCATCGTGCGGGCGGCTTTCACGTAGTCGAGCGAACGGTTGCGCAGGAATTCCGCGCGCACGTAGTCGGACAGCACGAGCCAGCCGAACATCGACAGAAGAATGAACAGCAGCCACAGCGTCGGCTCGAAGATGGACGCGAAGATGATGAGCAGATAGAGGTCGGGCATCGAGCTCCAGATCTCGATCAGGCGCTGGCCGATCAGATCGGTGCGGCCGCCGTAGAAGCCCTGTATCGCGCCCGCTGCGACGCCGATCAGCACGCCCGAGACCGTCAGCGCGAGCGCCATCAGCACCGAGAGCCTGAAGCCGTACAGCAGGCGCGCAAGCACGTCGCGTCCGTATTGATCGGTGCCTAGCCAGTTCGACGCGGTGGGCGGCGCGGGATACGGATGCGCGGCGAAATAGTCGATGGTGTCGTAGCGGAAATGGTTGGGCGGATAGATCGCGAAGTTGCCGTTCGACTGAAGCCGCGAGCGGATGTACGGATCGAGGTAATTGGCGCGCGCCGGAAAGTCGCCGCCGAAGAGCGTCTCCGGATAGTCTTTCACGATCGGAAAATAGTAATGGCCGTCGTAGCGCACCACGAGCGGCCGGTCGTTCGACAGCACCTCGCCCAGAAGGCTCACGACAAACAGCGACATGAAGATCACGAGGCTCCAGTAGCCCAGACGCTGGCGCCTGAAGCGCAGCCATGTCCGCCGCCACGGAGAATTCACGGCCCGGCGCGTCGCGCCGGGTACATCATCGGTCCAGCCGGTTGAACTGGATGCGCGGGTCGACGAGGACATAGCAGACGTCAGCAATGAGTTTGGTTACGAGAGCGATCAGCGTGAAGAGGAACAGCGAACCCAGCACGACCGGATAATCGCGGCGAATCACAGAATCGTAGGAAAGCTGGCCCATGCCGTCGAGCGAGAACAATGTTTCGATCAGCAGGTTGCCGTTCAGAAATGCGCCGACGAAGGCCGCGGGCAAACCGGTCAACAGCGGGATAGCCGCGTTGCGCAGCACGTGTTTCCACAGCACGTCGCGCTCGGAGGCGCCCTTCGCGCGCGCGGTCAGCACGTACTGCCGGCCGATCTCCTCGAGGAACGTGTTCTTCGTGAGGATCGTGACGATTGCAAAATTGCCGACCACCGATGCCGTGACCGGCAGCACGATATGCCACAGATAGTCGAGCAGCTTGCCGAACAGGCTGAGTTCGCCGAAGTCGTCCGATGTGAGTCCGCGCATCGGAAACACCTGCCAGAAAGTGCCGCCGCCGAACAGCATCAGCAGCAGAACGCCGAGCACGAAGCCGGGGATCGCATAGCCCGCGAGCACGAGCACGCTCGTCGCCGTGTCGAAACGCGAGCCGTTGCGCACGGCCTTGGCGATGCCGAGCGGCACCGAAACCAGATACGTGAGAAGCACCGTCCATAGCCCGAGCGTGATCGACACGGGCAGCTTCGAGCGGATCACGTCCCATACTCGCGCATGCTGGTAGTACGACTGTCCGAGATCGAAGCTCGCATAGTGTTCGAGCATCAGCCCATAGCGTTCGAGCGGCGGCTTGTCGAAGCCGAACTCTTTCCTGATCTGCGCGATCTGCTGCGGGTCGACGCCCTGACTGCCGTGATATCCGCCGCCGCCCGCGCCCGCCTCTCCGCCACGGCCGGCGCCGTGGCGGAGTTGCGTCATCACCTGCTCGACCGGCCCACCCGGCACGAACTGCGTGACGACGAACGTGAGCGTGACGACGCCAAGGAGCGTCGGCACCATCAACAACAATCGTCTGAGAATGTAGGCAAGCATGCTGCTCCTCGATTCCTCGATCCATCGATAACGGCTAGTGAGCCGCGGATGTGACTGTCGCCGTGGCCACGTCGCCGTCTGGACGCTTTGCGAACCAGTAGCTGATCACCCAGTCCTCGTATCCATACGACGCCGGCACGACGTTGGGGAACCCGAGCGTCGTCTTGTAGCCGATGCGCGCCCCCGGCGCGTAGTACTCGGGCACGAGGTAATACGAGTTGATCAGCACACGGTCCAGCGCGCGGGTCGCCGCCTGCAGGTCGTCGAGCGTGGTCGCGGCGAGCGCCGCGCGAATCAGCGAATCGACCGCGGGCGAGCGAATGCCAGAATAGTTTTCCGAGCCCACCTGCGAAGCCGCCGCGCTGCCGAAGCGCCGTTCCAGTTCCACGCCCGGAATCGTCACCGGCGGATAGATGTACGTGGTCATATCGAACTGGAAGTTGTCGATCCGCTTCTGATACAACGCACTGTCGATCTCGCGCAAATGCGCGTCTATGCCGAGATTCGCGAGCGCCTGCATGTACGGCAGAATCAGACGGTCCATGCCCGGCTGGTCGTCGATGATCTCGATCGTCATCGGCGTGCCGTGCTGATCGCGCAGGGCGCCGTCGCGATAGTGCCAGCCGGCTTGAGCAAGCAGATCGCGGGCGACGCGCAGATTGCCGCGCAGCGAGTTCGGCGGCAACGTGTTGGGCGGCGGCAGCATGGACCCGAACACTTCGGGCGGCAGACTCGCGCGGAACGGTTCGAGCAGCGCGAGTTCCTTCGGTCCCGGCATGCCGGTCGCGCCAAACGGACTCGCGTCGAAATAGCTTTTCGTGCGCCTGTACTGGCCGTAAAACATCATGCGGTTCATCCAGTCGTAGTCGAACGCGAGCGTCAGCGCGTGGCGCACGCGCACGTCCTGGAACATCGGCTTGCGCAGATTCATCAGCATGCCCTGCATCTGCGCGGGGCCGTCCGCGAAATCGCCCTTCTTCAGCAGGCCGTTCGCGAAGTTCTTGCCCACGTACTTGCGCGCCCATTGCGTCGCGCTGTATTCGACGATCGCGTCGGCGTCGCCCGCCTTGAACGCCTCCAGTTGCGTGTAATGGTCGCGATACAGCTTGAACGTGATGTTCGCGAAGCGGTACATGCCGCGCCGCGACGGCAGGTCCGCCGCCCAGTAGGCAGGGTTGCGCCGGTAGGTGATTTCCTTGTCGTTCTTGCGCGACTCGACGAGATACGGGCCGCTCGAGATCGGCGGCTCGTTCGCGATCTGATCGAACGGCGGACGCGTGCCGTCAGCGCGCATCCCCCATTTCGGCGAGAACACCGGCAAGTCGCCGGCGATCAGCGGCGCATCGCGTTCGGCGTGCCGGAAGTCGAAGCGCACCGTCGCGCGATCGATAACCACCGCGCGCCTGATCACCGCGAACTGCGCGTTGAACATCGGCGAGGCGCGCGGGCTCGTCAACGTGTCGAACGAATATTTGACATCGGCTGCCGTGACCGGATCGCCGTTCGAAAAGCGCGCGGCCGGGTCGATGTGAAACGTCGCGGACGAGAGGTCGGGCGCGACTTCGACATCGTTCGCGATCAACGGATACTCCGACGCGAGTTCGTCCCAGCTTCGCTGCATCAGCGTGTCGAACATCAGATGCAGCACGTCGGGCGCGGGCGCGCCGCGCACGAGGAACGGATTCATCGAATCGTAGCTTTGCAATTCGTTGTAGTTCTGAAAATTCAGTGTGCCGTCCGTGCGCGCCGTGGGATCGGCGTAGTCGAAATGCGTGAAATTCGCGGCGTATTTCGGCTCGTCGTATTGCGATATGGAGGGCTTCGCGTGCGCGCCCGCGCACAGCACACCGAACGCAAGGCTCAGGCCGACAGCGCGCGGCCAGCGAAACTTCACAGGTGTCATCTGTTTCAAATGCCAGAGGTCGCGCGCCGCTTGCGAGCCGGCGCGCGATACATCGAACCGGCGCGACGATGATGATGCTCATCGCGCGCGCCGCTGCTTCAATGCTGATGCCGCGTTACTCGTCGTCGGCCGGCGTGGTCTTGAACGAGAACGCCACTTCGCCGACGTACGGCTCAGAGTTCTTCTCGCACCGGTATGCCTTCGCCGCAGTGACGACCGCCTCGTTGAAGACCGAGGTCGGCGGCGTCACGCGCACGATCTTGACGTCGCTCACGCTGCCGTCCGGGCTAATCGACAGATGCGCAATCACGGTCGCCGAAATACCGTCCTGCAGCGCGCGGCGCGGAATCTGCGGCTGCACTGCCTGACAGTGACCGCGTCCGTCGACCACACCATGCAACGCCGGCGGCGCCACCGGCGCGGGCGGAGCCGCGGGCGCCGTAGCGGGACCTGGCGTCGCATTGGCGGTGGCGAGCGCAGGCGCATTCGCGCTCGGATTCGCAGCGGGCGCGATGTTGGCGGGCTTAGGCGTCGCGGACGGCAACGCAGGCGGCGGCTTCGCCACCGGCAACGGCCTGGGCTGCTGCGGTTTGGGCGGCGGCTTCACCGGCGTCGGCGCGGGCGGCGGTTCGAGCTTCTTCACCTCGGGCGGAGGCGGAGGCGGTGGCGGCGCCATGGTCACCTGCATGACTTCGCGCGCGGGCGGCGGCTCCTGTTTGAAGCTCACGTGCGAGAGCCCCGCGACGATCAGCAGTTCGACAACGAGCGCGATCGCGAGCGCTGTCTTCATGGACATGCGGCCATGATGCGCCGGATTGGACGACGCCCATAGCGCGCCGTTCAGACGGCTTTGCGGGTCTTTCATGTCGAGTACCGGAGAGCTCATGTCGTCGGGTTCGTTGCCAGTGCAACCGAGCTGATGCCCGCCGCGCGCACCAGATCCATGACCTTGACGATGTTCTTGTAGCTCGTGCCTTCGTCGCCCGCGATCGCCACGTCGACCTTCTTCGAATCGTGCACGAGCCCTTGCAGGTGCGCGGTCAGTTCTGTCGGCGTAACGGGCTTTGCGTCGAGATAGATTTCGTCGGTCTTGGTGACGCCGATGGACACCTTCACCGTCTGCTGTAACTGCTCCGCCGTGCTCGATTGCGGCAGGTCGAGTTTGATGCCCGCGCCCTGGATCATCTTCAGCGTGGCCAGCATGAAAAACACCAGCAGGAACATCATGATGTCGATCATCGGAATGATCTCGATGCGCGCCTTCTCTTCCGCGCCCAGGTAATGGCTGCGATGGTTACGCATGATCGTTCTCCTTGGAAGCGGGCGTTCAGGCGGCGAATCGCGACACGAGCAGCGACTTGATCAGATCGAACTGATTCACCGTCATGCGGATGCGCTTGTTGAAATAGTTCAGAAAGATCACGCAGACAATCGCGATGGTCAGGCCACAGGCGGTGGCCGTCAGCGCATGGCCGATGCCGCCCGTCACGCCGTTGGGGTTCGCAGTGCCGCTCGTGCCGAGCACGTTGAACGACTCCACCATGCCGATGATCGTGCCCAGCAGACCGAGCAGCGGGCCGAGCGTGACCGCCGTGTCGAGAATCCACAGGTTGCGGTCGAGCCGCGGCATCTGGAACATGATGGTTTCCTCGAGTTCGCGCTCGACCACCGCTTCCGGTTTGCCCCGCACTTTCAGCGCGCTTTTGACGAGTTCGCCTTGCACGGTCTGTCCGTAATGTTCGGCGACCTTTTGCGCGTCGGACAGGTTGGCCGGCTCGACCATCTTCAGATCATGTTCGAGCGTCTTGCCTGCCTTGACCGCTCGCGAGAAAAACATGAAGCGCTCAACGATGATCGAGATGCCCAGCAGGAAGATGAAGGCCAGAAGCGGAATCAGGCCCATCGATTGAACCGAATAGTTGATAAGGGTATTGAGCACGAAAAACTCCGGTTACGTCTTTAACAAAGTTGAGCCGTCTCGGTCCGAAGACCTGAGCCGAGGCGGCGACCGACCAGACTAGACAGACTGCGTTTCGAAAACAGACATCGCGCGGCCTAGAAGCGATACGTCGCGCCGACCTGGAAGAAGCGGCCAATGTTGGTGTAAAGCGACTGGTCGTAGCCGGTGATATCCGGCGTGGCCTGCCACTCCACGTCGAACGGCGGCTTGCGATCGAAGATGTTGTTGATGCCGCCGTAGATGGTCCAGTGCTTGAAGCCGCGATACGTGGCCATCAGGTTGAACTGGCTATACGACGCGACAGACAAGGTGCCGCCGTCGCCGAACTCGTCCGCCACCGCGTTGGTGTACGGGCCGGTGTATTGCCAGGTGAGCGTCGTCGTGAACTTGCGGTAGTCCCAACTCAGGCTCGTATTGCCCTTCCAGCGCGGATTGCTTGCACCGAACGGTTGCAGCAGCGCGAGATTGTTGCCGGCGAAATCCTGAGTGGGCGCGCCCGGACTATTGAGCTTGAAGTGCCATACATAGGCCCAGTCGCCCGCGAGCGTGAACGTGCCGTACTTCGTGCCGACCGACTTGCGGAAGTTCATGTCGAAGCCGTCGGTGTCGAGCGAGCCAAGATTGACGAACTGTTCCTTGATGTACGCTACCGTGCCGTCCGCATTGCGAATCACCGTCGACGGATCGTTCGCGTTGATCACCGCGTTCGGGTCGTTGGTGCCGATCACTCCGTCGATATGGATCTTGTAGAACGCCGCGCCGATATCCGTCGACGAGTCCGGCGACAGCTGGAAGCCGATGTTGTAGTTCTTGGTCCGCTCGGGTCCGAGGTTCGGATTGCCGTTCACCTGTTCGGTCGTGAAGTGCTTGGTCGGCACGCCGCTCGGGTCGTTCGGGTCCACCAGATTCTGGTGCGCGAGATAGGTCGCCTGCGAATTTTCGACGAGCGTCGGCGCACGGAAACCACGGCTGTACGACGCGAATGTCGTGAGCGCCTGCACCGGCTGAAAGCGCAGCGCGAAGCTCGGCGAAAACGCGCCGCCAAAGTCGCTGTAGTGGTCGTAACGGCCGGCCTGCGTGAACGTCAGGTTGCGGATGATCGGAATGTCGATCTGGTAGTAGACCGCGGCCACGTTGCGCTCGCCGTCGACCGTCTGTACGTTGGCCGGCGCGGTGATGCCGAGCGCGCTGTAGGTGCGCGAATTGATCAGCGAGCTCTCGTGACGGAACTCCGTGCCGAAGCCGACGCCCACAGGCCCGCCCGGCAAGTTGAAGAGATTGCCCGTGGAGGTTTTGGCCGTCACGCTGTCGAGCTTGGAGATGGCCTGCTCGTAGTCGTTCTGGAACACGCCGTTCAATCCGTTAGGCGTGGCCGACGGATTCGAGAAATCATAAACGCCGTTCTGCAAGATGTTTTCGACACCCGCCACGTTCAGGGCATTCCTGTACGTCGTGTCGACCGTGCTTTGCGAATGGCCGTAGTCCGCGGACCAGTCCCAGTCGCCGAACTTCTGCGTGGTGAACGAGCCCTTCACGCCGGTCGTCGCGCGCCAGAAAGTGGACACCGTATCGGCTGAAACCGTATTCGGGAACGTGTAATTGATTTGCGCCGGCGCGCCGAACGGGTTGTACGGATTGCTTCCCGGGACGGTTCGCGACAGCGGCAACGCGGAGCCGGTCGCCGGATTGAACGCGTTGGTCGTGCTTGCAAGCACGGCCGGGCCTTCGTTCTGCACCGTTTCATTGCGGCTCACCCATAAGTCCGCGTAGGCCTGCACGTCGTCGTTAATTTTGAAGGTGCCGTGCACCTTCGCATTCAGACGCGTGGTGGACGGCACCAGCGATGTCGCGCTGGCGGGGTTGCTCTTGCACGTCGCGCCGCCGTTTGCCGAGACGCTGCCGGGCGGGCATGGGCTGAGCGCGGTCTGGGTGCCGTCGGGCGCTGTCCAGTAAGACTGCTGATTGGGGCCGAGCGGGCCTGCGAGGCCGCCGGGGAACTGGCTGAAGTCCTGATTGGCCGTCATCGACCGGTCCGCCAGCGACGATCCGCTGTCGCGGTAGTAGCTTGCCGCGGCCGTCACGTTGAAGCGATCCGCGTTCAGATCGCCGAAGCCGCCGAGCACGCCGAAGTTGCCCTGGGCATCGCCGGGATGCTGCGCCTTGCCGAGCTGGCCGTCTATCTGCAGGCCCTGGAAGTTCTTCTTCGTGATGATGTTGACCACGCCCGCAATCGCGTCGGAGCCGTACACAGACACGGCGCCGGTCTTCACGATATCGATGTGATCCACCATGTTGAGCGGAATCGAATTGACGTCGAAGAAGGTGTCCGTGAAGTTGACCGCCTTGCCGTAATTCGCGACGCGCTGGCCGTCGACCAGGACCAGTGTGTACTTCTCACTCAAGCCGCGCAGCGCGATGCCGCCGCCACCTTGCGCGGAACTGTTCATGGTCGTTTGGCCCCAGCTGCTGCCCGAATTCGCCGACGTGCCGCGCAGGAAATCGGCCACCGTCGTATAACCGCTTTGCTCGATTTCCTTGGGCGTGATGGTCTGCACTTCCGTGTTGCCGACCTTGTCCGACGTGCGAATCAGCGAACCGGTGACTTCCACGCGCTGCATCTTCGTGACGTTACCCGTGTCCGTCGCGGCCGGCGCGGCTTCCGACGTCGTGGTGGCTGCGGTACTACCGGTCGGGGCCGGTTGGCTTTGTGCAAACGCTGGTGCGGCAATCGCCGCTGACAGCGCAAGTTCTGCCCAAAGCATTTTTCTGATGGCCAACGCCAATGCCCTTTGTTTCATTTTCCCCTTCTCACTTGTCAGTAAGACCACACCTGTTGTGCAAAGAAAAGTCTTATGGACTTCTCCGCCTTTTTTACAACGCCCACGCACCACGCTTTACCGGATATGCCCCGCATGTGTGCAAATACGTCCAAAACGGATAAATCTAATCAGGTGCACTTTTGTTAAATCAGAGACCAGCCATCTATTCAATGGCTTTAAATATGGATGCCTAACTAAATAACAAAATGAAAGGTATTTTCTTTCTGGAACATTTCAGGTTCGATAAAAATTCGAAGCGTTGGGCATTCGACTTTTTCGCATCGCCTGTATCACTTGCGCAGCCGGTAACTAGTACGGATGCCTAAGTTTTCTTCTCTCCGCCTCCGGTCAGGCAGGACTCGCCCCCCGGTTCGCGCGCCGCGGCTTGCCGGTGGGTTCGTCAGCCTATCGAAAGGTTTGCGGACACCTGGCTACCATCTTCGTTGCGCGGCCAGGAACGCCTGCATGCGCATGGCGGCCCTTGCCTTGGGTGGGATGAAACATAGCAAGCCAGAAACGCAGAGTCAAAATTTGTTTGATATATACAAATCTTGTTTGATGCCTTTTTGGCCAGGCTTCATCTGGTGTATGGGCGCTGCACAGCGTCTCGTCCGACGTGTCCCATACGACGCGAACCCGGCCACGACTTTCGAGCGCGAGCGAAAGCGGCGTCCGAATAGCGGGACGCTGACTTTTGCTCCGGCGGGAAAAGCGTGGAGATAGAAACTCACGGATCTCACGGCCGCGCGCTGCGTGTTACCAAAGCGCTCAATGGACAGGGACAATAACAAATCAAAATCGGTCGTCAAACTTTTTTTGATGCCGTTGTTTCAAACTTGCACCGCACCTGTCATTAGATGGATCGTTCTAGGGCTTTCGAATTTTCTCGTGCTTTTCACTGCCTGTGAAGGGTGAGCTATCGCAACGAGACTGAGCGCAATGCGAGTGGCAGATAGACGGTGCGCTTGCTTGTGGCGATGCAATGGTGGGGCGCTAGTCGTTGGTGCCGGCTCAGGTTCGAGCACCCGTTTAGAGCAACGCCCGCGTGGCTTGAGACCATCCCTTCGCAAATCATTCGTAGTCCGATGGGCTTTAAATCCACAAGCCAATCCTTCGATACCGGCAAGACGCCTAGACGCCCGGCGGAAATACACTTCACGTGGCTCGAAATCGAGCAACCATGACCACACCTGATCAGACCCTGGCTGCGCGTTAGCTGGCTAAGATGCGCATCCTTGCATGGTAAAAACTTTGTAATCCACTATTCTTTATATGGGCGGACCGACAGCTCTCAGGGCTGTTCCAGTTGAGGAGTTAATAAATTGATCACTAACTTATTGCGCCGCTCATCGTGGGCGAGCTTGCTATTAGTTCTGCTATTGAGCAGCGCTCCTCACGCCTATCCTGCCTCCGGGCAAAAAGAACCGCCGGTGCGTGCCGCGCGAGCTCATCCTGAAACCGCCTCACAAGCCGAGGCTCGCGCGATTCTCATGAAAATGGCGCAGTTCCTTGGCGGGACGCAGAACTTTCGTGTCGGTGTGCGCAGCGGCTACGACGCGGAGCAGCCGTCTGGGCAAAAAATCGAATTCGGCGAATACCGCACCGTTACGTTGAGCCGGCCGGATCGCATGCGAGTAGAAACCGAGCGCAGCGATGGCGCAAAAACACTAGTTGTCCTGACTGGAAAAGAGATCGTTCTGGTCGATCTCGCCAGCAAAGTCTATGCGACTGCGCCGCAACCAGGTGCGCTGGACCAGAGCATCGTCTATTTCGTCAAGGATCTCGGCATGCGCCTGCCGCTCGCTGCGCTGCTGTTGAACCGGTTGCCAGAAGAATTGCAAACCAGGGTAGGTTCGGTGGACTATGTCGAGAAGACGAGTATCTACGGAACTGCGTCCCATCATCTGGCCGCGCGTACCGACACGGTGGATTTTCAGGTGTGGGTAGCCGATGGCGACAAGCCCCTGCTGCAGCGGATCGTACTGACTTACAAGAAGGCTGTAGGCCAGCCCCAGTTCTGGGCGGATTTTATCGACTGGAATCTCGCGCCCCAACTTAACGATGCGACCTTCTCGGCACAGGTCCCCGAGGGCCTGCAGAAAGTCGCGTTCGCAGCGCAACTTCCGCGTGCGTCGCACACGGCTCGCCAGTCGTCGGCGAAGAAGGGAGCCAAATAATGAAAACAGGACCGTGGGACCGTGCCATTGCGGCGTTGTTCGCCGCAGTGCTCACGTTGGGGCTGATCAACCAGGTAGATGCACGAGGCGAGCGAGGTGGTGGCGCCCGTGGCGGCGGCGAAGGTGGCTTTTCGCGTGGCGGGGCAGCGTCGGCTGGGGGCCTCTCTTCCGGCGGCTCGACCGCTGTGCAAGGCGGTTCACGATCTCGCGGCGGACAGCAGGCAACGGCCCAACAACGGCAGACCTCTCGCCAGGCTACAGCGACCTCGACATCAAGTGCGAATCAGAGCGCGCGTCAGAGTTCAGCGAGTTCGATGCAGGCAACCTCCAGCCAGAACCAGGCGAACCGCCAGCAGAGCGCGAGCCAGAACCAGTCCCAGCGCCAGGCTGCGTCGAGCCAGAACCAGGGTGCACGTCAATCCACCGCTAAGGAGATGCAGAACACGCGGGCTAACACCGTGAGCAACGTGCAGAACAACTACCATGGCGATTGCAACAACTGCTCCAACTCGGATTGGGACGGCGGCTCTGCGGCAGTCGGATTTGTGGCCGGGGCAATGGTGGTTGGTGCGACCGCTGCCGCAACCGCACCGCCGCCCGCAACCGCTGCGGTTGTCGCAGCGCCTGCGCCTGTCGCGCCGCCGTGCAACGTCGCACCAATCGCCGTTAACGAGGTGCCGTACTATAAGTGCGGCGCGACGTGGTTCGCGACGGGGTATGGCAGCGGCGGCGTGGTGTACACACAAGTTCCGCCACCGCCTGGATATTGATCGCGGTCGCCTCTCGCACGGCTGGGGGTTGAGCATCGCTTGGGTCCTGCTGACTCTCGAATGTCAGCACGAAAGCCACCGTTTAGACGTCCGGCAGCGCATCGATCTCTGCGCGAAGCGCAGCGACTACATCCGTCCAATCGCCTCTCGTGGTTTGCCGGAACAACCGCGCGTTTGCGTACCACGGACTATCGTTCCTATCGAGTTGCCATCTCCAGTCCGGCATGAACGGCAGAGCGATCCAGACGGGTTTTCCAAGCGCCCCGGCCAGGTGCGCCACGGCTGTGTCGACGCTGACTACCAGGTCGAGCCGGGCGATCAGCGCAGCGGTTTCGGCAAAGCTGGTTAGCCGTCCTGACACATCGCGTAGCGCCCCGCTTTGCTCAAGTTGTGCGAGGCACGCGCGATCGCTATCGCGCACATCCGGTTGCAACGCGAAGAATTCCGCGTCGGTTTCGAATACCGGCTTTAGTTGCTCAAGCGGAATCGATCGATTGTGATCGTTCAGATGCGTACGGCTTCCCGACCACACAATCCCAATCCGCGGCCGTCGCCTGGCGACCGGCAACAACTCGTCCCATTGACGGACAAGCTCTTCGTCGGCCTGCAGATAGGGACCGGATAGCGCGAGACCGGGTGTACCCACCTTGAGCGCAAACGGCAGACTCATGGTTGGAATGTGATAGTCAAAATGCTTTACCTGGTCGGTCTCGCCGATAACTTCCGCCGCGCCAGGATAATGTCGGAGGAGCGGTAACAACGCGTCCTGGACACGCAGCACGACATGCGCGCCAGCCGCACTTAGCTGATCCACGAAGCGTACGAATTGCAGCGTGTCGCCGAACCCTTGCTCATGATGAACGAGCACTGTCTTTCCGCCTATCGGTTGCGCGCCAGTCCATAGCGAATGCTGCGGAAATCCGTGGTCGCCCGAGCCATCGCGCCAGCGCCATTCGTACTCGCGCCAGCCGTGTTCGAATTCGCCCAGCAGTAAATTGGTCTGTGCTCGATTCGTGCGTGCGCCGGCGTCGTTCGGATCGATCGAAAGCGCCTTCCTGAATTGAAGCAACGCCTCATCAAAGCGCCGGAGATCTCGCAATGCGACCCCGAGGTTAACGTATGCGCGCACGAACCGCGGCTTGAGCGCGATGGCCTGCCGGTAGGCATCGAGCTCGTCGTCATAGCGACCCATCGTGCCTAGCAGCGTTCCCCGGTTGTAGTGCGCTTCGGCTAGTTGCGGATGGACCTTGCAAAGATGCACGAACACCTCGAGTGCCCGCTGCGATTCGCCAAGCTCTATCAGCGACACCGCCACACCATGCAACGCGGCGGCATCGTTGCGACACTGCGCCAGGCAGCGTTCGAGCAGCGCTATAGCAGCATCGCGGCGCTGCGCCAGCCGACAAACCTGCGCGGCGAACTTCAGTTGATGCCACGAGAGTAACGCACGCTCCGATGCCTGGATCAGATAGTCCGCGGCGCGTGCATGATCGCCCTGCTGGGCGGCGATATAGCCAAGGCCTGCGAGCGCCTCGCCGTGGTCGGGAGCGGTCTTCAGAATGCCGTGAAGCAGGCTTGCCGCATCGTCGAGCCGACCGGCCTGCAAGTTCGCCTGCGCGGCGGCGAGAATGTGTTCAGTATCGTGACTCATTACGCTGGGCACCAGGCAAGTGCGATCTGTCCAAAGATCGTAGAGGCCCATTGTACGGAATCGCGTCTAGCGGGTCTTACGAGCGATGCTTCCGGTTGGTTACCGCCAGATTCAGCGGAGA
The DNA here is from genome assembly GCF_000172415.1 of Paraburkholderia graminis C4D1M. Taxonomy (GTDB): domain Bacteria; phylum Pseudomonadota; class Gammaproteobacteria; order Burkholderiales; family Burkholderiaceae; genus Paraburkholderia; species Paraburkholderia graminis. Next base: position 25,789 of record NZ_ABLD01000020.1, read on the forward strand.
TTCATCCGGTCCGCCACCGCTTCTAGATGTCGAGCTTGCTGACCTTCGTGCCTTCAAAGCTGAGGTTGGCCATCAGGCCGGAGTTCGTGACCACGAAACCGACGATCGGCGAACTGGTCGTTGCAGTGTCGAGCGAACCGTTGGCGCCAGTCTTGGCCACCGCGACGGAGCCATCCACGCCGGCTGTCCAGCCCTTGTCGGTGGTGCGGAATTTGTCGAGCGCATCCTGCGTCATGAACATAAGTATCACCGCCTTGGACTGGGCGCCGATCTGCAAGCCAAATGAGGCGGTACTGGTCTTGTAATACCCGACGGACGTGCCTCGCTCGCGAAGCGCGCCTTCGCCGTATTCGCCACCGACCACTACGCCTGCCGCGAACACGGACGGAAAGACAAGAATCCCCTTGGCGTTGCCGGCCTGCGCCTGAGCACCCGGCGTCGAACTGTATAGCTTCTTGAGGGCGCCATCGACGCCGTCGTCGATTTCATTGCGCTTATTGGCCGCTTCCGTCGGATTCGAGGTCGTGCCACACGCGGCGAGCGAGCTGGCTAGTGCGATTGCGCTAACCGAAAAAAAAGTGCGACGGTTCATGAGCGTTCCCTTATTGAAGTGCGCCAGATTTGCGCCTGGAAACAGATGAGATTGCGATTCGTATCCGCCACGCGACGGAGTAACGCGGCAACACCGCACATGAACGATAGGCCTCGCGCACGCGGGCAGGTATAGGACCTTGGTCCGATGCGTCGCGACCTCGTTAGCCTCGCTTCGCGTAGTCAATAGCACACGCTGCTACTGGATCTTCACCTCGTTCTCTAAAGTCCGATTGTTCTCGAATGCCGAGACGCTTTCAAGCGTGGTTTCGCAAATGGTCGTCAACGCCTCGTGCGTGAGATAGGCCTGATGCCCCGTCACAATTACGTTGGGGAACGACACGAGTCGCTGAAAGACATCGTCGGTGATGATTTCGCTCGATAGATCGCGAAAGAAGAGATTGCTCTCCTGTTCGTACACGTCTATTCCAAGGCCGCCGAGCTGCCCGGTCTTCAACGCGTCGATGGCAGCCTCGGTGTCGAGCAGGCCCCCGCGGCTGGTATTGATGAGTATCGCGCCTCGCTTCGCGCGTGCGAGCGTCTGCGGGTTGATCACGTGGTGTGTCGCCGGTGTAAGCGGACAATGCAGCGAAATAACGTCGGCCTGCTCCCCTATCTCGCCGGGCTTCGCATAGCTCAGACCGAGCGCCTGAAATTCCGCCGACGGTTGCGGATCGAAACCGATCACCCTGCAGCCGAAGCCGAGCATGATCTTCGCGAACACGCAGCCGATCTTACCGGTGCCGACCACCGCAACCGTCTTGCCGCAAAGGTCGAAGCCAGTCAGCCCGTCAAGCGAGAAATTCGAGTCACGCGTGCGATTGTAGGCACGATGCACCTTTCGGTTGATTGCGAGCAGAAGCGCTACGGCATGTTCCGCCACGGAGTTCGGCGAATACGTCACCACGCGCACCACCTTCATGCCGAGCCCGGCGGCGGCGGCGAGATCGACGTTGTTAAAGCCCGTGCAGCGCAGAGCCAGCAGACGCGTCCCACCCCTGTGCAGCGCGCCGAGTACTTCCGCGTCCGCCTTGTCGTTGACGAAGATGCAGACGGCGCCGTAGCCGGCGGCGAGGCCGGCGGTATCCGTATCCAGCAACACGTCGAAGTAATGCAGCTTGTGCGCACCGTTGCGATTCGCTCCGTCGAGATACCGGCGTTCATAGCGCGTCGAACTAAATACCGCTACTTCCATGATCGACTCCTTCAGTGTCCGGGTTGAACGTGCGTCCTCGTGCGGCGCAGCTTCGTCTAGCCGGCTGCAATCGCTATGGCAAGCTGCACGAAAAGCACCTTGAGGATGGTCATCGACGGGAAAATCATTGCGTACATGATGTCGGGCTGATCCGTCGGCGCAACGCGGTTCGCGAAGGCGAGAATCGCGGGGTTGCCGGTTGCACCGCAAATCACGCCCACCGATGTATCGAAAGACAGCTTGAAAACCCAGAGGCAGCATATCGCCGTGACGCCGACGAGCACGAGCAAAGTTATCGCGCCATAAAGCAGCAGCAGCGGCCCCGCGGTCCCGACGGTCGTGACGAACTTGGGTCCGCAAGCGATGCCCACTTGCGCGAGGAAGATGGTGAGTCCGAGGTTGCGAAGGACAAGGTTCGCGGAAAGCGGCATCGTCCATACGAACGGTCCGTTGCGGCGCGCCTTGCCAAGGCACAGCGCGACCAGCAGCAACGCCGCCAGACCCAGACTGAACGCACCGAGACCCGGAAAGCGCAGCGGGATCGCGCCGACCAGCAGTCCCGCAGCCGCGCCTATGCCCAAGGAAATGAAACTGAGATCGGCCGTGCTCTTGATCGAATCGCCGAAGAACGCGCGCACGGCCACCTGATGCGCGCGGTTCACGAGCAGGCCGACCCGATCGCCCGCTTCGAGAACAAGCTCCGGCGTGGACAGCAGATCCGTATCGCCGCGCCGCACATGCGCAACCGCGCAGTTCACACCGTCCGGGAAACGCAGACTGCCAAGCGGCATGCCGACCACCGACGGATTCGAAGCGAACACGCGCATGTAGTCCAGGTCTTCCCGGTGACTCGCGATGCGTCCCGGCTGCAACTCCCCGCACAGCGTCGTCGCCTCCTCGAGCAGGCGCGCGTCGGTGGCCGTGACAAGAAGGACGTCGTCGGCGCGCAGAATGAGATCGTCGGTGGGGAGCTGGTTGCGATGCGCGCGCCGCACGGCCGCGATGGCTACGCCAGCAGGCAGTTGTGTCAGAAGTTCCGGCAACCGCAGACCAAAGAGACGCTCATTGCGCAGCGCGATTTCCGCAGTCTCGAGCAACTTCGCGGGCGGCTTGCGTATCCTGGCTTTGAGCGCCACGTTGAGCGCATAGATAAATAGAATCGGCCCGGCCACGCCGAACGGATAGGCAACGCTATAGGCCACGGCGGCATCGCTGCTGTTCATCGATGCGATCGCAACCTGAAGGCTCGCCGTGCTCGTGCCGCTCCCTGCGAACATGCCGAGAGAATCGGCGAGCGTAACGCCAAAGCGGATGAACGCGCACGCTGCGAGGCCTGACGCAATGACGCCGATACATGCGGCGAGATTGGCCTTTAGGCCCTCGCGGCTCGTCAGTCCACGAAAGAACTGTGCGCCGTACTGAATGCCGATGCCATACAGAAACATCAACAGACCCAGCGTGCCCAGCAACGCTGGCGGCGTGGCTTTTGGCGCGAACGCGCCAAGCGCCAGTCCAACGAACAGTACTGCCCCGGAGCCCAGCGCCACGCCTTTCACATTGATTTCGCCGATCAGGTAGCCAACCGCGATCGTCAAAAACAGCGCAAAGAGCGGCTGAGCTTCGACGAAGGTTCTGACTGCGTCCATGACGCCCCCTCAGGTTGTACAAGGCAATGCAGCAATACATCGATATGGAAGTCGCTTTGCCGCCGACGGTCTTGCACCACTGCACCAATTCATCTCGATTCAAGTACGACCACACTGCGCGATTCGACGCGGCAGATACCGCGCTCGACGCGGGCCGTTTCAATGTTCGAAACGACTTTCGACGGCAGTTCCGCAGCCGTATCGACGAGCCGCCGCCAGTTCGCGTGGTCGAGCGCGGGAAGCTCAACATCGCGCCCGTCTGCGTTCATGTTGAAGATGACGTGCAACATGGGCTCGTCGAGCGCCTGTGCCGCGAGCGTGAACGCGACGAGGCGAGCCTGCGGGTCTCCCCATGAGGGCGCTCCGAGCCGTTCCCCGTGCCACGCCACATCGGGATGCGTTTGGCCATGCTCCGTACCGCCCGTGAAGAACCGGCGACGACGCAGGCTCGGGTGACGCTTGCGCAGCGCAATCATCTCGCGCACGAAACGCAGCATGTCAAGCGAGTCATCGGAGAAGCGCCAGTCCGTCCACGACAGTTCGTTGTCCTGGCAGTAAGCGTTGTTGTTGCCGCGCTGGGTACGCAGGATTTCATCGCCGGCGAGAAGCATGGGTACACCCTGGCTCAGCAGCAGGATCGCAATGAAGTTGCGCCCCTGCCGCAAACGCAGACGGACGATCGACGGATCGTTTGTGTCGCCTTCCTCGCCGCAATTCCACGAGAGGTTATCGTTGCTGCCATCGCGGTTGTCGTCGCCGTTGGCCTGGTTGCGCTTCGCGTCGTAGCTGACGAGATCGCGCAGCGTGAAGCCGTCGTGGCAGGTGACGAAGTTGATGCTGTTCACTGGCAGCCTGCCGTCCGCCTGGTAAAGATCAGCGCTCCCAGCGAGACACGTGCACATCTGGCCGATCATTCCAGGATCGCCGCGCACGAAGCGCCGGATCACGTCACGGTAACGCCCGTTCCACTCGGCCCACGCCATGCCCGGAAACGCGCCGACGTGATACAGCCCCGCCGCGTCCCAAGCCTCCGCGATCAGCGGCACGCGCGCGAGTACCGGGGAAGCTTCCATTGCCCACGGCAACGGCGGCGTACCTAGCAATGCACCGCCCTCGCCGCGCGTGAATACGCTCGCGAGGTCAAAACGAAAACCGTCCACGCCGAATTCCCGAACCCAGTACTCGAGACAACGCAGGATGAACGCCGACACCAGCGGATGATTGCAGTTGACCGTATTGCCGCAGCCTGTGTAGTCGAGATAACGTCCTCCTTGCGCCGGATCGACGTGATAGAAGACTTCGTTGGCGAGCACCTTGAAATTGATCACCGGGCCGCTCGCGCCCGCTTCCGCCGTGTGATTGAACACCACGTCCAGCAGCACCTGGATCCCGGCCGCGTGCATCGCATCGATGAACGCACGGAACTCCTGCGGCGCGCGCCCAGGTTCGACGCTATAGCCAGGATGCGGAGAGTAGAAGCTATGCGTGCTGTAGCCCCAGTAATTGACGAGGCCGATCGCTGCAGCCGGTGCAGGCACGTCCTGCTCATCGAAAGCCATCACCGGCAGCAACTCCACGTGCGTGATGCCCAAATCCTTCAGATAGGGGATTTTCTCGATCAGCCCCGAGAACGTTCCGGGGTGTTGAACGCCGCTCGACGAATCGCGCGTGAATCCGCCTACATGCAGCTCGTAGATGATCGCGTCATCGAGTGTGCGCACGCTCACGTCTTCGCGTTCGCCCAGCGGTTCGGTGACGATGGCTCGCAGCGAAGCATGCTCTCGCTCCCGTACAGCGGCAGCGGGCTGGCGGCGCCATCGCCGATCGCTGACCGCGCGCGCGCCGGGATCGAGCAACTCAAAACGGCTGCTGGCTTCGTCATCCAGTTGCGGAACACCATGACGGCCGTATGCACGCCACGTGTAGCAGCATTGCTCCGGAAGGTCTTCTATCAACACATGCCAGAAATAGAATGTGCGGTTTGTTTCGGGCGTTAGTCCGACGATCTGGAACGGTGCGATGCTATCCGGCGAAGCGTAAAGCAGCAGTTCCAGGCGAGCCGCGTGCCGGCAGAAAATACAGAAATTCACGCCGCCCGGCACGACCGACGCACCAGGCGGAAATCGTGAGCCGGGCCGCGCTACATAAGTACGCTGGCTATCGACGTTAGCGCTGCTCAAGGTCGATCCTCACTGCACGAGCGTTCCATATGCGCTCGCAATACTCACCTATCGCACGATCGGACGAGAACTTGCCCGATCGCGCCGTATTCATAATCGACATTCGCGTCCACCGCCTTGCGTCCTGCCACGCGTCGCTCACACGTTGCTGACACGCGACGTAATCCGCGAAATCGGCCAGCACGAGGAACGGGTCGAATTGCAGCAGACTGTCGACAAGCGGCCTGAATACATTCGGGTCGCCCCGCGAGAAGCGCCCCTGCGCGATCTGCGAAAACACATCGCTCAGTTCGTCGTTAGACTTCACATAGTCGGAAGGACGATAGCCGTCGCGCTTGGCCTGTTCGACCTGTTGCGCGGTCAAGCCAAACAGGAAGAAGTTGTCGGCGCCCGCTTCTTCACGGATCTCCACATTCGCGCCATCGAGCGTGCCGATGGTCAGCGCGCCGTTCATCATGAACTTCATGTTGCCCGTGCCGGATGCCTCCTTGCCCGCGGTTGAAATCTGCTCCGAGAGGTCCGCGGCGGGATACACCCAATGCCCGTTTTTCACGTTGAAGTCAGGATAGAACACGACTTTCAGCCGACCGTCGATTACCGGATCGTCATTGACGACTTCGGCAATGCCCGTAATCAGGCGGATCATCAGCTTGGCCATCGCGTAGCCCGGCGCCGCCTTGCCGCCAAAGATGAAGCAGCGCGGCGCGATGTCGAGCCCCGGATCGCGGCATAGCCTCCGATACAGACTGATTATGTATAACGCGTTCAGGTGTTGGCGTTTGTACTCGTGGATGCGCTTGACCTGGACGTCGAATAGCGCGTTCGGGTCGACGTCGATACCTGTTGCATCAGCGATACGCGCCGCCAGCGCCGCCTTGTTGTCGAAGCGCATTGCACGCCACGCCTCGTGAAAGCCGTCATCGTCGGCATGCGCGGCAAGCGCGTCGAGCTCGGTCAGGTCGGCTCGCCACTTCGCGCCGATAGTCCCGTCGAGAAGACCCGCGAGCCCCGGATTGCTCAACATGAGAAAGCGGCGCGGCGTCACGCCGTTCGTCACGTTGAGAAAGCGTTGTGGATACATCTCCGCAAAATCACGCAGCACCGTCTGGCGCAAAAGATCGGAGTGCAATGCCGCGACCCCGTTGACCGCATGCGCGCCCACCGTGGCGAGATGCGCCATGCGCACCTTCTTGTCGCCGCGTTCGTCGATCAGCGACATGCGCGTCGCGCGCGCGTCGTCGGCGGGAAAAGCACACCGCACGCTGTCGAGAAAACGGTGATTGATTTCATAAATGATTTCGAGCTGGCGCGGCAGCAGGCTCTGAAAGAGCGGCAGACTCCACGTTTCAAGCGCCTCGGGCAACAGCGTGTGATTGGTGTATGCAAGAGTGCGCTGGGTGATATCCCACGCCGCATCCCAGGAAAGTCCGTGCACGTCCAGCAGCAGACGCATCAACTCGGCAACGGCGATTGATGGATGTGTATCGTTGAGTTGCGCGGCAAACAGGTCGGGAAAGTGTTCGATCGATGTGTTCTTCAATGCCGCTAGCCGCAACATATCCTGCAGCGAACACGAAACAAAAAAATACTGCTGCGCAAGCCGCAGACGCTTGCCCGCCTCGGGCTCGTCGTTCGGATAGAGAACCTTGGACAAGGTTTCCGAAACCACTTTCTCCTGCACAGCCTCGTAGTATTCGCCGGCGTTGAAATCCTGGAAGTCGAACGACTCGACCGCTTCGCTCTTCCACAGCCGAAGTACATTGCAGGTATCGACACGATAGCCCTGCACCGGCAGGTCGCAGGCAACGCCCTTCACTTGCCGCGCCGGTATCCAGTTCACGCGGAGGCGGCCTTCAGCGTCGGTCTGCTGTTGCGTGTATCCGCCGAAGCCGATGTAGTAACTCACATCCGGCCGTACGAGTTCCCAGGGATTGCCGTTCTGCAGCCACTTGTCTGTCACCTCCACCTGCCAGCCGTCGCGGATAACCTGATCGAAGATGCCGAACTCGTAGTGGATGCCATAACCGATCGCCGGTATTTCCAGCGTGGAAAGCGAGTCCATGTAGCACGCGGCAAGGCGTCCGAGGCCGCCGTTGCCAAGTCCGGGTTCTTCCTCGATCGCAAGCAGCGCGTCGACATCCTGCCCCAGCGCATGCATCGCCTCGCGCGCTTCGTCTCCCATGTCGAGATTGAGCAGGTTATTGCCAAGCTGTGGGCCGATCAGAAACTCTGCGGACAGATAACAGGCGACCTTGACGTTTTGTGCGGCGTAGACTTTCGTCGACGCGGCCCAGCGCGCGAGCATCCGATCGCGCACACTGAAGGCAAGCGCCATGTACCAGTCGTGCGGGCTTGCAATGTCCGGATAGCGTCCTACCCGGCAAATCAGATTCCTGACTACGTCGTTCTGGAACGCGTAGGCGCTCACGTCGTGAGTGGCGCCTTGCGTATTCAAAGCCGCTTCCGCTACGGAAACCTCGTTCATGGTCTCGGCCCTCGTATTTCACGCCGGGGCGGGATCGGCCCCGGCTCCCGTTGGATCGCGCAACGCAGGTTCTATGCTCCGGACGGTCAATACGGCCACACCCATTCCGACAACTCCGGATTATCCGTACCGTGCTCATGCGCGTAATTCATGTTGAGGATGATCGCGTTCCTCATGTCTTCTCTTAGATGTGCGGTTCTGCCCTGCAGGCGCGGCACACGATCGAGCACGTCCAGCACCAGATTGAAGCGGTCGACCTTGTTGAGTATCGCGAGTTCGAGCGGCGTATTGATGTTGCCCTTCTCCGTGTAGCCGCGAACGTGCAGATTCTCGTGATTGCGGAATCGATACGCAAGCTTGTGAATCAGCCACGGGTAGCCGTGAAAATTGAATATCACGGGCTTATCGACGGTAAACAGGCTGTCGAATTCGCGCTCCGTCGAGCCGTGCGGATGCTCTGTCACCGGCTGCATTTTGAACAGATCGACTACATTCACGAAGCGCAGTTTCAACTCGGGCAGACGCTCGCGCAAAATGGCCGTTGCTGCGAGCGCTTCCTGCGTGGCAACGTCGCCGCATGAAGCCATCACCGCGTCGGGCTCCATGTCTTCGTCATTGCTCGCGCGCCGCCAAAGACCCATGCCTTTCGCGCAATGCACGACCGCTTCGTCGATAGTCGTGAATTGCAGGTGCTTCTGCTTGTCGGCGACGATGACATTGATGCAGTCGGTCGAGCGCAGGCACTGATCCGCCACGACGAGCAGCGTATTGGCGTCCGGCGGCAAATAAACCCGTGTGACCGAGGGACTCTTGTTAGTCACGAGGTCGATGAAGCCGGGGTCCTGATGCGAGAAGCCGTTGTGATCCTGACGCCATACCGTCGACGAAAGCAGGATATTTTCAGAGGCCACCGAAGCCCGCCACGGCACATGGTTCTTGCATACGTCCAGCCATTTCGCGTGCTGGTTGAACATCGAGTCCACCACGTGCGCGAACGCTTCATACGTGTGAAAGAAGCCGTGGCGGCCGGAAAGCAGATAGCCTTCGAGCCACCCCATCAGCGTGTGCTCCGAGAGCATCTCCATCACGCGGCCATCGCGCGACAGTTCGCCGCCGTCGTCGTCTTCGGGCAGCATGTCTGCCATCCACGCTTTCTTGCTGACTTCGTAAATCGACTGAAGCCGGTTCGACGCGGTCTCGTCGGGGCCGAAGACGCGGAAGGTGTCCATGTTGCAACGCATGGTGTCACGCAGAAACTGGCCAAGCGGCTGCGTGTTTTCGCGCAGCACATTGCCGGCGCGTGAAACTTCGACCGCGTAGTCGCGAAAGTCGGGCAGCTTCAGATCGCGGCGCAACAATCCGCCGTTTGCATGCGGGTTCGCGCTCATGCGGCGCGGGCCTTGCGGCGCAAGCTCGCGCAGTTCCGCAAGCAACCTTCCGGAGTCATCGAACAATTCGCCGGGCCTGTAGCCGCGCATCCAGCTTTCGAGCAGGTCGAGGTTCGCGGGGTTTCCCCTTACATCCGAGAACGGCACTTGGTGCGAACGCCATGACCCCTCGACCTTATGGCCGTTAATTTCCTTCGGCCCCGTCCAGCCCTTGGGCGTGCGCAACACGATCATCGGCCAGCGTGGACGCTCGGCATTGCCATCCGCGCGCGCTCTTTCGTGAATCGCGCGGATGTCGGCGATCACAGTATCGAGCGTGCCGGCCATTGTCTGATGCATCTGCGACGGGTCGGACCCTTCGACGAAATACGGCATATAGCCGTAGCCTTCGAGTAACGCCGCGAGTTCTCCGTGGCTGATGCGCGAGAGGATCGTCGGATTGGCGATCTTGTAGCCGTTCAGGTTCAGAATTGGCAGTACGGTGCCGTCGCGCGCGGGATTGATGAACTTGTTCGAATGCCACGCGGTCGCAAGCGGACCTGTCTCGGCCTCACCATCGCCGACCACGCAGGCCACGATCAGATCAGGGTTGTCGAGCGCAGCGCCATAAGCGTGCGCCAGGCTGTAACCGAGTTCACCGCCCTCATGAATAGAGCCGGGCGTTTCGGGCGTCACATGCGAGCCGATATGTCCCGGAAACGAGAACTGCTTGAAGAACTTCTGCATACCTTCGGCGTCCTCGCTTTTGTCCGGGTAGACCTCCGAATAGGTGCCTTCGAGATAGGCTGGGCCGAGTACGCCAGGCGCGCCGTGCCCAGGCCCGGCCATGAAAATCATGTCCAGGTCGTCGCGCTTGATCACGCGATTCAGATGCGCCCAGACGAACGAAAGCGCGGGACTTGCGCCCCAGTGCCCAAGCAGACGGTGCTTTACATGATCGACTTTGAGGGGTTCGCGCAAAAGCGGGTTGTCCTTGAGGTAAATCATGCCGACCGAGAGGTAATTGCACGCGCGCCACCAGGCGTCGATCCGCCTTAGTTCGTCGTTGGAGAGCGCGGTTGGGTACGAGGAGTCCGATGCTCGATTGCTGCTCATGCTGGTGTCTCCTGTGCGTGCAGCCTCGGCCCCAACAAACAGGCGAGCGGCTCTACACAATAGAGATAAACGCCGGACAGGCGACAGGCAATAGGACCTTAGGCCGATGTTGGCGGGCAGCCAACCTGCTCCATTACGCCGTCGGCTGCCTGCCCGCCGCCGGGCCGGCAGGCAACCAGCGGTTCGCGTGTAGGACCATGGTCCAATTGCCACAGTCGGGCGCTGCCTTCAGCATTCAAACCGTTGGCAAGTCGCGCCTCGTTGGTCCCGCTTTTCAATGTCGAGGTCCATCTCATGGACGGAGCAAAGCAGTTTTCACGCAGTCGGGACATCAATGCAAAGGTTGCCCGCATTTTGACGAAACGCAGCGCGGTCGCACACGAGCATCTGACAGAACGCGTGCGCACCGCGTCAGGTGTCGATCGCGACACTGCAGCCGCGCCGACCACGCGTGCGCCAACGCCTTGGGACACATGGTCTTACGGGCTCGACATCATTCAGCGGTCGGTCATGTTTCTCGATACGCTGCGTGAGCGCGGGACTGCGTATCGCGAGCGGGCCCGGCAGGATCCGAAACCCGTGTTGCACTTCGACTACGAGTCTGTTCTCGACGGTCGCCAGTTCGAAAGACCCGTCAACTACGCGCTGCTAAAAATCAAGCCTCCCGAAGGCGTGATCGTGGACCCGCGCAAGCGCCCTTACCTCATCATCGATCCGCGCGCCGGCCATGGCCCGGGCATTGGAGGCTTCAAGGACGACTCACAAGCCGGTGTCGCGCTGCGCGGGGGACATCCGGTGTACTTTCTCATCTTCTTTCCCGATCCAGAACCGGGCCAGACATTGCTCGACGTGTGCGCCGCCGAGCAGCAGTTCGTGAAGCGGTTGCGCACGCTACACCCCGACAGCCCGAAACCCGCGCTCGTCGGTAATTGCCAGGGCGGGTGGGCCGCGATGATGATCGCGGCGTCAGACCCGGACGACACCGGCCCGATCGTCATCAATGGCGCGCCGATGTCCTACTGGAGCGGTGCGTGGAGCGAAGGCCAGGGCGATAACCCGATGCGCTACGCCGGCGGCATACTCGGAGGCTCGTGGCTTGCGTCATTTGCCGCGGATCTCGGAGCCGGAAAATTCGACGGCGCTCATCTGGTGCAGAACTTCGAGAGCCTTAATCCGGCGAATACGCTGTGGGACAAGTACTATCACCTCTTTCACAACGTCGATACCGAACCGCCCCGCTTTCTCGACTTCGAACGCTGGTGGGGCGATTACTATCTGATGAACCGCGAGGAAATCGAGTGGATCACGCACAACCTGTTCATCGGAAACAAGCTCTGGTCTGGCGATGTGAGAGGATCAAGCGGCAAGGCATTCGATCTGCGCGAGATCCGCTCGCCGATCATTCTGTTTGCGTCGCTTGGCGATAACATCACGCCGCCGCAACAGGCATTTAACTGGGTGGCGGATCTGTACGGCAGCACCGAGGAGATCAAGGCCCGCGGCCAGGTGATCGTCGGACTCATGCATCAGGACATCGGCCATCTCGGCATCTTTGTATCGGGCAAAGTGGCAAAGAAGGAACACACGCAGATCGTCTCAGTGCTGGAAGCCATCGAATCTTTTGCGCCCGGCCTCTACGGAATGTCGATCACCGAACGGAAAGACGCAAACGGCGAAACCGAATACGAGGTCGAGTTTCGAGAACATCGGCTCGAAGAAATCGCGGCGCATTTCAACCGCTTCGAGCGCGAGGACGAAAAGCCGTTCGAAGCCGTCGCGCAACTTTCCGAGTTCAACCAGCGTGCGTACGAACTGTTCGCCCAGCCGATCGTGCAGGCCATGTCGAACGAAACGACCGCGCGGCTGCTTCGCGAATTTCATCCGTTGCGTTTGCAGCGCTGGGCGTTCTCGGATCTCAATCCCTGGCTCGCGTGGCTGCCATCCGCGGCGAGCGCGGTGAAGACTCATCGCCAGCCCGCGGAAGCAGACAACCCGTGGCGCGCGATCGAGCAAAGCGGCTCGCAAATGATCAGCGCATCGCTCGATTACTATCGGGAGATGCGCGATGCAGGTACGGAGGCAACATTCTTCACGATCTACGGCAACCTGTTCTCGCTCTATCTCGCTGACGCTAAACCTGCGGCAGAAAGCGGGGCCAAAAGCGGGACCGGGCCCGACAGTGACCCTCGCGATTTGCCGTTCGTCAAGGAAGCGCTCGCGTCGATCCGCGAAGGGGGCTACACGGAAGCAATCGCACGCGCGGCCGCCCTGCTCTCGCGCAAAGGCGAGCCATTGCCGCTTTCGCGGCTCGTCACGCGCAAGGAACTGGCTCAGGCGTACGCGAGCTATCTTCCGGATCTGCCTGCCGATCAGTGGCGGCGAATTCGCGGTGAGCAGGAAATCATCGTCAGCTTCGAGCAGGATGAGGCGATTGCCACGTTGCCGGTACTTGTCGCCGACAGGAAAGATCGGGCGCGTTTCATCACGCTGCTAGACGAATTGTTGAAAGACGAACGCGTACAAAGCACCGGTCCGACTGAAGCGCAGCGGGCCATGTTCGATCGCATTCGCCAGGCACTCACGGCGAAGCCCACGCCGGGCCGCTCCGTTGCTGCGCTCGCGCGGCCATAGTCCGCCAGCCTGATGCACACGTTCCTGTTTTGCATGGAGCCTCAATGGAAGCGAAGCACAGCAAGTACCAACGACTCATCGAGCACTGCAAAAGCTTGCCGCCGATGAAAACGGCGGTCGCGCATCCGTGCGATGCGAGCTCGCTCGAGGGCGCTGTCGAAGCGGCGCGGCTGGGGCTCATCGCGCCGATACTCGTGGGGCCGGTCGAGCGTATCGAAGCCGCAGCCGCGCTGGCCGGCGTTGCGATCGCCGGCTTTGCGCTCGTCGATGCCCCGCACAGCCACGCCGCGGCAGCCGCCGCAGTGCAACTCGTGCGCGAAGGCAAGGCAGAAGCCCTGATGAAAGGCAGCCTGCATACGGACGAACTGATGGGCGCGGTGGTGAGCCGCGAGTCGGGGCTGCGTACCGAACGGCGTATCAGCCACTGCTTTGTCATGGACGTCCCGCTGCTCGAGCAGGCGCTGATCGTCACCGACGCCGCGATCAATATCGCGCCCACACTCGACGTGAAGATGGACATCTTGCAGAACGCGATCGACCTGGGTCACGCGTTGCAATTCGAGCAAGTACGCGTGGCGATTCTGTCAGCGATGGAAACCGTGAATCCGAAACTGCCTTCCACGATAGAAGCCGCCGCGCTCTGCAAAATGGTCGATCGACGTCAGGTGACGGGAGCGTTGGTAGACGGTCCGCTTGCACTGGACAACGCGATCAGTGTCGAAGCGGCCCGGATCAAGCAGATCGATTCGCAGGTGGCGGGCCGCGCCAACGTGCTGATGGTGCCCGACCTCGAAGCCGGCAACATGCTCGCGAAGAGCCTGTCGTTTCTCGCTGGTGCGGATGCGGCGGGTATCGTGCTGGGCGCCCGTGTGCCGATCGTGCTAACCAGCCGCGCCGACAGCTTGCTGACGCGCCTCGCCTCATGCGCAGTGGCGGCCCTCGTGGCAGACGCCAGGCGCACGAGCGACAAGGTGTTGAGGTAACGCCATGCCGGATGTCATTCTGGTACTGAACGCCGGTTCGTCCAGCATCAAGTTCCGCGCCTTCGGCGTAGACGGTGCGACGATGCATCTCGTGCTGCGCGGTCAGGTCGACGGTCTCGGCACGGCGCCACGCTTTATCGCCGTAGACAGCGACGGCAACACGACAACCCGCGACTGGGACGCCGATCCAACGCTCGGACACGAGGGCGCAATCGAGCATATCGGCGGCTTCCTGCGAAGCTACGGCGGAGGATATCGTCTGATCGCCGTCGGCCATCGTGTCGTACACGGCGGCCAGATGTACTCGGGCCCGGTGACGGTGACGCCCGCCGTTCTCGACGAACTGGACAAGCTGGTGCCGCTCGCACCGCTGCATCAGCCGCACAACCTGAGTCCGATACGCATCATCGCGCGAACTCGGCCCGATATCCCGCAGGTAGCCTGCTTCGATACGGCGTTTCATCGCTTGACACCCGAGGTCGCGCAGGCTTACGCGCTACCCTCGGCGATCACGGAAAGAGGCGTGCGCCGTTATGGCTTTCACGGCCTCTCCTATGAGTACATTGCGAGCGTGCTGCCTCGGATCGCACCGGCCGCGGCAGCAGGCCGATGCGTCGTAGCCCATCTCGGCAACGGCGCCAGCATGTGCGCGATGGTGGGCGGCAAGAGCGTCGCGAGCACGATGGGCTTCACCGCCGTCGATGGCCTCCCGATGGGCACACGCTGCGGCAATCTGGACCCAGGCGTAATTCTCTATCTGATCGATGCACTGAAGATGGAGAAGCAGGACATCGAAGATCTGATCTACCGGCAGTCGGGCCTGCTTGGCGTGTCCGGTATTTCGAGCGACATGCGCGCACTGCTCGCGAGCGATGCGCCACGCGCCCGTTTCGCAGTCGATATCTACACGTACAGGATCGCCCGTGAACTCGGCTCGCTAGCGGCCGCGATGCACGGCATCGACGCGCTCGTTCTCACAGCCGGCGTGGGGGAAAACGCCAGCGCGATTCGCGAGCGCATTGTGCGCGACGCCGCATGGCTCGGACTGGAACTCGACCCTGCGGCAAACGAGTCGGGCGGCCCCTGCATCAGCGCTGCGTCGAGCAAGGTATCCGTCTGGGTCATCCCGACCAATGAAGAACTCATGATAGGGCAACACACACTCGCGGCGATCCATGCCGCCGGCTCAGAGAGCGAACGTACGCCCGACCGGACCCGAAGGATACCTCCATGACATCCGCCCCGCCGCAGCCGATCCTGAGTGGCGCGAAAGCGCTGGTCACAGGCATTGCCAACGAATATTCGATCGCGTACGGATGTGCGAAAGCGTTTCGCGAGCTGGGCGCGGACCTCGCGATTACCTATGCCAACGAGAAAACAAGGCCCTATGTAGAGCCGCTTGCAACGGCCCTCGGTGCATCGATCTTCGAGCCGCTCGATGCTTCGAGCGCGGCCGAGCTTGCGGCCGTGTTCGAGCGAATCGACCGGGAATGGGGCAACCTCGATATTCTCGTCCATTCGATCGCGTGGGCGCCCAAAAATGATCTGCAAGGACAGTTGATCGACAGTTCGAGCGAAGGCTTCGCGAGTGCAATGGACATTTCGTGCCACTCGTTCGTGCGCATGGCCCGCCTTGCCGCGCCTTTGATGAAAAACGGCGGCACCATGCTCACCATGAGCTATCACGGCGCAAACAAGGTAGTGCCTTCGTACAACATGATGGGACCCGTCAAGGCCGCACTGGAAGCCTGCGCCCGTTACCTTGCATATGAACTCGGCCCGAAGGGAATCCGCGTTCACGCCATTTCACCGGGGCCGCTCAAGACGAGAGCCGCGTCTGGCCTGAAAGACTTTGATCTGCTACTTACGGAAGCTGCGCAACGCGCGCCGCTGGGCGAGCTGGTCGACATCATGGATGTTGGGTTTACCTGCGCCTTTCTGGCGACGCCCTACGCCCGGCGCCTGTCCGGAGAGACGCTGTATATCGACGGCGGCGTCAATATCATGGCCTGACCGCCGTATCGATTCCACTAAGGGAGCACTTTATGGCTGATCTGTGGATGGGAAACGTTGAAGACAATACTTCGGATGACGAAATCAATGATTTCCTTATCAAATACGGCTTTCCGCCATTCGATCGGATCCACCGCTATCACGGAACGGGAGCGCGGCCCGCGATCGTGCTCAGCTTCAGCGGCACGTCGCCGGATGCGTTGCGCAATCTGCAGGCCCGAGTCCACAACATGTTCTGGAAGAGCCGGCCCATTGTCGTTCAGGTCATGCCGGAGCGCGCCGACAGGTCGTAGAAGGTAAGCGGAACGGTATGTGACTGGTCCTGGACCCCTTGCTTGCCGACCCAGGTTACCGACGGCGACGGGATCAGTTACGTCGGGAACGGCGACTCGTAGTCCTTGCACTTTGCCCGAGGTATCAGCGAGCCGCACGCCGCGCCGCGCGGTCGAGCCGCCGCCGGCCTCTTTCTCAGTAGCCGTCACCTCCGGCACGTCTGCGCCTCATCTCGGCCCACTCGATTAACGCCTGCATCGACGGCCCGAGCGCATATCCCATATCGCAAAGTTCGTACTCTACCTTCGGCGGCACTTGGGGATACACCGTTCGCCGCACGATGCCGTCTTTCTCCAGCTGCTTGAGCTGCTGAATCAGCATTTTCTGGTTGATGCCGTCAATCAGCTTCTCCAGATCGGAGAAACGCAGCGGGCCTTTTGCGGCAAACAACTGGCAAATGATGACGATCTTCCACTTGCCCTCCAGAACCCGGAGGGCCTCTGTCGTCGCCTCGGCCCATTCAAGCCGCTTCTTGGGATCTTCGCAGTTCCATTCACGCTCTTCAGACACAAACACCTCGGTACGCTACTTACTTTTTAGTCGGTACTTATCATTACAACATAAGCCAGCTAAAGTGGGCGCCACGTGCAATATCGAGGATACAGCTATGAAAATCGGGATCGTCGGAACAGGAAACATTGGCGCGTCTCTCGCCCGCAAGTTGAGCGCGGCAGGCCATGAAGTCCGCGTCGCGAACTCTCGCGGGGCGGATGGTGTTCGACAGTTCGCCGACGAGATCGGCGCGCAAGCCGTGGATGTTCGCGGCGCGGTCGAGGGCGCGGAAGTCATCATCCTGTCGATTCCGCTGCCCGCCATACAGGCGCTTCCTGCGGATTTGTTCGATTCAGTAGCGGCTGACGCGATCGTCGTCGACACCGGCAACTACTACCCGGACATGCGCGACCCGCACATTCTGGAAATCGACGAAGGAATGCCCGAAAGCGTGTGGGTGTCCCGGCAGATCGGGCACCCTGTCATCAAGGCATTCAACAACGTGCTGGCCTACACGCTCGCCGAGTTGGGCCAGCCGCAGGGGACGCCTGGCCGCCTCGCCGTCGCCGTGGCAGGGGATGACCTGCGCTCCAGGGAAATCGTGATGGAGCTGGTGAATCAGACGGGCTTCGATCCGGTCGATGCGGGCTCGCTCGCAGAATCCTGGCGCCAGCAGCCATCAACTCCTGCGTATTGCTGCGACTACGATGCGGATGCCATGCGCAAGGCGCTGGCTGCGGCCGCTCCTGGAATTGCGCCCAGGATACGCGACCGGCTGCCGGAGGTTTTCGCCAGCCTCGGCCCGAATCCCACCCACGCCGATATTGTCGCGGCAAACCGTGCAACCAACATCGTTGCAGGCAAACCAGCGTCGTGAGCGGGCTAGTTGTAGCGCCGCGCTTCATCTAACGCCTCAAGCTACGGTAGCTTCGCGCTGATACCGCGACACCGGCCGCCGCAGGCCCAGGTTCTCGCGCAACGTCGCACCTTCGTATTCCGTGCGGAAGAGGCCTCTGCGCCGCAATTCCGGCAATACCAGTCGGATGAAGTCGTCGAGGCCGTCCGGCAACAGCGCCGGCATTACGTTGAAGCCGTCTGCACCATAGTTGACGAAGCGTTCCTCGAGCGCATCGGCGATATGCTTCGGGGTACCGATTAGTTGCCAATGCCCGCGTGCGCCGGCGACGCGCAGATACAAATCGCGGATCGTCAGTTTCTCGCGCCGCGCCAGTTCGAGCGTCAACGACTGCCGGCTCTTGCTTGCATTGGTCTCAGGCAATTCGGGAATCGGCCCGTCGAGCGGATAGCCCGACAGATCGAAGCCGCCCGTAAGCCCGGACACCAATGCAAGTCCGACCGCCGGATCGATCAGCGCCTGTAGCGCGGCGAACTTGTCCTGCGCTTCCTGCTCGGTCGCGCCGACAATCGGCATCACGCCGGGCATGATCTTCAGATCGTCCGGGTCGCGTCCGTACTGCGCGAGGCGGCCCTTCACGTCCGCGTAGAACGCAACGGCGTCGTCCAGCGTTTGCTGCGCGGTGAAGATCACTTCGGCGGTACGCGCCGCGAGCGCCTTGCCTGCTTCCGAGGAACCCGCCTGCACGACGACCGGCCTCCCCTGAGGCGAGCGTTCGACATTCAGCGGCCCGCGCACGTTGAAGAATTCGCCGCGATGGTCGAGCACATGACGCTTTGCCGGATCGAAATAACGCCCGGCCGCTTTGTCTCGCACGAACGCGCCTTCATCCCAGCTGTCCCACAGCCCCTCGACCACTTCCGCAAATTCCACCGCGCGCTCGTAGCGGCGCGCGTGAGCGAGATGTTCGTCGAAGCCAAAATTCTTCGCCTCGTGTGCATTCGACGACGTGACGAGGTTCCAGCCCGCTCGCCCGCCGCTAATGTGATCGAGCGACGCAAACTTGCGGGCAATGTGATACGGCTCGTTGAAGGTCGTCGACGCCGTGCCCACAAGGCCGATTCGCTCCGTGACCGCAGCCAATGCCGAGAGCAAGGTGAGCGGCTCGAACTGCGCGACGTAGCTGTGCGCTGTGCGGCTCAGGAAGTCGACGTTGTCGCCACGCGTTCCCGAGCCGTCCGCGAGGAAGACCAGATCGAACCTTGCTGCTTCGGCGGCTTGCGCAAGCCGGACGTAGTGCCGAAAGTCGCGTCCCGCATCCGCGTGACTGCCCGGATGACGCCACGCGGCGATGTGATGCCCGGTCGGATAGAGAAACGCGCCGAGGTGCAGTTGTCCTTTTCGTTGGCTCATGGTGTGTGCGAAGTGTGCTTCGGATGGCGAGCGCGCGATGCTGCCGGTCGCGTGCGCCAGCGCTGTGCGTTGGCGGGATGCGCGAGACCGGCATGCACGGCGCGTTCAGTTCGGATCGGCAGCCAGGCGATTCAGCGTTCGATATACAGGTCGGCGAAATTGCCGCGTATGCCCTCGCCGCCCGGCGCATAGTTCTTCACTTTCCTGGACGAAATCGTGATGTTCGGATTTGCACCGAACTCGACGGACGGAATATCGTCGTGCACGATCTGCTGAAACTGCATGAAGAGCTGGCGGCGCTGGGCATCGTCGGTAGCGACGGAGGCTGCCTCGAGCAATCGGTCTACTTCCGGATTGGAGTAGTGCGCGGCGTTCGAGAACGGCAGACCGATCTTGAAGTTCTTCGACCAGAACACTCGCTGAACTCCGACGGTCGGATCGAAGGTGTTCGAAAGCGCTTCTAGCGTGATGTCGAATGCGCGATCGGTGTACGCCCGCTTCACGTACGTGGCGAAGTCGTAACTTTCGATCTCGCCGTCGATCCCGATTCGCGCCAGCGATTGCCGGACGAAATCCGCCGCACGCGGGTCCTGGAACGGGTTGTACAGCAGCCGCAAGCCGAAGCGCTTGCCATCGGGTCCGCGCTTATAACCCGCTGCATCGAGGGCCGCGTTCGCCTGCGCGACGTCGTACGGAAAGTAGTGAATGTCGGCGTTGTGATACTTCGCGTTCGCCGTACCGATCGCGGCGGCCGACACCTGACCATATCCATACCAGACCACACGGTTCAGCGCATTGACGTCGAGCGCCTGCGAGATCGCCTTGCGGACCGCCTTGTCTTTCAGAACGGGCGTATCCAGGTTGAAAATCAACTGCTGATGATTGCTGTTGTACGCCCAGTTCGTCGTATCGACATTGAAGTTCGACAGCGCGCTAAAGCGCTTCACATCCGATAGCGGGATGGCCTGGTCGCCGAGATTGGCGGCGCCCGACTCCAACGCCGCGGCGCGCGCCGCGCCATCCGGCAAAAACCGCACGACGATCCTGTCGACGTAAGGCTTCGGCTTGTCCCAATAGTCGGGGTTGCGTTCGAGCACGATGTTGCTGCCGTGCACGAACGACTTGAATACAAACGGACCCGTGCCGACCGGGGCGCTGTTGTATGGGCTCGCCGCGATGTCGGTGCCCTCGTACAGGTGCCTCGGAATGATCGGCGACTCGGTGCCCGCGAGCGCCGTCAACAGAAACGGCGCGGGCCTGGAAAGCTCGATGACTGCGGTGTAAGGGTCCGGCGTTTTCACGTCGGTCACGTTGGCAAACGTGCTTCGCCCCCGCGGATGCACCTGCTTTAACGTCAGGATCGAAAATGCAACGTCGGCGGACGTGAAGGGCTTGCCGTCATGCCACTTCACACCGCGACGCAGATTGAACCGGTATTGCAGTCCGTCCGTGCTGACTACCCAGGAAGTGGCGAGCAGCGGCTTCGGGTTGAGGTTCCTGTCATACGTCAGAAGGCCCTCCACCACCTTGGGGCCGATCTCCGCATTGCCCCCGGCCGTCGTAGTGAGAGGAACAATGGAAGCCGGCTCGGGCGTCACGAGCCAGGTCAGCGTTCCACCGTGGTCGGGCGCGGCGCTCGCGCCCGCAGGCACGATCCCGATGAATGCGCTCGCCAGTAGCGCGACGAGCCGGATCGCGCGTGCCCTGTGTGTCGGTTTCATTGTGGTCCTCTTGTTGTCTTTTCGTTGTCGTTGTTGTCGCTTTGTTGTCGTTTCATTGGGCTGGCGCGGCTGCGTGCTGCGGCGCTATTGGGTGCGACTCTCGCGCCTTGAGCCGGTTGGACTTGAGATCCGGATCGTTGCGCGCGGCTTCGCGTTTCGCAAGCCAGGCAGCGCGCTTTTGCACGAGATACTCGTTGAGCGTCGTCATGTATGAGCGGTTGAAATGATGGGTGACTGGACAAGGCTAATACGCTGCACAGCATAGCCAGCCACTCCACATGAGCGAACCAAGCGATTCTTCTTTGCTTACGCTTTTGCGTTATTTCCCGCGCTGCCCAATTGCATGAGCAGATAAGGATAGAAATTATTGTTCGTTGTCCGATGTGTTGAGTTGCCGGTAAGTTTTGATGGCTCCGGTGCGCCTGCCCGAATGCGACGCCCGACCCTGAACTTCGTCTGTCACAGCATCGGATATGTCCGTCATGACCGGTTTTTTCGCGCCATTGGCGCTCATCCGCAACACCGACCGGGTCCACACGGTGCATGACCCGGTGCGCTGGAAGTACGCGGCGATCGGCGACTTCTATCCGAATGGTGTGCGGCCGCCCGCGACCGGCAAAACCTGACGCGCTGCGCCCAGGCATGCGCTTAGGCTGCATCGCCGTTGATCGCGCCGCCATCCGGCCGAAGAGCGAGACCTGACACGCGCCACGCCGAACCGAACCGCCACGTTCTCTACACCGATTATCGCCATGACCGACACCCTTCTCGCCGCCGCACCGCAAGCATTAGGACAAGCGCCGGATGCCACGCCTTTCGTGCCGGTGCGCTCGCCCGCCGACTTCCCTGCCAGTCCCGTTGCACGCGCGCTCGAACAGCCGCTGCTGCTCGGGCTCTTCCTGCCAATTCAGGCGGGCGGCTGGAGCGCGTCGACGCTGCCGCGCACCACCGACTGGAACTTCGACTACAACCTCGCGCTGGTGCAGAGAGCCGAGAGCCTCGGTTTCGATCTCGCCTTCGCACTCTCGCAGTGGCTCCCGAAAGGCGGTTACGGCGGCGTGTTCAACGGCGAGGCGCTCGACTCCTTCATGTCACTCGCGGCCATGACCGCGTGCACCGAAAAAATCATCCTGGTCGCAACCAGCCATGTGCTGTACGGGCCGTGGCATCCGCTGCATTTCGCGAAGTTCTGCGCGACGCTCGATCACATTTCGAAGGGACGCTGGGGCATCAATGTGGTCACCGGGCATCGGGCCGTCGAACACGAGATGTTCGGCTGGCATCGCATCGAGCACGATCGCCGCTATGAGCTGGCGAGCGAGTTCCTCGACGCCGTGCAACAGCTATGGGCACAGCCCGATAACTTCAGCTTTGCGCCGCCTTTGTCGAGCTGGAGGCTCGACAAGGCGTTCGTCACGCCGAAGCCGCAATACGGCCGCCCGTTGCTCGTCAATGCGACCGGCTCCGATGCGGGGATCGAGTTCGCCGCCCGCTATTCCGACGTGGTGTTCATCACGAGTCCCGCGGGCTCGGAGATCGAAGCCGCGCTCGCCGCCTTGCCCGCGCACACGGCGCGTGTGAAGGCCACTGCGGCGAAATATGGCCGCAAGATCCGCACGCTGATCAATCCCATGGTGATTTGCCGCGAAACGGCTGCCGAAGCGCTGGCCTATCGCGACGCGATCGTCGCGCATGGCGACGAAGGCAGCTTCCATCGCTTCGAGAGCGACGCGCACGCCTGGCGTGGCAATTCCGAACAGCGCAATCAGGCAGCCGCGCGCGCGGTGGGCGGCAACATTTCGATAGTCGGCTCGCCGCAGCAAATCGCCGATTACATCGTGCGGCTTCACCGGGCCGGTATCGACGGCGTGCAACTGAGCTTTTTCGATTTTCAGCCGGACCTCGAATTCTTTGGCGCACACGTGTTGCCGTTATTGCGCGAAGCCGGTCTGCGCTACTGATCCCGGACCCATCCCCCACTTTCTCTTTACTTCATGGCGAGACGCATGAGCCGACTCTGGTACACCCGCTGCCCCGCTCCGACTCCATTCGGCATTGCCGCACAGAAGGGCTGGCGTGGTGCTCTGGCGCGACGCGATGCAACGGCTTCGGCTTCCGTCTGAGGCGCCGCCATTCCGCTGCCATTGCGCTGCTATTCATCTCCTCTTTCTATCGAACCGTAAGATGCTTGCTCTCATCTCGCAGGCGGCGCCGCGTCGTCGCGGCACCTCGTTGTTGCTCAGCGCGCTAGGACTCGGCACCGCCCTGCTGATCTCGCTCTCGTCTTCATACGCAAGCGCGCAGACGCCTGTGCGCGGCGGCACCCTGAACTTCGTCGTCACGCCCGAGCCGACCGCGCTGGTGGATCTCGCCACGACCGCGACCAACGTGCTGAAGGTCAGCGCGAAAGTCGTCGAAGGACTGCTCGAATACGACTTCTCGTTGCAGCCGAAGCCGTCGCTTGCAACTTCATGGGACATCAGCGACGACAGCCGCAAGTATGTGTTCCATCTGCGGCACGGCGTGAAATGGCATGACGGCCAGCCGTTCACCTCCGCCGACGTCGCCTATTCGCTGCACACACTGCGGCAAGTGCATCCGCGCGCCAAGACCACCTTCGCGAATGTGACCGCCATTACGACGCCCGATCCGTACACGGTCGTCATCACGCTGTCGAAGCCCGCGCCGTATCTGATCAAGGCGTTCTCTTCGTCGGAGACGCCGATCGTGCCGAGGCATCTGTACGAAGGCAGCGACCCGCTGACGAATCCCGCCAACAACGCGCCGATCGGCACGGGGCCATTCCGCTTCGTCAAATGGGTGCGCGGCAGCTACATCGAATACGCCCGCAACGACGACTACTGGGACAAAGGCAAGCCGTTCCTGGACAAGATTGTCGTCAAGATCATTACCGATCCTGCGGCGCGCACCGTCGCCTTCGAAGACGGCTCGATCGATCTGAGCGGCGACACGCCGGTGCCGCTGTCCGACCTCGCGCGGCTGAAGAACAGCCCGAAGCTCGCACTCGACTCGCGCGGCTACGAGTTCCAGGCCGGCGTCACCCGCATCGAATTCAATCTGGACAATCCGGTACTGAAGAACTTGCAGGTTCGCCAGGCGATTGCATCGGCGATCGACCGTGAAGTGATCCGCAAAGTGATTTTCTACGGCTACGCCACGCCGCTTGCCAGCCCGATCATTCCGTCGAGTCCTTACTACGATCCCGCGCCCGCGCCGTATCCGTATGACGTGGAGCGCGCCAACGCGCTCCTCGATGCAGCCGGCTTTCCACGCAAGGCCGACGGCACACGCTTCGCGCTGAGGGTCGATCCGTTGCCGATCGGCGAGTTGCCCGCTCGCACCGCTGCCTACGTGAAGTCGGCGCTCGCCAGAGTCGGCATTGCGGTCACCGTGCGCAGCCAGGACCTGCCCGCGTATCTGAAGCGGATCTACACCGACCGCGACTTCGATTTTTCGATCAACGGCATGAGCAATCTGTTCGATCCGGTGGTCGGCGTCGCGCGCCTCTACACGACCGGCAACTTCCGGCGCGGCGTGCCGTTCACGAACGGCTCGCACTACAGCAATCCGCAGATCGATCGACTGTTCGCACAGGCGGCCGAAGAAACGGACGAGGCGAAGCGCAAGCAACTGTTCTCGCAGATCCAGCAGATTCTGGAGCGCGACCTGCCCGACCTGAATCTCGTCGCTCCGCGATATCTCACCGTGTATTCACGCGCGGTTCACAACCATACGACTGGCCCGGACGGGGTCTCGGCAAGTTTCGCCGACGTCTGGCTGCAACGTTGAAACGATCCCCACTCACTCTGACGGAACTGTACTCACATGGAATATAGACAACTCGGCCGCAGCGGCATCAAGGTTTCCGCACTCACGCTCGGCACGATGATGTTCGGCGGCCCGACCGACGAAGCGACCTCCGCGCGCATCGTCGGAGAGGCGCTGGAGCAAGGCGTCAATTCGATCGACACCGCGGACGTCTACGGCAAGGGAGAATCGGAGCGCGTAGTGGGCCGCGCGATCGCCGCGCAGCGCGAGCGCTGGGTGCTCGCCACCAAATTCGCCAACCCGCTCGACGAACGCGACGTGAACGCCCGAGGCGCGTCGCGCAAACACATCCAACGCGCAGTCGAAGCGAGCCTCACGCGCCTCGGCACCGACTATATCGACGTGCTGTACCTGCATCGCGAGGATCATTGGACGCCCGTGGAAGAATCCGTGCGTGCGCTCAACGATCTGATCCGCGCCGGCAAGCTGCGCTACTACGGGCTGTCGAATCATCGGGCGTGGAAGATCGCGGAATTCGCGCATACGGCGCAGGCCCTCGGGCTCGACGCGCCTGTCGCGAGTCAGCCGCTCTACAACATCGCCAACCGCCAGGCCGAAGCCGAACAGCTGACGGCGGCGCACCGCTACGGTCTCGGCGTGATTTCGTACAGTCCGCTCGCCCGTGGCGTGCTGACCGGTAAGTACGAACCCGGCGCGGCCCCTCGCGCCGACACGCGCGCGGGCCGCAGCGACAGGCGTCTGCATCAGACCGAGTGGCGGCCGGAATCCATCGAACTGGCCCGCCGAGTCGGTGAGCATGCGCAGGCGCGCGGACTGTCGGCGGGTCAATTCGCGCTTGCGTGGGTGCTCAATAGCCGCTACATCAGCTCGACCATTGCCGGACCGCGCACCGAGGCGCAGTGGCAGGACTATTTACCCGCGCTCGCCTACCGCTTAAGCGCGGAAGACGAAGCATTCGTCGATTCGCTCGTTACCACGGGCCATCCATCGACGCCGGGTTTCAACGATCCGGGGCATCCGTTCTTCGGGCGCCTCGTTCGTCATGGCGACACAACGTAAGACGGCAACCGGATTCGAGTGGACATGACCGGGCACGACGTGATCGCCGATCAAGCCGGCATCGAGCTCGTTCCGTTGGAATCGACACGGGCGCCAGTGATTCGAGGCACCCGCCTCACGCGGCCCGCGCGTCCTCGGACTTGCGGCCCGGTACTGCGTCGAGCAACGTGCGGGTGTACGGATGCTGCGGCGCACGCCAGATCTCGCGATGGTCGCCGCTTTCGACAATCCGTCCGGCCTGCATCACATGCACCCGGTCGGCGATATAGCGCACCACCGACAGATCGTGCGAGATGAACAGATACGCAAGTCCGAGATCGCGTTTCAGGTCGACGAGGAGGTTGAGAACCTGCGCCTGAATCGACACGTCGAGCGCGGACACCGGTTCGTCGCAGATCAGAAGATCGGGCTCCAGCACGAGCGCGCGTGCAATGCCGATGCGTTGCCGCTGGCCACCGGAAAACTCATGCGGAAAGCGCTGCTGCGCGCTGCCCGGCAAGCCCACTCGGTCGAGTATTGCCGCAATGCGCGTGCGGCGTCGCCGTGCATCGCTCACACCATTGACCACCAGAACGGTGTCGAGGATTTCGCCGACAGTACGCCGCGGATTGAGCGACGCATACGGGTCCTGAAACACCATCTGCACGTGGCGGCGCAAAGGCCGCAACTCGCGCTCGCGAAGCGGCACGAGATCGGTGCCCCGTAAGCGGATCTGGCCGCCCGAGGCCGGCACGAGCCGCAGAATGGCTTTCGACAGCGTCGACTTTCCACAACCCGACTCGCCGACCAGACCCACCGTTTCGCCGGGTGCGATCTGGAGGGACACGCCATCCACTGCACGCAGCATCGTCTTGCCATGACGCTGCGGATAGTCGATCCGGACGTCGTGCAACGAGAGCAACGGCGCGTCGACGCTTGCGGCGTTGTCCGCCTCCCGCCGCGCGTCGTCTTCGCTCGAGTACGGCGCGCGCGGGATCACCGAAAAGGCTGCGCTGCCGTCGTCCGATCGAACATGACGGATCTCCGGCAATTTCCAGCCGCGATAGTGCAGATCGTCGACGAGATTCAACGACGCGCCAAGCAATCCGCGCGTGTAGGCATGTTCGGGCCGCGCGAAGAGTTGCGAAGTGGCCGCCTGCTCCACCACCCGGCCCGCCAGCATGACCGCGACGCGATCGGCGTGTTGTGCGACCACGCCCAGATCGTGCGTGATCAGCAGCAACGACATGGACAGTTCGCGTTTCAGGCCGTCCAGCAGTTCGAGAATGCGCGCCTGGATCGTGACGTCGAGCGCGGTAGTCGGTTCGTCCGCAATCAGCAGGCGCGGCCGGCATGCCACGGCCATTGCTATCATCACGCGCTGCCGTTGGCCGCCGGAAAGCTCGTGCGGATAGTCGAACACGCGCCGTTGCGGCTCGGGAATGCGCACAAGGTCGAGTAACTCCACGGCCCTCTTCCATGCCGCGGTTTTAGACAGGTTCTCGTGCTGACGCAATGTTTCGACGATCTGTGCGCCGATCGACAGAACCGGATTGAGCGAAGTCATCGGCTCCTGAAAGATCATGGAGATCTGCTGGCCGCGCACAGCGCGTATCTCTGAGGCGGACAGATCGAGCAGATCGCGGCCATCGAAACGCACGCTGCCGCTCACACGCCCCGGGCTGGGCACGAGGCGCATCAGCGATAGCGCGGTGGCCGACTTGCCGCAACCCGACTCGCCCACCAACGCGAGCGTCTCGCCCCGGGCAACCTCAAAACCGATTCCACGTACCGCTTCGTGCGCGCCGAAGCTGACGCGCAAATCGCGTACTTCGAGCAGGTTGTCGGCTTTGCTCACGCCTTGCGTCCTCGCGTTCATGGTCAGGTACGCTCCCGCAAACGCGGATTCAACGCGTCGTTCAGGCCGTCCCCGAGGAGGTTCAACGCCAACACGGCGACGACGATCGCGGTGCCCGGAACCGCCGTCAAATACCACGCCGTTCGCAACGAATCGCGCCCCGCGCCGATCATGGCGCCCCAGCTCACGACATTCGGATCGCCCATGCCGAGAAACGACAGCGACGACTCGATCAGGATCGCGCTCGCCACCATCACCGAAGCGGTCACGATCACCGGCGGCAGTGCGTTGGGCAAAATCTCGCCGAATATGATGCGCGCGTTGCCGAAGCCCTGAGTGCGCGCCGCCAGTACGAAATCGGCCTCGCGCAGCGTGCGAAACTCGGCGCGCACGATTCGCGCAACAGTAGGCCACGACGCGACGCCGATAGCGAGCGCAATCACCTCCACACTCGGCCGGCCAATCGCAACGATCACGATCACCAGCAGGAACGAAGGAATAGTCTGGAACAGCTCGGTTACACGAACCAGCACGTTGTCGACCAGACCGCCGAAGAAGCCGCCCACGGCGCCCACCAGCGTACCGATGAGCAGCCCGATACCAGCCGCCGACGCTCCGATCAGAAGCGACACGCGCGTACCGTGAGCAATGCCCGCCGCCACGTCGCGACCAAGGGAATCGGTGCCGAGCCAGTATTGCGGATCGCTGCCCGGCCATTCGAAAGGCGCGGCGACCATGTCGAGCGGATCGCCGGGAAACAGATGCGGTGCGGCGAGCGCCAGCACGATGAAGGCAGCGAGCAGGACAAGACCGCTCAACGCCGACGGATTGCCGGCGAGCGTGCGCAGCACGCCGCGTCCGCTGCGCCGTGACAATCCGGCCGCAGCGATCCGCTCACGGCGCTGGCCGAACAGCGCACCGGCCAGTTGACGCCGCCATGAAGACGATCCGGCAGACTGCTTCGGCGTCGTCGAAATGATATTGGAGGATTCGGAAGCCATTGCGTCTCTCAGGTGAATAACGGTTCTGCGACAGCGAACAGATTCAAAGGCAGCCTGCTTAGGCGATACGCGGATCGAGCCAGGCCTGCAGCAGGTCCACCAGCACGTTAGCGATAATCACCAGCAGCGAAGACAGCAGCAATACGCCGAGCAGCACGCTGAAATCGCGCGCCATCACCGCATCGAGGGCGAGACGGCCAAGGCCTGGCCAACTGAACACAGTCTCAGTGACCGCCGCGCCACCGAGCAACGTGCCGAAGTGAATGCCGACCATGGTCGTCAGCGGCATCAGTGCATTGCGCAGCACGTGACGCACCGTGACACGCCACGGGTGCAGTCCCTTGGCCTGCGCGGTGCGGACGAAATCCTGGCGCTGCACTTCGAGCATCGCCGCGCGCGTGAGCCGCGCGTAGATTGCAATGAAGAACGTCGACAGCGTCGCGGCAGGAAGCAACACGTGTTTTGCCGCATCGGCGAACCAGGCAAAGCCATGCAACTGGACGCCGAGCGTTACGTTCCCGCCGCTCGGCAGCCAGCCGAGGTGCACCGAAAACAGCACGATGGCGAGCAGTCCGATCCAGAATCCAGGCGTCGAATAGAACAGTAATGCCAGCACCGACAGCACACGATCCGGCCACCGGCCTACCCAATGCGCCATGACGGCGCCGAGCGTGACGCCGACCGCGATCGCGAACGTCAACGCCACGCCCATCAGCAGCAGCGTATTGGGCAGGCGTGACAGGATCAACTGCATGACGGGCGCGTCGTAGCGCGGCGAATAGCCGAGGCTGAAGTGCGCAAGATGAGTCAGATACGACCACAACTGATGCAGCACCGGCTGGT
The DNA here is from genome assembly GCF_000172415.1 of Paraburkholderia graminis C4D1M. GTDB lineage: Bacteria > Pseudomonadota > Gammaproteobacteria > Burkholderiales > Burkholderiaceae > Paraburkholderia > Paraburkholderia graminis. Next base: position 55,361 of record NZ_ABLD01000020.1, read on the forward strand.
CGAGCCCAAACTTCGCACGCAGTACCTGCATCGTCTCCGCCGTCGCCGAGCCGGATTCGCCGGCGAGCACATCGGCGGCGTCGCCGGGCATCAGCTTCAGCAGGAAGAAGTTGAAGATCACGATGCCGATCACGGTCGGCAACACCTGCCACGCTGTCCGCCGCGCGACCGCTCCGAAACGCACACTCCGGCTCATGCTGGATCTCCTGTCACGCGCTGAGAAAGACATCCGCAAGATTGCCCTCGAGGCCCTGCGCGGAAACGGTGTGGTTGCGCACGCGCCGGTTCGCCAGCGTGATCATGCGCGGCGCCACGAGGTTCAGAATGGGCAGATCGCGATACACGATCTGCTGAAACTCCTGATAGAGCGCGACGCGCTTGCCTTCGTCGGTCTCGACGGACGCGCTTTCCAGCAGCCGGTCCACCTCGGCGTTGCTGTAATGCGGCGCATTGGAGAACGGCACGCCCGGGCGGATGTTTTTCGACCAGTACAGACGCTGCACACCGACGCTCGGATCGAACAGCGTATTCACGCCGATACTCGTGAAATCGAACTGACGGTCTGCATAAACGCGTTTCAGGAACGCGGGAAGATCCTGTGAACGCACCGTCACGTCGATACCGACGCGCGCCAATGCGGACTTCACGTAGTCAGCCTGACGGCGATACATATCGCCATAAGGCAGGAAGTCGTGCGTCAGCCGGAAGCGCACGCCGTCCTTGCGCGGATAGCCCGCCGCGTCGAGCAGTTGCTCCGCCTTTGCAATGTCGAACGCATAGGGCGAGAGCTTTGCGTCGTGATAGGGCGATCCCGGTGTGATCGGCGTCGGCGAGATGTCCGCGTAGCCATACGCGATCGTGCGCTGCACGACCTGCGGATTGATCGCATGGGCAATGGCCTGGCGAACTTTGAGGTCCCTGAGGATGGGATGATCGAGATTGAAGTCGATCTCCGACAATGGCTCGAGAAACCGGTAGCCGCGCGTCTCGGTGACGAGTTGCGGCAATTGCGAGAGGCGCGGCAGATCGGTCAACGGCACGGGGTTTTCGCCGCCCAGGTCGAGTGCGCCGGTTTCGAAAGCAGCCGAGCGCGCCGCCGCGTCCGGAATCACCTTGAACACCAGTGCGTCGATATACGGCTTGCCGGCATCCCAGTAGTCCGGATTGCGTTCATAGACGATGCTGGCGCCGCGTGTCCATGACTTGAAGCGGAACGGCCCTGTGCCGATCGGCGCGCTGTTGTGCGGGTTCGTCAACGGATCGCCGCTCGCGTACAGATGCCTGGGCACGATGGGAGATTCGCCTGCGGACAGCGCCTTCAGCAGGAACGGTGCGGGCTTCGACAATTCGATGATCGCGGTGCGGGCATCCGGCGTGACGACGCGTGTCACATTGGCGAAGGTGCTGCGACCGCGTGGGTGCACCGCCTTGAGCAGCTCGATTGAAAACGCAACGTCTGCCGACGTAAAGGGCTGACCGTCGTGCCATTTCACGTTCTGACGCAACGTGAAGCTGTATTGAAGACCGTCGCGACTCACTGCCCACGCAGTCGCAAGTTGCGGCTTCGGTCGCAGATCGAAGTCGTAAGCCAGCAGGCCTTCGAGTACCTTCGAACTGGCGACGAGCGCGGGGCCGGTCGTCTGAAAGATCGAGACGAGGACCGGCGGCTCAGGGTTGATCAGCATGTTCAACGTGCCGCCCCTTCTCGGCGCGACGTTGCCGCTCTGCGCGAGTGCCCATGCAGGCATGCCGGCTGACAGCGTTGCGGCCGTCGAGATCAGAAACTCGCGTCGGTTAAGTCCCGCCATTTGATGCAGATCCTTTTTGTCGATGCGCTGCCTCCGGTTCGAGGGCCTATTCCATCGCCGGCCATGCAGCAACGCACACGATAAAGCCGCTGCCGCGCCAAAAGAACCAACGGTTGCGCATAAGCAAAGCACGACACCGACGATAGAACCAGGCGCGCCTCCGGGAGTTTTCTCATCTGCGCGGCGACTTCTGTCGTTAACGCTTCCCCTTTTTTCGACCGCACAAAGCAAGGCGGGCGCGGCGACCACCTGGTCATCCGCGCCCGCATTTCAACGCCGTTGTATTCAATGCACCTTGGGAAAACCGTGACGTTCTGCGAGCAGGTCCAGAATGCGGCGAGTATCGGTCACGAAGCGCTTGTCGCCCAGCACCTGTGCATCGGCAGGCGCGGGTTGTTCGTCGCCGAAAATCAGCACAGGCAGCCCCTGGTGGTCAGCGTCGAGCGCCGCGACCACTTCAGCGCGCGGACGCGCAAACGCCACCCTGCGAATGTCGAGGCGCGCGTTGCGCGGCGCATCGCTCGCGAGCAGTCCTTCAATGGGCGCGCCCGCCGGACAGATGAAGCGCTCGCCCGGGTACTTCGGGTCGGTGAAGCCCGGTTCCAGCAATAGCAGCAAGTCTCGTCGGCTCATGGTGTTCCGTGACGGCAAGTGGATAAAAACGAGGCACGGCCGCGCTAGAACACGCGACCTTCGGTGAGATGCGTTGTCACGCCGTTCAATTCGTAGTCGCCGATCACTCGCGCTTTGTGAAGCAGCGGATTGTGGCTGAATATGGTGCGTAGATTGCGCCAGTGGCGATCGAAGTTGTGTGAGCGCGCAGTCGCCGACGCACCACCGATTTCGAACAGCCGCTCGGCCGTATGCAGCGCGAGTTTGCTGACGACGAGCTGGGTCTTCGCGGTTGCAAGCGCGCCTTCCAGCACCAGTTCTTCGGCGTTCGCCGCGCCGTTGCGGATCGCATTCGCCGAGCGATCCAGCGTGCGTGCATTCTGCTGCACGAGCGCGTCGATCGAGTGGCTGTGCGCCGCAATGTCGCCCACCACCTGCTGCACGAAGCCATCTTCGCGCGAAGATGGAGCGGGACTGTGAAGCACCGGACGGCCATGCTGCACGACGTAGCGTCGCGCGTCGGCGAGAATATTGCGCACAATTCCCGCAGCGACGGCAACGAGATGCAACTGTCGCAACGCACCACCGTGCCGACCTGGGAGAGTCCCGTAACCGCGTGCGGAGATCTCGTGCGCAAAGACCTGCACATTGTCGAGCAGAAGACTGCCGCTCGCCGTCATGCGCTGTCCCATGCCATCCCAATCGTCGACGACCTGAAGGCCTTCACGCGATACCGGCACAATGAACGATACGTTTTCGCCGTTCTCGTCCTGCACGTTGATCCGCGCATAGTCCGCGAACGCCGTACCGGTCGAGTAATACTTCTTGCCGGTCACGCGGAAATGCTCGCCGTCGCGCACGAGCCTCGTGACAATTTCGCCGGGCCGCGATGTGCCCAGTTCCGTCGATGCCCCGCCGAAAATCGCGCCTTGCCTTACCCGTTCGATCTGCGTGTCGTTGAACGACGAACGCGGCGACAGCAACAGTTGCTCAGTCTGATCGTAGTGAATCCGTAGAGCGTGCGCGACGTTCGACTCGTGAGCTGCCAAAGTACTCACGACATGAAAGAGATCTTCGAGCGATCCGCCAAGGCCGCCCCACTCGACTGGAAATCGCAGCACACCCAGCCCCGATGCACGAAATAGCGCGAAGCGGTCCAGCGGCAATTCGCGCCGCAGTTCGCGCCCGGCCGCATCTTCTCCGATTGCCTGCGCGAGCGCGGGCAATGCTGCAAGCGCACTTTCGAGTTTCGAGCGTTTAATGGTGTCCTGAGACGCCTGCATAGACTGGTTTCCTTTTGCTACCGCACACATCTTGAGATGGCCACGGCGGAAAGCCGCGCCACCATCGTTGACGAATTCACGCCGTATACGTGGGTTCGACGCAGCAGTATAGGTGCGCAGCTTTCGAGACAGAACCAGCGAATCAAGCTATGAATATGCACGATTCCGAAATGCGAATCGCCGATAAGGATTGGTGAATTTGTTATTGGTGGCCAGGCATCGAGTTCGTATTCGATGCCGGTCAGCGCGCGAGGCGCTCGACTCTTTCATGTCGCTGCGCCACTGCCGATTGCGAGTAGCGCGGCTTACCCGCGTCGCGGATGGTCAAGAAAGAAGCGAAGCATTTCCGCACTTGCGTCCGGCCCGGCAGGGTCCGTGTAACTGCCTCCTGCGTTCCCGCCTGCCCACGCGTGCCCGGCGCCATGAATGGTCCATAGTTCTGCGTCGATGCTATCGGCGGAATGCAGTCGGCAGACAGTGCAGGCGCGCCGGCCCTGGTAGATCCGGTGCCCTTCGCTAGGGTCGTCAGGCCGTGCAGCGAAGCCATGCAGAAGCCGGGTCGCATTCGCGATGTTGACTGTGGCATCGGCGTCACCGTGAAAGACGATGACGGGCCGTTTCGGCGACAAGCGCTCATTTTCTGGCGTGTGCCGTGCCCCACGCGGACGTTTGCCCCCTTTCATCGCCGCCAGCGCCGATGGCAGATCGTGCGCGCACCCTGCCGGAAGACCGGAATGAACGCCGGCCGCGGCGTACAGTTCGGGGTATTCGGCGATCATGATCGCCGCCATTGCGCCCCCCGCAGACATGCCCGCGACATACACGCGCGTGGGATCGACGCTGTGAGTGGAGATGATTTCGCGCGTGATGCCAGCAATCAACGACGGCTCCCCGCGATCGCGCTGCTGATCATCCGGTTTGAACCAGTTCCAGCACTTTGACGGATTCGCCTGCGGCGGTTGCACCGGATAAGCAACGAGAAACCGATGCCGATCGGCAAGCGCATTCATTTGTGTGCCTGCTGCGAAGTCGTCGGCGTCCTGCGTGCATCCGTGCAGCATCACCAGTAATGGCAACGGTTCGCCCACGGCCCCCGCTGGCACATACAGCCGATACTGACGGCGACCGGCGGCGTTCGCATACGCATGCGTGCCGAAATATCCGCGGTCTTCCACGTCAATACAGTCTTCTCGTGCGCCACGCGCCGCAGTCTCACTTACGTTTGCAGGAGCGAAATCCGCGGACACTGGGCCGTTTTCTCGTCGTGCCGAGTTATTCGGTGTGCCGATGTCGCCTCGCAGCGCGCGTTGTATCGCTTCTGTCGCTTCTGCAACGCCGCGTGTACGCAGCAAGGTCATCGCATCGTGCATCGAGTTCAAAAAGCCTTCGTTGAGTTTCATTAATTTCCCACTTTCTGATGTTGGCTTCGGCCTCAGGCGGCTAGAGAATTCTGCCGGCGAGCGCCGCCTTGACGGCAGGCGAAGCGTGAAAGGCACCCAGCACGACGACGCTTTCGATAGTCGCCAGCGCGAGTTCCGGGGAAACGTCGGCAGCAATAGTGGCCAACCCAAGGACCTGAATATTCAGACGCTCGTGCGCGGCCTGGATCGCCTCCAGATCTTGTCTGGAAAAACGCTGCAGCCCGAGCACCAGCGAACGACGCGCAACCGTTTCCCGCACGACCCCCGCATGCAGCGCGAGCTGGTTGCGGATTGCCGTTCGGATCAGGTCCGTCCGGTTCGAATAAAAGCCTTCCTCGACGAGCAGATCGATCTGCCCGAGGTCAACGGGGCCGAGGTTGATCGTGATTTTTTCCGACTCGCCGCCTGCCGGGCGCGGCGTTACGACAGCAGACTGTTTTTTCATTTTTCCATCCGTACACCATCCAACGGGATGGTTATACGCGGGTTTGCCGGAGGGCGCAACGCATAAAAAGCGGGCCAGAGGCGATGGGCGGAACGTCGTTGTGCACCGGACGGCGAAGGGTTTGCCGGGGAAATAAACAGCAGCCGGTACGGCGGCATGGCTACCGCGTGAGCGTGAGGTGTGGCCCGCCGCCTGCAGCCGGCGAGCACGCGAGATGGCTCTGGCCCGAGCACCAGAAAGTCGAAGCCGCCCCTCGGATTCGGACGGCACGCGTCATTGCGGCAGACCGTAGGGGCGTCGGCCCGTCGGCTCCGCGGTCCGCCGTTGCACGCCTATTCCTGGTGACAATGCACCTTGAAGTGTCTCAGCATGGCGGGCCCGAACGCATTGCTGATGGCCACATCGGCCGCATCACGACCATATGCCATCAGAATGCGCCCAATGCGCGGTGCGTTGTTGCGAGGGTCGAACGTTTGCCAGCTGCCGCCGACGTAGGCCTGAAACCAGCCCGCGAAATCCATCGGCGCCTCTACCGGCGGCAGGCCAATGTCGCTGATATATCCGGTGCAGTAGCGCGCCGGAATATTCATCGCACGGCATAGCGTGACGCCGAGATGCGCAAAGTCCCGGCAGACGCCTGTGCGTTCGCGGTACACATCGACTGCGGTTTTGGTCGCTCGCGCGTGTCCGTAGTCAAACCGGATATGCCGGTGCACGAAATCGCAGATTGCGAGAACCGTCTCGCGGCCCGGCGGACACTGCCCAAAGATCTTCCACGCAACATCGACCAGCAGATCGGTTTCGCAGTAGCGGCTGCCCAGCAGGAAAACCAGCGTCTCGTCGGGCAACTGTTCAACCGGATCGCGCCGACCGTCGATAGGCCGCGTTTCCATCGACTCCGGCACGTTCAGCAGCGCCGTCGTGCTCAATCCAATCCGGCCGGCGGGCGCGACGATCCGGCTGCACAGGTTGCCGTAGCCATCGCGATACTGCCTGATCGGCACCGGCGGATCGGTAACAAGCACGTCCGCCACAAGAATATCCTTCGCATGCGAAGAATGCGTGTTCAACATCAGCATCATCGGCGTCGGTCCTGGACACTCGAACGACAGCTCATATCCGACGCGAAGCTTCATCGGAGCTCCTGGTTTAACTGATCGTTGGGAGGTGCGGGGCAGGCATTCCAAAGTGGTGGGGAAGCCTGCAATAACATCATCCCACGATGCGAGGCGCTTCGCCCTGCATCAAAAACAATCGCATGCCGGTGTTGCCGGCTGGGCAGCACTTTATGAAGAATCGCGACCTATCGCCACCTCGCCGCGGCCAACCGGATGTTTGCCTGCCGGGATGGCCCCGGCAGTCGGTCTTTGCCAGACGCCGGACGATCACACCATATCGCGCTCGGGGGCGTCCCGCGTCTGACCGGGTGATTCTCCGACCACCCGATTCCTTCCCGCGCGCTTCGCTGCATAGAGCAGCTGATCGGCGCGCGCGAGCAGCGCCCCGACGTCCTCACCAGGCCGGTAGCGCGCGATGCCAGCACTGGTCGTGACGCGCAGCGTAGCCTCGATCTCATCGAAGCGCGAAGATTCCAGCACAGTACGTAAGCGCTCGACGATCTCATACGCGAATTTGTCGTCAGCACCGGGCAGCAGAAGCACGAACTCCTCGCCGCCGATGCGCGCCACCACGTCTTTCTCGCGCACCGCGGCGCGCAGGATTGCGGCGAACTGGCGCAGCACCGCATCGCCGGCCGCATGCCCGTAACGGTCATTGATGGACTTGAAGTTGTCGATGTCGAAAGCGATCAGCGTGAGCGGATAGCTTCGCCGGTCCGCGACGCGCCGGCCCGCCAGGCGTTCAAACGCGCGCCGATTCAACGTTTCGGTGAGCGAATCGAGATCGCGTTCGAGAGTCAGCCGGTCGATTACGTCCGACATCGCGGCGGCCAGCAGCACGAGCCCCAACACAGCGCCCATCAGGGCGAGCGACAACTGTAGCAAGACCCAGAAAATGGTTCGCGCGAACGGCGCAGTGCTATGCGGCAAGGGTTGGATCGTAGTGAGCGACGTTCTGATGAAAAAGCTGACGCCGAAGATCAGCAGCACCCAGAGGAGAACGTGGTTGATGATGCGGCCATTGCAGTGTTTCCTGAAACGGATCGCGGTAAACAACATCAACAGCCCGGCGCTGAAGTTCAGAATGTAGATACGCACCAGCAGGTTCGGCGTCACGAAGGAGAAGTAATGCATGCCGGCCAGCACCAGCACGAACATCGACGCATGCGTCACCAGTCGCAGGTGAAGCCCGGCCCTGCGCATCACACCTTCCGCCAACAGTTGAATGCTCAACGCATAAAACGTTGCCGATACAAGCGCGTTCAATCGCCATTCATCAGGCAGGTGGCAGATCTGCACTGCGGAGCCGAGTGCGAAAGCAACAAACGAAGCGGCAAGAAGGCGCAGATAACGCAGTCGTCGATCATAGAACCATGCACACGCAAAACCGAACGCAAAGACGGCCGTGATGCCTGGAATGATCAATTGAATGAGTTGATTGGGCGTTATCTGAACGGACATCTAGCTCGTTCTCCGCTGCAGGCTACAACACCGACGTGCCTACGAGTTCGCGTTGCGAGGTCCCATTCTAAAGGCGCTGCAACCGTCGGGAGAACGTGCAGATGCGAAGACAACCGTTGGTCTTCCGGTTGACTTCTGCATGCCCCTCCGGCAAACGACATGGCTGGCCATTCACCGGGCTCGACTTGCCGCATGCGGCTATCGACCGGTCACTTCTAGCGATACGTCCACGATTTCCGGCTCGTAGACGCTTGCAAGCGCAGTCCGGGGAATCCGGTTATGTGATCGCCGCCCGGCAGCCTGGCCGCGGCGCGTGCATCGAAGTGCGTTCTTCCTCCGGCGTAGGACTCGCAGCTCCGCCCTATTCGTTCTCGTCGAAGTAGTGAAGTGGCCTTTGCCTGGCGGGCCTCTGCCGACCAACCTACGCCAGAGCCTACGCCAGAATACATCGCAGCTGTTTGACACGCTCGTGTCGCTTTTTTGCTACAAACAAAACGAAAGTGCCCGAATCGCAGTTGCTCGACCAGAAAGCAGTCACTGCCTAGCGCGCGCTGCACACGCTTCCATTCGATTGTCAATTCCATGGGGGGACCAGACGGCACAGATTTTCCGCCGGTTCACGCGAGGTCGATACCGTCACCTATACCGGGAATTCCAGACGGCAATTGTCAGCTTTGAGAACGCTGGATCGGAGGATCGAGGTGCGCCTGGTTGAACGATCGCGAACGCGAAGCATGCGAGGACCGCTCATGTGGAAACACGGTCACCGATACCCGTCACCACCTTGCAGTACGGTCCGGCAGAGCCTGCGGGAGCTATGCGACGCCTCGAACCCCGAAAGCTTCCCTCCAACGAAGCGGGAGCTTTCGAAACACCGCAGACGCCGCAGTTAAAAAAATCATTGCGGCAAATTCTTGCGCCGACACGCTAAATAATTGTGATGCAGAGGCTGTACCTCGCCAGCGTCAATCATATAGAGGTCGGCTGCAATTTCGATGTCAACATTTGGGCGGCCCCATGTCGGCCTCAGCACCACCAGCCGTCAGGAACGCTTACATTTTCCAGGTTTGTCTTGCATCGGTGCGTTTGCGTATCGTCCCGATCCGAGCCGCAACGATGTCTACTGCTACGACGCCAGGATGCGAATGGCTCACGAAGCGGGCCGCTCGCCTTTGGGAATTTGCCGCCTTGCAGCGCCCGTATTCTCCGGCGGCAGAAGGTTAGAAACCGGACGAGCGTCAGCCCACTCCCGGACCTCGTGTGCGAGCCATCCCACTCTGCGGCCCGATAGTAGCCGCGGTTCAGGGAAGCTTTTCTCGCGAACCAGCTTCTGTACAGTCGCCGGCGACAAGGAAAGCGAGTCGGCCACTTCTTTCAGAGACAAACAGATTTTCATCGTCGTTTCCACTTTCTTCTGTCGTCCTTAACACCCTATCCGCACGACACTGCTCTCAGTAACGCGTTTTTTCCGAATTTAATGGATGGGATCGAGTTGGGCAAATCTCCTTGGGAGAGCAGAATTGCGTTTATCAGTGCATCAATTGTGCAACGCGCTTTCTCACGGGTTCCCCCGGCGCCCTATGCAAAGTCAGACCGAGCTGAAAGTCACCAGCGGCACAATTCCTGACGTTGATTTTTCTTTTTTATCGTTCCGTGAAGCGTATCTAGCAAGCAGGCTCTCGGGTCCTGAATCATGTCGCGCTTCTCATCCAGCTCACTCTCTTGGGGCCCACGGCTGCGCAGCCGCGCCCTACCGCCACTGCTGCTAACCGGGCGCAAGTCCGGTCCAGCTTGCCGCCTGCCGCCCGTTTCTGAAGTCGTGCCCAGCACCGATACCGGTGAGCAACGCGCCGTCCGTGGTTGGGCCGGTATCCCTCGGAGAGCACGCCCCCTTCCTGAATTCGAAGCTCGCACATCGCAGGCTTATCGGTCTGCCAGCGCGGCGCGCTCCATGAACCTGCGCCGACAGACGCCACCAGCCCATGAGCGTCCGCAGGAAACCTGGTTGACCAAATCTGGTTGATCAAGTGCGGGTTGATGCTAGCATCGATGCATCAACGCATCAAAACCGGAGCAATGCTATGCGAACCACCGTTACAATCGACGACGCGCTCTATCAGGAAGCTTTGGAACTTGCCGACCCGGGGACGGACAAGGCCGGCCTGTTCCGGTCGGCGATGCAGACTTTCGTCCGCGTCCAGGCTGCTAAACGCCTCGCCGCGCTCGGCGGAACTGTCCCTGACATCTCGGACATCCCACGGCGCCGCCCCAAGGCTGACAGAAAGTGAACAACGTACTGATCGATACCTCTGTGTGGGTAGACCATTTCCGCCGACGGAGCGAAACTCTCGTTCATCTGATCACCACCGATCAGGCGCTTACCCACCCGCTCGTGCTCATTGAACTCGCCTGCGGTACCCCGCCAGCGCAGCGGGCACGCGTCATGTGTGCTTTTCCTATGTCTTATCGAGTGCCAGGCTCGGCCGGAACTGCTCGACCAGTCGATGGTGCAGAATCCGCAGCGCGTCGGACGCGGAAAGCACCGCTGCTTCCGCCGCAGGCCGCTCGTTATCTGGCGATGGCCCAATGCGCTTGTGGATACGGACAGCAGCGCAATACTGGTTCACCGCCGTCTGCACCGAGTCTAGGTACTGACGCAGCGCTATGCCGAACAAAAACTGCGCGTCCATCTTTCGCCTCAAGAATTCGGCTAGTCGTACCTCTTGTTCGTCGTCGCTCCAGTTCATGTGAGAAACGAGAACGTCGTTCGTCGCCGCATATACGGCCCATCGCCGGTCAAACAAGGCATGCTTCAAGTTTCGATGAGCAAGCTGCCGTTGCTGGAAAGCGACGGCTACGCCTGCCGCTACAATTATTGGCGTCACTATGCCGAAAAGTGCTTGAAGCCAAACGGGCATTATCTTTTCCGATCCGTTAGCAGGCGAGTTTGTTTGTTTCCAAGTCGCGGCAATCTTCCTCGTAGGCTTGGTCCAGCCACTTCAGGAACGATTGTTTTCCACCCTCGAGTGCCAACGTCGCGGGTGTGTCCTTTGCGGTCGGCGCAATCACTTGTCCTTGCGGCGTCATGTCATAACCAATATCGACATAATTTTCGCCCTCGCCATGTTTCGACCCAATCCAGTAGGTAATGCCCACCACTTCGGGTTGGCCAGTGGGCCCTCCCCCAATATCGTCGTCGCCCCACGGGTGCCCGGTACTTGAACTTCGCGGGCCGTTTTGCCTGCGCATAGGCCAGAACTTGTGCAACCGTCGAACCGTCTGCGGTCTGATGGTTGTTCGCGGCCTGAGCCCAAGCGGCGGCTACATCATGGGGCAAGACGTTAGCTTTTGCCGGTACGGCGGTTGCTTGCGCCGTGGTCTGTGCCGCGGCCGGGCCGTCGTTGTCGCCACACGCGGACAGAAAAAGAACTGACATTGCGCCGCAAATGAAGATGGGGTTGGGGGCCGCACGCTGGCTGTTCGCGCCGCTTTATAAAACCAAGTATCGGGAGCGCGCGGATCCAGCAAGCTTTTCCGATTCGTGCACGTTTGCTTTTCCACTAAATCTTGTACGGGACACGTACATCGGGCTCGTCTGCGGGAAAATCCTTCGTATTGCGGGAAACCAACAGCATTGAATTCACTTGTGCGGAGGCCCAGACGATGGCATCGGGCAGTCGAATTCGCCTTTGTTTGCGAATCTCAACCGCCCGATTTGCGATCGCAGCGTCGAGCGCAATCACGTGAAACGAACCGAGCCACGTGCGAACAGCCACCTCATCTTCGGATGTTGTCCCAACAAGGACCTCCATCCAGGTGATCGTGCTAATAGCACGATACTCATAGCGCCCAATTTCTTTCTTCGCCGCGCCAACACCGCTGAGGTAGTCGATTAGAACGTTCGTGTCAAAGAGCACCCTTACCATTCTGAGCGAAGTTCCTGTTGGTATTCCAGACCGTCAACTTTCTTGCTTTTCCACAGCCCGAAAACGTCGGCCCCGCGTGCTCGCCTGTGTTGCGCGATATAGGCCTCGATCGCGTCGCGGATGACAGCGGCGCGGGGACGTTGCTCCGTCTCCACGAGGACCGCCAACTCTTCAACTTGCGCATCAGGTAGGTCAATCAGTATTCGACTCATCGCTGCCTCCTTTCATGATATACATATCATATATCAGTCGCGAGTCAGCCGCAAGCGAGCGCTTCGCCGTAATGTCGGCATTTTTGGCCTTACCTTTAGTCGAAGCCATCGGCCCGACGCGACCAAGACGGCGAGCGCTTCGTCGGCGGCTCCCCAACCTCCCGTTCGCGGACCGCGAGCGCATCTGGGCACAGCAGGAATGAAAATGACCTTGGACGACTTGGAACAAGTGGGAATTGTCGTCGGCGAGATTGCCGATGCAGCGTTAGGAAACCAATTTATCGCTTGTGTCGGCAAGGTGACTCGCGGCGGTATCAAATCCGACGACGGGCAACACTGGATGGGCGCCACACCCCTGCAAGCGGCAATGCGTTGCTACAAAGAGTCGGACGTGCTGAAGTAGGACGTTCGGAGCCGGTTGGTGACACGCGTGGGCATGATGGCCTCGAACTCGGCCCCTCCCCCTCAGACGCTGCTCGTCGCCATGCAGTGCGGTGATGCAAAACCCGCCGCGCACTCTCTCAGTTGTCGGTGAGCATCGTCTGCCGGCCGGCATGGCGGCGGCGGTCCCATCCGTCAGTTACCGCCACGCCCGGACGCTGCCCGATCATCGAGACGCGTCGGCGACGAACAATCGCTCAGACCTTCTGGCGCCCCTGAACCCTGAGCAGCCCGTCGCGTCCGCCCTGCTCCGCCGCCGTCCATCTTGCGCCCGTGGTCATCCGTCGCGGCTGGGAGCATCGCGCTTAACTGCAATAGGCTGGCAGTACGGCCTGCCGCGAGCCGCGACAGCGCGCCGGGCGGCCCGAGGTCAGGACGATGACTCGGCCACAACCGCGATGTCGCATAGGGAGACGCCGTACTCGAGTGCGACAACGATTCGGGCAGCGATTCCCCTCAAGCGCCCCTCCAGTTCAAAAGTCGAGCCGGGCTCTTCTGCGGTTAAGAGGACCACTTCAATGTCGTCTGCGATGGTGATAAGTTCGTAGCCCGCTGCCACAACAGACTTTCGAAACTCCCAGACAAGCCCGCGCAACGAAGGCACGAGGGTACTGAGCAGTTCCATATTGAACGCGCTTCCATGGACCAGCCGCTTCAATGAACCCAACGGGGTCACCCGTTCGGCTTGCTGAAGCGAAAGCTGTATCGTCGTCCCAGAACGGGCACGATGCGTCGGTGACGTCTGGCGTAGGCCTCGACGTTGCCAAATTCGGGCCTCGTTTTTCTGAAGTTTGCCATCACGCAAAGGAGCCGGTGATTTCTCTCGAATGTCCGCCGGCTTGCACCCTGCGTCCATGGCTAATCCAACATCTCATCAGGCCATAACTGCGCGCCGTGCAACACCCGCAGGATGCGCACGGTTTCTCCCATGATCCGATAGGCGGCTATATATGGTGTCCGGCTTATAACCAGTTCGCGAGTACCTTCGATGCGCCTAGGGCGGCCAGTCTCTGGAAACTGCAGTAGCTGCCTAACCTGCACACGAATCCGATCATCGACGACGACGGCCGCGTACGGACTGTCCTGTTCGATGTAATCAAAAATAGCGTCGCGATTCTCTACTGCGAAAGCAGCCCATTCAAGCCTCACGCGTCACCCTCGCCAGCTTTCCGAAGGGCCGCAGCGCGCCGCTTCGCAAAATGAGCTTCGACTTCATCCCCCGCGGTAGCAGGCCGCGGGTCGTTCAATGCTTCCTGCACTTTCGCACGGAACCAGGCGTCATGCACGGCCGGGTCGGTCGCGAAGGCGAACGGCAACGCACCTTCGTTCGCCACGCGCGTCAGCAGGATTCGCACCGCATCCGAGACAGTCAGTCCCATGTTGTCGAGCACCGCAGCCGCGCGCTCTTTCAGCGCGGGGTCGATGCGTGTTTGCACCAATGCAGTCGCAGCCATAACGATTACTCCTTTGCGTAGCCCTAGACCCCCTATTGTGATTCATTAGAATTACACGCGCGCGCTATCGTGAGCCGCGACCGGATGGCCAGCAAGCAGATCAACACTTTCCGCAACCCACCCATTTAAGCGTGATCGGGCGGTCCCTCGGGACCGACTCCGGCGCGCTGATGACCCATTGCGACGCAAGGCGGCCGAGGCGCTGCAGGTAGCTGCGCTCGATCAGGCAGCCGCAAATTGGTGACTCGCTCGCGCAAGCGAACTTGTTACTAGTATCGGGCGGCGCAGCATTCTTGCCAGTCTCCGGTCCCACAAAGGTTTACGGCGCAGCGCCTCGTCAACTAATTCCGCTACTACTGTCCGGTCCGGCTGCAACTGATCTTGTAACGCACCGCACGCCAATGGCCGCGCCGGGGCCGAAAACACCGAACCACCGGCTGCGGCCTACGCGGCAACCGGTGGCGCCCCCAGCGCAAGCCATCGGCGGAACAGGACGGTACTTGATCGGACCTCGAGCGGCTTCGTCGCAAACCGGCCTCTAAGCGACGATTAGAGGTTGGAGTTAGATGACCGTTGCCGTCTCTGCAACGGCCGCTCGCAAGCAGTCGATGTCTTTCAACTTGAGTAAATATCGCGGACACGCTTCCGTCGAAAGCCGGGCGAAGTGTCACAAATCCTCGAATTTGCCATCAGAGTCCACTTTTAGACCTTCATTGAGTCCGCAACGATGTCTTAATGCCGTGGGACTTCACCGCTCCAATAATTTTTTTAAGGCGTGATTTTTCCGTTGAATTAGCGGAGAAATACGATTATTCTCGCCCCGGCGAACCGAAAGTCTAGGTAAGAAATGGCTAATAACAATGCTCGGTTGCGCGTCTGGTCGGAGGCATCCGCTCACTTTGGCTGACTGACAATGTATCGAAAACCGGAAGTCCCCCAGGACCAATATCGACCTTCGCCCGGGCGACGCAGATCGCCTGTGGATGTTTCTTGAATCCAGGAGAACACCGGGCTTGAGATAAAGAGCGGCATATATCGAATCAAAGGAATAAAAATGCAGGGGAAAAAAAGTACGGCGATTTTGCTTTCGATCGCGATGTCGACATTGTTCAGTGGCTGCGGCGGTTCGGATTCTGCGGCAACCAGTCAGGGCATTGTGCCGGCGTCGATGAAAGGTACCGCGGCGACAGGCGCGCCCATTGCCAACGGTCAGGTGTCGCTGAATTGCGTTGCCGGGCACGCCTCAACCCAGACCGCGGCGGACGGTTCGTGGTCGGTTTCAACTGCCGGATTAACGTTGCCGTGTGTGATTCGCGTTTCGGCTTCGTCGGGATTGGTCCTGCATTCCTATGCTGCTTCGCCGGGAACTATTAACGTGACGCCGTTCACCGAACTCGTCACGGCAGGCGCCGCGGCGAATTCCGACACAGAAACGTTCTTCAATGGGTTCTCCGCTGCGTCGGCGAGTGCGGCCAGCGGTCGGCTTGCCATCGCAGTTGCGCAAACCGGGCAATTGCTGGCTAAGCTCGGTGTGAATGTCAATGCAATCGATCTCATGAATCAGCAGTTTCAGGCGGTTTCCGGCAATGCATACGACGACGGACTGGAGTTGCTGAGCGCACGGCTCGCTGCCACCAACAGTACTCTGACCACGATTACCCAGCAACTTGTGAGCGGCAATGTTGGGCCGGTTGGAGTCACCGGCGCGACGGGGGCGACCGGCGCGACCGGTGCAACGGGCGCCACCGGTGCAGCGGGTTCCAACGGCGCGACGGGCGCTACGGGGCCGACCGGTGCCACCGGTGCGGTGGGCGCAATGGGGCCGACGGGCGCGACCGGCGCGCAAGGCACCCAGGGCGCACCCGGAGCAACGGGGCCGACCGGCGCGACCGGCCCGACCGGAGCCACGGGTGCTACCGGTGCTACCGGCGCCACGGGAGCACAGGGAGCCACAGGTTCGGTTCCGGGACTCGGTAATCCGGGCAATGCTGCCCCGGGAACGGGCGACACCTGCACGCTCGGTACTGTCTGGCTGACGGCGGCCGCCGTCGGCGTGGGGGTGCCTGCAAATGGCCAGCTTCTCAGCATCTCGCAGAACCCAGCGCTTTTCAGCCTGTTGGGAACTGCCTTCGGTGGAGACGGCGTAACAACCTTTGCGCTGCCCAACCTGGCGTCAGTCACGCCGAACGGCCTGACCTACATGATCTGCAATGACGGTACCTACCCGTCGCGTAGCTGAAGCAGCCTGGATGGGGCGTAATCGAGGCACAGGCTGGCCGGCAAGGTAGCCTCTACAGCCCGAAATATTGTCGGTTTCCCTCGATGCGTTGACGATGCTCCTGCGGGAATTTCTGTTCGCGCAGGAGCCGCTGCAGCGCGATACGCCCCTGCTCGATAGCACCGACGTAATACGCGCTCACCACCAGCTCGTCCAGAGCTCGCCAGGCGTAGACCGATTCGTCGACGAACAGCGTGTCCGTAGGACGCGCGATCGCAGCCGCCTGCCGTGCGAACAGATGCGCCAACGCGAACTCACCGCGCAGCCGGTGATACGCCGCGAGTCGGCTGAGTGGCTCAGCGCGATGCGGACGAGCTTGGTATGCCGCGAGGTACGCCTCGCGAACTTCGTTCGGATTTGCGCCACTGAGTTCAGTTAGGGATGCGATCTGAAAGAGCGCGAACCAGCGCTCTTCATCCCATCCTTCCATTCCACACCGCTCGCGGTACACGCGAATGCTATCCTCCAGCCGGCCAGCATCCCGGTAGCTCTGAGCGAGGTAAAACCGATAGCGAGGGTTATCAGGCTCGTTGCGTGCCGCTTTTTCCAGCACTTCGATGTCGCGCAGATAGGTGTTGGTATCGCGAGCACGGGCACCGTCGCGAGACACGACAATCGTCGCGCCCGGCAGAATCTGCCAGGAATGAGGCGACTCCTGAGTCAGGTACTCGTGCAATACGCCTTCCCAGCGCCAGGGTTGATGCGCCGCGACAAGTGCATTGCGCAGGTATTGCCATTCGTCGAGCTGGCAGCGGAACTGGTAACCGTCCGCTTCAAGCTGCTGCCATGCGAAACCTGCCTCCATCTGCAGGGTTTCGTCGGCGTCGATGAAGAACAGGTAGTCGCCGTGCGGCCTGGCGAGTGTCAGCGCTTCGTTGCGGTTGTGCGCGAAATCCCGCCAGACTCGCTCATGCAATGCCCCTGAAATGCCCGCCATACAGTGCCGAATAATGTCTTGCGTACCGTCTGAAGAGCCTGTATCGATGATTACCCAATGATCGATCCATGGTTTGACGCTTGTGAGGCACCTTTCGATGACTGGCGCCTCGTTCTTCACAATCATGCTCAAGCAGATTTTCTTCATCTATTTCCCATGGTCGCGTGGACGGTGTCATCTGTTCAGCGCCGCGTATACATTCCTAAAAAGAACTACGAGCGTCGACGCTCATTTTCCAGCGTGCGCATATTATTCTGAACGGCAGGATGCGCCCGTGATAAAGAGGGGGAGCCGTTGACCGTCACAATACTGATAAATATTTCTCTGCCGTTCAGACGTGTGAGTTTAAGATAGGTCCGCATGCCCGACTGTCGGTATCGCTCACCGACTGCTTCAATCAATTCACGTCGTGTCTCCATGCTGAGTCACTCACCATAAGGTCGCCCCCCGCCAGCGTCGGGACGGTAGCAATTACATGAGGCAACAACACGGCTCGGTACAATAATTTGAGTCAATGCGCCGGCCAAGATAATTATATGAACGCCCCCGATGCGCCAGGTTTTCTTGCACGTTGCTTCGACAGGATGGGTTGCAGCTTTATATGCGGCCTCGTTGCAGCCTCATACGCTGCGGGCCCCGATGAAATCCGCTGACTCGCTCCTCATTTGTCGCACGAGCTTCGCGCTCAAATTATCTTTCAGGCTTTGCGAGTTCAGGTCCGACCTGTCTTGTCATCATGCTCAATTGCCAGCGCAACCTTTCGACGTCATTCTGCAAGCTCCAATCTTCTACGTTGCTTTAGTCATCAAGCCGGTTGTGCAACGAAGTGCGCTTGGTTGTACGGCGTGCCATTCGCGAGAACTGCCCAGATTGTTCGGGCCATCTTGTTGGCAAGTGCAACGGTAACCACATTTGATGGACGTCGCTTCTGCAACTGTTCGGCCCAAGACCCGACATGCTTGCCATGGAAGAGTACGCTGCGCGCACCGTGGATGAGCAATGTCCGCACATACGTATCGCCGCGCCGGCTTATACCGAGCAGCTGGATCTTCCCACCGGTGCCGATCTGCTTTGGTACGAGACCGAGCCACGCGGCAAACTCCCGTCCCGACCTGAATGCTTTCGCGTCACCCATCGTGGCAACAGTCGCCGTCGCCGTCAGTAGGCCAACGCCGGGGATCGCGGCGATTGCCTTGCATGCCTTGTCCTCTTTCATCCACGTTTGCAAACGTCGCTCGATGTCAGCTATCTGTTTGTCCAGTCGATCAAGCTCACTCCAAAGTTCGCGTAACGAGTCGATCAGCATCGCCGGTAGACGCTCGGCCAGCTTTGCCAGCACCCCGGGAATCGCTTTATCCAGCGCAGCGCGACTCTTGGCCATCACCTCGCCGTATTCGGCCAGCAATCCGCGTAAGCAATTCATTTGCGCCGTTCGATATTTGATCTTCTGTTGCCGCATCCGATGGAGCGCGAGCACTGCCTGCTGGGCTTCGGTCTTTACTGCGACGACCTTGCTGGGCATTTGCGTAGCCATCCAGATTGCACGCGCGTCCGCTGCATCGTTCTTGTTTCCGGTGACGAAGGCCTTGACGAACTTCGCCGGCATCAATCTGACCTCGTGTCCCATTTCGATCAATCGGCGTGCCCAATGATGGGCGCCTCCACAGGCCTCCATGCCAATGACGCAAGCTTCGCGATTCGCAAAATGTTCAAGGAAGACAGCGCGCTTGAGTTGTTTGCTTACGATCTCCCCCGATTCGCCATCAACCCAGTGGAGTTGGAAGACGTTCTTCGCGATATCTACACCGACCGTCGTATACTTCATTTCGGACTCTCCGGTTAGCCTGTGAAGATCTCCATGATCGTCCAAATTAGGCACATCGATGCCGTCGGCCCGCGAGGGTCCACTCGTTCGGCGTCTCGCATCTATTGGGTGGGGGCGTTCATTCCATTTGTCGCCGCCCACCCTATGGCACTGTTCCCACGCGGCGTCCGCTGGACGCCTCGCACGCTGCCCCGCAGCCGGCCACCGGATGGCGCAGGCTACTCGTCGTCGACGATCACCTGCCAAGTGCGGCGGCGATCAGCGCGGCGCTATCCATTGCAGGATACGACGTTCAGTTTATACGGAGTCCCCGCTTCATTTGCTCGAAGAGATCGCTCTAAGGCCCATCTGAAAAGGTCCAACGAGCTACCAGACCGGAATGTCTCAGATCGGTGAAGCAGCAGACCGTCGCCCATGTTAACTGAGTGACTCAAACGGGTCGGGGGGCGGCCGACCACGCGTAGGCTGAGTCGTGTTGGCAAGGAAATAGAAGTCGGCATATATCGGCAGTTGATGACGCTCTGTCCCGTTGTCGAACGTCGCGTTGTTGTTTCTGCTGGCGAAGACCTGTTCCGCTCGATCACGCCGCGTGTCGCCCCAAGTTGCATATCAAGAGGGCCGTTCCCCTGAATTTGATATGGTGCAGTCCCGCGATGAATCCGGTCTTTGCGTCATGTGGATGCTGCGGTGATAGCGCAGTCTCGCAGCAACCGACGCACGTGCAGCGCCAAGGGCCGACCTGGCTCCCTCGGGCCCAGAGCGCAAACCGCTAACTTTTGACCGACTACTCCTGTGCCGCCTGCTAACCTTCGGATCAGTGGAGGTGCCGACGGGCCCGGAGTCAAGCGCGCTCGCTCGGGATGATGAAGCCTTGATGCGCGGGGAAAGGGGGGGCCTATGACCGCTGCAGCACTAGCGCGTGGCACACGCGCACTCCATGATCGCCGGCGGTCGTTAGCCAGCCGGTGGGCCGGATTAGGACTTACCGTCGCGGCGCTTATTTACGATCACGCGAGTGTGGCGGCAGGACCTCTACCGCAGGGCGGCAGTTTTGTCGGCTGCACGGGCAGCATCGCTCAGAACGGCCGGAAGCTGAACATCACGCAAGCAGGCGGGCGTGGCATCATCAATTGGGACAGCTTTTCGATCGGCGTGGGGAACACCGTATCGATCAACAACGGCACGGGCGCGACGCTCAACCGTGTGACCGGCAGCGATGTTTCCGCGATCTACGGCGCGCTCAACGCGACGGGCAGTGTGTATCTCATTAACCCAAATGGCGTGCTGATCGGTCGAACCGGCGTGATTTCGACGGGTGGCCGCTTCCTGGCATCGACCCTCGACGTTTCCGACGACAGTTTCCTCAATCCGCGCACAATCGGCGGAACGGCCTACACCGGGAATTCCACGGCGAATGTCGTCAACCTCGGCAAGATCTCGTCGTCTGGCGGTGACGTTCTGCTTATATCGGCCAGCAATGTCGTCAATGCCGGAAGGATAGATGCGCCCAACGGCAACGCGGAATCTGCCGTAGGCCGTCAGGTGCGCTTGTTCGATAGCGCGTATCAACAGCTTTCCGTCGATGTGGGAAGCGGCGGCACGATCAGAAACACCGGCACCGTCGAAGCGGCGACCATCAACCTTCAGGCGGCAGACGGCAACATCTTCGCGCTGGCCGGTCACTCCGGCGCGCTGCGCGCGACCGGCACGGCCACGCGCGACGGACACGTCTGGCTCGTCGCCGACACCACCACGAACTACCGCGTCAACACCGGCAACATCGACGCCCGCGGCGCTCAAATCAGCGCTAGCAATGCGGACGGCAGCCGCGGCGTAGTCGATATGTCGGGTGGCAGCGTCAAGGTGGGCGGCGCAGATGTTCAGGCCAGACAGTGGAACATCACGACTGGGGATTTCACCGTCGATGCGCGCACCGCCGACGCGCTCGGCGCCAGCCTGAACCGCGGCGCGTCGGTCAACGTGCTCGCGAATGGTGCCGACGGCAAGCTGGGCGCGAACGGCAAAGGGAACATCGACGTGGAAGCGAGTCTGCGCTGGCGCGGAGACGCGTCGCTTGACCTCAATGCTGCGCACTCGCTGACCATCGCGCCGCGCGTGACCATCGCCAACATCGGCGCGGGGTCGCTTACGCTTTCTGCCGACAGCTATGGATTCGACAACGGCGGGAGCGTGATCAATCAGGGCACGCTCGACTGGTCGCGAAGCACCGGCATCATCACGGCGCTGTACGACATCAACGGCACTTTCACACGCGGCACGGTAGTCACAAATCCGTCGTGGCAGGCCGCGCCGTTCAGTGGGCTGCTCACGCAATTCACGGCTTATCAGCTAATCGCGTCGCTGGACGACCTGCGCGCGGTAAACAACAACCTCGCGGGCAACTATGCGCTGGCTTCGCGCGGAATTGAATTCGTCGATGCGGGCGAGTTCGGCGGCATCGGCTCCGCCGACCATCCGTTCACCGGCCAGTTCGACGGCATGGGCCATCTGCCGGCCGATCTTCATCTCGCCACTAATGCCGGAATGTTCAACGTGATCGGCCAGGATGGGGTGGTGCGCAACTTCACGCTGGCAGACGGCACGGGGACGTCTTTCTCAGGCCCCGTAGGTTTGCTCGCGGCAGTCAATTACGGGACGCTGATCAATGTCGGCGCGACAGGCATCATCACGTCGGCGGGCAACGCTAACTCGGTGATCGGCGGGCTGGTCGGCGAGAATTTCGGCAACATCGAGCGGTCGTGGGCGGGTGTGAACATCACCGGTACGGGTGAACTGGGCGGGCTGGTCGGGCGCAACGACGGGCACATCGATCGTTCGTATTCGCTCAACTCGATGAGAGCCGGTGCGCCGAGCACATTTGGCGGCCTGGTCGGCACCAACAATGGCGACATCGTTCGTTCTTACGCCTTCGCGTTCCAGATGAGCGGCGGCACGACGGTCGGCGGACTGGTTGGCAACAATACCGGCCGCATTGAGCAGTCGTACGCGTATGCGAAGCTCACGCCGGACGGCAACGCGACAGCGGGCGGCATCGCGGGCAACAATAGCGGCAGCATCGCCAAGGACGTCTTCTGGAACAGCGAGTCGTCGGGCGCGCAAGCCGGCGTCGGTTCGGGCACGGCGGTGGCCAGTTCGAGCAGTCTCACCGACCTGGAGTTGCGCGACCCTGCGAGCTTCGGGCCGACATGGAACTTCGCTGCCAACGGCACTTGGGTGTCAGGATATTTCGGGCCGTCGCTGCGCTGGCCCACGCAACCGTGATGTCGTGTAACTGGTGACCTGGCTGCTGATGAGCGTGTCAGCCAGGCCTACCTCGGTTGCGGGATTTCGGCCATCACAGCATCGTCAACGACCGCACGTATCGTAAAGATGCAGTTTTGCCGATGCGAGCCTCATGGACCGTTCCGGGTCGCGAAAACGACCGTGGACGCCAGCGGAGTGCGGCGGGTGTCACCTTGGTACGCGAATCGCATAGCGCACGGTTCGGCCACAACCTGCCGTTCAGCGAGCGGGCGACCTGCCGTTGGTACGGCTGCATTGGTCCGTTATCTGACCGACGCGCTACGCGCATAGTTCGGCGTTTGCGGACGTTCGGCTGCCGAGTTGGAACGGCCATTCGTACGGTGGCTACGCGGAAACGCAATCACCTTCGTAGCCGATACGCTCTGGCCGTCTCCATGGCTCCGACAGAAGCTAACTCGCGGCTCGAAAACGATGCGTGGACGACGGCGAACAGCCGAACGCCGCCTGGTCCGGCTGTGAAAGCCGAAGGTGGTTAGCAGCATCGCCCATCGCGGCGATAGATCGTCTGGCGGTTACTAACTGGGTCGACTACGCAGGAGCATCAGTAGCCCCTCTTCCAGATCTTGCCGAAAATCGTAGCGCAGGGCTGCCAGATCGGGGCGCGCCAGCACTTCCGCCGCGACCGTGCCCGGATTGCTCAGCGGCCAGAGCCCGATAAGCAATGGCAGCGCCTGGTGAATAAATTTCTCGAACGCGGATGCGGAGATGGACGGCATGCAGTTGTGAAAGTCGAGCGCCGTCTCGTTTCGTATGTTCAGCAGCCCGTGCTTGAATCCCACCATGCGCTCGGCCGAAACATTGCGCTCGAGGATCGACGGGAAGACGCTGACAAGTCGGCACAACAGCGGGCGCGCTGACACGGTTGCGGAGAACGCCCGCGCGATGTGTTCGATGGTTCCGCGACGTCTGCCTCGGCTTAGTGCTGCGCGGAGTTCCGTGCGCCAGATCATGAACTCCTCGACGAGCACGGTGAGCAAAACCGCTTCGCTGCTCTCGAAGTATCGATACACGTTCGACTTGGTCATCTCCGCGCACCGCGCCAGCTCGTTGATGCCGAGGTCGTGCACGTCCGGGATTTCGAGCAGCAGCGATCTCGCGGCGTCAAGCAGGTGCCGCCGGCGCTCTTCCTTCTGTTCGGCGGAGCGCGCCCTTAAATACGTCGATGTCGTCATCCTTGAAGAATCCGAAAAGCTGTTCCGCGAAAGCGCTAACTGTTCATGAGTCGGGCGATGATCGCCTGATGTATCCAGCGAGGCGTCGCCCAGATCATCGCCACCGCTGACTTGTTTGCCCAGCCAGGGACGACGCTGATGCGCCCCGCCTGCAGCGCACGTATTCCGGCACGCACGACAGGCTCCGGCTTCATCATGAGCAGCTTCAACGCGAACGTAATCTTTTGTTTGGCCGCTTCAGCGAATCCGGTGTCGGAAATGCCCGGGCATAGCGAAGTAACAGTCACGCCGTCCTGCTTGAACTCGCGGTGCAGCGCGTCGCCAAGCCGCAGAACATAGGCCTTTGCCGCACCATAGACCGCCATGTCCTGCACGCCGTAATGAGCCAGGAGACTGGCTACCAGCAGGATTTTGCCACGGCCTCGCTGACGCATGTCCTGCCCGAACAAACGCGTCATGGCAGTCAGGCTGGCAATATCCAGTTGCACCATGCCCATCATCGCATCGAGCGGCGCATCGAGGAACGGCCCTTGCAATCCATGCCCGGCGTTGTTTATCAGGACGTCGACGGCGATGCCCTGGTCAAGCAGCTGCGAGTGCAACCGACCAATGGCGTCAATGTCGGAAAGGTCAACCTGCTCCACGAGCACGTTGACGCCGTACGTCCCGCGCAGGGATTCCGCTAGCGTTTGGAGCTTGTCCAGGCGGCGTGCCACCAGTATCAATGAATGCCCCTTGGCCGCGTACTGGCGCGCAAACTCCTCGCCAAATCCGCTCGAAGCGCCTGTGACGAGAACCCATGAATCGTTATCAGATGCCATACCGGTAGCCTTTGCATGAAGGTGACTGTGCCGGCCGCCGAGGGCAGCCATGGTTGACCGCGTCCGCGGCCTCAGGGAATATAAAAGACCGCCAGTCTGCAATTTAACAGACCATCGGTCTCTTGTGCAACGATTCTATTCAAATGGCAGGACAGATAGGAATGACGGTGGACGCGAGGGACGCCGCCGGCAGAATTCACGGAGGCAGTCAGAGACTGTCGATCTCATGATGTTTCACGTGATCTTTGTGGATTGCCCGCGTGACGTCGGTGGCCCCGCGCTGGCGGCGCATGATCGAGCCCAGGAAGGCCCGCGGTCCATGAAAACGCCAGAAAAGGCGCCGATGCGTGCGTTGCAGACCGTTGTTGCGGCCCGATCCGCGCAATGTGCGACACCAGCACGATTGCTTGCGCGCCGCGCAGCGCAGCGCAAGCTGGCTGAGACTTGGTGCGTTTTTCGTCAACGATCTGAATACTGGCGACGAGTGCCCGCTCGTGGCCCACCTCTGCCTGATCCGGTCGGATCAGACCGACGATTCGTGTGCAGGCCGCCCCGGCTTTCCCGTTGCCCAACCATCAAGTCGCACCCGCCGCGTGCCGATATGCAGACGTGACGCCGATGCATCCGCCGTGGAAATCAAAACACGACGGTCGCGGCGCCCGCCACCTATCAGGAAGGAGACGTTCCCCAAATGCAGTGGTTTTCCAATCTCAAACTGAGCCACAAGCTCGTCGGCTCGTTGATGCTGTGCGCACTCGTGACGGCGATCGTCGGCATCGTCGGCATCCTCAAGGTTCGCGAGGTCGCGACCATGCAAACCGAAATGTACGAGAGTGAATTCGTGCCGGTGCGCAACGACGGCACCGCCGCGTGGCAGGCGGCCTCGCATTTCCGTCGTCTGTACTCGTACATCCTGAACGCCGACACGGCTGGCCGCGCCGATACGGTGCGCCTCAATCATGGCGGCGAAGCGGCGATCCTGTCCGCGTTCGACTATGAACGCAAACACGCGAGCACCGCCGCGCAGAGCGCGTTGCTGAGTGATTTCGACGCGACGTGGCCGGCCTACACAAGTTCGGTCGCGAAGGTGATGGCACTCGCCGACCGGGGAGACCAGACGGGCGCCCTCGCCGAACTTCGATCGGCCACCGATCCGCTGCACGTGAAGCTGCGCACGCTAATGATCAAGCTGTCGGACCAGCGTGACGGACTGGCGCGCCAGCGCGTCGAAGAAGGCATCGATGCGGTCCGCTCGGTGACGTGGTGGATCGCGAGTTGCGCACTCGGCGGCGTCGCGGTTGCGATCGCTCTTGGCGTGCTGATGACGCGCGCCGTAGTGCGGCAAATAGGCGGCGAGCCCGCCGAAGTTGCGCGAATCGTCGAGACGATCGCGGACGGCGACCTGAGCGATCGGCTCGGCGCCGGCCACGTGCAGGAGCGCAGCATCCTCAGCGCGATCGCCCACATGCGCCAGCGGCTCGCGGCAACGATCGGCACCATGCGCGAAAGCGCGGAGTCGGTCAGCATTGCGTCACAGGAAATCGCGAGCGGCAACATCGATCTGTCCTCGCGCACGGAGGAGCAGGCGGCGTCGTTGCAGCAGACCGCGGCGAGCATGTCTGAACTCACGCAAACAGTCAGCCGCAATAACGACAACGCCCGCAACGCGAGCGAACTCGCGGCGCGGGCCGCGCAAGTCGCGGACACCGGCAATGCGGCAGTCGAAAGCATGGTGCGCACGATCGACGAGATCAGCGGCAGTTCGGCGACGATCTCGGAGATCACCGGTCTCATCGAAGGCATTGCATTCCAGACCAACATCCTTGCTTTGAACGCGGCGGTCGAAGCCGCGCGCGCGGGCGAACAAGGACGCGGTTTCGCGGTCGTCGCGAGCGAGGTGCGCAATCTCGCGCAACGCTCGGCGAGCGCGGCCAAGGAAATCAAGGAGACGATTACGGCGTCGGCGGCGATCATCGACGGCGGCACGCAGCAGGCCGGTAAGGTGAGCGCGACGATGGCAGACATCAAGGACGCGATTCATCGCGTGTCCAACATCGTAGGCGAAATCGCGGCAGCGTCCGACGAGCAGAGTCGCAGCATCCATGAGGTCGGCCGGGCGGTCGCGCAGATGGACGAGACTACGCAACAGAACGCGGCGCTGGTCGAACAGGCCGCGGCTGCCGCGCAATCGCTCGACCTGCAGGCGCGCAAGATGAAGGAGACCGTAGCGGTGTTTCGGGTTGAGCGGAGCGCGTGACAACTGCGCGGTCGGCTGAGGCCGACCCCACACGGGACAGTCGGTCAGCCTGAAAACCGACGTTCACCAGCGCAATGAGACGTACCGGACCCAGACGTCAACCATTTCACGCGCGCCGAAACCAATGTATCAGGAGATAGAGCGCACAACGCCGCCATCGACGCGCCACGCCGCGCCCGTCGTCGCAGACGCCTGTTCCGAACTGGACATAGACAAACTCATGTCGGACTACATCGGCGAGGGCCTGAACCGCTCGCCAGCGGTGAACCGGCTCGATGCTAGCAAGCCCGTGCAACTCGCGATCGACAAAGCGACACCTGGCAGCGTGCTGCATGCCGTCGCTGAAGATGGGGTCATCACGCGTGACATCGCGACGGCGCTGGGACAGTTCTTTGAGATACGAGTGGAATCAATTCCGGCCGAGCGCGCCCAGGCTCATTTTCGACTGGCTCGGCATGTTCTTCGGTGCCGACGCCCCTGCGTCCAGCGCACGCACGCGCTCACTGCTGGTCGGCGAGCCGACGCACGCAACGCTTCGGGAAGACATTGCTGCCGAACACTCCCCCCTGAGCTGACTGGTCGACTCGCTACGTCCGGCGCATCGCCGGGTACCTGCCGGCGTGCTGGAAATTCGCCTCGCTGCACATCAACAATTAGCCCGTTAAAAGCCTTTGCGCCGAAGGTCACGAAGAGGCTGCACCGGCTGCGCATCCGGGCGTAGATCGATTGCTAGCGCGTCAGTGCTCGTATTCCCTCCAGCAGTTTGCCGATTTCGGACTCAGTGGTCAGGTAGCTGACAGAAGCGCGCGCGATCTGCTTAAGGCCCCTGAATTCCATGTCCAACGGTGTATAGCCCACACCATTGCTACCGATTGTAATGCCTTGAGCCGTAAGACTGCGCTGCACTGACAGGGGGTCCAGTCCGTGCACGTTGAACGCCACCAGGCCGGATCGTTCGATGCCTTGATCCAGCACCGTCACACCGGGGATATCCGCCAGTTGTGTCCGCAACGTCCTTGCGATGCTGTCGATCCGTGCGCGGATAGTGTCAATCCCAATCTCCAGTGCTTCCCGCAACGCATTGGCGAGTCCGCAGTGCAGCGCCAGCGATGCTTCCGATGATTCGAACCGACCGGCGTCGTTCCGCAGGATAGGATCGCCGCTCGCATTCAGCGGTGCGGAGCGCGTGTCGACGAATGCGGGTGCCAGACGTGACAAAAAGTCCTGTCTTACATACAACAGGCCCATGCCTCTCGGACCACGCAGTGCCTTACGGCCGGCACCGGTGAGAATATCGCAGCCCGCCTCGACCACGTCGATAGGAAGCTGCCCCACTGCTTGCGCGGCATCGATGAAGTACGGGATGCTGTGACGGCGCGCTACGCGCCCGATCGCAGCGGCCGGATTGATAAGACCGCCGTTCGCCGGCAGCCACGTTAGTGCAATCAGGCGCACTCGCTCGTCCAGCATCGCCTCCAGCGCGCGGGGATCTACAGTCCCGCAAGAGTCGGATGGTATGACTTCTATCGCCGCACCGGCGCCCTGCGCCGCAAGGCGCATGGTGGCCAGATTGCCGCCCCACTCATGGCGCCCGACCAGGATCCGCTCGCCTGGTCGCCACGGGCCCAACGCCGCGAATGCAGCGCCCCAACCGGGCGAATTCCCTGTAGTCACAGCGATCTCGGCCGGTCTTGCGTTCAGCAGCCTAGCCGCGAATAACCGCGCGCGTTCGCTGTGTTCGCGGCCGACCGCACCGGCTTCAATTGGCCCAATCGTGGCTTCGCGCCACAGTTGCGCCTGGATTGCCTCCAGCGTGGCCAAAGACGGCAGCGAGGCGCCGGCGTGGTTGAAATGTATGGTGCCTTGTGCACCCGGCGTCAGGGCGCGCAGCCCGTCCACGGCAGCAAGGGAGAGAGGTGAAGACATGGTTGTTCCTATGACGCCAGTTGGGTTCACGCCTGAGTAAGCGCGGTGACGGCTTCTGCCTCGACGGCCACACCCGAGGGCCGCGACGCGACGCCGACGGCACTGCGCGCATTGCGGCCCGGATCTCCGAATACCTGGACCATGAGGTCGGACGCCCCATTGGCAAAGTGGAAATCGAAGAGGTCATGTCCGGTGTATCCGGTCAGAACAAGGAGACTGCCATGCTATTGAATCGACCGTGGCGCGATCAGTCAATTTTCCTGTCTCCACCGATAAGCCAGACTGATCCATGCAATCCGACGGATCCCGTGCGGCGTCCTGTGTGAGCCAATCACCAAATAACGGCGCCGCATCGCCCAACGAGCGCTTGGGGGTGACCAGCCACTATCCGGTTCGAGGGCCATCCAGTGTGGTTTCAGGTGGCGCCTGCACGAGTGCCTTGCTCGCCAGCTGCGGAAAATGAGTCGATGGCGACCCATGGCGATGCCCTGCCCGGCCATTGCCGCTTCGACCACGATGTTGTAGTCGTGCAATTGCATGCGCTGCGTCAGGTTCACGCGATCCTCCGGATCGCCCCATGCTCGACTCCAGGGATTCCTGCGCGCTCAGCAGCGAACACATACGCCATGCACCGGGTTGCGGACTCTAGCCATTCCCGCAATGCATGCCATCACCGTTTGTCCCGTCATCGTGCCTCGGCTACCCGTTGCCAATATTTGCTTCGTGATGACGACCAGGCCAGGTCAGGACGCCGGTACGCTGACAACGACGTTGGTCGCACGGTTCATGGCGACAATATCGGCGTGGGCGGGATTGGGACCGGGCCTGGCGAAAACCTCCGGCAGCCGGTCACGTATCCTGGGCGCAATCCCAGGAGCGGCCGCAGCCAGCGCCTTGCGCATGGCATCCGCATCGTAGTCGCAGCAATACGCGGGAGTTGACGGCTGCTGGCGCCAGGATTCTGCGAGCGAACCCGCATCGACCGGATCGAAGCCCGTCTGATTCACCAGCTCCATCACGATTTCCCTGGAGCGCAGGTCATCCCCCGCCACGGCGACGGCGAGGCGGCCAGGCGTCCCCTCCGGCTGGCCCAGTTCTGCGAGCGTGTAGGCCAGCACGTTGTTGAATGCCTTGATGACAGGGTGCCCGATCTGCCGGGACACCCACACGCTTTCGGGCATTCCTTCGCGATTCCTGCAATGTGCGGGTCGCGCATGTCCGGGTAGTAGTTGCCAGTGTCGACGACGATCGCGTCAGCCGCTAGGGAACGAAACAAATCCGCAGGAAGCGCCTGTACGGCGGGCCGCGGAATCGAAAGGATGATGACTTCCTCGCCATCGACCGCACCGTGAACATCCACGGCCTGCGCGCCGATCTCGTCGGCGACCTGTCGAACACCATCCACGCCACGAGAATTCGCGACGCGGACTTCGTGGCCTGCCGCGCTTAACTTCCGGGCGAAAGCGCGCCAATGTTTCCCGTTCCGACGATCCCGACTTTCATGGCTGTATCCTCAATGTCGCATGCAGCACCCACTCTAGCTGGCTTATGTGGTAATGGCAAATACCGACTAAAAAGTAAGTAGCGTACCGAGGTGTTTGTGTCTGAAGAGCGTGAATGGAACTGCGAAGATCCCAAAAAGGGGCTTGAATGGGCCGCGGCGACGACAGAGGCCCTCCGGGTTTCTGGAGGGCAAGTGGAAGATCGCCATCATTTGCCAGCTGTTTGCCGCAAGGGGGCCCGCTGCGATTCTCCGATCTGGAGAAGCTGATTGACGGCACCAACCAGAAAATGCTGATTCAGCAGCTCAAGCAGTTGGAGAAAGACGGCATCGTGCGGCGAACGGTGTATCCCCAAGTACCGCCGAAGCAGAGTACGAGCTCTTTGCGATATGGGATATGCGCTCGGGCCGTCGATGCAGGCGTTAATCGGGTGGGCCGAGATGAGGCGCAAACGTGCCGAGGGTAACGGCTACTGAGAAACGGGCCGTGGCGGCGCGACCGTGCGCAGTCCTGCCATCACGAAGTCTATGAGCCAGGCAAGGCGCGGCTGCCACTCGTCATTGAAATCGATCTGCCAGATACCGGCACTTGCCAGGAAGAAGTCGTCAGTGGTCACGCCGGCCCGGATGGTTCCAGCTTTCTCGTTCGCATCGAGCAGCAATTGGGCCGCAGCGACGACTGGGGCATAGCCCGCCTTTCCCGGACAGTCCCGCATCAACGATACCTCGCGAATTGCATTGGCCAGGCCAGCCTTGGTCATCGCGTATTCGGCAAGGCGCTTCATCCACTCCCGCAATGCCTGGTCAGGCGAGCGCGTCTCAAGCAGGTGCTCCGCGAAGTTTGCGACCTGCCACATCTCGTAGCGATAAACCTCCATCACCAATGTCTCCCGCGTCGGGAAATGGCGATAAAAAGTCCCTTGCCCGACGCCAGCCTTCCTCGCGATCGTGCTCAGTGGCACGTCTGCCGAAACGGTCAATTCCGCGAGTGCGACCGCCAGAATGCGTTCGCGATTTTGCAGCGCGTCCGCGCGCGCCGGGCGATCCGTCTTTTGTGGCCGTGTCATTTGCCCCCCGAAGTATTTTGCCAAACGGACAATTGTCCGGTACGCTTCGTTTTAGCGGACACCTGTCCGTTTGACATTCTATCGGTTTCATCGATCTCGAGAGGCACAAATGAAGACTTCGGGCAATACGATTCTCATCACTGGGTCCACCTCGGGCATAGGGCTCGGTCTGGCGGTGCGTTTTAACGAGGCGGGCAACAGGGTTATCGTCGCAGGCCGACGCAAGGCGCTGCTTGAGCAGATCACCACGGATTACCCGGGTGTCGAGGCGATCGAACTCGACGTGGCCGACGCCGGGTCCATCGTCCAGGCGAGCGAACTGGCAGCCGAGCGTTACCCCGACCTGAATGTCGTCATCAACAACGCCGGCATCATGTTGAGCGAAAATGTTCTGGAGCCGGACTCACTGAAGCGTGCGGAAGAGTCGGTCGCGATCAACCTTCTGGGCACCATTCGCATGACCTATGCGTTCTTGCCGCAACTTGTCCGGAAAAACGATGGCATCATCATCAATGTCAGTTCCGCATTGGCGTTTGTTCCGTTCCCCATCGCCATGACCTACAGCGCCACCAAGGCGGCCGTTCATGTGTTTACCGAAGGATTGCGCGTTCAACTCGCCGGCAGTCCCGTGCGCGTGATCGAGCTGGTGCCCCCTGGCGTGCGCACCACGTTGTTCGGTCAGGAAAGTGACGAACAGGCCATGCCCCTCGAAGACTTCCTTGACGAGACGCTCGCCCTTTTGCATGCAGAGCCCACGCCCAAGGAAATCATCGTGGAACGCGCCAAGTTTTTGCGAACTGCCCAGGCTACTGGCAACTACGCCAACGCCCTTGAAATGCTGTCCGCATGGAAGGCCTCGGATTGAGGGAGTCGTCATCATCGATCGAACGGATTGATCGGTGCTTCGCTTACTCGATGCGCTTCGCGTCGACTACCCAATGCGCCGGCAAAGACGAGAAGAAGGCCCCCGATAGCGGGCCTTCCACGTTTGCGCAACTGTTCTTGCTAGTTGTCCTTATTGAAGCGTCAAGCTCATGTGCAAGTGTAGTTAGTCGCGCAAGTTATGTCGCCGCTGCCATTGTAATGCGGTGCCTTGCGGTAAAGGCAGACAGGCAGACTGCGTGAAGCAGTTGCGTTCGTTCGGAAAGTGTAAGTCAGTTGCGGGGGCGCCTCCCCCTGTTCTACCCACTTGATAATTGCGCCCGGCCAATCGATCTGCGTGACGTCTTGCCCTGCGGCATGCGGGTTCGCGGGCATGGGGAAAAGCCTGGTGTTAGTCGTCGGATTGGACAATCCCATCGTTCGAGCGATTGCAGTCATCCTCGCGTCATTCCTCTCGTGCTCGTTGGCGGCAGCAGGTTATCGCCAATGTCTTGCCACGAGGTCAACTTCTTCCCGGAAGCAACGAACTGTGCGATCGATTGCACGTCGTTGTCGATGCCGGTTTGCTTCAGGCCCAGGCCGATAATGCCGTAATCGGTGTTGGGGTTCAAGGTTGCCTGCTTCGCCGGAGTCAGCCACGACTGGTCGCCTGTCGCCAAAAACGAAAGACACCACCAGGCGACCTGAAGGCCCCTCCAAACGCTGAGTAATCTGACCAGTTGAATCCGCTGTAAATGACGGTACCGTCGGAGCGCGCCATTGACGACAAATACTTCTGCAACGTGGTCACCTGTGCCGCAGGCAGGCAGAGCGCGGGATTCGGGTTGGCGGTGGACAATCCACATTGCAGTAGCGCCGGACTGCAGTGGCAAGCTGCTGCATTCGTCAGATAGCCGTCGGCAAGCCTGTCTGAAGAGTCGCATGCCGCTACCGCAGCTTGACAGGAAGCTGTGTATTGGGCGGTTGTCAGCGCCGCAGCAGTGCCAGCCGTTCCACCGATCTCGCTGTCGCCAGCGCAGGCACTTGTCGAACTCCAACGGCGCGCATGGCACATGCGCGCCCTCACCTTCATGATCGCGCAGCGGCGCCTGTACTCGTTTTCCGAATGCGAGACGCGACTGATTGCGCTCCTTGCCACTCGTCATCGCTTTTCAAAGGGGGCCAGCAAGCGCTCCGTCTCACGCGCTCAGCGAATCTTCTGATCCTGCAACTGCTTCCATAGCGTCTGCGCGACGGGCCCATGGGAAGCCTTGCGCCGACGCGCCGCATAGTGCGTGAGCGCGCCGCCGCGCAGATACGGCCCTTCCAGTGACACCAGCCGGTGCTCGGTCAGATCGTCAGCGATCAGGTGAGACGGCATGTGGCCCCACGCCAGTCCCTGCAAAATCAGTTCGCGCTTCATCAACTGGTCAGGCACGGTACAGGTCGGCGCGCCTTCGATCAGGTAGTAGCTCGCGTCCGACGGCTCCCTGCTCGTGTCACGAATGACGCACTGAACGTACGGCCGCAGGTCATCGATCGTGATCGATCCGTCAGTAGGTTGCTGCAGGAACCCCGGCGCCGCAACCGGCACGAGCTGAACCTCGAAAAGTTCGATTGTTTCTATTTCTGGCGTCGGTTTGTCGAGGTGGTGAAAGAACAGATCGCACTCGCCACGTTGTAGCCGTTCCCAGGGACCGCTGATGGCCTCGAACAACAACGTCAGGCGCGTACCGGTACTGGTCTCAAAGAACCGCCTCAGCGAGCCCAACGTTTCGGGCAATGGACACAGGTCTCCTACGACCACGCGTAGCTCGGCTTCCTGTCCTGCGGCGAGCCGCGCCGCTTCGCGCCGCAGACTCTCGTATTGACGCAGAAAGGCAACCGCGCGGGGGCGAAACGCCGCGCCATGCGCTGTCAGCGAGACCCGGTAGCCTGTTCGGTCCAGAAGGACCATGCCTACCTGCGCTTCCAGCGCAGTAACAGCCGCGTGAACCGTTGGGTGCGTGCGGTTCAGGCGCGCTGCGGCCGCCGCAAAACTGCCCTCGTTGAGCAACGCTTCGAAGCATTGCAGCTGAAACAGTGTAGGTTCATTCATTGTAGGGTCAAGCTTCAGTGTCTGTCGAAACAAAGTAATTTTTTTGAGATCAAGATCGATCCTACCATTCGCTCTCCAACGAGGGAGGTCGACATGAAAGCAATCGTGCGCAGTAGATTCGGTGGTCCTGAAGTGCTGAAGGTTGTCGAGGTGCCAGAGCCTCTGCTGAAACCCGGCTGCGTCCTGATTCGCGTCCGTGGATTCGGTCTGAACCGTGCGGAGCTTTATATGCGCCGCGGCCTGTGGGGGACCGTTACTGAAATTGGCGGCATCGAATGCGTTGGGACGGTTGTATCGGACACGACTGGCGTGCACCGCGAAGGACAGACGGTAATGGCATTGATGGGGGGAATGGGACGAACGATCAACGGTAGCTATGCCGAGTACGTCGCTGTACCGACCTCCAACGTTGTCGCCGTTGAAACGACGCTCGATTGGGACATTCTCGCGGCGCTGCCGGAAGCCTATGCGGTTGCCTGGACCTGCATTCGGCGGAATCTGGAATTGAAGGCCGGACAGCGGCTTGTCGTGCGCGCAGGCACCTCGAGCCTCGGGCAGGCAGCCATCGACATAGGGTGCGAACTTGGTGCCGATGTGATCGCGACCACCCGTCGCTCGGACAATGAAACGTTGCTCCGTTCGCTGGGCGCAACACACGTCGTGACGACAACAGGCGATCTGCTTGCCGCACATGACTGGCCAGGCGGCAAGGCTGATGCCGTTCTCGACCTTGTCGGAAACAGTACGGTCCTTGACTCCTTGCGCGCCACCCGTCGCGGTGGCCGAGTGTGCCTCGCAGGCTTTCTTGGTGGCCTGGCGCCCCTCACCGGGTTCAATCCACTTGGGCAGATGCCGAGCGGCGTCCACATGAGTTTTTTTGGCAGCTTCATGTTTGGGAGTCCCGAATTCCCGTTATCAGAAGTGCCCATGCAGCAGATCGTAGACCTTGCGTCGATGAATCAATACCGAGGGCGACCTGCGCGCGTTTTCGGCCTGAGTGATGTGCCGATGGCTCACGAACTGATGGAGCGCAATGAGGCAAAGGGAAAGTTCGTCGTCGTGATCTAGGCGGTCGATCAGAACAAAACAATCGGATCGGCGGAACTCAACCGATGATTTTGAGAAAGTCGCGGCTCTGCTTTCTTTGTCTGTCGGTGTTCACAACTGCTTCTGGCCGTGTCGTCGAGGTTGCAACACGCGGAAATATACGTCCCCGAAAGCTCCGGTCGGCGACCCGCTGGGCTCGTCCCCGCGCATTTGGGAACGGTCCATCAAGCCCTGCCTT
The DNA here is from genome assembly GCF_000172415.1 of Paraburkholderia graminis C4D1M. Classification (GTDB taxonomy): domain Bacteria; phylum Pseudomonadota; class Gammaproteobacteria; order Burkholderiales; family Burkholderiaceae; genus Paraburkholderia; species Paraburkholderia graminis. The sequence continues at coordinate 90,894 of NZ_ABLD01000020.1, forward strand.
GGGACGGTGACTGATGATGCCCGGGCATTGTGCGGAACGTGGAAACACCCCGAGATAGCCGTCGCCGACGATTTCATTGGAAGCTTCGCTGAGCGCTATCGGCATTTCGCTGCGGCGCTCTGCCTGCGCACGCGACTTCCGAAGGGGCAGCTTCTGTCTCAGACTGCCGGCCGCGCGCCTCTCCCTGAACCACACGCACCACTGAAAACGCTGCTCGCGCCGCCATTCGCACGTTTTGTCGCATGCCTGTCGAGAACGAGCTCACGACTGCGCACACTGGCAGCCATTGGGTCAGATGACCCTGCTGCGGAGGACAATCGTGACTACCATCATCGCCGTGCATATCGCTGTTGCAACCCTTTCTGTCATACTCGGAACAGCAGTCTTTGTGGCCGAAAAGGGCACGCCACGCCATAAGTGGCTCGGTCGTCTCTGGGCGGTGGCGATGTTCGCGACCGCTCTCGGTTCCTTCGGCATCCAGAAACTGAACCCGGGGCATTTTTCGTGGGTGCACGCGCTGTCGTTGCTGACGCTCGTCAGCGTCGGGCGAGCTATCTGGGCTATCCGGCAAGGCAACATTCGCGGTCACCGCCTCGCCATGCGCGGATCGTTCATCGGCCTCGTCGTGGCCGGTATCGCCGCGGTCGCCACGCCGCACCGCGTGCTGGATATCATCTTGACCGGATGGATAGCATGACTCCTGGTAGTAACGTCGAACTCCCCAATATCTCCACCGGGGCAAGCGCCCCGGCGCAACAACTGCGAGCCGAATTGGCCCGCGAAGCGATCCTCGTCGTCATAGGCAACGCGTTGATTGCGGTTGGGCTGACTGCGGTGGGCACGGGAGAAGGCCTCGGAGGAAATCTTGTCTTTAGCGAGGCGATCGGGCTATCGATCATGCTGCTGCTCAGCATCGGCCGTTTTTGCCTTGAGCGGCGCGATGCGCTCACCCTGCCCAGGCTTGCGGTCATGATGGTGGTCGCCATCATCGTCGGCGCCGCGATCGGGCGAGCTCTCGCGAGCGCGCTGCTCGGTCTCGACTTCGGCAGGACGTTCGGCGCCAAAGAACTTGCCACGACCGGCTGGATCGCGCTGGTTGCGACGATGTTCGGCACCTGGTACGGCTGGTCGCGAGCGCGCATTGCGGGCCTCAGCGAGCAGGTGGCTCGCACTGCGTGGCTGCGCGAAGCCGCCGAAAAAACGGCGCTGCGCGCGCATCTGCAAGCTTTGCAGGCGCAGATCGAGCCACACTTTCTCTTCAATACGTTGGCGACACTCGATAGCCTGATCGTTTCAGATGCGCCGCGCGCGCGAGAACTGCTTGGCAGCCTGAACCGTTTCCTGCGGGCGACGCTGGAAGCATCGAGAACCGAAAGCGAGACACTGGCAGTCCAGTTCTCGGTGCTCGACTCGATGCTCGCCGTGCACGCGATGCGCCTGGGCGCAAGGCTCGCTTATTCGCTGCACCTTCCTTCCGACTGCGCCGATCTCGCGGTGCCACCGATGCTGCTGCAACCGCTCGTCGAAAACGCACTGAAGCACGGCATCCAGGGCACGGTCGCAGGCGGACGAATCGACATGACGGCAAGGCGCGGCGATCACCACCTCGAACTTACTGTCGCAGATACCGGCCCGGGCTTCGGTGCGACGGCAGCGACACAGGGCACTGGTATTGGACTCGCAAACGTGCGCAGCCGGTTATGCGCACTCTATGGCGAGCGTGCCTCGCTGACCATCACCGAGAACGCACCGCACGGCGTGGTTGCCAGGGTGCAGCTTCCAATCGCCGACTCACCTATCGGGGGCGCGGCGAAACCATGAAGATCCGCCAGCCATGTATCGCCGCATTAAATGAACGCAAGAAGGCTGGCTCGCGTGAATACACGTGCGCTCCGACTGCGCTGATCGCGGAGGATGAACCGCTCATCGCGGCCGCGCTTCAGCGGGAGCTGTCAGCGGCATGGCCGGAGTTGAGGATAATCGCGTCGGTCGGCAACGGCCAGGACGCCATCGCGCGAACCGCCGCACTGCAACCGGACGTTGCGTTCCTCGATATCGCGATGCCGGGCGCGACGGGTCTCGACGTTGCACGAGCGTGCGCCAATCTCGCGGCGCCGCCGCAGATCGTTTTTGTGACCGCCTACGACGAACACGCGCTGGATGCGTTCGACGCAGCCGCCATCGACTATCTTCTGAAGCCTGTCGATACGGCACGGCTCGCGCGCACGGTCGACAGGTTACGCCCACGACTTGCGGACACCTCAACGGATCGGGCGCCCGCCATGGATGTGCAGGCTGATCTGCAACGCCTGCTTGGCCAACTGGAGCAGATGACGCGCAGCGTTCAGTTGGAGAGCCGCGCTCAGGAAAATGGACGCGGTGCGACGCTACGCTATGTGCGTGCCTCGAGCGGAAGCGAGATCAGGATGGTGCCAGTGGAAGAGGTGCTGTACTTTGAGGCTGCGGACAAATATGTCATCGTCACCACGCGCACCGGCGAATTGTTGATCCGCATGAGCCTCAAGGAGCTGTGCGCGCAACTGGACGCGGCGCGGTTCTGGCAGGTGCATAGAAGCACGGTCGTGAACGTCGACCACGTGGAGGGTGCCTCGGTCAACGCATTTGGAAAAATGGCACTCAAGCTGCGCGGCCACAGCGCCGCAGTTGCGGTGAGCAAACAATATGCACACCTGTTCCGGCAGATGTGAAGCGGCGAGCAGCCTGTTGCAACCGATCGTGCAACCGAGCCAATGTTGCCGAAATTCACCACGCGCTCCGCCGACTGGCGGAAAACGAGGACGACCGACCATAAACGATTCGTTGCCGGTGTCGAGGCCATTCAGTCCACCAAATTGGCTGGTCGGCTAAAGCCGTCGTTCGCTTAGTATTGAAACGACCTCCGCACAATGACGGTTTTAATTTGCAATCGGCGATTGGCCTCAGGCCCGCATGCGCGGCGCGAAGGCTTTCCGCCGGATATTGCCACGCGCGCGACGTTAGCAGTGCTCTCGGATATTTCCTCCCGTGCATCGGGCAGGTCGGCCAGCGGCTCAGACAGCACAGTGGTTATTGCTTGCCGGCATCTGCGACAACGCCCGCCGCCCGTCGCGCAGCTTCCTGCACGCCCCGCACGGCCGCAGCAACGACCAGCCCCGTGAACACCATGCCGATCAGGCCCAGCAATATCGCATCGATCCGGCCAAACGTTGAGGTAGGGACCACGTCGCCGTATCCGATGGTCAGCGCCGTGATCGCGCAGAAGTACAAGGTTTCCTCCATCGTCGAAGCCGTTCGCTTCACCGTCTCCACGGGGTCCCCCATGTAATACATTGCGACCGTTAGCAAAACAAACAGCACCAGAAGGCCAGCCAGGATTGCACGCAGGTACCAAAGAGTCCGGCCGGATTCCCGCAAGATCTCACGTGCCCGCAGGCGGACGACCGCGTCGCTTGTCGCATTTCCCATTGCAGGTACCTCCTACATTGTGCTCACCTGTTACACGTGGGTGAACGTCAGCCCCACCCGCTTTCGGGATTACATCAGCAGGGACCCAATGATTGCGTTGGGCTGAGGCGCGGCTGCGCGCAGCGTCATCGCGCGCGGTGGCTTCGCTCGAAAATCAGCAACATCAGACTGGCGTAGACCGTGACCGCCACAAAGAGTCCCATACGGACCGCGAACGCCGTGTAGACGTCCTTTCCCGCCGCGCTGTCCTGCACCGATTGGCCCAACAGAATGATCATGGTGACGAGGCTGTTCAGCCAGAAACTCGATGAGTAACGCGTTGTGCTGATGCGATAGAGCTTGCGACCCACCAACAGGCCGAACAGCAGCATCCAAAGGAAGAACATCCACAGGTCCACAAAGAGCCTGAGGGCAAGCCAGAACACGATCGCCAACAAGCCACCTAGCAACGTGGAGCCGATCAGATCGCGCGCTGCGCTATGGGCCGTCGTGATGCAGCTTTGTCGACCGAGGCTGACGGACTTCATGATGATCGGCATGTAGCTCGCTGGATCGGTGATGGCGAGCAGATATGCTGGCATGACCACGAGTGCGGCGCGCAGAGCGATGCGCGCCGCCTGCCCGTGGGGCATGGCCTGAGCGGCAGGTTGTGGCCACGTGCTCACGGGCTCGGGAAACAGCACGTGAGTAAATCCTGCCACCAGCACGGCGAGCACAAGGCCCTTCACCAGCGCGCCAACCACCGTCACGGCCGACTGGAAATCAGCGGTTCCGGCAGCGGAGATCATCGTCAGGCCGGCCACCAGAAAGGTTGAGATCAGATTATTCCCGCCGCGCAAACCATAACGAAACGCGAGGAAGAGCATGAGGCCAACCAGCATCACGCCAGCGAACGCGTAATGGCGAAGCAACGGCACAAGGAGCAAGCCGCTGCCCGTGGTCAAAGCCACGATCAGCGCGAACGCTACGCCGGCCTTGAACGACAGTGGGCGGTTTTGCGTTGCAAGAAGAAAAACGGCGAACACCGGCGCGATGACGGGGACCGACAGGTCCAGCGCGAAGCTGATTGTCAGGCAAAGTGCCGTCCCTGTGGCAACGCGTAGCGTACGTGGACCGAGAAGCTCTAGCCTGTGTTCCATAGATGCAGTAGTTAGCCATTCAGTAAAGGTATGAGACCCAACTCATCACGCGCAGAAACAGGCGACCCAGCGGATTGAGCGGATTACCCGGATCTGGAAACGCCATCACCTCTGCCTGCCCACCGACACGAACGTTGTGAAGGCGCGCCCTCTCATCCGGGTCGAACTCGACGATGACCGGAAAGCGTTGCGCGGGGCGCAGCCAGTCGCGGCTGTTCTGCACGGTGGGCAGCCCCCCGGGCGGCGCGCTCTGCCCCACGCTCACGCCATAGCCGATACTGCGAAGCCGTCCCCCGAAAACTTCGCCCGGCAGCGCGTCCAGCGCTATCCTCACGGGCGTGCCGGGCCGTAGATGCCCGAGATTGTTTTCGGTCATATCTGCACTGACCCACACGTCGCGGATTGCAATCAGCGTCATGACTGGATTGCCTGCCGCTGCAAACTGGCCGACCTCCGTGCGCAGATCCGTGATGACGCCGCCCGAGCGCGCCTTGATTCGCGTATTCGCAAGATCGAGTTCCGCCTTCTCGAGCGCTGCGGCAGCGGCGCGCAACTGCGCGTTCTCCTGCCCTTTACCGCCCTGCTGCTCGCGAGCGCGTTCCACTTCGGCACGCGCAGCGGCAACCTGGCTCTGGGCCTGCTCATGCGTCGCGCGCGCCACTTCAAGGCGCCGCAGCGAGACGGTGCCCTCATCGTCACGATACAGCCGTTCAAGGCGCTCGCTGTCCTGGCGTGCCTTGACTTCATTCGCGACGGCCGCGCGCAACGATGCGAGCGCCGAATCGACCCCGGCCGTGCTCGCACCGACCTGCCGGCGCGTCGACTCGAGTTCGGCCCGGGCGCGATCGACGGCGATCCGGTATTGCCCGCTATCGACCTCGAAGAGTACGTCGCCCGGTTTGACATCCTGGTTGTTATGCACGAGGACGCGCGTCACTCGCCCCGATGCTTCGGCGGCGACGGATACGACGTATGCCTGGACGCGTGCCTGTTGCGTATAAGGGGTAAAGCGATCGGCGAACAGATACCAGATCAGGCTGACGACGATCAGGCAGACGACCCATTTCACCGCTCTGCCCGACGGATCGGCGTCAGGCACCGGCGGAGGCGGCGGCGTGGCGGGGGTGGGCTCGGGCTTGTCGCTCATCGGGACGCACCTTCAGTTGGCCCGGCGTTGGCGGGTGGAGCACTCGGCTCGTCCAGCAAATCGCCCCAGTCGGCGCGCTGCCGCATCTGCTGGCGCGTCGCGGGGTCGACGAGCGGCTGTTCCGAATACCAGCCTCCGCCAAGCGCCTTGTAGAGCGCAATCAGACTGCCCACCGCGTTGCCACGGTTGACGATGTAAGCGTCCTGCTGTGCGAACAGGGCACGCTGCGCGTCGAGGACCCGCTGGAAGTCCGAGTAGCCTTCCCGGTAGATCGTATTGGCAAGCTTGAGCGAGCGCCCCGCGGCCCCTTGCGCGTCGTTCAGGATCGTGTCGCGCTGCAACGCAGCGATGATTGCCGTGGCGGCGTCGTCGGCCTCGCGGGCCGCCTCGCGCACGGTGTTCTGGTAGGCGACAGCCAGCTCCTGCAGCCGGGCGTCCTGTACGCGCACGTTGTTGGTTATCTTGCCGTGATCGAACAGGTTCCATGTAACGCTCGGGCCGGCGATCACGGCTAGCGTGCTCGCTGCGCCCGTGAGCGAACCTGCGCTCCAGACAAGGGAGCCCAGCAACGACACAGACGGATAAAAATCGGCCTCCGCCACGCCGATGAGCGCGGACTGCGCGGCCATCTGCAATTCGGCCGCGCGTACATCGGGGCGGCGCAGCAACAGCTCTGCCGGGACGTCTTGCAACACGACCCGATCGACGAGCGGCACCACTTCCTGTTTGCCCGCTTGCGCATTCAATTCCGGCAATGGGCCTGGCGGCCGCCCCAGCAGCACGGATAGCGCATGATGCGCGAGCACGATCTGGCTTTCAAAATCGGGGATGCTGCTCAGTGTGCCGAGATACTGGGTCTTCGCCTGCTGAAGGTCGAGTTCATCGGTCTCGCCGCTCTTGAAGAGCTTTAGCGCAATCTCGTAACTGCGCTTCTGCAACCCCGCGTTCTCGCGCGCGATGCGCAGGCGGGCCTCGGCCGTGCGTAGCGTGAAGTATGTGTCGGCGACCTGCGCGTGCAGCAGAACCAACGCGTCTTCGCGGTTGGCTTGCGCCTCGAAAAACGAGGCGTTGGCAGATTCGATTGCGCGACTGAAACGCCCCCAGAAATCCAGCTCCCAGCCTATACTAAAGCCCGCGCCATACTGCCAGTATCCGCCCGAGCGCGAGTTGAAACCATCCGAGCGTCTGCCCGCAGAGTACAAGGCCTCCGCATTGGCCTGTTGTACCTGCGGATAGCGGCCTGCGACCGCGATGCCCAGTTGCGCGCGCGCCTCGAGCACGCGCAGTCCTGCAATCTTCACGTCGCCGTTATTCGCATCGGCCTGTGCGATCAGACTCTCGAGGTTCTGATCCGCGAATACCTGCCACCATTGCCGGATGTCAGGCTGTGTTGCCTGCTGGGTGACCTGCTCGATTGACGCGCTGCTCCAGTGCTCAGCCCAGCTCTCATGCTGCGGGTGAAAGTCGGGGCCGACACGCATGCACGCGCTCAGGCAACTGGCGGCGAACGGCAGCCAGTAACGGCGCGCGTGCAGTGCCGCAGAAGACACGATCGGCCCCGGAAGCATCAGACGCGCTGATCTTCTCTTAACTGCTTCGGCCTCGGCTGATCCTTTACCCATCGCCAGAACAGTTGATACCCGACCGCGAGCATGACAGGTCCGATGAACAGGCCAATGACGCCGCCCGTGACCATGCCTCCGAGCGCACCGATCAACACCACTGGCATCGGCACGGCGACACCGCGGCCCAGCAGCAAGGGCTTAAGCACGTTATCAGCAAGCCCCGCGACGAACACATAGACCGAGAAGACGATCGTGATTGCGCTCACGCCTTGCGTGGCAATCACGAAGATAATCACCGGAATGGTGATCAGGGTGGCAGGCAACTGCATGATGCCAAGCAGCAGCACCGCGAGCGCGAGCAGACCCGCGCCCGGAATACCCATCACGACGAACGCGACGCCAATAAGTAGCATCTGGATGAATGCGATCCCGACCACGCCCTGGGCGACCGCACGAATAGTGGATGTGCAAAGTTCGGCGATCTGCGGGCCGTTTTCGGGGCCGGAGATGCGCGAGGCGATCTCCACCGCACTTTTATGGCCTGTCTCGCCATGGGCCATGAGGATGCCGGCCACAATCAGGGCGGCGAAGAACAGCAGCAGCCCAGCGCCGAGACCGGTAACCGTGGCGAGCAGAGCGAGCCCGGTGTCCTTGAGTTGTGGAGCAAACTTTAGCGCGAGACCCGTAAGGTCGACCGCGGCCTGCTGCCAGAAGTCATACACACGCTGCCCAACCACCGGCCAACTGGCCACCGAATCGGCGGGGGGCGGAATGCTGAAGGTGCCGCTTTTGAAAACGGCTATTGCATTATCGATCGATTCGGCTACCGCAACGCCCAGCAGATATGTCGGCGCGAGGATGACACCGAACGCGATGAGGATAATCAGCGTGGCGATCAGACCATCTTTGCCGGCGAGGGTACGCCGAAGTCCGACCTGAAGCGGATACAACGTGATCGCGAGGATCAGCGCCCAGATCATGAGGTTGAGGAACGGGAAGAATATCCGGAAACAGAAAATGGCCAGAACAGCAACGAGTCCAGCCCGGATTAGTACATCGAGCAATTCTCTGGATAACACCCGTTGGGTAATCGGTGCGAGCAGCATAACTTGTCTCCTGGCAGGCCACCTCGAGAATCTGCCGGCGACAATCCTGGGCACGCGCCTAACCATGGTTTCCGGCACAGAACCATGCCACTGCGTCCGTCCACTTCCAAAAGAAGTCGATTCATCGACCAGCTACGTGTTCATGCTGGGCGTGACGGATATCGCAACCGCCTCCGTGTACACGACCTCAACCTGATCCCCCTTGCGAATATTCTTCATCTGCTCGGGGTCTTCGACGATCACATCCACCGCGGTCTTCGCTTTCGCATTCACGCTACAACATCGGCCATGACCGTGATTTCCCGACCGATTGTGCCACCAGGCTTGGCCCCGGGCGAGGAGCGCTGTCCCATCGTGCGCTCCGAGGCGGAACGCGGGCCGCTCGTTTTCGAGAGAGTCAGCGACATCGCTTCCCGGTATTCGATTGTGACCACGTCGCCCACCTTGAGCTGGCCAAAGTTGCGCGCCTCTTCGCCCACCTCGACGTCAACGATGTGGCCGTTCTTGTCCTTCAGGGTAACGGTCCGGGTGGCTGGGTCAATTTCGACGACCGTGGCTGTGACCTTCGCCGTTCCGGTCACGGTGGCCGTGCCGGCACCTTTTGTGGCCTCCACCGACGTCTGTGGCTGGGCCAATGCCGGTCGCACCATCATGGCGACAGCGGCCATTACAAGGAAAATCCAGGTCTTCATGTCAACTCCTTAAACCATGGTATCCCTGCGCACGTGCTGGAACGACGCCTCGATAGTCATGCGCTACAGTGCCGGTATCAGATGTCGAGCTTGCTGATCTTCGTGCCTTCGAAGCTAAGATTGGCCATCAGGCCGGAGTTCGTCAGCACGAAACCGACGATCGGCGAATTCGTCGTTGCAGTGTCAAGCGTACCGTTGGCGCCTGTCTTCGCCACCGCCACCGAGCCATCCACGCCGGCTGTCCAGCCCTTGTCGCTCGTCCGGAATTTATCGAGCGCGTCCTGGGTCATGAACATCAGGATTACCGCCTTGGACTGGGCGCCAATCTGCAAGCCGAACGAGGCGGTGCTGGTCTTGTAATAGCCGACGGACGAGCCTCCCTCGCGCAGCGCCCCTTCGCCATATTCCCCACCGACCACCAGGCCCGCGGCGATCACTGACGGAAAGACGAGAATGGCCTTGGCCTTGCTGGCCTGCGCCTGCGCGCCCGGCGTCGAACTGTACAGTTTGCGGAGGGCGCCGTCGACGCCGGTATCGATTTCATGGCGTTTATTGGCCGCTTCTGTCGGATTCGAGGTCGAGCCGCAAGCGGCCAGCGAACTGGCCAGTGCGATGGCACTCAGCGAAAAGAAGGTACGGCGGTTCATGACACCCTCCTCGATCGAAGTGCGGCAGATTTGGGCCTGACGCAGGAACTGCTGTCCACATCGGCCGAAACAACGAAGTAACGCAGACTGACCCGCTGCCTAGAGGCAGCCGCTAACATCACCACCGGTGTTGCCGCCTGTCCCGCTGCCTGCGCGAGAACCGACCCACGTTTTGCTGTTACCCGTCCACGACGGCCGCACGAGAGCGGCTGCGCCATTCGGAGGCTGCTGCCCCGGGACATAGACGTCCATCGCCTGGTTGTTCGCCGCAATCACCTGCGATATGACCGTCTGTTGAGACTGGTTTGCCCATTTCTGGGCGATGCATTGCGAGACTGCAGGGACTGACTGCTGGCTTTCTCCAAGCGATTGTGCGCTCGGCGGCGTGGGTTGGCTTGCACAGGCTGACACAGCAACGGCCACGACGAGAAGCGGTAACGTTTTCATTTTTTCACCTCACCTTGTTTTCGCGCTTCGAAGCGCAGGCGCGTCAATCTGTACGTCGCGGCAGGAAACGTGTCGGCTCTGGGAGATGTGACGAAGCGGGCTCAAGATCGAAGGTAACGGCGAACCGCCCGAAGGGACCATAGCCGTCAACAGGCCCGTTGATGTTGTCATGGCAATCTCCGAAGAAAAGTACCTCGGGCCAAGAATAGGCTTTGCGCACGCCGGCGGGTATTGGACCTTGGTTCTATGTCACCGGGAGCGGCAGTCAATGAACTAAAAACTGTCCGAGTTTTCTGAGGGGATTCGTGTTCGCGTCACGTGTCTTGTCACGTCGAGGCGACAAGGGTGCCAACCTCGCCGTTTGTCCGGCGTTTTGTAGCGATAACAGCGTTTAGCAGGCCGATTGTTTCAAGGTTGCTCAGCGCTGCCCCGTCCGCAAATCGGGCCCGTAGTTGAAGGATAGTGACCTACTATGATAGGCAAGCGATACAGCAGACGACGTCGTTGCTGGCCGGCCAGATCATCACCTTCACGGCAATTGCGAGTCGCTAGTCCGGTTCGGGCGTCGTCGAATGGTGGGATTTGTGATCAGCCAATGCGTCACGTTCCACTTGCATGTGAGCGCATAACGCGCCTTCACCTCCGCCCCGTCGCCAAACGCGAATGGGTAAAGGCCGGTGTCGATGGCGGTGTAGCAATCTATTTTGATGGCACGGAAATCGGTCTGCCCACAGACGTATTTTTTTTAAGTGTTCGAAGTAGTCCTTCTTTTTCTCGGGCGTCATTCGTGGTCTCCTGGATATGACTTAGCCGACAAGTGGGATGCCGCCGAGGGATTGGGGGTGGCTCTTTGCGAGCATACGAAAGCGGCTAGCCACGACGCTAACTGCCGTTTCAACCAGGATACAGGAGTGTGAAGATGGTCGCACCAAGAAACGGACTTTGGAGACGGACGATCGGAATTCTGACGGCGGCCGGACTCCTGGCGCTATCGGGCGCAACTCTCGCCACTAACCAGTCGCAACAGCGCCAGGCTGGCAGGAATGCAAACCAGAATGCGAAACAGCAGGCACGCTCGAACAAGGTCGACTGCCGGGCCGCAAACCAAAAAAGCAACTCCCAGTGCCGGCAGGACAAGCGCGACACGAAACAGGGTGGCCGCCAGCAAAAACGGGACATCAAGTACTGATGGAGAGTCTCGCTGCGATCAGCCTACCGGGTGCATCGTCGACTCTCCATCCATGCAGTCGGCGCTCGATTTCGGCGTCGTCCGCCGCGACGAAGGCGTCCAGAGATCACAAAAAGACAAAAAGGCCCGCAGATGCGGGCCCGGAAAACCGCGACTCACGGAAAAGGACGAACAGAAAGCCGTGGGCGGTTGACGCGTCCCAGCAGATGCCGGGTTGCGCCTGCTGTCAGGATAGGGTCCATCTTTGACTTTAAGGGAAAATCCCGCGAACTCGGCCAACGGACTGGACCGCTCGATAGTCGCCGAACGCCCTCACTCGTTTTGCTTCCTGGGTACCCCGGGGCGGCTGCCGTTAGCCATCGGATGACATCGATTTCGAATTATGCGAAAACCTCGGATTAAAAGCCGTGCCGCACAGAAAGCGTCGCGCCCGCATCATGTGAGCGGAGAATCGCGACACGCGCCGTGGCGGAAAAGGCCCAGTCATTGACAGTTAGCGACAGCCTTCGCTGCGGTTGCGCACGGAGCGCCAAAGTCGTGTTCGGCAACTGGACGATCGAGAGTTGCGGCGCTGTCGAACGAACCGGAGTTAGAAAATTCGATGCCTGCCGCGGCGTCGGCTCGGACGTTGATCTGGTTTTCCCGGCGCTGAATCGATAGTTGTGCGCTATAAAAGTCCTTGATTTGCGGGTAAAACGGCTACTTCAAAGGCCCAAACTGCGCCAGACGGAGCGCTCTTCCCCGCGAGGCATAAGGCTTCCTTGCAGCATCCGCAGGATTCAGTTGCCTACTCCAAAATGACCTCCACCGATTGAACGGCTTGGATGTCCAGGAGACTCTTCGATGATACGAATGATCATCTAGGCTAAATCAACCCACTGAAACGAGAAGCTAAGATGGGGCGGAGTTTGGGCTTTGGCTCTCTATCTCATCACGCATGAAAGCCAGGAGGGAATGCCGCACTGGCCGAAGTGGCGACCATGACCGTCAGCCCTCGAATGTCCCTTACCAGCAGTGAAAATGACGTTCCAACGTCCGTGTCAAGGCGATAACCAGCGGCCGAAAATGGCCGATCGGGTGAGGTCGCCAACGGCCGCTCACTGGCATTCCACTCCACAAACTTGAAATTGGTTGACTGACCGGTTTGGAGCAAGTTGTCTGACCGGAGTGGGTCGGAAGTACGCGCTGACGACTGTCCGCTCCCGGGCCGCGAGATTCCACTGGCCGCTTTCCGGCGATGAAACTGAAGAGCGGGCTGACGCTGCCCGACCCCTTCCCCTCATTCGAAGCGCAGCGTGCTATGGCCGCATTCAAAGCTAGCAGAGACATGGGAGTTGCAAGTCTGATGGCCCATCGATTTCAAATTCCTGATGTGTCCAAGCCTGACGTCAGGACCGCACTGCAAAACTTGGCCATCGCGTTCGATCGCTACAACGAGTCGCATCCGCACAGCGCCTTGAAATACTGCTCGCCCGCGAATTCCGCCAGCACGCAATCTCCAGCAGGGTAAGCTTCATGATCAAGCGCTGATCGCCGTTGCGCGACAGCACCCTCGACCGATCAAAACCAGCCGTTAACGCTTGACGAATCACATAAAGGGCACGTTACGTGGGACCAAAGTCCGATACCGGCGGCAAGACGCAGCAACTAAACTGGTCGGCACGGAGCGTGAGGCGTCGGAATTACGCGTCCGACGGTGGAAAGCCGTCGGCACGCACATCGTGTCTCCCGCATCGACCTGTCGCCATCACAATCACGCCGGGTGTTACCAAGTTGCAAGTATGGCTTTGCGAAATAGCTATTGGAGGCTCGCATGCAATTTCTCGGCGCGGAACGTCTGCTCCGGACGCGTTGCGCGCGTGCCATGTCTGCTGCGGCACTCCTGTTCAACGTCGTTGCTGCACACGCCAGCAACCTCAACTTCCTGAACGATACGCCCTTGTCATACGTGAAGCCGCGCGATATCGATTCGATCAAGCGTGCGATAACCGACGTGCTCAACATGAAGAGCGATGGCGAGTTCAGTCAATGGACCAACGCGGACACAGGCAATAGCGTGAAGATGGACGCAATGATGACGCCGTCCGACACAAGCCATGACGGCAACAAGACATGCCGTCACGTTGCCGTCGTGCTTTCGGCGAAAGGACAGTCGATGAACCTGCATCCTGTCTTTTGCCGCACGGGGAAGACCGACTGGGCTCTGCAAAAGCGTTGAACACGCGTTCCGGATGCGATATGCCAGGAGAACGAAATCAAGGTCGATTGATGCGCTGGTACCCTGGATGCGTCGCCGCACTGATGATCGCCGCGACCAGCGCGCAGGCATCGGACACTGAGCCGGCTCATGCCGACGCCGACGCGCACTGGCAATTCGCCGTAGTGCCGTATCTGTGGTTACCATCTGTAACCGGGACGCTGCGTTTCTCGCTGCCGGGCGGGGGCGCCGATGCATCCACCGGACCGTACAACTATTTTCAGAACCTCAAATTTGCCGTCATGCTGCAAGGCGAGGCGCGAAAGGGTGACTGGAGCATCTTAGTGGACACGATCTACCTGAACTTCGGGCGACATGAGAGTTCGGTCAATGCGACGAACGGCCAGTTCGGCCCGGGCGAAACGGCGCAGAATGTCGAGACGGGTTTTCGCGGCACGCTGATGCAGGTAGGCGGCGGGCGCACGGTCATGCGACAGTCGTGGGGGAACATCGATTTGATAGCGGGGACGTTATCTCGCCGTGAAGGCGACTCTCGACGCATCGCTTATTGCGTCGGTTGGGTCGGGTCCGGGCGTGAGCCCCCAGTTGAATGTTTCGGCTACCGAGAACATCTTCGACGGCATCGCGGGCGTGCGCGGACGCCTGGTCATCACGGGCGACAGCCGCTGGTACGCGCCGTTCTATCTCGACGCCGGCACAGGCACGTCGAAGTTCACGTGGCAGGCGATGACAGGCATCGGCTACGCGATGAAGATGTGCGACGTGAGCCTGACCTACCAGTATCTCGCCTTCTACGGCTCCGGTGATCAACTCGTGCAAACGCTGCGTTTCAATGGTCCGAGCTTGAATCTGACCTTCAGGTTCTGATGCGATTTGGCCGGCTACAACCGAGTGGCCAAGGCGCCATTGACAGCGAGTCGTTGCGCTGCAGATAGGAGGGATGTTCGCTGTGACGCTAACGCAGCCTCCGCGCCGCTGCGCGACGACGCCAGAGCGCACTTCAAGCGGGCACCACCCGGTTTCTTATGCTAGGGCTGGTTCCTCGCCCGATCCGAGCACGAAGCCCTGTAAGATGAGAAAGATTTGATTTCAGGCTGCTTGCATTCTTCACTCAGTAACATATCCTTTTCGCACGGTCCCTACTCACGCGCCGCTTCGGCATTCCAACGCAAAAATACACGGGAGGCGCCAGGCGGGAAACGGCAGCGCCGTTGCATCTGTTTGACCGGATAACCCGTATCTCCCGGTGGAGCCCGGCACGCAAAGGACACGCCAGCATGAGCAACAATCGCGCATCGAATGCTTTGTCGGAGGCCGCACTCTCCAACGACGAAGTAAGACGGATCGGCACCTGGCTTCGCGCGCTCGCACGCGAAGCCAGGTGCAATACTGATCGATACGAGCCGCGGGGGCCTGCTCGACACCGAGGCTGCCATCGACTCGTCGAAGACAGGGCAGCCCGGCGGGCTTCGAATAGACGTGTACGAACAGGAGGGGAATCTCTTTTTTCGCGACCTCCCGAGCGAGATAGTCACTGACGAAGTC
Source organism: Paraburkholderia graminis C4D1M (assembly GCF_000172415.1). Lineage (GTDB taxonomy): Bacteria > Pseudomonadota > Gammaproteobacteria > Burkholderiales > Burkholderiaceae > Paraburkholderia > Paraburkholderia graminis. The sequence goes on from NZ_ABLD01000020.1 coordinate 106,054, forward strand.
CCTCAGCGACTCGTGTCGTTCCCCCACGTGATTGTGACGGGACATCAGGCATAGCTCACGCACGAGGCATCGGCGACCATTTGCGAAACTACGCTCGCAAGCGTCCCGGCGTTCCGGAAGAATCGGCCGTTGCAAAACGAGGTGAAGATCGGGCAGAGGAATGTCCCAACGTACGCTGAGCTCTCTCATGCGAACGCGCGGCGCACTTCATATCTAGGGCCAACCTCAGAGCAAAGTGAGTTTGTACCCGATATCGCCGCTGCCGGATCGTCGCAGTGATGGGTGCAGTAGCGTTCGGTTCGCTCTACGACGGGCTTGCCAAAAGCTGGCTAAGCAGTCACCTCGACCTTGGAGAGACTCATGACAGATATCGCACTTGCACGTAAACATGCCTGTCTTGCAGTGGTCCTTGCAGTATTGACGGACCTGCTCGACGACCGCAATCTGATCGACGCAGCTCTACGGGTTGCAGACTACATGGCCGATGAGCTTGAGGGAAGGATCACCGAAACGGACGCCATTTTACTTGCTGTCGCGGCGCTAACGAAAGTTAAACGCGCGATTCGTGAATGGTCCGACGTGGACGGCAACTCGATGGACGCGATGAGAATCGCAGACTTTGTCATCGATGAACAAGTAAACGGGTACGACTGTGCAACCAGACCACATTCGACCACTTCGTCCGCAGCAAAAATCCGGACGCGAGACGCCGCGGCGATTCGGCCAATAGGGTCACCGGCAGGGCCCGTTTGCCACTGAGGCACGAAGGTACGGATGCCGTCCTCCCGTAACTGGGAACGCCAGCCAGTGACAGTCACAAAGCTTGTATCGCCTGTCGCTCGCCGGGTCGGTCCTGACGCGCCTTGCCGCCTTTGAGGTTCTGGGGACATTGCTGCTGATCGCCCCTCGGCAGTCCTCGACGCATCCAATCCGGCGATATTGAAGAAGTCACGCGGGTCGTCGGACAAGGTGGGCACCTGCCACTGCGAGCCCAGTTCTCTCTCAATTGCCTCGCGGATTGGTGCAATAACTGCGAGCACTGGTTCTGCTCGACATAGAAGAAATGCTCGCAGCGAGGAGCAATGACGACTCAACCGATGTGCGAAGGTCCGCTGCTAGAGGGCTTCGGTCGTTGGAACGTCCCAGCGAATCTGCGGACGAACGTCCGGAGTTGGCGGCGGATTCAACCGGTCGATGCAACACACTAGAGTCTGCGTAGGCAGTGGAGGTGTTGCAATGAAACAGAGGCCGAGGATCTACTATTCTGAGAGTCAGAAGGCACTGATGTGGGACCGCTGGCGCAAAGGCGAAACAATTCATCAGATTGCCAAACTGTTCGATCGGGGTAAGCGGCTCAGCTGGGCCGTTTGTCCACGCTCGTGCGTGTGAGGCATGATGGTGAACTGGAGCTGCCGGTCAGGTGGCGGAATGCGGCGGACTGGCTCGCGTGTGCAGCTTGTCGGCCACACACCAAGGCAAGAGCTCGTCGATGCGGTTGATTTTGTGATCGGCGATGTGGGTCAGTGCATAGTCCAGGTAGGCACGCGGATCGATGTCATTCAGTGCGCAAGTGCCAATCAGGGCGTACATCGCGGCTGCCCGTTTGCCGCCGCTGTCTGAGCCGGCGAATAAAAAATTTTTCCGGCCCAGGCTTACACAACGCAGCGCGTTCTCAGCGATGTTGTTGTCGATCTCGAGCGTACCGTCTTCGCAATACAACGTCAGTGCGCTCCACTGGTTCAGCGTGTAGTTGATCGCCTTGGCTGTATCGGACTTCGACGATAGCGTTTCAAGCTTTGCCCTGAGCCACGCTTCGTAGATTTGAAGCAGTGGTCTAGCTTTCTCCTGCCGTATTCGCAGCCGTTCGGCGGCCGGCCTGGCGCGAATGGAGGCCTCGATGTCATAGAGGCCTCCAATATATTCGAGTGCCTTTTGTGTCGTGTCAGATGGTGTGCGCACGTGGATGTCGTAGAACTTTCTCCGCGCGTGGGCATGACATGCCACCTCGCGTATTGAGCCATCGCGGAACAATTCGTCGAAGCCTGCGTAAGCGTCCGCTTGCAGAATCCCTTTGAAGCTGGCGAGATGGGTTTGAGGATGGATGCCTTGCCGGTTCGGCGAGTATGCGAACCAGACCGAAGCCGGTTGCGTCGAGCCCGAGCGGCGATCGTCGCGCACGTAGACCCACAGCCGGCCGGTGCGGGTCTTCCTGCTGCCCGGTGCGAGCACCGGGATCGGCGTGTCATCCGCGTGCAGCTTGGCGGCCGACACCGTATAGCGGCGCAGCGCCTCTGTTAGCGGTGCGCATACCGCCTCGCACTGGCCGACCCAGCGGCCCATGCTGGCCCGGTCAAGCGTCACGCCGTCGCGCGCCGCGATCGTCGATTGCCGGTACAACGGCTGGTGATCTGCATACTTCGAGACGAGGATGTCTGCCAGCAAGCTCGGATGGGCAATGCTCCGCCCGATCGGCAGGCCGGGCATCGGCGGCTGGGTGATCGTCCTGCAACATGGGGGCAAACCAGTTTGCGGCGGATCGTGCGAATGACCTTGAACGCGGCTGTGACCCGGGCGAGTTGTTCGGACACGTCCTCGCCGAGCACCTGCATTGGTTGACCGCAGTCCGGGCAATTCGATTCGGGCTCGAGTACATGATCCTCGCGAGGCAGATGTACGGGAAGCGCTTGCTTAGAAGCCGCTTCGTCCGTCGTTGCGTTCGACGTAGACGCATTTGCACCACGGGCCTGCGCACGCTGCACATCCACAACGCCGCGCCCGGCGGCCAGATCCTCAAGTTGAGTCTCGAGCGTCTCGATTTGCCGCTGCAGCTGCTCGGACTTGCGACCGAATTGCATGCGCCTGAGCTTGTCGATCTGTGCCTTGAGCTGCTCAATCTCGACATCGCGTTCGGCAAGCAGACTACGGGCCTCGACCAGCAAGGCCTTCAGGAGTTCGACATCGTCAGGGAGATCGGCGCCGCTCGACATGCGCCGTAGTTTACGAGTCTGCCGCGCGGTTTACAACATCGATAATGCGGCGGTGCGACGGGGCTGTCGCCAGTCGATGCCCTCAAGCAGCATCGACAGTTGTGCAGAGCTCAGATGGACCTTCCCACCGTCGGCCTTGGGCCATATGAAACGGCCTCGTTCAAGCCGCTTCGCAAGAAGCCAGATTCCGTCCTCCGTGGCCCAGAGAATCTTTACCAGATCGCCCCGACGGCCCCGGAAGATGTAGACGTTGCCGCCCAGTGGATTCTCTTCAAGCGCGGTTTGCACTTTCGCTGCCAACCCCTGAAACCCGCATCGCATATCGGTAACGCCTGCGGTGATCCAGATGCGCGTGCCTGCCGGCAGGGAGATCATGAGCGCAGACTTCCCAACACGATCCGCAGCGTATCGGCATCGACCAGGCCGTCCACTTTAACTACCACACGACCGATCCGGATCTCGATCGCGCCGACAGGTGGTACAGGCTTCGCGCTCTGCACTTGCGCTGCTGCCGGAGCTGATGCCATGACCTCCGTCGGCGAGTCGCTTAGCAATACGACCGGAATGAGCCCGGCAGATCGAGCTTGCTGATCGGCCAGATATCGCCGCCGCCAGGTGAACAGCATGTTCGCGTTGATGCCATTCTCCCGGGCCAGCTTTGCGACTGATACGCCAGGCTCGCAAGCTGCTGCTGCCAGTCGATCACGAAGCTCCCGGGGGTAGTTAGGGCGTCCCGTACGGGAACCCGGCTTCTTCTCTGCAGACTGTGTCAAAGTGGTGCCCATCAGATCGGAAATGATGGACATCACTTTGATGTCTCCCTCAGCCACCGTCTACAACGGCCGGCACGAGCCGCTTACCGATCGGGGCCACTCTTCAATACAGCGGATACTCGCGGAGGCCGGCGGCATCGAGCCACCGCAAAGGCATCGCGCACTGAAGGCATTGACGCTTGCCGAACGCGAGGAAATTTCTCGCTGCCTGGTAGCCCGCTTGTCGATTCGGTCTATTGCAGCCAGGCTGGGACGTGCTCCTTCCACGATCAGCCGCGAGCTGCAGCGCAACGGAGGCATGCAAGATTACCGAGCGAGTCAGGCGGAGGCGCTCGCCTGGGATCGGGCACGTCGCCCGAAGGTTTGCAAATTGGTGGGAAACCAGACGCTGGCGCGAGTCGTCGCTGCAAAGCTGAAGCTGCAGTGGTCTCCTGAGCAGATTTCTGGTTGGCTCAAGCATGTATATGCCGTCAACAAGGACCATCTGGTGTCACACTGTTGATTTGCACTGAATCCTGACCCACGATTTGCATTGAATTCTGACCCACCCGTTGGACCAGCTTTGCGGGTTATTCGGTGGGTATCTGGGTCTTCTTTCTCTCCTTTTTGGGCTGTGTCGTGCTGTTTCTGAAACGATAGCTATCGTTGCCTGTTTCTACAATGTGGCAGTGGTGCGTAAGCCGGTCGAGCAGCGCGGTCGTCATCTTGGCATCGCCAAACACACTGGCCCACTCGGCGAAGCTCAGATTGGTGGTGATGATGATGCTGGTTCGTTCGTAGAGCTTGCTAAGCAGGTGGAACAGCAACGCACCGCCGGTCTGGCTGAAGGGCAGATAGCCGAGCTCGTCCAGCACCACAAGATCGGCATACATAAGTCGTGTGGCGAGCTGTCCGGGCTTGCCCACGAGCTTCTCCTGTTCGAGTGCGTTGACCAGCTCGATGGTGGAGAAGAAGCGCACCCGGCGGCGATGATGTTCGAGAGCCTGCACACCGATCGCGGTTGCCAGATGCGTCTTTCCCGTACCGGGTCCGCCCACCAGGACGATGTTGTGCGCCGAGTCGATAAACTCGCACTCGTACAACTGCCGCACCAGCGCCTCGTTGGCATCGCTGCAGCTGAAGTCGAAGCCGCCGATATCGCGATACGCCGGGAAGCGCGCCACCTTCATCTGGTAAGCGAGTGAGCGCACTTCCCGTTCTGCAATTTCTGCCTTGAGCAATCCGGCAAGCACCAGTGAAGCCGCCTTGTAGGCCGGCGAGTCCTGAGCGGCGAGCTCGCCCAGTGCCTGAGCCATACCGTGCAGCTTGAGTGACTTGAGCATCTGCATCATCACGTCAGGCTGCATGATTGTCCTCGCGGTCTCTTAGCCGATCATACCGGCCGACATTGGCCTGCGGCTCGACGGTCAGCGTGAACGCCTGTGGCGTCTGCAGCGGTGGCACAGGCGGGCTGTCAAGCAGGCGGCTCAGGATGTTCAGCACCGTCTGCTTGTTCGGCGCGCCAGCCTCGAATGCCAGCTCGACGGCAGCGAGCACCATCTGTTCGTCGTGCAGCAGCACGAGCGCCAGAATCTCGACCATCTCCCGGTCGCCCCCCGGGCGCTTGAGCAGCACGCCCTGCAGCTTGCGGAAGCCAGCTGGAAACTCGGTGAAGGGTGCACCGTTGCGAAGCGCTCCCGGTTTGCGCTGCAGGACTGCCAGGTAGTGACGCCAGTCGTAGATGGTCTCGCCGTGGTTGTGGCTGCGGTTGATACGCCGTTCGTGCTCGGCGATCACCTGACCTCCGGCGACGAAGACAAGCTTTGCGGCATACACGCGCAGGCTGATGGGCCGGTTGGCAAACGACGCCGGTACGCTATAGCGGTTGCGCTCGAAGTTCACCAGGCAGGTGGGCGAAACGCGCTTGGTATGTTCGACGAAACCATCGAATGGCTGGCCCACCGGCATCAGGTGTGGACGCTCGGCCGCCCACGCATCCCAAATGGTCGTGTCGTGCTCCGGGTGCCGCGTCTGTTGCCACAGCAGCACGCACTGGTCGGCCAGCCAGTCGTTAAGCGCGGCGAGCGAGCCGAACGCCGGCGCTTTCTGCCAAAGCCGGTGACGGCTGTCCTGGACGTTCTTCTCTATCTGCCCCTTCTCCCAGCCCGAGGCGACATTGCAGAACTCGGCGTCAAACAGGTAGTGACTAACCATCGCGCTGAAGCGCGCGTTGACCTCGCGCACCTTGCCGGGTCGCACTCTGTCAACGGCGGTCTTCATGTTGTCATAGATGCCGCGGCGTGGAATGCCGCCCCAGGCGACGAACGCGTGATAGTGCGCGTCGAACAGCATCTCGTGAGTCTGAAGCAGGTAGGCGCGCAGGAAGAAGGCGCGGCTATGGCTGAGCTTGAGCTGTGCGACCTGCAGCTTGGTGCGCTCGCCATTGATAACGGCCCAGTCCTCGCTCCAGTCAAACTGGAACGCTTCGCCAGCGGCAAACCGCAGCGGCACGAACGTTCCCCGTCCCGTTGTCTTTGCCTGCTCGTGCTGCTCCTGCCGCCAGCGCCGAGCGAACGCCGCCACCCGGTCGTAAGAGCCGGTGAAGCCGAGCGCGCACAGATCTGCGTGGATCTGCTTCAGGGTTCTTCGCTGCTTGCGGGGCCGGTTCGCTTCGGTCTTCAGCCAGCTCGAGAGCTTCGCAGCGAACCCGTCGAGCTTGCTGGGACTGTGTCGTTCCGGATAGGCGGGCAGGACCGTACCGGCCCGAATGTAACGCCGGACCGTGTTTCTCGACACGCCCAGTCGTTTGGCAATCTCGCGCAACGAGACATGATCGCGAAAGTGCCAGCGTCGGATGATGCTCAATATAGCCACGTCGATCACTCCGTTCCCCTGCCCGTTCCCGAGCAGGTCAGTGTTCTACGTGGGTCAATATTCGATGCAAATTACTGCGTAGGGTGGGTCAGGATTCAGTGCAAATCAACAGTCACACGAGACGATCTATCGGAGCCTTTATATTCAAGCTCGCGGCGCCCTGAAAAGGGAATTGCTTGAACACTTGCGACGCTCTCGAGTCATGCGCCGGTCCCGGCATCACACATTGAAAACTGAAGACCGCACGAACATTCGCGACGCTGTATCGATCAGCGAACGCCCCGCTACAGCGGAGGATCGCGCAATACCCGGACACTGGGAAGGCGACTTGCTGTTTGGCAACGCTACGAGCCAGATTGCAACTCTCGTCGAACGTCAAAGTCGATTCGTGATGCTGGTAAAGGTAGCCAGCAAGGACTCTGAGGCTGTGGTCAACGCGCTGATACGACACGCCAGCAAGTTACCTCGGGAACTATATAAATCACTGACTTGGGACAGGGGCTCGGAAATGGCCGATCACAATCGCTTTACCGTGGCTACCGACATCAAGGTCTATTTCTGCGATCCACAGCATCCCTGGCAACGCGGCTCGAACGAAAACACGAATGGGCTTCTGAGGCAGTACTTCCCTAAGGGCACCGATCTCTCCGTCTATTCACAGGCTAGACTTGATGTCGTTGCCAGGCGGCTCAACGAACGTCCCCGAAAAACACTAAACTTCGACACACCGGCTGAGCGATTTCATCAAACCGTTGCATCGACCGGTTGAATCCGCCGCCGACAGTACGCGTTCGCAGGAACGCCGGAAAGCAGCCATTGAGACTTCCGACATCGTTGCGGCGGCACGCTCATTGAACCGGTGCTATCGGCTAAAAGCCGCCATTCGACGCTATTGTCCGAATCGGTGGCAATCAATCTCATACGTTCAGTGCTAGATCGGCATGTTGCCGCTCGGAGCGGACTAACGGTGCTCAGTAATGAATCGTTAGCGGCTCAGGGTAATGCTGCGTGAGCGAATAGGAGCTCTCGGCAACCCACGAGTCCAACGGCTCGGAGCTTGACACGCACCCGCCGTTTGAACGGAATGACATGAATGGGGTCCGCGCTGAGTAGGTGTCCCCCGCGATGTACACCGTCGCGTCAACTCCTTGCCTAACGATTTGAGCAGGACGCAGTTGCGAGGTCGGGGCGACACTTGGTGTAATGAGCGGGCTCCCACTGCAGTCTGGCGTCAGATATGCAGAGAAGTTGCCCGCCCATTCAAACTGGGACGCAGAATACTGACTACCGTTATTGATGCTCACCCGTTCAATCGGAGCAAAAATCATGGCGCCGTTGACATTGAGAACGGTGCCAAGCGGCTCATAGCTAACCAGCGGCCCCACCACCTTGCCTTGACCGTCAAAGACCTTCAGGATGCGTTGCCCACCGCGTTCGCCGCTTTCCCTGCCGTCTGAGCCGCTTCCATCGAAGCCGTGAGACAAGGTCGTCACACCCAGTGCTAGCAGAGCAGCCCCAAGCGACTTGCGCATTTTGAGTCTCCTTCATCGGTGACGCGGTCAGACCGGTACCATGCCGTCTGTCGCAGGTTCCAGGGAAGGGAGATACCGCGCGGTATCGCGATCGGCATGTAGCTCATCCGCCGGCGGGCCCAATAACCGCTTCGGGCGTGATTAATACGGGGCTTCCGCTTGCGCGGTACGGATTGGTCCTGCCTTCCAGTGCGGCGGCCTCAGGGACAAGTAGAGAGGTTGCGACAGAATCAGGATAGGTGCTGAGCGGAGCTCGGGCAAGGCGCTTTTGGCGTTTAACAACGGCAAGTTCCGACGGCTTCTTGCCGAACCTGCGTGCCGACGCTTTGTTCAGCGTTTCGCTAAGTCTCGGAGTCCGAACCGCTCGAACGACCGCTTGGGGTCGGAAGTACGCGCTGACGACTGTCCGCTCCTGGGCTGCGAGATTCCACTGGCCGCTTTCCGGCGATGAAACTGAAGAGCGGGCTGACGCTGCCCGACCCGCTCCGGTCAGACGACTTGCTCCAAACCGGTCAGTCAGCCAATTTCAAATGTGCGGACTGGAATGCCAGTAGGCGGCCGTTGGCGACCTCGCCCAATCGGCCACAAGCGGTCGGTCGAGGTCGCCGTCCAATTTGAATACCCAAGGTTTCGTCCGCCGTCGCTCAATGGCCGGTTTCCGGCGAGCAAATTGACAGTGGTATTGCGTCAAGGCGGTCAAGAGCCGCCCGCAGCGGATGGACCGATAGACATTCCCGTGCGACCGGAGATCTTTGGGAAAGAGACATTTTCGCCGGTTTCGGTGTAGCGGGCACATCCGCCATACAGACCATTCTCCGCTTTTCGATAGGCGCCAGCCGCGATGCCTGTTTCTGCGTGCCGCGAACTGGCGCAATCGGACGCCACGACATGCTGCCCCTAAGGTTCCGAGAAGCGAATCGAGCGTAGGTGGCAAGCGGTGCGCTCCGTTGCGCCGACATGCGACCAAGGTCCTATACCCCGCGATTGAGCTCACTGATACGCTGCATCACTCACGCTGGCGGTTCCCACTCCGATCGCGCCGTAGATCGTCGCCGTTGCCGGCCAGCCAGGTAGACCTGACCATGAGGTGTCCATTCATCCACTGGACGCTTCGGCACGCCGGCGCCGTCGCGCTCCTGCTTCTGGCGATCGCGGCGCAAGCCCAGGAGCTGGAGCCGCGCAGCTATTCGCCCTCCCCAATCGGCACGAACTTTCTTGTTGCCAGCTATGTCTATCTGTATGGCAATGTGCTGACGGATCCGTCCTTGCCTATTACCGGCGTGGAGGCGAAGATCAGCACCGTGTCGCTCGCCTACTCACGGACGTTCGCGCTGGCTGGCCACACGGCGTCGCTCGCGTTGGCGATGCCCTTCAGCAGCGGCAATCTCAGCGGCGTCGTCATTGGCGCGCCAACCGAAGTGCATCGCGCCGGAATTGGCGATCTGAAGCTGCGCTTCGCGTGGAACTTCATCGGCAGTCCGGCGCTTACGCCTGAGGAGTTCGCCCGGCGCGAGCAAGCGACCTTGGCTGGGATCAGCCTTACGATGTCGGCTCCGACCGGTCAGTATCTCCCTTCCCGGCTGGTCAACATAGGCGCCAACCGCTGGGGATTCAAGCCGGAGATCGGCATCTCGCAGCCCTATGGAAACTGGTTCTTCGACGCGTCGGCCGGTGCGTGGTTCTTCACCCGCAACAACGATTTTTTCCACGGCAACAAGCGAGGCCAGGATCCGCTCATGCTGCTACAGCTGCACGCTGGGTACAGCTTCCGTCAGGGGTTATGGGTCGCGGCCGACATCGGCTACGCCGCGGGCGGCCGATCCAGCATGAACGGGGTACCCAACGAAGACAGGCGGGCCAACATGCGTTACGGCCTGACGTTCTCTGCGCCCGTCGCACGCGGTTGGTCCGCGAAGCTGGCGTTTTCCAGCGGGTTCGTCACGCGCGCAGGCGGCGACTACAAGTCTGTCACGTTAGCGCTTCAATATCGCTGGTTCGATCGTTGAGGCATCGATATAGGCTCAATGGCTGCTACGCAGTTGACAGCTGACATCGAGCTCACCCCTGTTCGAAGGGCCGAAGTGGGTCCAGCCTGTGTGAAAACGCATGCTGATCGCCTAAACTGAAGTAACGCGTTCAGATCGGGCGGCCACATGAAGCGATTCGTTGAAGGCGAAGACCGTAAGCAGGCTGTCCTGCTACCCGAGTATCTCGAAGACTATGTCTCCGAGGACAATCCGGTGCGCGTAGTCGACGTCTTTGTCGATGAGCTTGATCTCCATGATCTCGGCTTCGACGGAACCGCGCCCGCAGCTACGGGGCGGCCCTCGTATCATCCGTCTGTACTGCTCAAGATTTATATCTACGGCTATCTGAATCGCATTCAGTCCAGTCGGCGTCTGGAGCGTGAGACTCAACGCAATATTGAGCTTATGTGGCTAACGGGCCGCCTTTCGCCGGACTTCAAGACCATCGCCGACTTCCGCCGCAGCAACGGCAAGGCAATCCGCAATGTCTGCAGCCAGTTCATCGTGCTATGCCGTAACCTGGACCTCTTCTCAAAGTCGATAGTGGCCATCGACGGCAGCAAGTTCAAAGCCGTGAACAATCGCGATCGCAACTTTACGAGCGCGAAGGTCAAGGCGCGCCTGCAGCAGATCGATGAGAGCATCGTCCGATATCTTTCCGCGATGGAGACTGCAGACCGGACTCAATCCGATGTTGCCGAGGCGAAGACGAGTCGGATCAGCGACAAGATCGCCAAGCTCAGGCAGCAGATGCAGGACCTCAAGGCGATGGAGCAGCGATTGCGCGAGTCGCCAGATGGACAGGTTTCCGTGACCGATCCAGACGCACGCTCAATGGCTACCAGCGGTCGGGGAACGGGAATGGTTGGCTATAACGTTCAGACGGCCGTTGATGACACGCATCATCTGATCGTCGCACACGAGGTCACCAACGTCGGCAACGATCGCAGCCAGTTGACGAACATGGCCAGCCAGGCACGGGCGGCTACCGGCATCAAGGATCTGACTGTTGTTGCCGACCGGGGCTACTTCAAGAGCGAAGAAGTCCTGCAATGCCATGAGGCGGGCATTACGACCTTCGTTCCCAAACCGTTGACTTCGGGCAAGAACGCTGACGGATATTTCGGCAAGCAGGATTTCATCTACATCGCCGGAGATAACGAATATCTTTGCCCGGCCCAGCAGCGGCTGAACTGGCGTTTCACAAACATCGAGCACGGCATGACGCTGCATTGCTATTCGAGCTCGGCCTGTTCTACCTGCACCATCAGAAAACAATGCACATCAGGCAAGCAGGCTCGCCGGATAAAGCGCTGGGAACATGAGGCCGTCGTCGAAGCGATGCAGCAACGGCTCGACCATAAGCCACAAATGATGCGCGTACGCCGTCAGACCGTCGAGCACCCGTTTGGCACGCTGAAATTCTGGATGGGCGCGGCGCACTTCCTTATGAAAACACGCGAGCATGTCAGCACCGAGATGAGCCTGCATGTCCTTGCATATAACCTCAGGCGCGTCATGGCGATCCTCGGCACGGCGGCGATGATGCAAAAGATGCGAGCCTGAGGATAAGCTTGCACCACGGAGGTCGCGCCGGGGCGCATTACGGCGCCTGAGTACCCCTTCCTCTCACAAAGAAGGCAAAGCGCCCATAACCGTCACACAGGCCACGTTGGGCCGCTGACGCCTGCGGCTCATCGCGTGAAGTCGTCATTGAGTCCGCCTTGCGTTTTTACACGATCTGGGTCGACGTGAGCCTAACGCCATTGGGCTCACGTCGGCCAGCTAAGGACGTTGGCTCACGCTTTCACACGGACGTTCGAACGTCGGCTCCCTCCAGACAACGGCACACCGCGAGCCTGCCCGAGTTAGGAGAAAATGAGGCGCCCGACAATCTTGATGCGCTCATCAGAATCACAGGCGGTCAGGACGCCGTCCGGCGTCGCGGGGCGACGGCCTGAACGCAACGGCAACCTCTAGTTCCGCGGAAAAATCATCACTTCAGCCTCGCTTGGTGCCCAGAAAGCGCAATGCGCTAGGCGACCGCTCCACTGTTGCCGATCGGAGCGTTTCACCAGACCACACCCCTTAGCGAGCTTGGTTTTTCGCCGCGTCCCGCCGGCGCTTCGTCGTCATAGAATTGTAAATACGGGCGGGGGCAACATGAAACATAGAGTGGTAATTGGCCTGCTGTGCGGCGCACTGCTTGGCGCCTGCATGTCGACCGGGGTCGAAGTGAGGTCTGAACAGATGTCGAGCTTCAGGCCCGGGTGACGACGTTTCAAAACGTGACAGCCACGCTTGGCCCGGCGTCGGTTCAGACCGCGCTGGACGACGGCTCGACGCTGCTGGTCTATATGTTCGTGACGTCGAGGCCGCGCCCCGAGAGCTTTCTTCCATTCATTGGGTCGCTTGTTGGCGGTGCCGACACGCGGTCGTCGGCGACGGTGTTCCTGTTCGATGTGAACGGCATCCTCAAGAGCGCAAGCACCACGAGCTCGAACGTCGGCACCGGCCTGAGCGCGGGCTTAAGCACCGACCTGCAGAGCGCGCCGGTGCCAGGCAATAAGCCGCCCGTCGTGGTCAAGAGCATTCAATCGGCCGTCGTGGTCAAGAGCCTTCAGCCGCCCGTCGTGGAGAGCGTTGAGCTGCTTCCGGAAGAGGAAGTCCTGCCGGCCGAGGAAAACAGCGCCGAGCCGCTACTAGAAAAAGAGTGGATGGATGCCGACTAGCATCACATCCAGCACGTGGGCCGATGATTCGTACCCCGCTTCGGCGGCGTCGACTAGTCCACTGAAGCCTCGCAGTGCCGGCCCCGGGGAGTCCCGGCGTTCCTGTGCGCCGCTTGCGCTCTGGCTCGCAAGCCGAAGCTAAAGCCAGTGGATGACGAGCAACCGCCTTCACTCTCAGCAATTGGCATGTCCCCGGTTCGTCAGTTGCGACTCAGGCATCTGGCGGAAATAAACTTCGTCGAGCTGAGGAGGGGGAACGGCTCAACGGTCATGAAGCGGCTCTCGCCCGCAGCGTCAGTCCGACATTCGGGGGCGGCCCGCCCCGGCAACGGTCAACCGCCGGGTTGCATTTTACGAATCGCCTTGTCGCGCGCGTGCTGCGCATCGACGATTAAGCGATATGCGACGTAATACTTGTAGATGTTGCGTACGTACGTCGTGGTTTCGATGCCGATCTTCTCCGCGACTACGATTTCGACGTTATTGAACCACTTGTCCCGATCGAGCCCGCGTGCCGCAGCTTCCGTGCGCATCTTTGCAATTTTGGCCGCCCCTGCGTTATAGCTCGCGAACGCAAACATTGCACGAGTGGTGTCATCGAAGTGCGCGTCAGGAAAGTAGCGTGTCATCAGCCGGTCCATGTATTTGGTTCCCGCATGGATGTTCGATTCGGTCACGCCAATGTTGCCGACCGCCATTTCCTTGCCTGTTCCCGGCATCAACTGCATGACGCCGACTGCGCCAACGTGACTTCGGGCTGACTGGTTCAACTGCGATTCCTGATAGCCGAGGGCGGCCAGCATCAGAGGGTCGAAGCCATACTGCTTGCCATACTTTTCGAAGAGCGCAAGTGTTTCTTCAAAACGCTTGCGCTCCGCCGCGCCGGAAGCATCCGTGACCTGCTTGATACGCTTCATGAACTGCGCGATCCGATAGTCGATGACGCCCTGCTTTTTGGCAAACTCGTTATAGAAATCCGTCACCGCAGCCTGCAGCTGAGGGCTGTTCTTCCTGATCGCCCAACCGATATAGCCTTCGCTGCGTACTGCCAGATCCTCCCTGACCTTGAGCTGAGGCAGGACTTGTGCCCACAGCTTTGCTTTCCAGTCGTCAACCACCACGATGCGGAGCATTCCCGCGTTCAACATTTCGAGGGCGTCCTCATCTTCGAGTGCGTCCGGTAGCAGCGTGATCTGCATGACCGGCTTGCCTGCTTTCCTGAACCGGTCGTTCAGCGCCGTCAGACTCTCGTAGTAACTCGTCGCCTTGCGTACATAGACCTGCTTTCCCGCGAGGTCGTCCAGCGTGGCGATAGCCGGAGCGCCAGGACCGGTCACGACCAGTTCTCTGACCGGCTTGCGGTCACGGGGCGCAACGAAGTCGACAAGCTTGCGCCGCTCATCGGTCGCCGTCAGGTTGCCCGCCGAGATGTCGCCCAGCCCGGCCTGGAGGTTCGCCAGGAGCTTGTCCCGGGTCGTTGGAATCAGAAGGACTGTCACCGGGCGTTTGCCGAGCTGGCTGGCATAACGCTTGTTGACATACTGTTCGTAGTCTCGCGCGAGTTCAGCGGTCAAGCCACGTTCTCGGCCTTTGTCGTTGAAGTACAGCGTACGGCTGTACGGCACAAGAAAGCGGATCACGCGGCGCTCGCGCATCGCGTCAAAATCGCCGATCCACGGTTTGGCGGCGATGTTCAGCTGGCGGGTTTTCGCGACGGCAGCCGGTGGCGCCGATGCCGGTGCGACGGTGAACGCACTCGGTCCTGACTCGGCCCGCGGCGGCGGCAAGAGCAGTGAAATCCCACCCAGCAGGGCGGCAAGAAAGCGTAATCTCGTCATCACATGCCCTTCCGTGCGAACGACTATCCGGGATTCGTATGCATTGTCTCGCGTATTCGCACTGCTGTTACACGCAGCTCGCCAGGGATTTCGACCGATGATATCGATTGCAGGCCCCTGAGCCCGCGCATCGGATGACCAAACGTGTCAGCTAAACGCTGGCACATATGCGCAACGATGACAATAAGCAAGTTGCGCTGATGCATCGCCGGCACACGCGCGGATCGCGAATTAAAGCGCGTATTCGTGTGGAAGCGCAGTCCGGGCTGGTTCACATGGTCATTGACAAGTCTGCCGTTGTCACGACTTCACGCCGGCGCAAGCGTAGCTGGACGGGACGGAACGGATGGGTACGCGAGACGCCGGACATGGGAGCGAAGATCATTGCCAGGGCCGATGCAGCGCGCTGACAACGTTGCGTGAGACGACGCAGGCGCAGAACACTCGACTTGAGTGATCGGCTGAACGCAAGCTAGTAAATGCCAGTCGTCATCGGTCCTTCGGATCGGGGGGCTTTCGGGCGGACTGTTTAGCTGCCACGAGGCAATTGCGCCGGGTGCCTTGTTGGGAGGGTTTTTGCGAAAGATCGCGTCCAAGAGAGCGCGAACGACCAGAGTGGCCGAGGATTTGTTGGTCGATGTGAGTGATCGGATGACCTCTGTGATGCGGAAACGGCCGTTGACCGTGTTTTGACTGCGATGACGCCTGAGGGTCGGAAGTACGCGCTGACGACTGTCCGCTCCCGGGCCGCGAGATTCCACTGGCCGCTTTCCGGCGATGAAACCGAAGAGCGGGCTGACGCTGCCCGGACCCATTGCTGACAGTCAGCGGACTGACCTAATGTGCCAACGCGAACTGCAACCGGCCGCTCGCGAATGGCCGACGAGCGGCGGTTCCGGTGTTGACGGTAGGGATAATCCGATTCCCTCCAGAAATACGCACGGTAATCGGCGACGACTCAAGCGCGTGTTAGCAAATCTGGCCGGCGCTCTGGCCGAAACGCGAAAGCGTCGCTGCTCATCCGGAAGACCGTCGAGTGGCGACCACATCGGTTTGAGGCTCACGAATACGCGAGATGGGCCGGCGACGGCTCGTGAACCAGGAAATCGAAAACTGCTCCTCAGTCCCCCGATCGTCGGTTGATGGCTGCAGACCGAAAAATTCGACCCCTCTTGCGCGGCCGTTCGTTGCTCTGGCCATCGTTACGCTGTAACCCTGAAAGTGCCAGGTCTTGCAGATACCCGGTTCGATATCCGGCGAACTCTTCCCGCCGGCGCAGGCTACTCCCACATTCGCGCTTCGGCTCAGTATTGGTCTCTTGCCGCCCGGCTATTCACGGTGACAATGCACCCTGAAGTGCCTCAACATAGCTGGCCCGAACGCATTGCTAATGGCAACGTCGGCCGCATCACGACCATATGCCATCAGAATGCGCCCAATGCGCGGTGCGTTGTTGCGAGGGTCGAACGTTTGCCAGCTGCCGCCCACGTAGGCCTGAAACCAGCCCGCGAAATCCATCGGCGCCTCTACCGGCGGCAGGCCAATGTCGCTGATATAGCCGGTGCAGTAGCGCGCCGGAATATTCATCGCGCGGCATGGCGTGACGCCGAGATGCGCAAAGTCCCGGCAGACGCCTGTGCGTTCGCGGTACACATCGACTGCGGTTTTGGTCGCTCGCGCGTGTCCGTAGTCAAACCGGATATGCCGGTGCACGAAATCGCAGATTGCGAGAACCGTCTCGCGGCCCGGCGGACACTGCCCAAAGATTTTCCACGCAACATCGACCAGCAGATCGGTTTCGCAGTAGCGACTGGCCAGCAGGAAAACCAGCGTCTCGTCGGGCAACTGTTCAACCGGATCGCGCCGGCCGTCGATAGGCGGCGTTTCCATCGACTCCGGCACGTTCAGCAGCGCCGTCGTGCTCAGTCCAATCCGGCCGGCGGGCGCGACGATCCGGCTGCACAGGTTGCCGTAGCCATCGCGATACTGCACGATCGGCACCGGCGGATCGGTAACAAGCACGTCCGCCACAAGAATATCCTTCGCATGCGAAGAATGCGTGTTCAACATCAGCATCATCGGCGTCGGTCCTGGACACTCGAACGACAGCTCATATCCGACGCGAAGCTTCATCAAAGCTCGTGGTTTGACTGATATGGGGGGCGCAGCGGCGGGCATGCCGAAGGTCCGGGAAGGCAGCAATGAATATGATCCCACGATGCGTGTCTGCTCGCCGGCGTCAAAAACAACTGCATGCCGGCGCGACCAACCGGGCGGCACTTCCTGAGAGACGCCACCTCATCGCGGCAAACCGGATGTCCACTTTGCGGAGATGACCCCGGCGGTCGATCGTCAAATGTCAGCGGCCTGGCGTGGAGCACGGCGGGGCGCCCCGAGTACGATGAATACCGAGCTACGACTCAGAAATGGAATCAGTCAACTGGCCCGAGTAACACGTCGATTGCGGCTTTCCCTGCAATTTCGGCCACCAGGTAGGCCCATCGTTCCGTAAAAGGGCCATTGCGTAACCTTATGCGGCCTCCCCGGGCGCCGAGCACTTCGAGGTTGGTCCCGCCTTTGATCTGAAAAGCTACGTCAAACGTTTCCTCTGCAGCCGGCGTCAACTCGACGTGGATCTCGAACCCGCGGTACGTGATCATGCGCTGCATGGAAGCCTCCCCTTCATCCCCGGAGACTAACATGTCCCCTTCTGATGTTACTGGCGGGCGAGATCCGAAGCGGGGGCATCCGTCTACGCCGGTGTTTCCGGCGTCGGGTTCCCGAGTTGAGCGACAGTTACCTGGTAACCTCGATCTCACCCTGCAAACGGTTTCTTTGCGCGCGCAGTCCGGATACACCGGAGCTGCCCGCGGCTTCCGTCAGCGAGAGCTGCTCTTCTGCCAGTAGTAACCTCTCCTCCAGACGTCGCGCCGCCGACCAGAGTGCGTTTTCCGCCCCGCTGCGCGGAGCGCACTCAAGCGAGAGTGCTGAAAGCGCATGACCGGAATGGCAGCGGTCCCGCAATGGCAGGTCGTCTCCAATACGCCACACGACGACGCCACAGTCGGGGCACGCCGCGCTCGACCGATGACCAAGCCGCTCAAGCTCGTCAGGGGTTAATCTTCAGGTCGGGGTAATTTTCGTTTCGACTGCAATCCGCTCCCGTTCGCCCATACTGACTTCTTTACGCGAATCGTCGGTCAGCGCACTGACGACTGCGGCGGCGATGCCTTCTAGCGGCACAACGCTGCAGGGTGAGACCGCGTGAAGGGCCGCCTGCGGCATGTCAGGGGCGACACAGGACGACGGAGTCTGAACGACGGTAAAACCACCGCAAGCATCGATGGCCTTCAGTCCCGCAGCGCCGTCGTCAAGGCTTCCTGTCAGGATAACGCCGATCACTCGGGGGCCATACTCGACAGCGGCGGAGCGGAACAGAGGGTCAGCGGCCGGGCGCGCAAAGTGTTCCTTGGGGCCGGTGGACAGAACGATGGCGCCGTCGCGCATCAGCATGTGCCGGTCGGGCGGCGCCACGTAGACGGTTGACTTGGCGATGAGCTGGCTGTCCTCTGCATGCAACACCGGCAGCGGGCAGTCAGTCTGCAAAATCTGGGGAAGCAGGCTGGGCCACGCCCCGATATGCATGACCACGAAAACGCTTGCGGGAAGATCGCCGGGCAACGACGACAGGATCCTTCTGAGTCCCTGCAGGCCGCCAAGCGACGCCGCCACTACAACGATATCCCGGGCATTCAACACTCTTTTCATGTTTTCCGTCCCTGCATTGCCGATGAGCATACGTAGCAACAGCCGCGCCTGCTGTCGCTGAAGCGGTGTGCAGAGCCGCGCGGTGTAACGCCAGCAAGACCATGTGGTGGGTGGCGTGCCTCTTGGCGCGGTATATGGTCGTCCCGGTCACCGAGCAAGCTTGGTGATCAGGGCTACCAACTGGCTCGGTGGCCAACCTTTCTGCACGTAACCATCAAACTCGCTGTCAGACAGATGCTGGCGCACCTCGATTTTGTCGAACGCGGTATGGGCAATGATTGCAATCCCTTCTGTACGGGGGTCGCGCCGAAGCGCCCGGGCAGCCTCATAGCCGTTGCAGCGTGGCATTGAAATGTCCATTAGGACGACATGGGGTGACCAGGCGATTCCCAACTCAACGGCGTCGTCGCCACCGAAAACAGCGCGGGACTCGAAATCCTCCAGCGACAGATAGGCCGCCAGTGCAAGAGCTGCATCGTGGTTGTCGTCGACGATGAGGACGCGCAACCGGGCTCCGTTAACCGCGACCCGACGCGCAGTCCATGGTCGGGGCGCCGGATGAAAAAGATTCGCGAATTTCATGAAACGACTCCAGTGCCGCCTGCATTGCCGCACCCGCCGTGCCTGCCAGCCGAAGTCGGGCACTCCGGAAGCACGTCATACGATCATTGAGCCTCTGCAGGCACGCGTATAGCAGCGGAATGCGTCTCTGCCCGCACTAGCTTCAGTGATGGCCGTTGGCGGCGCGATGGCACTGGAAGAAGGTCAGCCGGTTGTGCAGGCCGGCCCAAGAAAACCTTGGTCGTGCGGAGGACAGATCTTCGGGCGGGCTGGGAGACCGCCGCCACCCAGACATGTCCATATGCATCGGAACAGTCCCCTCACACGGTGTTAGCCGCCGTTGGCGCGCGGCGACAGTTAGACTCGCCATTAAAAACCGCAATCAATTGATGCACTCTGGTCCGCCGCTTCATTCCTGGCAAGAAGCACCGGGGAAAATACTCGAACTGAAATCACGGCCGGCCGAAGCTGCCGTCGAAGTGAGCCGCTCGACGCAGCACTCGACGTGGAGCCGGCTCCTTTGTCAAAGCTTCGGTTGCCGTAACTTGTAAGTGGCGGCTGGTCGCTCAGCAGCAGACGCTCGCAGACGGGATGTGAAGGTCGGTATTTGGCCGGCAAGCGCCCGCTCGCCGGTCACGGTCCTTCAAACCTCGGTCTGCTCAGACATCTCAAGTGCATCGTCAACCTCAATGCCGAGGTAACGCACTGTACTTGCCAGTTTGGTATGGCCTAACAGCAGTTGAACTGCCCGCAGATTCTTGGTGCGCCGATAGATCAACGATGCCTTGGTGCGGCGCATTGTGTGAGTGCCGTACGCAGCATCGTCCAGTCCGATTGACGCGACCCATCGATGCACGCGCGTCGACACCTTCGCTGACGCGTGCAGCCGACTCGGGAATAAATAATCGGCGGGCCTGAGTCCCCGCGCCGAAATCCATGCCGCGACACTTTGCCGAGTCTGCTCAGTGATTTCGAACTGCACCGGTCGTTGCGTTTTTTGCTGCATGAAGTCGCTCGCGACACGACGTGGCTCCCCATACAGATGTCCTGCACCTGAAGTCGCGTTAAATCACATGCCCGAAGCTTGCTGTCGATTGCCGGATTGAACGGCGCCAGCTCACGCACGTTCGACGACATCTGGAGTCTCGTCCGAATCGCCCAAATTTCGCGTAGCTTCAACGGGGGCTTCTGCCCGGTCAGCCTTCCTTTGTTCCTCGGCACCCGACGAGTGCTGGAAGAATTAAGCGTTTCCATGTCGACCTCCTCTTCAATGAAGGGAGATCGATTTTGCGCGCCAGCAACGGTCGTTGCTCGAGCAGCAGCCATCCGCGTAGCGCGTCAAATTGTAACCGAAAGCGTCGCGCTAGCGCACAGCGACACAGCCCGTGCCTAATCGTCCCAGGGCACTGTCTGGTCTCCCTCTCTCACACGGCCTGTGAAAACAACCCAAGCGCTGCCGGCGGGTGCCGGTTAGCCGGATAGTATAGGCACACGCCCGGTAAGGAAGGACTCCATTCAGGAAGCAGGTGAACGAGTGGGCCAGCCGCCAGTTTTTCTGCTACGCGATATTCCGGAACCGGAGCGATACTTATGTCTGGACGGCATCCCACACGAGGTCGATGTCGTCTTCGGGGATGCCGTCCTGTTGAAGAAAGCTGCTTCCTTGGAAAGGCTGCCGGGCTCGTAGTGGCTTGCTCTGCGGAGCCGTACGTCGCGGAAATTATGGCTTGCTGCCTGATTTGACAGTTGCGTTGGCTTCTTAACCATTGGCTTATTAATCGCATGTTGTGCGTCAAGCTGACGTGCGGACTGATAGGCACTCTGCTACCTCGTGCGGGCGTGCAAAAATTCAGAACGCGCCACCGCGATCTGTTGGGCCGTCTCATCGCTTCCACTCCTGCGCTGCCCCCTCGTGGCGTGATCTGCTGGAAAACGAATTCAAGGTTTATGTCAGATGGTTGCTTTGCCAGAGTGCACGTGTTCAATGTGCTGATAAGGAGAGCTTGAAATGACAGCATTGATGCAAGCGGTTCAGATTGAAGAGTACGGTGGACCGGACGTGCTCAATTTGCGCCGGTTACCAATCCCGACACCGATCCAAGGAGAGGTTGTCGTCAAGGTGATGGCAGCGGGCGTCGGTCCGTGGGATGGGTGGATTCGCGCGGGAAAGAGCGTTCTACCGCAACCACTGCCTCTAACGCCCGGTTCCGACATTGCGGGGGTCGTCGTTGAAGTTGGTCCCGGTGTCAACGAATTGGCGGTAGGGGACGAGATTTTCGGCGTGACCAACCGCCGCTTCACGGAGGGTTACGCGCAGTATGCGAGAGCCAGGGTCGACATGCTCGCCGCGAAGCCCTCCAGCATGACTTTCGAGGAAGCGGCATCGATGCCCGTCATCGCGGTAACCGCGTGGCAGATGCTTCACGAGTTCGCTAGCATAAAAGCAGGACAGCGTGTTCTTATACTCGGTGGTGCCGGCAACGTCGGAGCATACGCCGTACAACTCGCGCACCTGGCCGGCGCCGAGGTCGTTGCAACCGCGTCGGACGCCCAGGCTGACCATGTGCGGGCTTTGGGGGCGGACAAAATTATCGAGCGAAGCATGCGTCGTATGGACCCGTATACCAGCAGTTTCGACGCCGTCATCGACACTGTCGGCGGTGGAGCGCTCGAGCAGTCGTACGCGCTTGTGCTCCCGCGCGGGGTCGTCGTCTCCGCAGTGCAAAAGCCCGATAGCACCCGCCTGCCGCAACATGTGCGCTCGGACTTCCTGTTGGTGAACGTTGTCACGCCTACGTTGGAAGCGCTCGTCCGCCTTGCGGCTGACGGTGAGCTGAAGGCCCGACTGGGCGATATTTTGCCACTTGCCGACGCACGCCGGGCGCATCAAATGCTTGACGGTTCCCAGCATCGTCCGGGAAAGATCCTTCTTATTCCCTGATGTAAGAGAGCCGCGACGGCACGCTGGTCATGGAAAGCCGGCGCACCAGCAGTCTCTGGGTTTGGCCTTTACCATCGCTTCAAGTCAGGCGATCGCTGCCGGATGAATTCACTTACCGCATAGCTAGACGCCTCGCGGCCGCCGACTGTCACCGGAACATTGCATATATGACTGGAGCTGGTTGGGGCGGGAAAAACAGGCATAGAGCAGCAACGGACGCAAGCGTGCTTGGGGGCAATGTTTAAACCGGGCGTCTATCGAATTTCCGCTCAGGGACGTTGGCCGCGGCCCGTACTGCCATGTTTCGATCCGCGTTCAGGCAACGCTCTATCGGCACGGGTTCTCCATTACGCATGGTCAGGTCGAGCCGCGCTTCGAAAACCGGATAGCGGATTCCGGCATCCGGCATCCGGCGAATTAACTCCTCCCACATCACTTTTTTCACATCTGTCTTGCATCGACCTCGCGCTGTGTTCTGCGGCAATTTCACCAGCGCGGTCGGCGCTCATGGACGGCTTGAGTCGAGAAACTCTGGCGTGTCGCCTGCTTCAGCCGCTCTGCCAGCAGCATAAGGACCTCAGACGCGAATGCGCACGGAAGCTAGTCCGGCGCGTCAACGCGCTGGTGGATCCTGCCCGTTGGATCAAAAGTTCGAGTGATCATCTGCAACGGCGCAACATAAGTGGTTAACCGACATCTGGAGGTCAGCAACTCACAACGCTGAGCGTCTCACAGTGGCCGAACCCGGAAGTTCGGCTTGAGCCCGCCAGTCACCAGCTCGGCCTCGCCGCGAATTTCCCTTGTCGACCCGAAGGTGCCTATCGCGACACGTTCATCAGCGTCCGCATTCTGGAATGGAGCAGACGCATGAACACGCCGTTGTGGTATTTGTCCGTGCCAATCAACCGCTGTTAAACGTGTTCGCCGCGGTGCGAAGAAGAACCGCCACCATGATCGGTTTGCTTCATTTCCTTCCATCCGAATCGCAAACGAGCTGGCGTTTCAACAGCGCATCGAGCCAGTCTGCGAACACCTGAACCCTGCGCGACAGATGTTGCCGATGCGGATACAGCAGGTTCATCGGCATTGGCGCAGCCCTGTATTCGGGCATCACCTCGATCAGTTCGCCCGCACGCAGATGCTGCTGCACGTCATAGGCAGGAATCTGGATCAAACCGAGTCCTGCAAGACAGCATGCGATATACGCCTCAGCGCTGTTGACGGTCACGCGCCCTTGCGTTGTCAACGTTCTGACAGTCTCGCCATCGAGCCATTCCCAGGGCGCGATACGCCCGCTCGTTGGCGACGCATATTGAACGACCTGTTGGTTTGTCATATCGCCGGGGGTACAAGGCCTGCCGTGTTGCGACAGATAGATGGGGCTTGCAACATTGATGAGTGGCAGATCGCCCATCGGACGCGCGATCATGCCGGACTCATGCGGCTTTCCAACGCGCAGCACGCAGTCGACGCGTTCTTCGATGAGGTCGATCGTGCGATCCGTCAGGCTGAGCGTGATGTCGATCCTGGGATAGGAGGCAAGGAATTCCGGCAGCGCGGGTGCGATGATCAACCGGCCTATACGGCCTGGCACGTCGATGCGCAAGACGCCGCCCGGTCCTACCGATGTCTGCCGGAACAGGTTCTCGGTCTCCTCCACATCGGCGATCAGGCGAAGACAGCGCTCATAGAGCGCCGCGCCGTCCTGCGTCGGCGACACCTTGCGCGTAGTCCGATGCAGCAGGCGGGCGCCAATCCGTCCTTCGAGCTCCTGGATCGCCGCGGAAACCGACGAGCGCGGCAAGCCGAGCGTGTCCGCGGCGCGCGTGAAATTCGCACATTCAACAACGCGCGCGAAGACGCGAAACAGGTCAATGCGATCCACGTTCGCTCCCGCCTTCGCGAGCGTGCGGCTCACCGTCGTATCGCGCATTTCGCACGGGATGCAGTTCGTCGGTCCGGCACTCACGCGCGCCGCCGGTCTCGCTTATCGTCATATCAGACGCCTTCTACTGTTCGATTTTTCTGACCAGTGATGTCAGAAACAGCAGGTTTAAATGATTTTCCAGGAATATATCATCGGCCAGATGAGAGGCTGCATAGGGCGGCTTCGGCACTGGGGATGAAACATGGCAGACCACAGCATCAAAGGCAAAACCGTCATCATTGCGGGCGGGGCGAAGAATCTCGGTGGACTGATTGCACGCGATCTCGCCACGCAGGGCGCCAGGGCAGTGGCGATTCACTACAACAGCGCGGCCTCGAAAGCCGCGGCGGACGAGACACTTGCCGCAATCGAGTCGGCAGGTGCCAGGGCAGTCGCTTTCCAGGCCGATCTGACCTCGGCCGGCGCGCTCGAGAAGCTGTTTTCGGATGTCGTCGCCGCCGTCGGCCGCCCCGACATTGCGATCAATACGGTAGGCAAGGTGCTGAAAAAGCCGTTCGCCGACATCACCGAGGCCGAATACGATGACATGACGGCGGTGAATTCCAAGTCTGCGTTCTTCTTTCTCAAAGAGGCAGGCAAGCACGTCAACGACAACGGCAAGATCGTCACGCTCGTCACGTCGCTGCTTGGCGCGTTCACCCCGTTTTACGCGGCCTATGCGGGCACCAAGGCGCCGGTCGAACATTTCACGCGCGCGGCGGCCAAGGAATTCGGCGCGCGCGGCATTTCCGTGACGGCCGTCGGCCCCGGCCCCATGGACACGCCGTTCTTCTATCCCGCCGAAGGCGCGGACGCGGTCGCGTACCACAAGTCGGCAGCCGCGCTCTCCCCGTTCTCCACGACGGGTTTGACCGACATCGCGGACGTGGTTCCCTTCATCCGCCATCTGGTCAGTGACGGGTGGTGGATTACGGGGCAAACCATTCTGATCAACGGCGGTTATACGACCAAGTAAGCGAGCGAATGAAAATCGCTCCCCTCGATCGGGGAGAGGTGTTGGTCCCGCAGCAAGCGTTGGCAGATATGCCCCGGATGTAATGGTCAGCAAGCGTTCCGTTGATTGCTGGCTTGCGACCGACGCGAAGCATGTCTCGCGATCGTCAACTGCGTTTCAAGGTCGATCGATGAGGCAACGGCCGTTCAATCGTCCGCTGTGAGCAGATGTGTCGTCGGCTACGCTCACGGGCTGGAGCAGCTTGGAGCTTCGCTCGACGGCAAGGTAACGGCTCCTGTCGTACTGCCAGGGGACGCTGGCGTGCGCCGTCCCTTATCGGCGCCTCCTTGCCCGACATGGAGGTTTGTAGACGCCCGTAGTCGCGCCAGCGTGCCGACGGACGAATTACCGTAGATGACGCGTTGCGGCCCGTCGACCCGATGCGACATTCAGTAGGGGGCTTTCAAGGCACAACGGCCCTTCTTCGACTCGCGACGGTCAGTTCTAAGCGCGGCATTCACCTCGCGAGGGAAACTGCGGAGGAATGGCTGTTTTTTGATGAAAGTCAGACGTCGTTTAAAGCCGCTAGGCCCGGGTTTCGTGAAGAATCCATTTCGCAAATGCCCGTAGTGGCCCTTCACTCAACTCGATTGGCTCAGGAAGAACAAGGCAGAAATTTTTGGTAATCACTTTGCCGTCAGGCCAAGGCGCGACCAGACGGCCTTGTTCAAGCTCTGCCCCGATGTAAAGACGCGGCACCAACGCGACACCCAGGCCAGCCACCGCCGCCTCTATCAGCATCGAGTGAAGATCGTAACGTGCGCCAATCGCCGAATTGGTCAGCACGATGCCGGCCTCCTCTGCATAAAGCTGCCACGCGTCCGGATTTTGTCGCCTGTGAAGGCGTGGCAGCTCGTCTAGCGACAGGTTCGCACCGGCGTCCGCGAGGAACGCCGGACTACAGACGGGCACAAGCACCTCCTGCAGCAGGTGATGTAGATGCATACCCGCCCATGCTGGATGCTCAAAATGGATTGCCGCATCGAAACCGCTACCGGCGAGAATGAAGGGCTCCATACGCTCGGCGATATGCACCGTGATGTTCGGATGCAGATTCTGAAAGCGTTTCAGCCGAGGGATGAGCCACCGGGTGGCGAAGGTCGGAATGGCGGCGATATCAATGCTCGCGCCCTCGATGGGCTGCCCCATCAGATATAGGCTGTCCCGTTCCAGCCGATCCAGAATCTCGCGGACCTGCACCGCATATCGCGCGCCGTTGGGTGCAAGCCTTACCCGATTTCCAACGCGCTCGAACAGCACGACCCCCAGGAACACTTCGAGGCGACCGATCTGACGACTGATAGCGCCCTCGGTCAGGGCCAATTCCTCGGCCGCGCGGGCGAAGCTGCCGTGTCGAGCCGCGGCCTCAAAAGCCAGGAGCGCGGAATTGCTTGGAATTTTGCGTCGCATAAAGTCTAGCCGGTTGGAAGGCGTTCGATACAGCTTGAGCAAACATCACTGAAGGCTGACTTTATATCGCTATATACGCCGAAAATCCCAGATTATCATTACTTTACTGCAATAAACTTGGATCGTTTGCAGCAATCTGCGTACGCGCCACGAAGGATAATCTGATGATCTACACCGTGGAATGCAGCTTCGCCGATCCCAACAGCGAAGCCGAATGGAATGACTTCTACAGCCGTGAAAAGCTGCCCGCCCTCATCTCGGTTACTGGCTTTCAAACATCGCAGCGCTTCAAGTCGTTAAGCGACGGTTGCCCGGTCTACCTCGCCGTCCACACGATTGACGGTCTCGATGTTCTGACGGGAGAGGAATATCGCCAGAAAGGCGGCGGTAATTTTGCGAGGTGGCAGCAACACATCACCGACTGGCACAGAAATCTCTACAGCGATATCGGCCTTGCGCCGGCGGTCAATGCTGACGAACTCCTCGTGCTTTGCGCAGGCGGCCCCGAACCTCTGATGCAGATGGGCCTTACACCGTTGGCCATGCGAGCGGTCGCGCTGGAGAAGTTTCCGGACCGCCGTTGGCTCGCAAGACTGCCTCGGCGAAACGCTCAGTTTGTCGAGAGCATGTCGGAAGGCGTCCACCTCTACGCGCCGATGACGGAACAACTGACGGGCCCCCGCACCACTTCGACTGAACAGGAAACATAGGTCCGCGATGCCCAATGTCACTTTCTACGTTCCTACGGGGCACATGCCGTCTGATGAGATGCTTGCCGAACTTTCCAGCGACTGCATCAAGCTCTGTACGAGTGTCCTTAAATCGGCGCTCGAAAACGTTCACGTCGTCTACGTCGATGTTCGACATGGGTACGGACATCCCGTCTTCGCCGAAGTCCAATACCGCCTTGAGACGTTTCGCACGCCCCCGGTAATGGACCAGTTCACGGAAGCCCTGGACGACGCCATCGCACGCTGCATGGGTCTCACGGCGCGCATCCGTTGTTTTGGGTATGCCGCGTCGAACATTCACGCCCGCAATTAGCAATCAGAGAGTCGTCTGGAGAAAAGTTGTGTCCGCCATTCCGTTTCCAAGTCAGCAAGTCGGGGATTTCACGATCACTGCAATCAGCGATGGTTACCTCACCGCAAGCCTGGACTTCCTCTCGAATATCGACCCGTCCGAGGCCTCCAGAATGCAAAGCGATGCCGGGCAGAAGGCGCCTTCCGCCGTGCATATCAACTGCTACGTAGTGCGCGGAGCGGGCCGCACGATTCTGATCGACGGCGGCGCTGGAGGCATCAAGCAGTGGGGGGGCCGCCTGAGAACTAATTTATCTCTTGCTGGTATCGAACCATCCGGGATCGACACAATCCTGCTCACACACGCCCATCCCGACCATGTCGGAGGGCTAGTCGACACGGCCGGACACATTACCTTTCCGAATGCGGAGCTTGTGGTTCATCAACGAGAGGTCGCATTCTGGCAGGATGACGGAAATCTCAGTCGTGCCAGCGAGCGTGCCCACGGTAACTTCCTGATAGCGCG
>NZ_ABLD01000019.1 GCF_000172415.1 Paraburkholderia graminis C4D1M
ACGGCTTGGGCGGAATTATATGCACTTTCGTACTGACAATCCATAAATCCGGGGTCAATACGTTGTCTTTCTCATACAAAATTTCACTGTACTGTGTATAACAGACACGCGAGGCTAGGCAAGCTCGCCCATCCGTATCCAGCCCGCACGATACCACTCGTGTAGCCGTGCTGTCACCGACGAATCGTGTGAGAGTGTTACAAAGCGTTTCGCACTCAGACATCGGTGATCTGCGAGATCAAAGAGCCACTTTTTCGAGCCGTCAAACGGAAATTTCTCTCCGTTTATGAAGAAAAAGCGGCGGTTGTACAACAAACTCGTCTTGCGGTCCAGTCGCACTCCGAACTTCGATGCTTCACTGATAAAACGCGCTTCGTTGCGCGGCCTTTGCGGCGGATCAAAGACGACACTCGGCTTGGGTTCGCTGAGATACGTGCCAAGGAACGACGCAATGTCCTGCTCATTCCATCTGACCTCAGCAAGGATTGCGCCAACGCGTTCGACGAGCGCCGCGGGCAGTTCCGCCGGCCGGTCCACGGCGGGCTGCTGGGGATCGCGGTAAAGCGCGCCGGTCCGGCCGTTCTCTTCGCCGCGCTCGGCCAGATGGTAAAGGAACTGCGCCGTCAGCTCGCCCGCCGACGGCGCGCGAAACCCGATCGAGCAGGTCATGCATTCGCCCTCGGCGACGCCGTCGTGTGCGATATGCGGCGGCAGATACAGCATGTCGCCGGGCTCCAGCACCCACTCTTGTTCTGCCTCAAAGTTCTGTAAAACTTTCAACGGCAAGTCCGGCTGCAGCGTCAGATCTTTCTGCGCGCTGATGCGCCAGCGCCGCTTGCCTTTTACTTGCAAAAGAAACACATCGTAGGAATCGAAGTGCGGGCCCACGCCGCCGCCGTCGGTCGCATACGAGATCATCAGATCGTCAAGGCGCGCGTCGGGAACGAAGCGGAAGCGGTCGAGCAGGGCGCGCGCGCGGTCGTCGTGCAGATCGACGCCTTGCACGAGCAGCGTCCACGCGCGCCGCTTCAGCGACGGCAGTTCGTCGGGCGCGAACGGGCCATGCTCGAGTTGCCATTTATTGCGAAAGTGCGTGATGAGGCGCGCCTCGACGTCGTCTTCGTCCGCCAGTTCGAACAACTCGTCGCGCGAAAGCGGCGCTTCGACGTGGGGAATTGCCTGGCGGATCAATAACGGCTTTTTCTGCCAGTAGCGGCGCATGAATTGCGACGGCGTGAGGTTGCCGAGCAGCGGCGTGGGCGTGTCGGGCGAGGGCGGGAAAATCGCGGAAGCCGGCTTTGCAGCCGGTGAAGAATTGCGTGCCGAAGCTGCTTCGGCCGGGTGGTCAGTGGGCCGCTTGGGCATCGTATAATGTGAGTTGTATTCTGGAGAATCGAATGAAAATCGCAAAGAACACCGTCGTGTCGGTCGCTTACAAGCTGTCGGATGCGCAGGGCAATCTGATTGAAGAAAGCGACGAGCCGATGGTCTATCTGCACGGCGGCTATGATGGCACGTTCCCCAAGATCGAGGAAGAGCTCGACGGCCACGAGGCCGGCTTCGAGACCCAGATCCAGTTGGAGCCGCAAGACGCATTCGGCGAGTACGACCCGGAACTCGTGAAGATCGAACCGCGCAATCGCTTTCCGGAACCGCTCGAAGTCGGCATGCAGTTCGAAGGCACGCCGGAAGAAGGCGATGACGACCTCGATTCGCTCGTCTACGTGGTGACCGACGTCGCTGAAGACAAGGTCGTGCTCGACGGCAACCATCCGCTCGCCGGCATGGCGCTGCGTTTCGCGTTGACCGTGAAAGACGTGCGTCCCGCGACCGAAGACGAAATCCAGCACGAGCATGCGCATGGCGCGGATGGCCTGGAAGTGCTCGACGAAGACGACGACGCGGACGACGAGAGCGGCAAGTCAGGGCCCACGCTGCACTGAGTGCGGCTGCGAGCCGGTAGCGCCTGAGCCGGCCGCACCCGAAGCGCTTGAAGTGCCTGAAGCGCCTGAAGCGCTGGAGGCTCCCGGCGCACTCCGCTGCCCTGGCGGAGTCGATGTCGCGGGTCCGTATCCGCCGCCGCCCTGATCGGCCGGAATGCGCGGCAACTGATCGAGTTGCTGCGAGTCCGGTTGTGACTGGCCGGGCGTAGGAAGAAGCGGCGGCAAGTCGGACGCCGGCCCGAGCGACGGCACCGCCGGCATCGAAGCGGCGGGCTCGTCCCTCGGCAACACAGGCTGCGTCGTGGGCATCGGCATATGCCGCGGCACCTCGCGCACCGTCACGCGGAACGGCGGTTTTCTGCCGAAGTCCGCATCAATCTGAATCCACTGGTTAAGACGATCATGCGGCGCGAGCGCGATACGCGTGAGGTTCGTCACCAGATTCCCTTTGTCATTGCGTAGCGGCTGGTCGATTGCGAAGCCGGCGCTCGCGTGTTCGTCGTCGGAATGAACGACGAGCACCGGCCCGTGGAAGATCTGCGCGAGCTTCACGAGGCTGCGCTTGAACTCGAGGAAGCCGTCGCGGCGCGGATTGCGTCCGAAGCGCAGCCATGCGAAACGCTCTGGCCGTTCATAGCGCTCGGCGTCGGGGTCGCCCTGAATGAACACGACGATCGCGCGTGCGTCACGGCGCTTCGCAAATTCGCCGGCATGTTCGAGCCAGAATGCGTTGGCGATCACGCGGTCTTCGAATTCTCCGTTGCGCCCGCCGGCGGTCAGATAGTGATTGTTGGGGCTCGGCGCATTGAGCCCGACGAACACCGTGTCGCCCACCTGCCAACGCACATTCTCGCGATACGGGCGAAAGCGCGATACCTCGCTCTCTCGCGTCAGTGAAAGCGGGTTCTGGCCCATCGAGTTGGCATCGCCGAGAAGCGTCTGGCGCAACTGGTCGAGCCGTTCGACCGGGTCGAAGCCGCCTGCCTCGGCGCTCGCGCAATCGACCCAATCGTGCTGGCCTGGAATAAAAAACAGCGCGGGCCGCGACGTTTCCAGCACCGCGTGGCGCCGTTCATACAGCGCATCGCGGCAGGCTTCTTTCGGGCCTTTCAGATTGCCGTCGTAGACGATAAAAGAGACGTCGCGTTCGCGGCCGATTGCGTCGATGAGCCGTTGGGTCGGGGCCTCGTCGGCGGGACTTTGCATCGTGTTCGCGATGACCGCGAAGCTGTAATTCGGCGCGGCTGCATGAGCCCGCGGTGTGGGAAGCAGAAGTGCGAAGGCGAGTGTGGATACGAGACCTGCAACGCGCAGCCCAACTCTGCTCGCTACCCTCGGCGCCATAGCTATAGCCGACCCCGCGCGGAATTCGCGCGGACGCTCGGCAAGACCGCGTGCCTCAATGATCCGCATCCGGCGCAGCGGCCAACTCGTGTAGTTCATACAGCAGATCGAGCGCCTCGCGTGGCCGCAGATCGTTCGGATCGATGCCGCGCAGACGCTCGACAAGCGCCTGCATAGCCGGCGACGCGTTAGCAGCTTGCGGCTCGTCGTCCGCATCTTCGAGCAGCATCGGCGACGGCGCCGCGAACAGATCGAGCTGCGGCGCCGGTTGCCCCGCGGACTGCTGCTCGAGATACGCAAGATGCTTGCGCGCCGCGCGAATCACCGCGTTCGGCACGCCGGCCAGTTGCGCGACCTGCAAACCGTAGCTCTGGTTCGCCGGACCTTCGTTGACGGCGTGCAGGAACACGATGCCATGTCCGTGTTCCACCGCCGACAGATGCACGTTCGCCGCTTGTGGGAATTCCGCCGGCAACTGCGTGAGTTCGAAGTAATGCGTCGCGAACAGCGTATGGCAACCGTTATGCGCAAGCAGATGCCGCGCGATGGCCCACGCGAGCGCGAGGCCGTCGAAGGTCGATGTGCCGCGGCCGATTTCGTCCATCAGCACGAGGCTTTGCGGCGTCGCGTCGTTAAGAATCGCGGCCGCTTCGGTCATCTCGACCATGAAGGTCGAACGGCCGCCGGCGAGATCGTCCGCCGCGCCGATGCGCGTGAAAATCCGGTCGATCGGCCCGAATGCCGCACGCCGTGCCGGCACGTAACTGCCGACGTACGCAAGCAGCGCGATCAGCGCCGTCTGGCGCATGAAGGTCGATTTACCGCCCATGTTCGGGCCGGTGATCAGCAGCAGTTTGCGCTCGGGCGTGAGCGTGCAGTCGTTGGCGATGAATTGCTCGACCTGCGCCTCGACAACCGGATGCCGTCCCTGTTCGATCTCGATGCCTGCATCGAGCGAGAAGCTCGGCGCGACCCAGTCGAGCGCGCGAGCGCGTTCGGCAAAAGCGGCGAGCAAATCGAGTTCGGCGAGCGCCGACGCGACGCGCTGGCAGTCCGGAATAAACGGCAACAGTGCCTGCAGCAGCGAGTCGTAGAGCGAACGCTCGCGGGCGAGCGCGCGTTCCTGCGCGGACAGCGCCTTGTCCTCGAACGTCTTCAGTTCCGGCGTAATGTAGCGCTCGGCGTTCTTCAACGTCTGACGGCGGCGATAATCGTCCGGCACCTTGTCGGTCTGGCCGCGCGTGACTTCGATATAGAAGCCGTGCACCTTGTTGTATTCCACGCGCAGATTGCCGATGCCCGTGCGTGCGCGTTCGCGCGTTTCCAGATCGATTAGGAACTGTCCGCAGTTCTCCGAAATATCTCTGAGTTCGTCGAGTTCGGCGTCGTAGCCGCGCGCGATCACGCCGCCGTCGCGGACCATCGCGGCCGGCTCTTGTGCGATGGCGCGCGTGAGCAACTCGACGCACGCTTGCGGCGGCTCGAGCGATGCGTCGATGCGCGCAAGCGATTCCGCATTCGACGAAACGGCGACGAGCCTCGCGCGCAGTTCAGGCAGCGCGATGAAGGTGTCGCGCAAGCTCGATAGATCGCGCGGGCGCGCCGACAGCAGTGCGAGACGGCCGGTGATCCGCTCGATGTCCGAGATGTGCCGCAGTACGCCGCGCAGCGAGTCGACGTCCGTGCCCGCGCCCGCGGGCGCGTCGAGCAAGGCGCCGATAGCCTGCTGACGCGCGCGTGCAACCGCCGATTCACGCGGCGGATGATGCAGCCAGTGACGCAGCAAACGGCTGCCCATCGTCGTGCAGCAGGTGTCGACCAGCGAACACAGCGTGGGCGATTCGGTGCCGCGCAAAGTCTGCGTGATTTCCAGGTTGCGCCGCGTCGCGGGGTCGAGGCCGATATATTCCGATTCGTACTCGACCTTCAGACTGCGCACGTGCCGCAGTTGCTGGCCTTGCGTGGCCGCCGCGTACAGCAGCAACGCGCCGGCCGCGCCGCACGCGCAGGTGAGCGGATGCGCGCCGAAGCCGTCGAGGCCCGCGACTTCCAGTTGATCGCACAAGCGCTGCGTGCCCGAGGCGACGTCGAAGTGCCATCCGGGCACGCGCGTGAGCGCGCGAGCGCCCGTGGGCGGCGTCCAACTCGTGGAATCGGCCGTCGTGTCGGCGACCAGGATCTCCGCCGGGTCGATGCGTTCCAGCGCGGCGGCCACCTGATCGGGCGCGACTTCGGCGAGCCGCAACGCGCCGCTCGCGAGATTCAGCCATGCGAGGCCGACGCTCGTCGCGACGCCGCGGCGATTGTGCGCGACGCACATGGCCAGCAGGAAGACGTCGCTCTTGTCGGACAGCAGCGCGGCGTCCGTGAGCGTGCCCGGCGTGACGACGCGCACGACCTTGCGTTCGACAGGACCTTTGGACGTGGCCGGGTCGCCGATCTGCTCGCAAATCGCCACCGATTCGCCGAGCTTCACGAGCTTCGCCAGATACTGTTCGACCGCGTGATGCGGGACGCCCGCCATCTTGATCGGATTGCCCGCCGACGCGCCGCGTTGCGTGAGCGTGAGGTCGAGCAGACGCGCGGCTTTTTCGGCGTCGTCGAAAAAGAGTTCGTAGAAGTCGCCCATCCGGTAGAACACGAGCGTGCCCGGATGCTCCGCCTTGATGCGCAGGTATTGCTGCATCATCGGGGTATGTTGTGCGACGTCGCTGGCCGCTGCGGTTTGAGTGCCCATCCTCGGTATCTTTCTGCTTTAGCTGTTCAGGGCGTGAGTTTAACCCGCCGACGCCGCGAGCGGACCCTGGCCGAATGGCCGATGCGGGTTGCGACGGGTGCGGCTACGGAATGGCGTGGCTGTTGGCAGAGCGTTCGTTCAACGAGCAGGCGAATCTTCAAACACTGGTGGACTCAAGTCCAAGGTGATCACATAGCGCTCGTCGTTTGGATGGCCTCTGCTGCCGAAGCACCGGATATTGACTGAAACCTGATATTTGTTACCGGCTTGCCAGCGCGTTGTGGGGGCGGTGCATGCCCGGATCGCATTTCGGGCTGCCTGAGTGTCTTCGATAGGGCGGTTGTCGCGAGACTGGAACGGTTTCCAGCCCGCCCGCTGGAACTGCTTTTGCAGGTCCGTGAGAATAGCGATCGACGCGTCAAGCGGCAGTGTTTCGATTTGTGGCGATAGGGTAACAAGCGACACATTGCCAAGCTGATCCGCATATAGACTCAGGAACCTGGCAGGCGGTGTGACGAAGCCGAACTGCGAATCGCTGAAGCGGAAGATTGCGGGGCGCGTTACGTAAAGGTTGATGGACTTCTCGTCGGTTGCAGCCGGCAGCGTCGATCGCGAGTGCTGCCGCACGTGTTCATAAGACTCACCAAGCGTCAGCATGACTTCGTCGACGGGTCTTGTCATCGCGTATATGCCCCAAACGACAGCGGAGCCGAACAGCGCGCACGCCGCGTACCCGAACCACCTGATTGTTCCGCGCACCATGATCACCTCGGATGCGCAATGAGATACAGCGAGTTTTCGACCGAGTGCTTTTCGATCGGGTCGCGTAACAACTCGTCGAACCGCTGGGCTGCGCGGATAACGAACGCCATGCGCTGATCGGGATCTGCGATGTTGGCGAGAGCCTGGTTGCTGAAACGTTCGTTCTTCGCGCTGGTTGCTGCCAGTGTGCATTGGTTCGCAAATGCCAACTGGATCTCGCGCGCGGAACCGGTCGGAATGTGCCACGCCCACGCGAACTGGTTGGCGCGCATCAGCACCGCGAACGCCGGATCGGTGTACATGGCCGGTTGCAGGATATTGATCTGTTCGTGACGGGCAAGCAGCCTGACGCCCTCCGCGAGGTTGCCTGCATCGATTGCCCGGAACGCGAGTAACACCTCGGGTTTGCTTTCCGCGAAGAGAACACGGTCTGCGATCGGCCAGATAACCGACCCGCGGAGACCCGAGCGCTCGGTCAGGCATTTCTGAAATCGCTGCAGCCCGAACTTCCTGTAAAACATGTGCAGAGGCCAGACGTCGAGAAATAGCGCCGTGTTTCCCTTCGCGAGCATCTGATATACCTTTTCTGCGCCCGTACCGTTCACCTGATCCGGGATCGGCATGCGCGGCGATCCGTACGGTGCGATCCGTTCAAGCGGAGAGCTTTGTCTTTCCCATTGTTGGTAAGCGTTACGCTCCCGATTTGACTTGCCGATCAGTTCCGCAGCGTTGAGCAAGCCGCACCCGACCTGTTTGGATGCAAACGCCGCGAGCCCCGCCCACTGGAACCGGTGATCGTCTAGCCACAACTGCGCATACGCGGCGTTGATGCGTCGATTGCGGGCGATGGGATCGTCGATGGCAACGAGGGCCTCCGCTTTTTTCTGGTAGAAGCGCCAACAGTTGATGCAGTCTTGCTGGTCATCTTCCGACTGCTTTTTTGCGGCCGCTTCCTCGTCTCTCCAGTTTGGGTAACAGACCGGACAACGGTGGTTTTCGCACTTCGCCATCGAGCTCTTTCTCGCTGTCGGGTCTTGGGGATTTGCTGACCCCAGTTTCCCACGGCAAGAGCAGAGGCTATCTCGATATGCGGGTATTCGACGTCACGCCACCCTCATTCCTCCAGCAGCGCATGCATATTCGCAGACCGTTCGTTTACCGCACTCCGCCGCTTTGCGAGCCACATCATGAACGTAATAAAAACGCCGAACACGACGATGATCCATTGCGCCGGCATCTTCGCCGTGAGCAGCAGCGCGTACGCGCCGAGCATCAGCAGCACGGCGAGATTCTGGTTGAAGTTCTGCACCGCGATCGAGTGTCCGGCCGACAGCAGGGTCGCGCCGCGATGCTGAAGAATCGCGTTCATCGGCACGATGAAAAAGCCGGACAACGCGCCGAGCAGGATCATCAGCGGATACGCGAGCAGGATGTAGACCGGCACGACATATGAGCCGATGTGGATGCCCGCGCCCGCGGGGAAAAGGTTCTTGTTGTAGAAGGCCATCGCAATGGCGACCGCGCCGGTGACGATGCCGACCGGCAGCACGGTCAGCGAGCGGCGCAGCGGAATCAGCGCGGCCGCCGCCGCGGCGCCGACAGCGATGCCGAGCCCGGTCACGCCTTGCATGACCGCGGCCTTCGAGAGCGACAGGCCGAGGTTCACGTTGGCCCATTTCAGCACCAGCAATTGCAGCGTGACGGCGCCGCCCCACATGAGCGTCGTGACCCACAGCGCGATCTGCGCGAGCTTGTCGGCCCACAGCACATTAAAGCAATGATAGAAGTCGCCGACGAGCTTCGTCGGCTCGGTCAGGCGATTCGGATAGCGCGCGCCGGTGTCGGGAATGAAGATGTTGATGGCGGCGGCGATCGCGTACGTGAGCATGACCGCGAACATCGCCAGATCCGCCGATGAGCCGATCAGCGGCAGATGCGCGCGCGCGACGAATTTATCGGCGAATGTGCTGATGAGCGCGCCGCCCACCATGGTGCCGACGATCGTCGAGAGCACTGTCGCCGATTCGAGCCATGCGTTGGCCTTGACGAGTTTTTCGGCGGGCAGCAACTCGGTGAGAATGCCGTATTTCGCCGGCGAATACGCGGCCGCGCCGAAGCCGACCACGCCGTAGGCGATCATCGGATGCACGCCTGCAATCATCATCATGCAGCCGCTCGCCTTGAGAGCATTGGAGATGAACATCACGTGGCGCTTTTGCATGGCGTCCGCGAACGCGCCCACGAATGGCGCGAGCAGCACATACGAGACGGTGAAGAAGATTTGCAGCAAGGGCGTGACCCACGCAGCCGAGCGGATCACCGATAACAATGCGATGGCGGCGATCAGCAGGGCATTGTCGGCAAGCGACGAAATGAACTGCGCCGCGATGATCGTGTAGAAGCCTTTTTTCATGAAGCGGATGGGAAGCGGCGCGCGAGGCGAGGCGCGAAGGACGCAGGAACGACGCACGGATGCGAGCGCGGATCGCTGCGCACACAACGCGCAGGCGGGCGCAGCGTGGGACGCGGAATGCAGCCGGCGAAAAGCGTAGGCCGGCGCGGCTTCCCGCTTTGTAGCACGAACGCTCGCACGATGCAGGCGCGCTAATGAAAAAGCGGCCGAAGCCGCTTGTGTCGAGTGTTTGTTGTGATTGCAGGCGCGCAGTGCCGCGCTACTCGTTGCGCTGTTGTGGACTGGAGCTTCAGACGCTACGCCGCGGAAGCGCGTGCCGCGAAACTCATGCACTCCTCACTCAGCAACAGCTCGCGCATGCGCCCGCTACACTCGGGCTGCGGACCGACCCGCCAGCCCGCCGCGCAACTCAAGCCGCTTGCTGACGCGTACGGCTGTAACGCGAGAGGATCGGCACCATCTGTGCGTAAATCTTCGGATTGCCGGCGACGACTTCGCCGACGTGCAGGAAGTCCGAGTCGCCGGTGTAGTTGCCCACCAGGCCGCCGGCTTCGGTGATCAGCAGGCTGCCCGCGGCGACGTCCCACGGGTTCAGGCCCTGCTCGAAGAAGCCGTCCATGCGGCCCGCGGCCACGTTTGCCAGATCGAGCGCGGCCGCGCCGGGACGGCGCAGGCCCGCGCAGGCTTGCGTCATTTCGGCGAACTGGCGGCCATATGCTTCGAGACCATCGGTTTCGCGGAACGGGAAGCCGGTGCCGATCAGGCCGTCCGCGAGACGATCGCGCCTTCCGACGCGAATGCGGCGGTCGTTCAGGAACGCGCCGCGGCCGCGCGAGGCGGTGAAGAGGTCATTGCGGGTCGGGTCGTACACGACGGCCTGCGTCACGATGCCCTTGTGGGCCAGCGCGATCGACACGCAGTAGTACGGAAAGCCGTGAATGAAATTGGTGGTGCCGTCGAGCGGATCGATGATCCACTGGTACTCGGACTCGTTGTCCGACTTGCCGGATTCTTCGGCGAGGATAGCGTGATCGGGATAAGCGGTCTTCAGCGTGTCGATGATCGCGGCTTCGGACGCTTTGTCGATCTCCGTGACGAAATCATTGTGCTGTTTCTTGCTGACCTGGACCAGATCGAGATCGAGCGACGCGCGGTTGATGATTTGGGCTGCGCGGCGCGCGGCCTTCACAGCGATGTTGAGCATGGGATGCATGGACGGATCCTTGTGCCGGGGCAGCACGGCTGCTTGCCGGTAAATAAGCGCGACGCGCGCGCTAATGGGCGCCCTCGATGAGGCGCGGAAACAGCACGGAACGCTCACGCGGTACAGGACCGGCGTGCATTCCGCCAACGGAGACGAATTGAATAAGAACGAGGCGCCGGGTTCTGGCTGATAGCTCTGCCTGACTGCGTGCACTGCTTTGAACTGGTGCGGTATGCAGATCGGCGTGGCGCAGGCCGGACGCGAATTCCGGTATTTTACCCGAGTCTGCCAGGCGCGGCAGGGTTCGGGTTGGGGAGGGCGCTCGTGGGCGTTCGTGGGCGCTTGCATGCGGATTTGAATGTGATGTTGAAGAGGCGCTCGGAGACGCGCTCGAGCCTCTTGCAACCCCACTTGCGCAACGGCTTGAGCCGCGGTTTCGCGCGCGCTTGAGCTGCTCGCGCACGGCCCCGCGCTTGGAGACGCGCTTGAGCGGCTTGCAACCGCGCTTGCACATGCGCTCCCAGCCGTGCTCGTGCACGTGCTCGGAGACGCGCTCCAACTGCTTGCGGCGGCGCTCGCTCACGGGCACGCAGCCGCGCTTGCACACGCACTCGGCGACGCGTTCGAACTGCTTGCAACCGCGCTTGCCCACGCGCCGGCGCGCAGCCTTCCAGCCGCGCTTGACGACGCATTTGCAGCCTCGATCGCGCCCGCCCACACACACGCCGTTCGGCGGCTTCGCGCGTTGGCGCTACCATACGCGTTCTCCGACTCGCAGGCTTTCATCGTGGACCACACCCACCATTCTTCCGATCCCGCCGTGGCGGACTTGCGCGGCGGCTTCACGTCGACGCGTTTCGTGCTCGTCGAGCCGAGCCATCCGGGCAACGTCGGGGCCGCGGCGCGCGCGCTGAAAACCATGGGTTTCTCGCGGCTCGTGCTCGTCTCGCCGCGCGTGCCTCATGTGCAGAGCGATCCGGAGGCGATAGCGATGGCAAGCGGCGCCGATGACGTGCTCGCCTCCGCGCACGTCGTGCCGACGCTTGCCGATGCGCTCTCCGGCGTGCACTGGTCGATCGCATTGACCGCGCGGCAGCGCGAGTACGGCCCGCCGCAATGGACGCCTCGCGCAGCCGCAAGCCTCGCACGCGACGAAGCGTTGCACGGCGAGATCGCGCTCGTGTTCGGCAACGAGCGCACGGGCTTGTCGAATGAAGACGTCGAACGATGCAGCGCGCTCGCGCACATTCCGGCGAATCCCGCCTACAGTTCCCTGAATCTCGCTCAGGCCGTGCAGGTCCTCGCGTATGAGTTGCGCATGATCTATCTGACGAGCGGTGCGGAGGTCAACGCATCGGCGAGCCGCGCGCCGCAAGCGTCGACTGGGTCGGC
Organism: Paraburkholderia graminis C4D1M; assembly: GCF_000172415.1. Lineage (GTDB taxonomy): Bacteria > Pseudomonadota > Gammaproteobacteria > Burkholderiales > Burkholderiaceae > Paraburkholderia > Paraburkholderia graminis. The sequence goes on from NZ_ABLD01000019.1 coordinate 11,796, forward strand.
TGCATCGGCTGCATCGACCGCAGCCGCTGCATCGGCCGAGCCTGCAGGTCCGCGTGCCGCGAGCGATGAAATCGAGAGCATGTTTACGCACCTGGAAAGCGCGCTCGTCGCACTCGAGTTTCTCGATCCGGCGAATCCGAAGAAGCTGATGTCGCGCTTGCGGCGGCTCTTCGCGCGTTCGGGTCTCGAGCGCGAGGAGGTCAATATCGTGCGCGGGATTGCGAAGCACATCCTGCTGAAAACCGGCCGCAAGGACGACAGCGCACGCTAACGCGCGGCGCGGGCAATGAAGGGCCAATGAGCGAGCAATGAGCGGCCAATGAGCAAGCAATCAGCGGCCGTGCTGGCGGCCACCGACTAGCACGACGACCTTTTGCGCTACATGGACTTGCGGCAGGTTTGCGCGAACCGTCCTACAATCCTCGAAACCTTCTAAGCAAAGCTGCCGATCTGCTATGCGGCAGCCGCGCACGCGCGCATGACGTTTCGCGCGCGGCTTTTCCCCACATAACATAGTCCCTGCCATGTTCACGAGACTTCGCGAAGACATTGCCACGATCCGCGAGCGCGATCCCGCCGCCCGCAGTGCCTGGGAAGTGCTCACGTGTTATCCGGGCTTGCACGCGCTGGTGCTGCACCGGTTCGCGCATGCGTGCTGGCGAGCGCGGCGCCGTTGGCTCGCGCGTTTCGTTTCGCAGATGGCGCGCTTCATGACGGGCATCGAGATTCATCCGGGCGCGACCGTTGGACGGCGAGTCTTCATCGATCACGGCATGGGCGTGGTGATCGGCGAGACCGCGCAGATCGGCGACGATTGCACGATCTATCAGGGCGTCACGCTCGGCGGCACGTCGCTTACACGCGGCGCGAAACGGCATCCGACGCTGGAGCGCGGCGTGATCGTGGGCGCGGGCGCGAAGGTGCTCGGCGGGTTCACGATCGGCGCGGACGCGAAGATCGGCTCGAATGCGGTGGTGACGAAGCCTGTGCCCGCCGGCGGGACGGCGGTCGGCAATCCGGCGCGAATCATCGTGCCGGCGGCGGCTGCTGCTGTATCTGCCGTGGCGAAGGCTGCCGCTGTTGGCATGCCGGTCAATGGTCGCGCGGGTGTAGCTTCGCATGCCACGGCGAACGACGGCGCTTTGTCGAATGGCGTGACGCGCGATGACGAACACGCGAAAGTTGCAGCCAGGCGCAGCGATTTTTGCGCGTACGGCATCACGCCGAATGCAGACGATCCTGTGTCGCTCGCCATCCACGGGCTGATCGATCATGCCGCGACGCAAGCGAAGCGCATCGATGAAATCGTCGTGGCGCTCGAGCATCTGGGTACGAGCCTGGAAGGCCTGCAAGGCGCCGATGCCGCGCTGCTCGATTTACGCCGTTTGTCCGCGGCGATCGCGGGCAAGGTGGAGGGGACGGTGGCCGCGCGTTGAAGGCTCGAAGATGCGCGGGGCCGTGAGCGCGGCACCGCCTCTTCATGCCACCGTCGGCGGCACAGCACATCATCATGCGGCCGGAGGCGGGGCGCAGCGTGGTCTCGCTGCTACGCGTAAGACACGACCTTTTCATGCCGCCGTGGCGGCGCATCGCCTCGTCACGCCGCGGGTGAAACACCACCTCATCACGCCGCGCAACGCACCACCTCTCACCACCGCTCTCAATCGAGCGGTAACGCCCGAATCCCTTCCGAATCGACGCGCAAATAACCGCCGCGTCGCTCGCCATGATCGAGATCCCAGTCGGGCAGCACCCAGCGTATGCCGCCCGGCTCGCGATGACGCGCGGGGCGGTGCGTGTGCCCGTGAATCATCGTCGCCGCTTTCGACCACTTGAACAATGCGGCGACGCCTTTGGGCGTCACGTCGTATTTGAGTGAAACGGGACGCATGCGGCCGCCCTCGCTCTTCGCCCGCATGTTTTCCGCGAGCGCCTGACGCCACGAAAAGGGCGACGCGAGAAACAGCATCTGCGCAAGGCGGTTGCGCGCGAATCCGCGAAACAGTTGATAACCGCGGTCCGCGGTGCACAGACGGTCGCCATGCGCGACCGCAATGCGCGTGCCGAATGCGGTGATCACGAACGGGTCGGGCAGCCAGATCGCGCCGGCCGCTTTCATGAAACGCTTGCCGAGCAGAAAGTCGCGATTGCCGTGCATGATGTAGAGCGCAATGCCGCGCTCGGTCAGCGTGTGCAACAGCGCGGCCATCCGCGCGACGAACGGCTCGGCGAGCATGTCGTCGCCGATCCAGTACTCGAACAGATCGCCGAGAATAAAGACCGAGTCGGCCTGGTCGGCGTTGACGCGAATGAAGTGTTCGAACGCGGCGACCGTGCGCGGGATCGCCTCGCTCAAATGAATGTCGGAGAGGAACAAAAACGGGCGTGCGGCGTGCGGGCGTTTGCCCTCGCCAGGCACGCCCGCGGCGACGCTTCGCAGCGGCTTTTCTTGCAGCATTGAAGGTGCCTGTATCGCAGTTTTTCTAGTTAAGGCGCGTCCGCAATCAGTCGACGACCACGGCTTTTTCGATCACGACGTCGTCGACCGGCACGTCCTGATGAAAGCCCTTCGAGCCCGTCTTGACCTTCTTGATCTTCTCGACGATGTCCATGCCTTCGACCACCTTGCCGAACACCGCATAGCCCCAGCCTTGCGGCGTCGGCGACGAGTGGTTCAGGAAGTCGTTGTCGTTCACGTTGATGAAGAATTGCGCGGTCGCCGAATGCGGGTCGTTCGTGCGAGCCATCGCGATCGAGCCGTTCACGTTCTTCAGACCGTTGTTCGCTTCGTTGTTGATCGGCTCGGCCGTCGGCTTCTGCTTCATGCCGGGTTCGAAGCCGCCGCCCTGAATCATGAAGCCGTCGATCACGCGGTGAAACACCGTGTTGTCGTAGTGGCCGGCCTTCACGTAGTTGAGGAAGTTCTCAACCGACTTCGGCGCTTTCTCGGCGTCCAGTTCCAGTTTGATGACGCCGTGGTTCGTATGCAGTTCAACCATGATGGAATCCTTTGATGAACGGGGTGGGTGGAAAAGACGCGGCGAGCCGTCGTGCGCTGTGCAATCTGTGCGCGTCGATGCGTTTGACGGCGGGCCGCGCGGGGCGTGAGTTCGACGCTTCTACGCGTGCGTGATGTTCAGTGTTGTTCCGTGTTGCTCTGGGTTGTTCCGTTACTTGCCGCCGACCACGGTAGCCGATTCGATCACGATCGGCTTTTGCGGCACGTCGCCCATCGGACCGCGCGTGGTGGTCGGCGCGGCTTCGATCTTCTTCACGACGTCCATGCCGCTCGTCACCTTGCCGAACACCGCGTAGCCGTTACCGTCCGGATTCGGATAGTCGAGGCCCGCGTTGTCCACCGTGTTGATGAAGAACTGTGCGGTCGCGGAGTTCGGGTCGCTGGTGCGCGCCATCGCGAGCGTGCCCATCGTGTTCTTCAGACCGTTACGGCTTTCGAGCGGAATCGGCGCGCGCGTGGGCTTCTCCGCGAAGCTCTGCGTGTAGCCGCCGCCCTGGATCATGAAGCCGCGAATCACGCGATGAAAAATCGTGCCGCTGTACTGGCCGGACTTCACATAGTCGAGAAAGTTGGCGACCGTTTTGGGCGCTTTCTCAGGATACAACTCGACGCGAATATCGCCTTCCGACGTCTTGAGGAGGACGGACGGATGCGCGGCTTGCGAACCGGACTGGGCGAACGCGGGTGCGTTCGCGATCAGGGCGGCGCTGCCGAGCGCCAACATCAACCATTTCATGAAAATCCTCAGGGTTGGACAAAACGTATGACCGCGACGGCGGCCTTATTGCGAGGGTGCCATGTAAGGCGGCATGGCGAGCGAGCCGTTGGGCCCGCCGTACTGGAAGCTCGGCGTTTGCGTCATGTTCGCGGTGGAGCCGGGCGTGTATTCCTGCGGCGCGGCCGCGGCCCGTTTCGGCGCTTTCGCGGTCTTCGGCGGCGATACGATTTTCTGGATGTCGGCGATGCGCTGCGTGGTCGTGGCGTTCGCCTTGCCGAGGCTTTGCGCGCGGCGATACGCTTCGTTGGCCATGCGCAGATAGAGGTCGCCCAGGTTCTCGTAAGCGAGACCGTAACCGGGGTTGACCTTGGTCGCGGTTTCGAGCGCCGCGCGTGCTTCCGCGTAGCGGCCGTGCTTGGCGTAGAGCGCGGCGAGGTTGTTGTACGGCTCGGGCAACTCCGGATACAACTGCGTGAGTTCGGTGAACGCGGTGATCGCTTCGTCGTCGCGGTTCAGATGCGCGAGCACCGTGGCGCGCTTGAACTTCGCCTGCGCGTCACGCGGATTCGACGCGATGCGCGCATCGAGTTGCGTCAGCGAGGCTTGCCAGTCCTTTTGCGCGATGGACGCGTCGATCTCCGGCGTGTTGTCGCGCACGGCAGGCCCTTGCGGCATGGTAGGCGTTTTCTGCGCGAAGGCGGCGGCGCCCGGCAGCATGCCGAGCGCGACGGCCACGGCGACGCGCAGCGTGACGGCGCGCGCGAACTTGCCGCCAGCGCCGTGCACTGAGCCACGCACCGAAGTGCCAACAGAGGCGCGGACAGGGGCGCGAACAAGGCCGCCAACAGAGGCGCGAACAAGGGTGCCGGCAAGGCCGCCAAACGCCGTCGCGGCGAGGGTCGCAGCGCTGCGCGCGCGGCCGCTGGAAGGTTTCATAGGCTCGGGTCTGGGTGTTATACTCCGAGCCATTCTAACAAAAGGTCTGCGCGTTCCGTCGAACCGCCGGCTGTCTTTTCGCCACTCGTGGTCGTCTCCGCCTTGATAGCAGTCTGACCGCCGCACCAGGTGCACCGGTTTGCTGCTGTGCGTGTTTCAACAGTCGCCGCTGTGCGTGTTTCACGTCGGGCAATAGTCTGGTCATCAAGAAGTCTGATCAGAGCCCGTCCGAACAGGTAACAGGCAATAGGCAACAGTCGGCAACAATTCGTCCCCGCCGTCGTGTTCGGGGGCGGCACGCACGAAACACATTGCGGATTTCTTTCGGCCCACGCACCGTTCTCTATGGAATCACTGCGCATCTACAACACGCTCGCGCGTGACAAGCAAACTTTCGTGCCCCTGCAAGCAGGCGTCGTGCGGATGTACGTCTGCGGGATGACCGTGTACGACTATTGTCACGTCGGTCATGCGCGTGTCATGGTCGTGTTCGACATCGTGCAGCGGTGGCTGCGCACGCTCGGCTACCAGGTCACGTACGTGCGCAACATCACGGACATCGACGACAAGATCATTCGTCGCGCCGTCGAAAACGGCGAGACGATCAAGTCGCTGACCGATCGCTTCATCAATGCGTTGCATGAAGATGCGGACGCGCTCGGCATCGCGCGTCCCGACATCGAGCCGCGCGCCACCGACTTCATTCCGCAGATGCTCGGCATGATCGAGACGCTCGAGGCGAACGGCTACGCGTATCAGGCGAGCGACGGCGACGTGAACTACGCGGTGCGCAAGTTCGCGGGCTACGGCAAGCTCTCCGGCAAGTCGCTCGAGGATCTGCGTGCGGGCGAGCGCGTCGCCGCGAACGACGCGAAAGAAGATCCGCTCGACTTCGTGTTGTGGAAGCAGTCGAAAGAGGGCGAACCCGCGGACACGGGCTGGGACTCGAAGTATGGCCGCGGCCGTCCTGGTTGGCATATCGAATGCTCGGCTATGGGGTGCGCGCTGCTCGGCGAACGTTTCGACATTCATGGCGGCGGACAGGACCTGCAGTTCCGCACCACGAAAACGAAATCGCGCAAAGTGAAGCTGCGACCGGTCAAACGTTCGTGAATTACTGGATGCACAACGGCTACGTACAGATCGACAATGAGAAGATGTCGAAGTCGTTGAATAATTTCTTTACGATTCGCGAGGTATTGGCGCAGTACGATGCCGAGGTCGTGCGTTTTTTCATCGCACGCGCGCACTATCGTTCGCCGCTGAACTACAGCGACGTGCATATCGACGACGCCCGCAACGCCCTCGGCCGCCTTTACACGGCGCTGAAAGACGTGACGCCGGACGGCGCCGCGCTCGACTGGAACGAAGCGCATGCGCAGCGTTTCCAGGCAGCCATGAACGACGACTTCAACACGCCGGTTGCGGTGTCGGTGTTGTTCGAGCTGGCAACTGAAGTGAACCGCACGCGCGACCCCGCGCTGGCCCGTCAACTGCGCTCGCTCGGCGCGGTGCTCGGGCTGCTCGGGCGCGAGCCGCGTGCATACCTGCAGCAGGCAGCGGGCGCCGCGGTAGAAGGCGCGCTGGAACCCGCCGCGATCGAAGCGAAGATCGCCGAGCGCGTGGCCGCCAAGCAGGCGAAGGACTATGCAGCAGCAGACCGGATCCGGGCGGAATTGCTCGAGGCCGGCGTTGCACTTGAAGACAAACCCGGCGGGCTAACCGAGTGGCGGCGCGTGTGAGCGCACCTCGTACTTCCCTCTGAACGACTCGCCAGGCAGGAGGCAGGATGGCAACGGCCACGAAGACGCCGGCTAAACGAGCCACGTCTCAAACAAACGCGGCAGCCGCGCCCAAGTCGACTCGAACGTCGGCGCGCACGGCAAGCGGCGCGGTGAAGGCAGCAACGTCGAAAGGCGCGGGAGCGGCGGCAAAAACCGTTGGCGGCGCCTCGAAGAAGACGGCGGTCAAGCGCGCGTTGAACGGCGCGTCCGCGCCTGCGCATGTGGGTTCGTCCGCGGCGTCGTCGCTTTCGTCCGCCACGCGGCGCACGAAGGCGTCGTCCGCGAAGGCATCGCGTGCGAAGCCGAGTAGCGCGAACGGCGCGTTGCCGGCCGAACTTGCGGGCGACGTGCAGGAGCTCGCGCGCGTCGCGAAAACGCGAGAGAACCAGGAAGGCGAGATCGTGCGCAAGACGCGCGCGTCGTCTTCGGCGGGCGGCGAAGCGGCGAGCGCAAGCGAGGTCGCGGTGCCGGTGCAGATCGCCGGGCTTGCGCCCGAAGTCACGCGTCCGGACTACTGGGACAAGGCGTGTGCCGACCTCGTCAAACGCGACCGCATTCTGAAGAAGCTGATTCCGAAGTTCGGTCCGGTGCATCTGTTGAGCCGCGGCGATCCGTTCGTCACGCTCGCGCGCTCGGTGGTCGGTCAGCAGATTTCGGTGGCGTCCGCGCAGGCCGTCTGGGCCAAAGTCGCGGCGGCTTGTCCGAAGCTCGTGCCGCAGCAGTTCATCAAGCTGGGTCAGGAAAAGCTCACGGCATGCGGCTTGTCGAGGCGCAAGGCGGAGTATGTGCTCGACCTCGCGCAGCATTTCGTGTCGGGTGCATTGCACGTCGGCAAGTGGCGGTCCATGGAAGACGAGGCGGTGATCGCCGAACTCACGCAGATTCGCGGCATCGGCCGCTGGACTGCGGAGATGTTCCTGATCTTCAACCTGTCACGTCCCGATGTGCTGCCGCTCGACGACCTCGGTCTGATCCGCGCGATCAGCGTGAATTACTTTAGTGGCGAACCGGTCACGCGCAGCGAAGCGCGCGAGGTCGCGGCGAACTGGGAGCCGTGGCGCACCGTCGCCACCTGGTATATGTGGCGTAGTCTGGACCCGTTGCCGGTCGACTACTGAAAGCAGAAGAAGCAATGCCGCTTGGCGAAACTATCAATTGTTAGATTTTGATAGTTGCGAAGTGGTTTTGACATCGGCGAGCGCGGTTAGAATACGCGCTGCCGGTAAGTCCAAGGATTAAAACCAATGAAGACCACCTTTCTGGATTTCGAACAGCCGATCGCTGAACTCGAAGCGAAGATCGAAGAATTGCGCTTCGTGCAGGACGATTCGGCCGTCGATATTTCGGAAGAGATCGAGCGGCTGTCCAAGAAAAGCCAGCAGCTCACGAAAGATCTGTACGCGAACCTCACGCCGTGGCAGGTTTCGCAAATCGCCCGACATCCGCAGCGCCCGTACACGTTTGACTACGTGAACGAGCTCTTCACCGATTTCCACGAGTTGCACGGCGACCGCCACTATGCGGACGACCTGTCGATCGTCGGCGGCCTCGCGCGTTTCAATGGCCAGGCCTGCATGGTGATCGGCCATCAGAAGGGCCGCGACACGAAAGAGCGCGCGCTGCGCAACTTCGGCATGCCGCGCCCGGAAGGCTATCGGAAGGCCGAGCGTCTGATGCGTCTCGCCGAAAAATTCAGCCTGCCGATCTTCACGTTCATCGACACGCCCGGCGCCTATCCTGGCATCGGCGCGGAAGAACGCGGGCAGTCGGAAGCAATCGGCCGCAATCTGTATGTCATGGCCGAACTGAAGACGCCGCTGATCGCGACGATCATCGGCGAGGGCGGTTCGGGCGGCGCGTTGGCTATCGCGGTCGGCGACAGCGTGTTGATGCTGCAATTCTCGACCTATTCGGTGATTTCGCCGGAAGGCTGCGCGTCGATTCTGTGGAAAAGCGCGGCCAAGGCGCCGGAAGCCGCCGAGGCGCTCGGTCTCACCGCGCATCGTCTGAAGGCGCTGGGTCTGATCGACAAGATCGTCAACGAGCCGCTCGGCGGCGCGCATCGCGATCCGAAGGGCATGGCGGCGATGCTGCGCCGTGCGCTCGCCGATTCGCTGCGTCAGTTCCAGGGCATGAGCATCAACGACTTGCGCGAACGCCGTTTCGAACGTTTGATGTCGTACGGCAAGTTCAAGGAAACGACGCCGGGCGTCTGAGCCCGCGCGCGTTTTCTTTCGTCCATCGGCGCGACGCATGACTAATGCAACCGCGCTAGCGACATGACTCCCATCGCCGAATCGCCTGCGGACCGCCTCGTTCTCGAGGCGGTTCGTGTTGCGTTTGCCGCGCTGCCCGCGAGCGCGCGCGTTGCCGTTGCGTTTAGCGGCGGCGTCGATTCGAGCGTGCTGCTGGACGCGGCCGTGCGTGTCGCCGGCTCGTCGCGTTGCATCGCGTTTCATGTGCATCACGGCCTGAGTCCGAACGCCGATGCGTGGCTCGCGCATTGCGAGGCGTTCGCGCGCGAACGCGAGGTCGAGTTCGTCGTGCGTTACGTCGACGTTTCGCGCGATGCGGGCGTGAGCGTGGAGGCCGCGGCGCGCGATGCGCGTTATCGCGCGCTCGACGCACTGTGCGCGGCGCACCGCATCGGCTGGCTATGGCTCGCGCAGCACGCGGACGATCAGGCGGAGACCGTGCTGCTGCAACTGTTGCGCGGCGCGGGCCTCGCGGGCCTCGCGGCGATGGCGCCGGAGTTTTCGCCTGCGGGCGCCGCGGCGGCGCGCGTGCGGCCGTTGCTTCATCTGCTGCGCGCACAGATCGAACGCTATGCGAGCGCGCGCGAACTGCGCTGGATCGACGACGAATCGAATGCGGACACGCGCTATGCGCGCAACGCGCTGCGCCACCAGGTCACGCCCGCGTTGGCCGTTCACTTCCCCGGTTTCCGCGACGCGCTCGCGCGCACGGCGTCGCATGCGGCGTCGGCGCAGCGCTTGCTCGATGAGCTTGCGCGCATCGACCTCGACGCCGTCTCGCGCGACGACGGCAGCGCGCTCTCGCATGACGCGCTCATCGCACTCGATGACGACCGCGCGCTCAATCTGATGCGTTACTGGATGCGCTCGCAGGGCTTCATCGCGGCGTCGAGCGCGCGTCTTGGCGATGCGCTGCGGCAACTGCGCGAAGTGGGCGAGGGCGGTGACGGGCATCGTCTGCGCGTCGATCATGCGGGTCATGCGCTGCGCAGCTATCGCGGGCTGGTGTATTGGGAAGCGGGCGACAGCAGCGATCCCGCCGACGAAACTTCGCTTGCGGCGCGCGAGATCAGCGAGTTGGTGTGGCAGGGGCAAGCGACGTGGCGCTTGCCGCAATGGCGCGGGACGTTTGTGTTTGAAGCGGTTGACGCTTTAGCGGTGAACGCGGCGAATGCCACCAATGCCATTAACGCCGCGCTCAACGACACCATTCCGATGAGCCTGCTGCAACAGGCACCACTGCGCGCGCGTTCGCGCAACGGCGGCGAACGCATGCGCACGAGCGACGCGCCGGGCGCGCGTAGTCGAACGCTGAAGAACCTGTTCCAGGAGCGCGGCATTCCCGCGTGGAAGCGCGACGTGCCGCTGCTTTTTCTCGGCGATGAACTGCTGTTCGTCCCGTTGCTCGGCGTGAACCACGCGGCGTCGCACGCTGACGTAGCGCCGGACGAAGCGCGCGTGCGAATCGTCTGGCGCGAGGACTTGCTGATCGCCTGACCGGCCGGTCGGGCACTGGCTTCATCGAACGGGTTGTCGTCCAAATAGGGCGCGATTCTGAGCGCGAGCTAAAGCGCGAATATGCATTACGGAACGCCGCGCAAGCGCCGCGGCACGCGTCGCCACGGCCTTCGCAGCTTGTCTTTTTGCCTCTGATCGGGTACGTTAACTTGTTTGCCCGACCCGCTTTTGCCCTCGCTTTTGTCGGTTTTCCGATCGTGATCCGAGTTTTCCGGTAAGCCATTAGCGATCAATCACGGGCAAATCCGCGCGTGCTGCACGCGCGCTGCATCTACGCCGCCACACACTTCGCCGCCGTTCACAAGACGTTGCGCCCCTGTGCTTTTGTGCGGTCGTCGCGAGCGCGCCAGCGCGGTTTCTCCTTCAGTTCAGAACGACAATGGCACTCATCGTACATAAATACGGCGGCACTTCGATGGGCTCGGTCGAGCGCATCAAGAACGTCGCCAAGCGCGTCGCGAAATGGCAAAAGGCCGGCCACAAGATGGTCGTCGTGCCGTCGGCAATGTCCGGCGAAACCAACCGCTTGCTCGGCCTCGCGAAAGAGATCACGAGCCAGCCGAGCCCGCGCGAACTCGACATGATCGCCGCGACCGGCGAGCAGGTCAGCTCAGGGCTGCTCGCCATCGCGCTGCAGGAAGCCGGCGTCGACGCGGTGAGCTACGCGGGTTGGCAAGTGCCGGTCAAAACGGATAGCGCGTTCACGAAAGCGCGCATTAGCGACATCGACGGCGAGCGCGTGCTGCGCGATCTCGACGCGGGCAAGGTGGTCGTGATCACGGGCTTCCAGGGCATCGACCCGGACGGCAACATCACGACGCTCGGCCGCGGCGGCTCGGACACGTCGGCGGTCGCGGTCGCGGCTGCGTTGAAGGCCGACGAGTGCCTGATTTATACGGACGTCGACGGTGTTTACACGACCGACCCGCGCGTGGTCGAAGAGGCTCGCCGGCTCGATCGCGTGACGTTCGAAGAAATGCTGGAAATGGCAAGCCTGGGTTCGAAGGTGTTGCAGATCCGCTCGGTGGAATTCGCCGGCAAATATCAGGTGAAGACGCGCGTGCTGTCGAGCCTGACCGATCCGCTCATCCCGCTCGACGCTGAAATGAAGTCGGGCACCCTGATTACTTTTGAAGAAGACGAGACCATGGAAAAAGCAGTCATCTCGGGCATCGCGTTCCAGCGCGACGAAGCTCGCATCGCGGTGATGGGTGTGCCCGACAAGCCGGGCATCGCGTATCAGATTCTCGGCCCGGTGGCGGACGCGAATATCGACGTGGACATGATCATCCAGAACCAGAGCGTCGAAGGCAAAACGGCGTTCACGTTCACGGTGGGTCGCGGCGATTATCAGCGCGCGATGGACATCCTCACGAACCAGGTGAAGGGTCACGTGCAGGCCGAGCAGGTGCTGGGCGATCCGAAGGTGTCGAAGGTTTCGGTGGTCGGCGTGGGCATGCGTTCGCATGTGGGCATCGCGAGCACGATGTTCCGCACGCTATCGGAAGAGGGCATCAACATCCAGATGATCTCGACGTCCGAAATCAAGATTTCGGTGCTGATCGACGAGAAGTATATGGAGCTCGCAGTGCGCGCGCTGCATAAGGCGTTCGAACTGGATCAGGCGTAACTGGGTGTGATTTGGTAGAAGCGGCGGGGCGTGCAGGAGCGCCTCGTTCGTTGTTGTACATATGCGTGGCCTGGCGAAAAAAATCCTTCGTCAATGACGACATTGGCACAAAAAGTGTTCGTCGGACATTGACCTTGGCGGTCCGGCCCGCTATTATCTTGGCTTCGTCGCGCTGACTCCCTGCGCGAGCGAAAGTTTGGGAGACGTGGCCGAGAGGTCGAAGGCACTCCCCTGCTAAGGGAGCATCTGGGCCAAAACCTGGATCGAGGGTTCGAATCCCTCCGTCTCCGCCAGGAGCACCTCCCGGGACATCTCACCATGTCCCGGACTAAACCCCGGAAGGCCGCCACAAGCGCCTTCCGGGGTTTTTTCTTGTGCCGGACCTTCCCGCTTCATACCCCCCAATTGCAACCGGAAGTATGGGTAGTAGTATGGGTAGCAGGGAGGTCGCCATGAGCTCAAATCCGCGCTCCATCCACCGTCTTTCCGCGCTTGGCGTCGCGCGCCTGAAGAAGCCCGGCCATTACTGCGATGGCGGCGGCCTGTATCTTCAGGTGTCGGTGTCGCGTACGCGATCGTGGGTCTACCGCTTCCGGCGCGAAGGCCGCTTGCGTGAGATGGGGCTGGGATCACTGCATGTCGTCTCACTTGCTGAGGCACGCGAACTTGCAGCGCGCTGCCGCAGGATGCTGTTCGAAGGTGCTGATCCGATCGAGGCACGGCGTGCGGAGCGCGCACAGCAGGTCGCGATAGCCGCACGCAGCCGTACGTTTGATGAGTGCACCAGGGCATTCATCAAGGCGAACCGCGCAGGCTGGAAAAACGAAAAGCACGTGGCGCAATGGGAGAACACGCTGGCCACCTATGCTTCACCCATTATCGGCGCGCTTGCCGTGCGCGATATCGACACGACGCTCATCGTGAGCGTGCTCGAGCCAGTCTGGCAGATGAAGCCCGAGACGGCCAGCCGCGTGCGCGGGCGCATCGAGTCGGTGCTCGACTGGGCGACGGTGCACCGGTACCGGGAAGGCGAGAATCCGGCACGATGGAAGGGGCACCTCGACAAGATTCTGCCCGCGCGCACAAAGGTGCGGAAGGTCCAGCACCATGCCGCCCTGCCGTACAGGGAGTCGGCAGCGTTCATGAAGGCACTGCGCGCGCAGGACGGCCTGGCGGCCCGCGCGCTCGAACTGCTCATCCTGACAGCGGCCAGGACAAACGAAATCATCGGGGCGGTTCGCAGTGAGTTCGACCTGGAAGCGGCTTCATGGACGGTGCCCGCCGAGCGGATGAAGGCCAAAAGGGCCCACCGGATTCCGCTATCTGGTTCTGCGCTTGCACTGGTGCGCCGGCTGCTTGACGAGGCTGACGGCGACCTGCTGTTCCCGGGGGCGAAGAAGGGCAGGCCGCTGTCGAACATGGCCATGCTTACGGTTCTGCGCCGGATGAAGCGCACGGGCCTCACCGTGCACGGATTTCGTTCGACGTTCCGTGACTGGGCGGCGGAGTGTACGACCTATCCCAACGAGATGGCGGAGATGGCGCTGGCGCACACCGTGGATGACAAGGTCGAGGCCGCATACCGGCGTGGCGATATGTTCCAGCGTCGCAGGCAGATGATGGACGACTGGGCGGCGTACTGTGCGGTGAAGGGGTAGCTGACCTAGGACCACTCCAATGTCTGTGCGCGGGGCCCACTGCACGCCGGATTTGACGGGCGCTGTCGGTGATTCACGGCCGCGCCGGATCCGCGTGCGTCCGAGCTACTTTGCCTGAAATAGTGAGGTTTTTGCTGGGAGCCAAATGCTGGAGCAAGAATCGACCGGTGGTCGCTGGCGGGTGGGAACTGTTTGGTAGCCATGGGACGTTCGCGGCCGTGGATCGGCCTGCACTGTAGCAACGTTTCTCCTGACGGGATGTTTGATGTGGTTACGGCAGCACGCTAGTCTGGGGCTGTCCGGTGGCATCCGGACGTCGTCAGGAGGACCAGCGTGATGAACCACGAGCATATTGACGGCCACGAAAGCGCGAAGCCGCGCCTTATTCGCCTTCCCGAAGTGCGCATGCGAGTGAGCCTTGGGGCGAGCACAGTCTACCGGTATCTGGCAGCAGGCAAGTTTCCAAGGCCGGTCGAGATTGGCGGCGGAAGGGTAGCGTGGTACGAAAGCGAGATTGACGCGTGGATCGCAAACCGCAAGGTGGCAGGCACGCGTGTGTCAAGATGATCTGTTCGACGCACGCCCACTACGTCATGCGTGATGGCTGGCTCCACGCCGTGGCGAGTCGGGCGATGAGGCGTGGGGCTGACACTGTCCTGACATGCAGTCGGGCACCGCCGTCGATGGTCCATGCAGCGGCGGGGCCGGGCGGTGGACGCAGACGCGCGCGGCGGCCTCATGAGCTATTCGACGATTAGATATTATTTTGGAATCCGTACTGTCATGACTGTCCCGGATTACGTAATCCGTGTTCACAAATCGATGCGTTTCAATCTGGCTTGTTTGCGGCTGTCCTGAACCGCTCTCCGAGGGGCAAGCTGATTCGCAACGCCGGTATGATGAGCGTCGTTATCTCCGGTGGCGCCGTTTGTCCGGGCGACGAGATTTCGCGTCCTACTTCCTCCCAAACCCCATCGAGAACTCGAGCGAGTGTAGGTGAGATATCTCCTTTCGGTCGAGGGCGTGTGAAAACGCGAGAGTACTCGTTTTTCGGGTGTCGCTTTACCCTTCGCGAGCGGCTACCAAGCCAATACAGCGCGATCTGAACGGTCGATTTTTCGGGAGGCTGCGTTCAGCGCGCGTTTTCACACGGGTGCGCCGGGAGACCGGCAAGGAGTAAGTGGTGCAAGTCCACTGCGATGAAGGAATAGCGAACCACATCGGCCCCGAGCCGTGCGCAGGCATCCGCGAGGATGTCGGCGAAGCGTCGGCAGGGGTACGTACAGGCCAGCCATTGAGCCACGATAGAAAAACTGATTCCGGGTGCCGACGCTGTCTGTGTAGCGGAAGGCAAAACGTCTGAGCGCGCAATCGCGAGCGCCCGGATGACCCGGCGTGGTCGTAGAACCTGGCATGTGCGCACGCTCCTTGTTCGGGAACCGGGAGATCTCCAGTCTGGCCTGTCGCAGGATGGACAGGTCCGCATCGGGAAGGCGAGGAGCCGTAAGCGACATTGTCGGCCGTCGTCCGTTGATGCTCGTGGGTTCGCCCGCCATCATGCTCGGGACGTACCCGGCGTTTCATCTGCTCCATCCGCATGACTTCGGTAAGACGGTCGCGGGCCTGTGCCTGATGAGCCTCGCGTTCGCACCGCGTTCGGCCACGGTGCTTTGCGCGATGGCTGAGACCATGCCGACCAAGCTGCGCTATACCGGGCTGTCGGTGAGCCTAAACATTCCGGTCACGCTGCTGGGCGGAACGGCGCCGTTCATTGCGACGTATCTCGTGTCGCGTACGGCGATCTGTATTCGCCGGCGTGGTTCGTGATTGGCGCTGGCCCGTGCACGTTGATGACTGCGTATGCGTATAAGGAGAGGCTGCATAGCGGATTGCGGTGAAGCGCCGGCGGCCTGGCTCGGGAGGCGTTTGTTCCGACAAGGTTCGCGCAGCGCAGTACCTCGCTTAGTGCCCGCCGCTTTCCGCCTGCAACGCTACGGATTTCGAACGAGTTGCCCGCCGTGGACGGCTCACCTCCGTAATCAGCAAAAGCAGCGCGCTGGTTGCGACAAGCGAAACGCCCATCGCGAGCAGTCCTGACGAAAATGAGTTCGTCAACGACCGCACGTAACCGACAATGTACGGTCCGGCAAACGCACCGATGACACCCACGCCGTTGATCGTTCCCGTTAGCGCTCCGGCAACTTCCTGCGGCAGCAGTTCGGTCGCGATCGACCACAGGACGGGCTGCGAGCCGTACAGCATCGCTCCGGCCACCACGAGTAGCGCCATATTCACCGCGAATGCGTTCGAAGCGTAGGTGATCCCGCCCACCGCCAGCGCAATGCCGGCGATCGCGAGCGGTATGGCGCACAGCAGCCGCCGTTCGAGCGTGCGATCCGACCAATACGTGAGCACGGGCATGACGAGCATCGCGAAACCATAAGGGATCGCGGAGAGCCAACCGGTCGTGGCGGAAGAGAGGCCGGGTTGCTGATGGATCACACTCGGCAGCCAGATCACGAAGCCGAGAAAGCCGACATTCCAGAGCAGTATCGACGCCATGAAGATCAGTATCGACGGTCGCCGGATCTGCGAGCCGAACGAAGCGGCCACCTGCGGTCCGCTTTGCAGCGCGCGGGCACGGGTTTCCTGAGCGATGCGTTCTAGAATCCGTTCGCGCTCGCCGGCGTCCAGCCACTTCGCGTTGCGCGGCGAATCCGCGACGCCCCACAGCCACACGGCGACCCACAAAATCGGGAAAATGCCTTCGATGATGAACAGGGTGCGCCAGGATCCGAACTGCAGGATGTAGCCGGCGATCGGTCCGCTCAGCAACGCGGCGAGCGGATAGCACAACTGCCACACCCCGTTTGCCCGGGCGCGCTCGGACGGTGCGAACCAGTTCTTGACGAACAGCAGGAACGTCGGAAATATCCCGCCTTCGAAAAGGCCGATGGCAAAGCGAACGGCCACCAGTTGCGGCGCGGTATGCACCGCGCTCTGCGAGATTTCGGCGATACCCCAAAGCACCATCATCAGGGCGATCATCGGCTTGCCGTATCCGCGATCGGCGATCCAGCCGCAGATCGGCTGCGCGATCCCGTAGCCGACAAACAGCACGCCCGACGCGAAGCCGAGTATCGACGACGTCAAGCCGAGTTCGCCACCCATCGTGGGAATCGCAAAACCGACGTTGGTGCGATCCATGAAGCCGATGATGAACGCGATCATCATCACCGGCAGTAGCCGGAACCATCTCTGTTTCATCTCCGTCTCCTTGAAGTTCCCGACCGCTCAGCGATAGGCTTGCGGGGGGTAAATCATGTGTTCGAATACGCGTGGTTCATGGGCCGGCAGCACCCGGGCGCCGAGCGCGGCAATCCGCCGGAAACTTTCGTCGTAGGCGCGCAGGTCCGTGTGGTTGCCGTTCGGCACCGGCTCGCCGCCGTCTTGCGGCCAGTTCTCGTAGAGCGGAATCAGGTCGCCCGCGACCAGATACGGTCCTTCCTGCGTGTCCACCAGTACGCCTTGGGAGCCGGCGGTATGTCCGGGCAGGCGCAGCACGCGAATGCCGGGCACCACGTCGGCGTCGCCATAGGCCACCTCCATGCGGTCGAGAATGTCCGTCCACGGCGGTACGCGGCCGTGCTGGTTGGTTTCGTAGATCGGCCTCTGGAAGGGCACCGGCCACACCGCCTCTTTCAACTCCGCTTCCTGGACATGAAAGCGCGCATTCGTGAAGAGTCGCGCTCCGCCCACGTGATCGTTGTGCAGATGAGTGAGGATCACGAGTTCGACCGACGCCGGATCGACGCCTTCGCGCGCCAGTCCGTACTGCAACAGATCGTCGATTCCGGCGTCGCTCTCGAGGTAGCACTGCGGTGCGCGTGCGCGCGCGCCTGGGCCGGTATCGACGACGATCGTATGGGTCGCGCTGCGTAGCAGCCACGCAATACACGGTGCATTCAGATGCGCGCCGCCGCAATTCCTGCGGTACAGAAAGCACGAGCGCTCGTGATTGACGATATCGCCACAACGAATGGGCACGATGCTGAATGTCATCTCCAAGACTCCTTGTCCGGCATGGCGGTGTGCGGCGCCAGGCTGTTGCAACCGACTCCTGGTTCGGTGCGTGGATTTATTTACAGCGCGTTCTCAATGATCATCCGCCGATCGCGCCTTGCGTGTTCACATGCACGGCATAAATCGATTGCGACGCGGCCATGAAGAGCCGATTACGCTTTTGCCCGCCGAAACACAGATTTGCGCAGCGTTCCGGCAACGCAATGCGACCGATCATCTTGCCCGCCGGAGAAATCACCATCACGCCGTCCAGTTCGTCGCTGCCCATGCCCCAGCCGCACCAGAGATTGCCGTCGATGTCGGCGCGCATTCCGTCAATGGTCCCAGCGCCTGCATCGTGGAAAATCCGTCCTTTCCCGATGCGGCGGCCATCGGCATGCATGTCGTAGACGTGAATCAGGCGATTGGGCACGCCTCGCGATTCGATGACATACAACAACCGTTCGTCCGGTGAAAAACACAGACCGTTCGGCCCACTCAACTCGCGCGTAACGACTGTCGCCTCGCCCGTCGCGCCGTCGATCCGGTAGACCGAATGCGGCAGTTCCTGCTCGGCCTTATTGCCTTCGTAGTGCCCTGCTATGCCCATGGGCGGATCCGTGAACCAGATCGAGCCGTCCGATTTGACGATCACGTCGTTCGGCGAATTAAGGCGTTTGCCTTCGAAGGAATCCATCAGCACGGTGACGGTGCCGTCGTACTCGGTGCGCGTGACGCGCCGGCCATGCTCGCAGGTGACGAGCCGTCCTTGGCGATCGCGCGTGTTGCCGTTGGCGAACCCGGATGGCTTGCGAAACACGCTGACCGTGCCGGTTTCCTCTTCCCACTTCAGCATCTGATTGTTCGGGATGTCGCTCCACAGCAAATAGCGGCCGTCGCCGAACCAGACCGGTCCTTCCGTCCAGCGATAACCGGTCGCCAGCCGCTCGACCGCGGAGAAGGCGACGCGGTATCTGTCGAACGACGGATCGAGGGAAATGATGCGCGGATCGGGATAGCGATCGGCCTGCTGCCACATGGGTGCCGTCTCCGGTTGCGAGGTATGCGGGGTACGTAGGAAGTCGCAGTATAGTCGAAGAAAGTAAGCGCTTTCTATTGAAATTATCCTGAGTTTCCCCTAGAGTGCCTGAAATTACTGTGTTTTCTATCGGGCGAATACCGCCTTCAATTACTTTGTAGAAAGCGTTTACCGATTCATGTGTCGAACGGCGATTGCCGGCCGGCGCCACCACGAGACTTCCCGAGGCCGTCAGTCATGATCGAGTTGTCCAGCAAGACCGTCAGCGGGCCGGTGATCCGGTTGCACCCCGCCGACAATGTCGTCATCGCGCGCATCGATGTCGCGATCGGTACGCCCGTTCCCAGTGAGGATTTCTGCAGCCGCAGCCAGGTGCCGGCGGGGTATAAGGTCGCGGCCCGTTCGCTCCGGCGCGGCGAGCCGATCCGGAAGTACAACGTGGTGATCGGCTTTGCGGCGACCGATATCGCGGCGGGCACGATCGTGCACGGCCACAACGTCGAGTTCCGCGATTTCGATCGCGACTACGCGTTCGGCGCCGACTTTCGCGCCGTCGATTTCGTTCCGGCCGCGGAGCGCGCAACGTTTCAGGGCATCGTGCGCAGCAACGGCCAGGTGGGCACGCGAAACTATATCGGCGTGCTCTCGACGGTGAACTGTTCGGCCACGGTCGCCCACCGGATCGCCGAGTGGTTCACGGCCGAGCGGCTCGCGGACTATCCGAATGTCGACGGCGTCGTTGCCTTTACCCATTCGACCGGTTGCGGCATGGAGATGAGCGGCGAGCCGATGGCCTTGCTGCGCCGGACGATGGCCGGCTACGCGCGGCATCCGAACCTGGCAGCCGCGTTGATCGTCGGACTAGGTTGCGAGCGCAACCAGCTTCAAGGGCTGCTCGACCAGGAAGACATGGCGCCGGGCCCGCGTCTGCACACGTTCACGATGCAGCAATCGGGCGGCACCAGAAAGACCATCGAAGACGGCATCGAAGCCGTCAAGGCCCTGCTGCCGGAAGCCAACCGCGTGACGCGGACTACCGTCGATGCGAGCCACCTGAAGGTTGGGCTGCAGTGCGGCGGGTCGGATGGGTTTTCGTCGATCACGGCGAACCCTTCGCTCGGCGCGGCAATGGACCTCCTCGTGCGGCACGGCGGCACGGCAATCCTGTCGGAGACCCCGGAGATCTACGGCGTCGAGCATACGTTGACGCGCCGGGCAGCGAGCCGCGAAGTCGGCGAGAAGCTGATAGAGCGCATTCGCTGGTGGAAGGACGAGTACTCGGTGAATCGCGACGTCCAGATCAATGGCCGGGTCAGCCCCGGCAACCAGGTCGGCGGCCTCGCGAACATCTTTGAAAAATCCATCGGTTCCTCGATGAAGGGCGGCACCGGACCATTGATGGAGGTCTATCGATACGCCGAGCCGGTCACGGCGCACGGTCTCGTTTTCATGGACACGCCCGGCTTCGATCCTGTTTCGGCCACGGGCCAGATCGCCGGCGGCGCGAACCTGATCGCCTTTACGACAGGGCGCGGCTCGATGTTCGGCGCGAAGCCGGTGCCGTCGCTGAAACTCGCGACGAATACGCCGATGTATCGGCGCCTGACGGAAGACATGGATCTGAATTGCGGCGGCATTCTCGACGGCGTTGCATCGATCGAAAGCATGGGGCGGGAAATATTCGACGCGCTGCTCAAGGTCGCATCCGGCGAGCGCACGAAAAGCGAACTGCTCGGTCTCGGCGACCATGAGTTCGTGCCGTGGCAAATCGGCATCATGAGCTGAGACGCTGACTCGAGCGCGGCACAGGAGTCGCGCAGCGCCGCCGCCTGATAGCGGCGACCCGAAGCCAATCAGGCGCACGGCAAAGCCACGCGAAAGTGGCGTCGGCGCCTGCAGCAGCACAGGTCCAAATATACGGAGACGACCTTGAGCACCAATGGCACGGCAGTAGCGCCGAGCGCACTCGCGCCCTCGAGCGATTCAATCTATGCAAGGGTGACATGGCGTTTCATGCCGCTCCTGTTCGTCTGCTACGTGGTCGCCTATCTGGACCGCGTGAACGTCGGCTTCGCGAAGCTGCAGATGCTCAACGACCTGCATTTCAGCGAGGCGATGTACGGATTCGGCGCCGGCATTTTCTTTGTCGGCTATTTCTTCTTCGAGGTGCCGAGCAACCTTCTGCTGCACCGCCTCGGCGCGCGGCGCTGGATCGCGCGGATCATGGTCACGTGGGCGGTGATTTCCGCCGCCACTGCGTGGGTCTCGTCGCCGACGATGTTCTACGTGCTGCGCTTCGTGCTCGGCATCGCCGAAGCGGGTTTTTTCCCCGGCCTCGTGCTCTATCTGACGTACTGGTTTCCCGCGCGGCGACGAGGCAGAATGGTTGCCTTCCTGATGTCGGGCAACCCGGTGTCGGGCATTGTCGGCGGACCGCTGTCGGGCTTCATCATGCAGCGGCTGGCCGGTCACGGCGGATTGGCCGGCTGGCAGTGGCTGTTCGTACTCGAAGCGGTGCCCGCGCTCGTGCTCGGCGCCGCGATCTACTTTTTCCTCGACGACCGCGTGAAGAACGCGAAGTGGCTTTCGCAGCACGAGCGGGAATTCATCCAGGGGGAAATCGATGCGGAGACGCGCACCAAGAGCCACGCAACCGTGCGGCAGACGTTCACGTCGCTGAACGTATGGACGCTCTGCGCGATCCTCTTTGGCATCGTCATGGGTTCCTACGCGGTCGGCTTCTGGCAGCCGACCATCATCAAAGGTTCCGGCATCACGGATTCATTTACGATCGGTCTCCTTACCGTGTTGCCCTATGCAACCGCCCTCGTCGCGATGCTGGTTGTCGGCCGTCACGCCGACCGCACGCGTGAGCGCCGCTGGCACGTCGTCGTGCCGCAGATCGTCGCGGCCAGCGGCTTCGTGCTGTGCGCCTACGCGGGGCACGACACGTGGATTGCGCTGCTCGGCCTGACGCTGGCAGCTTCGGGCGTGATTACCGCACTGCCGATGTTCTGGGCGCTGCCGACATCGTTCCTCGGCGGAACCGGCGCGGCGGCGGGCATCGCACTCATCAATTCGACCGGCAATCTGGCCGGCTTTGTCAGCCCGGCGCTGGTCGGCTGGCTGAAGACGCTGACCGGTTCGCTCGACTCGAGCCTGTTCCTGATCGCGGGATCGCTGATCGTTTCGGCGCTGCTCATTCTGGCGCGCATGCCCGCGAGACTGGTCAACCAATAATCGCAACAACGTTTCCACGAAGCACGCGGCGACTCAGGGAAGGCAGCGCCGCGCCAAACTGTAGACGCACGCGCCCGCGAGAGGCGCGGCGTTTTCGCCATCGCAACATCAAGCCAGGAGCCAGGAGGCAGGAGACACATGAACACCGGAAAATACCGCTACGTCGTAGCCGGACTGTTATTCACAGCGGGCGCGATCAACTACATGGACCGTGCCGCGCTCGGCATCGTCGCGCCGATCGTCGGCAAGACGTTGGCGCTTTCACCATCGCAGCTAGGCATTATCTTCAGCAGTTTTTTTGTCGGCTACTCGATTTTCTCGTTCCTGGGCGGCCACTTCTCCGACAAGTGGGGGACGATGCGCGTCTTCACGTGGGCGATGGGTGTCTGGTCGCTGTTCTGCGGACTCACCGCGGCCGCGACTGGTTTCGTTTCGCTGCTGTTATGCCGCGTGTTCTTCGGGATCGGTGAAGGGCCGATGAGCTCCAACACCAATCGTACGATATCGAACTGGTTCCCGCGTCACGAAACCGCGACGATGATCGGTTTCACGTTTTCCGGTCAGACGCTCGGCAACGCGGTCGCGGGGCCGGTGGTGGGGCTGATCGCACTCGGTTATGGCTGGCGCGCGTCGTTTGTCGTGATAGGCGCGCTCGGCTTCGTGTGGCTTGCGTGCTGGCGCTTCTTCGTGACGGACAAGCCCGCCGAAAACCGCCGGGTCGGCGAGAGCGAAGCGAAGCTGATCGACGAGAGCCGCGCGATTGCCGAAGCGCGCAATGTCGAGGACGACGGCATGACGCTGGGCGCGTATCTGCGCCGACCGAGCACGCTGGCGCTGGGCGCCGGGCTTTTTGCGGTCAACTATACGCAATACGTATTCATCTCATGGCTGCCCAGCTATCTCACCAACGAGATGCATCTGGACCTGAAGTCGATGAGCATCATCACGTCGATCCCGTGGATCTGCGGAGCGATTGGTTATTTCGGCGGCGGCCTGCTCGGCGATTTCATCTACAAGCGCATGGACGACCCGGTCAAGGCGCGCAAGCTCGTGGCGACGATTCCGCTTGCGCTGTCGGGTGTCGCGGTGCTGAGCATCACATCCGCCGGTTCGCTGACGGCGGCGGTCGCGTTGATCGCCGCCGCGCTGCTGTTCCTCACGGGCTCGTGTCAGTCGATCTGGGCTATCCAGCACGAAATCCTGCCGCTGCACCGGCAAGGCGGCGTGGGTGGTTTCATCCATTTCCTGAGCAACCTGTCGGGGATCATCGGGCCGGCGCTGACGGGCGTTCTGATCCAGTACTTCGGCGGCTATCACAGCGCGTTCCTGTTCGGAGCAACGATAGATTTCGCCGGCGTGCTCGCCATGCTGCTGTTCATTCATAGCCGTCCCTCCGTGCCGGCGCGCGTGGCCGCGCATTCGCCGAACTGACCCGGCCCTGGTCCCAAACCCGCATGACTTTACTTTTTTCATACCTCATCATGAATCTGGCAAGCACTGAACATTTGCAGACCGCGTATCAGTCGGCGTCGCGGATCGTGTCGGTCGACGCGCGTACGATCCGCGTTCCGCTCGACCGCCATACGGCCTTTTCGAACCGCGTCGTTGCCGCGCGCGATTACACGGTGGTGCGCGTGAAAACCGCCGACGGTCATGAGGGTATCGGCTTCTGTTACAGCGGCAGCCGTGCCGGCATGCTCGTCACGTATGCGGTGCGCGAGTTGTTCGCGCCCATGCTTCGCGATCGTTCGGCACTCGAGGTCGAAGGGCTGTGGCGCGAGATGTATCAGGAGTCGTTGCTGCAGGGGCGGGCGGGATGCGTGATGCGCGCGCTGTCGATCATCGACATTGCGCTGTGGGACCGCAACGCGCGCGCGGCCTGCCTGCCGCTCAGCCGTTACCTCGGTGCGATGTCCGTCGACCGGGTGCCCGCGTACGCGAGCGGTGGCTACTACGTCGACGGCAAGACGCCCGCCCATCTCGGCGAGGAAATGGCGAGCTACGTGGCGTTGGGCTTCCGCGCGGTGAAGATGAAAGTGGGGCGGCTCGACCCGCGCGCGGAGGAGGCGCGCGTGAAAGCGGCGCGCAGCGCGATCGGCGACGACGTGCTGCTGATGCTCGATGCGAACAACGCATGGTCGGATGTGCCCACGGCGCTCGAGCATCTGCGCCGCTACGCCGCCTACGAGCCCTACTGGATCGAGGAGCCGTTCAGCCCCGACGATATAGAAAGCCACGCGCAACTCGCGAGGCGCAGCACCGTGACGGTGGCGACCGGTGAAATCGAAGCGGGCCGCTGGCGGCATCAGGAATTGCTCGACAAACGCGCGGCAATGATCCTGCAGTCCGACGCGGCGGTGTGCGGCGGCATCAGCGAGTGGCGGCGGATCGCGGCGGCGGCCGCCGCCGCGGGCGTGACGATGTGTCCGCACTGGTTCCACGACCTGCACGTGCATCTGGTCGCGTCGACGGCGAACGCGCGCTACGTCGAATATTTTCCTGACGATCAGGTGCTGAACTTCCGGCGTCTCGTCGACACGCAACTGGAGTTCGCGGACGGCATGCTGAAAGTACCGACCGGCGCCGGGCTCGGCTTCCGTTTCGACGATACCGCGCTGGAGCGGTACGCAATCGACGCGTGGGGTTGATACAGCGCGCCTCATCACCACGTTCGTCGTCGCACAAGCCTGGAGAAAGAAACGGACGCACGACGCGTCCGTTTCTTTTGCTGATTCGGCCAACGCGCTTCAGGCGAGCGCGGCCTCGATGCCCGGCATGGCGAAATGCGCGTTCGCCAGCGCGTCCTTCAATGCCGCGCGCTGCTCGTCGTTGAGCGCGACGAGCGGCGGCCTGACCACGCCCCAGCCTTCATCCTGCGAATAGATGCCGAGCGCCCCTTTTAACGCGGGGATCATCGGGAACTTCGCGAACACGGCACGGATCGCGTCGAGCGCCTGCTGCCGCGCGTCGGCATCGGCGGCTTGCCAGTCGCGGTACAGATCGACGATCGCGGCGGGATTCACATTGCCTGTCGCGGTGATGCAGCCGGCGCCGCCGCCGCGCATGGTCGCGAGCAGGAAGGTCTCGTTTCCGGCGAACACGTCGAAGCCCTGCGGCTGAAAGCGTTCGAGCATCGCCTGCGTGTGGTCCCAGTCGCCGCCGCTGTCCTTCACACCCGCGATGATGCGTGGATACGCCTTCAGCAAACGGTCGATCAGCGGCAGACCGAGCGCTACCTGGGACACCTGCGGAATGTGATAGACGTAGATACGCAATGCGTCCGAGCCGACCCGTTCGATGATCTCGGCATAGCTGCGAAAAATGCCGTCGTCGCTGACGCCCTTGTAGTAGAACGGCGGCAGCATCAGCACGTGGCGGCAGCCCGATGCGATCGCGTGCCGGGTTAGTTCGACCGAATCGGTCAATGCCGAGCAGCCCGTGCCCGGCATCATGCGTTCGACCGGCAGGCCCGCCGACACCAGCGTGTCGAGCAGGCGTTTTTTTTCGTCGACCGACAGCGAGTTCGCCTCGGAATTCGTACCGAAGACGGCCAATCCCACGTCCTGTTCGATGAGCCAGCGGCAGTGGCGCAAGAAGCGGTCGTGATCGGGCTGCAGATCGTTGCTGAACGGCGTGACGACGGGCGAATAGACGCCGCGTGGCCGGCTGGCTGGATTCATGGGTTGATCCTCCTGAACGGATGGGCGCGGTGTCAGACCGCGCGGTGTTGAGACTGAGGGCGCGATTCGAGCGCTTCGGGGTTGACACAGGTCGCAGTGTGGCGGCCCTGGAGTGCGTCGAGCAGATTCAGCGCGGCACGGTGAGCCATCGCTTCGCGGGTCTGCCGGGTGGCTGAACCGATGTGCGGCACGAACGTCACGTTCGGCAGCGCGAAAAGCGGTGAATCGGCGGGAAGCGGCTCGCGTTCGAACACGTCGAGGCCTGCGCCGAGAAGGCGGCCTTCACGCAGCGCATCGGTCAGCGCGGTTTCGTCGAGCACCTGGCCGCGCGCGCAGTTGATCAGGATCGCGCTGGGCTTCATCAGGCGCAGTTCGGCTGCGCCGATCAGTTTCACGGTCGCGGCGGACAGCGGCACGAGCACACACACGAAGTCGGCCTCGCCAAGCAGCTCCGGCAGCGGGCACCACTGCGCGCCGTACGCCTGTTCCGCGGCGGGATGGCGCGAGCGGTTCGAATACAGCACGTTCATGCCGAAGCCGAGAGCCGCGCGACGGGCCACCGCGGCGCCGATACGACCCAGGCCGACAATGCCAAGTGTTTTGTGATGCACGTCGACGCCGAACTGCGCCGGCCCCGACGACGCGCGCCATTCGCCGCGCCGTGTCCATGCATCCAGCTCCGCGACGCGGCGTGCGGCGGCGAGCATCAACGCCAATACGAGGTCCGCTGTGGTTTCGGTCACTTCGTCTGGGGTGTTGCACAGCACGATGCCGCGGCGCGTGAGTTCGGCGACATCGAAATCGTCGTAGCCGGCGGAGACGGTCGAGACGGCCTCGAGCACCGGCGCGCCGTCGAGCAGTTCAGCGCCCAGCTTGAGCTTGTTGCCGATCGCGCCGTGGGCGCCAGCCAGCGCCTCGCAGAAGGCGGCACGGTCGGCGTCGGCGTCCACGAATGTGACGTCGAACTGGGCTTCGAGAATCCGCACAGCGGCGGCGGGCAACTTTCGGTACGCAACGATGCGTTTCCTCATCAGGACATCCTTGAGAACGGAAGGGCGATGGTTCGGCGCACTCGTTGAAATTTTAGAAAGCGCTTACTTGCGGCTCACTATAAGTCCCGATAGAATCATCGTCAATATTATTGATAATTTGATCGAGGACGACGGCATGGGTGAGAACAGCAAATCCAGCGGCTTGCGCAAGGGGCTGACCAACTACGGCGACGAAGGCTTTTCGCTGTTCCTGCGTAAGGCGTTCATCAAGGGCGCCGGCTATACGGACGACGCGCTGTCGCGCCCGATCGTCGCCATCGCCAACACGGGGAGCGCGTACAACCCGTGCCATGGCAACGCGCCGCAACTGGTGGAGGCGATCAAGCGCGGCGTGATGCTGGCGGGCGGCCTTCCCGTCGAATTTCCGACAATCTCGATCGCCGAGAGCTTTTCGCATCCGACCAGCATGTATCTGCGCAATCTGATGTCGATGGATACGGAGGAGATGATCCGCGCGCAGCCAATGGATGCGGTCGTGCTGATCGGCGGCTGCGACAAGACGGTGCCCGCGCAACTGATGGGCGCGGCGGCGGCCAACGTGCCGGCAATCCAGCTCGTGACGGGCGCCATGCTGACCGGTTCGCATCGTGGCGAGCGCGTGGGCGCGTGCACGGACTGCCGCCGTTTCTGGGCCAGCTTTCGCGGCGACCAGATCGACGCAGCCGAGATCGATGCGGTGAACAACCAGTTGGTGGCGACCGTCGGCACCTGCTCGGTGATGGGCACTGCGAGCACGATGGCCTGCATTGCGGAGGCGCTGGGCATCATGCTGCCGGGCGGCGCGTCGCCGCCTGCCGTGAGCGCTGACCGGATCCGCATTGCCGAGCGCACCGGCGCGCAGGCAGTGGCGATGATCGGCGCGAACCTGACGCCCGCCAGAATCCTGACGCCGAAGGCAATTGAAAACGCGCTGCGCGTGCTGCTGGCGATCGGTGGCTCGACGAACGGCATCATCCATCTGACCGCGATCGCGGGCCGGCTCGGCATCAAGATCGATCTCGCCGCACTCGACCGCTTTGCGCGCGAGACGCCGGTGCTGGTGGACCTGAAGCCGTCAGGCCAGCATTACATGGAGGATCTGCATCGCGCGGGCGGCCTCAACACGGTGATGCGCGAAATGAAGGCGCTGTTGCATCTGGACGCGCTGACGGTGACCGGCCGCACCCTTGGCGAGGAACTCGACGCGGCGCCGCCGGGCTTTGCGCAAGACGTCGTGCGGCCGTGCAGCAAGCCGATTTTTCCGCAGGGCGGCATCGCCGTGCTGCAGGGCAACCTCGCGCCCGGCGGCGCCATCATCAAGCAGTCGGCCGCCAATCCCTCGTTGATGGAGCACGAAGGGCGCGCGGTCGTGTTCGAGAATGCCGAGGATCTCGCGCGCCGCATAGACGATCCGGACCTCGACGTCGAAGCGCACGACGTGCTCGTGCTCAAGCAGATCGGGCCGGTCGGCGCGCCGGGCATGCCCGAGGCGGGCTATATCCCGATTCCGCGCAAGCTCGGTAGGTTCGGCGTGAAAGACATGGTGCGCATCTCCGACGGCCGCATGAGCGGCACGGCGTCGGGCACGGTCGTGTTGCACGTCACGCCCGAGGCGGCGATAGGCGGACCGCTTGCCATCGTTCGCACGGGCGACCGAATCCGTTTGAGTGTGGCGAAACGATCCATCGAATTGCTGGTCAACGGTGAAGAGATCGCGGCGCGGCTCGCCGCGCTACCGCCGCGCGAAGTCGATCCCGAGGAGCGCGGCTATCGCAAGCTCTTCCTGACGACCATCACGCAGGCCGACGAAGGCTGTGACTTCGACTTCCTCAAAGCGGTCAGGACCGTCGCCACGGTGCCGGGGGACGGGACTTGAAACCAGCGCCGCGTGGTGCGTGTTTTGCGCTACGATCTGCCGTTTTGGCCACTGACTGGACGTCTCCGGTATGAGCAACGCTGTTACGATGAAACTCGCGAAGGCGAGCGGCGCCGCGATTCGCGACCGCAACACCGACGAAACGATGCGCCGGGTCGCGGATCATCTCGAAGAGCAGATCGTGCTCGGCGTGCTGCATCCGCGCGAGCGGCTTGTCGAAGACGATCTGTGCGAGCGCTTCGGCCTGAAGCGGCACGTCGCACGCCAGATGCTGGGCGAGCTGGAGCGGCGCGGTCTCGTCGAGCGGCGCCGCCATGTGGGCGCACTGGTGAAGTCGTTCAGCGCGCGTGAAGTGACGGAACTGTATGCGTTGCGCGAACTGCTCGAGAGCGACGCGGCAGGCCGGATCCTGTTTCCCGTCGAAGCCCCGAAACTCGCCGAACTTGAAGCGATCCAGGCAAGGCACGATGTCGCGGCGATCGCGGGCGATCTGCGCGCCGTGTTCCCGCGTGAACATGGCGTTTCACCGGGCTTTCTTTGCGTTGTCGGGCAACCAGGTGCTGGTGGACGCGATTCACGAATACGAACGGCGCACACACGCGATCCGTTCCGTGTCGATCGTGTTCCCGCAGTACCTTCAAAAAGCGCGTGCCGAGCATCATCAGATGATCGACGCGTTGCTGCGCAGCGATCGAGAACATCTGATCCAGTTATGCCGCGAACATCTCGTGCCGTCGCGCGATGCGTATCTCGACGCGCATCACCAGCGCTCGCTGGCGGCTGCGGCATACGGGTCAACGGCTTCGAATGGAGACATCGAATGAAACGGGTATTGATCACCGGCGCAGCCGGCCATATCGGCAGGGCGTTGCGTGCGGGTCTGCGCGGGCAGTATCAGTTGCGCCTCGCCGACATCGTGCCGCAGGCTCCCGCGGGCGAAGGCGAGGAAGTCCTCAGTGCCGACATCACGCGGCTCGCGGAGTTGCTGCCGGTCATGCAGGGCGTGGATGTCGTGGTGCATCTCGCCGGCGTTCCCGACGAGGATCGCTGGGAAAAGGTCCGCGACCTGAATATCGAAGGCTGCTACAACGTGTTCGAGGCTGCACGGCAAGCCGGCGTGAAGCGTGTCGTCTTCGCCAGTTCGAATCACGCGGTGGGATTTCACCGGCGCGACCGGATGATCGACGATACGGTCGCGCCGCGTCCGGATAGCCGTTACGGCGTCTCGAAGGTATTCGGCGAAGCGCTTGGGCGAATGTATGCCGACAAACACGGCTTGTCGGTGGCGTGCATGCGGATCGGCTCGTTCCGTCCGGACGATACGCCGACCGAGCCGCGCCATCTGTTCACCTGGATCAGTCACCGCGACACGGTGCAACTGACGAAGCGCTGCATCGACTATCCCGACTACCACTTCCTGATCGTATACGGCGTGTCCGGCAATGCGCGTAACCGGTGGGACAACGCCAACCTTCGCCGGCTCGGCTACGCGCCGCAGGATGACGCGGAACTGCACGCCGCGCGGATCGCGTCGTCCGGCAAAGAAGAGGATCCGCGAGAAGCGCTTTTTCACGGCGGCTTCGGTTGCCTGGTGGAATTCGACGGCGATCCGCAACTGATCGACTAGCCGGAGTCCACCGTCCGGCCGTGTTCGCCATAGTCTTTTGCGCCGAGTTATAGTACGCAGCAGATGAGGGGTGCAATCGTGCGCCTCGCGAACGGGCAGGGTGCAAGTTGACCACAGAGACAAGGAAGAGGGCGCCGCGCCGCAAGTCGAACGCGGTGTCCGTGATGGATGTCGCGCGCGCGGCCGGCGTTTCGACCGCGACGGTCTCGCGCGTGTTGAACGGCAACGCAACGGTCGCCGTCGAACTCCAGAACCGGGTGCGCGAGATCGCGCAAAAACTCGGCTATACGCCGCACGCGGCGGCGCGTGCACTTGCCTCGCAACGCTCGAAGACGATTGGCGCGGTGATACCGTCGCTTGAAAACCAGAACTTCGCGCTCGGCGTTTTCGCGTTGCAAAAACGCATTGGTGAGGCGGGCTACACGCTGCTGCTGGGATGTTCATACTACGACCAGCAGGATGAACTTAAGCAGGTGCGCGCGTTGATCGCCGACGGTATCGCGGGGCTGATGCTCGTCGGCCGCAATCATTCGCCGGCGCTCTATGAGCTGATCGAAAAGGAACAGATTCCACTCGTTAACGGGTGGACCGTCGATCACGATCATCCGTATGTCGGCTTCGACAATGTGGCGGTCGGCCGGCGCATCGCCGAGTATCTGCTCGATCTCGGGCACGTCCGCTTCGGCATGATCACGCAGATGACACAGCACAGCGATCGTGCCGCCGACCGAATTGTCGGCGTGCGCGCCGCGCTGCAGTCGCGCGGGCTGCAACTGCGGCATGAGCATGTGATCGAGATGCCGCACAGGATCATCGAAGGGACGGTGGCGATGAAGGTACTCATGCAGGGTCCGGAGCGGCCGACGGCCGTCATCTGCGGCACCGATCTGCTTGCAATCGGCGCGCTCGCCGAAGCACACGAGGCTGGTATCGATGTCCCGGGCGAACTGTCGATCGCGGGCATCAACGATATCGAATTTTCCAGCTTCACAACGCCGCCTCTGACAACCATGCGACTCGCGGCTGACGAGATCGGCGCGCGCAGCGCCGATTATCTGCTCGCCCGGATAGAAGGTCGGCCGGTCAGCGCGCAGAACATCGTACCCACCGATCTGATCGTGCGCGGCACGACGGCGCGCCCACGCAAGAGCTAGCTTTCGCCTTCCCCTGCCGCTATCCGGTGTTGGTGTTCACAAATGCCGCTAGCCATGTTCACAGGAATGCTAGCGGCCAAAACGCCGGATGGCTTGCTGCGTAAGGCGGTGCGTGCGGTCAGCGCCATTCGACGCCTGTAGCGACGGTACAACGATCATAATGATCCTTGCTCAGTAACACTGCTAGCGCGGCATCGGTGGTGGATATTAAGTCTCACGGTCGACGCGATCCGAAAGGCACTTTTCATGGGTGGAGTTCAGTATGGTTACCGCCCGCATGCTGTCAGGAAGCGCTTTCGCGGTTTCTAACTTGGTTTAAGGAGCTGTAACTTTAGCTCTTGTGCAAGGAGCTATTTTGATTGGCACGTAGGGTAGTGTTTGGCCGCGGCCAGTTTCCGCGAGACGTTTCCTGTTCGAAAAGCGGTGCTGTGGCCGCAACGTTTAGCGCGATGCTCGAAATGATTTATCAGCATATGCAAGGCACGCTAGCATAATTAATGGACATGCTAGCGGTGCTATGAACGCTGGCTAGCGCCAATTCTGAACTCCAACAACGGCGACTTTTACGACCGCTGGCCGGTGGCATCCGCAATCGCCGATACGATATTTTCAGTACCCGAGACCTGGTCGACCCGCGGTGGTGTGTTTGGACAATGGGGCGAGGGCAAGACCTCCGTCTTGCGCCTTTTGCAGCGCGATCTTATCGATCGCGGCGCAGTCACCGTGTGGTTTTTGGCGTGGAACGCCGACAACAACGATGCCGATTCTGGCCGCGGTGCACCCAGGCGCTCGTCAACGGATTTGCAGATGCGACCGGTGCTGTAGCTGCAAGGTTTAGCGCGATGCTCGAAATGATTTATCAGCATATGCAAGGCACGCTAGCACAATTAATGGACATGCTAGCGGTGCTATGAACGCTGGCTAGCGCCAACTCTGAACGCCAACACCAATTCTGAACTTCAACAGTAACTGCCTCACTGCGTAGATCGGTCAAGCGAATCTGCCACGGGGCATCGGGCATTACCTGCTCGGCGAAGAGAACCTTATCGTTGATCAGACGCCGGATCATGTAGTGTGTCTTCGAGGCTCTCACCGCGCTCAGCGATCAACTTGCCAAGCTCTCGAGTCGACAGCACACGTCGCATAGGATTTGTTGATGCCGACTCGTCCTCAGCCAGATTCTCGATGATCGTGAGGAGTACTTTGCGCGCGACCCTGATGTCGCGCTCGCTCAGTCCCGTCACGCTAATTTCGTTGACTTCCTCCGCGAGCGGCACGAGTTTGTCCTTCAACGCGCGACCTTCGGCGGTCAGATAGACGTGCGTGTTTTTTTTGTTCTCGGGACGCTGCTGCCGTTCCACCAGCCCGAGCTTTTCCATTGCGGTGATGGCGGCGAAGGTGGTCGGCGCCATCACGCCTGCCTGCTCGCTCAGCTCCCGCTGCGTGAGGCCGTCTGTTTCCCACAGGATCCGCAGAAACGTCCAGTGCCCGAAGGATACCGAATGTTCCGCGAGCCGCATCTGCAAGGCGCGAACCATCGAGCGCGTGGCGTCCTTGACCAGGTGCGCGAGGCGGTCGTTCGGGACGGATTCGTGCCAGTGGCGCAGCATTTCGGCGGCTTCGCGCGGCGCGCCCTCCGGAGTCTTCTTTCGTGTCATGGCGGTGTCTTTTTCCGTAACTCGGGTTCATTCGACATGATAGCGGCTGGCCCGCCACGCTGCCGCTTTGATAGGTGCGGCTGATACCTCAGTGCAAACCCGAGCTTGTTCCCTGACGCCTCCCTCCTTACCATAATGATTAGAGATCGAATAAAACGCGGATGCACGGAAGGTGCGGCGAGGTCCGTGCGTGCCGGGTGCATAGTCCTTATGAGCAGGGAAAACGGAGACGTTTGGTGGCCAAATCCACAATCACGCAATTCATGCCGGAATCTGACGCGACGGCGGCGCGCGTCGAGGCCACGTATCACAAAGTCACCTGGCGGCTGATGTCGTTCATCTTCGTCTGCTGGGTGCTGAACTACCTGGACCGCGTCAACGTCAGCTTCGCCCAGTTGCATCTGAAGCAGGATCTCGGCTTGTCCGATGCCGCGTACGGCCTCGGCGTGAGTCTTTTTTTCATCGGCTATATCCTGCTGGAAGTGCCGAGCACGCTTTGGCTCAAGAAGATCGGCGCTCGCCTGACGATCTCCCGCATCATGATTCTATGGGGTGGCATTTCCACCGCCATGGCCTTCATGACAACGCCGGCGCAGTTCTACACCGCGCGGATTCTGCTCGGCGCGGCCGAAGCGGGTTTCTGGCCCGGCATCATTCTGTATCTGACGTACTGGTATCCGGGGGCACGGCGCGCGCGAATCACCTCGCGCTTTCTGCTGGCGATTGCGGCGGCGGGGATCATCGGCGGCCCGTTGTCGGGCTGGATTCTGCATAACTTCGTCGACGTGCTCGGCTACAAGAACTGGCAATGGCTGTTCTTCCTCGAAGGCCTGCCGGCGCTGGTGATGGGTATCGTTGCCTTCTTCTATCTCGTCGATCAGCCGCAGCAGGCGCGCTGGCTTGACGAAGAGCAGAAGAAGATCATCCTCGATGCGCTCGCCGCCGATCGCGCCGCGAAAAAGCCTGCGACGCATACGCGTCATCAACTGCTGGTCGCGTTGAAGGATCCTCGGGTGTATATCCTCGCGGCGGGTTGGGGCACGGTGCCTCTGTGCGGCACGATCCTGAATTACTGGACGCCAACCATCATTCGCCAGGCGGGCGTGTCGAATGTGCTGAACGTGGGTCTGCTATCCGCGTTGCCGTACATCATCGGCGCGCTCGGCATGCTGGCGGTCGCACGCAGCTCGGACGTGACGCTGGAGCGGCGCTGGCACTTTTTTTTCTGCACGTTGGTTGGCGCGTCCGGCGGTTTCCTGCTGCCGGTGCTGTCGGACAACACTGCGGCCGCCATCATCTGTTTGGGGATGATCTCGATCTCCTACTTCGGTGCGGCGGCCATTATCTGGTCCATTCCACCCGCCTATCTTTCCGATGACGCAGCCGCTGCGGGCATCGGCGCGATTAGCTGCCTCGGGCAGGTCGGCGCGTTCTGCGGCCCGATTGCGCTCGGGTGGATCAAGACGATGACGGGCAGCCTCGCAATTGGCCTGTCGGCGATCGCGGCGATTGTCATGCTCGGCGGCCTGGCCGTGCTCATCGGCGTGCCGGCCAACAGGCTGCGCGAACACGCTGAAAAGAACGCCTAAGGATCGGTCTCGCAGCACAGGCGGCGCCTTCGTCACGAAGGCGCCGTTTTCATTTGCGGTTTCCGGCATCTTCCAGGGAAAACCCGCTTGCAGCAAAATGATTAGATCTCTAATATAAAAGGCATAATGATCGACCTTGCCGCAGCGTGTCAGCGGCTTGGTCAGGAACCTGGTCAGGAAGGGAGAGCAAGTGCAATGAACGAGTCGGCCCGCAACGAGTTGTCATTCAGAACGCTCGTGGTGATGAAGAAGGACCAGCTGGCGGAAGGCATCTTCCGTTTTGAAATGCGCGATGAAGCCGGGCGCGAATTGCCGCCTTCCACGGCGGGCGCGCATATAACGGTGCGCGTGCCCAACGGCGCGAACCGCAATTATTCGCTGTGCAACGATCCGGCGGAAACGGACCGCTACGTGATTGCCGTGAAGCGCGATGCGGCGGGCCGTGGCGGCTCGATCAGCATGGCGGACGACGTCGCGGAAGGTGATCGCATCGACGTATCGGAACCGCGCAACGAGTTTGGATTAAGCGAGCGGGCGCGCAGCTTCGTGTTCGTCGCGGGCGGCATCGGGATCACGCCCGTGCTGTCGATGATGCGTCACCTCAAGGGCACTGCCGGCCCGCGTTTCAAGCTCTATTACGTATCGCGCAGTCCCGAAACAACCGCGTTTATCGACGAGTTGTCGAGCGACGAATGGAAGCCGCATGTCGTGATTCACCACGATCACGGTGACCTGGCCAACGCATTCGATTTCTGGCCGGTCTTCGAAAAGCCCGCTAGCGGCGCACATGTTTATTGTTGCGGCCCGCGCGCTCTCATGGATGGCGTGCGCGACATGACCGGGCACTGGCCGGCCGGCACCGTGCATTTCGAAAGTTTCGGCGCGGATCAGTCGCGTGCGGCGGAGAACACGCCGTTCAGCGTGAAGCTCGAGCGATCCGGCCGGTCCTTCGGGATTCCGAAGGACCGCTCGATCCTCGAGATTCTGCGCGACAACGGCATTCGGGCGCCGAGTTCATGCGAAAGCGGAACCTGCGGATCGTGCCGCACGACGCTGTGCGCAGGCGAGGCGGACCATCGCGACATGGTGCTCAGCGACGACGAGAAGCGCGACCAGATCATGATCTGCGTATCGCGTGCGAAGAGTGAAGAACTGGTGCTGGACCTCTGAAGAATCCCCTTTAAATACGTTGGTCAGGAGAAGCGTAAATGCTCACGCATGAAGAGAACGAATTGCTGTGCCGTATTGAAGGCGATGCACCGATGGGTCAATTGATGCGGCGTCACTGGACGCCCGTGTGCCTGATCGAAGAAGTCAGCGAGCCGGACGGCGCGCCCGTGAAAGCGCGCGTGTTCGGCGAAGACCTCGTCGTGTTCCGCGACACCGACGGCAATGTCGGCGTGATGGATGAATACTGCCCGCATCGGCGCGTGTCGCTTGTATATGGGCGCAACGAGGATTGCGGTCTGCGCTGCCTTTATCACGGCTGGAAGATGGACGTGAAGGGCAACGTGATCGAAATGGTTTCCGAACCTTCGTGCAGCGACATGACGAAAAAGGTCAAGCACAAGGCGTATGAAACGAAGGAATGGGCCGGCTTCGTCTGGGCATACATGGGTCCTCAGGACGCGATTCCCGAGTTCGTGCCTCCTGCGTGGGCGCCGACCAAAGACACGCGCGTAAGCATCGCCAAAGCGATTCTGCCGTGCAACTGGGCGCAGATTCTTGAAGGCGCGATTGATTCGGCGCACAGCTCGAGCCTGCATTCGTCGGACTTCGTGCCGGCGCGCGTCGGCGGCGCCGAGGCGACATCGAAGAACTGGCTGCGTCCGTCAACGGACAAGGCGCCGCGCCTTCAGGTGCATCGCACGAGCTACGGCTTCCGCTATGCCGCGCTGCGCCGCCCGATTCAGAACGCCGCCACGCACGATTACGTGCGCTCGACCGTCTTCGTCGCGCCGGCCACCACGTTGATTCCGCCGAACAACCTGTACAACGTCGCCAACATCAATGTGCCGTGCGACGACACCAGCACCGCGTTTTATTTCATGGCGTGGGGACATCCTGACAAGACGCCGGAGACCGAAACGTGGCGCAAGTTTCTCGGGCAGCAGGTCGGCATCGATCTCGATCAGTTCTACCGGCCGCTACGCAATCAGGACAACCGTTTCTGGCAGGACCGCGAAGCGATGAAGGCGGGTAACTTCACCGGCATAAAGGGTTTCCCGAACCAGGACATCGCGATGTGGCTGACGATGGGCTCGATCGCGGATCGCACTGAGGAACGGCTCGGCGCAAGCGATGTCGCCGTCGTCGAGTTCCGCCGTCGCATGCTCGATGCGCTCAAGGAGTTTCAATCGGGCGATGCGGCCATCGGCACGGGCGACAAGGCGATCCCGCGCAACGTGTGCTCGTTCCAGGCGATGGTGCCGAAAGATACCGACTGGAAGCAGTACGCCGCCCATCCCGTCTGGATCGGGGACGCTGAAGAGGCCGCACCTGCGCTTGAGTCGAACTATCAGGTTCAGGCCTGATGCAAACGATCCGACTCGGCATCGCGGGACTGGGCCGCGCGTTTTCGCTGATGCTGCCGACCTTTCTCGCCGACGCGCGCGTGCAGATCGTCGCGGCCTGCGATCCGCGAGAAACGGCGCGTGCTCAATTCCAAGCCGACTTCGGCGCGCCCGCGTTCGACGACATCGACGCGCTCGCGCGCAGACCGGACATCGATACGATCTACATTGCGAGCCCTCATCAGTTTCATGCGGCGCATACGCGGATCGCGGCATCGCACGGCAAGCACGTGCTCGTCGAAAAGCCAATGGCGCTGTCGCTCGTCGAATGCGACGACATGATCGACGCGTGTCGGGAAGCGAACGTGCATCTGATCGTCGGTCACTGCCATAGCTTCGATACGCCGTATCTGCGTACGCGTGCGCTGATCGCCTCGGGCGCGTTCGGCGACGTGAAGATGATCCACGCTCTCAACTACACCGACTATCTGTATCGGCCGCGCCGGCCCGAGGAATTGAAGACGGACAAGGGCGGCGGCGCGGTGTTCAGTCAGGCGGCGCATCAGGTGGATATCGTGCGAATGCTTGCGGGAAGCCGCGCGACGCGCATTCGCGCTGCCGTCGGCAACTGGGATGTCAAGCGTCCGACCGAAGGCGCATACACGGCGACGTTGTGGTTCGAGAACGGCGCGTTCGCGACCCTTTCGTACAACGGCTATGCGCATTTCGATTCCGATGAATGGACCGGCTGGATCGGAGAGATGGGACAGACGCGCAACGCGAACGAGTACGGCGGCGCGCGTCGAAACCTCTCAGGCGTTGCGTCGGAAGAAGAAGAGGCACGGCTCAAGGCAGCAGGCACATACGGCGGAAACGCTTACACGCCGGCATCGAAAGCGCCCGTTTTGCGCAGACATCAGCACTTCGGGCCGCTCATCGTGTCATGTGAGCTTGGAGATTTGCGACCGATGCCGGACGGCATCGTCGTGTATGGCGACGAACGGCGCGAGCGTATCGAACTCGAGGCGCCCGTGGTCCCGCGCGCCGAAGTCATCGACGAACTCATGGGTGCCGTGCACGGCGGCATCGCGCCGTTGCACGACGGCACATGGGCACGCGGCACGCTCGAAATCTGCCTCGCGATGCTGCGTTCGAGCGCGGAACAGCGCGACGTGCTCATCGGCGGCGCAAGGTCAATCACAGAGGAACATTGAATATGGGCAAGCTTAACCTATCGATTGCGGTTGGAAACTACGATCGCATGCGACCGCTGGTCGACGGTGAAGTGCAGATCGACGGCGTCGATCCGGTCTTCATGCTGCAGGACCCGGAAGAGATTTTTTTCCGCGCGTTCCGGCACGCGGACTATGACATCTGCGAACTGTCGCTGTCGAGCTACAGCGTGAAGACGGCGGCTGGCACGAGCCCGTACATCGGCGTGCCGGTGTTCCCGTCGCGTGCGTTTCGCCATACTTCGATCTACGTTCGCAACGATCGCGGCATCGAGTCGCCCGCCGACCTTAAGGGCAAGCGCATTGGTGTACCGGAGTATCAACTCACGGCCAATGTGTGGGCGCGCCTGTTTCTCGAGGAGGACCATGGGCTTAAGGCGTCGGACGTGACCTGGATTCGCGGCGGCTATGAAGAAACGGGACGTCTGGAAAAGATCAGTCTCAAGTTGCCCGACGACGTGCGGCTGGAAAATGCTCCGGACAACCAGACCATTTCCGGCATGCTGGCCTCCGGCGAGATCGATGCGCTCATCGGTCCGCGGGCTCCGTCATGTTTTACGGACGGCCATCCGAACGTCAGGTATCTCTTCGACGATCCGCAGAAAGCCGCCGCTGACTGGTACGCCCGCACGAAGCTGTTCCCGATCATGCATTTGCTGGGCGTGCGGCGTTCGTTTGCGGAGCAGCATCCATGGCTGCCCGGCGCGGTCGCGAAAGCCTTCGAGAAAAGCAAGGCGGTCGCGCTCGCGAAGCTGAGCGATACCTCTGCGACCAAGGTGACCCTGCCTTTCGTCGAAGAGCAGTTGCGCAACGCGCGCCGTCTGATGGGTCACGACTTCTGGCCGTACGGCTTTGAGCCGAATCGCCACGTGCTGTCGCGCTTTCTCAAGCGGCATCATGACGAGGGCTTGTCGAGCCGGCTACTGCAACCGGAGGAACTCTTTCATCCCGCTACGCTCGAGAGCTTCAAAATTTGAGGGCGTCCCGGCGACGCCTCGCGCGTCGCAACCCAATGCGCCCGATGCGCCGTGGAGACCGGTGCATCGATCGGCGCAACATCATCGCAAATCACGACAATGAAAAAAACGACGATTGCTTCGCTGATCGCAGCGGGGTGCGGTTGCGCGTCCGCGAATGTCAACGCGCAAAGCTCCATCACGCTGTATGGGATTCTCGATGTCGGCATCGAATTCGCGAATCAAGTGGTCCAGGCTCAGCGGTCCGCGTCGGCCGTGCGGGAGCAGTCGGGCAATCTCGCCGGATCGCGCTGGGGTTTTAAGGGAAGCGAAGACCTGGGCGGTGGCTATAAGGCCGTGTTCGTGCTGGAAAGCGGTTTCAACGTGAACAACGGCGCGCTCGGACAGGGCGGGCGTCTGTTTGGCCGCAAAGCGTTTGCCGGCATCTCGACGCCGTACGGTACGGTGACGCTCGGGCGTCATCAAAACCTGCTGTACGAACTAATGTACAGGTACGATCCGCTCACGCTCAATCCGAGCTACTCGGCGCAGGCAATGGACGCACAACTGGTGAATCGCGCCGATAACTCGGTCCGTTACGGTGTGCAGGCGGCAGGCGTGACGTTCGCGGCGCTTTACAGCAGCGGATACGATTCGACCATCCCGAACGGCGCGAACGTTCCGGGCGCGACCAAGGTCGGCCGCGAGATGAGCGCCACGCTGACGTACGACCGCGGGCCGGTTAGCGCGGGTGTGACATACGACCAGTTGCAGGGCACGTCGATCGCGACGCAGAGCAACACACAGAAGCGAGCGATGTTCGGCGTGTCGTATGACTTTCGTCCCGTTACGGTGCTAGCTGGACTGCGCTGGCTCAACGTCAGCAACACTTCGAGCCCAGCGAGTTCGATGCTCTATTGGGGCGGCGTGAACTATCGCGTGACGCCGCCGCTGCTGATCTCGGCGGGCGTGTATCACACGCAGTACCGCAATCCGCACGGTGGTCCCACCATGGGCATCCTGCTCGTGGATTACTCGCTGTCGAAACGCACTGAGCTATATGCTGAAGGCGCTTACGTCAGCAACGCATCGTTCTCGACCGTGGGCATTCGCGGCGCCGGCAACGATGTAACGCCAGGCGCGGATCAGTCGGGCGTTACCATCGGTATTCGTCATCTGTTCTGAGACGGCGCGGCGTAAGGCCGTCGTGACCGAGTGATCGTCACCGCTCGACAGGGGAGGGCGCCTGTCGGGCGGCCGGTGTCGCGTTGACGGCTTACCTGGTGATTTGCTGCAACGCGAGCCAAAGTCACGCGATAGCGACAGGCGACGCCTTGCTCGCCGCCGGCACGGCCAACCAGACAAAGCTCGTGGGTGCGCCCGTCAAGGGCGCCGTTATTCGACTTCGCGCCGGCCATCGACCGGTTCCTGAAGACGCATCTGTTCGGCGATATCTTCGAGCGCGACAACCTCGACTGGCAGAGCCGCGCGCTGGCGACCGTGGGCATGCTTGCCGCCCTTTCAGGCGTGGAGTCGCAATTGCAATCGCACGTCAGGATCAGCCTGAATACAGGCTTGAACGTCGCTCAACTGCGTCAGCTTGCCCGCGTGCTCGGCGAACAGCGAAATCCGGAGGCTGCGCGACGGGTCGAGGCTGCGCTCGAAAAAGTGTCGTCCACGGGCAGTTGAAGCGTGAAGGCGGAACAGCATGCAGGGGCTGGGCGCAAATGGCACCCCGCTCACGCAGTGCGGCGTGCAGGGTGGTGGCCTTCGCGTTACCCAGATGAAGCCGCGCGGCAGGCTTAACCGCCGCCTGCCACTCGTTGAGGTACCCCGGGACTTCGCGCCGGATGGACCCGGTCGCGGCAGCGGTTCCGGGCAATGTCTGTATCTGGTGCCGCCCCGTCAGAGTCTTATCCTGACTGATGCGCGACAGTCGAAGCCGTACTGGACCATGCGCCAACGATTGATGTTCGACTACGCCTCGTTCGTGACATCCTGACTACGATGTCGGTTTGACGTAACATCCCGACGGACCCTCTGTGTCCGGGACCGCCCCGTCACAATTGATAATCAACGGGACAATGCCTGTTCTTCTCTCCATTTTCTGGTCAAGTTCGGCTGGGACGCTCGGAGCGCCCAGCGCGCCTTATGATTCGGCGAGCTCGTGGCTACCACGCGTACGCAACGGGCGCTTCGCCTCCCGGACCCGGCCAGATCTTGTCGAGTTGATCCAGTGTCTCCTGCGGCAACTCGATCTCCAAAGCATGCAGGCTTGCGGTAAGTTGGTCCACCACGCGCGGTCCGACGATCGGCGCAGTCACGATCGGATCGTGAAGCAGCCAAGCGGTCGCTATGTCAGCGGGCTTTTCACCAAGGCTTTCGCACAGCGCTTCGTATGCTTCGAGGTTGGGCCGAAATCGCTCTACTTTCTCTTTGAATCCCCGGCGAGTGCTTTCCGACGCTTTCTTCAATGCGCCGCCCAGCAAACCACCGCCAATGGGGCTCCATGGAATGACCCCAGGCCGTGATGTCGGCACGCGGGAATCACTTCGAGTTCGATCGCACGCGCTGACAGGTTGTAGACACTCTGCTCTGAAATCAGTCCCATGAAATGACGTGCCTTGGCAGCGCCCTGCGCAGTGGCAATATCCCAGCCGGCAAAGTTGCTGCTGCCGATATAGGAAACCTTACCCTGTTGAACGAGTAGCTCCATCGCTTGCCAGACTTCTTCCCACGGCGTGCGACGATCGATGTGATGCATCTGATAAAGATCGATATGGTCGGTCTGGAGTCGGCGAAGACTGTCTTCACACGCGCGCCGGATGTGATACGCGGACAGGCGCCGGTCGGTGACGCCATAGTCCATTGGTTGATAGACCTTGGTGGCGAGAACGATACGGCCGCGATTCCTGGATTTTCCCAACCACTTGCCGATGATCTCCTCGGAGATCCCGTATCCCTTTTCAATGTCCGGCTTTTAAGGGCCGCCGTAGACGTCAGCGGTATCGAAGAAATTAATGCCGGCATCGATTGCGGCGTCCATGATGCGAAACGCGTCCGCTTCATCGGTTACCATGCCGAAATTCATCGTACCAAGCGCGAGTCTGCTGACCTTCAGACCCGATCGTCCAACGTGCGTGTATTCCAAAGCTTTTCTCCGAATCGCATACGAACAGAATCAATGCACAGAAAAAGGCGCGAGATGTCAAGCCTCCAATTCCCGGAGGTTCTTGGCAGACCCCGTCGCGGGCTCAGTCGCTCCATATCGCCGAGGTCCGTCACAGGACGGTGGTCGGTTGGGGGATGACGTCGATAAAGTAATAGACGATGTAGTGCATATCGAGCTCTCAAAGCCACGAGAACTCGCCCATCCTGCAACGGATCTTGTGCTGGAGGTTCGACGCACATGTGCGCTCGCTGGACTGCAGTTGCCTAGTCGAAAGACGATCGGACGGCGATGGGCGGCAAGCAGTACTAGAAAAGATGGCGAACGCCTATTGCAGCACCGAACTGATTCTTTCCAGTGACTCCGGTGGGAGCCGAGTTCTGCAATCCCAACATGGCGAGCTTGTTATTCTTCACATAGCCGACGAACGAATACAGCGATGTCGAACGAGACAGCGCATAGTTCGCCCCAAGCTTGTAAAGGCTGGCATTGCGGTCGCTGGTGACGCGGTCGTTCTGATAAATATACGTTGCGGTGACGGTCCAGAAAGATGTCGGCATGTACGCGACCTCAGCGGTGTAGAAGTTGTCGCTGGTGCCGCGCGAGGGGTTCTTGAAGTTCGCGAAATCGATCATGAACTTGAACTGGCTCCAGCCGTAATTCGCACCGACGGTATACGCGCGCGCCGCGGTCGCATCGGTGGCTCCGGTCACGTCATGTCCGGAGAAGTAGGCTGCCCCGCCTGTGAAACTGCCCAGATGATACGTGCCGCCGATCGAGAGCACCTGCCTGGCTTTGATATCGCCCGCCACGCCGCCGAACGAGTACATTGCCGAGCCTTGGAATCCGCCGATATCCGGACTCATATATTCGACGGAATTGTCCACCCACGAGTATTGATATCCCGTATAGCCCGAGAGATTCTGATAAAGAAGGTTGTTCAATGAACCGAAATTCGAATAACCCTCGATATCGAGGCGCGCTAGGGTGCGCAACAGCGGTGAGCGGTTCTTGCCGAGCAGAAGGGCGCCCGCAACGTTGCTGCTGATACCGACTGTCGCTCCGCGATCAAACAATACGGTTCCGGAACTCGCGGGCTGGCCGCCATTGATCAAACCGCCCGTATTGATGCGAAAGGCGCTTTCGAGTTCGAACGTGGCGTACAGGCCGTTGCCGAGATCTTCACGACCGGTCAAACCCCATCTGTTCGTCGAATCGATGCCTGTTCCCAGTGACCATGCGGAGCCGCCCGGCCCCGCATGCGTCTTGTATAGAATACCGCTGTCGACCACGCCATAAAGGGTCACCGAACTCTGGGCATAGCTGGACGGCGGAACGGCGCCAGCTAAGGCAATTGCTGCAACGTATAGCTTTTTCAAGGTCGTCTCCTTACCTTTGTCTGTTGTTCGTTTTATGGCTTCAACGGAAATTTGACAATGTCAAGTTGTGGGCAAAATAACGCTGAAACGTTTGTTCTGCGAGCTGTGAAATCTTTTATCTTTCCGCGGCCGCGCTGCGTGAGTGCAGGGTGGCCAGACGGAGACACGCCGGCGTTTTCGCGCCGTCCGCGGTTCGGAAAGGGATGAGTAAAGCGGCTAGTTGCGTTTCTTATGCCGCTTGCAGATGATTCCGACGCCGGCGCCGAATAGCAGGGCGGCGAAAATCCAATACGTCGCTTGATGAGGGTCAAGCTCGAAACCCGTTCCGACCGAGCCAAATGAAACGCCGACCGGCGCACCCATGCCTTCCAGGAGCGATCGGGTCATCTCGATCGCCATGATGAATCCCGCGCATACCGCGATGCCGCCGAACAAGCCCGGTGCGGCCTGCTTGACGACGCACTTCGCACCGCCTTTGCGATAGACTCTCGCGCCGGTGCGCGACAGATCAGCCAGCCAGCCGGTCAAGCCACGCCGCATCGATACCACGATGGCAACGAAAAAGATGCCGAGGTAGAGCGACCACGCGTCGGTCAGTGCGGACAAATGGGCCGAAATCACCGTAATCAGCACCGCGCCGACTACCGGGCCAAGGAAAGTCGTATGGCCGCCGATGTATGTATGCAGCATTCCGTTGGTGCTCTGCGCGATGCTGAGAGTATCGAGCGTCACAACCTGAAAGGCGAGTGCATAGAGGGCGCCTGCGATGCCCGCGAAACCAGCCGAAAGCGTGAGAGCGAGGCCGCGTATCATCACCGGATCAAAGCCGACGAAATTCATTCGCTCGGCGTTGTCGCGCGTGGCATTCATCAGCCGGCCCAGTGGTGTCCGCGTAAAAGTATGCATCGCAAGCGCCGCGAGCCACGCCCACGCGGCCACGAGGAAATACACCGCTAGCGGCGAGCCGAAGTCGATGCCCCATCCGGCCGCTTGTGTGGGGTCCAGTCGGATACCCTCGTCGCCTCCAGACCATCCCGTCATGATCGTCGCCGCCGAATAGGCAAGCTGTCCGACCGCCAGCGATATCATCGCGAAGATCACCTTTCCGCTACGCACGGTGAAAAGGGCGATGAATGCACCGATGAGCAACGCGGCAAGCCCGCCGACCAGCGGCACCAGCACGACGGGCACCG
Source organism: Paraburkholderia graminis C4D1M (assembly GCF_000172415.1). Classification (GTDB taxonomy): domain Bacteria; phylum Pseudomonadota; class Gammaproteobacteria; order Burkholderiales; family Burkholderiaceae; genus Paraburkholderia; species Paraburkholderia graminis. Next base: position 56,712 of record NZ_ABLD01000019.1, read on the forward strand.
CCTCGCCGAAATAGTTGAGGAAATGCGCGGTCGCATAGGCACCCGTGCCAAAATAGAGCGCGTGACCAAACGACAGCATCCCGGTCCCGCCGAGCAGCATGTTGAAGGCGAGCGCGAACGTCACGGCAATGCAGATTTGCGTGAGCACCGAGATGCCCAGCGTGCCGGGAAAAATAAACGGCAACGCGATTGCCGCAATCAGTGCGGAACCCCAGCATGAAATGCTTCGGGCCCGATTCGGTCGAGGCGGCAAAAACGCGTGCCAGCGCTCGGCGTTGCCAGAAGATGCAAGAGATTGCTGGACCGGAGTTCCAACGACAGGTTGCCCACTATTCATTGTCGACATATCGAAGTCCATTAATTGCGACGTCCCATCAATCCGCGCGGACGAATTGCCAGCACGACGATGACGATGGCAAACGGAACCAAAGGAGCGAACCGGCTGACGGGTTGCGTGAGCGCCTCGTTTGTTGCAATACCGGAAAATACGTGCTGCACCGGCATGAGAAAGTCGGACCACGATAACGGCGTCGATACGGTGAGTGTCTGAAGTATGCCGATTAGCAGCGCCGACACGAAGGCTCCGGCAAGCGAGCCGAGTCCGCCGACAACAACTACGATCATCAGTATGCCGCCGAGCTGCGCAGCCATGCCCGGCTCTGTGCCGATGATGTTCCCCGATAGTGCGCCAGCCAGACCGGCGAGTGCCGAACCCAGCGCGAACACGTTGGTGCGCAGGCGCGGCAAGTTGTGGCCGAGCGCGTTGACCATCTCGGGATGCGAGAGGGACGCACGAACCGTCGTGCCGATGCGAGTGCCTTTGAGTAACCCATACAGTACGCCGAGCACCGCGATGGTGACGACGAGAGTGAACGCGCGGTAGGCGGAATAATCGATGCCGTAAAGCGAGAACAGCGTGAAATCTAGCGAAGCGGGCACGGCATAGGGAACCGAATGTTTGCCCCATAACAGCGTCACGGATTCGACAATGACGATGCCAAGGCCGAACGTCAGTAACAGCGGCCCCAAAATGCCAAACTGAATGACCCGTCGCAATAGATATCGCTCGACGAGACCGCCGATAAGCGCACAACACAGCGGAGCCGCGAAGAGTCCGCACCAGTAGCCGAGTCCGAGCAACTGCGCGAACGTGTAGCTGAAGTACGCACCGAGCATGTAAAACGCGGGATGCGCGAAATTAAGCATACCCAGCATGCTGAGAACGAGTGTCAAGCCGGCTGCCATCAGGAACAGCAGCATGCCGTAGCTGATGCCATTGAACAGTCCCAGTGCGAGAGTTTGCATGTCTATCGTCCGTTGATTGTCAGGCACCCGTTCAGGCTCCGGGCGGCCGCTTCATCTTGCAGTCGGTGGGCTCGGTCATTTCAGCGGCGGGGAAACTCTTCAGCAACTTGAAACCCCACGGCGTACCTTCCTGTTTGAACTTGGCGTCTGCGGTGACTACCGAGAGGTTCATCGGCAATTGCGCCTGATGGTCGGACGCGCGCATCGTCGCTTTGTAATCGCCGATCGAGACTGTTGTCTTCTCAATCGCCTTCGCCACTGCGAGCGGCTGCGTTGTCTTCGCGTCACGAATGGCGTCTGTCAGAAACAGGTAGCCGCGATAGAGCCGCACGCTTTCGAAATCACCGTAGCCGTCGGCGCGCGACTGTTCAACCAGCTTGTCGATCACCGGGTTGTTCATGCTCATGATCGAGTCAGAAGCCTGATACACCTTGCCGACGCCTTTCGCGCCGATCGTCGTAACCTGTCCGTGTTGCGAGGCGTAGACGGTGTACCAGCGTGCATCGAGGCCGATGTCGTTACCCGCCCGAATCAGCCTGCTCAGGTCGGTGCCGATGTTAGCCGTAAGTATCACGTCCGGCTTCGCAGCCTTGATCTTGGCGACATACGGCGTGAAATCCTGAACCCGGTTGGGCGGATGCAGTTCGCTGCCGACGATCTGGATGTCGGGGCGGTACTGTTTCAGCAGGCGGCGCGTGGCGGCGTCCGCGTTCTGGCCCATGGAGTAATCCATGTTTATCAGGTACACGCGCTTGACCGACGGATCGAGCGAGAGGACAGCGGCTTTCATCTTCATGCCGATATGCCCGTCAGTGCGGAAGTGCCAGAATGAGCAGTACTTCCCGGTCATTTCTTCATCCAGGCCGGCCCAATTGATCAGAATGAGTTCCTTGCCAGGATTACGCGCGTTGTATTTCTCAATTGCGTCGACCAACGTCAGCGTGACATTCGCACCGATGCCCTGCATCACGAAGTGGGTGTCGCTGCCAATCGCTCTGTCAAGACAGTCTTTTCCGTCTTTCGGGCTGAACTTGTCGTCACAGAACTGGAGGTCAATTTTCGATCCGAGAACACCGCCCGCATCATTGTCGCGCTTGACGGCATATTGCAGATTCTTTGCAGACGCTTCCATGGTGGACGACTGCGGGCCGGACATCGGTTCGATGACCATGATCTTGACCGGTGGGGCAGCGTGCGCAACGGGCGCGGGAAAAATGCCAAGCGCACCAAGCGCGCAGGGTGCTGCGATCATGCACGCGCTCAACGATCGGCGCAGGACGGGACGGAATTTCTGCAACATCGTGGATCTCCTCTGACGCAGCCATCGCTGTGAATAGCCGCCTGCTTTATCGACAGGGTGTTTGATCAAACCTCGAGCCATTCGGCACGCACGGAAGGATTATTTTCGAATTCGTCGACACTCCCGTCGAAGACAATGCGGCCATGGCCCATCACGTTAATGCGGTCGCACAAGCCGAGCGCGATAGTTAGCTTCTGTTCGACCAGCAGCACGGCTACGCCGCGCCGTGCGACTTCCCTCAGGAGCTGTGCGACCTGGTCGACCATCGACAGGCTCAAGCCTTCGGTCGGTTCGTCGACCAGGATCAGGCGCGGCTGCATCATCAGCGTGCGACAGATGGTCAGCATCTGCTGCTCGCCTCCGGAAAGCACCCCACCAGCAACGTCTGCTCTCCGCTTGAGGTTCGGAAACATCGCAAAGAACTCTTCTTCGGTCCACGTCGCGCGTTCGCGCGCCGCCGATCCGGCGCGGCCGCGTTGCGGCAGTCCCACCGACAGGTTCTCGCGCACGGTTAGATCCGGGAAGATTGCCCTGTCTTCGGGGACGTAGCCGATCCCCGCGCGCGACATGTCATGGGTCTTGGCCTCGCCGAGCGGCGCGCCATCCATTTCGATCGCACCGCTCGCAGGTAGCAGCTTCATGATCGCTTTAAGCAGCGTCGAGCGGCCGACGCCGTTGCGGCCCAGGAGTCCGACGGTCTCCCCTCGGCGCACATGAATGGTTGCGCCGTGCAATACCCGGCTTTGTCCGTATCCGGCGACGATATCGCTGGCACTGAAAAGCGGCGTCATGTTGGCGCTCTTTGCCACGTGCGGGTGGGAGGATGCATTCATGGTTCAGCGCTTCGGGTGGGAATGAGTTGCGGCGGACGGGGCAGGCGTGCCGAGATAGGCTTCCTGTACCGCTCTATTCGCCCGAACCGCAGCGGGGGTGTCAGTCGCGATGAGTTCTCCGTAAACCAGCACGGAGATCCGGTCGGCAAGTTCGAACACTACGTCCATGTCGTGTTCGATGATCACAATGGTGCGCTCCCGGTCGGCCGCGCGCAGTCTTTGCATTAGGTCGATAACCTTGCGCGTTTCCTGTTTGTTCATGCCGGCGGTCGGTTCGTCGAACAGCAGGACCTTCTGGCCGCCGGCAAGCGCGAGTGCAATTTCGAGCGCGCGCTGATCCGCGTAGGAGAGAAGTGCTGCCGGTTCGTTGCGTTTATCGAGCAGTCCCACTTCATCGAGCACTTCGAGCGCGCGGATGTCCGCTGCGCCACCGCGCGGCAGAGGTCGCAGGAACGATGCGCCATGACCGACCGCGCGCAGCGCGCCGATGCGGGCATTCTCGAACGTACTCATGCGACCGAAGATATTTGCTGTTTGAAAGCTTCGTCCAAGCCCGACACGGCTGATACGCGTTGCTCCGTACCGCGTGACGTCCGTACCGTTCAGACGAATGGTGCCGCTGGTGGCGAGATATCGGCCACTGATCAGGTGAAACAACGTCGACTTCCCTGCTCCGTTCGGACCGATGAGGATGTGGCACTCGCCTTGTGGTACCGACCAGTCGACGCCGCGGATGATCTCGGTGGGGCCAAAAGCCTTCTTCAACCCAGCAAGCGCGAGGGCGGCCGGGAACTGATGCGATCCTGTGTGCGTCTCTGTCATTTTCAGAACCCTAAGCCTGCTGCAAACCGTCCATGCCGATTACGTTTCAGTAGCCGAACTTTGGCGGGCCGAAGCGTAGGACAACGTTACAGTGTCAAGTTAATAGGATCATAGGGAGCGAGGGACAAGCTTGCAATGACTTTTCCGTCGGGGATTTCCCCTGGTTACCTGTTCGGGAGATCTTTCGCGCGATGTGATGGCAGAGCGTTCACTGCGCTATTGCTTCGTTCGCGTCCGGCAAGAGGGTAAGATACGAATATGAGTACGCTGTCTGCCGCAGTGGCCCCTAATATTTCAGTGAAAAGTTTATGTCTTCTTCTGTATCCGGCGATATCGAACCCTCCAAAAAAGTGTCGTGGCACCACGGCAATCTGCGAGAGGAAATGGTGCAACGTGGCATCGCCTTGCTGGCACTGCGCGGCGCCGCCGATTTGTCCTTGCGTGAGGTGGCGCGTTCGGCCGGGGTGTCACAGACCGCTCCCACGCATCATTTCGGCGACAAGGAGGGGCTTCTGGCGGCGATCGCAACCGAGGGATTCCATCGATTGATGAGCGAGCGCCTTGCTGCGCTTAAAGACGGCATGACCAAAGAGCGCCGGCTGCGCGTGATCATGCGGGTCTATGTCAAGTTCGCCTTGGAGCAGCCTGAGCTTTTCCATCTGATGTTCGGCCCGCGAGTTTCCGACAAGCGTAAATACCCGGAGTTAATGGAAGCCAGCGCGGGCTCGTTTCAGTTCCTGAATAACACCATCGCCGAATTCATGGCCGATCATGCGGAAGATGGCCGCCCGCCGCGCTTTTCCGCGATTGCAGTCTGGTCGGGTATGCACGGGCTCGCTACGCTGCTTTCCGATCGCGAGAGCGGTCTGTGCCAGGTTCCGGACGACATGATTGAAGAGGTCTGCACCGGCGTAACCAACTTGCTGCTTGGCGGCCTGAAAATGCCGCATTTTGAGGCTGATGCACCCGCACCAGCGCGCACCGGCGGGCGCGCGAGGAGGTAGGGCGCCCTTCCTTGCGCGACGCATCGCCGCCCCGACCTTCGTTGATCTGAACCCTTCTCTTCGCCTCCTTTTCGCACGTCTGTACGGCTTTGTTGACACTCAAACTTGACGCTGTCACAATGAATTGCAGCGCAGATCGATGAAGCCGCCTGGCTTGTCCTCATCGATAGCGGCAACACGCTACCCCGCGTTGCAATAATCAGGAGACGAGATGGACATGGAGTCGGCCTATTCAGTCGCGGAGGGCATTGCCGTCGTGACTTTTCAGAACCCGCCGGTCAACAGCTTGTCGGCCCTGCAGCGTAGGTCGCTGCAGGACCAGCTGCGACATGCTGCGGCCCGCGACGATGTCTCGGCGATTATCCTTACGGGCGGCGCACGGCCATTTTGCGGTGGCGCGGAAATTCGCGAGTTCAATACGGCCGCGCAGCTGTCGTCGCCCACCATGCCCGAATTGATCGAAGGTTGTGACACGCTTAGCAAGCCGCTGATTGCCGCCATCGGCGGGTTTGCGTTCGGCGCAGGCCTGGAGCTTGCCATGGCGATGCATTACCGCATCGCGGGCGCCGATGCGAAGCTCGGGTTGCCCGAGGTGACGTTCGGTTTCCTGCCGGGCGCGGGCGGCACGCAACGTTTGCCGCGCCTAGTGCCCATGGAGCACGCCGCCAGGATGATGCTCAGCGGCTCGCCGGTGGATGCGGCGACGGCTCACCGGCAAGGCCTTGTCGACCGTTTGTCGGATGGCGATCTTTTCGACGATGCGTTGAGCTTCGCACGCCAACTCGTCGCCGAAGGCGCGCCATTGCGCAGGACGAGCCAACTCCGCGTCCGCATGGACACGGCGCCCGCTGATCTGTTCGATCAATTGCGCGACGATATCAACAAGCGTTACCTTAGCCATAAGGGAAAGCTCCATATCGTCGATTGCTGCGTGGCAGCGACCAAACTGAGCTTCGAAGAAGGTCGCCAATTCGAACGTGCGCGATTCCTCGAACTGCTCGAAACACCCGAGTCTAAAGCGCTACGCTATAACTTTTTCGCCGAGCGCAACGCCGCGAAGATCGCGGACGTTTCCGCCGATGTACGACCGCGCAATATCCGCACCGCGGCCATTGTCGGTGCGGGCACGATGGGCGCCGGCATTGCGGTCTGCTTCGCGAATGCGGGGATCCGGGTTGCGCTCATCGATGCAAGCACTGAAGGGCTGGAACGCGGCATGTCGATCATTCGTGGCGTGTTCGATGCCGACGTCGTGAAAGGCCGCATTAGTGCTGACGAGCGCGACCGTAGGCTTGCATTCGTCGCTCCGACGGTTTCTCTTCCCTCCGCAGTGAGCGACGTCGATCTGGTCGTGGAAGCGGCTTTCGAGCAACTCGACATCAAGCAACAAATCTTCCGCGAACTTGACAGGCTCGCACCGCCGCACGCGATTCTGGCGACGAACACGTCGATGCTGGACATCGACGCGATCGCGGCCGTGACGAGTCGGCCGCAGGATGTGGTCGGCATGCACTTCTTTTCCCCTGCGCATGTGATGCGTCTCCTCGAGGTGGTGCGGTGCCGGATGACTTCCGACGAAGTGCTGATCACCGTCATGCAGATCGCCCGCAAGCTGAGAAAGACGGCGGTGATGTCTCGGGTTTGCGACGGTTTTATCGGCAACCGGATGTTGCAGCGTTATCTGCAACAGGCGCTGTTCCTGCTCGACGAAGGTTGCACTGTCGAGCAGATCGACTCGGCCATGGAACGTTTCGGTATGGCGATGGGGCCGTTCGCAGTTGGCGATCTGAGCGGCCTCGACATTGGCTGGTCGATCCGGAAACGCCGTTATGTCGAGCGTCCTGACATGATGTATTCGCGCGTCGCAGATCGCATTTGCGAAGCAAGGCGTCTGGGTCAGAAAAGCGGCAAAGGCTGGTATCGCTATGAGCAGAACAGCCGTAAGCGAATTTCCGATCCCGAAGCCGCCGCGATAGTGTCTGCTTACCGGCAAGAGATCGGCGTGCCGTCGCGCGCAGTAGGTGAACACGAAATCGTTGATCGGCTGATGCTCGCGTTGATCAATGAAGGCGCATTGATTCTGCAGGAGGGTGTCGCTCAACGGGCATCCGATATCGATGTGGTCTACGCGACCGGATATGGGTTCCCGGTGACGCGTGGCGGCCCGATGTACTACGCGAACACGCTGGGGCTGGATACCGTGCTGACAAGAATTCGGCAATTCCAAAGCGGCTATCAGGGCGGCCAATGGCAGCCCGCCGAGCTGCTCGTGAAGTTGGCGCAGCGAGGGGCGCGCTTCGAGTAGCGGTAGCCCGTTCAGCAGCCCAGCGGGCCTCAATAATGCACGAAGCGCGCGGAGCGCGGGAAGCGACACCTATGACGCGGCGATATCTGGAAGACCTGAAGGTCGGCGAAAAATGGACGAGCGAAAAAATGACCCTCCACGCCGAGGACATTATCGACTTCGGGTGCAAATTCGATCCGCAGCTATTTCACACCGATATGGAGGCGGCAAAAGCGGGTCCGTTTGGCGGGCTGATCGCGAGCGGCTGGCATCTCGCCGCGGTGGCAATGAAACTGTGCGTGCGCGCTCGTTTATTCGGCGAAACGCCAATCGTGGGCGTTGGTGCGGACGAGTTGCGCTGGCTCCTGCCGGTGCGACCCGGCGATGTCGTATATGTCGAACGTGAGCTGGTGGAGATCATCACCCATCCTGATAAGCCGAAACGCGGTATCGCGAAAGGACGCATCGACCTGAAGAATCAACGCGATGAACTCGTCATGCGGCTGTATGGGCTTACCAGCATTCCGCGCCGCCCGGCCGACGACCCGAAATAGCCGAAGGTTTTCTGATCAAAGGATACGGATTCCGAATATGCCGGGCGTCGCAAGCCGCACTGGCTTTCAGTCAGGAGAAGTGCAATGAACGATGTTGTAATAGCGGGCTTTGCCCGATCGCCTTTCCATCTCGCGCGCAAAGGCGGTCTGATTGGCGTGCGCCCCGACGATCTGGCGGCTCAAGTCGTGGCTGCGTTGCTCGAACGCACGCGGCTCGATCCTGCGTTGATCGAAGATCTTGTGCTGGGCTGTTCGTATCCCGAGGCGGAGCAGGGGCACAACATCGCGCGTATCGTGAGTTTTCGCGCTGGCATTGGCGAGCACGTGCCCGGCGCGACAATTAACCGTTTCTGCGGATCGTCGATGTCCGCGATTCATTATGCCGCCGGGCAAATCGCGCTCGGCTTCGGTGACGCCTTTATTTGTGGCGGCGTCGAGTCGATGTCGCGCGTGCCGCAGGGTGGTTTCAATAAATCGCCCAATCCGGTGCTCGAACGCGACTGCAAGGAGGTTTACACGTCCATGGGCATGACCGCGGAGAACGTTGCGCGTCTCTACGAGGTGAGTCGTGAGGCTCAGGAAGCGCTGGCCGTCGCGTCCCATGCGAAGGCGGCTGCGGCGCGGGAGCAAGGCAGATTCAAGGATGAGATCGTGCCGATCGAAACGCCGGATGGCCGTGTCGCCGAGGATGGCTGCATCCGACCGGGCACGAACGCGCAGGCGCTCGCTGGTCTCAAGCCGGTATTCAGGGATGACGGTAGCGTGACAGCCGGCACGTCGTCGCCGCTGACCGATGGCGCTTCCGCCACGCTCATCTGCACGGAAGCGTTTGCCCGCGAACATGGCCTCGAACCGCTCGCTCGATTAAAGTCCGCGGCGGTCGCATCGGTCAAACCCGAACTGATGGGCATCGGCCCCATTCCGGCCACCCGCAAGGCGTTGCAGCGCGCCGTTATCGACGCCTCTCAACTCGATGTCATCGAAATTAACGAGGCCTTTGCAAGCCAGGCCGTCGCGTGCATGCGCGAGCTCGAACTGTCGCCGGCCTGTGTCAACCTCGACGGCGGCGGGCTTGCGATCGGCCATCCCCTTGGCGCAACGGGTGCGCGTCTAGTCGGCAAGGCCGCGTCGCTGCTCAAACGCAACGGCGGACGCTATGCGCTGGCAACGCAATGTATCGGCGGAGGGCAGGGTATCGCCACGATTCTCGAGGCGCTCTAATCGCGCCGCGCGGTCAAACAGGAAACGCTGAGCGACGTGATAAGTGCGTCGACGGGACAAGATCAGAGGACTATATGACGTCAACGGTTGCGGATCTCACGGAACTGCCATTCCGCGAGCCGGGCTTTCGCAAGCCTTCAGTCGATATCGAGAGGCGCCCGGACGGCACGCTGATAGTGCAGTCGGGCAAGTTTTTGCCCGCTGTGAAATCGTGCACGACGGATTGGCTTGAACATTGGGCACGGGTTCGGCCGAACAATCCGATGCTCGCGCAGCGGGACGCAAACGGTGACTGGATTTCGTGGAGCGTGAGCGAGGTATGGAATGCCGTGCGTTCGATTGCCTCGGCATTGCTGTGGCACGGTGGCGGCACGACGGCGCCGCTTGTCATTCTGTCGGAAAACTCAATCGCGCAGGCCCTGATGACATGGGGCGCGCTGTATGCTGGTGTGCCCGTGTCGCCGGTGTCGCCCGCCTATTCGCTGATCGGCGGCAACTACGCGCGCTTACGTAATGCGGTGTCGCTCGTCCAGCCACACATGGTTTTCGTCGAGGACGCAGAGCGTTTCGCTGGCGCGGTGGCGGCGCTCGACGTGGCGCCCGAACGCGTGGTGGCGGTCGAGAATGTCCGCCCCGGCATGTTGCGCTTCTCCGATCTTGCGAGCACGGCTATCGATCCAGATGTCGAGTCACGGCACCGAAGTCTGGATCCGGATTTGCCAGCGAAATACATGTTCACATCTGGATCGACAGGGATGCCGAAAGCCGTCGTCCAGAGCCGCGGCAATCTCGCGGCCGCGCAGGAGATGACGGTCAGCATTTTCGAACAGGCCCCCGACTATGCACCGGTCTATCTCGAGTGGCTGCCCTGGCACCACGTGATGGGCGGGAACATCGTGCTGAACCGGATTCTGCGGTTCGGTGCGACGTTGTATATCGACGATGGCCGCCCATTGCCCGGCCGTTTCGACGCGACGCTGAAGAACCTCGCGGAAGTCGCGCCCTCGCTGTACTTCAACGTACCGGCAGGGCTGTCGATGCTGATCGACGCCTTGGAACGCGATGCTGAGTTCGCCGCTCACTTCTTTTCGCGGCTGGCTTACGTCTACTACGGCGGTGCGGTACTTCCACGCAGCGTCTACGACCGCTTTCAGGCGGTCGCGGTCCGCACGACAGGCCAGCGCGTCGTGCTGACATCCGTGTTCGGCGCCACGGAAAGCTCAGGGCCGGCTGTCACGCAGTATTGGGCCGTCGACGACGTCGGCTGTATTGGTTTGCCGCTATCCGGTATCGAACTGAAGTTGATAGCGGACACGAACCTGCCGGACCGCTACGAAATGCGTATCAAGGGGCCGAATATCGTCCGTGAGTATCTCAATGCTCCGGAGCAGACCGCAGCGGCGTTCGACGATGAAGGCTTCTATATTCTCGGGGACGCGGTGCGCTTCGTCAATCCGGACAACCCGGTCGCGGGTCTACGCTTTGCCGGTCGATTCGCAGAAGACTTCAAACTTGCAAATGGCACGTGGGTGAGGACAGCCGCATTACGTACCCGTTTGCTCAACGCGTGTGGCCCGTTGATTAAGGAAGCGGTGATCGTACACGACGGCGACAACACACTCGGCGTGCTGGCGTGGCACGACCCCGCTGCGTGCGCGCAAGCATTACCGGAACTGAGCGGCCACAGCGTAGACGATCTGCCGGAGCATCCCGCGTTACTTGCGGAACTCCAGCGCCGCCTGCGTGCCGCCAACGAAGGACAGAAGGGGGCGTCAATGTGTATCGCCCGGCTAATCCTGCTGGCCGAGCCGCCTTCGCTGCAACACTATGAGCTGACGGACAAGGGAAGCATCAACCAGCGTGCAGTCATGGAGCGACGCGCAGAGGCTATCACAACATTGTTTGCCATCCCGCGGCCCACGCACGTGGTGGCCGGTCTATGAACGTCTGAGCAGGACAGCGGCGTGGACAGCGCCCCTGCGCCGCTAGTGTCAATCGATGTACGGCCACCGCAGGTGGACGTATTTTTCTTTCGCGAAGGTGATGCATCGCGCAGGCTCGCGAAGCTCTTCGTCAAGATGTATGCCGACGATCGTCGACGAACGAAAAAACGGCGCCTCGCTCCTAATGCGGTTCGGCGACTAAGCGGCGTCTTGTTTCTGTTGCAGGTAAGGTCGCAAACGTTGCGCCGAACTGTTAACTTTTCGACGCGATGTTCGCGGACCACTTGACCTACGTTATCGGAGCACAGGAGCAGGCCGATCTGCGCCGGTTAGTCGGATATCCCCGCCCCGAGTGGCAGAAATGCTGTGTGGCCTGACGGCACCGCGCCCAATCGTCACTTCCTGATTCCGGGGCGAGCGAATCTCTGCCGGGAAGTGCTTTGTGGCACTGCTGACCATGCGGCGGTGTGCATGCGCGTCTCACCGCAGGCGCGCAAGAAGGGGCTGGCTTTGCCGGATTTTTTTGGAAAGCACGGGAGATCTGACTCTCGACGCGCGTGGACGCGAACGCGTGCCGCTGACTCTGCTTCGGGATCGCCGACGCTACAGAGACGCAGATATCGTCGCGTGCTGAGAGAGTCGCCGGCAGATCGAAACCAGCTACTGGGGCGTTCAAGCAATCGATATAGAGTTCGAGGTTGACCTTGGACGACCGCATCGTCGAACGGGCGTATCACGAAACATGCGGTGCCTTGATCGCCTACAACCTGATTCGGCATGAGATCGCCAGCGCCGCAGGTGAGGGAAACTCCCACCAACCGACACCAGTTTCACGCGAGCCCACCATACTATCCAGCAGGAACTCTGCGGACCGCCCTTACGCGCGCCTTCGCAAAATTTCCGCATGCCTTCGGCGTTTGCCGGACCGGGTGAAGTCCCGTCCAATGAAAAACGATCCGGCCGCGCAGGCGCCCGGGTCGTCAAAATCCGACCTTGGCGGCACTCCGGTCTGTACCTTCGAAAAGACCTTGACTGAACGGCATTAGCGCATCGCGCCGCAGTCTTGCTGCAAGACCGGTGAACGCGATCACACGGCGCGAGCTGCGCGATCGCGGTCGTTCAGCTCTCGGATCGAATTGCGCGCGTGGTCCCAATCCGCATCGGTCCAGTCCTTGAAGTGATAGAAATTGCCGCCGGTCGCCAGCGAGTTGGCGCCGTCGATCGTCATCGTCTGGCCAGTTAGCCATTCGCAGCCATCCGCCATCAGGAAAGTCGCAAGGTTCTGCAACTCGGACATGTATCCCGCGCGTCCCATCGGGCTATTGCCTTCGGAGCGGCCGGCGTCGTCGCGCCCTGGGTAAAGACGCTTGCTCATGCCTTCGGTCGGAAATACACCCGGAGCGATCGCGTTCAGGCGAATCTGGTGGCGTCCCCATTCGACCGCGAGCGATTTCGTCATCACATTGACGCCCGCTTTGGACATCGCCGACGGAACCACGAACGGGCCGCCGTTCATCACCCAGGTCACGAGTATGGACACCACGCTTCCGGGCAGTTGGCCTTCTATCCAACGTTTTCCGACCGCCTGCGTCACGTAGAACGTGCCGTGCAGCACAATGTTCGCGATGGCATCGAACCCGCGCGAGGACAGATCTTCCGTGCGGCTGACGAAGTTGCCGGCGGCGTTGTTGACCAGACCGGTGAGTGGGCCGTCCTTCCAGATTTCGCCGACCACCTGATCGACTGCTTCCGCATTGCGAATGTCGACCGCGTAGCCTTTCACGGATCCGCCGAAACGGTCCATCAACTCCGCGGCGGTCTCGTTCAGCACCACGTCGCGTCGTCCGCAAATGTACAGATCTGCGCCGAGCTCCAAGTAGCGTGCAGCGATTTCCTTACCCAGACCGGAACCGCCACCGGTGATCAGGATGCGCTTGCCCTTGAGAAGATCATTTTTGAACATGTGAATCCCTCGATAACAGTCGATGTTGAGTGAATGGTCAATGACGCGGGAGATGCCGCGACGGTGGACGCTGCCAGCTACTCCATGGCGATTGAGCGTTTACCGATGATGCGGTCGACCTCTTCCGGCGAATAACCGATTCCTTCCAGGAGCTCCGCGGTGTGTTGGCCGAGCTTTGGCGCGGGCGCGAGCGGCGGCAACGGCGTTCCCGACCAGACGGTCGGGTTGCCCAGCGTGCACACCCGGCCCTCGGTCGGATGCGTTTCCTCGCCGATGAAGCCGGTCGCATTTAAATGCGGGTCGTTCAGGAGATCGTCCATTGAATTGACCACCTGATAGGGGATATCGGCCTCGTCCAGCAACGCCTGCCATTGCGCGGTGGTACGGCTTGGCATGACGGATGCAACCCATGCATAGACCTCGCGGATGTTGCGCGAGCGATTGCGCTGGGTAGAGAAGCGGATGTCGTTGCTGAACTGCTCCGGCTTGCCGATTGCGCGGAAGAATTCGCGCCAGTGTTTGTCGTTGTAGATCAGGACGCACAGGTAGCCATCGGCGGTTTTGTACGGACGTCGATCGGGTGACAACAACCGGTCATAGCCCGCCTCGCCTTCGGCGGGCTTGAAGGTTTTTCCTGACATGTGATCAGCGAGCACGAAATGCGCGACGCTTTCGAACATCGGCACTTCGATTTGCTGGCCTAAACCATTGCGTTCCCGAGAGAACAGTGCAGCGCTGATGGAGTAGGCGACGTGCAGGCCGGTGACACGATCGGCCAGCGACACAGGTGCGTAGACAGGTTCTCCGCCCCCATATTGCTGCATAAGCCACGGGATGCCCGTAGCGCCCTGGATGAGGTCGTCATAGGCCGGCCGGTCGGCGTAGGGTCCGCGTTGGCTGTAGCCGGTCGCCGTGACGTAGATAAGTCGGGGGTTGACGCTCGCAAGCGCGTCATAGTCGAGTCCGAGCCGTTTCATTGCCGCCGGCCGAACGTTCGATAGGAAAACATCGGCATCTTTGACCAGACGAAGCAACGCGTCGCGCGCCTCCGCGCGCTTCAGGTCGAGCACGATGCTCTTCTTGCCGCGATTGTTGTGCATGAACACGTGTCCCATCTTGACGTGCTCGTCTCCCGACGAGTCGTGCCGCATGACGCCGGCTTCCCGCACGTTGTCGCCGTCGGGGGCTTCGATCTTGATGACCTCCGCGCCGAGGCCGGCCAGCGTCAACGTTGCAAGGGGACCGAGCACAATGCTCGCGAGGTCCAGGATGCGTACACCGGAGAGCGGACCGTGAGTGGTATCTGTAGACATATGAATCCTCGAAAGGGGTAAGAGCGTGCCGTGCCTACGGACGCGTCAGAAATCGGCGGAGCCCAGCGTCATTAGGGTGCGGGCGCCCTGCATCACGCTGTCGAAGCGCCAGTCGGACTCGGGAAGCAGACGCTGGAAATAAAACGTTGCTGCACCGATCTTGCCGTTATGGAAGGACGCGAGATGAGGTTCCCGCTCGCGGGCCGCCGAGGACGCTTCGGCCATGCGCAGCCAGACGGCGCCCATGGCGACGAGTCCGAACAGCCGCAGGTAGTCCGTGGCAGCGCCGGCTTGATCCAGTTCGTTTCCGTTGCTCCACGCACGCAATGCGTCAGTCGCATCGCGCAGATGCTGAACGGCGCGACGCTGGGCAGACACCAGGTGCGAAAGTGGCTCGATGTTGGACGCGCTCGCGATAACCTGATCGGTCGAAGCTAACCACGCGTCGAGCACGCGACCGTCTTCCAGACCGATCTTCCGAGTGACGAGGTCAAGTGCCTGAATGCCGTTCGTGCCTTCGTAGAGCGGCACGATGCGCGCGTCGCGAAACAGATGCTCCATGCCGGTCTCGTGCACGTAGCCATAACCGCCATGAATCTGCACACCGAGATCGGTGATTTGCACCGCGCAATCGCTAATAAAGCTCTTCAGAACAGGTGTCAGAAGCGCGAGCCGGCTTTCCGCGGCTTCGCCTTCGGTTGAATCCGGTTGTGACGCGCGCACGTCGAGAAGCATTGCAGACTCGACATAGAGTGCGCGAATCCCCTCGACCAGTACCTTCATCGTGAGCAGTGCGCGGCGTACGTCGGGATGATCGATGATCGCATCCGGCGTGGCGCGCTGTTCGCCGCAGTGCCCTGGCGCTTTGCCCTGCCGTCGCTCTTTCGCGTAGGCGAGCGCGTTCTGATAGCTGATCTCCGACACGCCGACGCTTTGCACGGCCACCCCGATTCGCGAGGAGTTCATCATCGTGAACATCGCTCGCAACCCGCCGTTGGGTTGACCTATCATCCAGCCGCGCGCGCCTTCGAAATTCAGCACGGCAGTAGCAGACGCGCGAATGCCCATCTTGTGCTCAATCGCTCCGGTCGACACGAGATTGTCCGAATCAGGCGCGACCTCCCCCGTCGCGGAGTCGGGGATCAGCTTCGGCACGACGAAAAGGCTGATGCCGCGCGTGCCGGGCGGTGCATCGGGCAGGCGCGCCAGCACAAGATGAACGATGTTCTCTGTGAGATCGTGATCGCCGCCGGAGATGAAAATCTTCGTACCGGTGATACGGTAGCTGCCTTGCTCGTCAGGTTCCGCCCGTGTACGCAGACGTGACAGATCCGAGCCGCTATCGGGCTCGGTCAGACACATGGTGCCGGTCCACGATCCGTCGACGAGCTTCGGCAGGTAAGTGGCCTTCAGTTCATCTGTGCCGTGCGCGAGAATGGCACGGTACGCGCCCTGCGATAGACCCGCATACATGCCGAACGCCATGGAGCCCGAGGCGATGAACTCCCGCACCATGAGGGCGACGGAAGGCGGGAGGCCCTGACCGCCCCACTCGGGCGACGAGGCGAGCGAGGGCCAGCCGTTCTTGCAATAAAGATTGTAAGCGGCCTTGTAGCCGTGGGGTGTGCGTACCGAGCCATCGCTGAAATGGCAGCTTTCCTTGTCGCCGGGCAGGTTGATGGGAACGAGCACCTCGCGCGCAAACGTCGCCGCGCCGTCGAGAATGGCCATGACGACATCGAGTGTGGCGTCCTCGAAACCGGGGAGCTTGGCCGTCTTCTCGTCAAACCGGAAAACGTCTTCGAGTAGAAATCGAAGTTCTCGTATGGGGGCGTCGAAACCTGGCATGGTTGTCTCAAGAAACGTTGATTTGTAGTTCAGCCTGACGCCTGTGCCCGGCGGTTTTCAGGTCCAAAATTATTAAACTTGACAGTGTTATGTTATCTCCGGATACTTGACAGTGCAAGAGGAGATTTACATGGAAATGCGGCTGTCGCGTCGAATCCGGCGAACAGGGCGGCTGATTCCGATCACGGACAACTTAGGAGGAACGTCATGCGAACGAAGGGCACACATCTTTTCCCGACAATGGAACGCGTCACGTTCGGCCGGCCAGCGGCCGCAACGCTAATGGCGGAAGTCGAACGGGTGGACGCGAAGCGGGTGTTTTTGATCGTCAGCCGGACACTGAATACGACCACTCCCGAGATCGCCAAAATCGTGTCAGCGCTGGGCGAACGCTGCGCGGGTGTCTTCGACGGCGTCGCGCAGCACACCACAAGGCAGGGCGCGGTCGAGACTACGCGCGCCGCGCTCGACGCAAGAGCAGACCTGATAGTCGCTATCGGCGGCGGCTCTGTAGTTGACATTGCCAAGATTACGACCCTTTGCCTCGAGCACCAGATTCTCGATGAAGATGGGTTGGACGGTTTCGAGGTGCAACTCGACGAGCACGGCCGTCGCAAGATCAGCAATTACAAGGGGCCGACGGTACGCATGATTGCGATTCCGACGACTCTTTCCGGTGGCGAGTACAACGCCGGTTGCCTCGTCACGGATGCGCGCAGAAAGCTGAAGCAGACGTTCTATCACCCGAAGATGATGCCGATCGCGATCATTCTCGATCCGCAACTTCTGCCCTATGCGCCCGAGTCGCTGCTGCTGGGTTCTGGTACGCGTGCGATGGATCACGCAATCGAAGCGCTTTGTTCGCCGCAGGGCAATCCGCTCGTCGATGCTGCGGTGTTGCGCGGCATCGAACTAATGCGCGAATGGCTGCCGCTCGCGCGCAACGACCGCAATGATCTTGAAGCGGCTAACCAGTGTCAGGTGGCCTCGTGGCTCTGTTCTTTCGGACTGCAGGCTCGCGTGCCCATGGGCGCAAGTCACGCGATCGGGCACGTGCTTGGAGGCACCTGCGGTGTGCCGCACTTTCTATGCACGCCGGTGATGATGCCCGGCATTCTTGAATATAACCTTCCTTTTACGGCTGACGCTCAGGCGTCGCTGGCAAAGGCGCTCGGCCAGCCCGGCGCGTCCGCCTCAGTTGCGTTCAAAACGTTTTGCCAGTCGCTAGGCCTGCCGACTAGTCTGCGCGAAGTGAATGTCGGCCCCGATCAGTTCGAGCTCGTCGCAGAGAACACGATGACCGAGTTCTTTATCTTCAGCAATCCGCGCCCGGTGAATCAGCCGGCAGGCGTGCTCGAGATTTTGAACCTGGCAGCCTGATCGTTCGGCTCCTCTGTTCTGTCGGGACACAGAGGAGTAGAGATGGCTCAAGAGGAGTTTGATATGTCGGATCAGAAACCGATTCTGGTAACGGGGGCTGCCGGGCGCGTAGGCGCGGTTGGCCGCACCGTCACTGAGTTGCTGCTGGAAAAGGGTAAAAAAGTTCGGGCGATGGTGCGCAAGGAGGATGATCGTTCGTTGGCACTGCGGGAAATGGGCGCTGAAGTGGTGACGGGCGATTTGCTCGATCTGGATGCAATGCATCGCGTGGTCGAGGGCTGCGAGGTCATGTACTTCGGCATGTCAGTCTCCGACCTGTATCTGGCCGCGACGATCAATGCCGCTTGTGTTGCAAAACATCACGGCGTTAAAGCGTTCGTGAACATGTCGCAGATGACGCTGTCGCAAATGAGCATCACGGAGACAACCGACAGTCCCCAGCACAAGTTGCACTGGCTCGCCGAACAGGCGCTTGATTGGTCAGGACTGCCTGTTATACATCTACGGCCAACGGTTTTTCTCGAAGGCTTTTTCATGATGTTCTCGTCGCAATCGGTCAAGCAGTTCGATCAAATCCGGTTGCCATTCGGCCGGGGTAAGACCTCACCTGTCGCCGCAGAAGACGTCGCGCGTGTGGTCGTTGAACTCTTGGTAAATCCTCAACCGCATATCGGCAAGACGTATCACCTGACGGGGCCGCACTCGGACAATATGGACTTTTACGCCGGAGAATACTCGAAGGCGTTGGAACGTCCGATCACCTATCAGGACATAGCGGTGGGACCGTGGCGCGAGAAACTGCTCGAACGGGGTCTGCCGCTGCATCTCGTCAATCACCTCACGACCATGGCTGATCTGCATCGTGCGGGGCGTTACGACCGAATGTCCAGCGACGTGTTTGATCTGACAGGGCAGGCACCTGTTAGCGTGCAGGATTTTGTGAGAAAAAACGCAACGGCGTTCACGGCGTCAAAGCCATCCCCCAACGAAACGCCGCATGCGCAAACCAGCGACACCGACCAGCATAAAAACGATCGCTAAGAAGCGGGCAGGGTCGCGGATTCGTGCGTTAGCAGGTCACGCGGCCCATGCGTCGTCAATCGAAAGATGACGTATTCTCATCACGGAGTCCATCGACATATGAAAATCGGGATACCGATTGAGACGCGCGCGCACGAAACCCGCGTCTCCGCGACGCCTGAGACGACAAGAAAACTCGTCGAGCAGGGCCATCATGTTCTCGTGCAGAGCGGTGCCGGAATTAATGCGAGCTTTGTGAACGACGCATATGTCGCAGCCGGCGCTGAACTCGTCGACGCCGCCACCGCTTTCGGCGCCGACCTCGTCCTCAAGGTCCAGTCTCCCACCGAAACCGAACTGCCGCTCCTCAAGCGCGGTGCGGTGCTCGTCGGCATGCTCGATCCGTTCAATGCAGAGAATGCGTTAAAACTGGCTGCCGCCGGCGTTACCGCTTTCGCGCTCGAAGCCGCGCCCAGAACGACCCGCGCGCAAAGCCTCGACGTGCTGTCGTCGCAGGCCAACATCGCCGGATACAAGGCAGTGCTGCTCGCGGCGACGCTGTACCCGCGCTTCATGCCGATGCTGATGACCGCGGCCGGCACCGTGAAAGCCGCGCGCGTGCTGATTCTCGGCGCGGGCGTGGCGGGCTTGCAGGCAATCGCGACGGCCAAGCGCCTCGGTGCCGTGATCGAAGCGTCCGACGTCCGTCCGACCGTGAAAGAGCAGATCGAATCGCTTGGCGCGAAGTTTCTCGACGTGCCCTACGAAACCGATGAAGAGCGCGAAGCCGCGCAAGGCGTCGGCGGCTATGCGCGGCCCATGCCGCCCTCGTGGCTGCAGCGGCAGTCGGCGCTCGTCCACGAGCGCGCGAAGCAGGCCGACGTGGTGATCTCGACCGCCTTGATTCCCGGCCGCGCGGCGCCGACGCTGATCTCAGTCGAAACCGTGCAGGCGATGAAACCCGGCTCCGTGCTGGTCGACCTTGCCGTGGGCCGCGGCGCGGACTATGAAGGGCAGCGCGGCGGCAACTGTCCGCTGACCGAAGCTGACAAGGTGGTCGTCAAGCATGGCGTGACGATTGTCGGCTACACGAATTTGGCATCGATGGTGCCCGCCGACGCTTCGTCGCTCTATGCGCGCAATCTGCTCGACTTCCTCAAGCTGATCGTGACGAAGGAAGGCGCGCTGAATATCGACCTCGCCGACGACATCGTCGCCGCCACGCTGCTTGCCCGCGACGGCGAAGTCGCGCGCAAGGCATAAAACGAATCCACCGAGGAGAAACGGCGATGGAAGTGCTCAACCACACCGTCATCAACCTGATCATTTTCGTGCTGGCGATTTACGTCGGCTACCACGTGGTCTGGAACGTCACGCCGGCTCTGCACACGCCGCTCATGGCCGTGACGAATGCCATTTCGGCGATCGTGATTGTCGGCGCGATGCTGGCAACCGGCCTCACGCTCGGCACGCCGGGCAAGTTCTTTGGCACGCTCGCCGTCGCGCTCGCGGCGGTCAATGTGTTCGGCGGCTTCCTCGTCACGCGGCGAATGCTGGAGATGTTCCGCAAGAAAGAGCCGAAGAAGCTGATCGCCGACAAGAGCAAGGAGAACGCGTAATGAGCCTGAACGTCGTCACGCTGCTTTATCTGATCGCGTCCGTCTGCTTCATTCAGGCGCTCAAGGGGTTGTCGAATCCGAAGACCGCGCGCATCGGCAATGCGTTCGGCATGGTCGGGATGGCAATCGCGATTCTCACGACCATTGCCTTGATCGCCAAGCAGGCCACCGCGCTCGGATCGAATCTTGGCTTGGGCCTTGGGCTGCTGCTGGTCGCTTTGATCATCGGCGGCGCTATCGGCGCGTTTGTCGCCGCGCGCGTCGAGATGACCAAGATGCCGGAACTCGTCGCGGCCATGCACTCGCTGATCGGTCTCGCGGCGGTCTGCATTGCGTACGCGGTCGTGTCGGAGCCGGCTGCGTTCGGTCTCGTCGATCCCGAGTATCCGGTGCCGGGGTTTCTGCCTTACGGCAATCGCGTCGAGCTGTTTATCGGCACGTTCGTCGGCGCGATTACTTTCAGCGGTTCGGTGATCGCGTTCGGCAAGCTCTCGGGCAAATACAAGTTTCGCCTCTTTCAAGGCGCGCCGGTGGTATATGCAGGCCAGCACCTGATCAACCTGATGCTCGCCATCGCGATGCTCGGCTGCGGCATCATCTTCTTTTTTACGCAGTCGTGGCTGCCGTTCATCGTCATGACGGCGATTGCGTTCGTGCTCGGCGTGCTGATCATCATTCCGATCGGCGGCGCGGATATGCCGGTCGTCGTGTCCATGCTCAACTCGTACTCGGGCTGGGCGGCGGCGGGGATCGGCTTCTCGCTCAACAATCCGATGCTGATCATCGCGGGCTCGCTGGTTGGGTCCTCGGGTGCGATTCTGTCGTACATCATGTGCCGCGCGATGAACCGCTCGTTCTTCAACGTCATTCTGGGCGGCTTCGGCAATGAGGCGGGCGCGGCGGCAGCGGGCGGCTCGGCCGAGCAGCGTCCGGTGAAATCCGGTTCCGCCGACGATGCGTCGTTCATGCTCGGCAACGCCGAAACGGTCGTAATCGTGCCGGGCTACGGCCTTGCGGTGGCGCGCGCGCAGCATGCGTTGAAGGAGCTGACCGACAAGCTCGTCGAGAAGGGCATTGAGGTCAAGTACGCGATTCACCCGGTGGCGGGACGGATGCCTGGCCATATGAACGTGCTGCTCGCCGAAGCCGAAGTGCCGTACGACATGGTGTTCGAGATGGACGACATCAACGGCGAGTTCGGCCAGGTCGATGTGGTGCTCGTGCTCGGCGCGAACGACGTGGTGAACCCGGCCGCGAAGAACGATCCCAAGTCGCCGATTGCGGGCATGCCGATCATCGAGGCTTACAAGGCGCGCACGGTGATCGTGAACAAGCGCTCGATGGCCGCGGGTTACGCCGGCCTCGACAACGATCTCTTCTACATGGACAAGACGATGATGGTGTTCGGCGACGCCAAGAAGGTGATCGAAGATATGGTGAAGGCGGTCGACTGAGCTGTGATCAGTTCCGATAGATGGCTTGTTGAATCCGCCGCGACAAAAGCCGCGCAATGTCGTTTGCCTTGTTTCCGTGATTAGGTACCCGGTTCCGATCTTGTCATCAGTGCGACGCCGATCTCGGCCGGGACACTGAACGAATAACAGCTCGGTTCGGGCCCACGCGTCGGGCGGCGCAGGCATCGGGCGTTGGGAGCACGAGGCGATGGCTACCGTTACCAACAGATCCGCGCGAAGTGACCGATGCGGCGTCGCTAGGTGGCCTCTGGGCGACGCAAATGGCGGAAAAATGCCACCATGAAGCGCGCCAAGGTGTCAGCTCCTAGCGGCCAAGCATCGATCTGCACCAGGACGGCCATCTCGCTTTTATTCCGGCGGGCGAGGCGACGAGCGCAGTCAGTCTCAATCTTTCAACGCCGCCAGTGTCTCTGTGGACTGATCGATCTGCTCTGCACTCACCGCTCACTATCGCTTCTCCCCGTCAGGATCCGGCTGCCTCCTTCCCGATGGGCAACGTCCACCGAAGGCCGATATAGCGGCGGGCGGCGCCGCGCTGACTGTTACTATGCGACCGGTGCAGCCCGTGTTGCACGTATACGTCGCAGCGTCTCCATTTGCGAATTCTTAGATCCACGGCTAACTTAGAGATGGACATAGCCCGAATGCTGACGGGCATGTGCATCGCAGCGATCACGGCAGTCGCTACAAGTCAATTAGGCGACTATGGGCGCATCAGGACTCGTCCAAATGCACGTCGGCTCTGTACGTACTGGTGCGCCTCCTGCGCGAACTTGAGCGGAAATGTGCGATCGATGACCACGCTGATTTCACCTCTTGCGGCGGCCTCGAGTATCTCGCTCACCCGGTAGTGCACGCGTTGATGCTCCGCATCCAGGCAACTTGGAAAGTAGACACCGTGCAGGCTTTTGTTACCTCTCCACAGCATCACAGGGTCGAGCTTTTCACTATCCCGACCCGAGACGCCTACAGTGACTGCTCGGCCACCATATGCTAACGACTGGATGCTGCTGGCAAGAGTTTTTCCCCCGATACTGTCTACAACGAGGTCAACGCCGCGCCCGCTTGTGTAGGACATTATCTTCCCTACAAAATCGTCAACCGCGTAGTTGATGCCTATGTCCATGCCGAAGGCTTTCAGTTGATTGAGGCGCGAATCGTCGGACGCGGTCACAAACACCTTGGCGCCGGCGCGCTTGGCGAGTTGAACTGCGGCAAGTCCCAGCGCACCCGCGCCAGCGTGAATTAATACTGTGTTGGCGTTTTCAAGCCTGCCAGCGGTGAACAGGCACTCGTAGGCGGTGCCCCAAGCGACGGGGATCGCGGCGGCCATGTCGATGGAAAGACCTTCGGGAACAATCCACGTGTCGGCTGCCGGTGCCACCGCATACTGCGCGTGGGACCCCCAAGGGAGGACAGCCACAACTCGGTCCCCGACGCGCCGATCAAACACCTCGCTGCCTACCACGTCCACCGTGCCAGCGCATTGATAGCCAACGATGTGGGGAATCTTCGCAAGCGGCCGAAGTTCGCGGTTGATCAGATCGCCACCCTCGATTGCGATTGATTCCACTCTGATGATGACATCGTTTAGACCACAGACAGGGTCTGCGACATCTTCGTAACGGAATACCTCAGGCCCGCCGTTCTGGTAGTAGACAGCAGCTTTCATGCGTGCGCTCCTTGAGATATGGTTAGCGGGCAGGTACTGGCACAATCGAGGCTATCCGCCAGCCTTCGGGCGTCCGAACGGCTATTTCATAAACAAGAAATGGTGCGGTTCTCGCGGAGGCGTCGGAGGCGCCAAGCGTGATCTGTGTGGGGGCATAGATCTGTGCAACATCAGGCGTGAGGGGAATGACTTTGATCGCTTGTACGTCTGGCTCAAATTTCCATACGCCCTTGAACGTTTCCTTGAAATGATTAATGAGAGCAGTCTTCCCCCAAAACTGATAGGCGCGAGCTACCATAACGATGGGATCTTGGTGGCCCGGCGGGACGGAAACCAACACCTGCTCGAATGCGGCTATGTCGTGTGCAGAAGCCGCAGCGGCCTGCCGTAGAAGCACGTCTTTGACCTGTGCCCGGTCAGCCTCGGTGAACTGTTGTGACGGCGCCGCGAATGCGGGTCCATCGGTGGCGCCACACAAGGTGGCAATAACTAGCGAAGCAACAACTTTACGCGCACCCATAATCCCTTCCTCTTATTGTGCCGGCACTGGAATCACGGCGGCAATCTTCCAACCTGATGGCGTGCGAACCGCGAACTCGTTGATCAGGAAGACCGACGTCGCGGCGGCCTTGCCAGGCGCGCCGATGGTCACCCGGGTGGGTGCATAGATCTGCACTGTCTCGTCGTTGAGCGGGATCAGGCGAACCGCGGTCTCATCCGGTTCTACGCTCCACGTTCCCGCGAAGGCTTTTTGGAAATGTGCAATGACGGCATCCTTACCCCAGAAACGATACGCGCGGGCCACAAAAGAGACCGGGTCCGGCTGCCCCGGATAACCAGATGCGAACATTTCATTCAGCGCGGCGAGATCGTGGTCGGTTTCGGCTTTGGTTTGGCTTGAAAAGAGATCTCGAATCTCCTGCATGTCACGCGGGCTCACTGCACCTGCACCTGCGCCCGCGCGGGCCGGAGTCATGGCGAGAAGTAACGAGAAGCAAACAGCACTGGCGATGCTGCGGCGTGCGGTTGAAGGTCCACTGATCATTGTAACAAGCCTCATATGCCCGTATGTTCATGTTTTTCGATGAGAGCACGGGATACTCTCACCACATGATGTCTGATAGTTCGCTACAGGCGAGGGCTCTAACTAGACAAGTCCAGTTCCGCGATACGTGCCATTAGCCGGCGCATTGCCAAGGCGTCGTCCCTGCCAAATTCCTGTTCGAAACAAGCTTGCGCCTTCTGCCATGACGGCTTGCTTTTTGCTTCCGTGCTCCTGCCAGCATGGGACAGTGCCACCTCCCGCTCACGTCTGTCTTCGCGACCGACACGTATCGTGATCAAGCCGTCGCGCTCCAGTGGCCGTAGGTTATGCCCCATGGTAGCGCGATCCATCGATAACAAGTCGGCGAGGACGGCCATTGTCGTAGGCCCTCGGGACGCAAGCAGACTTAAGATCGTGTACTGCGTCGCGCGCAGACCGGTCTCAGCCATGCAGGCGTCGTAGAAGCGCGTTACACGCCGCGCAGCTTTGCGTAAAGCAGTGTTGTTACAAACGCCCGGATTAATTGCCGACGCAGGTTCCGCCATGGTTGGCTCGAAGTTAAACGTGAGAGCAGCCATATTATGGGCATATAAGACTATTGTCAAACTGTCGCTATTGCACCGGTGCGACATCTTGTTCACAACTGACGCAGGGATTCACATAATTGACCGCAGCCGTCGCTGGTAGGCTAGTTCCACTGACTCAACGCTATGTCGTCGAAGTCGACGATGGCGGACTTGCTCAGACCGAGGACCGACAACGACCTGGTAACTTAGGGTCTAGTGACCGGCTGTGGGGCGGCGCATATCACTGTGTGTTTCGCGGTCTGTAGGCAGGCGCCCCAAGCCGTTGATGCAAACTTTATGAATTCTCTTTTCCGCAGAACAGTCGCGGTCGCGATAAGCTCGGTGCTGCGTTTGGCAACGCGCGGCCTGATACTGAGAAGTTAGCAACCTTCCCCGGCGCGATGGAGGCTGGAATAACTATTGTGTCCAGGCACGAGACGACCACAGGTGTTTCCGGACTCGGTTCAGCCGCCAGGATCGGGGGTGAACGCGAATCTGCCACGCTATGACCGTGCGTTGGGTCATCTCGGAGAAGGTCCGATGTATCGCACTTCTTTTAAGAAGGCGAGGTCGTTTGTGAAAAGGAAGATGCGGTTGACACAACGTGTATATGCGCCCAATATCTAGCAGGTGAACTTCGGCTCGACCCGGCGTTGTGTGGCGCCAGTCGCTACTGTCGAACCAACGCAGTATGGCGGCGCTTTAAGCGGCAGCTCACACTGAGACAGGGGTGGCGCGACCACTGCGAGCCGTAACCAAGACGGCATGCGCGCGCCCCGCCGCACAGCACGATCGACCTATTCACTCGTAGCTAGGGTGGTACCTGTGGCCCCGACACGCTACGATCATCCTGTTTGCACCGAACCGCGATTGGAATCGAAAAATATGGTGAGCCAGAGCCTTAGTGCTGTGCTCGAGGAGGCACAGCATGTCATGACTGAGCGGGTGGCGATTGCTTCAGGCTTGGAAGAAAATCCCCGGTTGTGGGGCCTGCTTATTGGCGACGCCGACTTCACGCACCGAGCCGGTGATCGAGGGTTGGTCTTCTCGCGAAACGGGCCGGGACTGATTGCCGGCCGGCACGGAGTGAACAGCGTCCCGCTTATCGATGCCGCCACGGGCTGTTTGTCGGTCACCATCCTTGAGGACTGTCCTCGAAAGGTCAGACAGGGACTCGCTGAGTTCTTAGCGGAGCAGGGCTATCTATCGGCTCCCAAGAACCTGATGGTTCGCGCTCTGGGCTCGCCGCAGACGTTTACCCGGAGGGACTTCTCGGATCTGTTCCGGTGGAGGCATTTGCTTGCTGCCAGTGCCTACAAATGGATTGCCGCCATGGCGGCTGCTGTCGACGAAACCCGTAATTCCATTCAACGACAGGTTAAGTTGAGGTCAGCGCGCCATACGACAGCCCTTAACGACTACCACAATGTCGTATCGTCGTTGAGACTGCTGATGTCACTCTCGAGCACGGCGACGGGTGCGCCCTGGCTTCGCGAACTGGCGACGCTCCCACGGCTCAAGACGTGGACGCCGTCACTGTTTCTGTCCCGGGAGCGGATGCTGGTGCCGGCGATCCAGAGTGCTTTAGCCGCGACGTGGATGGGGCTGGCAGCCGTGGATGTGTACTTCGCACGGCTGGAGAATTCGACCGACCGTCTGACTACCTTCGATGCCGTTTTGGGCCTCGCCAGCTTTGCGATAAGCTACTCCGAAGTATCCTCCAGCATCCTGCCCCGAGTTAAAGCGGCGTTAACCGAACTCGAACTCAGTGTCGATAAGGACTTTGTCCGCGCGCTCATGCGCTCGTTTGACCTCGCTGTTAATGACCCTTTAGGCAGCACAAGTTTGCTGTGTTCCTGGATCGCGAGCGGCACGCTGACGGAGCCAGTGTTGAGCCAAGGCGTGAAGAATGAAATGGCATCGCGTTTCGCCACCGTCGCTTTGCGGGAGTACGCCGACGCGGCCACGACCATTAGTGGATACTTTCTCGCTATTCTCGCACTCCGGCTATTCATGGCAGATCGGCCTCACGATTTCTATCCCGAAGGACAACAACGGTCGCACGGAACCAACTTCGCTGCGGCAAAAACCGCACTGCTACGTTCAAATAACGTCGACATCCGAATTGAGACCGCAGCGACTCCGGGCACATATCATTGATGGGTCGGGGCATCACGCGTCACAGTCTGTGCGGGCGGGAAACGAATTGCCGCCGCGAGCACTTAAAAGGACAAGTCCACAAGGTGGCGCTCGAGCCGATGCCTGGCTGCTGGTCCCAAAGTCCTGCTTGAAGCAATCCGGTTGCAAGTCTGCTCCAGCATGTGGCGACGGCGCATCAGTCTGAAATCCGCTGAAGGTTGCCCACATCATCTTCTGAAATCCAGCAGCTTCGAAAACCTATCGTCCTAACGGCGAGGGGCAATCTTTTCATTCTTCCTGCAAGCACTGGTGCTGGCCGACCGGGTTTTCTGTCGCGTGAATCCAATTCTGAGCTTGCTTTGTTCCCGACCCGGCTGCTGACAAATGTTTCCAATGGATATCGTCATCGCACATCACCAGGTAAACCTTTTGATGCAGCCCTGACAGTCCATATCCGCAAGTTGATGTTGTCGACGACTTGCCGCGCTTAGCGACAGTCGGCGAAAAAGCGATTGCATTACGAGCGTAATGCTATATTATGATCGTAATGACTAAGGTGGTGACGAACTTCTTGTTGAGGTCGTACCACTGCGTCACCTTATTTATGTGAGGACATATGAACGATAAGATCGCCGCTTCAACTGAAACTTCCGGATCACACGTGCTGGAGTTGGCCTCACTCGGGCTCGCTGCAGCTGCGGATGCGATACGCAGTGGTGATATGACCTCAGAGTCGTACGCCAGCGCGTTGCTATACCAGGCTCGAGCGCATGCTGACCTGAATGCTTTCATCGCCATTGACGAAGACGCCTTGCTCCAGGCTGCGAAAGACGCGGACAAGGCGCGTGCCGCAGGAGTGGAGGCTCCCCTACTGGGCGTCCCCGTTGGGATCAAGGACAGCTATCTGACGGCGGGGCTTGCCACAAGCATCGGCCTTGAACGCCTGGCGCATTTCGTCCCCACTGAGGATGCCGATGCAGTCCGCGCCGTTAAGGATGCAGGAGCTCTCGTCTTCGGCAAGAACAACCTGGTAGAGATGTCCTATGGGCTGACCGGGCATAACGAGCGCTTCGGCCAAGTCAAGAACCCGCGTGCCTTGGAGCGTGTTACGGGTGGGTCGTCAAGCGGTTCGGCAGCCTCCGTGGCCGCCGGGATAGTGCCCGCCTCCTTGGGAGGCGATACAGTCGGATCCATTCGTGTGCCAGCATCGCTGTGCGGCGTCGTCGGGTTTAAGCCGACTACGGGACGCTGGCCTCGTAACGGCGTCGCACCGATTTCCCACACTCTCGATACCACGGGTGTATTCGCACGTAGCGTTGAGGATTGCATACTGTTGGACCAAGTCGTGACCGGCGATCAGACTGCCGAGTCCGTCGAGCGGAACTCCAACCTCGTCGGAGCTCGGCTGGCGTTCGCGCCCCGACAGTTTTTGGAGTTGGTGGACCCGGAAGTCGGGGAGCGATTCCGCGAGGTGGTACGCCAGTTGAAGGACGCCGGCGCGGAGGTGTTCGAGATCGATCTCGGGGAAGATTTCAACTCACTCATCCAGACAGCTACGTGGGGAATTTTCGCCCACGAGACGCAAGGCGCCATTTCGGACTTCCTGCGTTTGCATGGTATCCCGACCACTTTCGCCGAGATCTACGAGGGCCTGAAGCCGCAGCTTCGCCAAGCGTGGGAGTACATGGTGTTGCCCAGCGGTCCCGGTGCTACATCCGTGCAGGACTACAAGGTTGCACTCAGTGTGAGTCGTCCCGAAATCCAGCGCAGGCTGAAACAGGCGTTCGTAAGTAAGGGGGCCATTGCCATTCTACAGCCGACCACACCCTGCACGGCGCCTTTGATCGGAGAGCAAGAGGGGCTTCGCATCGCCGGCCAGGAAGTGAGCACGCTCGCTTTGGCGAACCACACTTTGTTGGCTAGCAGCGTTGGTCTTCCAGGTATCAGCCTACCGGCGGGCCTCTCTCGCGCCGGTCTTCCGATTGGTCTTGAGCTCGACGCGCCGTTAGGCAGCGACCGGGCGCTTTTGAGCCTTAGTCGCCATATCGAGCGCATCTTGGGCACTATGCCGCCGACGCTTTGATGCCGCCGCCCCTTTCCGAACAAAGGGGCTACCCTCACACCAGTGAACCGAGGATCAACAGATGGGCAATGCAAAGTGTTCCACCCATACAATTTCAATCGAGCATGTCACCATCAGATCGACGAATGCCTTCGATGACGTGCGAGGCAAGCTCGAGAGCTTGGCGCCCCAAATCGATGACGGCATCTTTACTCTCCTGAGGTACGGTGAAAGCACGCGCGCACTGCAAGAACTGCTAGCATCTCCTCCGCTAACAATTTTCGGGCAGCGTGACCACGGAGCATTGCTGGCTATTGCTGGTCTGCGCCACCGGTCGATACAGTACGATATTGGCAATCCGCTTACCGCATCGAAGATGACTCGTCATCAATTATCTGCTGGGCTGTATGCGCCCATTCGCGTGTTGCTACACGACAGCGGTGATCGCGGTGCTACGTTTGAATACGATCGTCCGGCCTCGGTTTTCGGCCAGTTCGGCAGCGAAGAAGTCAATATCGTGGCTCGTCAGCTCGATCGCGACCTCCAAACCTTGTTGGAGGCGGCTGCAAGCTGACGGCTGCGCGCACCAAGGAAGAGAAGATGCGTTTTGAAAAAGGTCACAAAGCCGCGACTCGACGGCATATTCTCGAGGCTGCCTCGAAATGCTTTCGTAGCGAAGGGGTTTCCGGCGCCGGCATCAGCGGGATCATGGGAGCGGCAGGCCTGACCAACGGCGCTTTCTATGCGCACTTTGACTCTAAGGACGCGCTTGTCCGAGAGGCGGTAAGTAGTGCCCTCGCGGAACGGCAGCAGAGCCTCGAAGAGAATGTTGAAATGGGCGCTGGCCTCGAGGAAGTAATCCGAAGCTATCTCAATCAGGCTCATCGGGCAGACCCTTCATGCGGATGCCCGTCGGCGGCTTTGCTCCCTGAAATCGCACGGCAGTCTGAGCCAACCCGGACGGCTTATGAGCACGGGCTCAATTCCTTCGTGTCAACATTGGCTGCATTGCTTCCCGAGACTGATTCCAGTCGTGCCGATCGTCGGGCGACAGCCATCTTTGGTCTAATGGTTGGAACCCTTCAATTGGCACGGGCGGTTCCGAGCATCGCAAGGGCCGAGCAAATCCTGGAAGCGGGGGTCGAAGCAGCGCTCCTTCTTGCTGGAGAACCGTGCGACTGAGGGCCTTGAGATGCATGCCGATGCTCCGGACCGATCCACTTCAAAGTTTCGGTGCTTAAGGACGTACTCGCAGTCGCCGGCTGGGAGCGTGCAGCTCGATCCAGTTTCTGCTCCTCCGCGCAATGAACAGCGCAGGCGCCTAGCGCGGAGGTTCCTGTCCACTCGTTCAAGGTTTCCTCGGAGCAATGCAGGTGGTCATGCGCGATGTTGGCGGCGTACTTCGCTGCGTGCAATTCTTCGCCTCCTATCTAATGCATGGCAGTCCTTTCTGGAAGGAGATCCTTCCAACTGGCTACGCGCTTCCCGATATTCGGTCCACGCCAAGTTTCGACCGACGGAAAGCGTGAGCCGCAGACTAGGTGCGCGTACATCCCGTTGTCTCCAGGGATAACTCTGACCGCAGTGATTGCGCCGTGGCAAACCAACTTCCACAGCATCGCCCATGCGCAAAGCGGACAACTTGTCATCGCTGATCCTCGATGCTGTCGCTTCGCGTCTTCCGGCTAGCTACAGCGCAGACAAACTTGCAAGGAGTCCGACGGTTCGAAGGACTGACGGCAGCGCGACAGGCCGCCTTCCAAAGTCGCTAACCGACGATCCGCTAGCCTAATTTTTATGAGCTATCACAAGTCCTTGCTCTCCATGGCGCGGCGAGCCGACGATAAGTCGCGACACGTGTCGAAGATCGACTTGTGATCGGGATAATGCGCGTATATACTCGTATCACGCTTTCGGTATATGTGTGAAAGTTCTCAGCACGTCGCATTCGGTCAAGAATCAACGGAGTCCTAAGATGCCAGAACAGCTCTTTTCTCCTCTCAGGGTCGGCAACATTCAGCTCGAGCATAGGGTCGTCATGGCACCGCTGACGCGAATGCGTGCGAAGGACCCGGGACGCACCCCGCATCAACTGAACGCCGAGTACTATGGACAGCGGGCATCGGCTGGAGGATTGATAGTTTCGGAGGGATCGCCTGTTTCAGAGACTGCGCACGGACTGCCGGCGACACCTGGAATTTACACTTCTGAGCAAGTCGCTGGGTGGCAAAAAGTGACGGATGCCGTACACCAGAAAGGCGGCCGTATCTTTTTACAACTGTGGCACGTCGGACGAATTTCGCATCGCTCGCATCAGCCACGTGACGCTCGTCCAGTCGCGCCCTCTGGGATCGCAGCGAGCGGCTATGGAATGTCGGCTGACTTCCAATGTGTGGCATACGAGGAGCCTCGTGCTCTATCGACGAAAGAAGTCGCTGCTGTAGTTCAGGACTTCGTCAACGCTGCCCGAAACGCAATGGCAGCTGGCTTTGATGGGATTGAAATCCATGCGGCGAATGGTTATCTCATTGAACAATTCCTTCATGACAGGACTAACCAACGCACAGATGCATATGGCGGGTCAGTAGAAAATAGGTGCCGCTTTGCGATTGAGGTAGCCGAAGCAGTGACCGAGGTGTGGGGTGAAGATAGAGTCGGTATTCGACTGTCCCCGTTCGGAACCGCGAACGATAGTGGCGGAACTGATCCGGTCTCTTTATATACGTATCTCATTCGACGGCTCGCAAGCCTCAATTTGGCATATTTGCATCTGGTCGAGCCGAGAGCAAGCGGGGCGGGTCAGGCGGAGGTCGATCACAAGGACGTTCCTTCGGCGTCTCAGCTTTTCCGCCCCGTTTGGCCTCGGGTGCTTATCGCCGCTGGCAACTATACGCGTGATGGGGCGTTGGCTGCGATCGAGAGCGGCCATGCCGACGCGATAGCGTTCGGTCGGTTATTTATTGCGAATCCAGATCTGCCATTGCGACTCAAATGCGATGCACGCCTGAATCGCTATAACAGGGCCACTTTCTATGGCGGTCACGCTGGAGGCTATACGGATTACCCCTTTCTGTCTCAGGGCGAAGGCGTGGTCTGATCGTCCGGTAGAAACAAAGGCGCTGTCTGACTACGCACCGAATAGCGATGGAATATGCGTTCTTTGCCTGGCCTGACTTTGCGTTTGCCCTATTCATCTTTATTTCGATGTCCCTGTCGGTCGACCGCGGCGACGGCGAATCCCTCTGTCGATGACGGAGATCGTGCAGATTTAGCAGGTTGAACCGCCATGAGATTGCAAAGAGGCGATGCCTCAGGCGATGTGCTGAACTGGAAGCATCGCCAGATGCCTTTGAAGGTCGGAAGAGAGAAGAGTCATGTCTGCCTGCAGCAGTGCTGTGTTCAGCCAGCGGCAGGATCGCAAGACGATTAACTGCTGCAATGAGATTCAGCGAATTTGCGTTCCGCGCGTTCCATATCGCCTACGAACAGCGATAGCTGATATCTCGCTCCCAGACCGTATGTTAAGGAGGCTGTCGTGCTTTCAGTGCTGATGGTGGAAGATGAAAATGGAGTGGCCGCGTCATGGCAGGCCATGTGCGAGATGAGCGGCTATGCAACATTCTCTGCTGCTAATGGCAAAGCCGCGTTGGGCATTCTGCGGGCCAATGAGGTCGACGTCGTAGTGGCGGACCGCAAGATGCCGGACATGTCGGGATGTGACTTGTGCTATTCCCTGCGCAACGACAGGCGGCTTGCCGAAGTTGTTTTCATCCTTGTTTCGGATGACCCAAGTCCACCTGCATTTCTGTACTGTGACGCGATCCTTCACAAACCCGTTGCTGCCTCCACGTTGATATCAGAGATAGACCGAATCGTTGCTGAACGTGACGTCAATGGTCGTCGAAAAGCCGCCCGTGTGGCGGGCCTCAGATATTGATGTGACGAACGACGGCATCTATGTAGCGCAGGCCTAACCGACAATAGTCCTTTGTCCGCGGCGCATGAGCCGCGCCATGCCTCACGCACGCAATGCTACATCAGCGGTTGCATATTCAATTGGAAACCAGACCGTCGGGCTGACCCGCTCCGATTCGGATCCTCCGTTGACATCAAATCTTGACGGTGTCACACTCGGATCGCGGAAAGCCGAACGACTTGCAATAGCCCGCCGCATTCAATTGTCAACTCAGGCGCCATCACATGAAAATGACCCGGACCAACCCACTACCAACTCACGACGAACCGAATGAGCCTGGCACGATCGATTCGCCTGCTCGACGTCGCTTCGTAAGAGATACATCGGCAGTTTTGCTCAGCACAGCGGTCGGGCCCAGTATGTCGTACGCTGCCGCAGCGATCGAGCCGGCAGGGTCGTCGGTAGACGTATCGCAAGTGCACGAAGCTAGCTTGTTCGAGGCGGCGCGCGCTATCAACACCAACCGGCTAACCTCGGAGCGGTACACGGAGGTCTTGCTCGAACGTACGCATAAATTCGCATCCCTTAATGCGTTCATCACCGTCGACGATGACAAGGCACTGTCGGCAGCCCGAGCAGCCGACAAGGCGCGTCTCGCGGGGAAGAGAAGAGCACTTCCAGGGCTGCCTATTGGCGTCAAGGATAGCTACCTGACCATGGACCTGCCCACCAGCTTCGGGACAGCCGTGGCGCGTGACTTCAAGCCTGCGACGGACGCAAAGGTCGTGACTGCTATGAAAGATGCAGGTTGCGTTGTGCTCGGGAAGAACAACCTGGTCGAAATGTCGTATGGTCTCACCGGTCTCAACGGTCATTACGGGCAGGCGAAAAACCCGTACAACGTGCTTCACATTACCGGAGGGTCGTCGTGCGGCGGTGCAGCTAGCGTGGCCGCGAGACTGGTCCCGGCAGCTCTGGGTGGGGACACGGTCGGGTCAATTCGCGTTCCTGCAGCGCTATGCGGCGTCGTTGGTTTCAAGCCGACACCCGGCCGATGGTCAGGAAGTGGAGTCGCGCCGATCTCAAACACATTGGATACGACCGGTCCGATAGCAAGGCGGGTGTCGGATTGCGATCTGCTAGACTCGATCGCGACGGGGAATTACTCGTCCCCACAACGGCTTCAAGCAAGCTTAAAGGGCACGAGACTCGCGGTCGCACGTCACTATTATCTCGACGGCGCCGACGCGGAAGTAGAAAAGGTCTTCAACGACACGATTTCTAAACTGAAAGATGCGGGAGCCAGTGTCCTCGAAGTCGATCTTGGCACAGATTTCGGCCCTATGGTCGAGGAGGCTAACTGGGCGCTGTTCTTTCATGATACCCAGCCCGATGTAACGGCCTTCCTGCGAGACCAGAAAATCCCCCTTACGTTCGAAGAGATTTACGATGGGCTAGAGTCGCATATCAAAACTCGGTGGCAACGATTTGTCCTGACCACGGGAGCCGGCTACACGGAGGACGTCGCCTACAAAGACGCTCTTTTCCGGCGCCGGCCAGAAGTCCGACGCCGCTTTGACAGTCAGGTTTTTTCTCGCGCAGATGCGATTGTGTTTCCAACAACCCTGTGCGCCGCTCCGACCATTGCAGAGCAGTGGCAATATACGGTTGCGGGTCGGACGGTAAACGACGTCTTTCTGTCGAGGAACACCTATCCGGCTAGCTTTGCTGGACTGCCGGGGATATCGATTCCTATGGGACTGACGGAGAACGGCCTACCGCTCGGGTTCGAGTTGGACGCAAGCAGTGGAAGCGACAAAGCACTATTAACTCTTGCGCGACGTGTCGAACAGGTCATTGGCTTTGTGCGGCCACCGTCGGTTTCGGCCTGATCTTTGCATGGCGGGCGGCCGCAGATACCGCGCTGAATGCACATAGCGTTGCGGCTCTTGGGAAGATGATGTGACGCTGCTTGGTGTTGGGATGAATACACGAGCCGGAATCGGACTTGCTCCCTTGCGGCGATGTCCAGTCCGAAGCAGCGTCAACTGCCATCGTCCCGCGTTGCGACGGTAAGCGTTTGATCAGCGGCAAAGGCTAGCAAGCCTTTCAGGTGACGGGGGTTCTGGTGTCCGCATCGGCGCTGTACGGAGTTGGCATACCTGCGAGATGTGAAGTGGCGGTGCGTCTCCGGTGGACTGCGTTGGCCTGTGGTTTCAAGTAGTTTTCAAAAAGACTCCCCGCCCACTCGACAAACGCGCGCACTTTTGATGACAAGTGCCGGTTTGCTGGATATATCGCTGAAACCGGGATTGGTTGCGGTCGGTGATGGCAGATCACCTCCAGCAGTTCGCCACTTCGCAAGTGCTCTCTTACCATGAAAGCGGGGACCTGGATCAGCCCCATTCCGTCAAGGCCGCATCTAATGTACGCATCAACGTCGCTGACCGCAACGGTTCCTGGTATGCGGATTTCAGCAGCATGGCCATTGCGAACGAAGTTGAAGTCAAGGTTTCTTCCGGATCCGGAAAGCAGGTGAACGGCAAAGTGCCGTGGAAGATCGTCGATTTCGAGAGGACAGCCATGCCGTTGTATGTACCGCGGGCTAGCCGAGGTTAACATTTCCACGTGTC
Source organism: Paraburkholderia graminis C4D1M (assembly GCF_000172415.1). GTDB lineage: Bacteria > Pseudomonadota > Gammaproteobacteria > Burkholderiales > Burkholderiaceae > Paraburkholderia > Paraburkholderia graminis. The sequence continues at coordinate 92,629 of NZ_ABLD01000019.1, forward strand.
CGAACTGTCTGGCTATCAGACTGGAGTCCTCCAACAGCCCTACACGGATTGCGCAGTCTATGCCTTCTTGAACGAGGTCGACACGTCTGTCGCTGAAGCCGATTCTAAGGTCCACTTGGGGATACATGCTGCAAAATTCATGGATCCGCGGCACGATGACGGTTCTGCCAATGGCCGGTGGCAGGTTGATTCTCAGGGTGCCGTGAATCCCGCTCGCGCCACTGGTTAGCGCGTATTCCGTTTCCTCCAGGTCAGAAAGGATCTGAACACAACGCTCATAGTATTGCGCGCCCTCTGCGGTCAAATTAATGCGGCGCGTCGTGCGGTACAGGAGCCGAACCCTGAGATGAGCCTCGAGGCTCTTGATGATGTTCGAGGCTGATGCGCGAGGAAGATTCAAAGAGACCGCGGCCCGCGAAAAACTATTGGTCTCCACGATCCTGGTAAAAACAACCATCGCCTGAAAACGGTTGAACATAACTGCGCCGAAAGAGTGCTCTTGGATGTCTGTGGAAAAACTCGTCAGAGGATCTAACGGCGTATGCCGAACCCGCCGACGCGGGCAGGTATCACCGCCCCATACGGTTTACAGGAAAGTGTATATGCACGTATTATAGCAGCATTGTCGAGCCGATACGGATCTGGGATTTGGCGTCGGCTGCACCGTACCATCGTGCACACGGTGTATCCCACGAAGGCAGGCGCCGACTATTCCACCGTTGATGCGGCAAATCGAACCGAGGGAATCCGTCCCCCATGCCGATGGTGGCCACTGCCAGTTCGCGGATCCATGCGCCCCACGCGACTTCAGTTGAAAAGCAGAGATGTAGCCGAGGAAACGCCAGTATGCAGAGTCGTGACGCAGCCGAAGAGCGGGAATCAATGATTGAAAGGATAGGTCCCTTCCTTTATCGAGCCGGCCTGCACGGCGCCACGATGGATGAAATTGCAAGGGAGGCTGGTACCTACAAAATGTCAATCTATCGGGCAATTGGGACGAAGAACGATGTCTGGATGACCTATGCACGAACGCTATGCGAGCAACGCAATAGGGAGATGACCGCCCTGCTTCTGCGCTCCGATCAACGACCCGAACGCTTAGTGATGAATTACTTCCTGCAACAACGGGAACTCGTGCTTAATGATGCGATTCTTGGCGACCCAATATTGAAGCTGTCGACGGAAGCGGCGGGACGATTCGAAGAATTGCATCAGGCGCTATGCCGACAGCGTGACTTACATCTCGCTCGTTTTGAGCAGATCGGAGGATCGATCGCTCCCAGTGACGGGATTAATCTTGGCATAGAGCTGCATATGATGTGGCAAGTATTGGTGTCGTGTGGCCGCAGCCGTGCTGCGATCCAGCGGGACTCTGAGCATGTTATCCGCATGGTCAGACGAACGCTGGATGCGTGTCTGCGACGCCCGGAGCTGCAAGGAGCCTGACAAAGTTGAAGCGAAGTTGAACAGTTTATGCAAACGTTCAACTCATCGACGGCAACGCGGCTAGTGCCTTACTTAAACGAGCAGTGGATTAGTGCCAAAGGTCGCCGTAGTCGAGGGAGCTAACCGCTAGCCTTCGTCGCCGCCACTGCTGAGGAGGCGCGCTTGTCATCACTAGGCTGTCTCCGCGGCCCGTGTCCATGCAAGCTCGGGACCACGGAAAGGGCAACTGGCCGACGGCAGCGCTTTTTGGAAGCGATGAAGCGGGGCGCAGTATGCCTGTTTGAAGGGAGACTTAATTTTGGCTCATGTGCTGGATAATCCGGCCTGGCATGCTATGACCACCAACCACCGGTCGATTTCGGTGGGCCATGAGTGCGCGCGGCGCTACCTGGCTGACGTATCGCCAATCGCCGCACTTGCTGATGTTGCCAATGAGCGGGGATGGCTTGCGCTTGGCAGACTTGCCGCTAACGGAGTCGTCGGTCTGGTTGGGGTTGCGCCGGAACTGCTCCCTGATGGATGGACGATTCACTGGTATTTCCCGTTTGTGCAAATGACATGCACGGTTGACACCTTTCGCGGCAGTTGCGACACGGCCGACGTGCTGACACTCACGGAGATGGATACGCGCGCGATGCTGCAGTTGGTCAGCGCCGCAAAGCCGGGGCCGATGGAACGTCGTACGATAGACATGGGACGCTATGTTGGGATTAAATCGGGTGGGAAACTGGCGTCTATGGCCGGTGAAAGGCTCGCATTTCCGGGATACGTCGAGGTAGCGAGCGTGTGTACGGATCCGGCGCACTCGGGGAAAGGTTTCGCGGAAATGGTAACAACTGCGATCACTGCAGGAATAGTGGCGCGCGGGGATACAGCTTTCCTGCACGTCCGCCAGGACAATCGCCGAGCTGTGTCACTCTATAGCCGACTCGGATTTGCGGAGCGATGCGTCACGCCCATTGTTGCTGTAAGCCTGTCAGAGAAAGCGTGAGCAGCTAAAGTGACGGTTGGCTTCTGATAGTGATTGATAAAGCCCGGAGATAGGGCGCTGAAGGGCTGTTTTTTTTGCGGCTAAACGCACATCGCTGCGGCGGCCGACCTCCTACCGCGGCTGTAAAAAATAGAATCGGTTGGCGCTAGAAGATGACACAGCAAGAATCTGTTCTATAAGCGCCCCCGTCTGCCGATTCAACGAAAAGCTTAAGACTGATGGGACGGCGCCGATGCACATGGGTGCGGCGACCGTCTTGTGCACAGGACGTTTGTGTCTCCGAGAAGTGTTTACAAACCGCGGTCTTCCTTCGACGGGAAGCTCGCGCGATGATCCTGGCGGCGATGGGCTCGGCCCAGTTGCATGAACAGCCATTGACGGAACGCTGCCGCAGGTTCTCTTAGAGAACGGTCGCTCGGATAAACCAGATAGTATGCAAAGTCAGCGGCGAGCTTCTCGGGAAATGGTCGTACGAGCAGCCCTGCGCTAAGGTCGTTGTCTGCCAGGGCACTGCGAGCGAGCGCCACGCCGTGTCCCGCCGCCGCGGCATGCAGTAGTAAACCTGCATCGCCATAAGTCGAGCCAGCCGCGATCGGCACATCGTCGTTCATGCCGACATGGCGGAACCAGACCGACCAAGGTATGCGTTGGTCCCGCAATAGTGTCACCTTCAGCAGGTCGCGCGGTTCCTTAAGATTGTTCTTTTCCAAAAACTGTGGGCTACACACTGGAAAGATGTCCTCGGTGTATAGAAGCTCCGCCGTGAGGCCATCCCATTTTCCAGGTCCATATCGCAAGCCAACGTCCACCCCTTCGTGCGAGAAGTCTGCAAGCAGAGCGGAAGCCCGTATATTGACTTCGATATCCGGATTGCTTTGATGCAAACTCGCGAGCCGGGGAATGAGCCACCTGGCAGCAAAGGCAGGTAGAACACTGACCGTGACAATCCTTGAGCGTAGTTTTCGCGCTCTGACTTCTTCAATACCTTGCGCAAGGCGCGACATACCTTCCGAAACGTGTAGCGCCAGCCGTTGGCCTGCCTCGGTAGGCACCATGACATGGCCATCGCGGCGGAACAACTTCACGCCTAACGATTGTTCGAGACTCTTGATGTGATGGCTCACGGCTCCATGGCTCAAGCCAAGTTCGTCAGCGGCGCGACTGTACCCACGTTGGCGAAACGCCGCTTCGAATGCACGAAGTGCTGACAAGGGTAAATGAGGACGAGGCATATGTGAATTCAAGTAACGTTTAGCACGGATATTTATCGTTGGATGTGTGATCGCAGCCCCCCTATCATGGGCCCGGAGCGCAATACACTGAAGGGATAACTCGTGCGGAAAACAAGCGATGGAAGAAGTTACGCCGGAGGCAGAGGCACCATAGTACCGACGCGCTTTCGTTTCGTGGTCGTTGGACTGCTGTTCATGATCGCCACTGTGAACTATGTTGACCGCGGTGCGCTGTCGTTCGCGTCAGAACACATTATCGGAGCTTTCGGATTCGACAGCGCACAGTGGGGCGAAATACTAGGATTTTTCGGATACGGTTACATGTTTGGAGCTCTAATCGGTGGTGTTTTGCTGGACCGATGGGGCGCCCGGAAGGTCTGGATCGTTGCAGGAGTCGCTTGGTCGATATTTGAGGGCGGCACCGCCATTGCAGGAGAGCTCGGGTTGACCCTCTTCGGAGGCAGCGCTCTTGCCGGATTTGCAGTCATGCGGAGCATCTTCGGTTTTAGTGAGGGCCCCGCCTTCTCAAGCATTAACAAGACAATTGTGAGATGGGCGGCGCCGAGTGAACGTGCAATGCTTTCGTCTTTTGCACTCGCGAGTACACCGTTTGGCGCAATGCTTGCGGCGCCCATCACTGTCGGACTGCTTACCGCTACTGGCAACTGGCGTATGACATTCGCGATACTTGGCGCTGGCAGTCTTCTCCTGATCGCTGTATTTGCGTGGGTGTTCACGGATAGTCCAGAAGAGAGTCACCGGGTCAATGCCGCCGAACTCCAAAAGATTCGGCATGATGGACCAACAGTCTCGCCGACAGCGCCCCTCCCGGACTCGAACGAAGAAATCCCGGGCTGGCTTTCGTTTTTCTCAAGTCGCACATTGGTATGTAACGCTATTGGCTACTTTGCGTTCCTTTACGTGACGTTTCTGCTGCTTACATGGACGCCAAAGTACCTTCAGAACCAATTCCACTATAGTCTTTCATCTCTTTCGTACGTCGGCGTCATCCCATGGCTCGGATCGTGTCTTGCGGTTTTGATCGGCGGCCGACTCTCGGATTTGATATTGACAAAAACGGGTGACTTGCGGATTGCACGCAGCCAGTTCGCGGCCGCCTGCCTGTTGCTTGCTGGCGTGTGCTTTTTGCTGATACCGAAGGCGGGATCTGCAGCAGGTGTTCTCGCGCTGATGACAATCGCGAACGCACTGAACACCTTGCCAAATGCAGTGTATTGGGTGGTCGTGTTGGATACCGCCCCGCGCGCCCGCATCGGTACGTTTAGCGGTATGACGCACTTTATTGCGAACATCTCGTCTGTCGCGGCTCCTACGCTCACCGGATATCTGGTCAAGGTTAATGGCTACAACGCAATGTTTTTTGCCGCCGGATTAGTCTCGCTCGTCGGAATGATCGCGATGTTAGCCGTGGTGCCAGGTGTATTCGTCAAACGTAAGCCCGCTCATGTGCCACCTGACGCACTCCGGGCGGAAATTCCGGACAACGGCAAGAGAACCTCATGACGAAACATCAATCTAAAATCAGCGCCCCCAGAGGGGCGCACGACGACGGTAAATATCCAACGGTATTGGCGCAATCCGCTGCGATGGAAGCCGGGCAGGCAAGCAGCTCGGAGCAAGTTGAACTGTGCATTGCCCGGATCGACGATCCCATGGGCGAGGGAATTCGCACCTTCACAACGGTGTGGCGCGAGCAAGCAAGAGACGTCGCCGCCGCCCAGGACACGCTACTTCGGTCGGGCTACCGGGCCTCGCCAATCGCCGGCATACCGGTGTCTATAAAAGATCTACTAGACGTTAAAGGGGAAGTAACGAGAGCTGGTGCACTCGCGCTCGACGATATGCCGGTAGCCGCGTGCGATGCGCCTGTGGTATCTCGGCTACGGTCGTCGGGGGTGGTGCTCATTGGCCGTACCAACATGACGCCCTTTGCATTCTCGGTGGTCGGGCTCAACTCCCATTTTGGGACGCCAGGAAACCCGTGGGACCGCGATCGCATCCCGGGAGGTTCGTCGTCCGGTGCGGCGGTCTCGGTGGCTGACGGCATGGTTGCCGCCGCGATCGGCTCTGATACGGTTGGCTCTATTCGTGTGCCGGCAGCCCTTTGCGGGGTTGTCGGCTTCAAACCTACTCAACGCACGGTGCCATTGTCAGGAGCGGTTCCGTTGTCGCCGACACTTGATTCGATTGGACCGCTTGCCCGATCAGTGGCTGATTGCGCCGCGATTCATGCAGTCATTTCAGGCGAAGCCGCAGTACCTCTGGATATGGTTGGCGTCCGCGGATTGACCTTCGGCGTGCCTCGCGAAATAGTGCTTGACGACTTGGACATCGAAGTTGGGCGCGCGTTTGAGCGCGCCTGTGCGCGAATCTCCGAAGCTGGGGCGCGGATAGAACAAGTCTCTTTCAAAGCACTTCGCGAAGTCGATGCGCTTAATGGCAATCGCGTGATCCAATTAGCAGAAGCATACGCATGGCATCGGGAATTGCTCGAGCGGCGTGGCGCCGACTACGATCCCCACATTAGCGCCCGGGTGAGAAGTGGAGCACAGATACTGGCTGCCGACTACCTGTCGATGCTTTCACATCGCCGCCGCCTCATGCGAGAGTTCGACGCCGCTACGTCAGGGTTCGACGCGTTGTTACTTCCGACGACCTCAATGATCGCTCCGACGTTCGACGAATGTATGGCTGCCGAAGATGCTGTCCGGACGAAACTGCTACGGAATACCGGCCCGTTCAATTTTCTCGACTGCTGTTCTATTTCGCTGCCTGTGCACCGCCCAGGCGAAGCTCCGGTCGGTCTGATGGTTGCTGGACACAGGGACGGCGACTGGCAGCTGCTGAAAGTAGCCAACGCGATCGAATCAATCATTGCGGGCGCTTGACGATGAAGTAAATTTCTAGATAAGCGAGCACTTCGGGGCGATCGGGATGCTCGCGACTGCACGCTTTCGTTTTCCCTTTCTCTCCAACCTAACTTATAGGAAGTAGGCAGATGCCATATTTGCAGCTCGATGTAAACGGTCAGTACCCGTCAGAGGCGAAGGCCCGGCTTGCGCAGCTTCTTTGCGAAACGTATGCAAGCATGATGAGCGTCGACATCCGCCGCATTAGTGTCGCGGTGAGGGAGTGCGGAGACGGTGGTGTTTGGCGAATGATCGATGGTCGCCCACAACCTGTCGCAGTTCTAATGTGCGACATCCGAAGGGGCCGCTCCGCTGAGTTGCGGCTCGAAGTCGCGAAATCGCTCTGTCGGCACTGTATCGAAATCCTCGGGCTTCACGAGGACCGTCTAAACGTCGAGTTTACTCAGCATGCCGGCGATGAAATGTACCACCCGACGCTAGGTGGGTACAGCCCGGAGTGGTCTGAAGACGAGAGGTCGGGGGCGTGATCGTTTTTATGTAGGCAGTTCTGAACGTTTCACGCCTGGGAAACCAACTGCGCCGACGCCTAACGGATGCCTATTGTCGATGAAGCATCCGATGGCAGTCCGCTGTGCTCGGCTAGCGTAATAGCGAGGACCAGCAGGGCCGTCTCATCCGTCTCCATGCTCTCCGCGTGTCCTCGAAGCAGTTCATGCAACGCCGACAGTAGCCCGCTGATTGACGAGCTGCTCTCCGACGTCAGCGGCCAAGCGCGCAATAGATAAGCAAGCTGGACAATCCTTCGGCGTTCGCAGAAGACATCAAAGAGGCGGGTACAGGCATCGTCGAAATGCAAATTTTGGATTTGCGAACTCGCCGGACCTGAGGTCGAATTGGCAGGCGGATTGGCGAAATTTCTGGGGCGGCTTCTAAAGGTCCAACGCCCTATTGACGCGCACCTTCTGATTATCGTCGACATAGTCACGATCCAATAAATTTGATGTCGTCTTTGAATTACCGATATGTTGCGTGAACCGCGTACACCCGTTCCGAGATAGCAGCCGAGAACGTCATCACGGTCACAACACGCAGTGTGCGTTCGCTGCGCTATCTGAAGCAGACCTTTCCGAGAGCCAAAGAAGCATCCACCTCGGTGCTCGCCACGGAGCATAGTTGTGGAGCTACCTGGACTTAGAAGCTAATGTTGCCTGCGCCTTGTAGCGAAAGCATCGTTCTGGCTTCCTCCGGCGTCGCCACCTCGAGCGAGAATTCGCAGAGAAATCGCCGGATCTCTCGGACTTGGTCTGCATTGTTTCTTGCCAAGCGTCCTCTCTATATACAGGCTGTCTTCCAGCCCGACATGGACGCTTCCGCCCATAAGGGCCGGTTGAGTCGCGACACGCATTTGGTGCCGCCCTGCGGCGAGTACCGAACAGATATGCTCGTCGTCAAATAGGCGCTCGGCCGTGCGGCGCATGAAGAGTCGGAAGCGCGCTGGGGTATATTTGCTAGGTGACGCGAATTGCTTTGATAGCAATATTGCGTGTATATACGCGTATTGTCAACGGTGTTAGCTACGGATCAACGTGGACGTCGTTGAGCGAAGGCGATAACGGATCGACATGAAATGTGTAGTTGCCCCTGCAATTCAGGACACGCGGACACCATTAGGTTGATGAGGCCGCAGCCCGTCTAAACTCGCGAGGCGAGCGGTATTTCAGAGCTTTGTGCGGGTGGCGCTCGTTATACTGCTCGAAGGCAGCGGCCAGATGCGCGAGCGCCGTGGGCACATCAGGCTTGTCCATGAAGGCGACGTAATCGTGCTTCATCGTTTTCACGAACCGCTCGGCCATGCCATTACTCTGCGGCGAACGAACCGGGGTCGTCAATGGCTTTAGACCCAACTCGCGAGCGAAGCTACGCGTGCGATGGTCGATATAGGCAGAACCGTTGTCCGAGAGCCATTCAATGGTTGAGCTTGCCTGCGCCGTGCCGAAGCGTTGCTCGACAGCTGCGAGCATCACATCACGCACGACGTCGCCGCTATGGCCGCCAGTCGTCGCTGCCCAACTGATGGCCTCTCGGTCATGGCAGTCCAGTGCAAATGTCACGCGCAACGGCGAGCCATCGTCACAACGGAACTCAAAGCCGTCTGAGCACCAGCGGACATCGCTTTGCTCAACCGAAATTCGTCCATCATGGCGGCGGGTGTCACGTCGTTGACCGGGACGTCGCAGCAGCAACTGGTGGTCGCGCATGACACGATAGACCCGCTTGACGTTCACGCACGGCGCGCCAGCCATTTCCTGGCTACGTCGCAGTAGCGCCCAGATTCTGCGGTACCCATATGTGGGCAAGACGGCCACATGCTCGTGGATTGCAGCAACCAAGTCCGTGTCGTCGATATACCGAGCGCGACGGCCATCCTTCCAGTCCGAAGGGCGGGCTTTCCCTAACTGCCAAAGCAGAGCGCGCCACGCCGAGAACATCGCAGACCGTTTTCATTGGTCGTCCCCGGGCAGTAAGGGCGAGCGCGCAATCCAGTTTTTTGAGCGGCCATATTCGACTGCTTCCTTCAGTATCTCTGCCTCTTGCGTCTTCTTGCCAAGCAGACGCTGCAGTTCTCTGATTTCCTTCATTGCTGCGGCCAATTGCGAAGCCGGTACCACGGCTTCCCCAGCTTTCACCGCTGCCAGGCTCCCGTCCTGATATTGCTTGCGCCACGCAAATACCTGATTTGGGTTCACCCCGTGTCGCCGGGCAACCGCTGAGACCGTTGCGCCCGGTTCCATGGTCTCGTGGACGATGGAGACCCTCTCCTGCACCGAGCGCCGCCGACGACGCTCTGGTTCGCTCAAAACTTCAATGCTTTCCACTATTTGCCTAGGCTTAAAACTAGTCACAAGACTCCCTCTTATTTTAAGAGGTGCCGCGTGTCCTGTGAATCAAGGGGCTACTCCAAAATGTTCAGACGCAACAAGGTAGAACGTACCCGATGTGGGTTCAGAAAAATGTAACGTCGCCGTCATTGCCATGCAATTCGCTCCCCGTAATCCGGTGGACATCGTGCTGTGGAAGGTGCTGCTGAGTTCGTGCTGCGCGCCTAGGCCGAAAGCGCACGGACAACGGTAGTCAGAAGAAACTCAAGGCGATTTTCGCCCGGGACGGAGGTGTTCATAGTCGACGGGGAGGCTTCAAGCCTGAAGTAAATTTCGTCGGTGTTTTTCGTACTGTGGACCAATCGACCAGTTGCCGATCTCGGTTATCACTTCCGTTCCAGGGATTGCGGTCGGTGGTGGGCAGTTGGAAATTGCCTTCGCTTCCGATCTCATCGTTGCGGCTGCATCTTCAAGAGCTTTATCGGAGCGGCGACGCCCGGCGCTCACCTGCTTACCGCGGGCGTTCGGAACCTAATTGATCGCGTAGAAGTTGCTCGGCCAGGAGCCCGAGTTGTTGAGGCGTCGGCGCGACGCCTCAACGCTCGGACGATGTATGACATCAACCGCGTCGTTTAAGACAGCAAGCTATAAATTCCGACTATGTTGCCTGCCTATGAGATCGCGGCCAGCTCAAAGTTCGATGTGGGCGCGAGCCATCCCGGTTGGGGAGGGCGCCGATCTCGCCATCCTTCAGGAGAGTACGAAAAGGAAGATCACAGTCGCATGAGGAGTAATCGATAGCCTCGCGGTCCGCCTCTCTATTGGCGCGATGCGGCGTGCTCATTTTGCTCGCGATATGCGGTTCCTTAATCCCGAGTTGTGGCGTCGAGGCGCTGGGTGCTCCGTTCACCTATGCCAAGCTTGCGTTTGCGGATCTGCGCCATATCAAGGACTTCGGTCCGTCGGAACGGACCAGATACTGGGGCGTCATAAGGGAGGGCGACAACTACTCGAGGGGTACAGCTCGCTTACCGGGGCAAGCCTTGGAAATCTTCGTGAGATGCACTCGAACACCTCGGAATCCCGGCCTTCCCTGGTGAGCATATCCGACAAGTGCTGTCCGACCTTGGGTACAACCCCGAAGGGATTGACGATGCTGTTGACAAGAAGGCATGTCATCTGATTGACTCGCTCGCGGCCTTTTTGCGGAGATAACGGGGCGCCGCCTGGCGGCGAGATTGCGTAAGTGCCGGTCCTTTCGGACGCGTGCGAACTGGATGCATATGCGCGTATACTGTTCCAAGTTGCCACAACCACCCGGAGACGTTCGATGGAATTGCTTCAATGTAACTGTTCGTTTCTGCGCAGTGCAACGCGTGCGCTGACGCAGGCATATGACGAGGTGCTCAGGCCCAGCGGCTTGCGTATGACGCAATTCTCCATGCTCGCGCGAGCGTCAGCGGTGGGGGAGATTTCGCTAAGCGAGCTGGCCGACCTGATGGCGATGGACCGAACCACTCTTGGAAGAAACCTGCGGCCACTCGAGCGCGAGGGCCTCGTGCAAGTTGACATCGGGGAGGACAGGCGTGAAAGGCTGGTCACCGTGACGCCTGCCGGTGCGAAGGCCCTGGCTAGCGCCCTGCCGTTGTGGGAGCAAGTGCACCAACGTTTTGAGCGAAAGGTGGGTAAACGTGAAGCCAAAGAGTTGCGATTTGCTCTGAAACGGCTTGTAAGTGTGGGTCGAGAGTTGTCTGCGGAAAACGCATGCCATCCTCAATGAGCGTTGCAACGGCGCGAGCCGCGACAATGAGGGCCGTACCGGATGGTAGTACCGACGCAGAAAGCGGTTATCCAGATGACTCGGCAATCGAAGCGATCCTTCCCTGAGGGACTTTCGAATCAGCGGTTGCTTGGTCCCGCATCGGCCGTCGTTATGGGATTCACGATCTCTCGCACCGCTGTTGCGCGCCGGCACGGTGCCTGCCCGGGGTCGATGGAGCGGCCAAGACGGCGTGGCGAACCTTGCATCACCGTTTTCGCAGGCGCTCTCCGCGCACTTCTGACCGGGCCGACGCCTTTATTGCAACCGCAACGGACCATAAAATCAAAGCGCCGCTCACGTTGCGACGTCCCGTGAATCCCACGCGTCCCCCTTCGTCCGGGTGTTACGTAAGAGGCTCCTCGCATCTTACATATAGGTAACAGAACGTATTGACGGCAAGCACACTTGCGGTGATCTTCGTGGCGTGCGTGATCGAGGATTGCGTTGAAGTAGGCGCGCCTTGAGACAAACCGTGGGGAGACCAAAAATGCATGCACTGCGAGCGCTCAGAGAATCCGGGGCACACAGCCCAGACGATATAAGGGCAATACTTGCCGCAAATGTAGTCTTCAATTCCCCGGTGCTGACCCGGCCATTAGTGGGCGCAGAAATAGTCTCGGCCGTACTGGCAGCGTCGGCGCTCGCCCGGGGCATTGGCGGACAGTATGTATCGGAATACCGCATTGACGCAGCCACGACGGTTCTGAGATGGCGAGGTTCCGTACAGGGTCACTTGCTTGAAAGCATTGAGATATTAGTTGACGACGCCGCAGGCCTGCTAGTGGAGCGGACAATCGCTTACCGTCCGCTGCCCGCTGTCGAGATTTTCCGTGACCTGCTCTATCCTCTTATCAAAGACATAGTGCCGGCGGACTTGTGGGCTTATTGACAGATCCATGTGCTCTGCGCCTTCATTACGGCACCAGTTTGCTACGGTGCGGCCGCTGCAGTAACGCGAAATTGCAGGGCATTAGCGGCCTGGCGGCTGGGCAGCGGCGCCTTCCGTAGCCGGCGGATTACCGTGCGGCGTGATTGCTTAGGCCATGCCTTAGAGCTTGCGTTGCAACGTCCCAAGGCCGACCGCAAGGCTCGCGCGCACAGATAGCGATGCGCGGCCATACGACTGCTAGCCAGCAATGTGGTGGATCATGAGCCGGCCTTCATCGGGCTGTGTCAAAAAGTATTGCCGGGCCAAGAGTTCAACGGCGGGACGCAAGAAATGCCCTAACGCGTCAGTTATCAGGCATGCGCGCGACCTGATGCGCAGACGCGACCGTCGTAGCGCGATCCCTTATTGCGCGTACCGGCTGCAGTCGTTGCAAAACTCTTCACGGGTAGCCAACCATGGTTTGCCCGCATCGCAATGGAATGTCTCACGCTGGAAACTGGCCCCGGTGTGGGCGAATTAACGATATAATGCGTGCATATACACGTATCACTGGTGCGCAATCTGTATGTCGTCCGCAGCTTAAGCGCGGAGAGGGCAAGCATGGTGTGAGCGTTATATGCAGCAGATGCGGCGCTATCCCTTGATGAGAACGCCCGGAAAGCTGCATTTCCAAGAACAGATCTGAGCTGGCTCGCCGACCATGGAACGGGGCCGGCGACGGGTTTCGATGACCGATTGGTATTAGCCGAGCGGCTGCCGAAGCCGCATTAGCTCAACAGTGATCGAAGACCCATCCTTAGATCGAGGTCACGATGGGTTCAACTCGAGGTTTTCCAAGATGGCGTTTATCAAGAACATGAAGATTGGGCGGCGCCTCGGTGTCGGCTTTGCACTTGTACTGCTGCTAATGACGGCTGTCGGTTGCATTGGCTTGGTGCAATCGTCCCGGATCTTCGCCGGGACACGCGCCATCTCGGAAGACTGGCTGCCTAGTGTAGAGGCGTTGAGCGAGATCCGGCGCAGCGCCGATGACGTGCGTCGCATTTCGCTGCGCGAACTGCTTCCGGCAGACGAAAAAGGGATTAGCGAGTTGCACGCACGTCGCGCGGCAGGCGTGATCGGATTTGCGGCTGCGATGCAGAACTATAAAAGGTATCTATCCTCTGACGACGAAAGAAGGCTTTACGAAGGGATCGAATCGTCCTGGGCACGTTATCTTGAGACGAGCGACCAGATTGAACGGTTGATGGGGTCAGCAGACGCCAATTTGTCCAGCGCCCGTCAGCTTGCGGCCAGCGAAGGAGTTTCGCGCTTTGCGACTACTCTGTCGTTCATAGACGCGGACAGTAAGCTTAATCATGAGGGCTCTGTGCGGGAAGTTGAGGCTGCAAATGCGGCGTTCGTTAGCGCGCGCGTATGGACACTCGTCCTCATGATTGCTGCGTTGATCGGGGGTGTCTCGATCGCCTTCCTCATCACCCGGTCTATTACTATTCCACTACAACAGTCCGTGCAATTAGCCGAACGCGTCGCAAAAGGCGACCTGACATCAACGATACAAGCGGAAGGTGAAGATGAGATCAGCCTACTGCTCGGGTCGCTTGGGCGCATGAACGAAGGTCTTCGCGAGACGGTAGCGCGGGTGTTTGCTGGCAGCGGGAGCATTGCAATCAGTTCTGCGGAGATCGCGACGGGGAATGCTGACCTGAGCCAGCGTACGGAAGAGCAGGCGGCCTCCTTGCAACAAACCGCTGCCAGTATGGAACAGCTAGCGGCGACGGTGCGGCGAAATGCAGACGACGCAGGAAAAGGCGATTTGCTCGCTTCGCAGGCTTGCCAAACCGCGAGCCGCGGCGAGGCGATCGTAGGCCGGGTCGTCGAGACCATGAGCGACATATCGACCAGTTCCGGGAAAGTGACGCAGATAATTTCGGTGATCGAAGGCATCGCCTTCCAGACAAACATTCTGGCGCTCAACGCCGCAGTCGAGGCCGCGCGCGCTGGCGAGCAGGGAAGAGGATTTGCTGTAGTGGCCAGCGAGGTGCGTACGCTAGCGCAACGAAGCGCTTCGGCTGCCAAGGAGGTCAAGGACCTGATAACTCAGGCCGTCGCAACGGTCAGCGATGGCAGCGCCTTGGTCGAAGATACTGGACTCACAATGCGTGAGATTCTGGAATCAGTAGAACGGGTTGCCGAATTAATGAAAAAGATTAGCGCCGCATCCGAGGAACAGCATTCGGGAATTGCACAGGCGACCGTTGCCATCTCGCAAATGGACGAGGTGACGCAGCGCAATGCGGCGTTGGTGGAACAGGTTTCGGCGGCGGCTCAATCAATGGCGGCTCAGTCGCGTTCTTTGCGCGAGGTGGTGTCGGTATTCAAGGTGCCCGATGTCGATAAATAGCCAGACCTATCACGCCGAGATCCGGCCATCGTGGAGCGGCCGCACAGCTTGTTGCAACGCAGTCGCGGGTCCTGCCGCGACGCGTCAGGTTCGCCGACCGAAAGCCTAGCTCTGGCGTTAGGTCGGCTAGATGCAACGCAATGGGCAGCGCGGCGAATGGTTGGCCAAAAAAATCGCCACGGGGCTGGCTTGGCGATCACGCAGACTGCTTTGCCCGGCGGCATGAAACGGACCGGTTCTGCCATTTTGGTGTAGAATAGACGCCAAATGGCAGGAGGTGGATCATGAGTTATAGCGGAAGGGTGTCAGCGGACTCGCTGCTCGGGGGCCGCACTGTGTTCCCGCGTGCTCCCCGATCGGGTCTGGAGTGGGTGGACGTGGTCCGCCATGGGATTTCGTCGCAGGCGCTCGACGCCATGCTCAGATCGATCGGCTTATCGCAAGCGGAGTTGGCGCAGGCGCTCGATATTCCCGAGCGGACCTTGGCACGCCGCAAGCGCGAAGGCGTCTTGAGTCGTGAGGAGTCAGCGAAACTGCTGCGGCTTGCGCGCGTGGTTGCGCGGGCTGCAGAGGTTTTTGACGGTCTCGACCCAGCGCTCGCGTGGCTGAAGACCGCAACCTCCGCGCTGGACGGTGCGACGCCGCTTAGCCTCGTGGATACCGACATTGGCGCCGACAGTGTGATGGACACGCTCGGACGCATCGAGCATGGCGTGTTTGCGTGATGCTCACGGTATGGCGGGTAGTCACTGAGCGATATGCAAGCACCGCATTTTCCGGAGAAGGCGCGAGGCTGTACGGTGGCCGGTGGAATCCTAAGGGCGTCGCTATGGTATATACAGCTCAAACGCAGTCGCTGGCGCTCCTCGAGATGCTGGTTCAAGACTCACCGTTGCGCGCCCGCTATGTGATGATTCCGGCCAGGTTCCCACAAAGACTCGTGGAACGTATTGATCCCGCCAGCCTGCCCGCCGACTGGCGGGAGATATCAGCGAGGGGCGAACTGCAGCAGATCGGGAACACATGGTCGCAGATGCGTACTAGTGCCGTGCTGGCGGTTCCCAGTGCAGTCGTCCCGGCTGAAACCAACTATCTGCTCAACCCTAACCATGCCGATTTCGTTGATGTCGAAATTGGAGCGCGAGAAGAATGGCTGACCGATACGCGGCTGTTGCGACACACTCAGGCGCGGGACTAGGCGAGAAGGTGGTCAGCGTACAATCTAGCGGTGTCCGTCCTTCCGAGTTGACATAGATTGTGTTGGTCACTAGGCGTAAGCCCGATGCGCCGTTGCGGTTACGCGTTAGCGCCAATCAATACGACATGCAACGATGAGGCGAGCGGCTATGCCGCGTAACGCGCCTTCAAGCTCGATCGATGCTGGCGGTGAATCAGTAGCGGGAATGGATAGCGTCACATGTATTTGGTCAGATACCCGTAGGTCCCTGGGCAGCTTTCGTCGCGCTGGGATATCTGCCAGACCAACCGAGAGGAAACATGACGCGCGTCCGTCGCCTTCAAGTTCGTAATTTCCGCTCGATACAGACGCTCGATTGGACACCGTCCAACGGCGTAAGGCGAGTTGTGGTTTGCTCCTCGACGCCTTTGCTAACGCCCGCCATGGGTCGCTAGTGAACGCTCATTCAACAACTTAGCTCACCCTCTCAAGGGTGGCGCTCGGGCCCTCGGCGGGCCGCTCCGCGCTCTAAATCGGACGTGCGCTGCAGCCATCCATCACATCGTCTTCTCAAACGACGTCGGGTCGAAGTGAATCGTAGCGCTGACCGCCAATATCATTGAATGGCCAAGAAAGCACGCGCTTCGGTCATGGAATCGCAATCTGGACGCCGCTTCATTGGACGTGATACGAAAATGCCGCGATTGATTGCCGTTAGTCAACAACCGTTGAGGATTCGCCTTGTAAGGACATAGGTTGGGGAGCGGTTTCCCAGACATCGACAAGTAAGTAAGTGAGCATTGCGCAGACTGCAGCAACAGCGGCTGCAGCGAACAACACCGACGAAAAGCCAAGCTCAAAGCTGTTGCGTGCCACATAAATCACTTGATCTGTCACAGCTGGGACGATACTTCCCTCGGTGTCCCCGGCGACAATGTGCGAGATAACCAGTTCGATGGTCTTCGCATCGAGCTGCGGGAGCCCTTCATTCGCTACGGCCCGTATGAAATGACGTCTTGTCTCGCTCGCCAAGATCGCGCCAAGGAATGTGATACCGAGTAAGAGTCCAACGAAGCGCAACGTGGCACCAATTCCCGATGCCATTCCACTGCGTTCGGGCGGGATCACTGTCATAGAAACCTTCGTTGTTTCACCGTTGAGCAGTCCTGCCCCGCAACCAGTGATCAACATTCCCATCCAGAGCAACTTCAGCGAACCACCAAAATGTACCACCAGCGCAGTACTGAGGTTGCCGCAAGCAACAATGCATAAGCCGATCGTGAGAATGGCCCGCCCTGACATGCTGCGAGCGAGACTCGCCCCGACACGGGGAAGAAGAAATAAGGGGAGCGCGAAAGGCATCATGGTAACTCCAGCCAAAGCCGGATTGAAGCCGAAGCTATTCTGCAGGTACAAAGGCAGATACGTCATCATGACTTGGGCCGCTGACGCAAATCCAAGCATGGCAATACTGCTGCCCAAGAACGTCCGCCTGCGAAACAACGAAAAATCAACCATGGGGCGCTTTTGAACCAGTTCTGCGACCACGAAACAAAACAGCAGTGCAGTCGCGACGGACAGCTTGCCGAGAGTTAGCCTGCTGGGCCAGCCGTCAACGTTGGCGTTTATCAGCCCCCAAACCAAATAAAACAGTCCGCCTCCGAGAAACGTTATCCCCGCCAGATCCAACTTTCGCGAGTGCGGGTCGCGTGATTCGTCGACTGACGAGAATCCGACGGCGATCAGCGCGGCCCCAGCAGGAACGTTGACTAGGAACGCCCATCGCCAGCCGACGGTAGACGTGATAAAGCCGCCAATTAGAGGGCCTATCGCTACAGCTACTCCGACGAGCGTTCCCCAAAATGCGAAAGCTCGAGCCCTCTCGGCGCCGCGAAAAGTATGACCCAACACTGCCAGAGCGGCACTGAGCTGGATTGCCGATCCAACACCTTGCAGCCCACGTGAGGCATCTAGAATGGTTGAATTGGGCGCCAAGCCGCAAACAAGGGACGCAGCCGTAAAGAGCAACATGCCCGTCAGTAACAAACGGCGCCGTCCGAATCGGTCAGCGAGCGCTCCCGCAGGCATGAGGAACGCCGCAAACGGCAAAATGTATGCGCTGACGACCCACTCGATGTCTGTAAAGCTAGCGTTAAGATCTTTAGCTATCGTCGATAGCGATACCGCGACAATATTGGAATCCAGCATGATCATAAAAGATACGCCAGATGTGCAAAGCAGAACTCGAGCATTTCGCGTCGACAACCAGTGCCTCAGTCCTGCGCGGCGAGCGCTATTCAGCGGGTCTTTTTTGGCGGAATCGCCGAGAGCAGGTGATCTTTCATCCATATGAGGTGCTCCAATCCCGACTTATAGACGCCTCCGAACCGCTGCTGATGCTGATGCTGATGCTGATGAATCAGATCGACGTTCAACGATCAACGGCTCCAACCGGTCATCCATTGTTTGCGTCGCCAATGTTCGGCGTATTTGCACATACCGCTAAAGGCGACCCTTGTGCTCGATGTTCAGCGAGTCCCTGCGAGCTGGAATTCTTATGCAGGCAAGGGACCAGGGATCGACCGAGCCCTCCGTTCGCCCACCCGACAACGTTCATTGCACCGTTGATCGATGAAAACGGGAAGTCCGTCAATATGAGTTGTCGGCTGCTCCCACACCAGGACTCCGAGCGCTTCATCCTGGAGACCCCTAGCGCCCGCTCACCCAGCGGCGGAAAGGCTGGACTCCAACGGGCGCGGGAAACATGAAAGTCAACGTAAAGGAAGACCGTGCAATAGTCATTGACGGGGCTTCTGCGGCTACCGTCTTATGCCCGCGTCAGCGTCGTTTGCCCGGTCGGGTCAACGAGTCGGTGATCCTTTGCTGCTCATGAAGGGGTCAAAGAAGTTCGACCGCAAGCGCAATACCTTGGCCACCCCCAATGCACAGCGTGACGATGCCACGCTTCAAGCCATCGCGCATTAAGGAGTGAAGCAGGCGGGTCGTGAGTACAGCGCCCGTTGCGCCGATCGCGTGACCATGTGCGATCGCGCCACCATCCACGTTGACTATTTCGTCTGGCAGACCAATCTGTTTCATGACGGCTAGCGGGACAGCGGCGAAAGCCTCATTGATTTCGACTCGATCGACATCCGTCAGGCGCCATCCCGCGCGCTCAAGCAACAGCCCGACTGCGGGAGCAGGCGCGATACCAAAGATGCCCGGCTCGACCGCAGATACTGCAAATGCAACCAGCTTCGCTGCAGGCTCAAGATTGTTCTTGTCAGCGAAGGCCCGGGTAGAGACGAGCATGCCCGCCGCGCCGGAGTTCAGACCTGGCGCGTTGCCTGCCGTAATGGTGCCGTCCGGCCTGAAGGCTGGCCGCAATTTCGAGAGGGTCTCGAACGTCGAATCGGGGCGGGGCTGTTCGTCGACAGAAAACTCGACGAGTCGTTTCCCGAGGGATATCTCAAGGGGGACGATCTCATTTTTGAATTTTCCTTCTGCCTGGGCATTCGAAAAGCGGGTCTGCGAACGTTCTGCCCAACGATCCTGCGCCTCCCGGCTGATACGGTATTCCTTGACCAGATCTTCAGTGTGCCACCCGGAATGCTCGTTTGAAAACGCATCGTTCAGGCCATCGCGCAGCATGCTATCAATGATCAACGTATTCCCCATGCGGCTGCCCCATCGGCCGTCAGGGAAGAGATAGGGCGCTCTGTCCATGTTCTCCATCCCCCCGGCAATCACAGCCGCGGCTGTGCCAAGGGCCACTTCCTGAGCGGCTGTTACGATGGCCTGCGCACCAGAGCCGCATACGCGGTTGACCGTGAGGGCGGGGGAAGACACCGGAAGGCCGCCTTTAATAGATGCCTGGCGCGCCGGATTCATGCCGTTACCAGCCTGAATTACGTTGCCGAGGACGGCAGAGTCCACCTTCGAAGCGGGCAACCCGGTTCGACGAAGGACCTCCTTCACCACTGAGGCACCCAAGTCGGTGGCGGGTACGCCCTTCAGAGAGCCGTTGAACGCGCCAATCGCCGTGCGAACCGGTGCGGTCAATACAATTTCCGTGTCTTTGAACATATCATTTCTCCGTGTGCTGCATATCTGCGCTGACAGCGACGCACGCTCTTGCGTGCGTCAAACCTATTGGAGGCGTGGAACGGACTGCATCGTCGCGCCGATTTACGATGCGGTACGCTGAAGTCCGTATGCCTGAAGGTGCGAATAAGCGACGTCTAGATAAGGGGTGTCGATCGAGTGCTGCTTTGCGCGCTGGATCATATCGCCAACGATGGCGTCTGCCTCAATCTGCTGCGCCCCAATGTCAATATCGCGCATCATCGAAGCCGCCCACGCTGAGTCGGGATCAAGCAGAGAACTTTCTAAGCTGCAGACAGCGGCATCCTCAAGCGCAAATCCCGATCTGCGTGCAACTTGCTGGCATTCGCTGATCAACGCCCGAATCAGGTGCTCGCCCCTGGCCGTATGCATGATTTGGCCGATCGTCGCGCGCATCAGACAAGTCGCTGCGGCGCCTGCGCAAACCATGACCCACTTTTCCCAAAGCTGGGCTTCAATCCGTTCGGACAGCGTGCGATCCCCCGCGGTCCGAGAAAAACATTCGAAGATCTTCCGGGCCGCATCCGTCTGGACCGGATCGCGCGGCCCGATAATCAACTTGTCGAAAGGACTCAGATGAGCGATATCACCATTCGGCAACAACTTTGTGGCGATGTAGGCGATACCACCAAGCACGCGGTGACGACCGAAGTGGCGGTCGAGGGCGTCGTAAGTCGCAAGTCCGTTAAGCAAGGGAAGGATGACAGAGTTTTCTGCAACGGCGGGCGCAATGGAGGCAATAGCCGACTTGAGGTCGTAGGCCTTGCAGGTGAGAAGCACTAGGTCATACCGGGCGTCTACATCCTCTGCGAGTACAGTTTTGACGTTTGACAGGGTGTCACCGGAGACACTTTTCACGGCAATCCCGTTGGCCTGTAGGACCTCCTGGCGCTTGGGCCTGACGAGGAAGGTCACATCGGCTCCTGCCTCTAAAAGCCGAGCACCGTAATATCCACCCAGCGCGCCTGCTCCCAGCACTAGAATTCGCATCTCATCACCATCGTGAAGACATTGGCAATCGCGCGGGTTAATCGCGCGCTCGCGAGGAATAACACCCGCCATTTCACCTTCCGATGGCGGATAGAGGTGCGTCAGAAACCGTTTATTGAAGCACTGCGTTGCAAAGTTTCGCGAGGCGCTCGTCGAGTGACCGACCCTGTACGTCGATTGCAGCGCTGTGGTACTGACTCAACAGAGTCGACGGCTTATCGTACTCGATGGTCGTGCCGCCCTGAGAGTTTTCATAGACCATGATGCGCAATGGTGCATATAGACCGGCACCCATGTTCTGACTTGTCATCTCCACGGCCGTCAAAATGTTGCCGGTAAAGTACTCAGTTCCACGTTTTTGAACACCCTTAAGCGCCAACCAGTTGGTGAAGGAGCCTGTGTAATGGATCATCAGGCCGTATTTTCCCGCCGCCTTCTGGAGTTCGGTCTGAAGTTCATCTGTACGCTTCTCCTTTGCCATTTTCCGATAGCGGTCATCGAGCTTCTCGAGACTGCCCTCAATGTCCGCAATCACCGCCGGGTAAGGCTTGCTCGAAGAGACAGTCACGTGTTGCACGACCATCGACGTTTCCGAAACGTCCACGGTTGCCGCGTGGGCGGACATGCTCGCGAAGAAGGATGCAGACAGGCAAAGGGTGGCCAATCGGCGCGCGACGTTGACGGTTGACTGCATGATAAATATCTCCTTACTGATGATGGTTCGAGTACCTAATTTTTTTACGCGACAGGCGATGCTTTGCTCAGAAGCTAACGTTGTCTCCGCCCTTCAGGTGCAGCATCTCCCTCGCTTCGTCCGGCGTTGCGACTTCCAGCGAGAACTCGTTAAGCATGCGCGTTATCTTGACAACTTGATCCGCATTACTTCTCGCAAGCTGGCCTCGTTCGATATACAGGCTGTCTTCAAGCCCCACGCGGACGTTTCCTCCCATAAGAGCCGACTGTGCTGCCACCGGCATCTGATGGCGGCCCGCAGCAAGAACGGACCAGATGTAGTCAGTACCGAAAAGACGGTCCGCGGTACGTCGCATGAATACAACGTTGTCCGCCTCAGGCCCAATTCCGCCCAAGATGCCGAACACACTCTGAATAAAGAGGGGCGGTTTAACGAGTCCCTTATCGAGAAAATACGCGAGGTTATATAGATGCCCGATGTCATAGCATTCGTGTTCGAACCGAGTGCCGTGGTCGGTCATCAACTCATAGATTCTTGCGATGTCTCGGAACGTGTTGCGAAAGATGAATGCCTCGCTCGCCAGTAGGTATTCCTTCTCCCACGGAAATTTCCATTCAGAAATCTTCCCAGCGAGCGGATGCATTGAGAAGTTAATCGAGCCCATGTTCAGCGAGCACATCTCGGGATGAAACTTGAGCGCTGCCGCGAGCCGGTCTTCAACTGTCATTTCGGGACTACCGCCCGTTGTCAGGTTAATGACGGCGTTCGTACGTTCCTTAATAACTGGCAGAAACTTCGAGAAAATCTCTGGATTGCCGGTGGGGGCGCCCGTCTCCGGGTCGCGTGCGTGAAGATGAAGGATTGATGCACCTGCTTGGGCCGCGGCAATCGCCTGCTCTGCGATGTCCTCGGGCTTATACGGCAGGTAGTCGGAAAGCGTAGGGGTGTGAATCGCGCCTGTCACGGCACAAGTGACAATGACTTTACGCTGCTTTTTCATGGCGGCTCCTGATTGATTGCAACCTGACAGCGCAGGTCCTGTTGGTGTTTACACCAAGTGATGCGAATTGCTTTGATGACGCGATATTGCGTGTATATACTCGCATTGTCAACGGTGTTTACGCGAGTACAACGCATACACGGGAGACGCAGCGCAATGAAGTCAGCGCGTCACGAAAACATTGAGGCAAAGGAGGCGGAGATGCACCCGACAGAGTTTGGAAACCTTGAGTTCGATCGGCTGGAATCGGCAGGAGGAGTGGAAGAGTCGACGGAGCTTGTTGCGAAGACGTGGGAGTTGGCTAAGACCCGCAACCGGTTCGTCTGGCCGCTGCTTGTGGGGGCGCTCGCTATCTACTTTGGTTTGTTGATTTTGGTCCTGTCATCGCCCGCTGCGATGAGCCAGTCTCTGTATGGTGAGATCAACATCGGTCTGGCAGCAGTCGCTGCGCAGCTGCTTGTAACGGTGGCTGCATTCTGGGCCTACTGCACGTGGGCGGCCGCGAAGTTCGACGCACGCGCGGCCTCTTTGAGGTTGCATGCGCAGCAAGCTACTCGCGGGGTCCAACATGTCTAATTTCATGTCTGGCGGCGGCGTCCGGATTGCTGCATTCGCCGCGTTCATTCTGCTCAGTCTGCTGCTGACGAGTTGGGCTTCGCGTCGGTCAAAGGGAGCAGCTGGATTCTTTGTTGCAGGGCGCAATCTCACGCCCATGCAAAATGGGCTCGCGATTTCGGGTGACTTCATGTCCGCCGCGTCGTTCTTGGGGGTAACGGGACTCGTGGCGCTGTTCGGATTTGACGGCCTCGTTTATCAGGTCGGGTTTATCGTCGGTTGGTTGATGATCATGCTGATTGTCGCCGAGCCGGTGCGCAACTGCGGCAAATACACTTTGTCGGACGTTGTTGCGCTTCGTCTGCCATCGGCATCCGTGCGGGGGGCAACTGCCGCGTCGTCGCTGCTCATTGCTCTGGCCTATCTGCTTGCGCAACTCGTGGGTGCTGGCGCGCTCGCAAGCCTCCTGCTGCCGATTGGCACGGATGCAGCAGTGATTCTGATTGGCGTGCTCATGATCGCCTATGTGCTGTTCGGCGGCATGGTCGGAGCGACGTACGTTCAGATCGTCAAAGCTGTCCTCGTATGGTCTGCGGCAGCTTTTCTGCTGGTGCTAGCGCTCGCACATTTCTCGTTTGACGTTGGGGCGATGTTCACCAAGGCTAAAGCCTCTTCGCTGCATCCGGATCACTATCTGATTCCGGGGGCATACCTCAAAAATCCTCTGGACACTGTTTCGCTCGCGTTCGCTCTCGCTCTTGGAACGGCTGGGCTCCCGCACGTCATGACACGTTTCTACACGGTACCGTCGGCGGTCGACGCAAGGCATTCGGCAAAGATCGCACTCGTTGTCATGACATCATTCGCAATCATGGTCTGCCTCTTAGGCTTCGCAGCGTGCGCAATCGTCGGTCCGCAGTCGATCCTCCAATCAAACAAGGCAGGTAATAGCGCAATAACACTGCTCGCTGTCTCGTTGGGCGGCGGCGTGGGATCGTTCGGCGGGGAAATGTTGCTTGCCTGTGTATCCGCGATCGCGTTCGCGACAATCCTCGCGGTTGTGTCTGGCATCATGATTTCCTCTGCATCGACGATTGCCCACGACATTTTTGCAATGCTGGTCTTCCGTAACGACGCGCAGGACAAGCGTCAGGTTCGTGTGGCCAAGATTGCGACCGTGACGTTTGGGGTAGTCGCAATCTGCCTCGCGCTGGCAGTGAAGTCCTTGAACGTCGCGTTTCTTGTCGGACTTGCTTTTGTCATTGCCGCCAGCGCGAATCTGCCCGTCATTCTCATGACACTCTACTGGCGCCGCTTCACTGACGCTGGCGCCGTCGCGGCCGTGGTTGTTGGTGTTCTCTCTTCAATAGGACTCGTCCTTGTGGGACCGGCCGTCATTGGCGCACATGGCCTCGTCTTCAAAACTACAACGCCACTGATTTCTCTCGCCAATCCGGGAATTATCAGCATCCCTTGCGGCTTTCTGGCTGGTTGGCTCGTTTCGTTGATCACTTCTCAAAGAACGTCTGCCACTAGCTTCGAAGAGCAGCAGCTGCGGATGCTTAGCGGGTACGGTGCCGAGGAGGCGGTCGAGCACTAACGCCGGCACCCCTCGTTCAACTACACGTTATTTATAAAGGAAACAAGATGACTTCACTTAATACCGAACCGATCCAATTTGCGAAAGACGGCGACGTCGCCGTCATCACAATGCAGTTCGCCCCGCACAACCTTGTGGGAAAAACGCTGTCAGAAGCGTTGATCGACAACCTGAAGCGTGCCGAAACAGAGAAGGCGCGAGCGGTCGTCATCAAAAGCGGATTGCGACATTTTTCGGCTGGAGCGGAGATGTCGCTTTTTGAAAACGCAGGCGCGCGTCGTAACGACGTTGACTTCGTCGGTGTCCTTCGCGCCTTCGATGAACTTCCGATCCCGATCATTTCCTCCGTCCATGGTATCGCCGTCGGCGGTGGATTTGAGATTGCCCTTGCTTCAGATCTGATTATCGCCGCAGCATCCGCCAAGATGGGCCTAGTCGAAGCGACGCTGGGGCTGCACCCTCTCATGGGGGGCGTGCAGCGCCTTATCGATCGCGTCGGTCTCGCTAGGGCGAAAGAAATCGTCTTGCTTGCTCGCAGGCACGACGCGGCGACGCTCGAGCGCTGGAACGTGATCAATCGTGTCGTTCCCGACCCTGAACTGGAAGCTGTGACGATGTCGGTCGCTCGTGAGATTGCGGCTGGTCCGACCGTCGCTCATGCCGCCACCAAGCGGCTCGCTTCGCTTTACAGTAACAATGGGATGCGTGCAGCGGATGAGGGAATGGCCGATATCGCTGATGCAATCTACCGGACCGCTGACCTTCAGCGCGGTCTAGACGCATTTGCAACGACGGGACCCGGTAGTGCGGTCTTTGAAGGCAACTGAAAACGAGGATGACATGAGCAAGGGGCCACTTTCGGGCATCAAGGTAATCGACTTCTCGCGCGTGCTTGCGGGACCGCACTGCGCGAAGACGTTGCATGACCTCGGTGCCGATGTAATTAAGGTCGAGCCGCCGCGGCCTGATATTTCGCGTTCGGCGCTGCCGCAATACAATTCGATTTCGTATTACTATATCCAGCAAAATGCCGGAAAGCGCAACGTCAGCCTTGACCTAAATTACCCGGAAGCGCGGGAGATTGCGAAGAAGCTGATCAGTGAAGCTGATATTCTGGTTGAAAACTTTAGAGCAGGGACACTCGCTTTCTTCGGTCTTGACTACGAGTCCGTGCGCGAGATTAACCCGGGACTCATCTACGTCTCGATCAGCGGATATGGTCAAGGCGGCCCGCTGTCGCATCGCGCTGCCTATGCGCCGACTGTGCATGCAGAGTCGGGGTTCACGTCCACTTTCCTCTCCCATTTGGGAGACGACCTCGCGCAAGACCGACACGATCCCTATTCGCACGCTGACATTTACACCGGTCTCGAAGCTACCATAGGAGTGCTTGCAGCCTTGCATCGCCGTGGCGTGACAGGTGAGGGGCAGCATATCGACGTGGCAATGGCTGCTACCATGCTGACCATTAATGAACGTGTGCACGTGGACTTGTCGGATGCTGATCTCGGGGCCGAACCTCCGGCGCTTGGCCCGTCATTCTCGCCATTCTTCCGAACGAGCACCGGCGAGAAGATCACAATCGCTACGAGCGTCGTTGCCAGTCTGTCGTTCCCCCTCTACATCGGCGCAATGCGACGCGCGGACCTTGCGCGCGATCCACGTTTCCAGACGCCGGAACTTCGCAAAAAAAATCTTGCCGAGTTTCATCAAATCGTACAGGACTGGATCCTTACGTTCGATAGCCTTGCGGCGTTGGACGCTCAACTGGACGAGGCCAAGCTGGCGTTCGGCGTCGTTAGAGACATCAAGGATTTCGCCGAATCAGAGTGGGCACGATGGTGGGGTGCGACCGAAGCTATCGATGACCGCGCGGGCGGCACAGCACGTGTGCCGGGGAAGCCGTGGCGATTTTCGGCCAATGAGCTCGAGCATCCCGGGATTCCCGCCTTCCGCGGAGAACATAACGGCGAAGTGCTTCGCGAGTTGGGCTACAACTCGGAACAGATTGCTGAGCTGACTAGCCGGAACGTCATGACGAAAGACCCAGCTGTTCAGTAGTCGCTGATCCAACGAAGAATCTCTGCGCCGGCTGGCAGAGATTCTTCGTTTTGCACTGTCGTTTTGCACCGTCGATAACAAGATGCACTTGCGCGTAAATCAACTTTGACATGGATCGACCTTGAGAGGCCCCGATGGAATTGCTGCAATGTAACTGTTCGTTCTTGCGCAGTGCGACCCGTGCCCTTTCACTAGCGTACGACGAAGTGCTTAGACCAAGCGGACTGCGTATCACTCAATTTTCCATGCTTGCGCGTGCGTCAGCAGTGGGGAAAATGTCGTTGAGTGAGTTGGCAGATTTGATGGCAATGGATCGCACAACACTGGGCCGTAATCTGCAACCACTCGAAAGGGAGGGCCTCGTACAGATCAACGTTGGGGATGACAAGCGTGAGAGACTTGTCAGCGTCACTCTGGAGGGGCGCAAGCTCTTGGCTTGCGCATTGCCCCTGTGGGAGAGCGTGCATCTGCGATTTGAGCAAAAGTTGGGGCAACGCGAATCTGAGGAGCTGCGGCACACGCTCAAGAGGATTGTCAATGTAGGCAGGGAACTGTCTGCGGAGAATGAGACAGCCATTGGCTGAAGTGGCTCATTAGCGTCATCGACCGCGGATCGACGCTCGACTCACGTCATCGAAGCTGGAGGCGGCGATGCAAGCACTAACCGACGGCTACATTGCACATCGCTACCGTATCCACTGATATGCGAGCTTCGTGGCCGTGGACGGCTTGGCCCGTACTTACCGGATAGTAGTCAGGGCAATGGTGGATCGCGCCTATACCTCTGTTGTCTGAAAACCCGGAGCGAAACCGGCAGTGGAGCGTCGCCCACCGCTTTGATTTGGCCAGCGCGTTTTCGCTGAGGTTCGGCTATTCGGGATTGCTCGCATCAAATTCCCGCAGTACCTCGGCAGCGTTTCGAAACGCTTCAACAGCTGCAGGCGCACCGGCATATATCGCACTGTGAAGCAAGACCTCGCGGATTTCAGTGACAGTCGCACCATTGTTAATGGCGCCACGTATATGGCTTTTCAGTTCGACGCCTTTGCCGAGAGCGGCAAGCATTGCGCATGTGCAGAGGCTCCGGGTCTTGAGATCAAGCCCGTCCCGTAACCACGTCGTGCCCCACGCATGCTCATTGAGCCATTCCTGCAAAGGGCGGGAGAACGCGTCAGCAGACGAGATGGCACGCTCGACGAAGTCTGCCCCCATCACCTGGGTGCGGCGGGCCATACCGGCCTCTTGTGAACTGTTGCTCATGATGTGCTCCGTAGTTGTCGCGTACATGGTCTATTAGCGCGTTCTTCGGGGGTCTGGACGCTGCCTCTTTGGCATCGGAGTGCAGGACCGAGCCGGCTTGCGTCTTCTGCGAGAATCAAAACTTGTGACGAAGCCCAACGCGAGTCACGAGTTGCGAGTTCGCACCTGCGTTGCCGATGAAAGAAGGTGCGGAGCCGATCTCGGCCTGAACCTGGACAGAGCGACCGGCAACCGAGTTGCTGCCCGATGCCTTTTGATAAACCGCCAGAAGGTAAATGTCGGTACGCTTCGACAGCGCGTAGTCAACCGCTCCATTGATCTGGTGCCATTTCCCTTCGAAACGGTCACTGAGGTCGGAGAATGTGTAGCCTAATCCGACATTGAGCGCAGCCGTGAACAGATATCGACCGCCAATTTCGTAATTGTTCAGTGTCGACGATCGACCCGCGAGCGGTTCCAGCTTTGTGCGCGTCCAGTTAGCCCATGCCAGGCCAGCGCCAATTGCATACCGGGTCCCGATGCCGAACGTTTCAAGGTCGCGGAGGCCTCCGGTATTTACGTTTGCGACGCTCACGCCAAACGGTGGTGTTGCTCCGTTGGGATAGCGAATATTGGTGTAGGCGGCGCCGATGCCGAAGGGGCCGTTCGTATAATTCGCACCGAAGCTATAGGCGCTAGACGAACCTTGAGTGGCCGTGGTGCCGGCGGTTGTCGTCGGCGCACCAGAAAAGTTCGTCGAGTTAGAGAAAGCGTACATCCCGCCGAACGTCAATCCTGCAAAATTTGCGCTGCTGAACTTGACGGCATTGTTGAGACGACTCTGAACGAGCTGGTCGAGGTCGTTGATGTGATAAGCGTAATTGCCCGCAGGTGTTTGACTACCCATCGTGTACCCAGCGCCGAGAATATCGGTTGAAAGCGAGTACTGGCGGCCAAGCGTTAGGGAGCCGATTCCATCCTTCACCAGACCGACGTACGCTTGGCGTCCGAACATCGCACCGCCTTGCCCCAGCGTGCCATCACCGCTGTTGAACCCATTCTCCAGCACAAACAGTGCTTTGAGGCCGCCCCCAAGGTCTTCGGCACCTCGAATTCCAAAGCGACTACCTTGCGAAACACCGTCACCATATTTCAGAACGCTGCCATGTCCTGTGACGCTCGCTACCTTGCTGACGTATGTGATACCAGCGTCAATAACACCGTAAAGAGTCACGCTACTTTGTGCTTGACTATCGACAGGTAATGCGCTGGCAAGGCTGCCAGCGGCTGCCGCTGCAAAGAAGGTTTTCTTCATCATGACGTCTCCGTTGATTCTTGTCTTGCTGTATGGTCGTTTTTCACAGCGCCAGTGTCTGCCCGCCCCAATTCCCAGTTCGCGCCGAAGACGCGAGAAGGGCGTACAGGCCTGCCTTCCACATCCTGATGCTGTCAGTGCCTATCGGCGAACAGCGCAGCAATGTTGCCGGGGGCAGTCTCCGGCCCGCCCCGACACAACCGGGTCCCAGGTTTGAGCACTTCCCAAACTGCATCGCGAACTACCCCACGCTAACCGCGCTGTCACGAAACGAACATAGGCCGGTGTTCACATCGGAGTCGAATAATCCGTGTATATACGCGCAATGTCAACTAGGAGTCTTGCTGATTAACGGCATGAGTAAAACGCGCCATGGGCCCAGCCTATGGGTCATGCCCGGGTGAATGCGACCCAGGGTACCTATATCTGCGCCAATCCGTCAGCGCCCGGTGCGGCATCATTCACCTTACAGCCCGATGTCGACGGTCCTGAGATCGAAAGCATTCGATGATGCGTTGTGTGTCGCCATCGCCGTGATCCGGCGCGATCTCGGGGACATGCTGGCACAGCGCCTTGCCCGTGCAGCGTCCTGTCGGCGGTTTGGCTCACAGGCGGCGAGCGCCCCAGAGCATGCTAAAGCTGCGCCAGCGCACAGGCATGCTAGGCGTTCAAGTTGTAGGGAGCGCTATCGGCGTCTCAGGCGCCGCAGATCCTGGGCCAACGACGGGTTGGTTCTTACACCCAATGCAAAACACCGGGAAGACGATCATGACCGAGCGACTGTTGACGTAATAGATGGCAGCGGCACAGTGCTGCACACGTATCCGATCACGCTGGGCGAGTCTAACAATGTTGACGACTCCGAATACCTGGCCAAAGCGCTGGAATCGGCAGCGCACGGCCAGCTTGTGCCGGACGCTGCGCTTGGTACCATTACGGCCAGGATTCACACGGGGCCGGCGGTCAGATGACTGCTTACCGCGATGATCTCCAGAGACATTCGGAAACGAAGGCTGGTCTGGAGCAGGCAGTTCGGCAATGCGGCTATCTGCTCCGAGAGAAAAAGGGACGCCCTGGAGACCGTGCGGAAGAGTACTGGTATCCCGCTCTAGGCGAGCATCTTCGGGAACGGGCCACTCCTGTGGCAATATGAAGCTGTTCTCACAAGCACTGGTTGCCATTGACGGGAGCAAGTTCAAGGCGTACACCGCCCGCGACCGTAACTTCACGAATGGCAAGATCGACAAACGGCAGCAACAGATTGAGGAAAGCATCCAGCGCTATCTGAGTACGTTGGAAGCGTTTTCATGCTGCCGGTCCACATCCCCCAACCCGAAGGTGCAATTGCACGCGGCGCGCTCAACGGGCTCACCTCGCATCGCAAGCCGCCGCTTGGCGCTGCGATTTCAGATCGCGCGCGGTCGCACCATCGACTGGCTGCGCCAGTAGTCGAACAGCGTTTCCGGACTGTTCACGCCGCCGCCCATGCCGCTACTATTGATTCCGCCGTAGGGCACCCCGTGCGGAAACACGTTGTGCGCGTTAATCCAGCTATTGCCGGCCACCATCGCTTCCGCAACCCGCGTCGCGCGTTGCAGGTCTGCGCTCCATACACTGTTGGCAAGGCCGTAGTCCGTGGCGTTAGCGAGTTCGACCGCATGTGCCTCATCGCGAAACGTTGTGAGAAACGCCACCGGTCCGAAGATTTCCTCCCGGATGCGACGTTCGCGGGGTCGCCCGCGAGCAGCGCCGGCTTCAGCACGGGCGCATGCAGACCGAGCCACGTCTTGCACAACATGAACAGGAGCACCGGCAGCCACACCAGTGCGAACGAGGCCAGCTTTGCGAAGGTCGGCCGCTTCAAATTCGCAAGCGCCGCATGGATCACGAAGAGTGCCGATCCGACGGTGATCGGCAGAGTGCTCCACGCGTAGGGAATGCCGAGCAGCACGGTCGATTCGTCCGCGTTCGAGATCAGGAGGGGAATCGAGAGGCCGCCGATCAGCAGAGAGACGATGATCACGATCCATCCCGATGCGCCATCGCAGGTGTCCTGCCAGCGCCTTGGCAGACGGTCCACGAGAAGGCGGATCGACAGGAAATGGCCGCGGCTGTAGGCAACAGCGCCGCCGAGAAACGCGGCGGTCACAAGAAAGAGCGGTGATAGCTCGTCGACGCCCATGAGCGCCGACAAATGAAACACCGAGCGCGAGAGCGTCGCGACGAAGATCAGAAACACCTGCGCTATCAGCATCAGATTCAGCACTGTGATGACGATGCGATCCGTGGAGCGGATCCACGCAGGCAGATCAGTACGGCGTCTCGGCAGTTTTCATGCTGCGGCGGAGGACCTGCACCTTGCGCAGCCCAGCATTTCGGCGCGCGTAAAGGAACTCGAATCGGCGCTGAACGTGCAGTTGTTCGTGCGGCAGGGACCGAGGATACGGCTGACCGCCGAGGGGCATGCGCTGATTGAATTGGCGGATAGAACGCTAGGCAGCGCGAGTGAACTCGTCGAACGTTTTCGCACGCGCGATCCGTTGAGAGGCTTGCTGCGGCTCGGAATGAATGAAAGCTTCGCGCTAGTGTCGGCGACCGATCTGATCGAGCGCATCGAGCGTCATTATCCGGCGCTGCGGACGTCCATCTTCGTCGGCGATACCGGCGCGGTTAGCCAGATGCTTGCGGGAGAGCAGTTGGACGTGGCGATCGTGTCGGAGGCGCATGTGCCCGGACATGTGAAACAGGAGGTGATCGGCAAGAACCGTTTCGGGTGGTTTGCGCATGCAGGTTTCCCGGTCACACGCGAGGCGCTGTCGCCATCGGACCTCGGTTCCCTCCATCTGCTCATCAGCCCGCCGACGGCAAGGCTGCATGAGACGGTTCTCAAATGGTTCACCGATGCGCGCGTGACGCCGGAGCGCGTGAGCCTTCGCTAGGCGGATGCCGTGGCATTCACGCAGCTTCTCGCAGGCCAGCGTCGGGCCGAAATCGGCGTAGTACTCGCGGACAATCGCCAAGGCGCGCTGGGCCTCGTCGTCGTCCAGCCGCCGGTTACCCGGCCGGCTGCGTTTGCGTGAGACCAGGCCCGCTGCGCCTGATTCACGATACCGGATTACCAGCCGCTCGATCTGCCGCACCGTCAGGCCCAGCCGGTCGGCAGCACGTCCAGGTTTCAGACCGGTGCCCACCACAGCCTGGATCACCTTCAGTCGGTCGAGTTCGCGCATGTTCAATGTCACAGTGTCGCGGGATGCATGGCCGGCTCCGTAATCCCGCGGGGAACCGGGAAGCATACCCAGACCAGAACACGACATTTCTAAATGGCTAGAAGGCGACATTTCTATAAACGCAGGCGTGATCTGATTGGTCGAACAAATCAACCATATCTTCTTGACTGATTGTATGACAGGAATATAATCCGTCAGCAAGAAGACAGTGTGTCCTCTGCCTTTCGCCCTTGCCACGACGAGGGCGGCAGGAGAACTAGAACGCCAGACATCATGGAGACAGCACATGCAGATGGATGCCAGCATCGGAGCGCGTCTGGACAGACTTCCATTGTCCGGCTTCCATTGGCGTCTGCTCGGCCTGATCGCGGCCGGCATGTACTTCGATTCCTTCGACATCTATATCGCGGGTACGGTGCTCGCCGCGATGATCCACAGCGGCGAGTCGACGTTGGGTCTGAATGCGACGTTCGTGTCGGTCACATTCATCGGCATGATGACGGGCGCGTGGCTTTCCGGACTGCTCGGCGACCGCTTTGGGCGGCGCTTCTGCTATCAGTTCAATCTCGGCATATACGGCTTCGCTTCCATCGCGGCAGCGCTCGCGCCGTCAATGTACTGGCTCATCTTTTTTCGTCTCGTGATGGGTCTCGGCATGGGCGCGGAAATCGTGGTCGGATACGGCACGCTCAGCGAATTCATTCCCGCGAACTGGCGCGGCCGCTTCGGCACCATCCTCAATCTGATAATCAATACGTCGCTTTTTCTGTCGACGTTCCTCGGCTGGCTCATCGTCCCGCACTACGGCTGGCGCTGGATGTTCGCCATTGCGGGATGCGGCGCGTTGATCGTCTGGTTCATGCGCAAGTCGATGCCTGAATCGCCGCGTTGGCTTGCATCGCGTGGACGCGGCCAGGAAGCGCGGCAGATCGTCGAACGGATTGAAGCCGCATGTGGAAGTCCCGCTGCGAGCGGCACGGGGAGCGCGATCCATTCCACCGCAGCGGGCATGGCGTATGACGATACCAGCGACACAGGCCGTCTCGCCGAACTATTCTCGCGCCGTCTGCTGACGCGCACGATCACAGCGGTCACTGTGCTCGTCGCACTCTTCACCGTCAATTACGCATTCGTCAGCTGGATACCCACGTTCCTCGTGAAGCAGGGACACAGCGTAGCGAATTCGCTTGGCATGACTGCGCTGATGTTCGCGGGCGGCCCCGTTGGTTCGCTCATTGCATTCGTACTCGCCGAGCGCGTTGGGCGAAAGTGGGGCATTGTCGTGTTTTCGCTGATTTGCGCGGCCTTCGGCGTCGCCTATCCGTTCGCGCAATCGACAGTGGTCATCACCGCGTTGGGCTTCGCGATCACGGCCGGCATTTACGTACTGTCGTCGTTCAGTGTTGCCACGTACGTCCCGGAACTGTTCCCGACACAGTTGCGGCTGCGCGGCTCGGGATTCGCCAACACAGTCGGTCGCGCGGTCAGCATCGTTGTGCCATACGCGGTGGCGAGCGCGTTCATGCGCTTTGGCATTGCGGGCGTATTGACACTGATTGTCGGCACGTTGCTGCTGCAGGCGCTGGTCGTGGGCGTGCTCGGCACCGAAACGCGGCACCGCTCGCTGGAAGCCATTGCGGCCGACGCAAACCCGCATGATGTAGAAGCGCTTCAAGCAGGTTCGACGGTCGCCACGAAGTAAGCAGCCTCGCGAAATTCGCCTGGATCACAACAGAAAGGAGACGAAAGGCATGTCATCGCCCTCTGAGAGTTACCGTATCTACGCAATCAAATACGCGCATTTCGAACGCCGTTCAGGCGACAACTTCATTGGCGGCGACTCGCATGATGTGCCCATGCCGCTCGATTACTTCGTATGGGCCGTGGTGGGCCAGTCGCGCACGTACATCGTCGACACCGGTTTCGATCAGGCGATGGCCGACAAGCGCGGCCGCATGATCACCAATACGGTGGAGCGCGGCCTCGGCCAGATCGGCATTCGTGCCGCCGATGTCGAAGACGTCATCATCACCCACATGCATTACGACCACGCGGGCAACCACTCGCTGTTTCCGCGCGCGCGTTATCACCTTCAGGACCGCGAGATGGCCTATTGCACGGGGCGCTGCATGTGTCATCACGCGCTCAGTCATCCGTTCGAACCCGAGGACGTCAAGTCGATGGTGGACCGTCTGTTCGCCGGCCGCGTGCAGTTCCATGACGGCGCGTCGGACATCGCGCCGGGATTGAGCGTGCATTGGGTGGGCGGACACACCAACGGATTGCAGGTCGTGCGCGTGCATACGGAGCGCGGTTGGGTCGTGCTCGCGTCGGACGCGTCGCATTTCTACGCGAACATGCAGGAGCATCGGCCGTTCCCTGTTGTCTACAACGTGGGCGACATGATCGAGGGTTACGAAGCCGCGCATCGGCTCGCCAGCTCGCCGGAGCATGTGATTCCCGGCCACGATCCGGCTGTGTTGACGCGCTATCCGTCGCATGACCGCGAGACCGAAGGCTGGATCGTGCGTCTCGACGCCAACGCGCGCTAGGCGAGGCGACGATGATGCTCAAAGGCAAGGGGGCGCTCGTCACGGGTTCGTCGAACGGTTTGGGACTCGCCATGGCGCGTGCACTCGCTGGTGCGGGCGCCAACATCGTGTTGCACGGACTTGAAGCGCCGCAGCGGATGATGCAAACCACAGACGAACTGGCGCATGCGTTCGACGTCGAGGTCGGCTACGTGCAAGCGGATCTCTCGACGCCGGCCGGTGTGGACGCATTGGTCGATGCCGCACGCGAGCGCGTGAAGTCACTGGACGTGCTGATCAACAACGCGGTGGTCCGTCACTTCGAGTCGATCGACGCGTTTCCGTTCGAACACTGGAGCAACGCGCTGGCGGTGAATCTGACGGCCGCGTTTCGCGCGATTCAACTTGTGCTGCCCGTCATGCGCGAGCGTGGCTGGGGGCGCATCTTCAACATGACGTCGGTGTACGGCGCGCGCGCGGTTGCCAATCGCGTCGACTATGTGACGACGAAGACCGCGCTGCTCGGACTCACGCGCTCGGTTGCGATTGAAACGCTGAATCAGGGCATCACCTGCAATGCGATCTGCCCGGGATCGGTACTCACGCCGAACATCGACGGTCGCATCAACGCATTGATGGACGAGCGCGGGCTCGATCGCAGTCACGCCGTGCGCGAGTTCCTGAAGGGCAAGCAGCCGACGGGCGAACTGGTCGAGGCCGAGCACGTCGGCGATATGGTTGTCTTTCTCTGCGGAGCGTCGGCGAGCCAGATTACCGGCGCGATGATGCCGATAGAAGGAGGCTGGCTTGCAGCCTGATTCCATGGATCTACGCGCAACTCACAACGGCGAACTGACGCGCGAACTCGCGCGCTTCGTGGCGGACACGCAATGGCGCGACGTGCCCGTTGCGGTGCGGAGCGAGGCAAAGCGCTCGCTCGTCAACTACTTCGCGGTGGCGCTCGCGGGCTGTCACGACCCGACACTCGACAAGGCCGTATCCGTTTATAGCCGCTTTTCCGCGAATGACGACGCAACCGTCATTGGCCGCAGCGAGCGCTCGGACATGCTGAACGCCGCCGCGTTGAATGCGATGAGCGCGAACGTCTACGACTTCGACGACACGCATATACCCACCATCATTCATCCGACCGCGCCAGTCGCTGCCGCGCTGTTCGCGCTCGCCGAGTCGCACGCGCTGAGCGGCGAAGCGTTGCTGCTCGCGTTCGTGCTTGGCGTCGAAGTGGAGTGCCGCATCGGCAACGCGGTGTCGCCGGAACACTATCGGCGCGGCTGGCACATCACGTCGACGTGCGGTGTGTTTGGCGCGGCGGCCGCCGTGGCGAAGGCGCTTTCGCTCGGCGAACGCGAGACCGTGTGGGCGCTCGGCAATGCTTCCGCGCAAGCGGGCGGTCTTGTGGAAACGCTCGGCACGATGTCGAAAAGCATCAGCGTGGGCAACGCGGCGCGCAACGGCTTGTTGTCGGCGCTGCTGGCCAACGACGGGTTTTCGGGCCCCGATGCGCCGCTCGAAGGCGAGCGCGGTTTCGTGCGCGTGGCGACACCGAATCCGCATTGGAGCGCGCTCACGCAAGATCTCGGCCGCGAATGGGCGCTGCTGAAGAACACTTACAAGCCGTATCCGTGTGGTGTCGTGTTGAATCCGGTGATCGACGCGTGCCTCGACTTGCGCCGCGACGCGCGTTGGTCTTTCGACGATATCGAACAGATCGAACTGGCAGGACATCCGCTGCTGCGCGAGCGCACCGACCGGCCAGGCGTGCGCACGGGCCGCGAATCGCAGGTTAGCGCGCAGCATGCGGTGGCCGTTGCGCTGTCGCGCGGTAAAGCAGGGCTCGAAGAGTTCAGCGATGCCGCCGTCGCCGATCCGTCGCTGCGCGCGTTGGCGAGGCGCCTCCGTTTCATTGATGACGCGGCGTGGCCCGTCGAGTCGGCGCAAGTTACGATCGTCCTGCGATCGGGCGAGCGTCCGTCGCATCGCGTGCAGGCGGCACGCGGCAGCCTCGATGCACCGCTGGCAAACGTCGAACTGGCGGACAAGCTGCATCGGCTCGCGGCCTATGGGCGCTCGGGCGTTGAGACAGAGCCGCTCGTCGAGCGTCTATGGAAGTTTGAAAACGAGCCCGATGCTGCGGCCGTGGTGCGGATTACATCGGCTCGCGGCCCGCATTGAAGTTTTCTTTTTACGAGGATTGTCATGTCGAGCGGTCAGGCATTAAATCAGTCATCAACTCAGGCATTAAATCAGCAGGACCAACACAGTCAGCAGTCGCTCGGTTTTGTCGGCGTCGGCACGATGGGCCGGCCGATGGCGCGGCGGCTGATCGAAGCAGGTCACAACGTGGTCGTGTACGACCGCGATGAATCGGCCGTGGAGCAACTGAAGGCGATCGGCGCACGAGCGGCCGCATCGGTGCGGGAAGTGGCCGACAGCGCGCACATCGTCTTCACGAGTTTGCCGACGCCCGCGATATTCCGTCAGGTCGCGCTCGGCGAGGGCGGGCTGATCGAGGGCGGCGCGATCCGGATCATGGTCGATCTATCGACTGTCGGCTCGCGCATGGAGAAGGAAGTCGCGGACGGTTTGCTCGCGAAGGGCATCGAAACCGTGGATGCGCCCGTGAGCGGCGGTGCCGCGGGCGCGACGAAGGGCACGCTTGCCATCATGGCGGCCGGCAATCCGGTCGCGCTGGAAGAAGTGCGCGGTCTGTTCGAGGTGCTCGGCAAGGTTTTCGTGGTCGGCGACAAGGCGGGTCAGGGACAACTGCTGAAGCTGCTGAACAACATGTTGTCGTCGACTGCGTTCGCGATCACGTCCGAGGCCTTCGTGGCCGGCGTGCGCGGCGGCCTCGACCCCGACGTGATGATGTCGGTGATCAATGCGGGCAGCGGCAAGAACGGCGCGACGCTCGACAAGTTTCCGAAGCACGTGCTGCCGCGCTCGTTCGATTTCGGCTTTCCGGTGACCAGCGTGTGCAAGGACATCGGCCTTGCTGTCGACGAATGTCAGGCGCTCGGTGTGCCCATGTGGGTCGGCAACGTTGCGCGCCAGGTCTGGAACTACGCGGCCATGCAGGACGGCAGCGCGCGTGACATGACCGAACTTGTCAGATACGTCGAGCGCTGGTCGTCGGTCGATGGACTCGAAGATTGAGCCGCCTGTTTCACTAAACGCCTCTCGCATGGCGAAGCAAACATATTTTTTTCACGGAGATTCAAATGATCGTTGAAATGCGCATCTATCACTGCGCGCCCACTCGCCTTCCGGCCTTGCTCGACCGCTTCAACTCCACCACGCTTGGCTTCTTCGAAAAGCACGGCATTCAACAGATCGGCTTCTGGACCACGTTGATCGGCGCGGACAATCACGCGCTCACCTACATGCTGAAATGGGAAAGTCTCGCCGAGCGCGAGCAGAAGTGGAATGCGTTCCAGGCCGACGCCGAATGGATCGCGAAGCGCAACGCGACCGAGGCAGACAAGCCGATTGTCGCGCGCATCGAAAATCACTTTCTGACGCCGACTGCGTTCTCGGCGCTGCGCTAGGAGACAAACGCCATGACGGAACGAAAGCGCATTGGTTTTATTGGGCTCGGCATGATGGGCGCGCCGATGGTGCAGTGTCTCGCCAACGCGGGTTTCGAGCTGTTCGTCGACGACGCCGACACCGCGCGCGCCGACACGCTCGCCGCGCAGATCGGCGGGCAGCGTCTCAGCAAAGACAACGCCGTGTCGCTCGACGCATTGATCACCATGCTGCCGAATTCGGCCGTCGTCGAAACGGTGCTGCTCGGCGGCGGTGCAGACGGATGGGCGAGCGCGCTCGCGAGAAACGCCGTGGTGATCGACATGAGTTCGTCCGAGCCGCAACGCTCGCAGAAGCTCGGTGCGGTGCTCGAAGAACGCGGGCTAGCGTATCTGGACGCGCCCGTTTCGGGCGGCGTGAAGAAGGCGAAGGAAGGCACGCTGGCCATTCTGGTCGGCGGTCGCGCGGAGGTCCTCGCGCGCTGCCAGAGCGTTCTCGAAGCGATGGGTAAGAGCATCCTGCACATTGGCGGCGCGGGCGCGGGACACGCGGCGAAGGCGCTGAACAACTACGTGTCGGCGGCGGGCCTCGCGGCGACGGTCGAAGCGCTGCACGTCGCGCAACGCTTCGGGATCGAGCCGGGCGTGATGACCGACGTGCTCAACGCGTCGACGGGACGCAGCAATACCTCTGAGAACAAGGTCAAGCAGTTCATGCTGAGCGGCACGTTCGCGTCCGGCTTCGCGCTGCAACTGATGAATAAGGACCTGAAGATCGCCCGCGCGCTCGCGCAGTCGGTGGACTATCCGATGACGCTCGGCGTGACCTGCACGACGATGTGGGACGAAGCCGCGCAGCGTTCGACACCCGCAACCGATCACACAGAAATGTACCGCCTGCTCGATCGCGATGTTCGCTGACCGCCTTCTGACCTTTTACGCACTGGAGCCTGGAATGTCACATGCAGGGCAGTTTTATATCGACGGACGCTGGGTCGAGCCCGCGTCCGCGAGATGGTTCGACATCGTCGATCCGTCGACTGAAGCGCCGTTTGAACGGCTCGCGCTTGGCAATGCGGAGGACGTCGACCGTGCGGTTACCGCTGCGCGCCGCGCGTTTCCCGCGTGGTCGACAACGAGCGTGGCGGAGCGCGTCGAGTTGTTGCGCCGTGTGCTGAGCATCTATGAGCGGCGCTACGAGGAATTCGCGGAGACGATGCGCCGCGAAATGGGTGCGCCCATCGCGTTCGCGCGTAGCGGACAGGCCGCGCGCGGCCCAGCGCATCTGAATGCGTTGATCGAAGTGCTCGAGCGCTTCCAGTTCGAGGAACAGCGCGGCAACACGCGCGTCGTGCTCGAAGCGATCGGTGTATGTGGACTGATCACGCCGTGGAACTGGCCCGTCAACCAGATCGTCGTGAAGATCGCGCCCGCGCTCGCGGCCGGCTGCACGATGGTGCTGAAGCCGAGCGAGTATTCGCCGCTCAGCGCGCTGCTTTTCGCTGAAGTGCTCGACGAAGCGCAAGTGCCCGCAGGCGTCTTCAATCTCGTGAACGGCGACGGTCCGGGCGTGGGCGAAGCGATTGCCGGCCATCCGGATATCGACATGGTGTCGTTCACCGGATCGACGCGCGCGGGCGTGCTGGTCGCGCAGGCGGCCGCGCCGGGCGTCAAGCGCGTCGCGCAGGAACTGGGCGGCAAGTCCGCGAATATCCTGCTCGACGACGTCGATCTCGACGAAGCCGTGAAGCGCGGCGTGGCCGCCTGCTTCACGAATTCCGGGCAGTCGTGTTCGATTCCGACGCGCATGCTCGTGCCGCACCATCTGATGAACGACGCCATGCAGATTGCAAAGCGTGCCGCCGAGTCGTATCGCGTTGGCCCGACCGACGAGCCGTCGACGCAACTCGGTCCGCTCGTCAACCGCTGTCAGTTCGAGCGGGTGCAGATGCTGATACAGAAGGGCATCGACGAAGGCGCGCGGCTCGTGACGGGCGGCACGGGATTGCCCGACGGCATCGAAAAGGGCTACTACGCGAAGCCGACCGTTTTCGGCAACGTCACGCCGGACATGACCATTGCGCGCGAGGAAATCTTCGGCCCGGTGCTCTCGATGATTCCCTACGACAGCGAAGACGAAGCCATCGCCATCGCGAACGGCACCGAGTACGGCCTTGCTGCTTACGTGCAATCGGGCGATCTGTCTCGCGCGCGCAAGGTAGGCCGCGCGTTGCGCGCGGGTGGCGTGCATCTGAACTATCCACCTGCCGATTTTCTCGCGCCGTTCGGCGGCTACAAGCGTTCCGGCAACGGCCGCGAGTGGGGCGAAGCGGGACTGCGTGAGTATCTGGAAACGAAGGCGTTAGTTGGATATGGCGCAGATTGACTGGTTCGCGGCCGGGGGCCCGAAGGGCGACCGGCATTCACCATGAAGCCAAAGAACTTGAGACGGACGAATAACCAGGCTAACCACTAAATTTTTTTGCCAGATAAGATTGTCGGACAATCATTTAGTTAGGCAAACCATACGTGTAGCGTCACGTGAATGAACACGTAGTGCAACGGAGAGGACTTGAAGATGGACAGCAACGATCGTTTCGAAAAAGGCTTTGAAAACCGCAAGGAAGTGCTCGGCGCGGCGCACGTGGAGAAGTCGTGGGCCAACGCGGACGACTTCAATCGGCCGATGCAGAAGTACGTCACCGAATGCTGCTGGGGAGACATCTGGGGCGACATGACGCTGCCGTTCAAGACGCGCAGCCTGCTGAACCTCGGAATGCTCACGGCGATGAGTCAGCACCACGAGTTGTCGGTGCACGTGAAGGGCGCGCTTCGAAACGGCGTGACCAAGGACGAGATCCGTGCGGTGCTGATGCAGGCGGCCATCTACTGCGGCGTGCCGCTCGCGCTCGCCGCGTTCCGCGTCGCGACCGAGGCGATCAAGGCGTACGAAGCGGAAGTTTCGGCGGCCTGAGCGGTCGCCTGAAGTTGCTTAAGCGCGCGTCAGTCGCGCGCCGGCCTGAAGCAAAACACGAAGTATCGAGGCAGTCCGAAGCAGCGAAGAAGAGCACACAGAAACAAGAGGCAACGCATACCAAAACGCAGCACGCGCTGTCGGGCACGGCAGCAGCGATCTTGCACATGACGGGAACTGGGCGCACGGCGTCTGTTCCCATCGAAAGGAGACAACCATGAAGACCCTCACCGTGACTGACGTCGTTCAGTCCGAACAGGAGCAGTCGATAGAAATGAAAAGACGCAACGCCATCAAGGGCGCGTTCTTCTCCGAGTACATCGACATGTTCGATATCTACTTGCCCGTCGTTGTCCTGTCGCCGGTGCTCGCGTTCTTCCAGCCGCCGCATCTGTCGGGCGGCATGGAGACGATTCTCGCATCGCTGGTATTCATCACGACGCTGCTCGGACGCCCGATCGGCGCTCTGCTGTTCGGCATGGTCGCGGACCGCATCGGCCGTCGCAAGGCGTCGATCTGGTCGGTGTCGGGCTTCGGCGTCGTCACGTTGCTGATCGCGCTGCTGCCCGGCTACGAGAGCATCGGCATCGCGTCGTACTGGGCGCTGGTGCTGCTGCGTTTCGTCGACGGCATCTTTCTCGGCGGAGGCTACACAGGGGCAATGCCGCTTGCGATCGAGTATTCGAAGAAGGCGCAGCGCGGCTTTGTCGGCGGCTTCATCATCGCCGGTTTTCCCTTGGCGTATGTCTCGATCAACCTGATTGCGATGCTGATGTTCGTGCTGTTTCCGCTCAACGGCATGCATTCGCCCTATGCGCAATGGGGCTGGCGCATTCCGTTCGTGCTGGGCGCGGTCCTCGCGGGCGTTCTCGCGATGTACTACGTGCGCAAGGTCGCCGAATCGGAGATCTGGGAAAGCGAAGCGGCAGACAAGGGCAGTCAGCCCGAGAAGCTGCCGCTCACCGACCTCGTGCGCGGCAAGAGCGGGCGCAATCTGCTCCAGGTGCTGGTCATGATGACGGGCTTCTGGCTCACGCAAAACATCATCACCATTTTTCTGCCGACGGGTCTGCTGGTGAAGACGCTGCATCTGAACGGCTTTCAGATGACCTCGACGCTGATGATCACGTATTTCGTGCTGTTTTTCAGCTACATCGGCTCGGGAATGATTGCGCAGGTGATCGGACGGCGGCGCTTCTTCGTGATCGTCGGCCCGCTGATCGCAACCGTCGGCGCAGCGCTGCTCTACACGCTGGCTAACGTCGAGGGGCTTTCGCTGACAACCATCATCGTGCTCGTCTGCGTGCTCGCGGTACTCGTCACTTCGCCGTGGGGCGTGATCGTCACGTACATCAACGAACGCTTCGTCACCGACGTGCGGGCGACGGGCTTCGGCGTCGGCTTCAGCCTGTCGGTGATCATCCCGTCGTTCTACGCGTTCTATATGGACTGGCTGAGCGCCTTCATGCCGCTGCGGATGACGTCGGTGGTGCTGCTTTGCGTCGGCGGACTGATCGGCGCGGTTGGCGCGCTGATGGGACCGGAAACGAAGGACGTCGACTTCTGATCAATAACCACCAGCAAGGAACCAGCGGACATGAACAAGGAAAGGATCGGATTTATCGGTCTCGGCAATATGGGTGGCCGCATGACGCGTCGTCTCGTCGATGCGGGCATTGCGGTGCTCGGCTACGACCCGGTGCCCGAGCGCGTGAAGGCGGCGGGCGCCCAGTCGGCGGCGGCATTGGCCGATGTGATGAAGTTCGCCGACGTCGTGATGATGTCGCTGCCCGACAGCAAGGTGGTCGAGTCGGTGGTCGAAGGCGAGAGCGGCGTGCTGGCGAATTGCCGCGCGGGACAGATCGTCGCCGATCTCAGCACGGCTGCCGCAAGCTCCACAATCCGGCTCGCGGAGCGCTTCGCGCAACAGGGCGTGCAGTATGTCGACGCCGGCATATCGGGCGGCGCGGCGGCGGCAGAAAAGGGCACGCTCACGCTGATGGTGGGCGGTGAGGCGGATGCCGTGCAGGCGCTCGAATGGGCGTTCGCGCCCATCGCGTCGAAAGTCGCGCACATGGGCGGCAGCGGCGCGGGCCACACGACCAAGCTGCTGAACAACTTCCTGAACGCGGTGAGCCTGGCGGCGAGTGCGGAAGTCATGGTCGCGGGCAAGAAGGCGGGGCTCGATCTGCATTTGCTGCTCGACGTGCTGAACAGCAGCAGCGGTGTGAACTTCGCGACGCTGAACCGCTTTCCGAAGATTGTCGACGGCGACTATCTGGAAGGCGGTCTGACGGGCAAGCTCATGACCAAGGACGTCGTGCTGTATGTGGATCGCGTGCGCGAACTGGGTGTGGTGTCGCTGAACGCGTCGGGGCCGTTGGCGAGCTTCGGCCTCGGCACGGCGCTCGGTTATGGCGACGTAATCAGCAATCGCGTGGTCGATGCGATCGGCGACGTATCGGGCGGCGTGCGGTTGTTCGACGGCGAGCGCAAAGGTTCATAGCAAGGAGAGGCATTCATGAAGGTATTTCACGGCAGGGCAGAAGGGAAGATGTCGGAGCAGCGCGGCGAGACGTTCACGGGCACGGTGTGGGCCGACCCCGTCATGCCGACGACGGACGGCGTGACGATCAACACGGTCTTCTTCGCGCCGCGCGGACGCACGTACTGGCATGCGCACGAGCGGGGACAGGTGTTGCAGGTGACGGCGGGCAAAGGCTGGATCTGCAAGGAAGGCGAAGCGCCGCAGGAAATCCGTCAGGGCGACATTGTGTTCATCGGGCCGAACGAGCGGCACTGGCATGGCGCAAGTGACGGCAGCTACATGGTTCATATCGCGACGTCGATCGGCAAATCCATGTGGCAGGAAGAGGTCGCGGAAGCCGATTATCCGCAGGGGCTGAACGCGCGCTGACGCGCGCGAGCAACGTGATGCGTCGCGCGGGCCACGTCGGCGTGCAGTCATTCGATCGTCGTCATCATGAGGAATCAGCGAATGAACGAAGGAGCGCAGCCGGTGAGCGGATCGCGCGATCCGCAGCAGATCAAGGAAGACTTCGTGCGCGTGCATGGATCGTGGAATGCCGCGTGGGACAGCATGCTTCGTCTCGATGCGGGTTTTGTCGATGCGTACGTGCAGTTCTCGGCCGTGCCGCAGCGAAGGAATCATCTGGAGGACAGGGTGCGCGCGTTCATCGCCCTTGCCGCCGATGCATGCGCCACGCAACTGTATGGTCCCGGCGTCGCACATCATCTGGAGCGGGCGCTCG
The DNA here is from genome assembly GCF_000172415.1 of Paraburkholderia graminis C4D1M. Classification (GTDB taxonomy): domain Bacteria; phylum Pseudomonadota; class Gammaproteobacteria; order Burkholderiales; family Burkholderiaceae; genus Paraburkholderia; species Paraburkholderia graminis. Next base: position 137,491 of record NZ_ABLD01000019.1, read on the forward strand.
CCTTCGGCGCAACCGCCGATGAACTGATGGAAGTGCTCGAACTGATCAGCACGATCGGCATTCACACGAGCAACGTGGGCGTGCCGGTGCTGCTCGAAGTGCTCGAAGAGGAAGGATTGCGCGACGGCCCCGTACCGCTCGACGCAAGGCGCAGCGCGCTCAAGGAAGCGTTCGAGAAGAACCGCGGCTATTGGCATCCCACGTGGGCAGGCCTGCTCGAACTCGACCCCGATCTGTTCGAGGCGTATGTCGCATTCTCGTCGGTGCCATGGCGCACCGGCGTGCTCAGTCCGAAGATCAAGGAGTTCATGTATTGCGCATTCGACGCATCGTCGACTCACCTGTACGTGCCGGGGCTCAAGCTGCACATGCGCAACGCGCTGCGTTACGGCGCGACGGCGGAAGAACTCATGGAACTGCTCGAAATTGTCAGCACGACCGGCATTCACGGCGCAGAACTCGGCGCGCCGCTGCTCGAAGCGGCGCTCGCGAAACGGCGCACTGCGACGGAGGCTTGATACGCCGATGCGAAATGAAATCCTCGATCTGTTGCGCAGCACGCGGCGCGAGTCTGCCGCGCCATCCTCAACGTTCCGCGCGAACGAGCCGCAGTCGATGTTTCGCGCGTTCCAGACGGCGCCGCTGTCGCGCCTCGCGTCGAACGGAACCGAGCAGGCGCACGTCCGCACGTCCGCAATTCTGGGGTACAACTAGACGAGGTGAGCATGGCGGATTGCGCAACGCTCGTGGTCTTGCGTCACGCACAGTCGGAGTGGAATCGGGCGAACCGCTTCACCGGATGGATGGACGTGCCCCTGTCGCCGCACGGCGTCGAACAGGCGATAGCGCTCGGCGAGCAGATCGGCGCGCTGGCTCCTCAGTTCGATCTGGCTGTGACGTCGCTGCTGCGCCGCGCGGGGCATACGCTCGATCTGATTCTCGACCGATGCGGCGCGCCACAGCGGCCGGTAGTTCGTTCGTGGCGTCTGAACGATCGACATTACGGCGCGCTGACGGGGATGGGAAAGGACGCGGCCGCAGAGTGCTATGGCGCGGCGCGCGTGCAGGCGTGGCGACGCGGTTTTGCGGAGGCGCCGCCGCCGCTCGATGCCGAACGTCAGCAGAATATCGTCGCGCAATTCGACAGCGCGGCGCTGCCGGATGCCGACACGTTGCCGCTTACCGAAAGCCTCCGCGACACGCTGGAGCGCGTGCTGCCGCTATGGGAATCGACGGTGGTGCCCTCATTGCGCAACGGCGAGTCGGTGCTGATGGTCGCGCATGGCAATGCATTGCGCGCGCTGTTCAAGCATATAGACCACATCGACGACGCACGAATCGCCTCGCTCGAGGTGGCGCACGCTGAGCCGCTCGTGCTTCGCTTGGACGACGCGATGCGGGTCGTGTTGCGCGTTGGCCTCGGGTCGCTGCTTCAGGCCCGACCCATCTCAGCCGGCAGCGAAACGAACCAGTGGCCTCTAAAGGCCAGTGGTGAAGTATCATAGCGGTTGGATTTTTGTCGGACTGGAAGACAATGATGTTGACCGATATGGGGTTGGTCCGGCCGGAGACGCTGCGTCATCAGGTGGAAAACGTGCTGCGCCAGGCCATCATGAGCGGGCGCTTCGCGCCGGGCGCGCGGCTCATCGAGCGTGAACTGTGCGAAACGCTGGGCGTGAGCCGGACCTCCGTGCGCGAGGCGCTGCGCAAGCTCGAGGCAGAAAAGCTGGTGCGCAACGTGCCGCACAAGGGGCCGGTAGTCGCGGTCATGTCGCGCGAAGAAGCGACGGAGCTATACGCTCTGCGCGCGTTGCTGGAAGGGTTTGCGGCGCACGAGTTCGCGCGGCTCGCCAGCGACGAAGCCATCGCGCAGTTTGGCGACGCGGCGAAAACGCTGCGCGTGCACGCGACGGCGCAAGACCAGGACGGCGTGCTGAAGGCCAAAGCGTCGCTCTACGACGTGTTGCTCGACAACTGCGGCAACCATCTGGTGAAAGAGATTCTAAACAGCCTGTACTCGCGCGTGAACCTGCTGCGCGCGACCTCGCTGATGCATCCAGACCGGCTGCCCAGCAGCTTGCGCGAGATCGACAAGCTGCACAAAGCGCTGAAGGCACGTGACGCGGACGCGGCCCAACAGCTTGCCCGCCAGCACGTGTTGAATGCGGAGAAAGCCGCGTTGCGGATGCTGGGCGAAGAGGGCGATGAAGACGGTGCGGGTTCCGGTTCTTCCGCGTCTTCGTCCTGAAGCGTCGAGCGGGTTGCGGCGTTCCGCTCGATTCCAGTACCGCCTGCTGAAGCGGTGGCTTGCTGGCCCGGCCGGCAAGCTTGGCAAGGCGGAAAACCAGCAACTGCTACGCGCCAAGGCATTCGCCCTCTCTTCTGAACAGATCGATCAGCCGCCCGGCAGGCGATCCATAAAGTCTCATGGCGGGAATCGTCGTTTTCCTCGTTGAGCGTCACGACGCCTTTTGCACCGCCTTGCGTTTTGTTCCTCCTTCTCCAGCAGCCATTGCGACCGTCGGCTGTTCCGCTCGCTTTCTCAAACGCCTCGCGGCACACTCCGTTCCGCTATCGCGCCATCAGTCGCAGGAACCGGGCTCGACGGGAGCCGCATTCGCTCCCGAGCCGCGGCATGTCGAATGCTGAACGCGAGGGTCTAATGAGCGGCCAACCGCTGCATTGCCCGTGAAGTCTTCGGCCACGATAACTGCAATGTCTTGAATGGACACGTGACAGGCGTCGGACACATCGTCGTGCGATTTCAAAGAGGGCGAGACGTAACCCTCCCCGCAGCCTACCCATGCCAGATCATACCGGCGAGCACTGCGTAGTCGCGCTAACCAGAGGCAGCGCATTGAGCGGCGGGCCGGGCAGGATCTTGATCGTCGTCCCGAATTACTGCGTGGAATTCAATGCAAATCGTGGGTCAGTATTCCGTGCATCTATGGACCCGACGGGTTTTGCAAGCTCTTTGTTGATGGGAAATGGGTCTGCATGCATGGCTCCGGCTTGCTCGTGCGCAATTGCCGAAGCACGCCCGCAGCCTTGATGAGATCCGCGCACCCTTGTCCTGATAAATCAACGGCTTGGATTACGCAGCCGGCACGGAAGGCAGCTTTCAGCATGCTGGTTCTACCTATTTCGTCATCATGTACTAGCAGCTACGGAACCGCTAACTTCACCAGGAAACATGTCAGCCGCTCGACGACACTCATGCTAGCGCTGCTGTCAGGTTTCTTTGCTTTGTCGCAGCATCCCTCGTCGATATCATCAACATGATGAGCGACCGCCGAATTGGCAAAGACGGCTGTCGCTTCCGTTGCGTCGAGGAGCAGCGCGCCGCGTCGGCGACACGGTCGGCCGCTGCGTACATTTCGGGCGTCGTTCGGCGTCGCAGCAGGCAACGATAGGGTGGCTTGCCGCGCGGCCGGTCATAGCCGTGATCGACGGGTCGTTGACAGACAGCATGAGTGCGTCAGGCTGGAATGCAAGTTACAGATATCCGCGCAAGCGCGGTCGTTCCATACGTCGAGCGATGAGCCGTCCACGAAAACAAGTCGATCAATCGTTCCCAACTGATGTATAGCGAGCAGCGCGCTACGGTTGACGAACGCACCGGGGCGATCGTCAGGGAAGACGACCTGCATCAGGGGCGCGAAGCGCCGGGTTAACTCAGTGAGGCTCGCCTCACTAGACGGCTCAGTCACGCCAAGCCAGTAGGCAAGCGCCGCGGTTGAACTTCCGGGTTTTCGGGCTACGAAGCGGAGCGTTTTTTCGCCCGGGGGTCCGTCTATGATTACCGGCGGGGTAATGCGTTCCTTGTGCAGAAGCAGTGCGGCGTTGCTTGCCGGCTTCGTTGATATCACACGCTGTACCGCGACGTTCGTGAGCCGGTGCTCGACCCAGATCCGTCCCCATCGGATGGCATATTGCACGGCCAGTGCGGGGTCGTAAAAATAATCCAGCGCGTTGAAGCAGCGTTGCGTCGGGTAGCAGGGCGCTTCAATCACCAGATGGGCGGCGTGCAATGCACTCCTCACAGGTTCTGCCCGGGCCATCAAACGGTAGCCCTGGTATTGGGTTCGGCAACTGACGGTGCCGGAGCGTTCTGGGC
>NZ_ABLD01000018.1 GCF_000172415.1 Paraburkholderia graminis C4D1M
GCTTGGTTTGCGTTCTCATGGCTTTTCTATCCTTCAACGACGATCCCATCCCGCCGCTGTCAGGTCGCGCGGCAAAGGAGCGGCGCGCACGCAGCGCGATGGATCTCAAGTTCGTTCGGCATACCAGCGGACGCCCATCACGTAGCTCGCGATAGAGTACCGCCGGTGTCGATAGAAAGATGGTGAGCCCGGCTCTCGTTTTATTGGTTTTGCTTTATGCGAAGAGCCGGGCAGGAGAAAGTGCTGAGTTATCCACGCAGCTGACGCGGCTCTGTGTGCGCTTGAAGGTATTGGTTTTCCAATGCCCGTGAGTACGCTCCTTCGATTGTGCAGGAGTGCAAAACAAGGAGAGGCGAGAACGCGGGTTGGAAAACACGACTGTACCTCGAAGCAGTGGCCCAGCTAATAATCAACAATTGGCAGTCGTCCTATTAGAGCGCATATGTAAGCTTTTTGCAAGGCATCTAGGTGCTATCACCGTGCGGCATGGGGACGCAAACGCACTTCCTGTTATATCAAGCGAAACTCGGGCTGCTCAAGGAGGTGGCGCCGCAAATCGCCGCGGCGCGAGGTGGTCGAAGCTCTTTTCTCGGGCGGACGGTCCAGTTGCCGGGCTGACAGCAGCGACTGCGTGGCCGGCGCGGATGTGAAGTCGCGGGCGAGTCAGCCGGGTTTTTGCCGTCAGTTGGCTGTCCCGGGGCCTGCCACGGGCAGGCCTTCATCGGCGGCAGGACTTCAGTTCAAGCTACCTGATAATTGCGGAAGGGCGTCACAAGTCGCGTGCGTAAGTCCGCCGGTACGTCGCTGAGGCCCGCTTCGTCAAACGTGTCAGCACTCATTTTGAAGAATGCGCGCTCAACGCTGCGCAATGAAGCGATGGCGTCCGGGTGGAGCTTGATGAGTCGTTCTACAGCGCTAACGTTAAGATTCGAGAAATCAGGACACCTATGGGACTTTACATAAGTAAAGATTGGTTTTTTTTGTTGTAGTAGCTTTATAGTCGGAATGGTCGCCTCCCGCCTTAACGGTCTTCTGAACGCTACTGTCTGACGCAGATACGGCCCGGTGCCGGCACTGTGCCAGAGTGTGGTTTGCGCATGCACACGCGGTAACGAGAATCCAGATGGAACCCACGACCATCGCCATCGACCTGGCCAACGCGTCTTCCAGGTTCATTTCATCGAACCGGATACCGGCACGATTCACCGCAAGGTGCTGAAGCGCGCCCAGCTCAAACCGTTCTTCGCCAATCGTGCCCGATGCCGGGTTGTCATGGAAGCCTGCGGAAGCGCCCATTACTGGGCCCGACGGCCCGCAGCTCGCGCCTCATTGGCGAGCCGGGTCAGGTAGTCCATCAGGAGATCGACGCGATTCCGGTCCGATACGAATCGCTTTGATTGCAACGACGCTTGCCTAAACAACGGCAGGCACGGCGAACGCCGCAGGATGCCCGAAGGGTGCTGTCGTCGGCGGGGTCACCGGACACTACGCATGGCCACCATGCCGTCGTCGGTGCAGTCGGGGGTTGCATGGTCTGCAGGCACCTCGCCAAGCAGCACGCTCAAGAGCGGCTCAACAGCAAGCCGCACACCCTCAGGCAGCACAGGCGCAATAAAAGTCGCCGGCTTGATGTCCCCGGTGGAATCAGGAAATCGCTGGTCCACCGGGCACCTGACAACTACGATTAGGTCGTCAACTCGGCGCCTGACTCCACTGTGGCCATTGGAGCGGCTGCGGTCACGCTCTTCTGCGGTGCCGCTTTCGCCGAAGCTTTCTTGACCTGCGGTTCCTTTGCCGACACCTTTGCGCTCGCCGGCTTCTTGGCAACAGTTCTCTTCGCCGCCGGAGCCTTCTTGCCAGCAACTTTGGTGACGACCGGTCTTTTGCCGGCCGCGATCGGGCCATCGATTAGAAACTTGCTGCGGTCCTTTGCGTTAGCAATCCAAGCCGGCGGCCGTGCACGCCCACTCCAGGTCGCGCCGGTCTTGGGGTCACGATAGAGGGCCGGCTGCGGGCCTCTAACGTAGTTTCCCGCCTTCGCTGATTTTCTGGCAGCAGGAGCGGAAGACACGGCGTTACCTTTAACCAAAAACTTCGAGCGGTCCTTAGCGCTGGCAATCCAGCCCGGCGCCCGGCCATGACCCGACCATGTCGCGCCTGTCTTCGGGTCACGGTACTTTGCGGCGGAAGCAGACGGCTTGGCAACGGCCTTAGTGCCCGGCTTGGGTCCGCGCTTCTTGCCGCCAACATGCGCGTCAATGTCAGCAGTCGTTAGACCGTGCTCTGCCATCAAGCTCTTAATCTTCTCGATAACAGCACTCGACTTTTTCGCGCGGAGCGCATCGGCTTGCGCCTGCAGTCTCGCGATTTTCGCTTGCAATGATTCCAATGTCGCCATTTGTCGCTTCTCCCATTGAACTGCCAGCACTATGCCATGCGGATGAGCGCGTTCGCTAGTTAGACACGAGGCCGGGCAGGAAGAGTCGGCTGGTCCGCGTCGCTCTTAAAGTACTCAGACTCATCGGGCACCAGACCGTCACGATACCGGATGTCCTTCCACAGCAGACGCCAATGCACTGGCTCACACCAAAGCCAGTGTTTCGCGCCACTGCTGTAAGCCACAGGGTTCGGCGCCTTGGTCTTGCTCACCAAATAATTGAAACAACCGCCGTTGTGCAACTTCCTCTTGCTCACGGGAAAAAGAAAAAAACGCGTCGTTTTGCTCTACAGCTACGGGCTCCCATATTCCATGGGCCTGAACGGTTTGCCCTGACCGGATAGTCCGATGGCAGCCCGGCGGCACCAGTTCCAGGCTCGCAGGAAAGACGGGGTATTGCGACGTGTAGAAATCGTGCTTGTGGGCGTCTGGATTAGGCAACGTTTCCAGGCCCTTCCAGTGAGCCTTTCGCTATACCGGGCAACTCCTCGACATGCATCTGCTCCGGCTGCTCCTTTGGCCACATATTGACCGCGTGCTCATATGCATTGGCAAAGGCTCGCCACGCATCCCGCTTTCTGTTCCCAAGCGCATAGCTGGCCAACCAGGTTGACCTTAACGAACTTGAAGGTAAGCGCACGCAGGCTGGACTCACTCCCTTGATGTACGACCGAAGTTGGCGGTGCGGATTTGGGCCATGTCAGTCCGCGAAGTAGCTCACGTTTCAGTGCTGTGTGTCACCTAACAATGCAACTAACCGTCTGGCGCGGGCTCCTGGCCGACAAACTTCGAACACCGTCTATAAAGAACGTGGGCTGCCGATCCCATCAGGAGTAGGCGGATTGGCGTGCAATCCATCGTCGGGCGAGACCCGGTGGTGGGTGCAAAGGTGCTCAGGAGAGCGAAGAGGCGGGGAGGGGACGAGTGTTTCCTCGCGACCAGTGCGGACGCTCTCGGCCGCACAGTCTGGCGGCCACAACCTGTTCCCGCAACGTCGGCATCTGTGTCTTCTGCGCCAACCGAATCGGGAGTCCCCGTTGCCAGAACCCGTCGACCAAGATGTCCGAGTTGCGGATGAATCGCGCGTCGGCAAGCGAACAGTTCCTCGCGAACCACCTTGCGCTGGTTGCGTGCCGCCGCGGTCATGCAAACGCACAACTCATTGGGCTGGTTCCTGCAGCGTGCCATTTACGGCGCTTGTCCCGGAGAGTATTCGGGATTGTCGAATACGTTGCTGAAGCGACGCAGGCACATGCTGTCGAAAGTAGGGATTTGCAACAACCGGACTACTCGTCACGCGGTGGCATATCCTCGTTCCCGAAAAAGCTCACCATAGAAAAGAATGTTGGCTTCCTGTGTGCAACTCCGTCTGCACCCGTTACCGCGTCGCAAAGCCCAACGCCGCCTGAAACGCGCGGGGGGCTTCGAAAGTTAGCCAAACGAACGTTGCCGCTCAGCTTAGCGATCGGGGTAACGGTTAGGCTGCACGGTCGCGAAATAGCCGATCGCGCTGCTTTCAACTTCTGGTAGATTGATTGCTGAGCGGCGCTGTACAAATGAAAAGACCGCGAATTATATAGTCGAGGTACGTCATGGAAGTTCTAGATCGGGCGCCCGCCGTCTCGCCGGACGGACGCGCCGTGGTTTTCATGCTGTCGATTCGCGGCCGCGAGGTCGAAGGCGCAATTGCGCGTGATGCACTCGAAGATTATTTCTGGTTACCGCATAGCGCTGACCCGGTGCGTACCCTCAAAGCATTTGAAAACGGTCGCAACCGCATCGTCGCAGTTGCAGAAAGAAAATTACTGGCGCGACCTGACGAGCCGCTGTGGCTGACCGCGAACGACTTTGTGGCCAGGTAACCGACGGTTGCCCGGCGGTTGATCGAGGGGAGGGGGCGCTGAAAGATCCTAGGTGCCTGAGTCAGGAAGATCGGGCCGTAATTCCGCCTCAATCTGGTCAATGGTCGGCAAATCCGTCTCCAGTGATTCGGGCACTTCGCGCATAAACTGGTACTCGGCGACGCCCATCGGCTTGGCTACGCCGCGCAACGCATATTCCGCCACAAGCCGGTTCTTTTCCTTGCACAGCAGCAGACCGATGGTCGGCTGGTCCTCCTTTGCCTTCACCTGCGCGTCGATCGCCGAAAGATAGAAGTTCAACTGGCCGGCGTACTCCGGTTTGAACGGCGTCGTTTTCAGTTCGACAACGACGTAGCAACGCAGCTTGAGGTGGTAGAAAAGTAGATCGATAAAAAACTCGTCACCACCTACCTGGCCGCGCGGCGAGAGGTACTTCGCTAGTCTGCTTGCAAGTAATCGTCCATCCATGCGATGAACTGCATCTGCGCACCGCTCGCATGTTATCAGAGACCGCCAGTAAGATCGGCTTTCACGCCGCGCCAGCCTCGCTCTCGTTCGGCGCCAGCAACTGGCTGTCGGGCAGGCGAAAGGGCACGAGACTGTCGGCGTTATTCGCTTCCACCAGCCGGATCATTTGCAGCATGAACACATCGCGTTCGACGGGCGACAGGTGCTCGATGGTGCGATCGTGCGCGCGCTGCACGGCTTTTGCCATCTTCCTGACAAGGCGCTTGCCGGCGGGCGTCAGCTTGACGAGCCGCAAACGCTTGTCGTGTTCCGCCTGCGTACGGCTCACCAGTCCGCGCGCGTTAAGGCGTGGAATCACTTCCGCGACGCTGGAACGCTCCAGCCCCACTTCGATCGCGAGCGAGTTCTGATCGATTTCGCCAAGCGTCTCCAGCGTGGTGAGCAGGCTGTATTGCACCGGCGTAATGTTGAACTCGCTGGTTTCCTGCGCGAACAGGGAAGTATGGATCTGATGCATGCGGCGAATCAGAAATCCTGGGCGCGAGAACAGCGGCGAGCGCGCCTGCCGTTCGGCGAGCTCTGCACGCACGCTTTGGATGTCGAGGTGGTCGGTGGTCGTGGATCGCATGAGAGGCATTGGATGGAGAGGGGCACGCACGAGGCGCTCTGTCGCGCATTCTAGGCTGAAACCGGCATGCGTCGCAAATCGGGGGTACACCAACGGATCACCATAAAAAGGCATTGCGCATGCGCATGGTGCGCACCCACGCCGGGGCCGTCCGAGTTGGTGCGAAGCTTGTGCGCGCAGATCCGTGGTACGGCACGGATAACACAGGAGGCGATTTTGTTAAGTCGTTGTCGTGCAAGGAGAAATCCGATGCTGAAGTTCACCGTTGCCAACCGGCATGCAACTTGCGGTACACCACGCATCTCTTCACTCGGCTATCGCACCGCACATGTCACAAGTCCTGCTCAAAGGGGGCCGCGTCATCGACCCCGCCCAGAACATCGACGCCACGCTGGACGTCCTGGTGGACAACGGCGTTATTGCCGCCATCGGCACCGACCTCGCGCGCGAGGCGCCGCTGGCGGAGGCGGTCGATTGCAGCGGCAAGCTGGTGCTGCCTGGTCTCATCGATACGCACGGCCACGTCTTTCAGTATGTCACCGGCCGCTTCGGGCTCAACGCCGATCAGTGTGGCGTGCAGTCGGGCGTGACGACGATCGTGGACCAGGGCGGACCAAGCTGCATCACGATTCCCGGTTTCCGGCATTACGTGGCGGAGCGCTCGTCCACGCGCGTGCTGGCATTTATCTCCGCCTATCTGGTCGGCGGCCTCGAAGGCCATTATTACCCGGACCTCTATCGACCCGATTGTCTCGATGCCGATGCGACCATCAAGTCCATTCGCGCGAATCCCGATCTTGTGAAGGGTATCAAGGCTCATGCGGAAATCGGCGGCTTCGCGCGCTGGGGTCTTGATGTAATGAAGATCGCCGCGAAGATCGGCCGCGGCGCGCAACTGCCCTTATACATCCACTTCGGGCAGCTTTGGCCGAAGCCCGATAGCGGCGGCTTGCCCGTGCAGCCGAATTCGATCTTCAATCAGGTTGTCGAAACGTTAAAGCCGGGTGACATCCTCGCGCATCCGTTCAGCCGTCATCCGGGCGGTTTTGTCGAAGAAAACGGGCGACTGCATCCGCTCGTGCATGAGGCCGTCGCACGCGGGCTCAAGATCGACGTGGGCCACGGCTCGCATTTCAGCTTCAAGACCGCGCGCATCGTGCTGGACGAGGGCGTCGTTCCCGACACGCTCGGCGCCGACATGCACGGCTACAACACCCACGTGCCCGCGCCCGCCGGCACGCCTGACAGCCATCCCGACGAGGAGCATTCGTTCCTTGGCCGCACGCAGTTCAGCCTCGTGAGCGCGATGACCAGCATGCTCGCGCTCGGGCTGCCGCTGCAACATGTTGTGGCCATGGCCACCTGCAATGCCGCGAGGATGATCGGAATGGAAGACGTGATCGGCTCGCTGCAGGTGGGGCGCGGCGCGGACATCAGCGTGCTCGACGATCGTCGCGGCCGCTGGGTGCTCGAGGACAACGAGGGCACCCAGGTCATCACCGAACGCATGCTGTCGCCGCTCTTTTGCCTGCGCGACGGCGAGCGTCACGATGCCGTCTCGCCGACCCTGCCGCTCGCGCGCGCTGCCTGACCACGCAAGGCTTATTCATGATCAAACGTTCGCAACCACGTGCCGGCGATCAGCGCCCGCAAGGCATCGGCGCATCGCTCGCACGCAAGGAAGACGACCGCTTCATGCACGGACGCGGCGAATACGTGCCCAACATCCGCATGGTCGGCATGGTCGACGTCGCGTTCGTGCGCAGCCCGATCGCACACGGCCATATCGTCGGCATCGAAAAGCCGCAGGCGTTCACACAGGCCGTCTATACGCTCGCCGACCTGGACGGCGTGAAGCCGATCGTCGCTGATTCGGGGTTGCCGGGATTCAAAAGCTCGCGGCAGCACGTGCTCGCAAGCGGCAAGGTGCGTCAGGTCGGCGAACCCATTGCCATGTGCGTGGCCGCGAGCCGCGCGCAAGCCGAGGATATCGCCGCGCAGGTCTTCGTCGATTTCGAGGAACTGCCTGCCGTGGTCGACATGCTTGACGCTTGCCGGGAAGGCTCGCCGCTCGTGCATGAACATTGGGGCGACAACGTCTTTCTGGAGACTTTCGTCGACGCGAAGCCGGATGTCGATCTCGAAGCGATCCGCCGCGACGCGCCGATTCGCGTTCATCGCACGCTACGCACTGCGCGTCAGAGCATGGCGCCCATGGAGGGGCGCGGCGTCGTCGCGCATTGGGATCGCCGCCTCTCGCAGTTGATCGTGCATACGTCCGCGCAGATGCCGCACATCACGCGTACCGGGCTCGCCGAATGTCTCGGGCTCGACGAAGGGCAAGTGCGCGTAATCGCGCCGGATGTCGGCGGCGGCTTCGGCTACAAGGGCATTCTGTTGCCGGAGGAAGTCTGCTGCGGCTGGCTCGCGATGCAACTGGACCGACCCGTGCGCTGGATCGAGGACCGTCGCGAGCAACTTACGGCCAACGCGAACTGCCGCGAGCACCACTACGATATCACCGGTTACGCGGATCGCGACGGCCGCCTGCTTGCACTCGAATGCGATGCCCACGTGGATTCGGGCGCGTATTCATCGTATCCGTTCTCCGCGTGCCTGGAAGCGGCGCAGGTTGGCAGCATCCTGCCCGGCCCATACAAGATGGAGCGCTTTCGCTGCCGCACCTGGTCGGTGGCGACCAACAAGCCGCCGATCCTGCCGTATCGCGGCGTCGCGCGCACGGGCGTGTGTTACGCGATCGAAACCGTCATGGATGCGATCGCGCTCGAAGCGGGCATCGAGCCTTACGAGGTACGGCTGCGCAATCTCGTCGAGGCGCACGAAATGCCGTACGACAACATCACCGGCAAGCATTTCGATAGCGGCGATTATCCCGAGGCGGTGCGCCGCGCGGTGGCGGCCATAAATCTGGGCGCAGTGCGCGCGCGGCAACGGCGCGGCGAACCGGACGGCAGGCGCATTGGCGTGGGCATCTCGGTGTTTTGCGAGCAGGGCGCGCACGGCACGTCGGTGTATCACGGCTGGGGCATTCCAATGGTGCCGGGCCACGAGCCCGCGGTGATTCGCCTGACGCCCGACGGCGTGCTGGAAGTGCGCGCCGGCGTGCATTCGCACGGGCAGAGCATGGAGACCACGCTCGCGCAGATCGCTCACGAGGTGCTGGGCATCGATACGGACCGCGTGCGCATCGTGCTCGGCGATACCGGCGTCACGCCGTATTCCACCGGCACCTGGGGCTCGCGTTCGATCGTGATGGCGGGCGGCGCGGTCGGCCGTGCGTCTAAGGAACTCAAGGAACGCCTGATGAAAATCGGCGCGCATCTGCTTGGCGAGCCATTGGGCGATTTGCGCTGGGAAAGCGGATCGGTAGTCGGCAAGCATGGCTCGCGCAGTTTGCGGGAACTGGCCCGCACCTGGTATCTCGCACCGCAACTTCTGCCGCCGGATGTCGATCCGCGCGGCCTCGAAGTGTCAACCTCGTATCAGGCGAAGCGCGATTCGGGCACGTTCAGCTACGCATGTCATGCGGTGGTGGTCGCAGTGGACCCGGCGCTCGGCAAGACCGAGATTCTCGATTATGCGATCGTGGAGGACGGCGGCGTGCTGATCAACCCGATGGTGGTCGACGGACAAGTGTACGGCGGCGCGGCCCAGGGTATCGGCACCGCGCTCTATGAGGCGATGCCCTATAGCGAAGACGGGCAGCCGCTCGCCTCGACGCTCGCTGACTACATTCTGCCGGGCGCGACAGAGGTGCCTGCGATTCGCATCGAACACATGGAAACGCCCGCCCCGTACACGGAGTTCGGGCAGAAGGGCATTGGCGAAAGCGGGGCGATCGGGCCGCCCGCCGCGCTCGCGAACGCCGTCAACGATGCACTGCGCGGCCTCGGTGTGCGCATCGACCAGTTGCCGATCACGCCACGCCTGATCGTCGAAGCGCTCGCAAGACAGCGCAAACAGCAGGCCAACGCGCCGAAGGAAATGCCCGCATGAAAGCCGCAGCCTACGACTACGCCCGTCCGCTCGCCTGCGACGAGGCCATCGCGCTCGTCGCGCCGACCGGCGGAATGGGCAAGTTCGTCTCCGGCAGTCAGTCGCTCGGACCAATGATGAACCTGCGCCTCGCGCAGCCGGAAATGCTCGTCGATCTGCGCGGCATCGCTGCCTTGCGTGCCTGCCGAACAGAAGGTGAAGCCGTCGAGCTAGGCGCGTGCATCACGCATGCGGAGATCGAAGACGGCAAGCTAGAAACCGGCACGCGCGGTCTGATGGAGTATGTCGCTCAAGGCATCGCCTATCGCGCGGTGCGCAATCGCGGCACGCTCGGCGGCAGTCTCGCGCATGCCGATCCCGCCGCCGACTGGATCAACACCATGTGCGCGCTGAATGCGCAATACCTGGTCAGGGGACCGACCGGCGCGCGGGTGATCGAAAGCGGTGAGTGGATGGCCGGCGCGTTCACGACCGCGCTCGAACCCGATGAAATTCTCACTGGCGTGCGCTTCACCCGTCTGTCACCGACAGCCCGCTGGAGCTATTACAAGTTCAACCGCAAGCCGGGCGAGTTCGCGGAAGCCATCGCCGTTTTTATCGACGACGCGGCTCGCGGCGTGTGCCGTGCAGTCATCGGCGCGATCGACGCGCCGCCTTACGCAATCGACGATGCCCGCGGCTTGCTGCACGACGCCGATCCGCGGACTTCGTGCTTCGATGCTCATCTCGAAGCGGCGGGCATCGAGGCGGGAAGCTATGAACATGAGGTGCATCGCGTCGCGCTCGTGCGCGCGGCGGGGATCATCCGCAATCAGAACGGGAACGCACCATGAGCGACGCATTCATCAGGACGATCGAACTGGTCGTCAATCAGGCGACGGTCGCGGAGCGCGTCGAACCGCGCACGAGTCTCGCGGATTTTCTGCGCGAACAGCGGATGTTGTGCGGCACGAACATCGGTTGCGAACAGGGTGTATGCGGCGCATGCACGATCGAGGTGGACGGCGTGCCGACGCGCTCGTGCATCACGCCGGCAATCAGTTGTGCTGGCAGCGCGGTGCGCACTATCGAAGGCTTCGACGACGACGCCACCATGAACGAGCTGCGCGCGGCCTTCACCGCCGAGCACGCGCTGCAATGCGGCTACTGCACGCCGGGCATGCTGATGACCGCCCGCGACATCGTCACGCGCCTGCCCAATGCCGACGACGCGCGCGTGCGCGTCGAACTCTCCGGCAATCTGTGCCGCTGCACCGGCTACGTCGGCATCGTCCGCGCGATCCGTCGCGTGCTCGATGCGCGCCGTGCGCGCGCGGCCGTGCCGCTAGCGGCGGACGCGGCAACGGCCTGAACCATCGGATACGGACTGATACGCAATGGAAATCGAACAAAGTTTTACCGTGCCGTATCCACGCGAACTCGTGTGGGCACGCTTTCACGATACGCCCGGCATCGTCGGGTGCCTGCCGGGGGCGTCGCTCGCCGCGCCCGTCGAGAACGGCATGCTCAAGCTCACGATGACCGTCAAGCTCGGGCCGATCGTCGCCTCGTTCGCAGGCGACGGCGAGATCGCTTTCGACGACGCGCATTACACCGGCAGCATCACCGGAGCGGGCGTGGACCGCAAGAGTTCGTCGCGCGTGAAGGGTGTGGCTTCGTTCGCGCTCGAAGAGGCGGGGGCCGGCGAGACACGCGTCGACGTGAAGGTCGATTACACGATAGGCGGCACTCTCGCGCAGTTCTCGCGCGGCGGCATCGTAAAGGAACTGGCGACGCGCATGACTGAAGCGTTTGCGTCCAACCTGAAGGCGAAGCTCGATCAGGCGGGAGCATCGGCGAGCGTCGACGATACGGCAGAGGCGACGCATACGGCGCGGGAGGCACGGGAGGCACGGGAGGCGCAGATCGTGCAGCAGGCTGCTGTAGCGCAAGCGTCGATGCCCGAAGCGCAGGCATCCGCGCGCGAAGCGCGAGCCCACGTGCCAGCGGACAAGCAACCGAAAGCGCAACCGGAAGCGCAAGCCCGGCCCCAAAACCCGCCGCGTGCCGTCGTGCGCCCCCAGCCGGCGAACGCGCCGCTCGATGTCGGCAATCTGTTCTGGAAGATGCTGTGGTCGCGCTTGCGCAGCCTCTTTAGCTTCGCGGGCCGCTGATCATGCTCAGCGACGATGCCAACTCGCTCGCCCTGGGCCGTGTCCATGCGGTACGGCCGCACTGGCGCAATGTGGTCGCCGCGCGCGACGCCGTGGGACTGCCGGACTTTACGATGCTGCATGCTGGGCCGCCGTTCGACGATGCCCGTGCGCCTTCCGCACCCGTGGCCTCGTCGGCGGTCTTGTGCTGTCTGTACGAGGGCTGGGCGCAGGACGAGGCGCACGCTGAGCGGCTGATCGCGCAAGGCGAAGTGCGCCTGGAATGCGCGCAGTCGTACGGGGTGGTAACGCCGCTCGCGGCGGTCGTCTCGCCGCGCACGATGCTGGTCGAAGTCACGGACGCCAACGATCCCGCCGCGTGCGCGTGGTCGTTGCTGGGCAGCGGCGCAGGTCCGCAGATTCGCTTCGGCAGCCGCGACCGGCGCGTCCTCGACCGCATGAAATGGCGCGACGAAGTGCTCGCGCCCGCGCTTGGAGAGGTGCTCGTATCGGGCTCGCTCGATCTTTTCCCGCTGGCGCAGGCCGGCATCGAGAGCGGCGACGATCTGCATGCCCGCGCGACGGGAGCGACGGCCGCGCTGCGCGCGCTGCTTGCTCCGCGTATCGAAGATACCGGCATCGATACGATGCTCGCGCAAACACCGCTCTTTTTCCTCACGCTATGGATGGCCGCGTGCGCCCTGATGCTGTCGGCGGCGGGCGCGGATCGGTCCGGGTCGACGCTTGTCGTGGCGCTGGCTGGCAACGGCGAGCGGGTGGGCATCCGTCTCGCTGGCGCGCCTGAGCGCTGGATCACAGCGCAGGCAGGCGCGCCCGAAGGTCCGCGTATCGATCCGCAGCAGCAGGCCGTCGCGGCGCCGCTTACCGGCGACAGCGGCGTGATCGACGCCGCCGGCTTCGGCGCGCAGGCGCTTCTTTTCGCGCCCGAATCGGCGCACGCGTTCGAAGCCTTTTTGCCCACCGGCTGGCGCGGGCGGCAGGCGCGCATCCATACGGCTGCCCATCCCGCATTCGGGCGGTTGCCCGGCGTGCTCGATGCCGCGCGCGTGGTTCGCGAAGGCATTGTGCCGCTTGCCGCCATCGCGATGATCGGCGCCGACGGACGCGCGGGCCTGCTAGGACGCGGGCTGTATACGGCGCCGCTCGAACTCTTCGCGCGGGCCTTGTCCGATCTGCCGGATCTGCACGCATGAGCGCCCAGCCGATCGACGATCCCGCGACTCTCTCAGCCGTGAATGCTGCGTTCGACGAATACGAGCGCGCGCTCACGACCAACGACGTTGCCGTTCTCGATGCGCTCTTCTGGCAGAGCCCGCACACACTGCGCTATGGCGCGACGGAAAACCTGCAAGGTTACGACGCGATCCGCGCTTTCCGCGCCGCGCGTCCGGGCAAGGGGCTGATGCGCACCGTGATCGATCGCTCGATAACGACTTTTGGCGAGGACTTCGCCGTCGCCAATATCACGTTCTCGCGCGCAGGCGAGCCGCGCATCGGACGGCAATCGCAGACGTGGGCCCGCTTCGACGGGCAATGGCGTGTCGTCGCGGCCCATGTCAGCTGGATGGACCCTGCATGATGCAGAACGATTTGCTGCAAGCGGGCCTGCATGGCTCGTTCGTCGCCGATGGCTTCGACTCGCTGCCCGCCGCCGCCTTGCCGCTTCGCACCGGCGGCAAGCTGGTGGGCGAGCGGCTGGCAGTAAAAGACGTGTTCGATGTCGCCGGGCTTCGCACGGGTAGCGGCAATCTGGCGTGGCGCGACGAACAGCCTGTCGCCACGCGGACCGCGCTCGCCGTTCGCGCGCTGCTCGAAGAGGGCGCGCAATGGCTCGGCAAGACCGTCACCGATGAGCTGACCTACAGTCTCGCCGGCGTCAACGCGCACTACGGCACGCCCGTGAATCCCTCGGACCCGGCGCGCATTCCGGGCGGTTCGTCGTCGGGGTCCGTCGTCGCGGTGGCGGCGGGCCACGCCGATATCGCGCTCGGCACCGATTGCGGCGGTTCGGTGCGCCTGCCTGCGAGCTACTGCGGCGTATGGGGCATGCGGCCCACGCATGGCCGCATTGCGGCAGACGGCTGCCTCACGCTCGCGCACAGCTTCGATACGGTCGGCTGGTTCGCGCGCGACGCGCGCCTGCTCGCGGACACGTTTGAAGTGCTGGCGCGCAGCCTCGTCCCAGCGGATCAGGCGGCGTTCGCGCTGCACGTGCCGCGCAACCTGCTTGCCTGCGTGGATCCGGACGTCGCGGCACGCTTCGAGGCGTCGCTGCCGGCGCTCGGCGAACGCGCGAGGTTCGTCGCGCCTGAAGCATCGCTTGCCGATTGGGCGCAGGCTTTCCGCGTGTTGCAGGCCGCGGAGATTGCGCAACGCTACGGGCAATGGGCGCGTGAACATGCCGCGAGCTTCGGTGCCGATGTGGGCGCGCGCTTCGCCATGAGCCTCGGCATTACGCGCGAACAGATCGCCGATGCACAGCGTATTCGCGCGGAAGCAATTCGTGCGATGGCCCACGCGCTGCCCGAACGCACATATTGGCTGGTGCCGACTGTGCCGGGCGTCGCGCCTCGCGCGGACGCATCGGCGCAAACGCTCGACCACGTGCGCGCGCGGTCGCAACAGATGCTGTGCGCGGCGGGCCTGGCGGGTCTGCCGCAGGTGAGCATGCCTTGGACTCGCTTTGACGGCGTGCCCGTGGGCCTTTCGGTCATCGGCGCGCGCGGCGCTGACGAGGGCGTGCTGGCCGCCGCGCGCGCGGTGCACGACGTGATGCGGGATGCCGGCGTCTAGCCTTATGCCAGGACGGCGCCTCGCGTTTTTGATGAGCAGTAAGCGTCTTTCCCATCGAAGCACACTCAAAGGAGCGTCCATGACAAAGCACTTGACCGAAGCGCAGGTCGAGCATTTCAGGCAGCACGGCTACGTGTATCCCATGCGCGCGCTCGACGCGCAGCAAGCGGCGGACTATCGTCGCATCATCGAACAGTACGAGGCGATGACCGGCGAGGACGTCAACAGGACCCTGAAAATCAAGGGTCATCTGGCCTTGCCGGCGATCGTCGAACTCGGACGTCACCCCGCTATCCTCGACGCGGTGGAGGATATCATCGGGCCTGACATCATGCTTTTCGGCGCGTCGATCTTCGCGAAGAATGGCCGCGATCCGCGCTATGTGTCGTGGCATCAGGACTCCACTTACTTCGGCCTCACGCCGCACGAGGAGGTGACCGTCTGGGTCGCGCTCACGCCCGCGAACTCGCTCAACGGTGTTCTGCGCGTGTTGCCGGGCTCGCACCGCGGCCCCGACCTGAAGCATGTCGAAACCTATGCAAAAGACAACATGCTTGCAAAGGGGCAGACGCTCGTCGGCATCGACGAAAACCTTGCTGTCGAAATGCCGCTTCAGCCCGGTGAGTTCTCGATGCATCACGAACGCACCGCGCACAGTTCGCTCCCCAACCGCTCGGATGACAGGCGCATCGGCTTCGCATTCTTCTATGTGCCGGCGCACGTGCGCTCGGCTACGGGCCGCCGTCGCGCGACGCTGGTGCGCGGCGCCGACCGCTTCGGTCACTGGGATGCCGACACGCTGCCGGAGTACGATTGCGATCCGCGCTCGATGAGCGAGCTTGCGCAAACCTGGGGCAAGTACAAGGATGGGGAAGTCAGGCAGGCCGCCGACATGATCGCCCCGCAGTAAATGGCGAAGCACCCGTCGCGGCATGCACAATGCCGCGACGGGTGCTGCGCTTACAGGAGTTTCGGAGCGTCGCCAGCGGTGTCGTCGAAAGGCTGATGCGGAGAACGGAAACGCGCGAGGAACTGCCGCGCGCGCGGCGTCTGCGGCGCGCCGAAGAACTGTTCGGGCGGCGCGCTTTCGATCACCTGGCCTGCGTCCATGAAGACAATGCGGCTGGCGACTTGCCGCGCGAATTCCATCTCGTGCGTGACGATTACCATGGTCGCGCCTTCCTGCGCGAGCGAGTGCATCACGTTCAGGACTTCGCCGACGAGCATCGGATCGAGCGCGCTGGTCGGCTCGTCGAACAGCAGAATGTCGGGCTTCATGGCAAGCGCGCGCGCGATGCCGACGCGCTGCTTCTGTCCCCCCGAGAGGCGCGACGGAAATGCCTCCATTTTGCCCGCAAGGCCGACGCGTTCGAGCAGGCGTTCCGCATCCGCGCGTGCTTCGTCGCGTGGGCGGCCGAGCACGTGCAGCGGCGCTTCCATCACGTTTTGCAGCACGGTCAGATGCGGCCAGAGCGCGAAGTGCTGGAAGACCATGCCGATGCGTGCGCGTGAACGCGCGAGCTCGGCATCGCTCATTTTGATGGACGAGCCTTCGCGCACACCCATTCGCCGGTTCGACACATGGACCGTGCCCGCGTCGGGAATTTCCAGCCAGTTCACGCAGCGCAACAGCGTGGACTTGCCGCAACCGGAGGGCCCCAGCAGGCAGACCGTTTCTCCCTTGTGGACGGTCAGCGAGACATCGCGCAGCACATGGTTTTCGCCGAAGGACTTGGAAATACCGTTGAGGTGCAGGACGGTATCCGTCGCCGGACGGGCAGTGTTGCCGGATGCCGCGGCTGCCGCGGACGGCGCGGATGCAGTCCCGTCTGCGGCGACCTCGCGCAGCATCGTGAGCGCGGCGTCGTTGGAAGTGTTCATGCTCTGCGTTCCTCGGCGAATCTGGACAATAACCCGCTGCCGCCTTCGATCACGAGACAGATGGCCCAGTACAGCACCACCGCCGTGATGAAGGCCGCGAACGGAATGAAGTAAGTAGCCTGAATGCCGTTCATCTGATGCGTTAGTTCGCCTACGGCGATCACCGTGAGAAACGCGCTGTCCTTGACGATCTGCACAAGCTGGTTGCCGATCATCGGCAAGGAAACCGT
This sequence comes from Paraburkholderia graminis C4D1M, assembly GCF_000172415.1. GTDB lineage: Bacteria > Pseudomonadota > Gammaproteobacteria > Burkholderiales > Burkholderiaceae > Paraburkholderia > Paraburkholderia graminis. The sequence goes on from NZ_ABLD01000018.1 coordinate 16,470, forward strand.
GAAGACCTGCGGCAGAATGATGCGGCGAACCAGGCTGAAGCCGTGGAAGCCATATGCGCGCGCGGCTTCGATCATCGGCGCGGGCAGACCGGCCCAGGCGCCTCGCAGCAGTTCGGCCATGTAGGCCGTGTTGTAGAGAATCAGCGCGATCGCGCCCGCCCACCAGTTCGACAACCGGATTCCGGCCGTCGGCAGGCCGAAATAGATCAGATAGACGAACAGCAGAAAAGGCGCGCAGCGCATTGCGTCGACATAAAGCGTCGCGAGCCGCGCGATGGCCGCACGCCTCGACATCAGCGCGGACGTCAGCAGTGCGCCGAGCACGAGCGAGGCGAGGGACGCGACCGCAAGCAGACCGAGTGTGTCGAGCAGACCCGACAGCACATCCGCGCGCTGCTGCCAGACGATCAGGAAGTGCTCCATCATGCGCGGGCCTCGACGGGTTGACGGCGCTCGATCACGCGCTGCGCCCTGATGAGGACGAACACGATCAGACCGTATAGCACGAGCGCAAAAACGAAGGGAGGCAGCGGCTCATAGGTGCGCGCGCCGACCCGCAATGCCGCGCGCGTGATCTCGACGATGCCGATGACGGCGACCGCGGGCGTCGACTTGATCTGCAACGTCATTTCGCTGACTAGACCCGGCAAAGCCGCACGCCAGATCTGCGGCATCACGATGCGGCGAAACCGCAGCCTTCGCGGCATGGCGAAGGCGAGGGCGGCGTCGTACTGATCGCGTGGAAAGTTGATCAGGGCAGCGCGCCAGATTTCGCAGTTGAACGCGGCGGTGCTGAGCGTGAGCGCGAGGATCGCAGCGGGCGTCGGATCGAGCGAGATGCCGAACTGCGGCAGCGCGAAGAAGATGAGCAATGTGAGCGTCACGGCGGGACACGAGCGGATCAGACTCACGTAAGCCACGACGATGCGGTGGAAAAAGGGCACGCGCGCCCAGCGGATCAGCGCGAGGCCCAGACCCAACGGTATGCCGAGGGCGATGCTCGCGACCGAGAGAACCACGGTCGCGAGCGCGCCCTGCACGATACTCCAGTAATCGAAGGCGTTCATCGATGCGGGATCATAGAGTCTGACAGACGGTATGGCGTCAATTGACGGACTGCGGCATGTCCTTGTAGCTCGCGCCTAGCCACTTCTGCTGAAGCTGATACATCTCACCGCTCTTGCGCAATTCAAGCAGCGCGGCATCGACCATCTTCAGCACGTCGGTGTTGCCCTTCTTCACGGCCCACGCAATGTAGGTGGGCTTGCCGATCGGCTGGCCGATCAGAAACGTATCGGGACGCGTCTTGACGAGCGAGTTCAGGCTGATCTGCGTATTCGCCACCGCGTCGACGCGTCCCAAGGCCAGGTCCTGATAGGCTTCCGGATACGACTGGTATTCGACGATCTGCTTGATTCCGCTGCCGCCGTGCTTCTTCTTCAGCTCCTCGTTGAAGAGCTTCAGGTCCGTGAGCATCGCGCTGCCGGTTTCCGCGCCGACCACCTTGCCGACGAGATCGTCCGGCCCCTTGATCGATGAGCCCTTTTTGGTCGCATAGAATGTGATGGCCTCGCAGGTCGGCGACGCGAAGTCGAAGGTCTTGCGGCGTTCGTCGGTGACGAGCACGGCGCTCAGCGCCATGTCGTACTTGCCCGTCGTCACGCCGGGCAGGATGCCGGACCAGGGCATCACCTGCTGCTTCACTTCGACGCCGATCTTCTTGCGCATCAGCGCGAGAAGGTCGTTGTCGTAGCCCGTGTTCTTGCCGTCGGCGACGAACTCGAACGGAGTGTAGTCATCTTCTGTTGCGACGGTGATATAGCCCCGTGCCTTGATTTCCTCGGCGCTCGCGGCGTGCGCCGCATGACTGATGCCGAACGTGGCGATGAGCGCGAGGGCGCACGTGCGAAAGAGTGTGACGGCCGTGCGCTGTTTCGAGTGAACCGGATCGCGGCGGATAATGCGAACTGACATGGAGAGGCCCCTTTGGTGGCGGCGAGCGCATACAACGCTTGAGCGAGCATGCGCTCACCGGATGATGACCGGCAAAGCGATCATTCGTGTGGGTACGGACGAATCGCTGAGCATCAATGCAAGTGGTATGCCAACGATCTGTTTTCGGTTGCCTGCCCGTTGCTCGCGGGATCGGCGCCCGATCAGCACTCACGAATTGCGGTCGCCGCAATCCGTGGTGCACCACGGAAGTCTTTTGGCCTTGTGTTCGTGCATTTGCGCACCGACTTGCAACATGCGGCGCGCGCACTGGCGCCCGCCCAGTTGCGCCAGCCGCGTTGTGTGCTGCAAAGTGGCCGCAAGCCAGTTTCTTTCCGTCGTTTCCGCTTTCGGGGACGAGGCGAGGATGCGATGGATAAAAATATGGCCGTTGATGCGCTCACGGTTTCTTCAATTCGATGATAGTGAGCGTGCCGTTGACTTACTCGGCCACGAAGTCGATCTGGTCGCCGGCCTTGACTTGCGAAAGCATCTCCGGGCCTTGACCTTGAACACCATCGTCATCGCGTCCATACCGAGGTTTTCGAGCGCGCCATGCTTGATGGTCAGCTTGCCGGCGGCGAAATCGACTTTCTTCACTTCGCCATGCGACATACCGTACTTTGCCTCGGTGCCCGGCGCGGGATCGCCGCTTGTCTCCATGCTGCCCATGTCGGCGGCGGCATATGACATAGCCGGGAAGGCAACGGCGCAGCCCATCGCAATCGAGATCAGTGTTTGTTTCATCTGCTTTTTCCATAGTCATGTTGGTGAAACCGGTGGCCGGGTCACAGCCGACGCTCGCGTACTCAGCTATCCGGCGAGTCCCCGGTGCATTCGATCGCCACGGTCCCTTTCGGGTGCCTGAACCAGCCTGGATCGCGGTAGTCGTTGCGCCCGAGTCCTTCCCGAACCTTCACGACGGTGAACATGCCGCCTATCTCCAGCGCGCCGAACGGACCGTTGCCGGTCATCATCGGCAAAGTGTTTTCCGGGAGCGGCATTTCCATCGCGCCCATCGAGCCTCCGGTGCTGCCCATTGCCGTGTAGTCAGGAACCAGCTTGTTGATGCGCTTCGCGAGGTCTTTCTGCGGTACGCCGATCAGATTCGGCACCTGATGGCCCATCGCATTCATCGTGTGGTGCGACTTGTGGCAGTGAAACGCCCAGTCGCCGGGACGGTTCGCGGTGAACTCGATGGCGCGCATCTGACCGGCAGCGACGTCTACCGTCACCTCGGGCCAGCGCGCTGAAGAGGGTATCCATCCGCCGTCGGTGCCGGCTACCTCGAAGCTGTAACCGTGCAGATAAATCGGGCGATTCGTCATAGTCAGGTTACCGAAACGAATACGAACCCGATCCCCGGCGCGCAGAGGGAGCGGGTCGATGCCGGGGAACACACGCGCATTCCACGTCCACATGTTGAAGTCCATCATTTCGTTGACGCGCGGTGTGAAGCTGCCAGGGTCGATGTCGTAGGCCGCTTCCAACGCTTTGTCTCTCCGCGAAATAGCTCATCTTTCAGTGCTTGTGTCACCTAAAAACGCAACTAACCGTCCGGCGCGGCCTACTCGCCGCCAACTTCGAGCACCGTCAATAAACAAGTGGGCTGCCAATCCCGCTCAGGAGTAGGCAGACTGGCCTGCAATCCATCGTCGGGCGAAATCTGGTGGCTGGATTAAAGATGCTCAGGAGAGCGAAGAGGCTGGGAGGGTGCAAGTGTTTCCTCGCGACGGGAGCCCACGCTCTCCGCCACATAGTCTGGCTGGCCACAATCTGTTCCCGCAACGTCGGCATCTGTGTCTTCTGGACCAACCCATTCGGGACTCCCCGTCGCCAGAACCCGCCGACCAAGACGCGCCAGTTGCCGATGAATCGGGCGTCGGCAAGCGAACGGTACTTCAAATCACGTTGCACCAGTTGTTGACGTTCACAATTGCCACTAGCCATGTTCACAGGAATGTTAGCGGCCAAAACGCCGGGATGGCTTGCTGCGCATTGCGTTGCGTGCGATCAGCGCCATTTGACGCCTGTTGCGACGGTACAACATTCGTGATGATGCCTGTTCAGTAACTCTGCTAGCGTCGCGTCGGTGCTGGATATCAAGTCTCACGGACGATGCGATCCAAAAGACACTTTTCATGGGTGGAGTTCAGGATCGTTATCGGCCGCATTCAATCAAAAAGCGCTTTTTAATTTTCTGATTTGGTTTAAGGGACGGTAGCTTTAGCTCTTGTGCAAAGAGCTATTTTGATTGGCACGTATGGTAGTGTTCGACGGCGGCCATATTCCGCGAGACGCTTCCTCCGCGAAGAGCGGTGCTGTGTCTGCAAGTTTAAGCGCCATGCTCGAATGATTCATCAGCATATGCAAGGCACGCTAGCATAGTTAATGGACATGCTAGCGGTGCTATGAACGCCGGCTAGCACCAATTCGCTCCAACATCGGCAACGAAGAAGTCGGCATGACGACCGCCTCACCCTCCAATACGACGCGGCCATTCACTTCGCAGATGGTGGCCAGCGTCGCGCGGCCGCGATCCGCATGTATCGCTTTTACCGTCACCGTCGCACGAACTGTTTCGCCGATTTTCACCGGACGCCGAAACATCAAGGTCTGCGATATGTAGATTGAACCCGGTCCTGGAAGACGCATGGCGATCGCAGCGGAGATGATCGAGGCGGAGAGCATTCCGTGCGCAATGCGTTCGCCGAACTGCGTTTGCCTGGCGTATTCTTCGTCGAGGTGGACCGGGTTGTGGTCACCGGAAGCGCTCGCGAATTGAAGAACGTCGCGCTCGGAAAGCGTTTTCATGAATTGCGCGCTTAGACCGACCGTCAGGTCTTCAAGATGGTATCCACCCGTCTCGTTCATCGTTTATCTCCTGGTTGATCCGTACCGTTGGCTGAGAAGCCGTCATGCTGCGGAGCGCAATAAGCGGCATGCGCTGCGTGCGTGAAAAGACCGTTCCCTCTTCCAGGCGAGCGCTCACAGTCATTAGCGTCCTCAACGCGGACACGCGGCGCCGTCCGGTGGGCGTAGCAAAGAGTGAACGTCGACAACTTCCTTCACTACCCGGTTCACCACGAGCAAGCCCGATTGAACCGACAGCAGACCAGCATGCGGCAACGCCCTCATCATCGCGTCTGCGATTTCGCGCTCAGATACGCCGAGCGTAAGAGCTCGTCTCACGTGCATGGACAGAATCTCAGTATCGGTACTGCGCGAAAGACAGGTCAGGCAGGCGATGTCCGTCAAGCACTGCCGTCTGGCCCGTTCAGGCGGCTCCACCTGTGCCTTTGGCGCGCCGATATCGGCAAGATACCGACCAACCAGCGGCGACATGTCCGCGACGTACTCGGGCACTGCAAACACAGACAGTTCCGGCGATTCTCCGGGCATATGCCGGCCGACTGACTCGATCAGGGACGACTCACAGGAAGAATCGTCTTCTGTCGGCTGCGCAAACACATCCAATGCGATTCGCGTGAGAGGAAGGACGAGAGGCCAGCCAATGTAGCCGGTGAGTTGAATGAGAACTTCGGTCAACTCCTTACGCGTCCAGCCAAGGCGCCTGCAGACCTTCAGGTGCTGTCTGACCGCCGGATGCTGGTTTGGCAGAGCCATGACGATAGCCAATGTCGCAAGCTCGCGGTCCCTGACAGTCAGCGCAGATTCGCTCAAGGCCGTGCCATATGCGACGTCGGCGATCAACGCCTGCATCTCTTCCGGCAATGATTCAAGGTACTGGTGTTCCCGAAGAAGCAGCCGCGAGACATCGGTCCGCGAGCCACTGGCGACGCGGTCGGCATATGCAACCGTGATGCCCCGCTCGGCGAAGAGCTCAAGGGCAACTCCAATGCCTGCTATTGCGACGGGTACCCCGCCATAGAGCAGGGTTTGCCACATCGTACCGAGCAATGCTTCGGGCGACCAGCCCGTGTTGAGCATGCCGCCCGCATGATATTTGAGCGCGGACTTCGCATTGCCCATGGTGGTCAAAACTGCAACCGTGACCAGTTCGCGACGTTTAAGCGAAAGGTTGGGCCGACCGATGATTTCTGCATACGCGCCTTCCACGAGCAGGCGCTTGAAGTCCGGGTCCAGACTGTCCAGGGCAGAAGAGAGGCTGTCGAAGCCCTCATTCCCAATTTCGCTGATGACTGCCATTCCCAGTTCGTGCAGTGAGCTTCGTTGTTCATGCATACGGTGTGGGTCCAGAACGAACATCGATTGAGGTTTCGATCGCATGATATTTCGCGCCGGATGCGCCGAATCTGAACTTTTGTGAACTTCGATCGACGGCGTTATTTCGCGCAATAGAATCCACTGCGACGCACGTCCGCGTTGAATCTTTCTTGACGCACTAGCTTCGACGCTCGTTTCGAACAACGCAACCGGGAGAGTAATTTGCGCAAGCTACAGGAGAAGACGGCACTGGTGACAGGCGGAAGTTCAGGTATCGGTCGGACCACCGCACTGCTTTTTGCAAAAGAAGGCGCACAAGTCGCCATTGCTTCCCGGCGCCAGCAAGAAGGCATGGACGTCGTGGAAGAGATTCGCCAGGCAGGCGGAGAAGCCATCTTCGTGAAAACGGATGTTTCCATCGCGGACGACTGTGCGAACGCAGTCGCGCAAACAGTCAGGGCCTTTGGCAAGCTGGATGTCGCGTTCAACAATGCGGGCGTCGAGGTCTTCGGCAAGCCTGTAGCAGAGATGGACGAAGCCACGTGGGATTTCGTCGTGGACATTAACCTGAAAGGTATTTTTCTGTCGATGAAGCATGAGTTGCCCGAGATGCTCAAGGCCGGCGGCGGCTCGATCGTCAACATGTCGTCGACTTACGGGCTCGTCGCCTCTTCATTCGGCGGGTGTGGCTACCACGCGTCCAAGGCGGGAATCATCGGACTGACGAAAGCGGCTGCGCTCGAATACGCAAGCCAAGGCATCCGGGTCAACTCCGTCTGCCCCGCGTTTGTCGCGACTGCCATGGTCGAAAAGTTTCTGCAGGAAACCGACATGACGGAGCAGATCAAGCGCTTCCATCCCATTGGCCGTCTCGGCACGGAGAGCGAGATTGCACAGGCGGTACTGTTCCTCGCAAGCAGCGACGCTTCTTTCATGACGGGAGCCGCACTTTCCGTGGACGGCGGCATGGCGGCGGCCTGATCCGTGGCGAGAGGCGCAGTCCAGGCATTTCATTGACGATAAGAATCAACGAAACCGACAGACAATCCCATCATGGTTAATATGGATACCTTACTGCTAGACAGACCAGTCGACTTGCGCGCAGACCAGCCAGATTTGTTCGACGTTGGACAGCCCATCCCGCTTGGCCAAGTGCCGAAACAGATGCACGCCTGGACGATCCGTCGCGAGAATCACGGCGAGCCCGCCACCGCATTTTCGAAGGAAATCGTTGCCGTGCCGCATATCGGCGCCAACGACGTACTGATTCTCGTGATGGCGGCCGGGGTGAACTACAACGGTGTTTGGGCCGCGCTTGGCCAGCCGTTCTCGGTACTTGACCTGCATGACGACCCCTATCACATCACCGGTTCGGACGCTTCTGGCATCGTCTGGGCGGTCGGCTCCAACGTTACCAAGTGGCGGGTCGGCGACGAGGTCGTCGCGCACTGCTCACAGGTGGACGGCGACGACGAGGAATGCAACGGCGGCGATCCGATGCTCTCTCCCTCGCAGCGCATCTGGGGATATGAGACCACGTATGGCTCATTTGCGCAGTTCGCGCGAGTGCGGGCCACCCAGTTGATGCCGCGTCCCAGACATCTCACATGGGCGGCGAGCGCCTGCTACACGCTCACGCTCGCGACCGCCTATCGGATGCTGTTTGGTCACAAGCCGCATGCGTTGTCGCCGGGGCAATCGGTCCTGGTGTGGGGTGCGGCGGGGGGCCTCGGAACCATGGCCATTCAGCTCGCCGCGTTGGCGGGCGCGCGGGCCGTTGCCGTGGTCTCGGACGAATCGAAAGCGAGCTTCGTCAAAAGTCTCGGCGCGGTCGGCGTCATCAACCGGTCAGACTTCTCCTGTTGGGGTGCGCCACCGTCCGTCGATTCCGCACTGGACTACGCGCTTTACATCGATTCTGTGAAGAAGTTCGGCAAGGCCATCTGGGATGCGCTCGGAGAGAAGCGCGACGTCGACATGGTGTTCGAGCATCCCGGTCGGAACACGTTCGCTGCCTCCTGCTATGTGGTGAAGCGTGGCGGCATGGTGGTCTTTTGCGCGGCGACGAGCGGATACGACCTGACCTGTGACGCGCGCTATGTCTGGATGCGCCAGAAGCGCATCCAAGGCAGCCATTTCGCGAGTCTGAAGGAAGCCGCTCAGGCCAACAGGCTTGTCATGAGCGGCCGCATCGACCCATGCCTTTCCGAAGTCTTTCCGTGGGAGCGGTTGCCCGAGGCTCACGCGAAGATTCGCGCCAACCAGCATCTGCCCGGCAACATGGCCGTGCTGGTGCAGGCGAGCAGCAGCGACGATCTCGACGCGGCACGCCGCCGCGAGTAATGCACGCCTCTTCCTCTGGTGACAACGGTATGGACAACTCAAACGTTTTCGCGGGCCGGATCGCCATCGTCGGCATGTCGTGCCGGTTCCCGGGCGGTGCGTCTTGTGCATCGACGTACTGGGACTTTCTGAACTCGGGGCAATCGGCCATTCGCGAAACGCCCCCTGAGCGGTTCGACATCGACGCCTTTTACTCACCGGACCCCGACGAGCCGGGGACCACGTACTCGCGCGTTGCCGGCTACGTCGACGATCCGTTTTTCTTCGATCGAAGATTTTTTCGCACGTCCGCCGCCGAGGCGATGGAAATGGACCCGCAGCAACGCTGGATGCTGGAGCTGACATGGGCCGCGCTCGAGAATGCAGGCCTCGTGCCAAGCCAGTTGCGAGGGACGAGCGCCGGCGTTTTCATGACTACGGGCGAAGCGGACTATGGTCGCAGAACGGTGTGGTCCGGCGATCCGCGCGGCATCACGACTTATTCCAAGCTCGGCAATCTGCGCGCAATGGCCCCCGGGCGCGTAGCGCACATATTGGGTCTCGGCGGACCTGCGATATTCGTCGACACTACCTGTTCTTCCTCGCTTGTCGCGATTCATCTTGCTGCACAGAGTCTGCGGGAAGGCGACTGCGACGTAGCGATCGCCGGCGGTGTGAACCTGATCCTCGGTCCCGAAGAAACGATTGGCGTCGCGCGGCTGAAAGCGATGTCGCCGTCGGGCCAATGCCGCCCTTTCGACGCGAACGCCGATGGCTACATACGTGGCGAAGGCGGCGGTGTCATCGTCATGAAGCGGTTAGAGGATGCGCTCGCGCACGGCGACCGCATCGATGCAGTGTTGGCCGGATCGGCGGTAAACAGCGACGGTGCAAGCAATGGCTTGACCGCACCTAACGGCGCGGCACAGGAAGCAGTGATTCGCCGCGCACTGGCTCGCGCCCGCGCGAGACCGCAAGACGTCGCCTACATCGAAGCGCATGGCACTGGAACATCGCTTGGTGATCCTATCGAACTGTCCGCGCTGCGCAATGTGTACGCGCGATCGGTCGCGCGGCCGAAGCCGATTCTCGTGGGTTCCGTCAAGTCACAGGTCGGCCACCTCGAGGGCGCTGCCGGCATGGCCGGCATCATCAAGGCAATTCTGATTCTGCGTCACCGTCATGTGCCGGCTCAGGTCAACTTTTCAACGCCGAACCCTCGATTCCGCTGGAGCGATGAGCAACTCGATGTCGCTCGCTGCCGCGCCCCGCTCGACGACCCTCGCGCGCTCGTCGGCGTTAGCGGTTTTGGCATTACAGGCACCAATGTGCATTTGATCCTAGCGCCGAGGCCAACTCGCGAGGTCGCCGCGAACGATGCCGATCGGCAGCGAGTGCTGACACTTTCGGGCCGTTCAGCCGAGGCAAGGCAGCGACTCGCCCGCGAGTTCCGCACGAAGCTCGCGGCCTCCCCGGTGTCCCTGCGGGATGTTTGCTACACAGCGAGCGTGCGGCGGGAGAAACTTCGACCATCGCGTCGCGTTCGTAGGTACGACGAGAGCGGATTTCATCCAGGCAATCGACGATTTTCTGCAAGCCGATGCGTCGGGCACCTGGCACGCCGGCAGCAGCCCGAAAAAGCCGCGCCTTGCCTTTGTCTTCCCTGGGCAGGGCTCATGGCATCCCGGCGTTGGGGCGGAGTTGTATAACGGCAACTGGATCTTCCGCAAGTTCGCTGACATCTCTCTTGCGCAACTTGGCGACGGCGCGGCCCGTGACGTGCTTCAGGCAATCCTCGGGGAAAACGCGGACGCAGTGCGCCACCATCCCGGTCAACTCGCGCATTTCGTCGTGTGCTTTTCGCTCGCACGGACCTGGATGGAACTTGGCCTGCAGCCAGATCTTCTGATCGGTCATTCGCTCGGCGAACATGTGGCAGCCGTTATCGGCGGCGTCATGACACTAGCCGACGGAATCAAGGCAGTCGAGGCGCGAGGGCGGCTCTTCGATTCCGAAACACCGCGCGGCGCCATGCTTGCGGTCGCCGCCAGCATCGACGAACTCCGGCAACAGTTTGTGTTCGGCACGAACCTGTTCGTCGCCGGGGTGAATGGGCGCGGTCAAACCGTTGTCAGCGGTACGGAGGAAGCGGTGAGCCAGGTGCAGGAAGCGATGGCGGCGGCGGGGAAACGCTTTTCGCTTCTGAAGACCTACGATACGCCCGGGCATTCGCCGCTGCTGCGATCCATGCGCGAGTCGTTCCGTCGCGAACTGGAGCGATTGACCTTCTCGGTGCCGACCATTCCCATCGTTTCGACGCTCACGGGCAAGCTTGCGACTGACGCGATAGCCCGCGTCGAGCATTGGCTGGATCTCGTCGAAGAGCCGGTAATGTTCGACGACGCGCTGCATGCCGCCCTCGACGGCCACACGGCTTTCCTTGAAGTCGGCCCCGGGGCCGCGCTCGCCAAACTCGCGCGTGCCGCGGCGGGCGGCGACTGGCAGTGCGCGGTCTCCTCGCTTTCCGACGGGCCGGACGGCGACGACGAAACGGAAACTACCGGCTTCGCGCATGCATGTGCGCACCTGTACAGCGCGGGACACGCGATCGCGTGGAGCAAGATGTATGGCAATGCGCCAGAGCCGGCAGAGCTGCCTACCTACGCGTTTGACCGGGAGCGGTTCGAACTGCCGCCGGCTACCCGTAGTCCGGTCGCGCCCGCTTTGTACAAGGATCCATCACGGCGCGGCACGTCGGAAGCCGAAGCCTTCGCCACAGAAGCGACTCTCGCGGCGCAAACGGCGCAACATTTGGCACCGGCGCCTGCGTCGCAGGACGGCACGCAGGTGCTCATCGCGTTGCGCGAGATCGCCGCGTCTGTCGCACCGGATACGGCCGACTTCGCGGACGATCTACCGCTTGTCAGTCAAGGCATGGACTCTCTCGCATTGACGGAACTGCGAGTACGTCTGCACCAGAAGTTTGGGAAGATGGCGCCCATGTCGATGCTCGCTCGCGGTGCATCGCTGATCGCGCTGGCCGGCTGGCTCGGGGCATCGAGTCATGGCTCCCGGATGCCGGACGGTCCAGGCCCATTGAGCGACGCCCCGCCTGAAGTCCGCCACGACGTGGACGAAAGCGCGCTCGTCGTGGTGTTGCGTGAAGGCAGCGGACCGGTCATTGCGCTAGTGCATCCAGTGGGCGGCGACGTGCTGTGTTACGAGGCGCTCGCCGCGGCGTGGCCGGGCGACCCCTCGATTATCGCGGTTCGCCATCCGTATTCGGATCCGGGTCGAGAGGTGAAGTATCTCTCCATCGGGCAACTGGCGTCGCTCTATCGCTCTGCATTCGTCAGAGCCGCAGGCCGGATTCCCGACCTGCTCGGCGGCTGGTCTTTCGGCGGTCTCGTCGCCCAGGAAATGGCCGTGCAATGGGAAGCGAAAGACATTGATGCACCGCCGCTTCTCATCGTCGACAGTCCACTTCACGGCGAATCGTTCGTGACGCGACTCGAGCGGATAGTCAGTGAATTCGATGGCGAAGAAGGTTCCCGGCTTGCCGCCACGCTGCTCGCCGACGCACGCTTTGATGCAATGCTCGACAACGACTTCTTTCTCGCCGAGGCAAGGCGCCGCGCTCACCCGGACACGTTCGCTCACCTCGCGCGGCTTCATGCGGCGTGCGCCGCGGCCCTCGCACGGCATAGGGTCAGGCAGGTGCGTGCCAGCATCCACTATGCGCTCGCCGGGCGCGGAAAAACGGAGGCCTCGAACGACAAGGTCACTGCCAGTCTGCGTCCGCTGACCGATGGGAACATCATCGTCACCGTCTTCGATGACGACCATAACTCCATCGTTCGCGCTCCTTCTGCCGGGCGTCTCGCCCGTTTGCTCAACGTTGTGGCAAGCGACGACGCACAGGTTCGGCGGATGACGCAGGCGGATGTCTCGTGACTCATGTTGTTGTTACGCCTCGCACCACCGGGGTTTTCTCTTCTTAACCTGATTTCGGGGAATCGACGCAATGAGCAATCCACTCGAAGCGATATCTATGAACGGTGTCAACGTGACCAAAGAAACGATCCTGAGCTGGATTCAGGAATGGAGCGAGGCGAACAATCTGAAGATCCCGCCGGATCTGGATCAGACCTTCGCCGAGGCGGGTTTCGACTCTATGCACTCCGTCGAACTCGCGTTCCACCTGGAGGACAAGCTCAAGATCAAGATCGACGAGACGGTGCTTTACGACTACCCGACCTTCGCATCGCTCGCGGAGTATCTCGTCTCGCAGGTCAAGCCTGACGACGGGCCGGACCCGCAACTCGGCGCGGTATCGGGAAATGCGGCCGGCGGCGCCGGCAGCTGGTAGTCGAGACGCATAGGGCGCTGCGGCAAGGCCGTAGCTTGCACGGCGCCAACAGACATTTATCGGAGCGAAAAAGATGGCCGAAGTAAACCGTGCTGAGAGTCAGAGGTCCGCCGATCACGCGACGATGGGTTGGAGTTCCCGAATCGTGGGGTGCGGGTCGGCGTTGCCCGAACGCCGAATGAGCAATCAGGAACTCGCCACGATGGTCGACACGTCGGAGGAATGGATCACGCAGCGTACTGGCATCAAGGAACGACGCATAGCGGCCAACGGCGAATGCACTTCTGACCTTGCGATCCGGGCTGCGGTGTCGGCACTCGAACAGGCGGGCATGCGCGGCTCCGAAATCGATGTCGTGGTCCTGGCCACTTGCACGCCGGACCGGACCATGCCTGCAACGGCAGTGCGCGTGCAAGAAGCCCTCGGCATGACAGGAGGCGTTGCATTCGACGTGCAGGCGGTTTGCTCGGGATTCGTCTTCGCGCTCTCGGTAGCCGACAACATGATCCGGTTGGGGCAGGCGCGCAATGCCGTGGTAATCGGAGCGGAAACAATGTCGCGAATTATCGACTGGAACGACCGCAATAGCTGTGTGCTGTTCGGCGACGGCGCGGGCGCGGTCGTCTTGCGCGGCGAGCGACATGCGGGAGGAAGCCGACGGGGCATCTTGTCCACTCATCTGCATTCGGACGGGAGGCACCACGACAAGATCCACACCGACGGTGGGACATCTTCCACGCAGACTGCCGGCAAAATGCATCTGGCGGGACGCGAAGTGTTTCTCCACGCTGTCGTGAACCTTTCCGATGCATCGCAGGAAGCATTGGCCGCACACGGTCTTAGCAATGACGACCTCGACTGGGTCGTCCCCCACCAGGCCAATCAGCGAATCGTGCAGACCTTAGCGGAAAAACTGCATCTGCCGATGGAGAAAGTCGTGCTGACCGTCGACCATCACGGCAACACCTCGGCCGCGTCCATTCCGCTCGCGCTTAGCGAGGCCGTCGCCGACGGACGCATCAAGGAAAACGACCTTGTGCTGACCCCGACCATGGGTTCCGGCTTTACCTGGGGCGCCGCACTGATCCGGTGGTAGCCGCTCTCATTGGGTCGTGCGATTCACGTGCACAGTGGCACCTTCGTGATGCGTGTGACGATGGTGCCTGTCACTGTCCATAACGCCGTGCTCCTTCGGGCCTGTTCGATCAGCAACCAGAGCTATCCATAACGATGAAGCACATCGTCAATGCGAGCTTCTTCGTGTTGCCTATCGATGTACCCCCCGCACTCGTACCCTCAACGCGCGGAGCGCACGTATCTCTTCCGCGAGAAAGTCGAGCTGGTCCGCTCGCAGCGCACCCGTAAGGCCGATCCGATTCATTGATTCGGTCGGAACTAACCTCTATTCAGGTACCCGGCGAGGTAACAGCCGCGACGCTGCTTAACGCTTTTTCATGCCGATCAATATTATTATGCTTATTGATTGAAGGCGGAAAAAACGTAACATATTGTTCAAAAAAGCAAAGTTATACTGGTCGAACTTTGGCATCCCTACTTCGCGGTTCGGCTCAACATTTTCATTGTAGTTTAGGACCGTCTAATAGCGGTTTTCTTGCGTCGACAATCCGGTCAATACGGCTCCCGGTCTTCGCTTTCACAACTATCTGGACGCGGTTTGCACATCCGTCACTTATTAAACGTACGTAAATTCCACAACTTTTTATTCGAGATGAATTGCAGATACAACGTCCATTTAGACAAGCGATTTGCCACTATTTTTTATGTATATCCTTTCGCCATCCATCGCCGCCCATCTTTCTGTTATTGGTTTGGAACGAGGTCGCTGTTGGCGGCAAAGCTGAATAGCCGCCGTATGTCGGTGCTTCACGTCGAGCGGCAATGAAAGACATGAGTTCCGGCTGCAGTGAGCGGCGCTCGTTTACCGAAACGTCGGTTCTTGCCGGGCCGTCGACGGATGTTGCACGTGCATGGCTCCGGCTGATGGCGGTGCTCATGTCGTGCTGCCTGATCTTGTGCAGCATTCCCTTGCTGCACCGCCTGGACCTTGTGCTTCTGGACGCCGCCTCGCACTCCGCGGAGGGAATCGAGGCCTCCGCGCTGCCTCTCCCTTTCGGCTTCTTGATCACATTCCTTTTCAATGAAAGTGTCGTGCCGCTCGTGTGCGTCGCCCTGTACCTGCTGGGCCCGCGCGACAGTCTTATCGTATCGGCCTGCCTCGCATGTGCACTGATTGCAATTGCCTATGCCGTCCTGCGATGGGGACATGCATTCCTCTCACCCACGGCCGGCGTACTCACGTGCATGACGGCATGGCCCCTATGGGCGTTGCGGCGTCAGGAGGCATTGCTTTACTATTTGTCGCGGGACATGGATGCGGTAATGCGCCAACTGTCCCTGACCCAGGGTCTTGCGCGTGCGAGCCGGTTCAGCGATCCAGTCCAGCGTCAGCTCGACGCTATGACGTCGTTATCGGAGCGCGTGCATCGTTATCGGGAGTTTCTGGCGCATTGGATCGACACGCTGCCAGAAGCCACGCTGGTAACATCGCGAGACGGTGTCGTGCTGCGCGCGAACGAAAGGGTCCTGTCGCTAATGCGGGAATCAGATGCCAGGTGCGGCGCAAGCGGTTCTCCCTCTGGCCGACAGGTAGCCGACGTGCTGTTCGATATTACCGCGTCGCAGCGTGCGATCGAATTCGCCGCCCGGGCACTGTCCTCGATAAAGCCGCTGAACGCGGATGACACGTTACCGCCAGACGTAACGATGCTACTCGGTCAAGGTACAGAGATCGCCAGTGCACGCGGAGCACGCTCGTTACTCGTCAAATGCGCGCCAATCTTTGCCTCTGACGGGCACGATACTTCACTCATTTTCCATATCGCCGACGTGTCATCGATCCGCAAAGCCGAGCGGCAACGCGACACGGCGCTGCGTTTCCTCTCGCATGACATGCGGTCTCCCCAAGCAGCCCTGCTTGCTCTCGTCGAGCAGATGCGACATCAGCCGCCGCGTTTCACACAGCAACGCTTCACCGAACTCGTAGCGCACTATGCGAGCGCGGCGCTTCGGCTCTCGGATGACTTTCTGTTTCTCGCGCGCGCTGAAGGCGTGGCGCCAAAACTGACCCGCGTGGATCCCGCACTCGCGCTGGGCGATGCAGTCGATGACTTCTGGCCGCAGGCGAGTCTCAAATCCACCATGGTCGATCTGATCGCCGAACCTGGAACCAGCCTGATCGCCGATGCGCAGTTGCTGCGCCGGGCCTTCGGCAATCTGATCGGCAATGCAATCAAATATAGCCCGCCCGCATCCACCGTGAGAGTGCGGCTGTCTGAAACGCCGCGGCACCTGCGTATCTCCGTCGTGGATCAGGGCATTGGTATTTCCGTACCAGACAAACAGCAGTTATTTACACAGTTCCGTCAGTTCGATGAGCGTTTCGCGGGCTTAGGTCACGGATTGGGACTTGCATTTGTGAAGACGGTTGTGGATTCGCTCGACGGACGTCTATTCGTGCGCTCAAAGGCTGGGAAAGGCACCGTTTTCACGGTTCGGCTTCCGAGGGCCGACGCTGCGCTAACGCGCGAGTAGATTCCAGGGCGGTGATTCCTGCTGACGTTCGATGCTGTGTTGGGACATCGAGGCGGTTCACGGTTGCGCGACTGATTGAAGGCAAACGTTTGCGGGATGCTGACGAACGGGAATACGGCGCATGTTGCAGAGACAACGGCGCGATTTGAACCATGCACGGGGTAGAGAATGCGCATACTGATTGTCGAGGATGATCCTGTTCAGGCCGACGCGGTATCGGACGTGCTGTCACGGCATCGCCATACCGTGAGCATCGTGAGCGACGGCGAGAAGGCAGTGCAGGCACTGCGCACTGCGTCGGTGGATGCGGTCGTGCTTGACTGGCAGCTACCGAAGATGAGCGGAATTGAAGTGCTCAACTGGATTCGTGACGGTCTCGGAGCCGGGTTCGGCGTTTTGTTTCTGACGAGCCGCGTGCAGGAGTCCGACGTGGTTCGCGCGCTCGAAGCAGGTGCCGACGACTATCTCATCAAGCCGTTCCGGGCGGATGAACTGGCCGCGCGCGTTAACGCGCTTCTACGCCGGAGTGCTCGACATGTGGTATTCGACGGCCCAATTCGCGCAGGCGACTACGTTCTTGACCCGAAGGAGCGCTCCATCATGCTGCGCGATCAGCCGATCGAGTTGACAACCAAGGAATTCCAGCTAGCCGCAGCGCTGTTTAGCAATCTGGGCAAGATCATGTCGCGGGAGCTTCTTGCAAGGGCCGCGTGGGGTCGAGAACTCGGCGTGGAGTCGAGGTCACTCGACACCCACATCTATCGGATCCGCCAGAAATTGAATTTGCGACCGGAGAACAGCTTGCGCCTGACCTCTATTTACACAGCCGGATATCGCCTCGATGCAGTCAAGCCGCGAGTTTTGGACGCAGTAAATGAGTTGACCAGTGGCAGTGCATTCGCCCCCCGCGAAGCCGCCGACATCGCTGCTGCTTCTTGAGAGAGGCCAATCGCGGCAAAAGGCAAAAGCGCGAGCCCCCGTCCGGGCATTGCAGACAACGGGGTGCCTGATGGACGCGCCCTCACGCCGTATGACTGAAGCGCAATTGAGTCTTCAGGTAATGCAGGAACGCTCGCACCTTCGGCGACGGCGCTCGTTCCTTGCGGAACAACGCATTGAGATGCGATGCGGACGCGGCGTCGGTAATCTTGGTCGACCATCCGGCACGCCTTATGCGCTGGGTTTTCAGGGCGGGATCGATCAGAAATGTACCCTTTCGTCAGTAAGAGTGACGGGTATGAAAGTAGGAGCTTTCATAGCCTTCATTTCTGGACAGATGCTCTTTAAGAGGCAGCACCGTGTAGGCCTTCGCGCAAGGGGCAGCTAAGCGCGTCGGAACTGTGTTGCTCGCTGGTTCTGCCGGATGCCCGTCGCTGGGTTAGAGGGCG
Organism: Paraburkholderia graminis C4D1M; assembly: GCF_000172415.1. Taxonomy (GTDB): domain Bacteria; phylum Pseudomonadota; class Gammaproteobacteria; order Burkholderiales; family Burkholderiaceae; genus Paraburkholderia; species Paraburkholderia graminis. The sequence goes on from NZ_ABLD01000018.1 coordinate 34,341, forward strand.
GTCAGTTATCGTCCGACCGGGGCGGAAGGTGCTCGTGCGGAGCGGGCTCGGCGGGCGTCGGCGTCGTGAACGTGGTCGTCAGAAGAGACGGGTGCCGTGCTGGGTGGCGCTTCGCCCGTCGCGCCGGGCGATGGCCGTGCGGGATCGGGGACGGTATCGGAACGATCGGTAGACATACTGGGCTCCTAAGGTGACGGATGGCGTCTTTAGCAATATAGGCGGCTCAGCGAGACAAGGGAGCAGAACTGGTCGGCAGTGAAGGAGCGGATAGTTGTGGCTATCCGACCCTTCGTTTCACTGCGTTGGGGAGGAGGGCGGAAAAATGCCCGCTCACACAACTAATTTCGGCACTAGTCGTCAAGTAAATCTGTGACCACGACGCGCGGGTGGTCGTCGCTTGCGCACGACGCTCAGCCGACCTTGTGGTTGCGGCGTGTCCGCTTCACTCAAGAAACAGTGAGGGGCCTCCGCAGTCGATAAACTGTATTAGGCTGGACTGCACCTGACAGGTAGTCGGGGAAGCAAAGGGAGAAACTGATTTAGTGAGGGATCAGTTTCTCCCTGGCGAGTTCGAGAGAATCGAGGTAGGTGCGCATGGGCGTCTTGCCGTAGCACCATCGTCCCTGATGTTCGCGCTCATTGTTGTACTGGTCAAGCCATTCATCCAGATCGGTCTGCAACGCCTGGATCGAGTCGTAGATCTTCCTGCGGAATGCGATGCGATAGAACTCATTGAGCATGGTCTTGTGAAGCCGCTCGACGATGCCGTTGGTCTGGGGCGAACGCGCTTTGGTACGGGTGTGATCAATGTTCTCGACGGCCAGGTAGAGTTCGTATTCGTGATGCTCGGGGTTGCCGCAATACTCAGTGCCACGGTCAGTGAGCACGCGTATGAGCGGGATGCAGTAGCTGTCAAAGAACGGTACGACGCGATCGTTGAGCAAATCGGCCGCCGGCAGCGGCGTCTTGCGGTCGCAGAGTTTGGCGAACGCCACCTTCGAGTAGGTGTCGACGAAGGTCTGCTGGTAGACGCGGCCCACGCCCTTGAGCGTGCCGACATAGAAGGTGTCCTGGGCGCCGCAATAGCCGGGGCATTCCGATTCGAATTCGCCGTGCGTTTCCTTTTCCAGTTTGGCGCGTTCAAGCGCAGTGACCTGCGATTCGGTCAGCACCAGTCCTTCCTGGGCGGACTTCGCCTCCAGCGCCTTCAGGCGCTTGTTCATGGTCTCGAGATCGTGACGTAGCCAGATGCTGCGCACACCCTGCGGCGAGACGCTCAGGGCATGGCGCTTGAGGACCTCGTTGGCAATACGGATCTGGCCGTGGGCAGGCAGTTCCAGAGCCAGTTCGACCACCGCTGCCTCGACCTGCGGATCCACGCGGTTCTTCGGTAACGGACGATGGTGGGAGATTTCCTGCAGCGCGGCTTCGCCACCCTTATCGTACAGTTCCTTAAAGCGGTAGAAGCTGTCGCGGGAATATCCCATTACGCGGCAGGCCTGGCTGACATTGCCTAGCTGCCGGGCCAATTCGAGCATCCCGATCTTGGCGCGGATGACTTTCTGTTCCTGAGTCATGGCGGACTCCTTGCGGTTCGCCGTGCGCGTCACCGCTTCGGGCTACGCCCTCCGCGCCAACGCGCATCAGCACGAGAAACCGACCACTGTCAGATTTAGTCTAGTCCATTGCACATACAGACGCCACCGGCATGGCTCGCTGACCGTCGCTGCATGCCGTACTGCTTCAGATGCCTCGTGCTAAATGACGCGGACGTGTCAGCTCCACGCTGGAAACGTGAGTGGCTTGATCCGACAGCGGAATTCTGTAGCGTGCACCACAGGCCCCTTGAAACGGTGCCGGCGTCCGTGTTCCGGCTATCAAATCACTTCGACGCCGCGCTTCGGGCGATCAGCCACTACCGCGAAAAATGCTTGTTTCGGGCCACCGGCCGCCTGCGCTAGCAGAATTAATGGACAGCATTAGCGCTCGAATGGACACCGCTAGCAAGATTAACGATCTCCAACACCCGCACGCTTCAAGAGCGACACGCCCGGCGGGACGCTGAGCCAGAAATGCGATCAGATCGTCACGGCCAACCTCCGATTCGCGATCTCGCCGGTTTGGGCGTCGACCCAGTACAACTGGAACACCCGCTTTGCAACATCCAGTCCGTATGTCGTAGCATTCATTTGGGGCTATATGAGCACCTCCCGTTTGCACAAGATTCGCATGTTCCAACGTTGACAGGATGGGTTGCAGCTCTATATCCGGGCTTATTGCAGCCGATGTTGCCGCTGCGGCCCCCTATGAAATCCGCTGACTCGCACCTCATTCCTCCGGCGAGCTCGAAGCTCTGCCCCAAATCCAGGTTTAGCAAGTCCCGGTCCGACCTGTCTTGTCATCACATACGTTGCCCGCGCAACCTTCAGCGTTCACCCTGTGTTAAACGTTACCTTCTGTGCCGGGCTAACCGGTCATGCCGGTTTCGCGCTCACGTATCCTTTCTGGTACGGTCGATCGTGAGCCAGTACTGCCCAGATCGTTCGCGCCATCTTGTTGGCCAACGCGACAATCACCACGTTCAACGGTCGCCGCTTCTTCATTTGCTCGATCCACGGGCCGGGCTCCTTTGCATTCGTCAACACGCTGCGCGCACCGTGAATCAGCAGCGTGCGCAGATATGTATCGCCGAGCTTACTGATCCCGTGCAGGTTTACCTTGCCGCCCGACCCGGTTTGCTTCGGTACCAACCCGACCCACGCAGCGAACTCGCGACCGGATCTAAATGCCTTCACGTCGCCCATCATCGCGACTGCCGCCGTCGCCGTCAGCAATCCCACGCCTGGAATCTCGCTGATCGCCTTCACCGCGCGATCGTCTTTCTTCCATTCCCGCATTCGCCGCTCGATACGGGCAATCTGTTCGTCCAACTCCGCGACCCGGTTCCACTGCTCGCGCAAGGTATCGATGAGTACCGCGGGCAACCGATCTGCGACCCGTGCAAGTACTTCCGGTATCGCCTTCGTTATAGCGGCCCGGCCCTTGCCCATCACTTCGCCGTATTCGGTCAGCATTCCGCGCAGCCCGTTAATCTGCATCGTGCGGAACGCCACCATTCGTTCTCGCGTCCGGTGGAGCGCCAGCATCGCCTGCTGCATCTCTGTCTTTACCGCGACAGGCTTGCTTGGTTGCTGCACCGCCAGCCAGATCGCCCGCGCGTCCGCTGCATCGTTCTTATTGCGAATGTTGAACGCTTTCACGAATTGCGCCGGCATCAGCTTCACCTGATGGCCCATCTTCGTGAGTTGCCGTGCCCAGTGATGCGCACCGCCGCAAGCCTCCATCCCGATCAGGCACGGCGCGCGATTCGCGAAATACTCGAGGAACTGCGCACGTTTGATCGGCTTGTTCACAACCTCCCCGGTCCCTTCATCCACGTAGTGCATCTGCATGACGTTCTTTGCAATGTCGATCCCAACGGGCGTAAGCTTCATGAGGGTCTATATGAGCACCTCCCGTTTGCACAAGATTCGCATGTTCCAACGTTGACAGGATGGGTTGCAGCTCTATATCCGGGCTTATTGCAGCCGATGTTGCCGCTGCGGCCCCCTATGAAATCCGCTGACTCGCACCTCATTCCTCCGGCGAGCTCGAAGCTCTGCCCCAAATCCAGGTTTAGCAAGTCCCGGTCCGACCTGTCTTGTCATCACATACGTTGCCCGCGCAACCTTCAGCGTTCACCCTGTGTTAAACGTTACCTTCTGTGCCGGGCTAACCGGTCATGCCGGTTTCGCGCTCACGTATCCTTTCTGGTACGGTCGATCGTGAGCCAGTACTGCCCAGATCGTTCGCGCCATCTTGTTGGCCAACGCGACAATCACCACGTTCAACGGTCGCCGCTTCTTCATTTGCTCGATCCACGGGCCGGGCTCCTTTGCATTCGTCAACACGCTGCGCGCACCGTGAATCAGCAGCGTGCGCAGATATGTATCGCCGAGCTTACTGATCCCGTGCAGGTTTACCTTGCCGCCCGACCCGGTTTGCTTCGGTACCAACCCGACCCACGCAGCGAACTCGCGACCGGATCTAAATGCCTTCACGTCGCCCATCATCGCGACTGCCGCCGTCGCCGTCAGCAATCCCACGCCTGGAATCTCGCTGATCGCCTTCACCGCGCGATCGTCTTTCTTCCATTCCCGCATTCGCCGCTCGATACGGGCAATCTGTTCGTCCAACTCCGCGACCCGGTTCCACTGCTCGCGCAAGGTATCGATGAGTACCGCGGGCAACCGATCTGCGACCCGTGCAAGTACTTCCGGTATCGCCTTCGTTATAGCGGCCCGGCCCTTGCCCATCACTTCGCCGTATTCGGTCAGCATTCCGCGCAGCCCGTTAATCTGCATCGTGCGGAACGCCACCATTCGTTCTCGCGTCCGGTGGAGCGCCAGCATCGCCTGCTGCATCTCTGTCTTTACCGCGACAGGCTTGCTTGGTTGCTGCACCGCCAGCCAGATCGCCCGCGCGTCCGCTGCATCGTTCTTATTGCGAATGTTGAACGCTTTCACGAATTGCGCCGGCATCAGCTTCACCTGATGGCCCATCTTCGTGAGTTGCCGTGCCCAGTGATGCGCACCGCCGCAAGCCTCCATCCCGATCAGGCACGGCGCGCGATTCGCGAAATACTCGAGGAACTGCGCACGTTTGATCGGCTTGTTCACAACCTCCCCGGTCCCTTCATCCACGTAGTGCATCTGCATGACGTTCTTTGCAATGTCGATCCCAACGGGCGTAAGCTTCATGAGGGTCCTCCGGCTTGGCTCTGGAAAATCTCTATGATCTTCCGTTTTGGGCACTTTGATGCCGTCGCCCCGTGAGGGCCCACCTTTCTGCCTTCAACTCCTACCTCTCACGGGTGGGAGGCGCTCATTCCATTCCTCCGGCTTGGCTCTGGAAAATCTCTATGATCTTCCGTTTTGGGCACTTTGATGCCGTCGCCCCGTGAGGGCCCACCTTTCTGCCTTCAACTCCTACCTCTCACGGGTGGGAGGCGCTCATTCCATTCCTCCGTTCCTTCAAGTGGTTGTGTTGCAACTCCACTTTGGCACATTGATGCCGTTCGGTTCTGGAGGCCCTCAATCATGGCCACTTCCCCGAAGGGAGGGCGGTGTCCATTCCATCTCGGCCAATCCCGGACGGTCGCCGTAGTTGCAAAGCTGACATTCGACCGTCTGCTTCGCTCAGGCATCAGCCGTATTAGGGCGCGCCGCGCGTAGACAAGCACGATGCACAGAGCGGCTTCAGTTGCCGGTCGCCGGCCCCCCCCGGCGGACGCTCCTGCGCGGGGCATCTGCGGGCACGCCAAACGTTCCGAGGAACGCGCGGCGCCTACATTCCCGATCCGCAAAACCCGTTTCCTGCACCGCCGGGTTAACTGTGTGGCGGCCCTGCTCGATCATGAATCTGGCTGCTTTTAGGCGAAGCCGTTCCACCGCTTTGGCTGGCGACTGACCGGTCTCGGCTACGAAGGCACGGCGAACTGACGAGGACTGCACCGCGGCCCGTGTCGAACCGCAGGCGATGCCGGCTTCATCAGTCGAAGACTGACCTTGCTTCAGCTCAAGAAGGCGCAGGCGCCCGCTAAAGCGTCTCCTCATAGCGGCAATTAACCAGCAGTTCCGCCACGCTCGTCGTATTCGGCAATTCGATGGTATTCACCATCAGAAGTGCCAGGTCTTGCGGCTGCGTCATCGCCATCGGTTCGATATCGGCGATGCCGGCGGCCATGTCGGTATTCACGAAGCCGGGGCATACCGCGGTCGCCCGCACGCCATCGTCCCAACCCGCGCGGCGCACCGCATGGGTGAGCGCCAACATCGCGTGCTTCGACATCTGATAGCCGACGTTCAGGTTCTTCACCCGTTTGCCGGAGAGCGACGCAAGCTGCACGAAACGTCCGCTTCCCGCGCGGCGCAAATGCGGCAGCGCCGCCTGCACCAGCCGGAAGGGTGCATTTACATTGATCTCGAAGGTCTCGGTCAAGAGCGCATCCGTGCCCGTATCGAAGTCGATCATGCGGCAGATGCCCGCGTTACTCACCAGCACGTCGATGCGCCCGAAGCGCGCGATCGTCGCATCCACCCAGGCGCGGGCGGCGTAGGGATCGCGGGCCTCGTAGGGATGCAGGAACGCATCGGGCACGCCATCGTAAGCGTGCATATTGCGCAGACCGAGCGACAGCCTATAACCGCGCCGCGCCAGTTCCAGCGCAATCTCGCGTCCGATGCCGCGGCTCGCGCCCGACACCATCGCCACTTTGTCCAGGTGCAATTCCATGTGCATTCGGTCCTCGCTCATCAGAATCCCGCGTCGATCGTGATCTTCGAGCCGTCGCTGAAGCGCCCAAGACGGAACGCGTGCGGGTCGACGAGCGGTGCGTCGCCGTTGACGAGGTCGGCCATCAGCCGGCCCGCGCCCGGCCCGATTCCGAAGCCGTGTCCCGAGAAACCGGTGCCGATGAACATGCCCGGCACGCGTGCGACTTCGGAGATGACGGGGATCGCGTCCGGCGTCACGTCGATGTAGCCGGCCCACCGCTGCGCGATGCGCGCGCCCGACAACTGCGGAAACGCTTCGGTGAACGCCTTGAGACCCTTGTCGACGTATGGCACCACGGGGTCAGGATCGAGCGTACGAACATGTTCGAAAACCGTCGATTCGTTGAGCGCCCAGCGGCGCGGCCGCTTGAGTTCGTCGAAAAAACGCTTGCCGATCTGAATCTGCAGCGCGCCCATCTGGCTCTTCAATGCTTCAATGTATTTAAAGAAGAGGCGGAATGAATCGGGCGTCAGATCAGCGTGCGTGCGCAAGCCGTATGCGACCGTGTAGCCGCCGTCCGCGCGCTTGCGAAACGCAAATTCCTCGTTGTTGGCGCTGCACGTGGGGCCGCCTTCGAGCGGTTCGGTGCGCAGCACGGACGCACGCGTGAGCAGTTGCGGCAACTCGACGCCCAGGTTGCCGCAGAAATAGCGCGTCCATGCGCCGCCCGCTACGACAACCGCATCGCAGCGAATCGTCCCATGTTCGGTGACGACGGCGCTCGCGCGCCCGCCGCTCGTCTCGATGCCGCGCACCGCGCACGGCGTGAGAATGCTGACGCCCTTGCGCCGCAGCGCATTGGCGATGGCGGGCGCGGCCTTTTGCGGTTCTGCGCGGGCATCGCCCGGCGTGAAGATGCCGCCCTTGAATGTCTGCGTCGCGCCGGGCAGCAGGTGTGAGACTTCATGCGTGGCCACTTCGCGCGTGTCGAAGGCATCGTCGCCGGCGATCTCGCGGGCGCGCCTCAGCCAGTCGCGGTGACGTTCGAGCACGGCGTCATCGTTCGATACATACAGGATGCCGCACTGGTTGAAGCCGGTGTCGATGCCGAGCGTTCTGTCGAGCGTGCGCCAGATCTTGAGGCTTTCGATGCTGAGCAGAAACTCGCGGGGATCGCGCCTTGTCACGCGCACCCAGCCCCAGTTGCGGCTCGACTGCTCGCCCGCGATGTGCCCCTTCTCGCACAGTGCGACGGACAGCCCTTTTTGGTGCAGCGCAAGCGCCGTTGATACACCGATGATGCCGCCGCCGATCACGACCACATCGGCGCGTTCTGGCAGCTTGATATCGTCGGCGACGGTGTCGACTTTAGGACCCATGGTTTCTTTCAACGAAGTGAGAGTTACAGACGACGCTCGGCCACGGCCGCCGTTTGCGATTGCAGCGCTTCTTCAGCGCGCACGTTGCGCCCGGCGCGCGATGCCTTTTGCTGGCGCGCGGCGGGGTTGATGAAGCGATTGGTCCAGCGGTCCAGATGATTGATCGCGTGCGTGAGCGGCACGGTGATGAGCAGATACACGGCGCCTGCCGCGACGAGCGGCGACAGGTTGGCCGTATTGACCGCCGCGTTTTGCCCGATAGTGAACAGATCACGCTGCGAAGTGAGCAGCCCGAGGAAGTACACGAGGCTCGAATCCTTGACGATCGAGATGAACTGATTGGCAAGCGCGGGCAGAATGCGCCGCACGCCCTGCGGCACGATGACATGGCGCATGCCGCTCCAGTACGTCATACCGAGCGCCTGACACGCGGACATCTGCCGGCGTCCGACGCTCTGGATGCCCGAGCGGAATATCTCCGCGATATACGCGGACGACACCAGCGCCAGCGCCACGATCGCAAGCGGATACGGATTTGGCCCGAACAACGAGAGTCCGACCGGCGCCAGCCCTTGCCCGACCACGAGAATGACCAGCGCGGCGGGCAGGCCGCGGAAGACATCCACGAAAACGCGCACGGGCCAGGTCAGCCAGCGCGTGTGCGACACGGCGCAGAGCGCCAGCGCCATTCCTGCGACGATGCCGAGCGCAGTCGAGATCACCGACAGAATCAGCGTGTTCACGAGACCCGTGCCGATCAACGCCGGCAGCGATTCGACGAGCAGCGGCCAATCCAGGAAGTTCTGCAGGAATGCATTCATGAGGACTCTCTCCTTGCGCTTGACGGTGCGTGACGAAGCAACAACGGCGCGCGCTTACTTCATCGCATACGGCGGCATCGGGTCAGGCTTCGGATAGCCGGGATTGAACTGCTGATAGAGCTTGAGCCACGTCCCGTCGGCCACCAGCTCGCCGATGGCCTTGTTGACCGCCGCTTCGAGCTTCGCGTTGCCCTTGCGGATCGGGAACCCGGCAGGAAGATTCGAAGCTGATATGTCGAGCTTGTCGGCGAGTTTCAGGTCCGGATATTTGCCTTGCAGCCCTTCGAGCAAGGTCTTGTCGATGAAGTAGCCGTCGATGTACTTGTTGCGCAGTGCGAGAAAGCCCGCGTTGATATTCGGAAAGCGGACGATCTGCGCGCCCGGCAGATAGCTCTGCGAATACGTGTCCTCGATGGTCCCTTGCACGACCCCGATGCGCTTGTCCTTCACCGATGCAACGTCCGCGCCGATGGTGCTATCCGGCAGCGTGCCGACGCTCAGAAGACCCGTCAGATAGCCTTCCGAGAAATCGACCATCTTGAGGCGTTCTTTGGTGATCGAGATCGAGCCCGCGGCAAGATCGACCTGCTGATTGGCCACGCTCGGCAGCAAGCCCGCAAAGTCCTGCGCGCGAAAGTCTGCCGTGAGCCCGAGTTTCGCAGCGATAGCGCGCACCAGCTCGACGTCGAAGCCCGTCATCTTGCCGTTGTCGATGTACGAGTACGGCTTGTTGTTCGCGTCGACGCCGGCGACGATCTTGCCCGGCGTCAATGTGCCGACGTCATCGGCGGCGTGGGCGGCGGTCGTCACGCCGACCAGGAAAGATGCGGCCACGGCGAGATGGCGTGCGAGACGAAGTAATCGCATGGTGAGGCTCCCTTCGATTGGACAGCGGTTGGATCAATGGAGGATGCGCGAAAGAAAGTCTCGCGCGCGTTCGGAGCGCGGACGCTCGAAGAAGGCTTCGCGCGTGTCGTCTTCCACGATGACGCCGCGGTCCATGAACAACACGCGGTCGGCCACGCGCTTGGCGAAACCCATTTCGTGCGTGACGCACAGCATGGTCATTCCGTCCTGCGCGAGCGTGGTCATCACGTCGAGCACTTCGTTGACCATCTCGGGATCGAGCGCGGAAGTCGGCTCATCGAACAGCATGGCAACAGGGTCCATCGAAAGCGCCCGTGCAATTGCCACGCGCTGCTGCTGACCGCCAGACAATTGCGCCGGATACTTGTCCTCATGACCGCTCAGACCCACACGGCGCAACAGCGAACGGGCGCGCTCGGCGGCTTCGCCGCGCGTGCGGCCGAGCACGTTCATCTGCGCGAGCATCAGGTTGCGCTGCACCGGGAGGTGAGGGAAGAGTTCGAAATGCTGAAACACCATACCGACGCGCGCCCGTAGCCGTGAAAGATTCGCGCGCTTCGCCGTCACGTCGATGCCGTCCACGACGATCTGCCCGCTTTGCACCGCTTCAAGCCCATTGACGGATTTGATAAGGGTGGACTTGCCGGACCCGGACGGCCCGCAGATCACGACCACTTCACCGCGCGCAACGCTCGCCGTGCAGTCGTTCAATACGCGATTGCCGCCATACCACTTCGAAACGTTGTTCAGCTCGATCATTGTACTTCCTTTCAATGATTCGTCTTCCTGATTGAATCTGCTTGTATTCGCTTCAAGAGAGCGCTTCCCGCACGCGGCCGTGCCACATATCGCCGATCCGGTACAGCGCACTGCCGGCGGGTACCGCCAGCGTGCTGGCCATTCCCGCAACCGAGAGGGGAAATGTGCCTTCGCCAAACGCGCCGACATCCTGCTCGACGCCCGCCATATGTTTGCCGATGCGATGCCCGAGATAGCTCATCAGCGCTACGCCGTTGCCGTTGCAACCGAGCGCGTAGTGCACGCCGTCATGCTGGCCGATGTGCGCGAGCCTGTCCCCGGTCATCGCGACGAAGCCTTTCCACGCATGCGTGACGCGCACGTCGCGCAGGGCGGGCCACAATTGCACCAGCTTCGCGTACAGCCGCCGCGCGGCCTCGCGTTCGTCGATCTCGCGGATGCCGGGTCGCGACCCGAAGATCATTCGCGTGCCGTCCGGCGACGGGCGCGTGTAGAAGAGATTGCGCTTCGAATCGCTGATCATGCGGCGGCCCGGATTGAGCACGTTCATGAGGCCTTCGGGCAGCGGCTCGGTGGCGATCTGATAACTCGCGACCGGCAACACGCGGCGCGAAAAGAACGGCAGCAGTGGACCCGTATAGCCGTTGGTCGCCATCAGCACCTGTTGCGCATCCAGTACGCCGCGCGCGGTGTGCACTTGAAAGCGCGTATTTCCGGTTCGTTCGATTCGCTGCACCGCTGCGTGCGAATGCAGCGTCGCGCCGCGCCGGCGCGCGAGGTGACGCAGCGCACGATGATATTTCGCGGTATGCAGGCCGCCGTATTCGTCGACGAGAATGCCGCCGTAGTAATAGTCGGAGCCGATGATGCCGCGCTGCGCATCGCGCTCGATCACATGCACCGTGACGCCGGTCTTATCGCGCAACAGCTGGCCTTGGCGACGCAGGACGTTGAAATGCGCCGGCGTATAGGCGCCGAAGAAGCGGCCGGTGATGCGCAGATCCGCGTCGAGCGATTCGTCCTGGATGATTCCCTTGAGATAGTCGAAGCTCGCCATCGACTCCTGCATCAGACGCATCAGGCGTTCGGCGGACACGCCGCGAATGGCGTTGGTCAGCGCGAGCTTCTGGCCGCTCGACACCATGCCCCCGCTGCGCGTGCTGCCGCCCGCGCCGATCTCGGCGGCATCTAGCACAGCGACGCGCGCGCCGTGCTTCGCGGCCTCCGCCGCGGCCGAGAGCCCACAATATCCGCTGCCGACGATCACCAGGTCCACGGTCGCCGGCAAAGGCTCCGGCGCCACCTCGGGCGGTGCGGCGTCCCACCAGTACGGCGTGCAGCGGAAGGTTTCGTGAAACAGCAAGTCGTCGGGACGCATGAACTCAACCCTGTTCGTTGATTCGAGTCCAGTGTCGCCCTCGTAAATCATCCGGTCAAATAGCGCCAAAAACGGCTTCCATTCATTTCTGATATGGCAAGCTGACGGCTTAGGCCGATGTTTGCGCGGCCCACGCCCGGAGAAAACCATGAATCTCAGGCAGGTTGAGGCGTTTCGGCTGGTCATGCTGCGCGGTTCGATGACGGCCGCTGCCGAGGAACTCGGGACATCACAACCGAGCATCAGCCGGTTGATCGCGGAACTGGAAGCTGCCACGGGATTGACGCTGTTCGTGCGCAATGGCGGCCGCATTCATGCCACCGATGCGGGCAGTGCGTTCTATCGCGAAGTGGATCGCAGCTTCGTCGGTCTGGAGAAACTGCAGCATTCGGCGCGAGAGATTCTTGAGCTCGGCAGCGGACGGCTGCGCATCGTGGCAGCGCCGGTTCTCGCGCTCTCGTTTCTGCCTGCCGTGATCGCGTGCTTCGCGGACGCGCATCCGCGCGTCGCGGTGTCGCTCGAAATGCGCAGCGAGAGCACGATTCAACGCTGGGTGTCGTCGGGACACTGCGACGTAGGCTTCGCGACCACCACGCCGGATGCGTTCGGCGTGATGAGCGTGGAGCTCTATGAACTGGCGGGACTATGCGCGTTGCCGGCGAGTCATGCTCTAGCGGCGCGCAGGCGGATTCGCGCGGCCGACTTGCAAGGCGAACGGCTCATCCTGCCTTCCTATGCGGACGACACGCGTGCCGCGCTCGATCGCGCGCTGCGTCCGGCGGGCGCCGATCAGGTGCCCGCCATCGAGACGCCTTACGGCGCGACCATCTGCGCGCTCGTGACGCGCGGCGCGGGCGTGGGCATCGTCAATCCGCTCGCGACCGTGGATGCCGATCCGACGCGCATCGTGTTCCGGCCGTTCATGCCGGAGATCTGGTTTCGCGGCTTCACGCTTTACCCGCAGACCCCACGAGGCAATCCTGTGGTCGGCGCGTTTCTTGAACTCGTAGATCAGCAGATGGCAGCGTTGAGGCGGGGCACGCATATCTGAGTCCACGCCGACGAAGCATGCGGGCGACGTCGAATCGTCGTTCACGAAGACGGTCGACAAGCAATTGCATCGGTATGGGAATCACCGATGACCGTAGTCGTGTAATCGATGGCTGCCGCTCCAGTTCCCACGCTCGGGGCTTCAACGATCGAGACTATTTCATTGCGCATCGCGAGTTGTCCCCGCTTACTCCGCATGATGTGCGATTCCGAGTTGTCCCCGCTTACTCCGCATGATGTGCGATTCCGAGTTGCCGCCACAACGTCTTTTGTCCGCTGTTTTCGATAACCACGGCGAAGTCGCATGCGAGGCTGCGGTTCGGATTCTCGCTTTGATGCTTACGCGGCAGCAGATTTTCGTCCGCAGTTGACAATTAAAAATATGGCGTTTTAGACTCAAGTCACTCCCTCGCGGCCTGACAAAGTTGTCCGCCCGAGGATCCGGCACAGAAGCCCCCTGACGAACCCGCCGTTCGTCAGGGGGCTTTTTTTGTCCGCGTTTTTTCGCTGCTCTAGCGCTCACGTCTGTCGCCCCTTTCTGGAGAACCCGCATGTTGCTGAAGCCGTCGGGCTGGATGCGTCTCGCCCTTACCGCAGGACTCGCACTAACTTCGCTCGCGTCGAGCGCCGCCGATCCCGTCAAGATCGGGCTGCTCGAAGACGCGTCGGGGAACTTCGCACTGGCTACGATCCCGAAGATTCACGCGACGGAACTCGCGGTCGATGAGATCAACGCGAAGGGAGGCATTCTCGGCCGCCCCATCAAGCTGATCGCGTACGACACGCAGTCGGACAACACGAAGTTTCAGGAACTCGCCCGACGGCTGGTGCAGACTGACAAGCCGGATGTGATTTTCGGCGCGTTCTCCAGCGCATCGCGCGAAGCGATCCGGCCGATCATGGACCGCGCGCATCAGCTCTACTGGTACGACAATCAGTACGAAGGCGGCGTGTGCGACACGACTACCTTCGTCACCGGCGCGGTGCCCGAGCAGCAGTTTTCGACGCTGATTCCGTGGATGATGCAGAAGTACGGCAAGAAGGTGTACACCATCGCGGCCGACTACAACTTCGGGCAGATTTCCGCCGAGTGGGTGCGCAATATCGTCAAGGAAAACGGCGGCACGATGGCTGGCGAGGAATTCATTCCGCTGTCGGTATCGCAATTCGGCCAGACCATTCAGAACATCCAGAAGGCAAAGCCCGACTTTGTCGTTACGTTGCTGGTCGGCGCGAATCAGTCGTCGTATTACGAGCAGCAGGCGTCGGCGCATCTGAATCTGCCGATGGCGAGTTCGGTGAACGTCGGTCAGGCGTATGAACACAAGCGCTTCAAACCGCCTGCATTGAAGGACATGTACGTGACGGCGAACTACGTCGAAGAAGTCGATTCGCCCGCGAGCAACGACTTCAAGAAACGCTTCCACGCGAAGTTTCCGAACGAGCCGTACATCAACCAGGAAGCTGCAAACGCGTACGACGCGATATATCTGTACAAGGCCGCGGTCGAGAAAGCCAAGTCGACGAATCAGGACGCGGTGCGTAAAGCGCTCGAAAGCGGCGACATCTGCACGACCGGCGAGCAAGGCAAGGTCTGCATGGATCCGAAGAGCCATCACGCGAGCCACACCATTTATCTGGTGCACGTGAAGGAGGATCACTCGGTCGAGATTCCGAAGGTCTGGGACGACGTGCAGCCCTACTGGCTCGGCAAAGTCGGCTGCGATCTGCCGAACAGGCCGGATCATCGTCAGTACACACCGTCGAACCTGCCCAAGAAGTCCTGATGCGAAGCCGGCGCGGGGCGTTGCAGTATGAGCGCCCGCGCCGGTTTCCTGAACGTGGAGCACGCATGGCCACTCTCTCGGTTCTCTATTCGCTCATCTATCAGTTCGGCGACAACTTCGCGTATCTGGTGCTCGCCGCTCTCGGTCTCGCGGTGATCTTCGGCATGATGGGCGTCATCAATCTCGCGCATGGCGAGTTCATCATGTGCGGCGCCTACGTGACCATCATCACGGCCAAGCACGGTGCGCCGCTGCCGCTCGCGATGCTGTTCGGCGCGCTCGCCGCAGCGCTCGCAGGCGTGATTGTCGAACGGCTGGTGATTCGCCATCTTTACGACCGTCTGTTCGATTCCGTCGTCGCGACGTGGGCAATCAGCCTGATCGTGCAGCAGACCATGTTGCTCGTGGCGGGGCCGTCGATCGAAGGAATCGGTACGCCGTTCGGTTCGTTCTCGCTCGGCGAGTATTCGTTCTCGACGTATCGCGCGGTGCTGCCCGGTATCGCACTTGCGATTCTCTTCGGGCTCTACCTGCTGTTCTTCAAAACCAATTACGGCGTCTGCGCACGCGCCACGATCCAGAACGCGAGCATCGCGCAATGCCTCGGCTTGCGCACCGACCGGCTCTATACGCTGACGTTCGCGTTGGGCGCGGGACTTGCGGGCCTCACTGGCGCGCTCTACGCGCCGACCATGACGGCGGTACCGACGATGGGCAGCAATTTCATCGTGCAGGCGTTCGTGTCCGTGGTGGTTGGCGGGGCCAACGTGATTGCGGGCACGACGCCGGCGGCCGGTGTGCTGGCGATCATCCAGACCGCGCTTACGGCTTCCTACGGGCAACTGTTCGGACAGATCGGCCTGCTCGTCACCGTCATTGTCGTGATCCGCCTGATGCCGCAAGGTCTCGGCAATCTCTTCACCCGCTTGCGCTAGGAGGCAGACGTGAAGTCAATGAAAGGGCCTTCGACCCACGCAATGCGCGCGCTGCATACGGTGCCGTGGCTCGTGGCGCTGTGTTTGCCGCTTGTGGTCGATGCGAACGCCAGCGGCAATCTCGCCTACTGTCTGCTGTGGGCGTTCAGCGCGCTCGGGCTCGCGGCAATGTGGGGCTACGGCGGCATCCTGTCATTCGGACAGACCGCTTTCTTCGGACTGTCGGGCTACACCTACGGCATCTTCACGCTGAACTATGGCGACACGTGGTTCGAGTCGTGGCTCGGGCTCGGCGCGGGCATCGCGGTAAGCATCGTCGCCGCGGCACTGATCGGCTACATGATCTTCTATGGGCGCATCAAGGGCGTGTTCATCGGTATCGTCACGTTGTCGGTGACGCTCGTGCTCGAAACCTTCATGTCGCAGACGGCGGGGCCGCAGTGGGCGATCGGAGAGGCACGGCTGAACGGCTACAACGGAATGGGCGGCATGCCGCAATTGACCATTCCATGGCCGGGCGGCACGCTTACACTGGAGAACGTGAGCTTTTACTACCTCGTGCTGCTTCTTCTGATCGCGGTCTACGCGATCATGCGAAAGCTGCTCGACGGCACCTTCGGTTTAACCCTTATCGCTATCCGGGAGAATCCGCAACGGGCGGAGATGCTCGGCGTCGACATCCGCCGTCATCAACTGATGGTGTTCGTGCTCGGCTGCACGCTGGGCGGTTTGTCGGGTGCGTTGTACACGATCTGGGGCTCCTACATCACGCCGTCGACAATGGGTCTCACCGCCGCCGCGATGCCGGTAATCTGGGTCGCGACGTCGGGGAGAAAGAGCATCGGCGGAACGATCATCGGCACCGCCTTGCTCGTGTGGCTTTCACAGAATCTCGCGGTATACGGCAGCCAGTACGCGCTGATCCTGCTCGGTGCGATTCTGCTGATTGTGGTGCTGGCCGCACCCGAAGGTCTGCTGCCGTTCGTCACGCGGCATCTGCGGCGTCTTTCGAACCGCACGGCCGGCGCTTCACGCGGCGCCGGCGCGTCTCTCAAGCGGGAGGAGGGCAAGTCATGACCGCACTGCTAGAAACGCGCGGCCTCAAGAAACATTTTGGCGGCGCGCATGTGATCAACGGCATCGACTTCAGTATCGAGGCCAACGAGATTCGCTGCGTGATCGGGCCGAACGGCGCGGGCAAGAGCACGTTCTTCAAGCTCATCACGGGCGAGCATCGTCCGTCCGAAGGCAGCGTGATGTTTCTCGGCAAGGACATGAGCCATGTGCTTCCGCACGAGCGCATACGCATGGGCATGAGTATCAAGTTCCAGATTCCCGGCGTGTTTCCCGATCTGAGCGTGCGTCAGCATCTGCAACTGTCGCTGCACCGTGCGAAGGATGACCGGCCCGAAAGTCTCGACGAACTGCTGCGGCGCTTCATGCTGGAAAACGAAGAGCACGTGCTCGCGCGCAACCTGTCGCATGGCAAGAAACAATGGCTGGAAATCGCGATGGCCGTGTCGTTGCGCCCTAAGCTGCTGTTTCTCGATGAACCGGTAGCCGGTATGTCGGTGGAGGAGACGCATGCGACAGGCGAACTCATCAAGCGCCTGTCGGCAGACGGCCTCACGATGATGGTGGTCGAACACGACATGACCTTTGTCAAGCAGATTGCCTCGCGCGTCACGGTGCTGCACGGCGGCAGTCTGCTCGCCGACGGGCCACTCGATGAGATCCTCGCGCGCGACGACGTCGCGGAAGTCTATCTGGGGAAGAAGAAATGAGCGCGTTGCTGGAGGTGTCGAACGTTGAAGCGGGATATGGCGGCGGCCGCGTGCTGAACGGTGTGTCGTTCGGCGTCGGACGCGGCGAGGTGCTGGCCCTCATCGGGCGCAACGGGGTCGGCAAGACGACGTTGATGCGTGCGCTGATCGGACTTGTCAGGCTCGATGCCGGCGAAATCAGACTGGAAGGCAATGCGATCGGCCAGCACAAGCCGTATGCCCGGGCGCAGAGCGGTATCGGCTATGTGCCGCAAGGGCGCGAGATCTTCGGCGCGCTGACCGTTGCCGAGAATCTGCAGGTCGGCGCGCAGGCGAATCGGACGCACGCCGCAAGCATGAAAGAAAAGGTCGTCGGCTATTTTCCGATTCTCAGGAAACGCTATACGCAGAAGGCGGGAACCATGAGCGGGGGAGAGCAGCAGCAGCTGGCGATTGCCCGCGCGCTGATCAGCGCGCCCAAGGTCCTGCTGCTCGACGAGCCTTCCGAAGGCATTCAACCGTCTATCGTCGATCTGATCGGCGACACGCTGCAGCATATTGCGCACGACACAGGGATCGGTGTCGTGCTGGTCGAGCAGGATATGGGCATGGTCGAGCGCATCGCGAATCGCTGCTGCGTGATGGACAAGGGCCGTATCGTCGAGACATTGAGCCGCGAGCAACTCGGCGACGAACAACTGATTCGCCAGTATCTGGCACTGTGACGGAGAGCGGAACATGAAATGGCTTGAAGATTCGATCATGATGAAGCGCGGTGTCGGCGCCGATCGCGAGCCGGTGGAGCACCATCTTACCGAGGAGATGCAGAAGACTTATCACTACACGATCGGTCCATATTCGCAGCCTGTTCTGCACGTCAAGCCTGGGGATCGCGTGGTGGTGGAAACGCGCGACGCCTTCGAAGGCAAGATCAGGGAAGAAACCGACAAGCCCTCGCAGGTGCTGCAGGTGCCTTTTCTCAATCCGCAGAATGGCCCGATCATGATCGAGGGCGCGGAGAAGGGCGATGTGGTCGCCGTGTACATCGAGAAGATGGCGCCGCGCGGCGACGATCCGCACGGTTTCTGCTGCATGATTCCGAACTTCGGCGGACTGACCGGCACGGACTACACCGCGCTGCTCAACGAGCCGTTGCCGGAAATCGTGCGCAAGATAAAGATCGACGAAGAGAACGTGTACTGGAGCAAACGCAATACGCTGCCGTACAAGCCGCATATCGGCACGCTGAGTCTTTCTCCCGAAATTGATTCGATCAACTCGCTCACTCCCGACAATCACGGCGGCAATATGGACGTGCCCGACATGGGGCCGGGCAGCATCACGTACCTGCCGGTGCGCTCTCCGGGCGGGCGGCTTTTCATCGGCGACGCACATGCCTGTCAAGGCGACGGTGAAGTGTGCGGAACGGCCGTCGAGTATCAGAGCACGACGACCGTGCGCGTAGATCTGATCAAGAAGTGGCAGATCGACTGGCCGCGTCTGGAGAACGAGGGTGCGCTGATGAGCATCGGCAGCGCGCGGCCGCTGGAGGACGCGACGCGCATCGCCTATCGCGAGCTCGTGCTGTGGATGGCTGCGGAGTACGGCTTCGACAAATGGGATGCATACATGATGCTGAGCCAGGTCGGAAAGGTGCGTCTCGGCAATTTTGTCGATCCAAAATATACGGTCGGCGCGATGGTCGCCAAGCACTACCTGAAGTAACGCATCAGCCGCGAGAAGCGAACCAGTACGACCAAAGCGCGGAGGCCAAGGCTCCGCGCGTATCCCGAGAGCGCGTCAAGAAATGGCATTAACCGATCCCATCCGTGTGGGCCTGCTTAGCTCGACGACCGGCTCGACCGCGTTGCTCGAACGGTCTCAACGGCGCGGCGCTTGCCTCGCCGTCGAGGAAATCAACGCGCGCGGCGGCATAGGCGGACGCGAACTCGTCGCGCTTCACTACGACCCCGGCTCCGATCCGGCCGCGTTTCGTGAGCTGGCGGAGCGGCTTATCGTCAAGGACGGCGTCAATACCATTTTCGGCGGCTATACGTCCACCAGTCGCAAGGCGATGCTGCCGGTCGTCGAGAAGCACAACCGGCTGCTGATTTATACGCAGATGTACGAGGGCTTCGAGTATTCGGACAACATCATCTACAGCGGCGCGTCGCCGAACCAGAACGGTGTGCAACTCGCCGACTTCATGACGCAGACGTTCGGCGCGCGCGTGTACTTTGTCGGATCGAGCTACGTCTATCCGTATGAATGCAACCGCACGATGCAGGAACTATTGCTACAGCATCCTGAAGGCGCGATTCTGGGCGAGCGCTATCTGTCGCTCGATGCCACGCGCGAGCAGTTCGACCAGGTGGTCGCGGATATCGGGCGCAAGTCGCCGGACTGGATCTTCTGCACGGTGATAGGAGAGACGGTGCCTTATCTTTACGAGGCCTATGCACGCGCGGAGCTCGATCCGGCCAGCATGCCGATCGGGAGCCTCAACACCTCGGAGACTGAGATTCGCGCCATGGAACGCGGTATCGCGACCGGGCATTTCACGGCCGCGCCGTACTTTCAGAGCATCGATACGCCGGAGAATCACCGCGCCGTCCGCCATCATCAGGCGCGTTTCGGCGCGCAGACGCCAACCGACATGAACTGGGAAGCCGCCTACTATCAGATGCATATGTTCGCGGAAGCGGTCGCGCGTGCCGGTTCGGATGAAATCGGCACCATCATGCCGCATCTGCTCGGCTCGGAGTTCAGCGCGCCGCAAGGCCGGGTTCGCCTCGATCCGGTCAACCATCACATGGCGCTCTATCCGCGCATTGGCCGCGTGAATGCCGACGGCCAGTTCACCATTCTGCGGGAATCGAAGTTCGCCGTCGGCCCGGATCCGTACATGACGCGTCAGACGCTCGGTGACTGGGTCACAAAGTTGAGCACGCGGGACTACTGACGTGAGCGCGCGCCCGGACAGAGGCCAGCGGAGCCTCACCAGTTCGATTCTCGAGCGCAACGCGCGCGTGGTCGTATTCCATCCCGACGACGATGACGGCGTGACGCTCACGAATCACCTCAGGCGCATGGGCTTTGAGGTCGAGCGATGCTGGCCGCCGATGGAGGAGTTGCCAGAGCGCGTCGACCTCGTTTTTCGCGCATTGCGGCCTGAGGAGCGCGCGCCGAAGGGCGAGTGGTCGGGGCCGGATGCGCCGCCCGTGATCTGCGTGGTGGCCTATGAGAACCCTACCTTCATCGATCAGGCCATCAAGCTCGGGGCGGACGGCATCGTCACGACACCGGTGCGTGCATCGGGTTTGCTGTCGACAGTGGTGATGGCGTTGTATCACGCGAAACGCTCGCGCCAGAACGCGCAACGTATCGCGAAACTGGAGCAGAAGCTGCTGGACAGCCGGCATTTGCAGGAAGCGAAAAGAATTCTGATGACCATGCATAGCGTGAGCGAACGCGAGGCGTACGACATGCTGCGCGCGCAGGCGATGGAAAAGCGCGTGACCATCGACGACATCTGTCACTCCGTCATTCAGGCGGGCGAAGTGCTGCAGATTTCTCGCGGCATGATCTCAGGCGAGGGGCAGGATAAACAGTGAGCGCGACGTCGCTCTATCAGCTAACGGACATGCAAATACCTGCGCAGGAGCTTTGAACATGGATCTGCAACTGAAGGGTTTGAAGGCGATCGTGACCGGCGGCACCAAGGGTATTGGGCTCGCCATTGCGCGGACGCTTGCAGCGGAAGGTGCCGAGGTCGCCATTTGCGCGCGCGATCCGGCTGCTGTCGAGGCGACCGCCAACGCGCTCACCGAACTGAGCGGCGCGCGCGCATCGGGCGCGGCAGTCGATGTGTCGGACGGCGCCGCGCTGAAAGCGTGGGTCGAGCGTATCGGCTCGGAGTGGGGCGGCCTCGACATAATCGTGGCGAATGTCAGCGCGCTCGCAATTGGCAACGACATTGAATCGTGGCGGAAGGAATTCGAAACTGATCTACTCGGCACCGTCAATCTCGTCGATGCGGCGATGCCGTATCTCGAAGCGAGCCGGGCTGCGTCGATCGTCGGGATATCTAGCGTGTCGGGACGTGAGATCGATTTCGCCGCGGGTCCTTATGGCGTGTTCAAGGCCGCACTCGTTCATTACATGCAGGGGCTCGCAAATCAGCTTGCGTCGAAGGGCATTCGCGCGAATACGGTGTCGCCGGGGAATGTGTATTTCGAGGGCGGCGTGTGGGACTGGATCGAGCATAACGATGCGCCGTTATTCGAACGCGCGCTCGCATTGAATCCGACTGGGCGCATGGCACGCCCGCAGGAAATCGCTAACGCGGTGGCGTTCATCGCAAGTCCGGCGGCGAGCTTCGTGAGTGGAACGAATTTCGTCGTCGATGGAGCACTCACACGCGGCGTGCAGCTCTGACATTGGGTCAGATCAACAGGAGCATGGAATGGAACGAGGCAGTGCGATGGATATCGATCTGAACGCCCTGACGGTTGAGGCCGTGCAGGCGGGTTTCAAGGCCGGCACATTCACGGCCGAGCAGCTGGCGCGCGCCTGTTTCGCCAGGATCGAGCGCGACAACGAGAAGTACAACGCAGTGATCTTCCTGAATCCGGCGGCAATAGACGACGCGCGCCGGATCGACGAACGGCGCGCGGCCGGCGAAGTGCTGGGTCCGCTTGCGGGGGTGCCGGTCGTCATCAAGGACCCTATGGACATGGTCGGCTTTCCCACTACCGCGGGATGGTCGAAGTTGTACAGCAAGAAAGGCGGTGTCGACCTCATGCCCGAGCGTGATGCGCCGGTCGTCGCGCGGATGCGCCGCGCGGGTGCGATCCTGCTAGGCAAGACGAACGTGCCGATCCTGAGCCATACCGGCTCGCATGCGAACGATAGCTGGGCTGGCCCCACGATCAATGTAGTGATGCCCGATAGGGTGCCAGGCGGCAGCAGTGCGGGGACGGCGTCGGCTGTCGCTTCAGGTATGGCGGTACTCGGCCTCGCGGAAGAGACCGGCGGATCGATCCAGAACCCGGCGTCGGCGCAGAATCTGGTCGGCATCAAACCGACCATCGGACTCGTGCCGAACGCGGGCGTGGTGCCGCTGTCGGGCAATCGCGATGTGGTGGGTCCGATTGCGCGAAACGTGAGGGATGCCGCGCTGTGCCTCGACGTGCTGGCGGGTTATTCGAGCGAAGACCCGAAGACGCTCGCGAGCGTCGGGCGACAACCGGAAGGCGGCTACACCGCTGCGTTGGACTGGAATGCGTTGAATGGAAAACGAATTGGTTTGTACGGTCCGGGTTGGCGCGATGAGCCGTTATCCGAAGAAGCCGCCGCGTTGTATGAGCGGTTCAAGCGTCAACTGGTGGGCTTGGGCGCGATTCTGGTCGACGATCCGTTCGCGGGCTCCGGCTTCGCCGACCTGAGGAAGCCGACGCCGCCGCTCGCGCATTTCGATGCACGCGGTATGGAATCTATTCCATACGATCTTGAGAAGTATCTGCAGCGGCTCGGCAAGGGTGCGTCGTTGACGACCTTCGCGGAATTCGCGGCGGCGACGAAAGACGAGGATGCGTTTGGGGCGGATGGGGTGCTGCGCTATCTGCATAGCCTCGCGGATTTTCGCGCCGCGTTGGCGGATCCGTCGGTGCCGCCGGAGATGCCGGAATTCGTCGAAGTGAAGGCGCAGTATCTGCAGATTTTCAATGCAGTGATGGATGCGCAACGGCTCGATGCGCTGGTGTTTCCACAGATGCGAGGTGAGTTGCCTGCGCTTCATGGTCAGGACGTCATTCAGGAGACGACGGTAGGCGAGATCAATATTGCAGGCCTACCGGGGGTTGCGGTGCCGGCGGGGTTTTACGCGTCGGGGGCGCCGTTTGGGTTGATTTTTGTCGGGAGGCAATGGGACGAGGGGGCTTTGTTAGGGTTTGCGTATGCTTATGAGGTGGGGGCAGGGAGCGGACGCTAGAAGAGGTCTTTTGAGCGTGGGTGCCGGACCGCTCGGATCGAGTCATTGCTTCGAGCGCGGTCCGCTGCATAGCGATATTTACGATGGCGAACGCAATTCCGCACGCGAGCCACCGCATTTGGAGAAATCGCATTTTTGTAGACTTCCAGAATGCCTGCGCTGTCGGTGCCGGTAGTCCTGCCGGCTCGCTGGCTGAACAGCGTCTGTCCGCGCAGCACTATTCGTGACTTTCAATCCATGCACGTGCCCATTCCTGAATTGATGCATCGCATTCGCAAGGGGCAGTTCGACTTCTCGATGCTCGAGTTCAATGACGCCACTGCGTCCGGCGTCTGGAATGCAGTGCTTTTCAATAACTAAGGAGACCTTACTTATTGGATAACTTGCAATGGACTAGACTAAATCTGACAGTGGTCGGTTTCTCGTGCTGATGCGCGTTGGCGCGGAGGGCGTAGCCCGAAGCGGTGACGCGCACGGCGAACCGCAAGGAGTCCGCCATGACTCAGGAACAGAAAGTCATCCGCGCCAAGATCGGGATGCTCGAATTGGCCCGGCAGCTAGGCAATGTCAGCCAGGCCTGCCGCGTAATGGGATATTCCCGCGACAGCTTCTACCGCTTTAAGGAACTGTACGATAAGGGTGGCGAAGCCGCGCTGCAGGAAATCTCCCACCATCGTCCGTTACCGAAGAACCGCGTGGATCCGCAGGTCGAGGCAGCGGTGGTCGAACTGGCTCTGGAACTGCCTGCCCACGGCCAGATCCGTATTGCCAACGAGGTCCTCAAGCGCCATGCCCTGAGCGTCTCGCCGCAGGGTGTGCGCAGCATCTGGCTACGTCACGATCTCGAGACCATGAACAAGCGCCTGAAGGCGCTGGAGGCGAAGTCCGCCCAGGAAGGACTGGTGCTGACCGAATCGCAGGTCACTGCGCTTGAACGCGCCAAACTGGAAAAGGAAACGCACGGCGAATTCGAATCGGAATGCCCCGGCTATTGCGGCGCCCAGGACACCTTCTATGTCGGCACGCTCAAGGGCGTGGGCCGCGTCTACCAGCAGACCTTCGTCGACACCTACTCGAAGGTGGCGTTCGCCAAACTCTGCGACCGCAAGACGCCGCTGCCGGCGGCCGATTTGCTCAACGATCGCGTCGTACCGTTCTTTGACAGCTACTGCATCCCGCTCATACGCGTGCTCACTGACCGTGGCACTGAGTATTGCGGCAACCCCGAGCATCACGAATACGAACTCTACCTGGCCGTCGAGAACATTGATCACACCCGTACCAAAGCGCGTTCGCCCCAGACCAACGGCATCGTCGAGCGGCTTCACAAGACCATGCTCAATGAGTTCTATCGCATCGCATTCCGCAGGAAGATCTACGACTCGATCCAGGCGTTGCAGACCGATCTGGATGAATGGCTTGACCAGTACAACAATGAGCGCGAACATCAGGGACGATGGTGCTACGGCAAGACGCCCATGCGCACCTACCTCGATTCTCTCGAACTCGCCAGGGAGAAACTGATCCCTCACTAAATCAGTTTCTCCCTTTGCTTCCCCGACTACCTGTCAGGTGCAGTCCAGCCTAATACAGATAACTATCCGTCACAGCGGCTATTTGCACCAGTGCCCTTTGCACTTCGCACCATGCAACACCTCCTCGATTAAAGGTGTTGCGAGGACCGGTTGAATCCGCCCTGGCTGCCCCTGTCCGAATGCAGGACCAGCCCCCGCGCTGGCCGACGCTGCTGCAGCGCCATGGTCAGTGCTGACATGACTAGTCCGGTCGGCATGGTGGGAGCCATAGACCAGCCGACTACCTTGCGCGAGAACAGGTCCAGCACGACCGCCAGATACAGCCAGCCCTGCGCCGTGCGGATATACGTGATATCAGAAACCCATGCACGATTAGGCTCGTCCACGTCAAACTGCCGGTCGAGCACGTTTGCGGCCACAGGTAGCGTATGCCTGCTGTCGGTCGTGGAGACGAACTTGCGCTTCCAGCTCGTGCGCAGGCCTGCTTCACGCATCAGCGTACGCACCCGGTAACGGCCAATACGTAGCCCTTTCTCCCGCACTGCATGCATCACACGCCGGCTGCGATAGCTCGCGCCGCTGGCGGTGAAAGCTGCCTTGACGTGGGTCCGTTCATGCACACTCTTTGCACTCGGCTTCGCTCGCCGGTGCGCATAGTAGCCAGAGCGGCTCACCTGCAAAACGCGGCAGGCGTGACTGACCGATATGGCCTCCTGTTGCAAGTGCGTTACCACGCGGTAAGTCACTTCAGTTCCCGGGCAAAGAAGGCCGACGCTTTTTTTAGCAGCGCGTTGTCCTCTCGCAATTGCCGGTTCTCAGCTTCAAGTTGCCGGATGCGCTGCTGTTCAACAGTCAGCGGCTTGCCCTCGCCGGGGCCGCCAGCACGTTCCGCATCGTACTGCGCCACCCAGCGCCGCACGGCTGTCTCAACAAGGCCCATCGAACGGCTGACTTCGCTGACCGATAACCCCTGGTCTCGTACCATCCGTACCACTTCCAGCTTGAAGCTGGCGTCAAACTGTCGGCGCCTTCTTGTCATCTATTGGTTTTCCTCGTCGATTCAGGATTGTCCCCCTATCGACCTGTCCGAGGAAATTAGACCACCACAGCCTTCTGCATTGCCCGATAGATGACCGATCTGGCACCGTGGATCAACATGGTTCGCAAGTATGCATCTCCGCGCTTGCTCATGCCTAACAAGTTCTGCTTGCCACCGCTTGAATGTTGTCGAGGAACGAGTCCCAGCCACGCGGCAAGCTCCCGACCATTGGCGAAGTTTCTCGCGTCACCGACAGTCGCCACAAGGCGGTTGCAGTGAGAGGACCGATTCCCGGGACCTTCTCAAGGCGCTGGCTCGCCTCATTGTCGCGGTGCCACGCCTTGATCACCGCTTCGATCTCGTCGATCCGGCGATGCAGCATCCTCAGATGCTCAAGCAGCCGGTCGATCAGCAGGCGGAACGAGCCGGGCAGCGCATTGCTTGCATCGTCGATAAGCTCGGGCACTCGCTGGGTGATATAGGCAATGCCCTGCGGCACAACAATCCCGAATTCGCTCAGCAGTCCACGAATTTGGTTCGCTTGTGCTGTGCGAGCCTTGACGAAACCTTGGCGAACACGGGGCAGCGAAAGCACCGACTGCTGCTCGATGTTCTTGATCGGAACAAATCGCATCGACGGCCGGCCTACCGCCTCACAAATCGCCTCGGCATCGGCCGCGTCGTTCTTATTACTCTTGACGTACGGTTTTACGAACTGAGGTGCCATCAATTTGACCGTATGTCCGAGTGCTTGCAGTTTGCGCGCCCAATGATGGGCGCTACCGCATGCTTCCATGCCGATCAGGCACGGCTGAAAGTTGGCGAAGAACGTCGCGACCTGCTCCCGACGAAGCTGCTTGCGAAGGAGAACCTTGCCGTTCCGGCTTACCCCGTGGACCTGGAACACATTCTTGGCCAAGTCAATGCCGATCGTTGCAATCTCCATGATGGGCGCTCTCGCTACTCGAGTGGTTGTTGACACTTCCACTCTGGCACATCGATGCCGTTATAGGTGGGGGCGTCCATCCCATTGCTTACCGTTGTTCTATACACGTGAGAGAGAAGCGGTATCGGTGCCCAAAACCGGCGCAAGCCTATCCTGCAGTACCGTGTTTTTAGTGCGCATTTTGTCGCCCCGCGTAAACGTTTTGCGTTGACGTTTCCGTCGCCGCGCAAACGTCCGTTCAGGCCCTGCGCCATCATGTGCGAATGGGTGAGCAAGGGCGTTGCGTAGCGGTCTTTCTTCCAGAGTAAACGGCACGCGTATGCCTGTGCGTTGAAGGATGCGTAACCCGTGCGTGATGCTTCGGCGTTCAGGTGTCAATCACGTGAGTAAAGCGTGCGTGCCGTTGTGTACATGTCTCGCGAATGGACACGCGTGTGACGTGCTCGGGGGCGGCACGGCTGCGTGCGTATCAGCTCCGCTGACGGTGTCGCTGGCTGTGCGCGTGACTGACGCATTGATGTTCGATTCGCTACGCCTGTGCGCATCCGGAGTTCGTGCCTTCGTTCGATGTGCATACGCTGCGTACTGCTGGTCGACGTCCATGTGTAACCGGGGAGGATGCCGGTCGAACAGCATGCGTGTCAGGAGCAAACCGGGATGCGTAACGGAGGACGTGTCGCACGCGCACGACAGTGCCCCAAAAAGTGCGGTGTTCTTACGGGTTCACGTCGCGTCCCAAGTGTTCCCATGTGCGCTTGCCCTGCAAAAAAAGGTTGTTGACGCGTGCGCGCGCTGTGCGCAGGATGGGATGAACGTTGTGCTTGATCTCGTGTGCGATGGTGTGCGCAGGAGGATGACTCATGCCTGTCGCGAAGGTCTATACAAAGTCGCAATGGGAAGCGTTCGCCCGCGCACTCGATGCACTACCTGAGAAGCCTGAGGCCGAACATGGCGTCACGGTGCGCGATGCGATGAAAGACATGCGCGCACGTGTACACGCGGCGCAGGCCAAGGGCTACACACTGGAGCAGATCGCGCAGCAGGCGAAGCCGCGGCGGCGAACTCTCGAAGACTGATCCCGACGCTCGCCCCTGGCGACGAGCGGCAAAGGCTCGGGAATGGTGGGCAACAACGTGCAGGTGGCCGTTGACGCCAAACACCACCTCGTCGTGGCTTACGCGGTCACAAACTCTGACAGTGATCGTGCAGCTTAGCCCCATGGCAAAAGCTGCGCGCGACGCAATGGGTAAGGCCAGACTACCGTATCTATTCCGCCGATACGGGGGCCGTCCGCGGACGGTCGTATGGTTGCCTTCGTATTCGTTTTTGAGTATATTGAATACGATAATGTACTGGGAGTGCACTGTGTCTCGGACGACCCCTACCACGATGACGGTTCGCCTTAGCGGCCCGCTCAGCGACTTTGTTTCCGCGAACGTCGGTGAACATGGCGACTACGAGAACGTCAGCGAGTACGTTCGGGATCTAATTCGTCGCGATAAGGAACAGAGGGAGGCGAAGGAATTCGAGCGGCTCAAGGCTGAACTGGCCCATGCCTACGCCGCTCCTGAATCGTCGTATAAGCCATTGACGGCGGCCGATGTGATCGCGCGCAATCGGACCTGACAGGAATGCCAAGGGTACAGGTCCGCATACAGGAAGCGGCGTCTTTCAGAATCGACGAAATCTATCGCTATACGCGGGATCGGTGGGGCGGGCAGCAGGCCGATCGCTACATTGCTGGTTTGTTCGATGCTTTTGACGGCATAGCTGATCACCGAACACCTTCACGTCCCGTTCCGGCGGAATTCGGCATTCAGGGCTATTTTTTCCGTTACGAACATCATTTCGTCTATTGGCGCCTTCTATCCGACGGTAACGTAGGCATCGTCACAATCCTGCACGAGCGGATGCATCAAATCGATCGTTTCCGGGATGATTTTGGTCTGTGACTTGATCGCCGGGCGCGGCGACGGAAAACCGTGTTTCGGCCCGGTGAAATCACGAACGGGACCGCTCCAAAAATCGGAAAAACGGGTCTTTTGGAGTATGGGTAAAAGTATGGGTAGTGGAAGGGCGTTTTATAAAAGCCTTGCCTGTAAAGGCTTTCCGGGCGATTCGGCATCCCTCCGTCTCCGCCAGGAGCACCTTCCGGGACATTTCACCATGTCCCGGACTAAACCCCGGAAGGCCGCCACAAGCGCCTTCCGGGGTTTTTTCTTTGCTGCTTCCGGCTCGTACCGACAGAATCGACCCATCAAGTTGGGGTGAAAGTAGGGGTGGGAAATGGCGGAATCTCAATCCAGGCAACCTCATTGGCTCTCGCCAGCTTCGCATAGCGAAGCTGGTTGATCGCGGTTACTACGCCGATGGTGGCGGCCTTTATTTCCAGATTTCTGGCTCGGGTTCGCGCTCCTGGATCTATCAGTTCAACTATTCGGGCGTTCGCGCGAGATGGGGCTTGGGCCGATGACGACTGTCTCGTTGGCAGAAGCGCGTACCGAGGCGGCTCGATGCAGGGCACTCGTGAAGGACAAGATTGACCCGATCGAGGCGCGTAAAGAGGCGCGGCGCATCGTGACGGTGACAACCCTGCACGCTGGCGTGGTCACCTGGATAAGGTGCTAGCAAAGCGCAGGCGCGCCCTGAAGCATTTTCCAGCGTTGCCGTGGGCCGACATCCCTGAATTCATACCAAAGCTTAAGCTGAAGGAAGACCAAGGTTCTCGCTCAGCCGCGATGTTGCACCTGGTGATCCTGACCGTCTGTAGAACGAATGAGATCCGGAGAGCGCGGCCCGAAGAGTTCGACTTACTCCACAAGATTTGGACGATCCCCAGCAAGCGGATGAAGATGGGCCTTCCGCACCGCGTACCGTTGTGTGATACGGCCTGCGATCTCGCGAAGAGGGCTATGCAGACGGCCAGGTATGGCTATCTCTTTCCGGGCGACAAAAAGGGCGCTCCGCTTTCGAATATGGCGATGCTCGAGTTGCCTGATGGTATGGGATATTCAGAGATCACGGTGCACGGGTTTCGTTCGACATTTCAGGACTGGGCGGAGGAGTATGGTGAGTATCCCGAAGTGCTAGCCGACAAGGCGATTGCCCACAAGACGAGCAACAAGGCCCGCCGTGCGTATCAGCGAGGTGACATGCTCGAGAGGCGCCGAAAGATGATGGACCACTGGTCGCAGTACTGCGCGGGGATGTCTGCGAGCGTCGTGTCAATTACGCCCCCGAAGGAGAATCCGGCAAAGCAACGTTTGATTCGCCTTCGCGAGGTGCGTCTGCGTGTTGGCCTGGGCACAAGTACTGTCTATCGGTATCTGGCCGGAGGTAAGTTTCCACGGCCAGTGCAAATCGGTGGTGGTAGGGTTGCATGGCTAGAGACCGACGTTGATGCATGGATTGTCGACCGCGTTGAGGCCAGTGGGCCCGGAGCAACCTAGCTTGATTCCATTCTGTCGCGGCGGTTTGCGTGACATCAGAAGCCATCGGAGCGCGACAGAACACGGACTTGCGGGACCTTGAGTTGCTCGGTCGTACTGCGGGAGTGAATGCTTCGTTTTCCTTTTTAATTCGCCCTCCGCCCTCGGCAGAAGTGCTTCCCGTAGCAGTCATATTGTCCCGACACGGAGCCCGGGAGAGTGCCTGATATGGCGGCCTTCGGCTCACCGACCCACCGGCCAGTCACGCTTGCGCCCAATGGCTTCGCCGATGGCGTGGTTTTCCATGGCCGCTTCCGTATCCTGATCCGCTTTTCGGCGCACACGTTCCCAGTCAGTGCAGCTTTCGCCGCGAGCGAACATCGTGCATTTCCGCGCTAGTCATCGAAGTGATTTTCGAGCCACTCGCGATAGGCGCACTGTTCATCTCGTTTGGCCGGCGGAAACTCACGATTCGCAGCGGTCCTCACCCGGAACGAACGCCACCGACAATACGGTCAGAACCTCGGATACGTAGCCAAAAGCCCGCTGGCGCCGTCCGCCATGATGAGGGCAATCTACGAACAGCGTATGTTCACTTTCCCGCACCCGATCGGCATCGCAAAGTCACAGCGCCTGCGCTGTTTACGCAAAAAGGCCGGTACTTCGATATGCCTGGACCGTAGCGTCGAAGACCGACACGTCGCCGCGTCCACGAGCGACCAGTTGCGCGCCTTCAATAGCCGCGAAAATTGCTAGCGCGTGGCGCTTAATAGACTCGGCATCTCTTCCGTCCTCTCTGAGAGACAGAACCTTAAAAAGCCAGTCGACGTTTACCTCGGTGAAGTGATCGACTTCTACCCGGACTTCGGCGGGAAGGTCATGATGCTCTGCCGCCATGATGCCGCAAAGACACATTCGATTGTCTTGCACGAGTGCCGAACGAAAGATGCTCGCATAGCGCTCCAGCGTCAGCTGCTCGTTATCGAACCGTTCGAGAAGGTCATGCAGCAAAGTGACCGCTTCCTCCGTGTACTGGCGCGCCAACGCCGCGCCTAGATCACCCTTTGTAGGAAAGTGGTGATGCACGCCTGCACTCTTGATGCCGACCTCTTTGGCGATTTCGCGGAAACTCAGCGCGTTGTATCCACGCGCCTGAACCATGCGTCGGGCAGAGCCCAGAATGCGCTGTTTGGTGTCCGTTGTCATGTGGGAGACTCTAACACGATACCTATCGATAAGTAAGTGTTGACACGGGGAGGACGCCTCGATAAAGTGCGCTTCACTTACCTATCGATAGGTAATTAACTTTTGAGACCGACCATGAAAATTTTCGACATTCCAGGTTTTCCCAACCCGCTTCGCATCCGGATCGTGCTGGCGGAGAAAAATCTTGCTTCCCAGATTGAGTTCATCAAAGTTGATCTTCCCGCTGCGGAACACAAGCAAGCCGCCTTCCTCGCCATCAACCCCACCGGGACTGTGCCCGTTCTGCAGTTGGATGACGGAACGTACATCTCGGAGTGCACGGCCATCACTGAGTATCTTGACAATCTTGACGGCAATCCGGTGCTGACGGGCAAGTCGCCAAAAGAGAAAGCGCTGGTTCATATGATGCAGAAGCGGGCTGAGTCAGAACTGATCGATGCGGTAGGGATCTACTTTCACCATGCGACGCCCGGTCTTGGACCGGCGCTTCAGGCGTACAAGAGCCCCGATTGGGAGGGCCGCCGAGAATGGGGTGAACGCTCACGCGACAAGGCTGTTGCCGGGATGCGCTACTTTGACAAGGTGCTCACGGCACAACCGTACGTTGCGGGCGAATCCTTCTCAATGGCGGATATCACGGTTTGGGCGGGACTTGTGTTCGCTGGTTTTGCAAACATTCGGGTCCCCGAGGAATGCACCGCGCTGCTCAATTGGCGGCAGACGATTGACGAGCGCTCTTCCGTCAAGAATCCGGCGTAAGCAGCGTTCGTCCCCAACACCACGCCAGTTCTCGGAGCGCAGTAAGAATATTTTTGAATGTGTTGAATTCAGGAGTACTGAAGTGAGAAAACCGATAAAAATCGCGACGGTCAAGGCGGGGGTGCTAGTACTTGCTACAGCTGCCGCTTTCGCAACTACGCCATCCAATGCGGCAGGGGAAGGGCAGAACCTGCGCGCCGTCTACACGCATCAGACAGCGCCGACGAGGTTTATCGATGTAAACGGTACGAAGCTCGCCTATCGCCGTTTCGGAAAACCCGGCAATGTGCCGCTGGTCTTTTTCCAGCACTTTGTGGGCAACATGGACAACTGGGACCCTGCGGTCATTGACGGCTTTGCTAAAAATCGAGAGGTAATTCTGTTCGACAACGCCGGCGTCGCCAGTTCAGAAGGAGAAGTTCCCAGCACCGTCGAGGGGATGGCACGGCATGCTATCGACCTGCTTCACGCACTCAACGTCAAAAGGGCTGATCTTCTCGGATTTTCTCTGGGAAGTCTCGTAGCACAGGAAGTTGCCGTTGAGCGCCCTGAAGTTGTTCGACATCTGGTGTTGGTTGGGAGCGGACCTCGCGGCGGGGCTGGAATGGCCACGCTTACGCCAGAGTTCCAGGAAATGATCAAGAAGGACAGCGGAAACAACGATCAACTGCTGCTTGATGTGTTCTTCACGCAATCAGACGCGAGTCGCGCTGCGGGACGTGAATTCCTCAATCGCCTTCATGCTCGTTCGCGCGATCGTGACCCGGACGTGAATGATAAGGTCGCACCGGCGCAGGTAGCGGCGTTCGCGGCATGGGGCGCGCCTCACGCTGATGCGGATGCATACCTGAAAAACATCAAGCAGCCTGTGCTCATCGTGGGCGGCAATCACGACATCGTTCATTATCCGGTGAATTCGTTCACCCTGGAGGAGAAGCTGCCGAACGCTCAGCTGATTCTGTACCCTGACTCGAGTCATGGGGCGCAGTATCAGTATCCCAAGCGCTTCGTGGCCGATGTCACGGCCTTTCTCGATCGCGAAGACTAGAACCTTCATGCAGCAGCCGGTGCTCGCTTATGTTCATCGTCTCATAGCTGCTAGCCACGGAGAAACCTCGCAGCGACAAGAGACGAGTTTTTCAACTCTCAGGCGCGGGGTTCCGTGGTCATAGGCGGTACACGGATGCCCTTTGCGACTCTGAAAGCCGGTTGACCACGCAATAAGCAGGCAGCCGCGCTTAACTTGAACTGTCGATAAATTATGGGAGGAAATCCGATGCGCAACGTGGGAACCATGGTCAGCTTTTGCCGTCCGGACGGTCAAGCCGTTGAGGGCTATCTTGCTAATCCGGCGAAGCTGGAAGGCGCGCCGGCAATCGTTGTGATCCAGGAGTGGTGGGGGCTTAACGCTCAGATCCGGGGCGTGGCGGACCGTCTGTCTCACGCGGGCTACATCGCGCTGGTGCCCGACCTCTACAGAGGAAAGTCTACAGTCGAGGAAGAAGAGGCTCACCACTACATGGATAGTCTGGACTTTGCTGACGCAATCTCTCAGGACGTTCGCGGCGCGGTTCAATACCTGAGTACGTACACGAGAAATATCGGTGTGACCGGGTTTTGCATGGGCGGCGCATTGACGCTTCTTGCCCTCAGCGCTGTCCCTGAATTTGCGGCTGGCGTTATATGGTATGGATTCCCGCCGCTGGATCGCCTGGACGCTTCTGGCATCAAAGCGCCCATCCAGGCGCACTGGGCCACACAGGATGCATTCTTTCCTGCCGCGGGTGTGGATGTGCTTGAGGAGAGGTTCGCCCGCAGTGAGGTCTCGGCGGAATTCCATCGCTATCTTGCACATCATGCGTTCGCCAATGAAACCGCCGTGGGCGATGGGCGCATATCAGGCACGCAATACGATCCGGTTTGGGCGCAACTCGCGTGGGACCGCACACTGACGTTTTTTGGCCGCACCCTTTGGAAGGAGCCAGTCGTAGTGAGACGTACGTCATAACCCACTGCGGTATTTCATGGCGCGATGCGACGCAGCGGCGAAAGGCGCAACACGCGGTCCATGGGCGGGGGTGGGGGTCTCGCTATGCTGCACGCCGTGGAGATTGGCAGGACGAAGACGTCGCTGCCCCTTCCTAAAATCTCTGCTTGGGGGTACATCACCCCGTCACCAGATCGCAACGCATTACGCTCGCTGTGACCGTCATTCCTTGTCGGCTAGAAACCGCGGACAAAGCGAAGAATCTCGAGGTTATGCTTTTCCGCGTCGCCGGCATGTTGATCCTGCTGGCCATCTACGTCGCTCCTGCTCACGCCAGTTTCATTAGGCGAAGCGCTGACGGGTGAGATCCGTTGCGTAGCTGATTGGCCGGATGTGGTTGCCATGCAAGCGGAAAATAGCAATGACGACAGAAGCGTCGCAGCTACCACGAATATTTTGCGTGTGATCATTTTAAGGTCGTCAGGAAAATGATATCTCTGTCACTGCGTGAGCTATTGCGCAAGAGGGCGGGCGCGGCGGGCGTTAGTCCCCGCCGCGCTGATGCTTTCGAGACCGGTCAGAGCACGCCGGTGGCTCGTGCCGCGTCGAGAACTACCGCGGCCACTGCGGCAGGTTGAGACATCAGTGCTACATGGCTCGCGCCAGCAATCGACGTAATCTTCGCGCCGATCTGTTTAGCCTCGGCCTGCTGGAGCGCCGCGGGAATGATCTGGTCCTGGTCGCCATAGACCCACCACGACGGTTTGGACTTCCAGGCGGCCACAGACACCTTATCGGTAAGACAGCGCGCATTGAGCGGCCCCTGAGCCGTGGCGAGCACACTGGATGTGTCTTTCGGAAGGTCCGGTGCGAAACTGCTCAGGTAAGTGTCAGTGTTGAGCGTAAGGAATCCAGCTTCGTCGGATACCAGACCTGCCTGCCAGGCCGGCTTCGGAAAGGGACTCGTCAGATCGGAGATCGACTGATTGTCTGCGGGCGCGAATGCTGACACATAAACGAGACCTGCAACCTTGTTAATGCTGCCGGCTTGCGTAATGACGGCGCCTCCGTAGGAATGTCCGACCAGAAGGACTGGGCCCTGCTGGGCATCGATGGCACGGGTGACGGTTGCGGCATCGTCGGCTAGCGACGTGCGGGGAAGCTGAACAGTCACTACTTTCAGGCCACGCGCCTGCAGTACGCGCGTGACTGATGACCAGCTAGACCCATCGGCCCACGCCCCGTGTACGAGTACGACCGTGCCCGTGGTGCTTGCGGAAGAGCTGCCGCATGCCGCAACGGATGCGAGAGTGACGAGACCGAGCGATACGACAAGAGCAGCAAAGAGCCGCAGAATGTAAGACTTCATGATAGGAAGGTTAAGACGCCAAATGAGATTCCAATATCGCGCCCGTCTAGCGACAGGAAGTATCAGGACGAGCGCGACGCCAACACGAACGGTAACCGGGCTAAGGGGCGCCGCCTATTGCACGTCGTCCGGTTTCAATGACATTGCGTCCGAAAGATAAGAGAGAAGATTTCCGTGGCCCATAAGACTGTATGCGCCAGCCTGTTGCAGTGTCCGCCGGCGAAGCGTGGGCGACGGAAAAGTCGGCCGATCTCTGAGGCGGCCCCTCACAAAAGCACCTCTTTGGCTGAATAGTGAGCCGCTATCCCGAAGCATTGACAAATGTGTAATAGCACATGAGAATAAGAAACATGAAACCGCTCACTGGTCCCGATCT
This sequence comes from Paraburkholderia graminis C4D1M, assembly GCF_000172415.1. Taxonomy (GTDB): domain Bacteria; phylum Pseudomonadota; class Gammaproteobacteria; order Burkholderiales; family Burkholderiaceae; genus Paraburkholderia; species Paraburkholderia graminis. The sequence continues at coordinate 70,032 of NZ_ABLD01000018.1, forward strand.
TTGTCACTGTCTGGCTGCACGTCGCGCTGCCAGGTACGTGTCGCGTATTTACGATAGCCACTTGTCAGGCGTAGGTATTTCGATCTCGCAATTTTCGATACTTGCGCTCGTTGAAGAGCATCCAGGAATTGCGGTTGCCGATCTGGCGGACCTGATGGTGATGGAGCGGACCACGTTGGTACGTGCACTCAGACCCCTGAGGGACGCAAAGTGGTTGACGAGCGATGCGGAAGGTCCGAAAGCGGCACTGACGTTCACGCTGTCCGCTGCGGGCAAGGCGAAGCTGTCGGAGGCTGAGCCCTGCTGGCGAGCAGCGCAGGCGGAGTTCGAAGCTGGCGTCAGTCGCAAACAGGCGGCTGCACTGCGGGCAGGTCTGTTGACCGTTGTCTTTGCAGGCTGAAAATTTTTCGTTCATATGTGTAATTGCACATATTATCTGTCTCATTCCGATCAACGTCTTCTTTCAAGGACTTTGCATGACAGCCTTTCCTTCCGTCCCGCATGTGAGCACAGTCAGCGCCGAAGACCGGGCGAGCGCCGTCGACTTCGTCAATCGCGTCAACTGGTTCTTCGAGACATGGGACGTCGAAGCCATGATCGAGGCATTCCTGCCCGACGCCGTGGCGTACCACTTTCACGGAACGATTAATGGACACACCGAAATCCGGCGCTTCTTCGAGCATGACTATCCGTATCTGATACCTGGCGTGGGGCGTCATGCCACAAACCATATCGTCGATGAGGACGAAGACGGCGTGGTCGTGCGATATCAAAACCTGCTGATCCGCTATGCCTCGCCCGAGGATGCGTCGAAACTCGGTGCGGGCCAGGTGATGCACAGCGATGCCGGGCTGCCCGCGATCTGGCTGTATTCGCCGATGCGTGACCGGCTGCGCAAGACGGCGGCGGGGTGGAGGATCTATGAGCGCTATATCGGCGGTTCGACCACCAGTCGTGTCCTCACGCCTGCCGACACATCAGCAGCTGCCGTGGCGCCGTATCTCCCGAAGCTTCAAGGGGTGTAATCGTGCGATATCGTGTCTTCGGTAAACATACGGGCCTGCGCGTGTCTGAGCTGGTTCTTGGTACAGCCAACTTCGGCGGCCGGTGGGGGTACGGGTCAGATCTTGACGCCGCACGCGAGATCGTCGACCGATATGCGGACGCGGGCGGTAACTTTGTGGATTGCGCCGACGTGTATCAGTTCGGAGAATCCGAGGAGTTTCTCGGTAAGCTCCTCTCGGGCCGTCGCGATAACTTCGTGGTTGCGACCAAGTACACTCAGGCATCGGCACCCAACGCGGGCGCTTTGGCGACGGGCAATAGCCGGCTCGCGATGCGCCTGTCCGTTGAGGCGAGCCTCAAGCGTCTCAAGACCGATCGCATTGACCTCTACTGGGTGCACTTTTCCGATGGCATCACGCCAACGGACGAGATCATGCGAGGCCTGGACGACCTGGTGTGCAGCGGCAAGGTGCTCTATATCGGACTGTCCGACTTCCCTGCGTGGCGCGTTGCGCGGGCGGCAACGATCGCCGAGTTGCGCGGCTGGGCGCGAGTCGCCGGCTTGCAGTTCGAGCACAGCCTGGTGGAGCGCACAGCCGAGCACGAACTGATACCGGCAGGCCAGGCACTTGGACTGGGGATGGTGGCGTGGTCGCCGCTCGGTGGTGGACTGCTTTCGGGCAAGTACCGTCGGGGCGAGAAAGGGCGCCTTGAAGCACTGGGCGGTGCCGTATTCCAGCAGGAAAATTCCGGCCAGCGTACGGCGATCGTCGATGCCACCCTTGCGGTTGCAACCGAGCTTGGGGTCACGCCATCCGAGGTGGCAGTAGCGTGGGTCTTGCTAAAGGGTTCGCTGCCGATCATTGGACCTCGGACGAGCGAACAGTTATCGGCATACCTTGGCGCTGCAAAGCTCACGCTTGCGCAGCATCACGTCGAGCGGCTGGATGATGCCAGTGCATTGGCTCCGATCTTTCCGCAGTCAATGATTGACGCGCCTGCGTACCGGCAAGCTGCGGCCGGAGGCCAGTACGAGCGCATCGTCATGCCTGAAACGCCGGCTCCCTGACAATGCCCGCCGACGTTACCCTGTATGGCGCGAAGACGGGTAACTGTCTTCGTGTGGCGATTGCGCTGGAGGAACTCGCGATCGCCCACCAGGTCGTGAAGCTCGATCTTCGGGCGGGGGAGCAGCGCACACCAGACTTCCTTTCACTGAATCCGAGTGGAAAAGTGCCGGTGCTGCGAGTTCGCTCGTCGGCGGCGCCTCCGCTTGTCCTCGCGCAGTCCAATGCGATTCTTCTTTACCTTGCGCGACGAGCGGGAGGCAGGTTGTTACCGCCCGAAACGGATGCATCGGCGCCCTTTGCACTCGAGCGATTCTTCTTTTTCGTGACTGACGTGATCGCGCCCAGCCACGCGGCCTTCTTTCTGAAGAACAAAGGGTGCGAGGAGGGACAAAGATTGATGGAACGGCGCAGCCTTGAGATGCTCCTTGCAAGCGAGAGGTTTCTGCAAAACGCACCGTTCATGGCAGGGCAGTCATTCACGCTCGCAGACATCGCTGCTGTCAGCATAGTGGCCGCGCAGTCGCCGTCGATCGACTGGGCGCGGTATCCGCAACTTCAGCGATGGTTCGCTGCCGTGATGGCGAGGCCCAGCATAGAGCGTGGCATGATCGCTTTCGACTGAAGCTCAGCGTGACGGCATGCCCTGATCCGGATCTGCACCATGACGTATGGCACCGGGCGAATATCCGAAATGTGCCTTGAAGGCCCGCGAGAACGAGGAGTCCGACTGGTAACCGGCGACAGACGCTGCCTCGCTGATTCGCACACGACCGTTGCGCAGCAGGTCGGCGGCAAGGCTCAGGCGCCACCGTGCGAGATACCTGAGCGGCGGCTCGCCGACAATCTCCGTGAATCGGTCCGCAAAGTGCGACCGGGACATGGTCGCAATCTTCGCAAGCGCACCCAGTTTCCATTCATGCGCGGGATCCTCATGCATGGCCGCCAGTGCACGCCCAAGTCGTGCGTCGCCGAGGCCCCGGAGCCATCCGCTATGAGCGGGACTCTTCGCCACCCACTCGCGCAAGCTCCGTATCACCAGCAGATCGATCAGGCGCGAGATCATGAGCGCAGCGCCTGGCGACGGCTCGCTCGCTTCCAGCCGCACGAACCGCAGGATCGCGTGTTGCCATTCCGGTGTACCCGATGCGTCGGCCCGGAGATGAATGACATCCGGGAGACCCGCGATCAATGAGCCGGCGGACGCGGATTCGAATACGAACGAGCCCGTCAGGACGCGAAAGGGCTTTTCGGCGAAGCTGCGACATTCATCGGGTCGCGAGGGTGATCCGGGCAGAGAGTCACGCGCATGGATTGCGGAGAGAACATGCGCACATCCCTTAGGTAGCAAAACAAGATCACCGGCGACTAACGTGGTCGTATCGATAGCGATCGCGTCGAGCCGGAAGGCGCCGTCCTGAATAAAGTGAAAGCGGGCGCGTCCAGCATCAAAGGGCTTGCGTTGCGCCTCGACCGTCTCGTATATCTCGATTGATTCGCCTCGTAGCCGTATCAGATCGAGAACGTCGGAAAGCACATCTTGCCGGGACAGCCTGTGTGCACGCGATTCGCGCTCATGAATGGATCGCCTCATCGCGTCGTCGCCGATCATGTCTTGCGCCTCAAAAAAAAGCGCACTTCAGGGAACGTGCGCCGCGACAAAAGAAGGACCGGTATGGAGGAGCGCTCCTTCATGCCGCAAAAAGAACAAACGCAATCACCTGCCATGGCACGCGAAAGCGATTCCACGCGCACAGTAGTTAAAAGCGTGCACAGCATAGCGGATCCAGTTGTTCGCATAAATCCGTCGATGATGAATACACATGCTGCCAGGCGCGAACAATCGGGCGAAGCGTTGCTGGTTCTGAGATGCATCGGTTGAGGGCCGGTAGAGCTACTGGTTAGCGCCTTGAAAAGTCTTGACGTTTTAGATTTCACATGTAATCTAACGCCAGTTAGAAGTTGTTCAAAATCTAAATAGCCGCGTTGTCCGGTCCGCGCAATCAGTTGGTGCGCCGATTGGTCGAGACGCCGTTTCGCGACGAGGCGAACGACAACACTTTTCGAGGTGATCGAAGTTGGATACGAAAATAAGGCTGGAAGACGGCAGAACAGTTCGTCGTGCGCGATATGGCACGGTGGGCCGACGCGCCAGAACCTGGGCTGCCGCAGCCGCTGTGATCATGGCAAGCGGGGGCGCGTGGTTTCTCTACTCGCATGATGGCGGTGATAGCGTCGCCAATGCTCGACCCGTGCCGCCCCATGAGGTAACGATCAGCCGGCCGCTGGTACGCGACCTCGACACCCGACTTGGATTTCTTGGGCAGTTCTCGGCCGTCGATCAGGTGGAACTGCGCGCACAGGTAGGCGGTACGCTCACAGGTGTTCACTTCAGGGACGGCGACATCGTTCACAAGGGCGATCTGCTGTTCACCATCGATCCCGTGCCGTATGAGATTCGGCTCGCGCAGGCGACTGCCTTGCGGCGCACCGCTGAGGCGCGCCTCGTTCTGGCAAAGCAGGAGTTGGCGCGCGCACGGGAGCTTGAGCGCAATGATGCTGGCACGACGCAGAACGTCGAGCAGCGCACGTCCGAACTGAATGCTGCGCAAGCCGCACTCGACGATGCTGCGGCGCAGATCCGCGACGCCCGCTTCGATCTGGATCGCTGCCGCATCACGGCGCCGTTTACCGGCCGCATTGGCAGGCATCTTGTTTCCACCGGTAACCTTATTGCAGGCAGCCGTGGCGCAACGAGTCCGACGACGTTGCTCGCGACGCTCGTCTCGCTCGATCCGGTCTACCTCGACTTCGATATGAGCGAGGCGGACTTCCAGTCGTTTTCGCAGTATCGCGGCGACGCCAAAGGGCCGATTGCAAATCGCGTCGAACTGGCGGCGGGCAATTCGACGACCTACACACGGCAAGGCACGCTTGATTTCGTCGACAACGTGCTGGACCGTTCCAGCGGCACAATCCACGCCCGAGCGACGGTGTCCAATGCCGACCTGCGCTTTACACCTGGCGAGTTCTCGCGCGTGCGTCTCGCGGTGGCGCACCCCGCACCGACGCTGCTCGTGCCGGACGCATCCGTTTTACCCGACCAGTCCGAGTACCTCGTGATGACGGTTAGCACCGACGGAACGGTTGTGGCAAAGCATGTCGAGGTCGGTGAGATACGCGGGGGATTGCGTGTGATCCGCTCGGGCCTGTCTCGGGACGATCGCGTGATCGTCGACGGTTTGCCCTTTGCGGCGCCCGGAACGAAAGTGGCGACGCGCGATGGTGCGATCCGCTATGAGCCTAAACAGAACTAGCGGACAGTGAAGCCATGCGTATTGCCCATTTCTTTATCGACAGGCCGCGCTTCGCGACGGTGGTCAGTGCCTTTCTGACGCTAATTGGCCTGGGCGCGATGTTCGTGCTTCCCGTCGCCCAGTACCCGGAAATCGTTCCACCGACTGTGCAGGTGACGACATCCTATCCGGGTGCGTCGGCCGAAACGATTGCGCGAACAGTGGCCACGCCGCTGGAGCAGCAGATCAACGGCGTCGAGAACATGCTCTACATGAGCAGCCAGTCCACGGGAGACGGCCGGTTGACGGTCACGGTTACGTTTCGTATCGGCACCGACCTGAACGTCGCGCAGATGCTCACACAGAATCGGGTTCAGGATGCACTACCGCGCCTGCCCGAAGACGTCCGGCGCCTTGGCGTTCAGGTGAGGAAGTCCACACCTAGCATATTGCTGGCTGTTCACCTGTACTCTCCTGACAGAACGCGCGACACACTTTATCTCTCGAACTACGCGACGTTGCACGTGAAGGACACGCTAGCGCGTCTGCAAGGCGTCGGCGACGTGCAGTTCCAGGGTGCCCGTGAGTACGCAATGCGTATCTGGATCGACCCCGACAAGGTCGCAGCCAACAATCTGAACGCGAGTGAAGTGCTCACAGCACTACGCGCACAGAACCTGCAGGTATCGGCTGGTGTCCTGAACCAGCCGCCCACGGCGGGCAGCGACGCGTACCAGATAAACGTAGAGGCGCTCGGCCGGCTGTCCACGCCACAGCAATTTTCCGACGTCGTCGTCAAGTCCGACGCACAGGGTCGCGTGACGCGGATACGCGATATTGGCCTGGTCGAAGTCGGCGCCGCAGACTACGGCTCGACCGCTTTCATGGACCGTGACAACGCTTCGACGTTGCTCATCTACGCGGAGCCCGGTGCGAACTCGCTTGCAGTCGAGCAGCAGGTTTTGTCCGCGATGCGCGGGCTAAAGAATGAGTTCCCCGCAGGAATGGACTACAAGATCATCTACGACCCGACCATCTTTATCGGCAAATCGGTCGACGAGGTGATTGTCACCATATTCGTCGCAATCCTGCTGGTTGTTGGCGTCGTCTTTCTTTTCCTGCAGAACTGGAGGGCCACGATTATCCCCGTCGTTGCAATTCCGGTCTCCCTGCTTGGGTCGTTCATCGTACTCGCCACGTTCGGAATATCGCTAAACAACCTGTCTTTGTTTGGCCTCGTGCTGGCGGTCGGCATTGTCGTTGATGATGCGATCGTCGTAGTCGAGAACGTCGAGCGCAACATGCGCTCTGGCATGTCGCCGGTAGAGGCGGCCCACCGGACGATGGACGAAGTGGGCGGGGCACTGCTGTCGATTGCGTTGACGCTATGTGCGGTCTTCATCCCGTCCGCCTTCCTTAGCGGGATTTCGGGGCTGTTCTTTCGCCAGTTTGCGGTGACGATCGCAGCATCGACTGTCATATCCTGCTTTGTGTCGCTTACGCTGAGTCCCGCCCTCTGCGCGGTGCTCTTCAAGTCGCATGAGCCGCATATCGCGTCGCATGGGGGCCTCGCGCAGCGTCTGCTACATGCGGGCTTTGATCGCTTTAACAGGGGCTTTGACAGACTGTCGTTCGGGTACGGAAACGTCACCCGTCGTATCGTTCGTGGACTCACCGTCGTTCTCGCAATATACGTCGTGCTGATTGGCATTACGGGTCTTGAGTTCTCGCGTACGCCAACCGGCTTTATTCCGGAGCAGGATCAGGGTTATCTGATTACCGTGGTTCAACTTCCGCCGGGCGCGGCACTCGACCGTACCGAGAAAGTGGTCCGAAATGCCATTGACATTATCCTGACGACGCGCGGAATTGAACACGTTGCCCCGTTCGTTGGGCTTGACGCAACAACGTTGACCGTGGCGTCGAACTCGGGAACGATTTTTTCGGGGTTGCCGTCGCTGTACAACCACGAGATTCCGGGAGTGACCGCGAACACGGTACTGGCCGACCTGCGCAAACGCCTTTCCGTCATCAAGGACGCTTATGTGCTGACCATTCCGCCGCCTCCTGTGCAGGGTCTTGGCAATTCGGGCGGGTTCAAGATGATGCTGGAGGACCGCGCGGGACTTGGGTCAGAGGCGCTCGTGCATGCGGCGAATGCCCTTGTTGCTGCGGCCAACAGGGATCCCAGTTTTGCCGGCGTCTTCACCCTGTTCAATGCGGGGTCGCCATCGGTTTTCGCGAATATTGATCGTGTAAAGGCCGAAAAGGTCGGGCTCACACCCACGGATGTGTTTTCCGCACTGCAGGTCTATCTGGGTTCACAGTACGTGAACGACTTCAACTATCTTGGCAGAACTTATCAGGTCATTGTTCAGGCTGACGGGCAATTCCGGCATACGCCTCAGGACATCACCCGTCTAAAAGCGCGAAACCAGTTCGGTGAGATGGTGCCGGTCGGCACAGTGGCGCAAATGGAGAACCGTACGATTCCCTATCGGGTGCCTCGCTACAACTTGTATCCTGCCGCGGAAGTTCAGGGCGTCGCAGCGCCAGGCATCGCCACCGGTACAGCACTCCATCGCATGGAAGAGCTTGCCCATCAGGTGCTGCCGCAGGGTATCAGCTTCGAATGGACGGACCTGGCTTACCAGCAGCAGCAACACGGCACGCCGACGCTCCTGGTATTCGGAGCAGCTGCGCTCTTCGTGTTTCTCGTTCTCGTCGCGCAGTATGAGAGCTGGAAGCTACCGCTTGCGATCGTCCTGATCGTACCGATGTGTATTCTCGCGTCGGTCACTGGCCTGATCGCTCGCGGCATGCCCATCGATATCCTGGCGCAGATCGGCTTCGTCGTTCTCGTCGGACTGGCTGCGAAGAATGCCATCCTGATAGTCGAATTTGCGCGTCAGAAGGAGGACGAGGGGACCGCACCGGTTGACGCCGCGGTGCACGCTGCACGCACACGCCTGCGTCCTATCCTGATGACGTCTTTTGCCTTCATCCTCGGAGTGGCGCCGCTCGCGGTCGCCACAGGAGCAGGCGCTGAAATGCGCCAGTCGCTGGGAACGGCGGTGCTGTTCGGCATGCTGGGTGTGACTTGCTTCGGACTTCTGTTCACTCCTGCCTTTTATGTTTTCATCCGCAAATTTGGCCGTAAGGAGCGCACATGATCTTCACTACTGCCGTTGCTCGCAGACTAATGTGTGTTTCAGGTTCGCATAGTGAAGCTGGCAATCTTCGACACGAGCCGCATGACGGCGCCCCATATCTGCCCGAGATCAGCGGAGCGAAACCGGCGTGCCGGCGGCAGGCGGCTGAAGACGGACGTCACACGGTCATGCGCCGGCCTTCAACGAGCCTGCTCCGTGTTATATGCGTGGGCGTAGCAATCGCGACGGGCCTGGGGGCTTGTGCGGTGGGGCCGGATTATGCGGCGCCCACTACGCAGCTTGTGCCGTTCCATAACCGGGTTGAGACAAGCACCCAGCAAGCGGCAAGACCGTCTCCGCACCTCGACACCTGGTGGACCGGATTTGATGATCCAATGCTCGTAACCGTCGTTCAGCGTGCTCTTGCGCAGAACCTGGACCTTGCGGCGGCGTTTGCCCGCGTTCAGCAGGCGCGGGCGGTCGCAGCGGGGGCGGGCGCGCAGCTTCTGCCAACGCTCGATTTCGACGCGACGGGAACCGCCGAGCATCAGAGCCTGTTAAGTCCGGTCGGCACCATCGCGAAAACGTTTCCTGGCTACAGTCGCGACCAGCGCGAATACAACGTTGGGGCTACCGCGAGCTGGGAAATCGATCTGGCCGGCGGACTGCGCCGCAGCGCCGCTGCGGCGCGTGACGAAGTGCAGGCGGCCGAGGCTGAGCAACTCGGCACGCGGATTACGGTGGCCGCCGACGCCGCCGATGCATACCTGCAGGTCAGAGGGTTCCAGACGCGGCTTGCGGTGGCGCAGGATCAGATTGACACCGACGGACGCCTTCTTGAGCTTGTCCGGGTGCGGCGTCGCGCTGGCGCGGCGGACGAGAGGGAGATTGCCCAGGCCGAGGCGCTGCTAAAACAGGCAAGGTCCACTGTACCTATCCTGCGCACGTCGCTTGAGGCGCAACTAAACCGCCTGGATGTGCTGATGGGTGCGCAGCCGGGAACGTACGCGCATGAACTGTCCGTCTCCTCCACCATCCCCGCGATCCCGAAGATTGACGATAACGACCAGCCACTGGACGTCTTGAGGCGTAGACCTGACATCATCGCGGCGGAGCGGCGAGTGGCCGCTTCAAGTGAGCGGATCGGCGCGGCAATCTCGGGCTATTACCCGAAGATCTCCCTGTCTGGCGCGCTTGGCTTTGACAGCGTGAGCACCAATCACCTCTTTACCGCGGCAGCGTTTCAGCCGGTCGGTACGGGGGCGCTTCGGTGGCGTCTGTTTGACTTCGGGAAGGTGGATGCGGAGGTTAAGCAGGCGCGAGGCGCGAACGCAGAGGCGCTTGCACTGTATCGCCAGGCGGTGCTCAAGGCCGCTGAGGATGTTGAGAACGCGTTCACAGCGCTTTCCCAGACAGAGGCTCGACGGCAGGAGTTGCAGGATGAAGTGGCATCACTGACGCGCGCCCGCAACTTGTCCGAACGCGCCTACAGAGCAGGGGCCATAACCCTCACAGATGTGCTGGACGCGGACCGTCAACTCCTCGTCGCGCGTGACGATCTGGACAGCTCACGCGCGGACGCGGCGCGCGCCGCGGTCGGGGCATTTCGTGCGCTGGGCGGCGGCTGGGACATCTCCCCGGACGCCCGCGTGGCAACGAATAGTTCTCCACCGGCGGTTCCGGTCAGGTGAGATGCCTGGGCCGTTGCCTTGTCTCCTTCGTGAGCCGGGTGGTTGTCTGATACGGCGTCGACTTGGAGACGATATGGACCGGTTTCAGTCAATGCAGGTGTTCGCCAGGGTGGTCGAGCTGAACAGCTTTTCCCGTGCGGCGGACGCGCTCCGTCTTCCGCGTTCGACGGTGTCTGTTGTGGTCAGGAAGCTGGAAGCGCACCTGCGGGTTCGTCTGATGCAGCGGACGACCCGACACCTTAGCCTTACTCCGGAAGGAGCGGAGTACTACAGGCATTGCATACGGATCCTGGCCGAGATCAGGGAGTCGGAAGAGATGCTTGCTAGCGCTCGGAACGGACCGCGAGGTCGGCTTTCCGTGCAGATCGCGACGGCGCTTGGAAGAATTGTCGTCTTGCCAGCCATCGACGACTTTCACAAACGGTTCCCCGATCTCGAACTGATGATCGGGCTGGATGATCGGCCCATTCACCCGAGCGATGAGAACCTCGACTGTACAATCCGTATGGGGGAGCCTGAAGACCCAGGCGTCATTCAGCGCCGGCTGTGTGATCTGGAGATAGTGACCGCTGGCAGCCCCGACTACCTTGTCCGTTACGGCGAACCTCAACGCGTGGAGGATATTCCGCAACATCTTGCAGTGCACTGCCTCTCACACGCTACCGGAAGAGTCGCGAACTTCATGTTTGACATCAACGGTGATGCGGTCGAGGTCGGCTTGCCGGCTGCGCTTTCAATCAGCGACGCGGAGAGCTGTGCAATATGCAGCGCTAACGGCATGGGACTAATTCAGGCTCCCCGGTTCATACTTGCGCCATACCTGAACTCGGGCGCACTCGTCGAAGTGCTGTCTCAGTGGCAGCCAGGGCCGATGCCGGTTGCAGCCGTGTTTCCGCACCGCCGGCAGATCGCCCTTAAGGCACGCGTCTTTGTGGAGTGGGCGGCGGAGCTATTGGAAAAAAGCCCTTTATTTCTGGGTAACCTCGATCTTGGTAATCCGTCTTCGAGTGGCTATCGCGTCGACGCAGAGGCGCCTTTGATCGACTGATGGCCCCGCCGGTGGTGGACCCGAAAGGCGCGACGATTCGCGTCACTCCCTACGCAATGAGTGCATCTCCGACTTGCACCGGCAAGCTGGATGTTATATCAAATCTAAATTAACGAAAGATCATCGAGGTCATGAGAAAATCCAGACAGGAGGCGGCCGAGACCCGCCAACGCATCGTCGAGGCGGCGTCCAGCCGGTTTCGGGAAAACGGCATAGACGGGACTGCCGTCGCCGATCTTATGTCGCAGGCGGGCCTGACGCACGGCGGATTCTACAAACATTTCACATCGAAGGAACACGTAGTACTGGAGTCGCTACAACTCGCCGCTGGGTCGCTGCGCGAATCGATGGAAGCGTCGCTGTCGCGTTCGACCGACGTCCGAGGTCTGAATGCGGCAATCAACGACTATCTTTCTCTGGAGCATCGGGACGATCCTGGCAGCGGCTGTCCCTTCGTCGCACTTGCAGGCGAGTTGGCACGCTCCAGCGACGAGGTGCGCGACGCGGCCACGGAGGGCGTCGTGAACCTTGTCAACCTCATCGCAAGCCGTCTCACCGAACTGCCACCCGCTGCGGCAAGGAAGAAGGCGCTTGTCATGCTATCAACCATGATGGGCGCACTTACGATGGCGCGTATGGTGAACGACGAGCAACTGTCGTCGTCCATCCTCCGGGAGGCCAAGAAAGCGCTGCTGCCATGACTTTCGCGGCACCAGCCATGTTTATGACAGGCGGCGGCCAACTTGATCGGCAATGAGGACCTGGATCAGCGGTGAGTTGTGCTATTTCGCGAGTTCGGACTAAATCGCGGCGGGTCAGGGCGACGGCACTGGCAAGATGATTTCCGACGCGATTTTCCATTGACCATCCAGATTCAGCCATTGAATGATCATGATAAACGGACGCGGAGATGGATCCTGGCCGCCGTAGCTGACGGCGATTTTCATCGGCGCATACGTCTGTGCGACTGTTGAAGAAATACCCACCACCTTTAGTTTTGCCCAGTCGGGAAACAGTGTGAGTGTGCCGGCAGCGTAGATATCCTGAAGCTTGTGCGCCACTGATTCAGATCCCCAAAAGCCGGCCCAACTTCCCTCTGCGGGATCGACGCTTTTTGCGACCAGCAGCGCTGACGGTGAGTCCCAGAACATCTTCTCTATGGCTGCAGCGTCGTGACGGTTTGCCGCCAATGTCAATTGCCGGAAGCGGTTCTTCACATCTTCAAGCGATCCATCGGGCAAAGGGTGCGCGGAGTCAAGATTCACAGGAGCCACATCCGTTTGTGCGCCTTGCGTTGCACCTGCAGACATCAACGCACCGGCGAGCGCGGCCGCGGCGAGGTATATTTTTTTCATAAATAATCCTGGGGATTGCGATCTTCAAGGAGAGCGTTCAGCGAGCGGGACCATGACTGATCTGCGCGAACGCGTTGGAGCAGGGCCATTGATCAGTACCTCGGATCGAGGACGATGACGCCCTGGGCTTCCCGGCGTTCGAGCATGGCGTGCGCATCGGCCGCGCGGCTGAGCGGGAGCGTAGCCGCAACCCGCGGTCGAATCAGTCCTTGTCCAATGCCGTCTTTCAGGAAGCGCAGACCACGTTGGATAAGATCCGGGCGCTGAAAAAACGAGGGCAGATAGACTCCGGTCAGCGTTTGCGCTTTTGCCATCAACTGACGCGGCGCGAGAGGTTTGCCGGGGCCGCGCGTCGAACCGATGACAACGCATCGGCCAAGCATGCCAAGGCAGGCGAAGTTCTCGTCGAAGACGTCGCCGCCGACTGTTTCGAGGATCACGTCAACGCCTTTGCCGTTGGTGATGCTCAGGACCGATTCCGGCCAGTGCGGCGAGTCATAAGCAATCGCATGGTCGGCGCCACGGCTCAATACAAAGGCTCGGCGGGTGTCTGAACTCGCGGTCCCGATTACCGTGGCCGCACCGAGTACTTTCGCAATCTGGACCGCGAGGTTGCCGACGCCGCCGGCTGCGCCATGAACCAGCACGCTTTCGCCCGGGCGCAGCACTGTGCAAACCTGAAGAGCGAGAAATGCAGTCACGCCCTGACACGGCACGCTCGCCATGACGACGTCATCGGTATCGTCTTCGAGTTCAACGAGCATGTCAGCGCGAGCCACTGCGCGTTGCGCGTAAGCGCCCTTCGACATCAGGGCCATCACCTTGCGCCCAACCAGGTGGTCGTGCGCCTCGGTGCCGGCATTCAGCACACGGCCGACCACTTGCAGCCCGCCGACCTGAGGTAGCGTCACGCCGCCGACCTGCGTCTCTGCCCGGTTGTAGACACCCATGCGCTCCCGAACATCCGGAAAATTGACACCGATAGCAGTGGTCTCGATCAACACTTCGCCCGCTCGCGGCTCGGGGTCGGGCAACCCGACGTACTCGAGGACTTCGGGGCCTCCGAATTTTCGATACTGAATGGCTTTCATTGAGGACTTCCTGTTTGATGGGATCATGCCTCGCCTGGGTGAGAGCGGATCGAGTCCGACTTCGCCCAGAGGGCAATGCCGAGTTGCCCTGACAGGGCGATGACGACCAGTGCCGTAGATAACATCGGCAACTGCGTAAGGCGGATGCCCGCGGCAAGGGCGAGCCCGCCCAGCGCAGCGCCGGCAGCACTGCCGAGATAGTGCGCGGAGCTCTGTAATGCGACGACGACGCTTGCTTTATCCGGATGCAAAGTCAGCAATCTGTGTTGTTGTGGCGCCTGCGAGGACCACGCCGCGGCACCCCACACACCAAACAGGGCGAGAGCCGCTGCGGGATAGGGCAGCGCTGGCCCCAGGGTTCCGAAAACCGCGAGCATCAGAATCTGTACGACCGACATCACCCATTCCGGGTGGCCTGTGGCGTCGATCAGCGCGCCGCAGAAGTAGATGCCGAGAACCCCGCCTACACTCCAGGCCCACAGATAAGGCAACGGATCAGTGATGCCGCCGCTCGCGCGCAGCAGCGGTGCCACGAAGGTGTAGAGCCCGATTGATGCGGCAGATGTGACGAATGAAACAGCAATGGTTGCAGCGACACGAGGGTCGACCAGTACTGCAACGCGTTGGCGAAGCGAAGGTGGTGTCGAGGCGGCGATTTCAGGCATGCGCGAAACGACGCCCGTGAATGCGATTCCACCTAGCGCCACTATCAGCCACATCGCGCTTCTCCAGCCGAAACCGTGAGCGACGATGAGACCGCACGGTACGCCGACGGCGGTGCCCAGTGCGAGGCCGCCCACGACGACACCGAGTGCGCGGCCTCGTCGTTCCTGAGAAACCATGCTTGCAGCAGCACTGAAGGCGCTGGGACCATATAGGCCTGCGCCGACTCCGGCCGCTGCGCGCGACAGGAGCAGGACGGGGAAGCTCGTTGCGAGTGCGCTAAGCGTGTTCGCGAGCGTGAAAAGGATCAGCGCTGCGCCTAGCACGCGCCGCACGGGCTTGCCTGCCGTCAGTGCGCCAAACACCGGCGCTGCAACGGCATAACACGCGGTGAACATTGTGACTGTTTGACCTGCCACGGAGGCGGAGACCGCGAAGGTGTTGGCGATGCCGGGCAGCAAGCCCGCCATGATGTACGCGTCGATGCCAAGCGCAAACGTGCCGAGGCATAAGGGAAGAATCCTGATCAACCTGGCTCCTCGGGAATCGTTAATTTCCATCGCCATCAATAGATGCCACGCGATGCGACGCATGCACTCGGCGCCGGCATCACGATAAGATGTCAAGCATCATGCAAAATAGCACTGGTACCGGAAGTCGGAAACCCGGAAAGCATTCACATCGCTTGTGAGAATTTGCACCAATGTTCGACTGGAATGACATGAGACATTTCATCGCCCTGGCGGAGGCGGGCACTCTGTCGGGTGCGGCGCGCAAGCTGAAGGTGGATCACGCCACAGTTGCGCGGCGTATCGCAGCGCTCGAGCACGCGTTGGGAGAAACGTTGGTGGACCGCCTTGCGAGACGTTGGCGGTTAACCGAGGCAGGCCTCGACGTTGCGCGCGTCGCCGAGGGCATGCAGACGCAGGCTCATGCATTGGAAATGGCGGTGCGAAGCCGTAACACGGGAGCGCGGGCGAGAGTCGTTGTCAGTGCTCCGCCTGCTTTCGCGAGCGTCTTCCTCGCGCCTCGTTTTGCCGAACTTGCTTCACGGCATCCCGAAATCGAACTGACGCTCCTGGGCACTCAGCCGATGATCTCGCTCAGTCGTCAGGAGGCGGATATTGCCGTTCGCCTGACTCAACCTACAGAACCAAGCTATGTTTCCCGCAGGATCGGAAGCGTGAGTTATGGGTTGTATGCGGCGCAGGGCTACATCAGCCGGGCATCCGGCGAGTGGCAGTTCATTGCGTACCATGCGGCACTCGATCACGTACCGGAGCAGGTATGGCTGCTTGACTTCGCGGGTGGCCGCCGCATCGGGTTCAGGAGCAACGATCTGGTGAGCCAGCTTGCCGCGGCGCGCGAAGGTCTGGGCATTGCTGCGTTTCCCCACTTTTTTGCGGCAGACGATGAACGCGTAATCGCGCTGCCTGTGGACGCAGAAAAACTCTCGCGTGATATTTATCTGATCGCCCACGTTGACATGCGACGGCAGGCGGCCGTGCGTCTCGTGATGGATTTCATTGCGGAGAAGTTCGTCAATGACTTTGACAACGGGGAGCGGTAGAACGAACAGTGCACAACAACATCAAGAAACAGAAGAGGTTCAGGGCACTTGAGAACGACATGAGGGGCTTCACCCAATTTCTCAGCGTGGAACGTGAAAGGCTTGCGGATAACATGACGGGCCTACGCAAGGGCATCGATGAATGGAAGGCCCGGCAGAATCGCTAGCTAGAAGCGGGGTCCTATTACGATAGCTCTTCTGCTGATGGATGAAGCCGCCAGTAGATTGCTGGGTTTGGGCTGAAAAAAGCGACCCCTTGGTCGCCTGACGCCTGTTATAGACACCATCTAACCACTGCTGGAAGCGCTGGCGGCCGCGGCGCCGGCAGCCTTGGGATGTGTACTATATCGCTTGATGGCGGCACCGATATCGGCGTCCGGATACTCGCCGTTTGCAAAGAAACAGCGTGCTTTAGCCGCATCGTCGCGAACTTTGTTAAGGCTGGATACGAGCGCTGTTTCGTCACCTTCCAATTCCTCGATAGCCGCCCCTGCGTCCGCAATTGCCAACGACGCTTTGACGGCTTGCGCCACGACACCTGCGGCTTTCAGTTCGCGGGTAGCTATTTCATTGAAGCGCAGCGTCGGACTCATTCGCGCAGCATGCCGATCCTGATCCAGAAAGCCGCTTGGGCGTTGATCGACCGGCAGGACACTGTGCTTGCCTTACGTATCTGCTGAATGGCAACGAGTGGCCAGCTGGAGCCCCTATCGCGGGACCGGCGCAACGTTACATGACGTGTTGGTCAGCGCGGATCGATGCGCCGGAGGCCTGGTCAGTGCCATCCGCGAAAGAACGCGCGGAACTCGGCAGCAGGAAGCGGGCGACTGATGAGATAGCCTTGGACTACATCGCAGCCCTCCCTGGCGACCGTCCCCGCTGCTGCTCTGTTTCGACGCCTTTGGCAACGGTGGCCATGCCTGCAGCATGCGCCAGCGTAATCACTGCCCGTATGATGCTACCGCATTGGGTTCATTGCCAGGCGCCCACGCGAGTGCTTTATCGATCTTCAGCGTGTTGATAGGCAAGCGCATCAGATGGCCTGGCGCAAAACCGCGAGTATTGTCGAGGCCGACCCTCGACATGCATTGTGCGGCGGCGTGAACACCGGGCGAGCCTCTAACTGGTGATAATCGCGACGCCGCTTTCTGGAACAAAAAATGCGCACGCCCGTTCATACCATGAGGAAAAGCGGATGAATCGGAGATACACCGACATCTGGAGGACGGGAGTCTGATGGCCAATGCGCAGAAAGGCCAAGCTCTAACTCTTTTGGTCGACCTGACTACCCATCTAGCCCGATGATGGAGCACTCGCGGTTTTAAACGGTTTGCTCAACCAAGTCGCGTAATTAGGGGATCGATTCAGACGTCGGGGCAATCTCAATGAGGGAATGGGATGGCAAACCGTAATATCGTGGCTATTGGCGTCTACTGGTGGACTCGATGCACTATCTACTCTCGTGTCGGGTTTGGCACAAGATTTCCCAGCGGCCCTGTTGATTGTATTGCATACGGCACCGTCCAGCCCCCGCCTGCTTGCCGCGATCGTCAGCCGCTCTACTTCTCTGCCAGTCAGGTACGCCGAGGACGGCGATACACTTGAGAACGGGTGCATCTTCATTGCGCCACCCGATTGCCACATGATCGTCCGCGACCCATGCCACCTGGGATCTGACTGCGGTCCCAAGGTGCAATTTGTACGTCCGTCTATCGACAAGCTGTTTGAGTCGGTCGCCCAAGTTTTTGGCACTGGCGCGATCGGGGTCGTGTTGAGCGGCCGCGCTCACGACGGCTCGAATGGGCTTAGTGCAATCACCGCGGCCGGAGGCGTTGGTGTTGTTCAGGATCCTTTGGATGCACGGGCGGCCGAGATGCCCGCCAGTGCTATCGCGGGCGGCCACCCGAAATTCGTGCTGCCGGTAGTGCAGATAGCGGCGCTACTCTCGCGCCTCGTTCAAGAAGAGATTGATTCCTGAGATCGGGATCCCTTCGTTAAGAGGCGTTGGCCCTTACAAGCCCTTGACGGGCCGTACTGAGCCGACAGCATCATGCAGAGATCGGCCATGAAGAGTCTTTCGCGCCGTTGGATGTGCGGACGCTCAATCGTCTCCATCTCACGGCAAAGCCGCCCTGTGCCCGACGGCAATTGACGCGGTTCAGGCCGTTGGCATTGTTATCGTGCATTCCGGCGCGAGGCATTCGAATGTGAACCGATCTTCCATTTCCTCCGGCGTCAGAGAGTGTCGCGCCGGGTTGCACGCGCAGATGTAACCCGCGAGTCGGACACGCGGGAGCACGGAAAATGGCTGCTGATTCCGAACTGAGCCGTCGCTCGTCGGACTTTGTCCGGGCCAAGATGGGAGAGCAGCCGGTGAAGTGGCCGACAGTATCTTTACAAAACCACCGCATGTTCCATGGTGAAGCCCGGCTCGGCGCAACGCCCCGCCAACCACGCTTTTCGCCCGACTCCTATGATCTGGTCTACCGCGCGGCAAACAAGCGCCAACGGCCGGAGAAGGTTCGATGCCACACCGATCCGGCAAATGTCGCGGAGGAGAATAGAGCGGCGTTGACGGCTAACGTTTGTGAGTGTGAAGCATGTGCTGCGACGACACGCTCGAGAGGTCGGATATCGATGAACTCGTCATCGCTCCGATCCAACGTTTGGCTGCGCAGTTCCATAACTAGAAGATCGGGAGAAGATGCAAAGATGAACCCTTTCGATACGGCAATCCAGGATTTTCTGACGCACACTGCGATGACTTGCGGTGTATTGAACCACCCGATAAGAGTCATCGCGGACCTCTACACATTCAAAGGCCTGGTGCTCGTACCCGTATTGTGGTGGATATGGTTCAAACCCAGCCAGCGGGGCGAATGGGAGCGTGAAATGGTTGTCGCGACGATCGCGAGCGGTCTTCTCGCACTCGCGGTGTTCAGGGTTATCGCCCGATATTTGCCATTCCGGATGCGGCCCATGTTCAATCCCGACCTGCACTTCAATTTTCCGTCAGGTGGCCTCGACCCGGCCGTACTGCCCGCGTGGAGTTCGTTTCCGAGTGACCACGCGATGTTGTGGATTTCGGTTGCGATGGGAATTTTCCTGGTTCGACGCGGCGTCGGCGTGCTCGCACTTTTATACACCGCGATCGTCATATTACTGCCGCGCGTTTATCTCGGCTGGCACTATCCGACCGACATACTCGCGGGGGCGGCGATTGGGGTGATCATCACCTGGAGCATGACTCGGGACCCCATTAGGACCCGCTTTTCAGCTCCGATCCTCGGATGGATGCAAAGATTCCCCGGGCCTTTCTATGCCGTGATGTTTGCTTTGTGTTTTGAACTGGTGACCCAGTTCAACGAGCTACTGGTTCTCGGCCGGTCCCTGGTGCAAGGCTGACGGTCGCGCGATCGAGCAGTGCCAATTCGACGCGCAACGCGTCATGACGATGTTCCGGAAGGCTCTGAACGAGATTCTCAATGGCCGCGGGCAGACGTCGCGCGATCTAAACGCTGCCCGCGCCGTACTGTCGTATCTCGCGAAAACTGATATGCACGAAGTCTTCCCAATTGGGCGTCCGCAAGATCATGCGCACCTGCCCCGACTTATCCACCATCTCTTCGATGTGCGGAGACCGTTTGCCCACCACGCGCAATAGTCGGTGCAAACTGGTCGATGGCAAGCACGGCCGTCGTCGGATCGTTGATCGCCGCCGACAGCGCTTTCAGCGCAATATCGACCAGGATGCGAAACGCGAGCATAGGGTCCTGCTCGATGCTGCGTTCCGTCCCGAAAGCGACCAGGGTGCGGAGCCTCCTTTCATCGATTGCGCCACAATTCCGTACAGATAGAACAGGGGTTCTTCCACCGCGACGAAATCACCCACTTGCGGTACGAATTCAATGATTGAGTCAGTGCGCCGCGCCTTGGCCACCAGCCATTCCAGATTCACCGCCAGAACGATGCCAGATTTGCCGCGATGATGAACAATCCGATCCGGTACGCCTCTGTCCTCCTCGCGTTCCGGCGGGGTAAGAAGCATTCGAAAATCTCTTGCAATGCTGAGGATGCCGGATCATCAATCCCCATAGCTACGATGCATCCGACATCCGGCGAAAGGGGCGGCGGCACAAGCCGTGCGATCGCCGCCGCGCAAGCGGGAAAAAGTGTAATGGCGCAGAATTGGATGGTGAGCACCTTCAAACGCGCGTGAGAGGAAGCGGTGCCAGACTTCGGTCATCAGGGCTTTCCGTTACCGAGCAACTTTGCTGTAGAGGAACCAATGAAGAAAGGAAAGACAAAACTCACCCGCCATGATGCTGAGCGCCTTTTCGAGGGGCTGCCCGTCAGTAAGACGACAGGATCGAGCCGGCCGGAGAACCCATTCGAAGCAGGGGTGTTCGACGTGGTCGAGCGCGTCGACGACGAAACCAAACTCTGGAAAGACAGCCTCATTACTCTTCCGATGTCGATCGAGTTGCCGACCGGCTACGAGTCGGTCTCTCGCCTGCGCGAGGCGATGGCGCGGGCCTGGCGCGTGAAGTGGGTGAGGGAGGGCAAAAACGAGGTTGTCGCGGAGTTTCCGGAAGGGTGGACCGCCGTTCGCCCCGAGACCGGCCCCATAGAGTTGCGAGATCCGTCCGGCGTGGTCCGTGCCTTATACGGGTGGGCCACGGATGCGGAACTCAGGATTCTTCCACGGTACGTTGTTGAGTCGCAGGCGAACAGATCGAGCGGACTGGGCAGCTTGCTTGTCCGTGATCGCGGGACCGGTCAAATTCTCGAGAGGTCGTCAACATGGTCGGCTCGAACCGGTACCAACCATCCAGATTGGGCCAGGCTGTCGGCGTGGCTCAGCTTACGCTATCCACAACACCACGACCCGCTGAGGTACTGGGAAGATTGCGAGGAAAACACACAAAACTGAGTAGCGGTGCAAAGTAGCTACCGACGGGCAACGAGACAGAGCGCGGCGATATCGTCGCGAGTCCCCTTAGTCGGTCCACCCTATCGCTACGTTCGGACAGGGCGTTTGCTCCGATGGCATCGTGCATGCATGGCATGCGCCGGTAAATCCAGACGATCCGGCGATCGTCGAGTTGGCCGGCTGTCGGGAACGCATCTACACGGTACTCGAAAAAATATAAATCGCGACAGCGTCACCAGATGCGTTCACACTGGGCGACATGGCCGTTGCTTTCGCGACGGGCAAAACCGGGGAACCATATTGGCGAAGAGCACGATGCGCGGTAATCGCGAAGTTAAAAAGCCCAAACAACCCAAAAAGGTAGTGTCTCCTGCGGTAGGCGTGTCCCCAGCGCTTGCCTCGAAGACCGCCGCAGGCGGCGCACCGGCCAGGAAGAAATAGCAGGCGCTGGGACACGGATCCGTGTCCTTTCTGCTCCATGGTTTCCGTATGTTCAGCCGCAAGCTGCGTCGACGGGGCTGTGCATACGTGCTCCCGCCCGTCGCCGATTGCCGCACGGTCACATCGAAGCTTATCTGCCAAATTTAGTGTGCCCCTCGACGGCAGCTACCGTTTTGCGCGGGAGCGAGTCATTGCCGACCGCTTCCGCAGAAGCCGCATAGCTGCTTGGTTGTCCTGACGGTTCCTCGCATGTCCGCCCACACCGTGAATCAAGCCACATCCCGCAGGCGTGCATGCATGCGAAGGTGGGGTGTGGCCTCGCCGAAGGAAAGTCCCGATCATGTTCCAACTCGATGAGCCGTCGGTCGCTACTACGATGGCAAACCCGACGGCAAGCGCTGTGCGCGCCGCTAACATGACACGCCACCGCGACCGGTTCACCCGGCCGAACTCATCGGCGCCGCAGGAACTGCGCCTGTGAAAACGATCCTCCGGTATGTCGCGAGACATCGTTCGCCGTCGGCGCCGTGGACCGACACCGCGCCGGTGCGCGAAGAACTGTTCGGCGTCGAACGGCTCGAGCAACATGCGGAAAGCCTCGCTGCCGCGCAACCGGTCACGAAGACACCGCCTGCCGTTTTATCGCTGCACACGAGACTGAACGATAATGCCGCGGTCCTGCTCGCGGCCTACCGCGCGAGCGCCGAAGAACTGGAGCGCGGCCGGGGCGTGGTGCCCGCCGCGGAATGGCTGCTCGACAACTATCACCTCGTCGAGGAGCAGATCCGCGAGATTCGCGACGACTTGCCGCCCGGCTACTACCGTCAGTTGCCCAAGCTTGCCGCAGGTCCGTTCGCCGGGTATCCGCGCGTGTTCGGTATCGCGTGGGCGTTCGTTGCGCATACCGACAGCCACGTCGACCCGCAGATCCTGCGGCGTTTTATCAGCGCGTATCAACGGATTCAGCCGCTGACAATCGGCGAATTGTGGGCCGTGGCGATCACGCTGCGCATCGTGCTGATCGAGAACCTGCGACGCCTGACTGACCAGATTACTGCTGGCCGCAGCGCACGCGCCGACGCCGATGCACTCACCGACCGTCTGCTCGAATCGGGGAGTGCCCGTTCGGCGCTCGAAGCGGACATTTCCACGCGCTCCTCAGGCCTGTTGTCGGAGCTGTTCGCCGCACAGCTCGCAAAACGGCTGCGTGACCAGGATCCGCGCATCACGCCGGCACTTGGCTGGCTGGAAGAGCGGCTCAAGCTTCAGGGCGTCTCTGTCGATGAAGTCGTGCAACACGCACAGCAGCGGCAGGGCGCGTCGAACGTCACCGTGCGCAATGTGATCACCAGCATGCGGCTGATTTCCGACATCGACTGGACCGAACTGTTCGAGAGCGTGAGTCTTGTCGACGCGCGGTTGCGCGCGGACAGCGGCTTTGCGACGATGGATTTCCCGACGCGCAACCTGTATCGCAGCGCGATCGAGCAACTGGCGCGCGGCTCTTCTTTCACCGAACTCGAAGTCGCCGGACTAGCGCTGGAATCGGCCCGGGTGGCGGCGCTGGAAGCAGGCGATGGCGCACATGCACAACGCGCCGGCGACCCCGGCTATCACCTGATCGCCGAGGGCCGGCGAGCACTGGAGCGGGCGATCGGATTCCGGGCGCCTGCGCGTCTGCGGATCACGCGCCTCAACGTCCGCCTCGGCATCCACGGCTATGTCGCCACAATCCTGACGCTCGCCCTGGCGTTACTCGCGCTCGCGTTGTGGGCACTATCCACACTGGCGCCGCCCGGTACCGAAGCCTGGGTACTCGCGCTGTTTGCCGTATGCGCATTCCTGCCTGTCACCGAGGTCACGACCGCGCTAATCAATCGCGCGGTGACATGGAGTTTCGGCGCAATCACGTTGCCCGCTCTCGAACTGACTGCCGGCGTGCCGTCGTCATTGCGCACACTGGTTGCCGTGCCGACGCTTCTGACGAGCGAAGCCGATCTCCGCGAGCAGGTCGAACGCCTCGAAGTGCATCACCTCGCGGGAGCCGGTGGCGACCTGTCCTTCGCGTTGCTCGCGGACGGGCTCGATGCGGATCAGGAAGTGCTGCCGGACGACGCACACCTGCTCGCCGTGGCCGCCGACGCGATCGACGAGCTGAACCGCCGTTACGAGCCAGGCCCCGGTGGAAGCCGTTTCCTGCTGCTACATCGCCGCCGCGTGTTCAATGCGAGCGAGAACAAATGGATGGGCTGGGAACGCAAGCGCGGCAAGCTGCACGAACTCAACCGCCTGCTGCGCGGTGCGACGGATACGACCTTTGTGTCGATCGCCGGCCGTGCACCGCAGGTGCCGCCCGAGGTGCGCTACGTCATCACACTCGACGCCGATACGCGTCTGCCACGCGACGCCGCGCTACGGCTGATCGGCAAGATGGCGCATCCGCTGAACCGGCCGACGTTCAGCGACGCCGATCAACGCGTGGTCAACGGATACGCGATCCTGCAACCGCGTGTCACGCCATCGCTGCCCGTCGGGCAGGAAGGGTCGCTGCATCAGCGCGTCTTCTCCGGCCCCGGCGGGATGGACCCGTACGCGGCGGCGGTGTCCGATGTCTATCAGGACCTGTTCGGCGAAGGGTCGTATACCGGCAAGGGCATTTACGACGTCGATGCGTTTGAGGCGGCTTTGCGTGGACGCGTGCCCGAAAACGCGCTGCTCAGTCACGATTTGTTCGAAGGGATTTTTGCGCGCGCCGGACTCGCGTCGGATGTCGAGGTGGTCGAGGAAGTGCCGTCGCGTTACGACGTGATCGGCAAGCGCCAGCATCGCTGGACGCGTGGCGACTGGCAATTGCTGCCGTGGATCGTCGGCTATCGCGGCCGGGACCGACACGCGATGCCGTCGATCGGCCGCTTCAAGATGCTCGACAATTTGCGCCGCTCGCTGCTCGCTCCCTTCATGGTCGCCGCGCTCGGCCTATGCTGGCTGATGCCGATCGACGCCGGAATGGCAAGCTCGCTGCTGGTGCTAAGCGCGCTCGCGATTCCCGCATTCCTGCCGACGCTGTTCGCGATCCTGCCGCGCCGCAGCGGCATCCATCTGCGCAATCATCTGGACGTGCTGGCCGCCGATGTGCGGCTCGCAACCTTGCAAACAGTTCTGTCGACCGCGTTCCTCGCTGACCAGGCGTGGCGCATGGGCGATGCGATTATCCGCACGCTGATACGGCTGTTCGTGACGCATCGCCGGCTGCTCGAATGGACCACCGCCGCCCAGTCGAAGGGCAGCCCCCGACTCGACTTGCGCGGCTTTTATCGGCAGATGAAAGGCGGTGTCGCGCTCGGCCTTGTGCTGCCGGCTGGTGCGATCGCGTTTGCACCCTCGCACTGGCCGCTCGTGCTGCCGTTTGCGCTGTTATGGCTCGCCGCGCCGGCGCTCGCGCTGTGGTCGAGCCGGTCGCCGACCGTCGCGCGGCGTTTCGCGATGGCGGACGCGGACGCACGCAGCCTTCGCCTGATCGCGCGACGCACGTGGCGTTTCTTCGAGACCTTCGTTACGCCCGCAGAGAACATGCTGCCGCCCGATAATTTTCAGGAAGATCCGAAGCCGGTCGTCGCACACCGCACCTCGCCGACCAACCTCGGGCTCTATCTGCTGTCGGCGGTTGCTGCGCGGGATTTTGGCTGGGCGGGGACGACGGAAACCGTCGAACGGCTTGAAGCGGCGTTCGCTTCGATGCACAAGCTCACGCGTTTCAAGGGGCATTTCTATAACTGGTACGGGACGCTCGATCTCCAGGTGCTGGCACCGGCGTATGTTTCGTCGGTCGATAGCGGCAATCTGGCCGGTCATCTGATCGTTCTCGCCAACGCGTGCGAAGAGTGGCCGCATGAATTGCTCGCGCCGGCCGCGCGGCCCGGATTGATGGATAACCTGCAACTCGCGCGTGAAGCCATCGACACGCTGCCCGCCGCAGGCGGTGAACATGGCAGGCAACTGGTTGCGATCCTCGAAGAGATCAGCAAGCAGTTGCACGGTCCGCAGGCGTTCGAAGCGCTGTCGCCATCGCTCACGCGGCTGACCGAAAAGGCCGCGAAGGCAGCGCGTGAACTCGTGCCCGCCGGCGGCGGCGATAGTTCTGCCGACCTGATGTTCTGGATCGATGCGTTGAGTAAAAGCCTGGTCGAACATGCCCGCGACCGGCAACAACTCATCGCGGCACCAGAGCTTCTGCAGGCACGCCTGAAGTCGCTCGCCGATACGTCGCGGGCGATGGCGCTCGAGATGGACTTCGCATTCCTGCTCGATCCGGAACGCAAGCTGCTGTCGATCGGCTATTCCCAATCCGACAACAGCCTGGACGTGAACTGCTATGACCTGCTGGCGTCCGAAGCGCGTCTCGCAAGCCTGTTCGCCATCGCGAAAGGCGACGTGACGACGCGCCACTGGTTCCGCCTCGGTCGCGCTGCAACGCCGGTCGGTGACGGCTCGGCGCTGATCTCGTGGTCGGGGTCGATGTTCGAATACCTGATGCCCTCGCTGGTGATGCGTGCACCGGTCGGCAGCCTGCTTGAGCAGACAAGCCGCCTGGTGGTGGAACGGCAAGCCGCGTATGGGCGTTCGCTTGGCATCCCGTGGGGCATTTCGGAATCGGCGTACAACGCACGCGACATCGAATTTACCTACCAGTATTCGAATTTCGGCGTGCCCGGCCTTGGCCTCAAGCGAGGGCTTTCGGAGAACCGGGTGATCGCACCGTATGCAACGGGGCTAGCCGCGATGGTCGACCCACTAGCCGCGCGAGAGAACTACGCACGACTCGCCGCGCTCGCCGCGCTCGGCGCGCTGGGGCGCTATGGTTTCTACGAAGCACTCGATTTCACCCGCTCGCGGCTACCTGAGAACGAGGATGTTGCGATCGTGCGCAATTTCATGGCCCATCATCAGGGCATGACGATCGTGTCGATCGCGAACACGTTGCTCGACGCGCAGATGCGGGCACGTTTTCATCGCGAACCCATGATCCAGGCCAGCGAACTGTTGCTGCAGGAGCGTATGCCGCGCAATGTCGCCGTCGCGCATCCCCGTGCCGAAGAAGTGAAAACGTCAGCAACGGTCGCCGGCGTCGTGCCGCCGACCGTACGGCGCCTCACAGCGTCGGCCGTTGCCGGCGCGGCGCCCGTGACACACCTGCTGTCGAATGGACGCTACGCCGTCATGCTGACTGCGACCGGCGCCGGCTACAGCCGTTGGCGCGATCTCGCCGTGACGCGCTGGCGCGAAGACGCAACCCGCGACGATTGGGGTTCTTTCATCTTCCTGCGCGACACGCAGAGCGGCCACGTGTGGTCGGCCGGCGCAAAGCCGGCTGATAGCGCTGCCGATTACGAAGAGGTTGTGTTCGGCGAGGACCATGCTGAATTCATCCGCCGCGACGGCTCGTTGACAACGACGATGGACGTACTGGTTTCCGGTGAAGCAGACGGTGAAGTGCGCCGCGTCTCGTTGGCCAACAGTGGACGCCGTGCGCGCGAGATCGAACTGACATCCTATGCGGAAATCGTGCTCGCGACGCCCGCTGCCGACAACGCGCATCCCGCCTTCTCACGGATGTTTGTCCAGACCGAGCACCTTGCGGAGTTCGGCGCGCTGGTGGCCACGCGCCGTCTGCGTTCGCACGACGAAAGACAACTGTGGGCTGCGCATTTCGCGGTTGTCGACGGCGAGATCGTTGCCGAGCCGCAATACGAATCGGATCGCGCGCGCTTTCTGGGACGCGGGCGCAACGCCGGCACGGCGGCAGCGATCTTCGACGATCAGCCGCTGAGCAATACTGCCGGGACCGTACTCGATCCGGTCCTTGCGCTCAGATATCGCGTGCTGGTGCCGCCGGGCAAGGTCGCACGCGTGACGTTCTGGACAGTAGTGGCCGAGTCGCGAGCGCTGTTGCTCGATCTGGTCGACAAACACCATGACCGCAACGCGTTCGACCGCGCCAAAACGCTAGCCTGGACGCAGGCTCAGGTGCAGTTGCGTCATCTCGATGTCGAAGCCGACGAGGCTGCGGATTTTCAGCGCCTCGCCGCGCCGGTTATTTACGCCGATGCGCGTTTCAGGGCGCCGTCGGACACGATCGTTCGAGGAGCTGGTCCTCAGTCCGGAGTCTGGCCGCACGCGATCTCCGGCGACCTGCCGATCGTGCTGCTGCGTATCGATGACGTCGAGGACATCGCGCAAGTCCGGCAATTATTGAGGGCGCACGAGTACTGGCGGATGAAGCGGCTGGACGTCGATCTCGTCATCGTCAACGAACGGGCTTCGTCTTATATCCAGGAGTTGCAGGGTGCGATCGAGACAGCCGTGCGCAGCAGCCAGTTGCGGCCGCGTATCGGCGAAGAGCTCGCGCAAGGAGCGGTCTTTACGCTGCGCGCCGATTTGATGAGCGTGGAGGCGCGGGCGCTGCTGCAATCGGTCGCGCGTGTCGCGTTGATCGCGCGCCGCGGTTCGATCGCCGACCAGCTCGCGCGCTTGCCGCAGTCGCTGGGACAGCCATTGGCGCTACGCCGGCAGAAGTCGCCGATGTCGTCGCCATGGCCTGCGGCGCCTCATCTGCCTCGCGCCCTTTCGCCGGTTGCGTCGAGGCTCGAGTTCTTCAACGGTCTGGGCGGCTTCGATAAAGACGGCCGGGAATACGTGAGCGTCCTCGTGGCGGGCGCGACCACGCCCGCGCCGTGGATCAACGTGATCGCCAACTCCGGCTTCGGCTTTCAGGTCGCGGCGGAAGGCAGCGGCTACACCTGGGCCGAAAACAGCCGCGAGAATCAACTCACGCCGTGGTCGAACGACCCCGTCGAAGACCCGGCCGGCGAAGCCATCTATGTGCGCGACGAAGTCACTGGCGATGTATGGGGCGCCACCGCGTTGCCAATCCGCGACGGCGGGACGTATGTGGCGCGTCACGGGCATGGCTATAGCCGCTTTGAACACGAGGCGAATGGCATCGCGCTCGACTTGCTGCAATACGTGCCGCTCGCCGACCCGCTGAAGATTTCGAGGCTGACGTTGCGCAATCTGTCCGGCATGCCGCGCCGTCTGTCCGTGACGGCGTGGATGGAATGGGTGCTTGGCACATCGCGCGGCGCATCGGGACCCTTCATCGTGACGGAAATCGACTCCACTACCGGCGCGATGCTGGCGCGCAATCCGTGGAGCATGGGGTTCGCCGGGCGAGTCGCGTTCGCCGACCTGAGCGGCCGGCAGACCTCGTGGACGGCAGACCGCACCGAATTTCTCGGACGCAACGGACGGACTGCGGCACCCGCCGCGCTGACCGGCAACGCGCCGCTGTCTGGCGCAACCGGCGCGGGCCTCGATCCATGCGCGGCGTTGCAGCGCGTGATTGAGCTGGGCGTGGGTGAGACCGTCGAAGTCGTGTCGTTCGTGGGGCAATGCGCGTGCGTCGAAGACGCACGCGCATTGATCGAGCGTTATCGCAAGGCCGACCTCGACGCCGTCCTCGCCGAGGTGACGACCCAGTGGCAGAACGTGCTCGGCACCGTCCAGGTGAAGACCCCCGACCGCGCGATGGATCTGATGCTAAACGGCTGGCTGCTGTATCAGACGCTCGCATGTCGTGTCTGGGCACGCTCGGCGTTCTATCAGGCGAGCGGCGCGTATGGCTTTCGCGATCAGTTGCAGGACGGCATGGCGTTGACGCTGGCGCAGCCGGACGAGGCCCGGCGACATTTGTTGCGCACTGCGGCGCGGCAGTTCATCGAAGGCGATTTCCAGCACTGGTGGTTGCCTCAGTCGGGGCAAGGCGTGCGCACGCGGATTTCCGATGACCGCGTCTGGCTCGCGTTCGCGACGGCGACGTACATTGGCTGCGCGGGTGACGTCGCGATTCTCGACGAGATCGTGCCGTTTCTCGATGGGCCGCCACTGCGACCTGGCGAGCACGATGCGTTCTTCCAGCCGATGGTCGCGGATGAATCAGCGTCGTTGTTCGAGCATTGTGCGCGGGGCCTGGATCAATGTATGGAACTGACCGGCGAGCACGGTTTGCCTCTGATCGGCACGGGTGACTGGAACGACGGCATGAACCGCGTCGGTGCGCACGGCAAGGGAGAAAGCGTTTGGCTTGGCTGGCTCTTATTGCGGACGATCGAATTGTTTGCCCCGCTGGCTGAATCGCGCGATGCGGTTTCCGTTGCGCATGCTGCGCGCTGGCGTGCGCATGCGGCCTCGGTGCGCGAGGCGCTGGAGCGTGAAGCATGGGACGGCGAATGGTATCGCCGGGCGACGTTCGACGATGGCACGTGGCTTGGCTCAAAAGACAGTGACGAGTGCCAGATCGATTCGATCGCGCAGTCGTGGGCGGTGCTGTCCGGCGCGGCAGATCCCGCCCGCGCGGCGCTGGCGATGACCTCGCTGGAAAAGCACCTGATCCGTCCGGACGACGGGCTTGCTTTGCTGTTCACGCCGCCATTCGATAAAACGTCGCACGATCCAGGCTATATCAAGGGCTATCCGCCGGGGCTGCGTGAAAACGGCGGGCAGTATAGCCACGCAGCGATGTGGGCGATCCTCGCGTTCACCAAAATGCGCGAGGGCAACAAGGCCGCCGCGCTGTTTTCACTGCTTAACCCCGTCAATCATGCGCGTACGCCGACAGAAGTCGACCGCTACAGGGTCGAGCCCTATGTCGTCGCCGCCGATGTGTATTCCGTGCCGCCGCACGCCGGGCGCGGTGGCTGGACCTGGTACACGGGGTCCGCTGGATGGATGTACCGGGCGGGTGTCGAGGGCATTCTCGGGATTTGTCGCGAGGGCGGTTTTCTTGTGATCGATCCGTGTATTCCGGACACGTGGCCGGGGTTTGAAGCAACGGTGACGATGGATTCGACGCGGTATGAGATTCACGTCGAAGCCGCTGACGAGCTCGATGTGACGCGCGCGGTGCTCGACGGCGCGAGTCTCGAATGTCGTGATGGTCGGGTGCGCGTGCCGCTCGATGTCGGCTCGCACAAGCTCCTGATTTCGCTTTGTCTCCGCGTAAGGGAAGACGTGAACTCGGGCGCGCAGGTCGCGTGACGAAGCACGCATCGTGCTCCGAAAGGAAAACAGGAGACGAATAGTGGTAATGACAGGCAAATCCGACCGGAGCAAACGATGTTGGCATGGCACTACACCACGGGACAAAAGTTCCGGCAGATCAGCGCAAGCGGGATGCTCATCCCTGGCGGCATCGGGGCCGAGCCCACCGGGACGCCTGTACTGTGGTTTTCGCGTAATCAGCATTGGGAGCAAACCGCCGGCGACGAGTGCCATGAGACTGGGCAATCGGTGCGCCGTCTGACGATGCGTGAAACTTACGTGGCGAGCGGCGGACTCGCGCGGTATGGATGCGATGTAAAACGCCTGTACGCCGGCGAAGTGCTGCGGCGAAAAGCACAGATGACCCACGAGGTCTGGGCGGCCTTGTATGCCGTTGGGAAATTGCAGCAGGCGTATCCTGCCGCGTGGTGCGGCTCGGTTGACTCAATGCCGGTTGATGGCATGGTAGTGCACGTGTTGAGCGAATCATTCAAATGGCAGCGCTTCGAAGCATGCCAGCCGATTGTCCGTCATTGATAATCGGGCTTTCTGGACCTGCATGAGCAGGTCGTCCCGGCGATGCAGGCGCGACGCACGCTTTCCTTTCACACTGTCACGATTTAGTTTGCTTTTCGACGGCCATGAGCGCATGGTGAAGATCCAGATGTACCTGACGGCCCTTTTTCGCATCCGGACAGGTATCGGTTCATGACGGTCAGTATCGCTTAAGGAGCGCGCGATCATGACCATCTCCACTATCGAATACAGAGAGTACGAGCTATGTACGTACTCTCACCACGCATTCCTTCTGCATCGTGATCCGTATGCCAAAGGACCCAGGCAGTTCTCATCGTTCGTACGCTATGACGTACCGCATGCGAGTCAGCACGCAGCTGAGTGGAGCAGGTCATGCAATATCCGCTTTATGTGCACCGTGATGGAACTGCCGGCTTTCGCGCCAGTTTTCCCGATCTTCCCCGAGCAGTTGCGAGCGGCGATTCGTTCGATAAGCTGAAACGCAACGCGCAAGAGGTTGTCGAACTGATGTATGACCGCAGCGAGCAACTCATACCCGCTCCAACCTGCAGTACATCCGAATTGCAATCGCTCGACATGGACGATGGGCAAGGGATCTGGATGTTCGTCGAGATCAACCTGACGCGGGTTACCTCGAAAGCTGTGAGCGTTCAATTCAGTCTGCCCGAGAGTCTGCTGCAGCGAGTGGATGCTGCAGCAAAAGAGCGACACTCGACGCGCTCCATGTTCTTTACGCTGGCTGCCGTGCACGAACTTGGAAACCGGGGCGAAGGGCAATTGTCCTAAATGCCGGTTTTACGGTGGGTGTTCGCGGACGGCTTCCATCGCGCGCCACGACCGCGTCAGCATTCAAAACCCGACCTTGCGATGGGTCGCATCGTCCCGCTATCGGGGCGACGCCGACCACCTGATGGCGAACCAGTTTTTTCCATAGCAGGAGTGCATCATGATCGATGACCAGGTAAATGCCGAAGAACTGGCAGAAAGCAGGAAACAGAGAGAGGCCGCGGCGAATGCGACGGATGATGGTATGCCAGTGGCCCCCGAAGATGAAAAGCGGGTTGTCGACGGCACTCAATACAGAGGGCCGAAGCAGTGGATCCGGCACGCAAGGAAATTGCTGGGTGCTGGAGGCGGCTTTATGCGACCTTGATTTCGACTTGAAGCCATGCGCGTAAAGCCATCAATGGCTCGTGTGAGACGTTCCGGACGCCTCACACGCTGGTACGGGAGCGCGCAGAGCGCGCGGCCCATAAAGATCTGATCCGCGACACCGAATCACCTTTGCAAGGATCCTGATGTCGCGCTACCAATTCGAAGGAGATCTGGCGCATCTCGAACGGATCATTCCGTTACTTGTGCACGGAAATCCCCTGGCGCTAGCGTACTGGCAGCGTCGAGTCTCGTCGCTATCGCAGCAGCAGAGTCTGCTTCCTGACGGCACCAGGCGCGTAACCCGACTGCTTAACGTATTCAATGAAGTCGAGCGCGCATTGATATCAGGCAAGGCCACCGCCCGACGGTCGCCGGGATGAGCCGCTATGCGTCAGAAATAAATCGGAGAGGGGGCGAGCCGGCACATGCCCGGGCGCTGCAGTTCCGGCCGGCGCATATCTTGGTACGGGTCTTATTCCAGGCGGGACGTGGGCGAACTATGGCGTCGAAACCATGCGCGCTTCCTGCACGAAGCCGGTGTTCACAGATGAGGAAACATTCTCGCGACAGGGCTGTAGATCATGAAATCGAATACCGGTTCTGCGGGCCGCCGACATACTGCCTGTTTGCGATTTCGAGAACCTTTTCACGAAACTCGTCAAAGGCACCAAGCAGCGAACGCTCGTCGGACCCAACGCCAGGTTGCAGATTTCTGAGCATTGCGTCGTCGATCATGAAGGTGATCTCGCGCGAATCGTCGTACCCCCAGAAACACACGCAATGTCGGGCGGCATCGTAGCTACGGCTGGGGTTGGGAAATTTAAGCACCGCGATCAGTCTTTCTCGTACACGGCCGAGTAGCGCCACTTAGTGGCGTTGGAGTCGATCGTGGCGTAACTGGCGCGTCTTTTCTCTGCTCTCAGAGCATCCGCTGCGTCGAGTATATGAGCACGCGTCCTGCATTCGGCGGCGTACTCGTTCTCCCTGCCAATTGCAGCAGAAGCGGGCTTGAATTGCGATCGCATGATGGGGCTCCTAAGCTGGAGGTCGCTCATGGACGACCGGTCTACCCACTGTATACCCTTTGGCTGGCATCGACGTCTTTATTTACCTGCATCCCTGGAGTTCAGTTTTCCGAAACGTTATGCAGGTCCGCATAGAAAAATTCGCTCGGACTGAGAGCGCCAGTCGATACCGTTCGTATTGACCGGCTGCTCAGCGGTTGGTAGCGCGGTCATGCTCCCAAAAAAACGAAAAGTGCAGGCTGATGATTTCACTGGCAGCATCGCCCGTGAAGCGTTGGCGCCGGCATTCCACGTTCTGATGAAACCGTCCGGGTCCAGCACGAAAATTGCGCACTTCCTGTTACCTGCGACGAGAAGCTGAAAAGGCTGTTCTTCAGAAACTTCCCCGGTCCGTGTGCAATTTGTCATAGCGTTTGAATGCAGCGCGCTGATGGCGGTTCGTCCCAATGGCCTTGTGCGGGCCTACCTCCAGGCATGGTACGCGTTCAAGTTGTGCGGGCCGCTATTGGCGTCCCAAGCGGTGCAGGTCCGGGGCCAGCAGTGGGCTGGCCCCTCCATCCCAACGAAAACACCTGGAAGACGATCATGATCGAGCGACTGGTTGACGTAATAGACCGCAGCGGCACTGTGCTGCACACATACCCGATTACGCTGGGCGAGTCGGGCAACGCCGACGACTCCGAATACCTGGCCAAGGCGCTGGAAGCAGCAGCGCACAGCCGGCTTGTGCCGGACGCTGAACTCGGTACCCTGACGGCCAGGATGCACACGAGCCGGGGCGGTCAGATGGCTCCCTACGGCGATGACTTCTTGAGGGACTCGGAAACGAAATCGGGCCTGGAGCAGGCTGTTCGGGAACGCGCCTATCTGCTCTGGGAGAAAGACGGGCGCCCTGAAGGGCGTGCGGAAGAATACTGGCATCGCGCTCTCGACCAGCATCTTCGGGAGCGCGCCTACGTTCTGTGGCAGCAGGAAGGAAGTCCCGAGGGGCGACAGGATGAGTATTGGCGTCGGCTTGTGGATTTCCAGGCTCAGTGATTCCGATCACCTTGGACCGTCCGGTGCGTAGCGAAAAGGAGAACCGAGGCGGCATGCGCAGACATCCCCTTCGATCAGGTCGGGCGGATCGGTCTTCTTGCATCGCCGAACCATTGATATCGATCGCCACGGCGGCCTCTCGCTGCGGGTGCGTGTGAGCGCCGCGGCGACAACGGGGAAAGGCTGACATAAGAGTCGAGGCCGCTAACAGTGGCCGACACTCGAACGGCTGCAACGACCCCGATGACCCGCCGACCAAAATGACCGTCAGAATGGCCGTTATAGCTTGAAAGCGCCCTTCGGGTAAGCACGGGCCCGACGACCGCTTCGGGTCCGAAAGCACGCGTTCGCTGACATCCGGACCCTGCATTGGGCCAATTGATACACGAACGGCAGGGGCCCGATCTACAACTGCCTCACGGACATCGTCACCTGAGTTCCGGCAATGGCCGAACTGATGTCCCCGAAAAGTTCGCCTCGACGATCGGACCGCTCCATTACGTGCCTTTGATCTCGTGACCGCGCGATAGGCGGCAGCCCGTCGGGGGCGCCTGCGAAATTGCGCCCTGACACCATTGTCCGGCATGGGTCTGCCCGGTCCGGGCTATACCTGATTACCTGATGGAACTGTCGGTATCGGAAACGGTACTGACATGTCCTCCTGAGCCGCTCGCCGTTTCGCTACACTGCGCATTTTCGCCGACAAACTTGCCAGGAGGATGCGCATGGACCGCATGGTGACGATGGAAACCTTTGTGACGGTTGTCGATGCGGGTTCATTCTCTGCCGCCGCCCGTCGGTTGAAGCTAGGTCAGCCAGCTGTCTCAAAGGCGGTCGCCCAACTGGAGGAACGTCTGGGCGCCCGTTTGCTATTACGATCGACTCGTGGCTTGGCGCCGACGGCGGCCGGGCAGCGGTTCTATGAGCACGCGCTCAGGGCCATCCATGAGGCAGATCAAGCCGAACAGGCCGTGCGCGAGTCTTCCGATGGTCTGTCGGGGCAACTGCGCATAGGCGCGGCCGTCACCTTCGCCCGGCTGCACGTTTTGCCGGCGTTAAAGTCTTTCCTCCATCAACACCCCAATCTGAGCATCGACATCGTGCTTGACGACCGGTCCGTCGATTTACTCGAAGAGGGCGTCGATGTCGCTTTGCGTATGGGCACGCTGGACGACTCGTCCATGACTGCGCGTCGCATCGCGAGCGGGCGGAGAGTCGTAGTCGGCACGCCGTCATATTTCGCGGAAGCCGGAGTTCCGCAAACACCTGTCGACCTCGGCCGGCATCAGGCGGTCGTCTATTCCGTGCGAGGCGGCGGTGAATCATGGTTGTTCAGCCGCGATGATGGATCTGACTCAACCGTGACCCTGTCCGGCCGAATCAGCGTGAACGCGGCTGAAGGCATGCGCACGGCAGTGCTCGCTCACATGGGCCTTGCTGTCGCATCGGAATGGATGTTCGCGCCTGAACTCGCGGACGGCACGGTGCAGGCCGTCCTGACTGACTGGACCTTGCCCACCATCGACCTGTGGGCAGTTTTTCCCGCCGGGCGTATGACGACAGCGAAAGCGCGCGCGTTCGTCGCGTTCGTCGAGCACATTCTCAATGAGCACAAATCCAGCGACGACCCGATCGCCTAGCCGCAGTGCAGCCGGGTTCGATTCGCCCCGACCTGTTCCCTTGCCGCAGGAATAGGAGCTATTCCTCGGCCACGACTACCGTACGACGCCGCCTGAGCGGAGGATACGCATCAACCAATGCATCACAGATTGGCTCTGATGCAGCGGTCTCTCCTGCAGTTCATGCCGGAGAACCGATTCAAAACCTACCCGTTGAGGAAAACCATGACTCAAGCTCTGAAAGGCAAACTCGCCCTCGTTACCGGCGCTTCGCGCGGAATCGGTGCAGCCATTGCGGCACGTCTTGCGCGCGATGGTGCATCCGTCATCGTTCACTATGCGTCGAGTGCGGAGCGCGCCCAAGCAGTCGTCAACGAGATTCGCGATGCCGGCGGCGAGGCTGAAGCTGTGGGCGCCGACCTGTCGAAACCGGAAGGCGTCAGGAGCCTCGTCGACTCGCTGAACGGCGCGTTCGGCGGCCGTTTCGAGGGGCGGCTCGACATCCTTGTCAACAACGCGGGCACAGTCGAGTACGGACCATTTCTCGATTCTTCGGATAGCTCGTACGACACGCACTTCAACTTGAATGTTCGTGCGCCGATCGAACTGGCAAAAGACGCGGCGGCGCGCATGGTCGCGGCTGGCTGGGGGCGCATCATCAACGTAGGCTCGGCCTTTGGCGAAGCCGCGCCACTGCCTGGCGTGACGCTCTACATCGCGTCGAAGTTCGCTCTCAGAGGCTTCACGCGCGGGCTGTCGCGTGAACTCGGCAAATACGGCGTGACCGTGAATGCTGTCCAGCCCGGCCCGATCGATACAGAACTTGCTCCGCAGCCCGGCACGGAAGATCACGCGACGATGGTAAAGCTCGCGAGCGTCGGCCGTTTCGGCAAACCCGCAGAAATCGCGGCGGCCGTCGCATATCTCGCCAGCCCCGAAGCAGGCTACACGACCGGCGAAAGCCTGACAGTCGACGGCGGATGGATTGCCTGACGCGGGCGGCCCTGTTGAACGCTATTCGAATGGCGCGTGCATTTCGATTTCGAATAGCGTTAACTGAGCGCAGCTAACTGCCGACGGTCATTTTCCGACGGCATTGCGCCCGGTCCGAGCCGTCAGGTGTGTAGCGGCAAGTATCGACGCCCTGCGGTATGCAGGGCTCCCGCATTCACACAACTGCCAAGCGACAGCAGCAGAACGCCGGCCGCAAGCGGCAGAAGCGGGGCGACTTGCAGCGGTAGTCCATAGTTGTGCCGCAAGTCGAAATACCTCCCGACCGCGACCGGTCCAGACACTGCGCCAAAGGCGTAGCCCGAAAACGCGATCCCATAGAACAGGCCGAAGCGCTTCAAGCCGATATACGAGCGGACGAGATACGATAGAAGGTCGCCTTCGCCAATTGCAAGCCCGACGAGCGCCGAGGCGAATAGCGCGCTGGGGTAGCTGTCGAGTTGCGCTAGCAGGACAAACCCGGCCGCGCCGGCCGTTAAGAAAAGGCAGGCCACGATCGGTGCGTGCACGCGATCCGCGAGTATGCCGGAGGCGAGCCGGCCAATGAGAATGCCGAATCCTGCGAACGAAGCAGTGCGCGCTGCGTCGTGAGCCGATATGCTGGGGCCACTGCATGTCGTCTCGCTAGCCGATGCACGCGAGCTCGCAGCGCGCTGCCGCACGACGCTGTTCGAAAGTGTTCATCCGATCGAGGCACGGCGTGAGCGAATTGCACGAAGTGCAGTCACGGCGATCGTGGATACATCACATTTCGGCGCCTGTCTGCGACAAAGCAGCGTTGATGTGCGGCAGATATGCAGGAACTCGACCACTAGCGCTCGCAATTCAGGCGGGCAGCTAGTCTGCATAGGGTGCAGGTGGTCGAAGGCTTTCAGGCCACTCCAGTACCGAGACCGCGATGGAAGTCCTGGGTACTCAGCCGAATCGGCTGCGTCATGAAGACGTCGCAGAACGTATCGCAATCGTTGGGGCTCGACCCGTGGCCCGGATGAAACTCGCCGCGACAATTCCCGCCACCACACAGAACGCGATGAAAAACCAGCCGTTGGTATACGTCTTGTGGCCCGATGCGTCGACGACCACGAGCGCTGCAAAGATCTTCGCGGAGAAAGCCGCGACGAAGTAGCCCGCGCCATTGACAAAGCCCATCGCCTTGCCATAGACCTCGGGGGAGAAGATTTCGGCGGGCAGCGCGAGGAACGGGCCCCATGCCATGTTCCCGAAGAATCCCATGCCGCAGAGCGCGACCGCGAGCAGAACCTGATTCGCCTGTTGCAACGTGCCGAGCAGAACCACGAACGGCGCGAGCCCGATGAAGCACACGAGGATCATGATCTTGCGGTTACCCTTGAAGACTTTGTCCGACATGTACGATGAGATGAAGCTGCCGATTGCGCCTGCCGCGAAGTAGAGGCCGCTCCACCAGCCCATCGTCTGCATTTTGAAGCCGAAGGTGTCGGACAGGTATAGCGGAATCCACGTGAGCGCGCCGTAGAGCGTAATCTGCATCACGATATCGACGAAAACGACTGCGACATACGTGCGATTCTTGAACAGATCGAGAAAGCGCACGCCGGCGCCCTTGAGAATGGTCTTTTGCGCCGATGCATATTGTCCGCGTGTGATCGTGCCTGCTTCGAGCTCGTCGCGGTACGCGTATTCGAGATCGGCTTCGGTCGCATGGCGATAGTGCTCCGGCCGGTCGAACACGAACACCGCGATCAGGGCGAGCGGCACGACCCCGAGCGCGCCCGTGACAAAAAACACGATGCGCCAGCTGTCCGCGTGTGCCGCGAATTGCGTAGCAAGGACGCTCGCCCATGCGGGCGTGATAATCCACGCCCACGCCAGAACGGTTTGCGCACGCGCGCGGCCTTCCTTGTTGAACCAGCGCATGAGCACTCGCGCCGAAGGAACGTATTCGGTGCCCACCAGCATACCGAAGATCGCCATCCGCCAGAGGTATTCTTCGCGCGTCTGGATGAGCCCCATATACATCGTCATTGCGGACCAGACGATGACCGAGAAGATCAGCATTTTCCTGGCGCCGAAACGGTCCGTCAGCAAGCCAGATACGTATTGCGCTGGCCCGTAGAAGAGCAGCATCAGGAAGGCGCCGGTGCCGATATCCGCGGTCGTCAATCCGATGTCGTGAGCGATCGCTGGATTGAGCACGCTGCTCTTCACGCGATCGAGATACTGGATGCTGTACGCGATGAACAGCACGAACGCGATGATCCATCGGTAAGCTACGCGAGGCCGCATTTTTGTCTCCTTGGCTAGTCGTATGTGTTTATCGCGTCGACGTCGCGATTTCGAGTGTGAGGCTCTGGTCGGCCGGTGCGCGTGGCGCGCGTACAAAGACCGCGACTGCCAGTGCACCGAGCAGGGCGATGGCGCCACTCAGCATGAATGCGCTTGCGAACACAGAGGTCGCCTGCACCAGAAAGCCTGTCGCTGCGGGCGCGAGAATGCCCGCCGTGTTCGCGATCAGATGCATGAAGCCGCCGACGCTGCCCATGCGCGTGTGCGGGACGGTGTCGAGAATGATTCCCCAATACGCGCCGAGCGTGAGGTTCATGAAGAACACGGTGACGGCCATCAGCGCGACGGCGAGCGGAAGGGTCGCGACGCGGCCCGCCAGTGCAACGCACACGGCGGACACGACCAGGCTCGTCACGATGACGATCTTGCGGGAGAGCACGGCTCTCCCCGTAGCGCGGTAGATGAGGTCTGATATCACACCGCCGAGTGCAATACCGACGGCCCCGCACGCCCATGGAATGACGTTCACGAAGCTCATTGACTGCAGGCTGAGATGGCGTTCCATCGTCAGATAGCTCGGGAACCACGAGAGAAAGAAGTACAGGATGTAGGCGTAGCCGAAGAAGGCGAAGGCAGTCGCAAGAATCGATGGACTGCGCAGCCACGCGCCGAGCGGCCGGCCGTCGTCTTCGGTGACCGATGCGGATTCAACGGGCGTGTCGTCGCGATGATGCGCGGGCTTTGCGTCAAGCCAGCGGTTCTCTTGCGGACGGTCGGTGACCAGCAGTGCCCACAGCGCGACCCAGACGAGCCCGAGCGCCGCTATCACGACAAACGACACGCGCCAGCCGACGGAAAGCGCCAGCATGCCGACGATCGGCCCGGCGATCGCGCCGCCGAATTGCTGTCCCGCGTTCGCATAGCCGACGGCGCTTGCCTGTTTGTTGCGCTCGAACCAGCCGCTAATCATCTTGTTCGTGCACGTCGCATACGGTCCTTCGCCTGCACCGAAGATCACACGCACGACGATCAGCGAACCCATGCCAACGACGCCCGCCGTGAGTCCGCAGAACACGGACCACAGCGACATGCTCGCAACGAGCACGCGCTTCGCGCCGAACCTGTCGGCCGCATAGCCACCGACGAAGCAGAACAGCGAATACCCGACGAAGAACACGCTGAACACGATGCCCAGTTCCGCGGGCGTAAGTTGGAGATCTTTCGCGATAAGCGGCGCAGCAACCGACAGCGCAGCGCGGTCGAGGTAGCTGATCGCGCCGGCGAGAAACAGCATGAGTACGATGAACCAGCGTAGTGAGCGGAGCTGCATGAGTGTCTCCTGCATGCGATAGGGATTGGGTCGCCGCCGCGCAACCGATGGACGCGCGTCGCCGGAAGAAGTGCCTTGCGGGCGCTTCTCCTGACGCGTGTCTATTGGATTGGGAGCGCCCGGGTGGCGCTTACGAAACTTCGTGTTCGCCGAGCGCGGTTTCGTCGAGATCGGCGCCTGCCTGCACGCCGGGTTGGAGGAGCGCCGCGTCCATGAGCGGCAGCGGATCGAGGATGAGCGCGGGTGCGAACGCCATGTGGTCGAGCACATCGCGCCGCACGTCGATACCCGGTGCGATCTCGCGCAGCACGAGCCCGTCGTTCGTGGCTTCGAAGACTGCGCGCTCTGTGACGATCAGCGCGCTCTGGCCGCGCGCGACGCCGTTGCGAACGGAATACGTGATGCTCTGGGCGTCGCGCACGAATTTGCTGACCTTCCCCTCGCGGCGAATGTTCATCCGGCCGTTTGCATAGTCGACGTCGAGCCCGCCGGTTGTGAACGTGCCGGTGAACACGAGCCGCTTCGCGTTGG
Source organism: Paraburkholderia graminis C4D1M (assembly GCF_000172415.1). GTDB lineage: Bacteria > Pseudomonadota > Gammaproteobacteria > Burkholderiales > Burkholderiaceae > Paraburkholderia > Paraburkholderia graminis. The sequence continues at coordinate 110,951 of NZ_ABLD01000018.1, forward strand.
CCGCGATATCGGTGAAGCCGCCCGCGCCGGGATTCGCGCGTCCGAACTTGCTGACGTTCACGCTTCCATGCGAGTCGTATTCGGCGAATGCGAGCGCGGCGAATTCGCACAAGCCGCCGTCGATGACGTCGAACTGCTGAAGGCCGTCGAGCAGCGCGCTCGGATGCAGGTTCGCGGAGAACTGCCAGCCGTTCATCACGATGCCGCCGTAAGAGCCGTGCTCGGTGGTGAACCAGTAATCCTCGGAACCGGTCTGCGGATCGATCAGACCTTGCTCCGCAAGAATGAGCGGAATGTCGGCCGCTGCGCCGAAGCCGAAGATGCCGAGCTCGCGCTTCCTGACCTCGAGCGCCGCGCGCCGCGCGATGACCTTGTCCGGCCCGAACGGAATCGAAGGAAACACGTGGCGATCGCCCGCCGAGACAAGGTAGTTGCGATCGTAGGGCGTGCCGGTCGTCATCATCATTTCCGCATCGACGACGATCGAATCGACGAAGATGCCCGGCAGGCGCACTTGTGTCGCGGGCCGCTCGCCTCGTCCGACGATGCGTCGCACCTGCGCGATTACGCGTCCGCCGCTGGCCTTCGCCGCGAGCGCAAGTGCGAGACCGGACGAGACAAGCGGCTCGTCTTCGAAGGACAGGTTGCCGAATTCGTCGGCGCTGCTTGCGCGGATGATTGCAACATCGATCGGCCAGGTTGGATAGAAGAGGCATTCCTCACCGTTTAGCGTGATCTTCTGGATAAGATCGTCCGTGCAGCGCGCGGTGAACTTGCCGCCGCCCTGAGCGGGGTCCGCATACGTGCCCACGCCGATGCGCGTCACATAGCCGGGGCTCTTTCGTGCGACTTCGCGCAGCCAGTGCATCGACGCACCGATCGGCCACGAATACGCCTCGATGCGGTTCTCCTGGATGAGTTGCATCAGCGCGGGCCGCTTGCCCGTGCGCGGATCGATGGGATTGATATAGGAACCTGCGACGATGCGCTTCATCAGGCCCTCACGCGCGACATGGTCCATACCCTTGATGCCGACGGCGTCGCCCGTTCCGCACGGGAAATAGAACGTCAGGTTGCGCGGCGTACCGGTGTCCTCGAAGCGCTTGCCGAGTGCCGCGAGCGTGGCGTCCGGCACGACCCAGCCGATGACGCCGACGGATGCGACGGTCTGGCCGTCCCTGATTGATTCCACGGCCTGCCTGGCCGTCACGACCTTGCTCATATTCATGATTTCACCGCGAATTTTGCGAAGATTTGTTGGGCCGCATCGGACTTGCAGTCGTCGGCAAAAATGCGGGTTGCTTCTCGGTCCAGACGCTCGCCATCGAGCGCGATGAACGGCTCGAAAAAGCGCTTGGCCGACGCGACAGCACCGCGTGGGAGTCTGGCGAGGCGTTGCGCGAGCGCGATTGCCCGCGCGTCGACATGACCTGCTTCGGCCAAATGATCAGCGACGCCCAACCGGTGTGCTTCCACGCCGTCGATGGGTTCGTCGCCCCACACGAGCATGCGCGCCCGGACCGCGCCGACCCGCGCGATGAGCGCCTGCAGGCCCCACGGCGGCAGCCAGCCGTTCGGCACCTCGGGAAGATGCCAGCGTGCGTTGACAGCGCTCACGACGAGATCGCACGACACCGCGAGAATGAAGCCGCCGCCGAGCGCGAAGCCCTCCACCGCGGCAATCACCGGCTTCGATAGTCCCGCTATGCCGCGCGCGATCCGCGCCGTTTCGAGTTCGTGTTCGCACATGTGATCGATCGAGAGGCCGCCGAGCTCCTTCAGGTCGCTGCCCGCGCAAAAGGCCGGTGGGGCGCCCGACAGCACGATCGCGGCGACCGAAGCGTCGCTTTCCGCCCTCCGCAATTCCTGTTCGAGTTGCTCCATCAGCGCCTGACTGAGCGCGTTGCGCCGCTGCGGACGGTCGAGCACGAGTTGCCGCACGCCGCCGATGTCTTCGATTTGCATTTGTATTCTCCTTAGCTCAGTTGTGCGCCGTCGCGGTCGAGCGCGCGGCGGATCGCCGACGGCTCCACCTGACGGGGCTCCAATCTTTCGTTGATGGCGATGGCCGCCGCATGTCCGATCGCGTGCCCGTACGAGAAGCACTGCGCGGTGACGCGCGCCGATGCGACCGCCTCGTGTTCCGCCGACAGGCAGCGGCCGGCCACGAGCAGGCCATCTCCCGACTGCGGCACGAAGCAGCCATACGGCACCGTGTAAAAGTCGTCGAGAATCCACTCGACCTTCGGCTTTGCACCCGCATGCAGTTCGATTGGCCACGGCGATACGGCGATGCCGTCGTCGAACTTGCGAGCCGCGAGCACGTCGTCGTTCAACAGGCGCGTGACTCCGCTGACCTGCCGGCTCTGGCGTATGCCCACCTGCATGCCCGTGTCGTTGACGAAGGCGTTTTCGCATCCCGCGAGGTTCTTCCGGAAGAACTGTGCGTACGCATGCACCTGCTTGCGCCCTTCGATTTCCGCTTCGGTGAAGTCATCGCGCAGCAGCGAGTTCAACTCGCGGCCGTCCGCACCGGTCACGCGCGTGCAGTTGCAGAGCAATTCCCCGGGCCGCGTCGTCGTGAAGAGCCAGATCTTGGCGCGCGGCAGATTCGCGCCCGCGTCTGCGGCGGCGCGCAGTTTCAGCGAGACTTCTTCGCCCATGATGGTGTCGTCGCCGTAGGCAGCGAGAAAGCGTCCGATATCGACGCCCAGCAGGCGGAAGATCATCGTCGGGTTCTGCACACGTCCGTCATGACCGATGAAGCTCGACAGGCCCGCCATCGCGACGACGTCCGCGTCACCGCTTGCGTCGATGGTCAGCTTCGCGCGGATATCGAGCGGACCTTGCTTGGTCCATGCCCGTACGCCCTCCACGCGCGCCCCATCCATCAGCGCGCCGGTCGCGATCGAGTGATAGATCACCTGCACGCCGGCACCGGCGAGCAGCGCGTCGGCGGTATCGCGCCAGATCAACGGATCGTGCACGCGCGTCCAGGTGCGCCCGTACCGGACGGGGTCCGCCAGTCCTCCGCGCGTTTCCAGCGCGCGCACGAATTCGTCCGCGAAACCGAAGACGACCTGCTCGGGTTTGGCGCCGACGCGCTCCGTCGCGAGATACAGACCGCAGACAGTGCCAGAGAGGCCCGCGACCGCGCCGCCTCCGCAAAAGCCATAGCGTTCGAGCACAGTGACGCGCAAGCCTTGCCTTCGCGCCGTGACGGCAGCCGCCACGCCCGCCGCGCCGCCGCCAACGACGAGAACGTCGGTGGAAAGTGCATCGACCAGGCGATGTTCCACCACTGATAAACTCATAATATACTCCTGACATGTCAGCACAACATCAGGATAGCGATTGGAGTGAGGCCGCGTCAACCGCTGTCGATTGCAGGTTAACCCCGAGGGCGCATCGCGAAGCGCACGGTGCGGCAGGATCGGGGCCGGCGCAAGCCGCCTCACGCGGCCGATATGTAATACTCACTTTGGTCCAATCGAACTCTCTAACCGGCTTTCATGACGAAATCCAGCACGCGTGCCACGCCCGCCGACCCCGATGCAAACGAGCCCAAGGTGGATTACGCCTATCGGCGTCTAGAAGAGATGATCGTGACGCGGGCACTGCCACCGGGCGCGCTCGTGTCCGAGGTGCAACTCGCAAACGAGATCAACGTGGGCCGCACGCCAGTGCGCGAGGCACTGGCGCGCCTGAAGCAGTTCGGGTTCGTGGAAACACATCCGCGGCGCGGCACATTCGTGTCGACCGTCGATGTTCGCAAGCAACTGGAACTGCTGGAAGTGCGTCGCGCCTTGGAGCCTCTTGTCGTGGCAGCAGCATGCGCGCGCGCCACAAGCGAGCAGCGCACGGAGATGAAATCGCTCGCCGACCACATCGTCCGGGCGGCCAGGCAGCGCAATGTGAATGAATATTTCCGGGTGAATCGCGCGATCCACGAACTGGAAGTCACCGCAACGCACAACTCGATGCTCACGACGACCATGCAGGTCATCCATGCTCAATCACGGCGCTTCTGGTTCGTGCACGTACAGCAGAGCGAGGCTTTTGCGGAGGGCGCCGCTCGCCACGCGGCCGTGCTGCGCGCGATCGCGAAGGGTGCGGCCGACGAAGCGACGGTCGCGGGCGATGAACTGATGGTCTTCCTCGATCGGCTTACGCGCTCCGCGTTCGACACGTTCCGCTGAAGAGGCGTCGCAGTTTCGGTGTCAGGACACTTCGAGAGACGAGCGCCCGGATGTTCGTTCATGGATCGATCAAGCCATATTCAGCGGCGCGCCGATTGAAGTCTTCGTAACCGGTAAGTGCGTCGAGCGCGGCGCTGGACGCGAGCGATCCATCAAGTGCACGAATATCGCGTTGTTCCGTGAACGTCCGCAGGCTTTGCTCAATGGCATGTTGTGCCGCTTGCAGGCATAGGCCGTGATAGATCGCGACGTCGACTCCGGCCGCCTGCTCGTCGGCGACGCTCGCGCCGGCCGTGTTGACCAGCACGACCTTGCCCGGAATCCGCGCGCGGATTGTCGCCAGTTGGGCGACATCAAGCGCGCCCGGCATGACCGCGTCGGCCCCAGCGTCAAGATACGCGAGCATTCGTTCTAGCGCATCCAGTGGACTGCCGGTGACGTCGGCGATATCAGTGCGCGCGATGATCTGGAAGTTCGGATCTTCGCGCGCATCGAGCGCCGCGCGGATCTTCTGTACCATTTCCCTCGTCGAGAGCACTGCTTTTGGCATATTGGTGTGTTTGCCGCTGACGTGATCCTCGATATGGATCGCACTAACGCCGGTTCGCTCGAGAGCGCGGATCGTCTTGCCGATACCTGTCGCGTTGAAGAAGCCGCCTTCGGCATCCGCGATCAGGGGAATGCTCAGTACGTCGCAGAACTCGGCGAGCCTCGCGCACAGCGTCGTCAGATCGAGCCAGCCGACGTCTGGTTGCCCGACGCTGGTCGATAGCGCATAGCTACCGACGTAGGCGACCTCGAAGCCTGCGCGTTGAACCTGCAACGCCGATAGCGGATCGAAGGTGCCGGGAGCAGCAAGCGTGCGCGGTCTGCTCATCCGCTGTCTCAGTCGGGCACGTAGGAGAACGGCTGCATTCATGACGACTCGAACTCCGCGGCGGCGAGATCCTGTGTGCCTGCCGGCGAAGGCAGGCGGTTGAACAACAGCAGCAGACTACCCATCACGAGAATTCCGACCATGCCGAGCAGGCCGGCCTGCATCGTACCCGTCAGTGTCTTGAAATAGCCGATTAAGGTCGGACTCACGAAGCCTCCGAACAGTCCGATCGTGTTGACAAGCGCGACGCCGCCGGCTGCCGTGTCGCCCTTCATATAGTCGGACGGCATCGCCCAGAATACCGTGTACGCGGCCCACAGCCCGGCGGTCGCCACCGTGAGGCTGATGATGGTGATCAGCAGGCTGGTATCGTTCAGCGCGGCGATCAGCAACGCGACGGCGGCTAGCGTGAGCATCGACACCGTGTGCCAGCGGCGCTCGCCAAGGCGGTCCGAGCGGCGTCCCCACCAGACCATCGCAAAGATCGCCGCGATGTAGGGAATCGCCGCGAGGATGCCGATCGTCATTGTGCTGGTGACGCCAGCGCTCTTAAGGATGGTCGGCAGCCAGAAGCTCACGGTGTAATGCCCGCAGATGATGCAGAAGTACGAGACGCCGAGAAGCAGCACGCGTGGATCGGAGACCACTTGGCGGAACGAATGGTGACGAGGTTCGTTGCCTGCTGTGTCGTGCTTCAGCTCGGCGGCGAGCAGACGCTTGTCGGTGTCGCTGAGCCATTTCGCTTCGGCCGGGCGATCGGTGATCCAGAATAGGCCGAACACGCCGAGCAAGACGCTCGGCAGTCCCTCGGCAATGAACATCCATTGCCAGCCGTGGAGGCCGCCGACCGTGTCCAGCAGCATCATCGTGCCGGTCGACAGCGGCGCGCCGAAGATCCCGCCGATCGGCCCGCACAGCATGATCACGGTGATCGCGCGTGCCATCCGGTTCTGGGGGTACCAGTAGGTCAGGTAGAAAATCAGCCCGGGCGCGAAGCCAGCTTCGAACACGCCGAGCAGGAAGCGGATCACGTAGAACGCGTTCGCGCTCGTGACGAACATCATGCTCGCCGAGGTCAGTCCCCAGAGGATCATGATGCGGCTCAGCGTGCGCCGCGCGCCGATTTTCGGGAGCAGGATGTTGCTCGGAATCTCGAAAAGCATGTAGCTGAGAAAGAAGACGCCGGCGCCGAGACCGTACGCGCCGTCGCTCAGGCCGACGTCGGCCTGCATCTGCAACTTAGCGAAACCGATATTGATCCGGTCGAGATACGCAAACACATAGCACAGCGTCAAGAAAGGCAGGAGCCGCCAGTTGATCCGCGCAAACAGGTTATTCGTGGAGGTCGTCAACGACCACGTGGCGTCGTTTTGCATGTTGTCATACACCGTCGGGGGATGGGAGGTGTGGACAATGTTTCCCGGTCAAAACGTGGGGCACAACAGCAATCGCATCGCCGTTGCGCTGCCTTTTCGGCATCGCTCGGTCAGCATCGCACAAGCGCACTGCTCACATGCACTTCGGAGCCGAATAGCGGCATTTGCTCGACGATCAGATCGAGCACGCGTTGCGCGGCATTCGGCAATCGACGGCCCTCGCGGACCAGCACGCACGACTGTGCCGCACCGAACAGGGGATGCGCGAGCGGCGCGACGCAGAAGGCCGGATCCGCGCTATCAATGAGCGTCGCCGCGTACGTCAGGAAGGTAACGCCGTTGCCGCTGCGCACGAATCGCTTAAGCATCGCGACCGAGTTCGACACGAGCGCCGGCGTCAGCCGCACGCGCTCAAGGTCGGCGACCGTGCGCACGATCTGGCCCAGCCCGAAAGCCGACGACATCAGCGCGAGTGGAAACGGCGCGAGTTCGGCGATTGTCAGCGGTGTGTTCCGCGACGCGAGCGTGTGCGCGCCCGACATCAGCACGCAGACCGGGTTCGCGGCGATCGCATGCTGCGTCACACGCGCCGCGGGCTGCGGGTTGTACGCGAGGCCGATGTCCACCTCATCGTTCGCAACTTCGCTGATGACGTCGTTGACCGCAAGCGTTTTCGCACTAATGTTCAATTGCGGATGCGCGTTGATAAACGGTGTCAGCACATGATCCATGAGCGGGTCGACGAAGCCTTCGCTGATGGCCAGGCGCACGCTGCCGATCTGAAGGCCGTTCAAATTTTGCAGCGTATTTTCAAACACCGCGCGTTCGGACTGGCAGCCGCGCCAGTACGCGAGCAGCGCGTGCGCTGCCTCGGTCGGCGCGACGCCGCGATTGCCGCGTTCGAACAACGGCGTGCCGATTTCGTCCTCGAGCAGCTTCATCTGCCGTGTCAGCACTGAGGACGCGGTGTTGAGCGCGTCCGCCGCCGCGCGGATCGAGCCGCGCGCCAGAATTTCGTGGAAGTAGCGCAGACGGCGCTGGTTGATTTCACCAATGGCCATTCGGTTCTCCTGATCTGTCGGAATGATCTCGTCTGAGGCGAGTCGCGATGAACCCGACAGCCGTGCGACCTTCCGGGCTGTTGAAATGTTAGCAGTATGTCAGATCGTGCATCCGGGGGGCGAGGGACCGGTCTTTGTCAGCGTGCTGCCCGTCAGGCAGCGTCGAAGGCCGCATTTTGCTGTTGCCGCGCGCGCGGGTCTGGATCGAGCATTGAAGCCTGCGCTATTGCATCGGTCTATGCCTCGGGCATGGCAATTACCCGTCAAACCTACCAGACAAAGCGGAATGAAAATATTGATCGCGGGTTTCCAGCACGAAACCAATACATTCGTCGAGCGAAAGGCGCTCTACCAGAACTTCGTGAATGGTGAAACGTTCCCCGCGTTGAGGCGCGGCCAGCAAGTGCTTGGTTTCCGAAACGTCAACCTTCCGATCGGGGGCTTCATTAGCGAGATCGAACCGGACGGTCATACGCTTGTCCCGGTACTTTGGGCAGGCGCAGGTCCCTCGGCACACGTTATGCATGACACGTATGAGAAGATTGCCGGCGAAATCGTCGAGGCGGCTGGAATGCATGTGCCGGATGCTGTTTACCTCGATCTGCACGGCGCCATGGTCGCCGAACAGACCAACGATGGCGAAGGCGAACTGCTGGCCCGCTTGCGAAGCGTGATCGGACCTCGCGTTCCTATCGTCGCGTCGCTCGATTTGCACGCGAATGTCACCGAGCGCATGCTTGCTTGCGCCGACGCGCTTGTCGCGTACCGAACCTATCCCCACGTCGACATGGCTACAACGGGCGCGCGAGCTGCTCGCCTTTTGCGGGCGCTTCTGGGTGGAGAGCGTTGGCACTGCGCCTGGCGCCGGTTGCCCTTTCTTATTCCCCTGAACGCAATGTGCACCCTCGTCGACCCGGCAAAGTCGGCCTTTGAGAAGGTCGAGCAACGTGAGAAGGCCGGTCTTGCCTCAATGTCGTTCACACTCGGCTTTCCTGCCGCCGACTTCCCCGAATGCGGGCCGATGGTGTGGGCGTACGGGACACATAGGAATCCTGTGGAAGCCGCCGTCGGCCAAATTTTCGACGGGATAGCGCTTTCAGAGGCGGACTGGGCCGTCGATTTCCTCACGCCGGAGGACGCCGTGACGCAAGCCATGCAGCTGTCCGACGGCAAGAACAGACCGGTCGTGATTGCCGATACGCAGGACAATCCGGGCGCCGGGGGCGAATCCAACACCACCGGAATGCTTCGGGCACTCATCGCCCAGGGCGCCAGTAGTGCTGCATTCGGCGTTGTTCATGATGCCGAGGCCGCTATCGCAGCACAGCAGACCGGCATCGGCCGCTCGCTGGAAATTGAACTGGGTGGTGAATCCGGCTTGCCTAATGGTGCGCGCTTTCGTGGTGTTTTCGAAGTCGTCGAACTGTCGGACGGGAAATGTGTGTTCGATGGCCCAATGCTGAATGGCATGCAGGTTCAGTTGGGGCTGACTGCATTGCTGAAAATCCACGAGATTTTCGTCATTGTCAGCAGCGAACGTCCGCCTCAGATGATGGATCGCAATCTCTATCGGGTGGCGGGTATCGAACCCGAGAACATGCGCGTTCTTGTCAACAAAAGTTCGGTGCACTTTCGTGCCGACTTCGACGCCATTGCTTGCGCGACACTCGTCGCAAAAGCGCCGGGAGCCATGCGCGCCGATCCGCGCGATCTTCCCTGGAAGGACTTGCGACCCGGTTTGCGCATCGCTCCGCTCGGCGCCCCCTTCAGCGCGCGCATTGACGAGCCCGTATGAACAACGGGCCGGACCGCGCCGGAGGACCCCTTGGTTTAACTAATCTTGTCGGTGGCGATTTCGAATGACGGGCTGGCTTCCTCGATCTGCGCCAGGATTGGTTCAACCTGCTGCCGTAGCCACTCAGAAGCCGGGTCTCGATCTGAATAGGCAGCCCAGACCATCGAAATTGGTGTGACTCTAAAGTCGAACGGGACGGGGCTTGCCACCAGCCCCAACAGCGCGGCGTACCGTTTGATGATCCTCGACGGCAACGTAGCGATGACAGGCGTTTGCATGACGGCGCCGAGAATGGTCAGGAATTCGGGCGCAGCCATGGCCACGTCAAGTTCAACGCCGGCGGCGCGCAGGGCGTCGTCCAGGCATCCGCGAATACTCGCGTTTTGCGAGACAAGGGCGTGTTTCTGAGCCAGGTACGCGCTTCGGCTGACGGGCATCGACAGATTGAGCAGGCGGGGGTTGAAGCAGCACATCAAGGACTGTTCGAACAGCAGTTTCCTTCGATGCCGTTCAGCGCCGTCGCCAAAACATCCAATCGCCAGATTGATCACGCCGTCATCCAGCATCCTGTGCACGTCGCCCGGTTGCGCCGGGCGACCGAGTAGCCGGATTCCTGGAGCACACCTTTGTACGTGGGCGGTCAAGCACGGCATCAGGAGCACCTCGAGCTCGCTCGAAAAGCCGATCGAAAAAGTCCGCTCCTCGGTTTCGGGACGAAACCTTTCGCGGGCAGTGATCGCATGCTGAGCCTGCTCGAGAACCGTGCCGATTGCCGCCGCGAGCGCTTCAGATCGGGGCGTCGGCTTCATTGTGTGCCCCACACGAACGAAGAGTTGGTCATCGAACAGCATACGCAGCGTACCAAGGTTGTGGCTCATGGCCGACTGCTGGATCTTCAACCGCGTAGCTGCCTTGGTGACGCTGCGCTCGCGCATCAGCGCATCGAAGGCGACCAGGAGATTCAGGTCGAAAGACCATAAATTGAAGTGATCGATGGAGCTCATGATTTGAATCGATTTGTTCGTTCGTTGTTCGAATCATAGACTACGGACGTCCTTTCAGCCAAGCGAGATCCAACATGGTTCATCCGAACAAAACCTACCGGATCGGTGATGTGACCGTCACCAAGATCGAAGAAATGCGCCTGAACGTCGCGCCGCCGTCCTTTCTTTACCCGGCGTGGGAACCTGAACAACTCGAGCCCAATCTTCACTGGCTTACGCCCAGCAACATGGACGCGACGACCGGAAACCTGATCCAGAGCATTCACACGTGGCTGGTGCGCGCGCCGCATCACACCATCCTGATCGATACCGGCTCCGGCAACGACAAGGAACGGCCGCAGAATCAGATCTTCCATCATCTGAACACGCCGTATCTGCAGCGGCTCGCCGCGGTTGGCGTGCGCCCTGAGGAAGTCGACTATGTGTTGCATACGCACCTTCACGTCGACCATGTCGGCTGGAATACACGGCTCGTCGATCGCCGTTGGGTGCCGACCTTCCCGAATGCGCGGCACGTGTTCGCGAGGGCGGAGGAGGACTATTACGGCGGCCCCGACAGCCACAACGAAGTGAACGTGCCCAGCCTTGGCGTATTCGAGGACAGCGTCGCGCCGATCATTGCCTCCGGGCAGGCCGAACGCATCAGCAACGACGGGGGCGAGTACCTCGATAACTTCGTGTTCCGCCCGACCAAGGGACACAGTATTGGCCACATGTCGATTGAACTGCATTCGAAGGGGCAGGCGGCGCTCTTTACCGGAGACGTCATGCATCACCCGTTGCAGGTGGTGCGCCCCGACTGGAATTCGGTGTTCTGCGAATGGCAGGACGAGGCCCGCGCGTCGCGCCGCTGGGTGCTGGAGCAGGGGGCCGAACGCAATCTGCTGCTGTTCACCCCGCACTTCGCCGAGACATCGGCCGGTTACGTCACCAGCCAGGGCGACCGTTTCTCCTGGCGCTATGAATAATGAGCCAGACCCAGGAGCTACCCATCATGAGCCAGAACATCGTAGTTAAAGGAAAGCAACTTGTCTTCGAGGAATTGCGCGTAGCGACCGGTACCCCCGGCATTGACCTCTACGTTCGCAACAAGCGCCCCGCCTCGCTCGAGACCTTCACGGCGGAACGCACCATCGTCATGGTTCACGGTGCCACCTTTTCGTCGGGAAGCCTGTATGACGTTCCGTTCAACGGAATGTCGTTCATCGACTTTCTTGCCGCGGCGGGATATGACGTCTATGCGCTCGACGTGCGTGGTTACGGCCATTCAACACGCCCGGCGGAGATGGAGCAGGCAGCGGATCTGAGTCCTCCGGTCGTCGGCACCGACATCGGGTTGGCCGATCTCGGCACCGTGGTCGATTACGTCCTCAAGCGTCGCCAGCTGGACAAAGTATCGGTATTTGGCATGTCATGGGGCGGCACAGTGGCGGGTGCCTATACCAGCCGCAATAACGACAAGGTCCATAAACTGGTCCTATTGGCGCCGCAGTGGCTGAGCGATCGGCCGATTCCTATCGACACTGGCGGGAGGCTCGACGCGTGGCGCCTGGTTCCGGTGCGCGAAAGCAAGGCCCGCTGGCTCAGCACCGCACCGGAACACGGACGCGCGAGCCTGGTCCCGGAAGGTTGGTTCGAGCAGTGGGCCGATTTCACGCTGGCCGAGGATCCCTGGAGCCGGGAGCGCGCGCCGCACCAGTTGCGGGCCAGTAACGGCCCGATCCAGGATATCCGTGACTACTGGCGTGCGGGACGAAAATACTACGAGCCGGCCGAGATTCGTGTGCCCGTGTTGCTTGTCCATGGCGAGTGGGATATCGATGTGCCTATTGACCTCGCGCAGTCGCTTTTCCTTGAACTCAGGAACGCGCCTTACCGTCAATGGGCTGAAATAGGCGAAGCCACGCACCTCGTTTTGCTCGAGAAAAATCGCTTGCTCGCGTATCAGGCGATCCGGGACTTCTACGACCGCACTTTCCAGGAAGAAACCGGGAAGCGCTAGCACAAGCGCAGGCCCACGCCCGGAAGCCCCACACTCATTGCGACTCTCGTCGACAGGCTTATCGGCCTAAACAGTGGTGTGCCCGACGACTGACTATTAGTGCGATTGAGTTGCGATCGTCGAAAAGATTGCTAGTCGAGCACATTCTATAGATATAGATAAAAACCACTCGAGGCCCTCATGGCAAAAAACGAAATCGCACTCACAGGTTCCGATCTGACGATCGACCAGATCATCGCGATCGCGCGTCACGGCGCTCGCGTTCGTCTGTCTGACGCGGCTCGGGCGAATCTGTTGTCGACTCGACGATTCATTGAGGAAAACTGGCTGGTCGACGACGCTCCCCTGATGTATGCGTTCAACACCGGGGTAGGAGCCTTGAAGAATCAACGTATCAGCGCTTCGGACATCGCGCGGTTTCAGCGCAATCTTATTCACTCGCACTCCGCGAGCACCGGCGAAAACATGCCGCTTGAGGTCGTGCGCGCGATGATGGCGATCCGGGTGAACACCTTTGCTCGCAATCACTCCGGCATACGCGTCGCAGTGGTCGAGCGGCTTGTCGCGATGCTCAACGAGGGCATTACGCCCGTCATCCCGGCAAAAGGAAGCGTCGGTGCCAGCGGGGACCTTGCACCGTTGGCCATCATGAGCGGTGCATTGCTTGGGTTGGAACAATCGAAAGTGACGTTCCAGGGCGCCGTAACAAGCGCGCGCTCCGCATTTGAGCGATCGGGCCTTTCAGTGACCTTCGATGTGGAAGCAAAGGATGCGACAGCATTGATCAATGGCTCGACGGCGTCGTTGGCGTACGCGGTCATCGCCGCTTTCGACGCGCGTCGCCTGCTGACTAGCGCAACGATCTCACTGGTGTTGTCGTTGGAGGCAATGCGGGCGGAGCGGGCCTGCTTTGAAGACCGTGTGATGCTAGCGCGTCCACATCCGGGGCAGCGCCGCGTCGCTGCGGCCGTTCGCACGCTGCTCAATGGTTCCATGCGATGCAGCACCGAGGCACGTGCCATTCCGATCGATGCTCTTGCCGCGCCGGGCGACACGGTCCAACCGCGGATACAGGACGTCTATTCGTTCCGCTGCGCGCCACAGGTCTACGGGCCCGTTCTTGATGCACTCGATTACATTGACGGCATACTCGTCACCGAGATGAATAGCGCAACGGACAATCCGTTGATATTCGCTTCCGATGCAGGCTACGACATCGTCTCGTGCGGGCATTTTCACGGACAATACGTCGCGCAAGCGATGGACCTTCTCGCGTTGGTGACGACCGACCTGAGCGCAATCTGTGATCGCCGTAATAATCAGCTGATCGATCCGGCCTGCAACTACGGATTGCCGAGAAACATGATCGCTACCGAGCCGGGCATCAACACGGGTTTCGCCGTTATCCAGAGTATGGGTACCGGACTCGTGCTCGAGAACATAGGGCTATGTAGTCCAGCCAGTGTGACGAGTCTGCCTGCCAAAGGTAACCAGGAAGACCACATCAGTAATTCCTGTTTCGCTGCGCGGCGCACGCGGACGGTTGTCGAAAATGCGCAGGCGGTTGTCTGCGCCGAAATTCTGATTGCATCTCAGGCGCTCGATATTAGTCGCCAAGCGCTCTCACACCTGCCGCTCGGCCTTGGCGCATCCACGGCGCTGGAGAAAGTCAGATCGGTCGTTCCTGCGATGATGGGTAACGATCGGTGGGTGCATGACGATGTCGAAGCGGTAAAATGCCTGGTACAAAACGGCACGCTGAATGAAGCGGTTTCGGTTGCCTGCGGCGATATCTGGACACCTTCGGCATAGGGAAAGCAAACGTGGATGTAGACAGCTCGGATTCACTTCCTGCACGCATTGCGGCGGCGCTGGCCGAACAGATTATCCGGGGCGATCTTAGGCCGGGAGCGCGAGTTCGGCAGGACGCAATCGCAGATGAGTTCAATGCCAGTCACGTTCCGGTCCGGGAAGCATTCAGGCGTCTGGAAGCTCGCGGCCTGCTGGTTTCGCGCGAGCGTAAAGGCGTGTATGTCCCACTGCTCGATCAGGCATCCATCATTGAGATTACCCGGATGCGTACCGCACTTGAGGTTCTGGCGCTCCGGTACGCGATACCCAACCTGACTCAAGATGACATCACGTGTGCAGAAAACGCGATGCACAAAGGGAACACGGCCCGTGACATCAGCACGTGGGAGGCCGCCAACCGGGAATTCCATGCAAGTATTTATCGACCCTGCCAAATGCCTCGGCTGCTTTCACATATTGACGCCCTGCATGAGGCGCGACTTCGCTACATGTATGCGACATCGACGCTGATTGAGTGGGACGTCAAATCAGAAAACGAGCATCTGGAGATTTTGGAAGCGATAAAAGCGAAAGACGATCGGAGTGCCTGTGCGTTGATGGAAAAACATATCGATGACGCAGGGTGCATTCTTGTCGATGCGGTGGGTTCTCTTCGCTCACAGACTGACGAGTGAGCCAGGCGCGCGCATTCGTACGTCCGGCATAACCTCGCTCACTCGCCGCGGAAATCCGCGCCCGCCCGGCGAGAGCGGCGCGACAGCGACATCGAGGGCTCAAACGGCAATGGACCCGCCGTCCACGAACAGTTCAACGCCCGCGATATAGCTGCTCTCGCTCGACGCCAGAAAGAGCACGGCGCGCGCGACTTCATCCGGCTGGCCCAGACGCCCCAGCGGCACGAGCTGGTTCAGCATATCTTCGACTCCGGGCCGCGCATCGAGGTAGCTTCGCATCGGGCTTGTCTCGGTCCCGCCCGGCGAGACCACGTTCACGCGAATGCCTCGCTCTTTCAGGTCGGTCGTCCAGCTTCGCGCAAACGACCGCACAGCCGCCTTGCTTGCGTTGTAGAGCGACTGGCCAGGAAAGCCTTTGCTGCCAGCCACCGAGCCATTGAGGACGACAACGCTACCCGACGAAAGTAGTGGCAAGGCCTTCTGCACAGTGAAGAGCATGCCGCGCACGTTGAGGCCGAAAAGCCTGTCGAAACCCTCCTCGTCGATGGTGCCCAGCGGACGCGGCTCCACTTCGGCAACGCCTGCATTTGCGAAAACCACGTCGAGCCTGCCGTGGTCGCGCTGGATGCGCTCGTACAGTCGATCAAGGTCGGCGAGGTTGCTCGCGTCCCCCCGAACGCCCACCGCACCGTTGCCGATTTCCTGTATCGCCTCGTCCAGTCGAGCTTGCCTGCGCCCCATGATGTAGACCCGCGCGCCTTCGTCCGCGAAAAGCCTGGCGCTCGCAAGGCCGATGCCCTCGCTGCCGCCAGTGATTGCCACGACCTTGTTCCCGAATCGCTTTGCCATATGCATTCCCTGTTTAAGTGGAGTATTGCTCCACTTAGTATATGGAGGCATCATCCACTTATCAACAGAAATCAAGGCAACGATGAACAGAAAGTGTTCGACGACCGACGAAGCACCGCTGCGCGCCGATGCAGCCCGGAACCGGGAACGCATTCTCGAAGCGGCGGAAGCGCTGTTTCTCGAACGCGGCGCTGAGGTTTCGCTTGACGATATCGCGAGGCGCGCCAACGTTGGTATCGGCACGCTCTACCGCCGTTTCCCGACGCGCGATGCGCTGCTTGCCGCGGCGAGTGATGAGCGCCTGCTGTCGCTTGCCAAAGCAAGCCGCGCACGCGATGACAAGCTCGAACCGATCGCGTCCCTACGCGCCTTCGTGAAAGAGCTCGTGAACCACGCGAACCACTATCGCGGGCTCGCTGCGTTGCTGGGAACGGTATTACAGGAAGGGACGCCTGGCTGCCGCGCCGGCAGTGAAGAAGGACGCCGGCTGCTCGAGCGGGCCCAAAAGGCGGGGGCGGTTCGAAAGGACGTCTCCATCGGCGATCTCGTGTGTGTCGTGACGGCGATCGCTCTCGCCGTCGAGCAAGGCGGCACAACCAGATCCCGCGTCACCCACCTGATTGATCTCTTCTTCGACGGCATCGGCAAAACGTAAGCGCGGCACCAGCGACGTCTTCACTGGAGATCATGAGCATTCAGGCTGTTTCATTTAAGCCGAGCGTTTTTGTACTGCGGCCGCCGCATCGGTTGAAGCCTGATTTTTGTCGAACGCGATGGAAAGCCTTCCGCGTTTTCCCCTAGCAATCCACGGTTGACTCGGGCTCGAGCAAAGGCCAAACTTTTTTCAACACAAGTGTGATCACAGGTCACACTTGCACTGGAATCTCCCATCGCAGCGAATCCACGGAGGCATTAGTGGCGCCACGCACGAGTTCAGACCTGCCCGAGCTTCAGCTCGTGGCGCGTGAAACGATGGCCGGTCGCGTCTATGCGCAACTCAAGGAAGCGATCATGACCGGACGCTTCGCGCCAGGACAATTGCTGAGCCTGCGCAGCGTGGCGGACGCGGTCGGCTCGTCCACCATGCCGGTGCGTGCGGCACTCACACGCCTGCAAGCCGAGGGCGCCCTGATCGACGGACCGGGCCGCGCGCTCATCGTCCCGCCCATGACAGTCGAACTCCTCGAAGAGTTGCGCGACGTGCGTATCGCGCTCGAAGGCGCCGTTGCAAAGCGGGCTGCGACTCGCATGAGCCGCGAAGATCTCGCTGTGTTGCAACAGGTATTCGACACCATGAACGCGCACGTCGAAGCGGGCGATGTGCCGGCCTATCTGCGCAGCAACTTCGAGTTTCACATCGCGATCTATGCGCACGGCGCGAGCGATATCACGCTGTCCACGATTCAGAACTTGTGGATGCGCATCGGCCCGTTTCTGAATCTCGTGGCCCCCGACATTCCGCACATGCGCAGGTCGATGGATGCACACCGCCATATCGTCGAGGCCCTGTGGCGCAGCGACGGCGAGGGAGCGCGCGCGGGCATCGAGCAGGACATCGGCGAAGCCGCCGCCGATCTGAAGGAGCGCTTGCAAAGCGCGATACAGGACGGCGAAGACCCCGGCGAACAGGCACGCGCCTGAGTTGTAAAAACACAGACAACGGAGACAGACAATGACGGTTCTTCAGATGCTGAAGCCGCACGCGGGCTTGCGCGTGCTTATCACGGGCGGCGCATCGGGCATCGGCCTCGTGATGGCCCAGGCGTTCATCGAAGCAGGTGCTCGCGTGCATGTTTGCGATGCGAGCCAGCAGGCGATCGACGCGCTTCAAAAAGCCCAGGAAAGTGTCGAACTGAACCGCATCACGGCGACGCTCGCCGACGTGGCGGATCGCGCGGCCGTGGAGCGCGTTTTCGTCGATGTGCAGGCGGAGCTCGGCGGTCTCGACGTGCTGGTCAACAACGCAGGCATTGCCGGGCCGACCGGCGGCGTCGACGAACTCGACGAGCAGGAATGGAACAACACGGTCGACGTGAATCTCAACGCGCAGTTTTATTTCGCGCGCCGCGCGGTGCCGCTTCTCAGGCAGGCGCGCGACGGCGGCACCATCATCGCGCTGTCGTCGGTGGCCGGGCGTCTTGGTTATGCGTTCCGCACGCCTTATGCCGCGACCAAATGGGCGGTGGTCGGCATGACCAAGAGCCTTGCTATCGAACTCGGGCCTTCGAATATCCGTGTCAACGCGATACAGCCCGGCATTGTGAAAGGCCCGCGCATCGAGCGGGTGATTGCGGCGCGCGCGAAGCAGCTCAAGCTTTCCTACGAAGAGATGGAGAAGCAGTATCTCGCCAAAATCTCGCTGCGCCGCATGACCACGCCGGAAGAAGTGGCCGCCACCGCGCTCTTTCTGTGTTCGCCCGCCGGCAGCGGCATCTCGGGACAAGCGATATCCGTCTGCGGCAACGTCGAATTCCTCTAACCGCACGAGGCTCACATGGCAACGAAACGCAAGGTCATCATCACGTGCGCGCCGACGGGCGCAATCCATACACCGTCGATGTCGCCGTATCTGCCGGTTACTCCTCAACAGATCGGCGATGCCGCGCTTGCCGCGGCGAAAGAAGGCGCTGCGATCATCCATCTGCATGCGCGCGATCCGGACGACGGTCATCCGACCCAGGACCCCGCCGTGTTCCAGGAGTTTTTGCCGCGCATCAAGGCCGAATGCGATGCGGTCATCAACCTCACCACGGGCGGCAGCCCGCATATGACGGTCGCGGAACGCCTGAAGCCCGCCCATCATTTTCAGCCGGAAGTGGCGTCGCTCAACATGGGCTCGATGAACTTCGGCCTGTATCCGATGCTCGAGCGCTTCAAGGAACTCAAGTACGACTGGGAACGCAAGCATCTGGAGAACAGCCGCGATCTGGTGTTCAAGAACACGTTCGCGGATATCGAATACATCCTGACGTCTTGCGGGGCGAACGGCACGCGTTTCGAGTTCGAGTGCTACGACATCTCGCATCTGTACAACCTCGCGCATTTTGTCGACCGTGGGCTCGCGAAGCCGCCGTTCTTCGTGCAAAGCGTATTCGGTCTGCTCGGCGGCATCGGCGCGCATCCGGAAGACCTCGCGCATATGCGCCGCACGGCGGATCGCCTGTTCGGCAAGGACTACGTGTGGTCGATTCTCGGCGCGGGACGCAATCAGATTCCGCTCGCTTCGATCGGCGTGGCGCAAGGCTCGAACGCACGCGTCGGCCTTGAAGATTCGTTGTGGATCGAGCCGGGCAAGCTCGCGGAATCGAGCGCGGCGCAGGTCCGCAAGATACGCCAGGTGATCGAAGGCCTGTCGCTCGATATCGCGACGCCCGCCGAAGCGCGCGAGATGCTTCAACTCAAGGGCGCGGCCAACACCAACTTCTGATAGCGGAGAGCGCAGCGTGAACGCCAGATTGAAAGTAGTCGCGATGCCGACGGGCTGGCTCACCGTCGATCGCTCGTCACAGGTGTACGGCCGCTATTTCGGACAGTCGATCAAGGTGCCGGTGTGGTCCACGGCGATTGTCGGCGCGCAGAAAAAGATCGTGGTGGATACGGGCATTCACGATCCGGGGTGGGTGTCGGACTTCGTGTGTCCTTGCGACCAGGCGCCGGAAGAGAAGCTGGAACGCGCACTCAAACAATACGTCGGCTGGAGCGCGGACGAGGTCGACATTGTCATCAACACGCATCTGCATTACGACCATTCGGGCGGCAATACGCTGTTCAAAAACGCGCGCTTTATCGTGCAGGCGAAAGAGTGGGAATACGCGGGCCAGCCTCTGCCGACGCAGGCCACGTACTACCAGGAGTTTCTGATCGGCCGCGAGCCGCTCGCGTATTTCCGCTGGCAGTTCGTGCATGGCGTCGCCGATATCGTGCCGGGCGTGCGCGTCGTGCCGACACCAGGACATACGCCCGGCCATCAATCCGTTGCGGTGGATACGGAAGACGGCGTGGTGCTGATCGCGGGGGATTGCGCGAACTGCATGGAAAACATCGTCGATCTGGTGCCGGTGGGCATCGTGCACGAGACGCTTGCGGAAATGGGCTCGCTCACGCGCATTCGCCAGATCGCCGATTACGTGATCCCCGGCCACGATCCCAACGTCGTGCCGGGCAGCGCGGGTATCGCATTGCCGGCCAGTGCGCGCTTGCCGCATGTACCGGTTTCTGGCTGAAGCGTAGTTCGACACAAAAACGAACATTGGAGGATGACATGAAAGCATGGACGCAATCTATTCGTCGTGCGGGACTGACGGCGCTCGGTATCGGTATGGGTATCGGCTTCGCTGCGGCGCTCGCTGTCTCCGGCGAGGCGCATGCGGCGGGCAAGTACAAGGTGTTCCTGTCGATGAGCTATGTCGGCAACGACTGGCAGACCGAGGCCGCGAACATGGTCAAGGCGATGGCGAACACGCCCGCGCTGAAGGACAAGGTCGATCTCGAGGTGCAGGTCGCGGGCACCGACGCGCAGAAGCAGATCCAGCAGATCAACTCGATGGTGCAGGCGGGCGCGAAGGCGATCATCATCTATCCGATTTCGCCCACGGCGCTGAACCGCGCAATCAAGAACGCCTGCTCGAAGGGCGTGGTCGTCGCGGCCTACGACGGCGAAGTGACCGAACCGTGCGCCCACAACGTGACGATCGACCAGCACCAGGCCGGCACCGTCACGGCGGAATGGCTTGCGAAGACGCTGAACGGCAAGGGCAACATCGTGCTGATCAACGGCGTTCCGGGCACGTCGGTGGATCGCGCCCGCACCGAAGCCGCCAAGGCCGTGTTCGCGAAGTACCCCGGCATCAAGGTCGTGGCGGAAGGCACGGGCATGTGGAGTCAGGCCACGGCCAAGACCGAGCTGTCGAAGATTCTCGCGACCAATAGCTGGGACAAGATCGACGGGCTGTGGATGCAGGTCGGCTGTTTCACCGCCGCGTCGATGCAGCTCGATGCCGGCATCGCCGACGACAAGATCAAGCCCTGCGCGGGTGAGTCGTCGAACGGTCATCGCGTGCAGATGCTGCCGCCTGGCGAGGTGAAAGGGCAGGGCGCCTATCGCTCGATCGGCTACCGTTCGATTTCGTATGGCGCGCCGCCGTATTCGGGTGCAATGGCGCTCAAGATGGCCGTGCAGAAGCTGGACGGCAAGGACTTCCCGCAGCGCATCACGCTCAAGCTGCCGCTCGTCGAAACGCCGCAGTCCAGGCTGTGCAAGACCGGCAGCATCGACGAACTGAAGGCGGGGTGCACGGCCTTCATGCGGGACAAGGTGCCGCCGGGCTGGTTCGCGGACATCTATTCCGAGGAAACCAGAGAGGTCGGCTTCAACGCGGCGCTCACGGGCAACCAGGACTGAGGACCTTGTCATGAGCGACGCATCTCTCGCCATCGACCTGTCGAACGTGACCAAGCGCTTCGGCGCGACGGTCGCGCTCGACGGCGCGTCGTTTCGCGTCAAGCGCGGTGCCGTGCACGCGTTGCTCGGCGAGAACGGCGCAGGCAAGTCCACCACCGTCAAGCTGCTGTCCGGGTTGATGCAGCCCGACGCGGGCACCATCCGCGTGATGGGCCGCGACCTGACGATGCGCGGCCCGCAGGACGCGCATCGCGCCGGCGTGCAGACGGCGTTTCAGGAGATGACGCTGGTGCGCGATCTCACGGTCGCGCAGAACCTGCTTCTGTCGTACGAGCCGACCGGGCTCTTCGGCCGCATCAGAATGCGCGAGGCGCAGCGCATGGCGGCGCAGTGGCTCGAAGATCTCGATCTCCCGGACGTGCGCCCCGGTGCGTATGTTCGCGATCTGTCCTTGCCGGTGCGGCAAAAGATCGAGATTGCGAAGGCGATCCTGCGCGGCCCGCAAGTACTGCTGCTCGACGAGCCGACTTCGTCGCTGTCGGGCGCGGACGTGGCGTGGCTTTCGCGCCGGATCGACGCGTTAAAGGCAAAGGGCGTCACGTTCGTGTTCATCTCGCACCGCATGCAGGAAGTGCGCGAGTTCTGCGACAGCCTCACCGTGTATCGCAATGGCCGCGATGTCGGCTCATTCGACACGCCCGACATTTCGGACGACGAGGTAATCCGCCTCGTCATCGGCCGCTCCATGGAAGCGAAATATCCGCCGAAGGTCGCGCCGCCCGCGCTGGCGCAGGGCCAAACCCGGCCGCCCGCCATGCAGGCGCGCCGCATCCGCGTGGACGGCGTGGTGAGCGACTTCGACCTGACGCTTGTCGCCGGCGAAGTGCACGGCATCGCGGCGTTGCAGGGTATGGGCCAGCGCGAACTGTTCGAGGCGCTGTTCGGCGCGACGTATATCGACGACGGCGAAATCCGTATCGACGGCAAGCCGGTCACGCTGACCTCGACCGCCGATTCGCTGAAGGCCGGTGTGTCGACCAGTTTTCTGCCTGAAGACCGCAAGACCGAAGGTCTGTTTCTGCGTCTGCCCGGCGGAGAGAACGTGTCGCTGCCGGTGATCGGACGTTATGCGCGCTTTGGACTGATCGACCGCAAGCGCGAGCAGGCCGCGATCGCCAGGTCGCTTGCGCAGATGGAAGTGAATCCGCGCGCGCTCTACAAGCCGTGCCTGTCGTTCTCGGGCGGCAACCAGCAAAAGATCGCAATGGCCAAGTGGATGCTCACGCAAAGCCGCGTCTGGCTCATGTTCGATCCGACGCGCGGCATCGACGTGGGCACCAAGCATCAGATTTTCGTGCTGATGCGCGCGTTCGCCGCGGCAGGCGGCGCCGTGCTGTTCTATTCGACCGATGTTCCCGAACTCGTCAATGTGTGCGACCGCGTATCGGTGATGTATCGCGGCCGCAACGTCGGAGAATTGTCCGGCGATGCGCTCACGGAAGAAGCCGTGATGCGCAACATGCTTTCCAGCTGAGAGGTTGGCCATGAAAATTGCTATTGCGTCGCCCGACAGCGGGATCGTGCGTCGAGGCGCGGGCGCTGCCTGGGCCGCGCGAGTCGATCATCATCGCGGACTGATCATCGCGATCGGCGCGCTTGTCGCGATGCTCGTTGCGTGGGGCGCGCTGTCGGCCACGCCGGTGGGCGCGTACGACATCGGCTCCGTCATTTCGAGCGCGACGACGCTCGCGCTCGCCGCGCTCGGACAGACCATCGTCGTGCTGTCGGGCGGCTTCGATCTGTCCGCGTCGGCAGTCGTGTCGCTCGCCAACGTGCTCGCGGTGCGCTTCGTGCATGGCACGCCGCTTCAACAATGGGCGGGCGCGGCGCTGATTCTCGCGACAGGCGGCGGCATCGGGTTGATCAATGGCGCGCTGATCGCGTGGTTCCGCCTGCAATCCATCGTGGTCACGCTCGCGACCATGTTCATGGTTCAGGGCGTGACGCTGCTGATCCAGAACAAGCCTGGCGGCAGCGTCGGCGACGAGTTCGGCGCGTTCATCACATCCGATCTGATTGACGGGAAACTGCCGATGTCGGCCGGCGTGCTGATCGCCGCGCTGCTGATCTGGGCGTTTATCCGGCGCACGCGCTTCGGCGTCGGTCTGTACGCGCTCGGCAGCGACGCGGACAGCGCGTACGCCAACGGCATGCCCGTCACGCGCTATCGCATCATGACCTACGCGCTCGCAGGCATGTTCTACGCGGCGGCGGGCCTGTACGTGTCGGCGCAGACGGGCTCTGCCGATCCCCTCGTCGGCCGTCCGCTGCTGCTGTCGATGTTCACCGCCGTCGTGCTCGGCGGAACGCTGCTCGGCGGCGGGCGGGGCGGCTGCGTCGGCACGGTGTTCGCCGCCATGACGCTGATGGTCACCGTGAATATCCTGCTGGTGCTGAACGTGTCGGCGTTCTTCACGACGATCGCGGAAGCGGTGATCCTGATTCTCGCGGTACTCGGTTCGTCGATCGGCAAACAGTCGGCCGCGCATGAATGCGCGCGTCACGCGGCACAATGGCTGAGGGCGATGCGCACCGGCACGCGAGTGAAGAACGACGCTCATGCGCGGCGCGTGTCCTTCGAAGTGAGCGGTTTTCAGCCGATCGCCAACACGGAGCTGAAGGGCCGCGCGATGGCGGACTGGATCGAGCGCAACCGCGAGTGGGTGAAGTATGTCGTGCCGGCGTACCTGCTATTTTTCGCGGTAGTGGCGATCACCGGCTTCGTGTATGGCCCAGCGGTGCTGACCAGCGCGAACTTCTACAGCAGCCTGCTGACGCTGACATTGTTCCTCGCGATTCTCGGCCTCGGACAGGGCGCCGTGATCCTGACCGGCGGACTTGATCTCTCGATGCCCTGGCTCATCACGCTGGCCGGCGTTCTTCTCACGGGCCTCACGCACGGCGCGAACGCCGCGGCGGCGTGGGCGGTCCCGGCCGTGCTCGGCGTCGGCCTGCTCGTCGGCGCATTCAACGGCGTGGGCGTCGTGATGCTGGGCCTTCCGCCAATCGTCGTGACGCTTGCCGCCAACGGCCTGCTGCAAGGTCTCACGCTGATCTACTGCAATGGCTCGCCGCAAGGCTGGTCGCCGTCCGCGATCAGCGAATTCACCAACGGCAAACTCGGGCCCTTGTCGTTCGCCGCATGGAGCGTGCCGGTGTTTCTCGCGCTTGCGCTGTTGCTGCTGCATCGCACGCCGTTCGGGCGGCGCGTGTACGCGGTCGGCAATTCGCAGATCGCGGCGAAGCTCTCCGGTGTGCGTGTCGGCACCACGCTGATCGCCGTGTACTGCCTCTCGGGATTGTGCTCGGCGCTCGTCGGTTTGCTGCTCGCGGGCTTCAGCTCGCAGGCGTTCCTCGGTATGGGCGATCCGTATCTGCTGCCGTCCATCGCGGTGGTCGTCGTGGGCGGCGCTCTGATCACCGGCGGGCGCGGGCATTATCTCGGCGTGTTCGGCGGCGCGCTGCTGCTGACCGCTCTCGGCACGCTGCTCGCGGGCACGACCGTGCCGCCCGCCGTGCGCGACATCATCAATGGGCTCGTCGTGCTGGCGGCCGTCATCACGCTGCGCGACCGGCGCGCATAACATCGGGACACATTCATGCAGACGAAGACGACAGCGGTAATCGGTTCGGGGCGCATCGGGCGCGCGTGGGCGATTGTGTTCGCGCGCAGCGGCTTCGACGTGAAGTTGCACGACGCCTCGCAAGACATGCTGAGGGACGCTGTCCCGGCCATTCGCGAAAGCGTGCAGGACCTCGCGTCGTTCGATCTGATCGACGAGCCGGTGGATGCGCTCGTCGCGCGCATCACAACATGCGAGACCCTTGCCGAAGCGGTCGCAGAGGCGGATCTCGTGCAGGAGAACATTGCCGAAATCGTCGACGTGAAGCGCACGCTCTTTGCGCAGCTAGACCGTCTGACGAAGCCCGACGCGCTGCTTGCCAGTTCGACCTCGGGTCTGCCGGCATCCACGTTCACCGAAGCGTTGGAAGGCCGCGCGCGCTGTCTCGTCGCGCATCCGGTGAACCCGCCGTCGCTCGTGCCGCTCGTCGAGTTGTGCGGGGCGCCCTGGACATCGCAGGACACGCTCGAACGTGCTCGCGTTTTCTATGAGCAAGCTGGACAGAAGCCGGTCACCGTGAATCGCGAAATCTCGGGTTTTCTGCTTAACCGCCTGCAAGGCGCGGTGCTCGATGAGGCGTTGAGCCTCTACGAGCAGGGCTATGCGAGCGCCGCCGATCTGGACACCGTGATGCGTGACGGTCTCGCGATGCGCTGGTCCTTCATGGGCCCGTTCGAGACGATCGATCTGAACGCACCGGGCGGCGTGGCCGACTATGCACAGCGCTACGGCGGCACATACCGCAGCATCGCCGAAACTCGCGTGCCTTTTGACTGGGCCGCCGCCACGTTGGACCGCCTCGATGCCGAGCGGCGTGCCGCGCTGCCGCGCGGGCGTATCGAGGAGCGCAGCCGCTGGCGGGATCGGCGTCTGATGGCGCTGCTCGCTCATCGGCGCGCGCTCAAGGACAACGAGTGAACCGAAGCGCCAACATCGTGCCAACAAGGAGACGACGATGCCTGAAGTACGCTTGCTCGTGGATGCGAACAATCATCTTGGTGAAGGCCCGCTATGGGATGTCAAGGAGGAACGGCTGTACTGGATCGACAGTACCGCCGCGGAAATCTATAGCTGCCGCGCGGACGGCAGCGAGGTGAAGCGCTTTTTCGTGCCGCGTCATATCGGTTCGATGGCGCTGCGCGAGCAGGGCGGCGCGGTCGTGGCGCTTGCCAACGGCCTGCATTTTTACGACTTCGATGCGCAGACGGTGCAGTTCATCGCCGATCCGGAAAGCGACGATCCCGAGACCCGCTTCAACGACGGCAAGGTGGACCGGCGCGGCCGCTTCATCGCGGGCACGATGTCCTACGATTTCGACCGCTACGACGCGGATCGCGGCCAGCGCTCAACGCGCAGCGGCGGTCTGTACCGCCTGGATATCGACGGCACGCTGGCGCGGCTGGACTCTGGCATCAGCTGTTCGAACGGACCCTGCTGGAGCCCCGACAATCGCACGCTGTACTTCACGGACACGTATAGCCGGGAGATGTACGCGTACGACTACGACATCGAAACCGGCGCCGCCGGCAACCGCCGTCTGTTCGCATCGGCGCGCGACATGGCTGGCACTTTCGACGGCGCAACCGTCGATGAGGAAGGCTACGTCTGGTCCGCGCTGGTGTTCGGCGGGCGCATCCTGCGCTTCGCGCCGGACGGCAAGCTCGACCGCGTCGTCGAATTCCCCGTGCGCAATCTGACGAGCGTGATGTTCGGCGGCCCGAATCTCGACACGCTCTACGTGACGACGATGGGCCGCCCGATGTGGGGCATTCCGCAGAAAGAACGCGAGAAGGGCGGGTTGTTCGCGGTGACGGGGCTGGGAGTGCGCGGTTTGCCGGAGCCGCGTTTCGCTGGGTGAGTGAGTGGGCCGCCAACGTCACGCGATTCTTGCAAACTCCCCGGACAAAAGCAGTGTCGTTCGACATGGTTTCGCGCACGCCGTGCGCGGGCTGCATGCCGCCGGTTGGACCGGCCTGGGTAATCGCAGACAAGCAAGGAGGTTCATCGCTGCAAGTCTCTATCGCGGCTCCTCATTGGGGCGCACGCTGCGGCACCTTCGCAAGCAGGATATTGAGGCCCTCGGAGATCAGCGGATGCGCAATGATTGCATCGCGCACGGCCGTATAAGGTAATCCGCCGAGCATCGCCATCTGCACCGCGGTCACTACCTCGCCGGCATTGGTGCCCAGCATCGCAAAGCCAAGGATGGCGTCTGAGTCCGCGTCGATCAGCATCTTCATGAAGCCCTTCGTCGCGCCGTTCGTCCGCGCCCGCGGCACCGCCGCCATCGGCAGCTTTGCAACACGTACCGCGATGCCGCGCGCCTTCGCGTCGGCTTCGCTGAGACCGATACGACCGAGTTCCGGCTCGATAAAGAGCGCATACGGAATGATTCTGTCGCGCGTGGTTTTCGCATTTTCCCCAGCGAGTTGCGAGCGCAACACGCGGTAATCGTCGAACGATGCGTGCGTGAACATCGGTGTGCCTGCGACCTCGCCGATGGCCCATGTGCGCTCTGCTGTCGTCGCGAGACGTTCGTCCGTTTTGATGAAGCCGCGCGCGTCGACTTCGACCCCGGCGGCGTCGAGGCCGA
Organism: Paraburkholderia graminis C4D1M; assembly: GCF_000172415.1. GTDB lineage: Bacteria > Pseudomonadota > Gammaproteobacteria > Burkholderiales > Burkholderiaceae > Paraburkholderia > Paraburkholderia graminis. The sequence goes on from NZ_ABLD01000018.1 coordinate 138,277, forward strand.
TACCGGACGTGCCAGGGGTGCGGCCTGCCGCGACCAGAAGATGACTGCCGCTCACCGTGCTGCCATTCTGCAGTACCACTGTCACCGACTCTCCCGACTTGCCCGTCACGCTGGCGGGTCTCGCGCCGGTTCTGATATCGATGCCTTCCTCTTTCAGCGCCGCCTCGATCGCCTCGGTGACGTCCTCGTCTTCACGCATCGCCACGCGCGGCGCGTCCTGTATCAGCGTGACCTTGCTGCCCAGTCTACGGAATGCCTGCGCCATTTCGAGCCCGATATATCCACCGCCGAGAACGATCAGGCTTTCGGGTAACGTCGTCAGCACCAGCGCTTCGACGTGCGTCAGCGGCTCGGCGGCCTTCAATCCTGGCACGTCGGGAATCGCCGCCGTCGTGCCCGTGTTGATGAAAGCATGTTCGCCTTCGATCATTCGCAGACCGCCGTCATTGGTTTTCACTTCGAGCCGGCGCGGTCCGACAAAGCGGCCCGTGCCCAGCACGAGTTCGAGGCCGGAGTCACGCAACGCGTTGCGATTGATTTCCACCATACCGTCGACCACGGCTTTCACGCGCTGCGACACTTTGGCCATGTCTGCGGCCTTGCCATCCTGTCGATGCAGTATGTATTCGGTGCGCGCGGTCTGGATCAGCGTCTTGGTCGGTATGCACGCCACGTTGATGCACGATCCGCCGATCATGCCTCGTTCGATCACGGCAACCTTGCGGCCCGCCTGCGCGAGTTCCATCGCCAGTGTCTTGCCACCCTTGCCGCCGCCAAGAAATACATATTCGAAGTGCTCGATCGTTGTCATCGCGGAGTTCCTTTTTGCCCGTCAACTATCATCGCCCGACATCGGCGGTACCTTGAAAATCAGCACTAGCATCGTGCTGTGTGCTGCGCGCCAATCCATCACGACGGCGCTTATGCCTGAGCGACCGTCCGCTCCAGTTGACGATGAATCTGCGCGACGACGGCAGCACCGTCTCCCACCGCCGCGGCAACACGTTTGGTCGAAGTCGAGCGGACGTCCCCCGCACAGAACACGCCGCGCACGCTTGTTTCATGCTCTTGCGACCCAGGTCCGGCGCCTTCGCCCGTAAGCACGAAGCCGTTTTTGTCGACGGCGACGCCGCATCCGTCAAGCCACGACGTGTTGGGAGATGCACCGGTAAACAGGAACACGTGTTCCGCGGATACAACCGACCGTTGCGTCCCGCTCAAAAGCTCTACTTCCTCGAGCGTCCTGGTGCCTCTCAGCGCGGTGATTTGAGTGCCGTACGTCACATCGACATTGTCCAGAGCAGCGATACGGTCGATGAGATATTGCGACATACTGGCCTTCAGGCTTTGTCCACGTACCAGCATGCGAACTCGCCGCGCGCGCGACGCGAGGTACACGGCGGCCTGTCCCGCGGAGTTTCCGCCGCCGACCAGCAATACGTCTTGTCCCGCGCAAAGCTTCGCCTCGACGGGCGAAGCCCAATAGTATGTTCCTCGTCCCTCGAAGCGTTCCAGGCCCTGAATGTCGGGTCTGCGATAAGCCGCGCCCGAAGCGATAACGATCGTTCGGGACCGGATGGTCACGGCGGAGGACAAGCGCAGCGCGAACGGCGTTATGCCGCAATCGAGGCTTTCCGCCTGAGCGGGAATGGCTACGTCGGCTCCGAATTTCTGTGCCTGTACGTACGCGCGGGCGGTGAGCGCATGGCCGGAGATGCCTGTTGGGAATCCGAAGAAGTTTTCAATGCGGGCGCTGGCACCGGCCTGTCCGCCTGGCGCACTATGATCGAGTACGATGACTCTCAGCCCCTCGGACGCGGCATAGACGGCTGTCGCCAAACCCGCCGGACCCGCTCCGACGATTGCGACGTCGTAGACATGCTCCGGATCGAAATCAGGGAGCCAGCCCAGCGCGTTGGCAAGCTCCGCTTCATCGGGTGCTCGCAAGATGGTCCCGTCTGGATGCAGCACGAGCGGGTAGTCGGCGTCATCGCGTACCCACTTCGCTACGTAACGGGCTGTGTCGTCGTCTTCTGACGACGCGCCGATGACCGCATGAGGAACATTGTTACGTCGCAGGAAACTTTGCAATGCGTGGAGGCGGGCGTTATGCGGTTGGCTGACTATAACGATCCCATTGCCTCGCTCAATAAGCGCAACCCGCCTGAGAATAAGCGCCCGCATAATGCGCTCACCCAGCTCCGCTTCGGCGATCAGGAGCGCCCGCAGTCTGTCGGGGAGGATGTGAATGGCCGATACATCGCCGACCGCATCGCCGTCCACTATGCATCGACCGCCGGATAGCTGTCCGACTTCCGCAACGAAGTGTCCCGGACCGTTTTCGCTAACGACGGCATGACGCCCGAACGCGTCGCGGCTAGTCACGCGAATCATCCCGTGCAATACCACGCACATCCCGAATCCTGGCGCGCCGACTTCGAAAATCCGTTCCGATGTCCACGAACGAACAACGCCGTATTGACGCACTCGTGCTAATTCGGCCTCGGTCAGTTGCGGATACTTCTGTTCATGACGGTCGGTAGCTGGCGCTAACCATGTGGAGCTGCTCATTTGCGTTCCTGCGGTTGCGTGCGCGATGGGAAGTTCCACGCGCCTGATTGAGCCGGCTATTACATCGACACAGACATCGACACAGCGCGCTGTTATGCCGGACGAGCGGCACGGTATTGGCGGATAGGATGCTTATCATCCATGCCGCAGGCAGGCTTTTACAACGACATTTATACTCACGTTTTCGGACACCACGGCTGGCGTATTAATGCATCGGATTGGCTACTTCTTGACGGACGACTTCCAGGTCATGGCCATTGGGACCCAGACCGTATTTGAAATCGCCAACGTCGTTGCGCGCGAGCCTATTTATCATGTGACGAATTACTCGCTGCAGGGCGGAGAAATCCGCTCGTCGCTCGGCGTCTCCGTCATGACCAGGCCGGCCGATTCGAATGCGACGGCAGACACCTGGATGATCAGCGGCGTCGCCAATCCAACCGGCCGCACCACAACCGCCGAAGAACTCAGATTCATCAGCGAGGCGGCTGCGCGCTCACGGCGCACCGCGGGCCTCTGTACGGGGGCGTTCGTTCTCGCTGAAGCCGGGCTTCTAAACGGTAAACGCGCGACCACGCATTGGGCGTTCGCAGACGCTTTGCAGGCGCGCTGGCCGCTCGTTCAGGTCGAAGCCGACCGCATCTTTATCGTCGATGGCCCGATATGGACGTCAGCGGGTTTGACGGCGGCGATGGACCTGGCGCTTGGCCTGGTGGAAAAGGACATGGGTGCGGACTTCGCGACCAGGGTGGCGCGTGCGATGGTCATGACGCATCGGCGCTCGGGCGGGCAGTCGCAGCACTCTGAAATGCTGGCGCTCGCGCCAAAGTCGGACCGGGTCCAGAAGGCGCTCGAACATGCACGCCTCAATTTGTCCAAACCCTTGCGCGTGGACGATCTAGCGAAGGCGGCGCATCTGAGCAGCCGGCAATTTACGCGCATTTTTCTTTCCGAGACCGGCATATCTCCCGCGAAGGCAATCGAACGTCTGCGTCTGGAAGAGGCGAGAAACCTGATTGAACGTGGCCGTCATTCACTTGAAACAATTGCGCGCGAAACAGGATTTCGTGACAGGCGTCATCTCCGGGAAGTGTTCACGCGAGCCTATCAAATGACTCCGCAGTCGTTGAGAAGAGAGTCGCGGAATGTGACCGGCGACGATCACCCGATCGACGAATAGAAAGAGACGGCTTTAGTGCCGCTAGAAATTCGACGGGCTGCCAGTCGGTCATCCCTTCTATCTGGAATGTCCTAAAACATGACCTTTAACGTCATTTGAGTTGGTGGCCTTCGGCACCACAATTCACTCCGGCACAACTGTCTTCAACACGGAGTGACATGATGACGCAAGCACATTTGGGCACAGCACTGATTACGGGCGCATCGTCCGGTATGGGTGCGGTGTATGCGGAGCGCCTCGCGCGACGCGGTTACGAACTCATACTCGTTGCCCGCAACCGTGAGCGCCTCGCCGCGCTAGCCAGCCGTATCACGACGCAAACTCAACGCAGTGTCGAGATTCTCGACGCCGACCTCGGGACTCGGGCTGGCCTTTCGACCGTCGAAACAAAGCTGAAACAGGATGCGACGATCACCCTGCTGGTCAATAACGCGGGCGTCGGTACGCACACGCCTCTCGAGGACAGTGACGTCGATGCGATGTCGCGCATGATCGATCTCAACGTGACGAGCGTGATGCGTCTTACCTACGCCGCCGTGCCCGGCTTTGTGTCGCGCGGCAAAGGCGCTGTCATCAATATTTCGTCGATCGTCGCGATTGCGCCGGAAGCGCTCAATGGTGTCTACGGTGGAAGCAAGGCCTTCGTGCTCGCATTCAGCCAGTCCCTGCACCACGAGCTTGCCGGCAAGGGAATTCGGATCCAGGCCGTCTTGCCGGGCGCAACGGCTACCGATTTCTGGCAAACGGGAGGGCTACCCCTCGAAAACCTGGACAAGTCGATCGTGATGTCCGCGGAAAACATGGTCGATGCGGCGCTGGTCGGGTTCGAGCGGGGCGAACTCGTGACGATTCCTTCGCTGCACGACGTCGCCAAATGGGAAGAATACGAAAGCGCGAGGCGTGCAATGTCGCCGCTATTGTCGACCAACGTTCCGGCACCGCGCTACACGACCACTCACTGACATTGGTTGCCGATACACATCTACATTAAGGAAGCGGTGATCATGAAACTTTCAGGCAACACGATATTCATTACGGGCGGCACGTCGGGTATTGGACGCGCGCTCGCCGAAGCGTTCCATCAACGCGGCAACAAGGTGATCATCGCCGGGCGGCGCAAAGCGTTACTCGACGAGGTCGCAAAGGCGAACCCGGGCATCGATGTCATCGAACTCGACATTGCAGACGGCGCGCAGATTCAACAGGTGGCAAGGCAATTGATCGGGCGCTATCCCACGCTGAACGTCTTGATCAACAACGCGGGCATCATGCCGTTCGACAACGCGGGCAGTGCGCTCGACGATGCGCAGGCGGTGCATCTGATCAATACAAACCTGCTCGGTCCAGTGCGGATGAGTGCGGCGCTTGTCGAACATCTCAAGCAGCAGCCGGAGTCGACGATCATCAACAACAGTTCCGTGCTCGCCTATGTACCGCTGGCTGCTACTGCGCTGTATTCCGCAACCAAGGCAGCAGTCCACTCATACACCATGTCGCAGCGATTCATGCTGCGCGACACCAGCGTGCGCGTGCTCGAAATCGCGCCGCCGTGGGTCGACACGGATCTCGTCCACAGGAGCGGCGATCCGCGTGCAATGCCGCTCGATGCGTTCATCGCCGAGACCTTGGAGAAGCTCGCTACCGCGACGCAGGAAGTGGTGGTCAGCGCTGCCCAGCCGCTGCGCGACAACGTCGGACCTAACGAGTATGCGTTCGTCGACCAGTTCAACCTCTCGTTGAAAGATAACCCCATTCCAGTAGCCTGACGGACCCCAACGGCGATCGCGGCAAAGCGGCGCTCGGCGCCGCTTGCGCGGTCCGGCCGCTTGTCCGCCGTCCGCCGTCCGGCGCCGGAATCGCTCAACTCCAGTACTCGCTCATGACCCCAGCTATCCCTGCGAAAACCACGCGTGCGCTTCGCGCGCTCAGTTTTGCGTACTTCGTGCAAGCGACAGGCGCGTTATCGGTCGTCGGCAGTCTCAATGCGATTTCGCGTGAATGGGGTCTTGCCGACGCGCAGAGCGTCTACCTGATATCTTTTTTTGGCGTGACCTTCGCGTTTGCCGCGCCTTTTCTGCAAGTCGGCTTCGGACATTTGCGACGGCGTCGCCAGGTGCTCATCGGGCTCTCGCTCTTCAGCGCCGCCGCATTGCTGTTCGCGGCCGCACCAAACTACTCCGTCCTCGTTCTGTCGCGCGTGCTGATGGGATTGGGC
>NZ_ABLD01000017.1 GCF_000172415.1 Paraburkholderia graminis C4D1M
CGCTCGCGGACGTGGGCGACGCGGTAGGAAAGTCCAAGCAATATATTCAGCGCCTCGAAGCCGGTAATGATGCGCCGACGCCTCAGCTGGAGGAGGCGCTGGCAAGTTTTCTTAATGTTGAGCCGCAATTTTTCAGTGTTGGCAGCAAACAGGCGTTGCCCGAGGATTCTTTCCATTTTCGGAAATTGATGGGCACTAAGCCTACCGACAAGCAAGCGGCTATGGCCACGGGCGAGCTTTTCCGGCGCGTTGTCGACTTCATCGACGGCGCACTCAAACTGCCTCAAGTAGATTTCCCTGAGCATGAGATCGATTCTGCAGAAGCAGCCGAGCGAGCAGCGGAAAAATGCCGAGCGCATTGGGGCCTGGGCGTCGGACCAATCGGTAATATGGTTCGTGTAGTTGAGAAAGCGGGGGCGGTTGTCACGACATTCGAAACTGCGGGACGAGGCATTGATGCCCTGTCGATCGCAGCACCAAGGCCGATTGTTGTCACAAATAACGCTTCTACGTCTGCGTGCCGGGTGAGATTCGACCACGCGCATGAGATTGGTCATTTTGTCGGTCACGTAGGACGACCGACCGGAGATAAGGCCACCGAGGCGGAAGCCAATCGCTTTGCTTCGGCGTTTTTGCTACCTCGTAGTTCGTTTGCGAAGGAGTTTCCGGCCCTGCGCGGTGGTACTCAGATCAATTGGATCGCACTTTCGGAAATGAAAATGCGGTGGCGAGTGAGCAAAGCAGCACTTCTCTATCGAGCAAGACAGTTGGGCATGCTTTCTGAAGATCTGTACAAACGTGCCTTGATAGGACATCTGTTCGCGAAAGGTGAGCGCTACGTCGAGCGTGAGGATGGACAAATCCCTCACGAGACCCCAGAGTTATTTGACAGCGCCTTAACGCTTCTGACAAATCGGCTCGGTATGTCACTCGATCAGATTGCTTCGTCGGTGAGACTGAAGAGAGCACTACTCGTGATGGTCGCGCCGCAGGCACAGACGCTCGACAAAGCGTCAGGTAGTAAAGTGCTGTCGCTACAACATTACAGAAGGTAAATTCGGTTGAGTAAGCAACGGCTGTCACGTTAAGGCAGCCCGAGCGATCCCGTTGGAAAGGCGGAACGCCACCAGAGATCTGGTATGAGAAGAACAGACATCCCCTCCGAACTTTCTGAATTGGCGTTTGAGTTCTTCTATTGGTTTTCTCGATTCGAATTTGCATTGAAGGAGTGCGGCTATCTGAAAACCAGAATAGCCGGTTCAAATGCGGAGCCTGGTTGGGCCAAATTTGTCGAGCAGTGGCAAAAGCAGTACGAAAGTTCAGATGAGGCGAGACGATTGCTCGCCAAGCCTCCTATGCGTCAAGTGGTAGGGCCCGGTGTTCAGCTTCAATGGAAGATGGTTGTACTGTCTGAGGATCTTTCGGAGCTTGACCGAGTTAGTCGGCTCTTACGGGTAGCGCGCAACAATCTTTTCCATGGCGGGAAGCACGGAAGTGAGCAATGGGACAGTCCCGAGCGCACAGAATCGTTGTTGCGGGACGGACGGGCGATTCTAAATCAGCTAGCAAACATGTCTGATCTTGGTCCAGACTATGAACGCTTCTATTGACCGCGCGACGTCAGCGCCGCAAGGTCTCCCCTAACAAGTAGTCCGTGAGATAGCAGCGGCGGTGCCAGCGTCGCTTTTGCGCGGGCGTAGTCGGCGTCCTGCGTGGCGGGCCATCGCGGATTGACCCACGCTGACGTGCCCGCGTAGAGGTTGCGCACGGCTGTTGAGACCGCAATGCGCAGCCGCACATCGAGTGCAATCACCAACGGATCGATGGCGCGCCCGACGTTTTCTCGCAGACGCATTTCGACTTCTTCGTTGAGGTCATCAATGTCCATCCATTGCCTGCTGCTCTGGAAGGCTTCACCGAATACGGCATCAGACGGATAACCACGCACAGGCTCATACCCGAGCTGCCACTCGTGCCAATCGAGTAGCAGCCGGTCAATTGCGTCCACGATCAATCTCCCTTGCGAATGTAACGGCAGCACGGTGGGCACGCAGGTAGCTGGCGGCGGGATGTGCATCATGGCTCATGCCTTGCCGGTACGCGCGCGCGATCCACGCGCGAAGGCTGTCGGGTAGCGCTCGCCAGTGCGCCTTGCAGCCCCACAGATCGTTGGCAACGACTGTGGTGCATCCCGGCCAGCGGCAGCGGTGGCTCATACCTCTGTCTCCACGTCGACGAAGTTGTCGGGCGGCGTCGATGTCGTGAGCGCGCCACGTGCGATGCGGGCGATGTTCGGCAGGCTGTTGGCCGTGGTGCTGCCGTGCGCGATATCGCTGATGAGAGCGAGTGCTTCCCGCAGGCGCTCGTTGTCGTGCGATAGACGCAGGCGTGCTGCGAGGGCGTGGTTGGTGAGGTGTTTTCGGTTCATGGTGCGAAGATCTCGAAAGGGTCGAGGGTGTTGTCGAGCGCCAGCGCCATCTGCTGCGCGTGAAACGGTTCGACGATGATGTGGGCGCGAGGGTTCGCGCGATCGATTGCGTGGACGATGATCTTGAGCCTGACCTGCCTGTCGTTGCGATAGATGCCCCGATGCGCAAGCTCCCGCACGTCGCCATGCTTCGACTTACGCGTGACGTAGCGATCCTGCATGCAGTCGAGGATCACGCTTTCGTCCAGATCGCTGCGCCCGTTCGCGTACCAGATGCGGATGCACACCCGCACCGGGCCTTCGAGACGCTGGCGGGCCTTTGGCGGGATCTGCTTGAGCATCGCGGTCTCGTAGTCCCGAGCCTTGTCGCTCTTGATGCTCATGGGTCGCGTGACCATCTCGCCAGTGCGCTTGCTGCGCACCTTGCGCGGAACGATCTCGCGGCTGTTCGCCTTCGAGGCCGGTTCACCGAGGATCGTGAATTCGATTCGCATGCCTTCGGTCCTCACAGCTCGACTTCATGCTCGGGACACGCATGGTCTGCATCGTCCGCAACCTCGATGTCCGGTCTAAGTGAGTACTGCTGGCCGAGCGCATGCGTGATCTCGATAAGGACATTCTCGGCATCGCGGATCGCGACATAGCCTGCTCGTGAGCGGCGTATGCCGTTTGCCGCGTCGACGAGTGCGTGCTGCCGGTGAAGCTCGGCTGTGATCGCATCGAACGAGGCGACAGGTTCACGCCAATGACAGGCGCAGTACCAGTGACCGGCCACTCCGATCGCGGCGATCATCGGGCAGCCGAAGGCCGCGCATAGCTCACCGGTAGCGGCGCTCACGCTGGCACCTCGTCATCGTCGCCGGGTTCGCGCTGGCGGATGCCGTGTGCGGCAGCGTATGCGTCGACCTGCTGCGCGATCTCACGCTTGCGATCGGCAGTGGCATCAGCTGCTCGCGGTGAAGCGTCCCGCTGCCCGACGAGACGGCGCTGCTGCGCGACGAGGATGCCGCCCACGAGTTCGCGCAAACGTTCGCGACTGCCCGTCTGCGCGGGACCAGGCGCATCGCGTGTTGCTTCCGGCGCTGGCAATGCTGGCACGGCAGCGCGCGCATCGTCGAGCGCAAGATAGCCCGCACGCACGGCAGCTTCAACGACCTCGATGCGCCGTTGCGGATCGTGACCGGGCGAAGCGCTCCAACGCACCGGGACATTGTGCGCACGAGCTTCGTCGACGAGGCGCATGTACGCGGCGCGAAACGCAAAGCGCGCGCCGGTCTCGTCGCTTGCAGCGAGCGCGCGAGAGATCTCCCACGCCTGCGCGATCTCGTCGGACCACACCACGGTCTCGCGTTCGTCGAGCGCTTTCAGCGCGATCGCCCATGCCTCGTCGGCCTGCGGGCGCAAGTCGCCACTCGGCTCCAGTCGCGCAAGCACGTCAGCGGGCACAGGAGCCTGACGGCTCGACCGCATGTGCGCATTGAGTGAAGCGCGCACCTGCTCGAGCGGATACGGCGCGAGAATCGCCTGCCAGAGGTCGATCGCTTCAGGCGCAGGCAGCGGGCGCAATGCGGTCGAATAGCAGACGGTGAGCAGCTTGACAAACTCGGCCTTGTCGGTCGGCTTCATGGCTCAGTGCTCCATATCGATGGTCATCGGATCGCCCGCCAGCGAGTTGCCGTCGCGTGCGAGATAGGCCGCAGCAGCAGCCTCGTTGTGGGCAGCGACACCGTTGACCAGCGTGTTGACCTTCGCGGGCGGGTTTTCATCGTTGCGGATGAAACGATCGATGTGGTCAGCGTCGCGCAGGATCAGGGCGATGCCGTTGTATGGCTGGTGCCGGTCGTTGTCGCCCATGTTGTGCGGCGTGCGGCTGCATCCACGTATGGCCTGACCAAGCTGGTGCGGTGTGTAGCCCATTGCGAGCGCGTCGCGGATCGCCTTCTCGCGTTTTTCGTCGAGCTTTGAGCGGGGTGAGTTCATGGTTTTTTGCCAGAAGGCGAAAACCCCTGCCACCACTTCGCGGTCGATGTTTGCGCGTTTTTTGCGCGAACTCGACGAAGGGGTTTTCCCCGCGAAGCGGGATCGGGATGAACCCGAAGAACCCGAGATCTCCGAAGAACCCGAGAACTCCGAGATCTCCGAAGAACCCGACTGTAATTGCTCGCCTTTGGCGAACCTTGGATTAGCCTTGGACGAACCAAGGTTCTCATTCCTTGTCTGACGGGCGTTTTCGGGAGGCTCGGGAAGATCGCTTTTCACCTCACGAGGATGCGGTCGCTGATGTTTGCGCCACTTCACGATCTGGATCAGCGGTTCGTCGTCGACCACATAACGCACGATCAGGTCGCAGCGGTCGAAAATTTCGAGGTAGCCGTTGACCTCTTCGTCGGTGAGAACCGTGTCGTACGGAAACAGGTCAACCTTGATTCGCCCGGGGCGATCCTGGAGACGACCTTCGCGATCCGCAAGCGTCCACAGACCGGCGAATGTCAGGCGAGCGATGGGAGGCAGATGGCCGAGCACCTCGTTGCGAAAGAACTCGGCCTTGATGATCCGGGCGCGTGGCATGGCAAGGTCACCCTCACTGGCGATCGCACGGCAGCGGGCGCACGACCAGCAGCCTGCGCGCCTGCGCATCGCGGTCCTCCACGACAAGATTCGCCAGCGCCTTGCGGATTGCGTCGGGATCGGCGGGGCGTGCTCCGACGAGGAACCGGCGACCACCTGCAGCGCGCAGCGCACGACACGCGGCGATCCATGCGTCGCTTTGGGGAGCCCTGATTGTGATCGTGACCTTCACGTTGTCATTCATTGCTGTCTCCGGTTGGTGGCTCTGCTGCGTCGGAGTTGTTCCGCGCGGCGGGCCACGGTTGCTGGGCTTCCGGGACCGTGTAGCGCGCGATTTCGTGAGCGGACGTCCACGCGAGCACGCGTTCGCCGCGAGCGTTATCGATCCCGGGAAGGTAAAGCTGCCGCCTGCGGCCCCTTGCACGACTGGTTGCGTGCTCAATGGAAACCTTCTGCCCTTCGCCGCGAGGTAGATTCAGCAGGCGGCGGCGGGTTGCTGCCGACAGATGCCACATACCGAGCGCGAGCCGGAGCGGCACACGCTGGTCGGCCACGGCCTGCAGCAAATCGTTGTCATGGATGCCCTGCACGCGTTGGTAGGTGCGCGTCGAGATGCCGCACGCGAGCAGCAGCGGCGCGCGTCCGCGCTGCGTGCGCAGACGATCCGCGAGTCCACGGTCGTAGCTGTCGAGCCACGCGGGCCTGCTCGTGATCAGGTTGACGAAGTGGGCCGCCATGACGGCACGCTGCGCGGTGGTCATCGGATGCTCGCGGGCCTCGTTAGTGACCAGCAACACCGGATGTTCATCGCGAACGGCGTCGAAGACGCGGCAGGGGCAGGCAAGATCGAGGCGCCTCGCCTCGCGAACGCGAGCGCGTCCGTCAAGGATCATGGCGTCGAGCAGCACGACCGGCTGCGCGATCGCATCACGCACGGCCACGCCCGCACTTGCGGGCACGAAAGCACAGAGAGGATGCTCCTTCAGCGATCCCAACTCAGTACCCTCGATAAAGAAGATATCGGAATCCACTTTCATGTCCTCATTAAACCGATTCTGATACCGGCTTCAAAGCATCTCCGGTTCCTTTCCCATACGATCGTGATATTTTTGGCCGTCCTCTTTACCGAGTAAATCGATTCTGCAAAGACCTGAAGGCACCAGAGTTAGCTCTTCGGTGCTTTTTTTCAGGATGAATGGACGCAAAAATCCCGCGCCTGTGCTAATCGCGGCAATCGAAACTTTCTAGTTAGTTTCAGGTAAAGCCTTTATGCGCTTTCCTGTTCCTGCGGCTCTCGATGCTCATTGAGGAGGAGCGCGCGCAGCACCCGCCAGCCTTCCGCGTACTCAGGGCATAACTCGTAGACCGAGACCTGCCCGTCGACCGCCGCCGCCACGAAAGGCACAGCGTCGATCGGCACCACCGTGTTACGGCTGAACCACATGTCGATCCGGCCCGAGGTGCAGGGACTGAAGAGCGAAATACGACGCGCAAGCTCCCGTCGCGATCCACAGATCTCGATCGCTTTCTGCAGCGCCAGAAGCTGCTGCGGTACGTTCACCGTCCTGCGCGCCATGTCGAAGCTCCATGCGGTCCTGCCCGACGTTCGATGAGTGTAGACCCGCCCCGATCCGATTGCCAACAGGCAACAGCGCGAGTCCTGGCGCGGCTCGGGCGCGGATTGGCCTCTTTGCCCGGCGCGACAAGGGTTTTGAACTGATCAAATTCCTGTGACAGAGGATCGGTTTGTCGCGCCAACGATTTTTAGGTGTTTTCCCGATTAGGGTTTGAGGCTTTTCGGGGCGCGGTCGGGGCGCGGTCGGGGCGCAGTTGGGGCGCAGTTGGGGCGCACCCCGGGCGCGCTTGGGGCGCGGATTGACCTCTATTCCATATCTAGCAAGGTTTTCGTGTTTCGGATTTTTGGATCACTCTCGAAGCAGTTTGGAAAACAAATTCCATTTTAAAAAATTATTAACTTCGCGGCCCGTGTCTTATCACCGTCTTGCGTCGCGAACCGGTATCGACAATTCTAAAAAAGCCAAATCCCGGTCAATCGCAAAATACAAATGAATATGGACGCGCAATTGTATTTTTCAAATATCACCGGTGCCACGTATATCGATGTGGTCACCGACGATAAGGGCGCGCCGTGCGTGATCGTGACCGGTCCAGACCACGACGCGGTGCTCGCGACCGCGCTCAACGTGAAGAACGTGCTGCCGGTCGAGCAATGCCCCGAGGTGGGCGAAGTGCTGCGCGATCTGGGCAACGGAAGCTGGTGCGCTCACGTGCGCACGCGGAGGCCGTTGTGAACGCTCCCGTCGCAGCGATCAAAAGTGACGCGCCGCTGGACCTGCTCGACCTGAACTTCCGCGTCACGAACCGTCTCGCCTCGGCGGGCATCTTCCGCGTCGGCGACCTGTGCGTGTGCAGCGCATCCGACCTCCTGAAGATGCCGGGGTTCGGAGTCAAGTCGTTGCAGGAGGTCGAGCGGTCGTTGCAGCGCGCTGGCCGCTCGTTGCGCAAGGAGGACCCGCAATGAGTTGCTATCGCTTTACAAGCCGTAGCCCGATGGCGTATCGCGCCGTGCTGCGCACGATCCCGAAAGGTCTGCGCCGTCAGTGGTGGTCGCAGCGCTGGCAGTTTGCCGAACCGCGCGTCGCAATCTCACGCCTTCACGGCGTGCGCATGGTCTGACATTGAACCCGTCAAGGAGGGCTGCAGAATGAATGCGCGTGAATCTTGGCTTGAAGAACGACGCAGAGGCGTTGGCGGCAGCGATGCGGCAGCGGCCCTCGGCCAGAGCCGTCGCAAAACGATGTTCGAGCTATTCCACGAGAAGGTCGGCAATGCAAACCTCGTGAATGCCGGTGGGCTGGACGGCATCGAGCGTATCGAGTTCGGCAAGGCGATGGAAGGCGTAATCGCAGCGATGTACTCGAAGCGCTACAGCGTGAAGCTGCGCAGACACAACCGCATCGCGCAGCACGCGACACATAAATTTATGTTGGCCTCCTATGACCGCACGATCGACGGAAAGCGAGAGGGCCTCGAGTGCAAGAACGTCGATGGCCTTGCATTCAAGTTTGGCGAATGGGGAGAAGAGCACTCCGATCAGGTGCCACTCGAGTACCTGATGCAGTGTCACCACTATCTCGCCGTGTCGGGCTATGGAGTGTGGCACCTCGCAGCCTGCGTCGGTGGGAACACGCTCAAGGTCTATCACGTCGAGCGCGACCCCGAGATGATCGACATGATCGTGGACGGCGAGGCCGAGTTCTGGAAGTTCGTCGAGCGCAACGAAGCGCCGCCGCTCGACTTCCAGCATCCGACCGCGATCGGCCTGCTGAAGAAACTATTCCCGGGCAGCGACGGCACCACCATCCATCTGCCAGCCGAGGCCGAAGCGATGCACTACGCGAAGCTCGACTTCGACGAGCAGGAAAAGCTCATGAAAGTTGGGTCCGATGCGGCGCGCGCACGCCTGCTGCACATGATGGGTCCGGCTTCGGTGGGTCTGCTGCCGAACGGCGGTGGCTATACCCGCAAGGTCATCGAGCGTAAGGCATACGAGGTCGAGGCCATGCGCTATCTCGACTTCCGGTTTTCAGCGAAGAAAGGAGCAGCGTAATGAATGAACTCGTCGAATCGCCGTTCGCGAATCGCAGCGCGGTCCCGGAGACGGCAGGCGCACGGCAGGACCAGAGTCGCGAACTCGCGGACCTTCAGGTTGTGTACACGATGGCCGAGCGCTTCCCGCGCGACGAGGTCAAGGCGATGGATCGCATCCTGCTCGCCTTCACGCGTCCGCTGCTCGCAGAAAAATCACAGTACGAGTACTCACGCGGCGGCACCGAGATTCGCGGCGCAAGCATCAAGTCGCTCGAAGCGATCGCCGCCGCGTGGGGCAACATCGATGCGGCGTGGCGCGAGCGTTCGCGCGGCGTCGATGCGCGGGGCATTCCTTACTCGGAGGTCGAGGCCGTCGCGGTCGATCTGCAGACCCGCACGCGCAAGCGCATCTCTTTCATCGTGCCGCACTGGCGCGATACCCGTCAGGGTGGCTATGTCCTCAAAGACGAAAGGGACTGCTACGAGCTATGCGCGAATCAGGCGCAGCGCCGCGTGCGTGCGTGTCTCGAAGCGGTCATTCCGAGCGACGTGGTCGAGGCCGCGATGCAGCAGGCCGATGTGACACTCAAGGCGAAGGCCGACACCAGCCCCGAGGCGATGGCAAAGATGGTGGAAGCGTTCGCACCGTTCGGCGTCACGAAGGAGCACATCGAGAAGCGCATCCAGAGGCGGCTGGACTCGATCACGCCGATGCAGGTCGTCACGTTGAAGCGCATCTACGCAAGCCTGCGCGACGAGATGAGCGAGCCGACCGAGTGGTTCGAGATGGGCGACGCGCCGTCCGCCGAGGCCGAGGGCGCACCTGCCGCCGAAGGCTCGCGCACCGCCAGCGTGAAGTCGCGCATGAAGGCCGGGACGAAAAAGAAGGACGCGCCGCCAGCCGGAGCGAAGGCGAAGCCCGGTGCCGGTGCCGCCACGGCAAGCGCCACAGCGGCCCCACGTGCCGCCGACGCCCCGACGAAAACTGACGCAGCCGTAGTCACCTATGCCGAGGTAGCCCAGGCGCTTAACGAGGCCACAAACCCTGACGACGCGAATGCCGCTGCTGACCTGATCCGGCACGTCAAGGACGCGCAGCAGCGCACCGAACTCGGTGCGCTCTATAGCTCACGTATGGCGGACCTCGACGAGGACGCGCCATGAAAACGATCGACGACCGCTGGCTCGACTTTCGCGCGGGTTGCATCGCGCCCGACTCTACGTCCACGCAGTTGCGCGAGATGCGCATCGCGTTCTACGCGGGCTTTAAGGCGATGCTCGATGCCAACATGGAACTCGCGATGCTGCCGGAGCTTGTGGCAGTCATGGTGCTGGAGCAGTTGCACATCGAGGCGCGCCAGTTCGGCGCGTCGCTCTGACCTTTGCCGTATCCACAGGAGAACCAGATGATTGCCCTCCAGAAGCACCCGGTGAAAATCCTGCACCTGAACGTGCGAAGCGAACTGCACGGCGACGAGGAAAAGACTGCCGTCGATATCAAGATCGGTTTTGATGTGCCGAACCACTATCTTGACTCGCTAGGCGACGGCCTGCGCGCAGCACTCTACGCTGCGCCCGAAGACCGCAACATGCCTGTGCCGGGTACCGATCAGGATCATCTGACGCACGTGCGTTATCCGCAACTCGGCACGCAGAAGTGGGCGGGGGAGTTCGCATCGGTCGGCCTGCACCTGCATCTGGGCAACGGGCGCGGCAAGGGTGACCTCGTGTTCAGCGAGACGAAGTTCGGCAAGCTCACGTTCGCCGCAAAGGAAGGCGGCACGTGCGCGTGCGTGGCGCGTGCGCAGGTGTTACCCACGCCCGACGAGACGGCAAAGCTCGTCGGCCTGCTCAAGCATGAGGTGCCCGCCACCGTCGACATGACGAACGCGGTCAACACCGACGAGGAAGAAGGCGATGAATGAGCCGCGCAAGCTCGGCCAGATGCCGCCGCTTGCGCGCGCGGTCGTAGGGCTTGTCGGGCTGGCGTCGGTCGGCGTGATCGTCCTCGTGATCCTCGGCTCGTTCGCCGGTATCGTTGCCATCGTGCGCTGGCTGTTTTCCATCTTTTCGGTCTGTTCGTAAGGAGTTCCATCATGCGAATCACCACAACAACGCTCGGCACACTTCGCAAGCAAGACGTGTTCGACGTCATCGGCTGGCACCTGCTGCGTCAGGGCACCCGCGCGACAGCTTTCGACGGCGTGAAGTGTCTGTACCGCGCAATGGACGGTAAGCGCTGCGCAATCGGCTGGATCATTCCCGATGAAGTCTACGAGAGGTCGCTGGAGTTCCTCGGCGTGCGCGACCTCGCAGCCCGCCTGATCGAGTCCGAGCACGCAGCATTCGCACGTGTTCTTTACCGGCACATGCCGCTGCTACGCGATCTGCAGGAGATGCACGACGCCCGTCATCCATTTGAGTGGCCCTTCGCATTGCGCGTGATCGCGCAGCGCCATCAACTGAACGTGAAGGTCGTTGCCCAGTGTGAGCGGAGTTTCGATCGCACGGGCATTGCACCGCACACGCCCATGCAGCTAGTTTCCCCCGTGGCCTTGCTCAGTCACCGCAAGGTAAAGCCCGCTTCGATCGCTGAAGACTTCAGAAACGAGGAACTCAACGAAACTCCCGAATTTTTCAGCGACTGAGGTTCACGCGAAAACTCGGCTAGCGACTAGGCACGCATGTGGAGGCCGTCATGAATGAAACAGGGGACGCAAATTCCTTGCAGCAAGTCGTTGATGCGATCGCGACGGCGGTGTGTGCGGGTATAAATCGCGCTGTCCCGCTAAACGTCAAGTTGTGGACCGTTGAACACATTGCGGAGTACCTAAATCGGACAGTCTCTCAAACACGGCAAGCGGTGATCTGTTTGCCGGATTTTCCTGCTCCTTATCGATTGCCTGTTGCAAATGGCACGAGGCGGGCGCATCCGCTTTACAGGGCGTCCGAGGTAATAGAGTGGGTCGAGAAATACCGTGACCGTGGCGCGCTACCTCGAACTCGATCTCGCAAGGGAACACAGTGCGATGGGTAGCGTCTGACGCCAATCATCACGTGCTCACACTATTCATGCATAGCTCTCCCAATCGGCCGGGTCGCAGCGAGTCTATGCAGTGCGCTTTGCATATCGTCAAAGTCCAAGACCTCACCCAAGCTGCCGTCATCGTTCACCCAACGCATGCGATCTCCGTCAGGTGTGAGAAACAGCACTTTTCCATAAAAATCCGGTGAATGTTGGGATTTGCGGGCGGCGTCTTTTGTATCGTCTTTGGTTTCCAGCAAGCGAGGCATCGGCCCATCGGCAGGATTATGTTTTACGCAGACGACAAAGTCTGGGTAGAAATAATTGTCGTGCTCGGCGCGAACTACCCGGACAGCGAACCGCTTGTTGCGCGGGTTGCGATGCCACCAAACGACATACTCCGCACTATCTAGGGCTCGCGAAAATGAATCCTCCAAGCTGTTTCCGAACCACGTGCCGTCAAAATGCCCTTGGCTAAATTCGCCGTCCGAGAGCGCATAGGTTTTATCAACCAACCATTGGCGGTCATCCATCAGCACCTCTCTCGGCACCCGCTCTCCGGCCTCCCGTGTCGGAGGTAAGACGCCGTAGATATTTTTTGCAGATAACTCCAGGCCGATGCTTTCAGGAAACAACATCACATCGGGCAATGGCTCGGCATCAATAAGCTTGGCGTGCTTCGCAATTTCACTAAACATGCCCTCCCGAAGTTCCTGCGCGCTTTTAAGAACGACCCAGTGCGCAGCATCACGCATTAGGCGAATACGCTCCGCCTCAGTTGGTTGCACGTCCAGATTTTCAACTTCATCATCAATTGCGATGCGTAACCGGCTGGCGATTGTCTCAACTATTAATACATAGTCTTCCTCCTCTGCTTGCGGTAACGCGCGCAGAGACGCCATTGCTGAGCGAGCCAATGCGCTGCGGTCGGTAAAAACTTGTATTTCCTCTGTATAGCCCTCGCCAGTCGTCAGCTCTGTATGCTTTTCGGTATCCTTGATACGATTGAATGCAGCTTTGACCGCCGTTGCACGCAGACCATCAGATATCAGGAGCCTTGATGCCACCGCGCGCGAAATTTCAGACATATCGCCTAGCTCGGGTTTCAGCTCTGTTTTCAGGCTCCGTCCTAGTTGGGACAGATTCTCCTTACGCGGATAGGCTCGTAATCCCCTCCTGCCGAACTCAGCGAAGAGATCTTCACGCGTCTTAATTTCCGTCGGACGGACACGCAGTGAGGAAGGCGGACCTGGTTGCGCAACGTCCAGAATTCCAATTGACCTATCCAACGAATTGTCTGAATCAATGTTGTTCCCGTGATGATCACCGTCACTACTGAATAGCGTCCCTTGCCCTCCCAAGCCGGCGAGAGCGGCCATCGCTAAATCTTGCGCGGTCACCTCCGGATATTCTGGAAGAGGCATATCAAATGCCACAGGCTCTTGGTCTGTAAGCCGATTGCTATACACGACCGCCCCGGAAATAGTCTGCCGAGTGGTTAGCTTTTCAGTCTGACCTTCTAACTGGCTCTTTACTTGGACGCTGGCTTTCACTGCCGACTCAAAACCGGCTTGCGCCTGCGCGTTGCCCAAATAAACAAAGGCGGTGTTGAGATCGGCTGGAATCTCCGCCGGTCTGCCGAACGCATCCCTAACTGGGCGCGCCACGCGCATCACCCGTCCGATAAACTGCATGGCGAAGTCAGCGTCGTTTACGGGCTTGGTGCTAGCCAGTACGAAGGCGCGAGGAGCATCAAAACCAGTGCCGGCAGATTGCTTGAAAATCAATACCTGTTTGCTGCTGTCGTTGGCGATCGCTGCCATCAATACGGGGTCTGGATCATCCGAAGAGTGTCGGCCAATCGCGCTGGGCGGAACACCGCAGAAACGCATAAGATCGTCCGCCGCGTCGTCCACGGTCTTGTCGCCGTTTGCAACCTGGACAAGCAGCAGGGGTGTAAGGTTGACGCCCGACGCAGCCAAAGTCTGCTTTATCTTGACGTTACGCCGCCAGCTTTGACGGAGAACGGTGCGTCGCAGATCGGTAATGTGAGCCATGGTGTTACCTAGGCTATAAACCACCGCCTCAATGTATTTCTTATTAAGCCGCGCTTGAACGACCTCGTCACGCCCCACGGCAAAACTTACCTGAGCGCTATAGCCCGCGTTAGTCAAAAATTCATTGAGGCGCTCATCTTTTGGTGTGGCCGTAGCCATCACAAGATAGTCGGCTTTGAGCCAGTGTGCGAACTTGCCGAACTCGGTGCCTTTGTCCAAGCCGATATGTGCTTCATCAACCACGAGACCAACTTGTAGCCCCTGAGCACGGGCACGCACTACAAATGCAGCAAGGGTACGGCTGTCGTCGTCTCCGTCCGCGTCGTAGCCTTTGGTACGCCACTGCGCCCGTGCCACTCCTTGTGCAGTAGATAACAGGACCATACCTCTATGAGCTTCTTGGTTGCGGCCGGCGTTTAGACTACACGGCGCCAGACTAGTAGCATTTGCAAGCAATGCATCCTCGGTCTGCTGTACCAGCGTAACAAATGGCACGAACCAGAACCACAACACGTCGCGCTCCTTGCTGACTCTTTCTAATACTTGGCTAATGACAAACGTTTTCCCAGAGCCGGTAGGTGCGCGCAGCAAACATGGCGGCGATGGCGTTCGCAACAAAGCGCGGGTCATGCCGTTGATCAATTCGCTTTGGAATCGCTCTGGCTCGACTGCAGCGCTTTGCGCCGGCATTTGGATGATCGCCATCGGCGCGACGGGCGGACGAATCATTGTCGTTGTGCTATCGATGATATTCATGCCGATGCCCCTTCTGGGACTATGTCCACTGCTTTGGTGTTGTTACTAACCTGACCTTCTAAAAGGGCGTCGGTAATGGAGTATGTATTAGCGTCGACGCCACGATCAGTCAGCAATCCCGCCAGCGCCTTGGGACGGGGGCAGTATACGGCAAGCCGAGTCACGCCGTAGGCGGACGGTAAAGCAGCAAGTGCATCGACGGTTTCGGGTTCAATTTGCGCACATAACACTGCGAGCCAGTCGCCACCTTTCGCTATCAAGTGAATTTCCGCGTCCTCTACGGAAATAGGCGCTATCGCCGCTTCACGCATACAAAGCAAGGAGACGGCGTGTTGTGCTTTGCCGTCAAAGGCAATATCCGCAGCCTCAATTTTGTCGAGTTGCAGATATGCGAATTCGCCGCCTTGGGCGACCGAGTAGCCCGGCTTGTCACGATAACCTATCATTACCCGGCGAAGACGTTCGGCACACACATCGCGGCACAAATTTTTGGCAGGTTCCTTCGTAGTCGCTTCGGTACTAGAGCACAGAATGAAACGACGTTGGCCACCGTCCTCAGCGTTGAGCTCC
This sequence comes from Paraburkholderia graminis C4D1M, assembly GCF_000172415.1. Lineage (GTDB taxonomy): Bacteria > Pseudomonadota > Gammaproteobacteria > Burkholderiales > Burkholderiaceae > Paraburkholderia > Paraburkholderia graminis. The sequence continues at coordinate 15,017 of NZ_ABLD01000017.1, forward strand.
AGTACAGCTTGGCCGGTCGTGCCACTACCTGCGAAGAAGTCTAGGACTATGTCGCCAGGAGTTGTGGCTTGCGCTAACAAGCCTTTAATGAGCGATATCGGTTTCGGATAAGGGAACGCCTTGGACCCAAGAATATTTTTTACTTCGTCGGTGGCAACACCGCCCCGAGCGCTACGTAATACTACGGGTTCATCGTCCTCGTCTTCTTCCAATGCATCAACCTGTTCGTTCATGCCGGCGATCCAGCTACCTAGTGGGGCTAGGCGCTCCGACTCTGGTTTCGACGTCCAAAGTTCTTTGCGTGAAGGTCGGCCAGCGGCGATCGGCTTTCCAACCCAAAAGTCTAAATCGGGCAAATCTTCACGAAGTAAAGGGGTTTTTTTCTTGGGAAGAGTTGGGCCTTTTCCATTCGAGATCGCGTTTAGCAAATCTTGCTTGGTGTCGAATTGCATGACCTCGCTAGATGAGCAAGGTGGGAAATAGATTAATTTTTTTTCGATAAGTTGCTCTATGGTGTCGCTTCGCAACCCCCCGAGCGCGGCCTGTATAGCGACCTCCTCATTGTCTAGGCGTTTGCGGATCTCTTTCTCCGATGCAAACCGCCAAGTACTGTCTGGATCACAGGGATACCAGTAACCGGTTTCTGGATTCTGAATTGGATAATAGGTATTCGGACGCTCTACTAAAGTTTTGTTTGCAGTCAATGGCTGCGGCGACCAATCTCCGCGAGAATCTTTATCTGGATTTCGGAACTTATGCTTGCTCGTAGCGCGGCCGTTGAATTTAAAACCTGCGTTCGCATAGACAAGTACGTGTTCGTGCACGTGGCTGAAACGTTGGCTAAGGTCATTACCTGTATCTTTGGTCCGCCAGACCAAGCTTCCAGCTCTACGCCTCGGAAATACCTCGTCCATCAGCAGTTCCAGCCGTGAACGATTTTCGTCATTAATCGACACTAGAATTACACCATCACTGGTGAGCAGGTCGCGCGCCAGCGTCAGGCGTTGATACAAAAACTCTAACCATTGGCTGTGCCGCCAGCGGTCATTGGCACCGACAAATTTGTCGTTGTAGACCCAGTCTTTATTTCCTGTGTTGTAGGGCGGGTCGATGTAGATAACTCGAATCTTGCCCGCATGAGTAGCACGCAGCAAACGGAGGCTGTCAAAATTGTCGCCTTCGATAATTAAATTGCGGTGGTGATTGGTACCGGTAGGCGTGTGGCTAGCATCCGGAATTAATCGAGGCAGCACGACATCCGCATTAAGTGCTGCATCGCGCTCAATTGCATCAGACTCCCAATATAGTCCGAGTTTCTGCTTTGTCAGTTGTTCAATCAACAAGCGGCGTAATTGAGGGGCATTAAGGCTTTTAAGATTTTCGAGAAGATCACTCGTATTTTGCTTGGCCATTTTGATGTTTAAGGAAAACCGGTTTTAAGGCTATGCGAAGCCACAGACCATCATTGAGCGCGTTCAAATCCTGGCGAAACTCGCGGCACGACCGTGCATGCAGATTGAATTTGTGCCGCCCAAAGACAAATGCCATGTGAAACTCCCTTACAGCATCGAATGTGTTTGTATCATCAAATGATACCGGCCACAGCTGGCCACGTCTATTCTGCGTACGAACGTCCGCTGGCCAGGCGAAGAGGGCACGCCAACGGCTGTCGAACGACGGTAAGCATGTGGACTTTCGTCATCGTGGCCCCACCTCCGACGAAGCGCTTGCTATCCATGGCGCGATCGCAGTCGGATTTGATAAAGGCAGTGCGTCCAGTTTGCTTGCAGCTGCTTGTGCCAATGGCTCGGTAGGGTGGAAGAACTAGGCGAAAGACCCCCGCGAAGCGAGGGTTTGGGACGGTTACGCCGGATTACGCGCGTTTCGCTCGTAATTTGTCAGCAAGTTTTTGAACCTTCGGAGCGTAGTAAACGTTTTGAAGGATGTTGATGTCCTTGTGACCACTTACCTTGCTTAGTTCCATCACACTCAACACCTCAGACATGCGGGTCAGCGCCTCGCGGCGGGTGTCATGAAAATGTACGTCCTCGGCCCCGGCGCGAATCTTGGCCTTGCGGAAATTCCCATCAATCTGGTTCGCCGAGAGCCGGAACACCGAGTCATCAGGCTCGTCCTTGGCCTTCTCCATGGTGCGCAAGATTTCCTCCGCCCGCTCGGTGAGGGGCACGTCGCGCGGCGCACCATTTTTGGTCTTAGGGAGATGGACGTACTTCCCGTCAAAGTGGACGCAGGGCCACGCTAGGGTGCGGATCTCACCGGCGCGCATACCTGTCTCTAGCGCGAAGAGGAACGCGTACGCCACCCGTCGCGAGGTCGTGTCGGGCGGGTCACCTTCGACATGGCCCAAGGCGAGGAGCACGCGCTCGATGGCCTCCATGTCAACCCGTTGGGTGCGCGGCAGGGTGGCGGGTGGGCGTCGGACATCCGAAAGCGGGCTTTTCTCGATCCACTTCCACTCGCGACGCGCTGTGTGGAAAATGTTGGACAGCAGGTTCATCTCCCGCTCGACCGTGGAGTTGGATACGGGCGCAATCTTGCGCGCGGGGTCGCCCGAGAGGCGACGGTCGCGCCACAGACCCAGGTCGTTCGAGGTTAGGTCGACGAGCTTCTTGCGGGCGAGGTCCGGATTGTTTTCGAGAAAGAAAACGATGCGGCTCTGTTCCCATTTGACGCCGCCTTTCTTGTTCGATACGCGGACTGAATAGGTCTCGAAGGTCTCGCGCACCGTGTGCCAGTCTTCCATCCGGCCTGCTGTGGCGCCGTGAAGCTGGCGTTCGCGCTCGACGGCCCACTCCATCGCGAGCCGCTTCGTCGGGAAGGTCTTCTTCTGCCGCACGCCCTTATGCTTCACCTCGACGCGCCACTTGTTACCATGTTGTTCAAAACTTGCCATTGCAATCGCTCCAGAGTTCATGGGTCGATGCCGGGAAAGTGGGGTGAACAGCCCTGATTCGCGGACCAGATTTCGGCCCCCTGTGACTGACAGACTTGCCGGACGTTTGAAAAAATCCCAAACTGGTCCCCTTAAAGTGGTCCCCTGCCTTACCCAGTATAGGGCAGGCCATCCGGTCCCCGGCACCAGAGAACCAGGGCTTTCGGCTCGTGCGTCTGCGATTCAATTGACGCCGCCGCCACTTCAGCACTTCACCCATCTCCTCGCGGCGGATTCGCCCATACTCCTTACACAATCTTTCCTGTGTGGTAGAGTTTTCGCTGCGGTCGAAGCGATGCTCATCTGCAGCGAAGGCGATTAATTCATTAATTGAGAATCCGCGAGAGAGACTTATCGATCATGCATAACCTGAATTGGAAGAGCGAGACGGACTTCGAGATGGGTGGCTACATCTTGCGCATGAATTATGAGCACGGTGGCAGCAAATTGAAGTCGGAGCGAAATGAGTTCCTTCTCATGAAGGCAAAGAACTTCCTCGGGCACTACACATCGCTTCGTCCGGAAGAATGCCGAAAAGTGCTTGAATTAGGCGTTTATCAGGGCGGCTCCTTCGTCTTTCTGGATCAGCTTTTAAAGCCCGAAAAGATCTCGGCTCTCGAGTTATCGACTACTCCCATCCCCGCGCTCGATGAATACGTCGAGAAGAATGCCGGCCGCGCCAGGCTTTACTACGGGACGTCGCAAGACGACGTAGCTAAACTCCATCAAATCGTCGACGAAGATTTCGGCGGTGAACTGGACCTGGTGGTAGACGACGCTTCGCACTTTTACGAGCAGACGAAAACGTCGTTCAAGACGCTTTTCCCATTGGTTCGCCCTGGCGGTCTTTACATCATTGAAGATTGGAACTGGTCGTTTCAGGATGCATTTCAGGCATCCGATAATGGCTGGTTCCCCGTTCCGTCTCCGGCGAATCTGATGGTCGATCTGCTGGAAGACATGACCCGCAACCGCATGATTGCCGGGGTCGAAGTTCATCGCGAATTATGGAAGATTCGCAGATCAGACGTTAATACCGGCGAAGTCTTTGCATCGCAAGGACGCAGAGGGCGGTCGATAGGACTCTTGTGACAGCGATTCGCCGTGCCAACTGCTATTCGTTTGGCGCGGCTAAATCACAAACTCCGCACAAACCACCGCACAGAGCACCGCACAGAGCACCGCACTAACCGCCGATACGTTTCCCGCGTTGCCGGCGCCTGCTTGTGCCTGATTGGTGCCAGCCGGACAACACCGTGATCCCATCCGCGGGTCTACCGCGCCACACCACGTCGGCCTACGATGACTTCGTGGCGCTCATCGCCGCTCACGGCATCCGCCAGGCGCGAGCGTTCACCACAGCGTCCACTTCTTCCGTTCCTTGCCAACTTCGTCGCGCATGGGCAGGGCGCGCTATTTGAGAGGCACATCATGTTTTCACCAAAGAACACTGCAATCGCCATGCTCGTCGTCGCGGCTGCGCATGTCGGCGTGGCCGGTGCGGCGGCGCCCGAAGCCGTCGTGGCGCCGCTGATGGAAAAGGCGCTCGACGATTATCCCGGCAAGGAAGCGCTGATGATCACCGTGACCTATCCGCCGGGTTCCGTCGATCCCGTTCATCGGCATCATGCGCACGCCTTCGTCTATGTGCTGGAGGGATCGATTGTGATGCAGGTCAAGGGCGGCAAGGAAGTCACGCTCACGCCTGGGCAGACCTTCTACGAAGGGCCGAACGATGTCCATACCGTCGGGCGCAACGCGAGCCAGACGCAACCGGCGAAGTTCATCGTGCTTCTTCTGAAGGACAAGGGCGCGCCTGTTCTGGTGCCGGAGAAGTAAGCGCGTTCGTCATACGTCGATAGTCCAAATGTGCGAATCTGCGCAAACCGCTTCAGATTCACAGCGCACCAGCCAGCCACAGCGCGACGTTGACCGAATAGCGGTGAACGTCGCGCAACGCCTGCGGCTCGCTCTGCATCGTGTTTCCAGGAGGCTCGCTCACAAAGCTCGGGCAACCGAGTCGTGCATCCCAGTTGTAGTCCGCAAAATGATGAAAGGTACTTTGCGCGACTGCCGGACCTCCGCGGACCGAAGGTTCGAATGCGACTGCAAGATTGAAACTCTTGCCCGTTGCTTTGCTCTTGCCTCGTGCGATCACTCGGGCGGGTTCGTCCTCAGGAGCCTCGACGGCGCCTTCATGCGGATGTGCCGGCAGGAACCGGATTGCGCCGCCGGGAGAATCGGGGTCCGCCAACACGGGATGTGTGGGGCCCACGATCGTGATTTCCTGGAAGTCTCCGTTTCTGCCCGAGTGAAAATTGGGCCACGAGATGTGGGTCGAGAACGGGTCGTCGGCCACATGTCGCGATGGGTCGGGGTGCCGATTGCGCGTGTGAAAATGGTGCGCCTTGCCCACTCCGCCTAACGTGCACAGTGAACTGCCCACATCCATGTGATCCCTGGTGACCAGCAGGCCGCGGCCCGCGCGTCGGAATCGCGTGATTCCCTCGGAATCTTCCGAGGTTAGACCGTCGCCTTCGTCAACGGCAAACAACCACAACTCGTCGAACTCGCTCTCATCGAGACGCGAAAGAATCGGGTCCGGCTCCCCGAGCCGCTCGCGGTCGCGAGCAACGACATTGAAGGCCACGCGCCCTTCGGGATCTCGATACGTCCGCAGCAATTCCGCGAGGCGGCTGAATCGCGCAATCGACCAGTCGTTGCTGCTGGGCAGGATGGTCGTTTGAAGCAGGATCTGGATGGTACGCATGATGGTGAATGAGTATGTCGGGACGAGGCGACCAATCGTAGCGCGGAACTGGCCGCCAGGTAGGCGTTAGATGAAGGCGGCTCTGAAATGCGTGCGCCCGGGCGAGAGCCGCCCGGGCAGGATTCGACGCGCACGCCAGTAATGTTTCAGGCTCCGGCCTGCGAGTGACGCAGCCATTCGTCCAGGCCGATGCGGCCCAAGCGCGCGTCGCCCAACGGCACCAGCGACTGGTCGTCGACCAGGCCGCCGAAATATCGGGCCTCCGGGTCTCTCACGACCTCGCGCGGATCGCCGGCGGCCTTCAGATAGCGGGCGATGATTTCGTTGAACGGCGCTTTTTCCGGGCCGGCAATCTCGACGATGCCGTTGCGCGGCGCCGCAAGCGCCACGTCGGCCACGATCGCGGCAACGTCGTCAGCCGCGATGGGCTGAAACAGGCCGGGCGACACCCTGATGACGTTTCCATCCGCACCCGACTCGGCGATGCCGCCGAGGAACTCCAGGAACTGCGTCGAGCGGATCACGGTGTAGGGGATGCCGGATTTCACGATCAGCTTTTCCTGCGCGACCTTGGCGCGGAAATAGCCGTTCTCCGGCGTCCGCTCGATTCCGACGATGGAGAGCGCGACATGATGCTGGACGCCCGCCGCTGCCTCAGCCGCAAGAAGATTGCGGGTGGAAACCTCGAAGAACTCCAGCACGGCCTTGTCTTCGAACGACGGTGAATTGGCGAGGTCGATCACCACCTGCGCGCCGGCCACCGCTTCGTTGAGTCCGTCTCCGGTGATGCTGTTGATACCGCTTCTGGGCGACGCAGCGACGACCTCGTGGCCGTTCTCGCGCAGAATGGCGACAGCCTTCGAGCCGATCAGGCCGGTGCCTCCGATCACGACGATTTTCATGATTGCTGTCCTTTATCGATCACTCGACACCCCATTCGGGTTCGAATGCAGTTGAGGAAAGATCAGGGACGGTTCGCTGCCCTGAGCACGCGCTACGCTCGTTGAATCACACCACGATCATAGGCGGGCCCTGCCTGCTGCGGTAGGCATGCATGGAGACACATGGCGTTGCCGGCCGGGCACCAATCAGGGAACGGATCGGCATGGGATCACGACCGAACGAAACCTGTAGAAGCGGTGTTTGCGGAGGCAGGCTTGTCTGAAAATCCCAAACTCTGCACAAACGACCCCCGTAACCACTCCAGACACTCGGGAATGCCTGCACTTGAGCCGCTGCCTTCGCGCGTCGTAGAATCGTCGCACATCGGTTTGGGGGTCCAGCAATGTGCCTGGCTTCTCGTTGCGATTTAAGACGAACCACCGCGCGCCGTCCGGCGCTTTCGCGCTCCGCCTGCCGGGTTGAGGCGAGCGTTTGCCGTGCAGCCGTCGTCGGCGTCGCGCCATGACCCCGCTGATTTCCGTCAAAAAGCTCAGCAAGAGCTTTCCCGGCGTGCGGGCGCTTCACGACGTCCAGTTCGAACTGATGGCGGGCGAAGTCCACGCGCTGATGGGCGAGAACGGCGCCGGCAAATCGACGCTGATGAAAATCCTCGCCGGCGTGTACACGCGCGATTCCGGCGAAATCCTGGTTGGCGGCGAGCCGGCCGAATTCCTGAGCCCGCGCGACGCGCAAGCCGCGGGCGTCGGCATCATTCATCAGGAACTCCAACTGATGAATCACCTCACGGTCGCGCAGAACATCTTCATCGGCCGTGAGCCGCGCGGGCGGCTCGGCCTCTTTCTCGACGAAGACAAACTCAACATCGCGGCGCGCGAGATCCTGTCGCGCATGCATGTGAATCTCGATCCGCGCGCGATGGTCGGCGAGCTGACCGTGGCGAGCCAGCAGATGGTGGAGATCGCCAAGGCGTTGTCGTTCGACTCGCGCGTGCTCATCATGGACGAGCCCACGTCCGCGCTCAACGACGCCGAAATCGCCGAGCTGTTTCGCATCATCCGCGAACTGAAAGGGCGGGGCGTCGGCATCGTCTACATCTCGCACAAGATGGACGAACTGAAGCAGATCGCCGACCGCGTCACCGTGCTGCGCGACGGCGAATATGTGGCCACCGTCGACGCCACGAACACCACCGTCGAGGCGATCATCGGCATGATGGTCGGGCGCACCTTGAGCGCCGCAGCGCCCGCCGCGCGCGATGCGGCGCAAGGCGAGACCGCGCTCGAAGTCAGGCATCTGAATGCCGGGCCGCTCGTGCGCGATGTGAGCTTCACGTTGCGCCAGGGCGAGATACTCGGCTTTGCCGGTTTGATGGGCGCGGGCCGCACCGAGGTCGCGCGCGCGGTGTTCGGCGCGGACCCCGTCGAGTCCGGCGAAATCTTCGTGAAGGGCGCGAAAGCGTCGATTAAAAATCCAAGCGATGCGGTCGCGCACGGCATCGGCTATCTCTCCGAAGACCGCAAGCGCTTCGGGCTTGCAACGGGCATGGACGTCGAGTCGAACATCGTCATGTCGAACCTGCGCAATTTCCTGTCCCTCAACTTCTTTTTGCGCCGCGCGCGGATGCGCCGCCGCGCGAGTCATTTCATCAATCTGCTGGCGATCCGCACGCCCTCGGCGAGTCAGGAAGTGCGGCTCCTGTCCGGCGGCAACCAGCAGAAGATCGTCATCGCCAAGTGGCTGGAGCGCGACTGCGACGTGCTGTTCTTCGACGAACCCACGCGCGGCATCGATGTCGGCGCAAAAAGCGAGATCTACAAACTGCTGCGCAAGCTAGCGGACGAGGGCAAGGCGATCGTGATGATTTCGTCGGAGCTGCCGGAGATTCTGCGCATGAGCGACCGCATCGTCGTGATGTGCGAGGGCCGCATTACCGGCGAACTCAGCGCGAAAGAAGCGACGCAGGAGCGCATCATGCATCTGGCCACGCAGCGCCAAACCCTGAAAGCGGCGTGAGCCGCGAGAGGACGCTATGACAGTGCAATCCGATTCCTCCGCGCTCACCGGCGCGCGGCGCCTGAGCGGCCTGAAGGCCCGCATCTTCTCGCCGACGGCGTTGCAAAAGATGCTCGCCTTCGCGAGCCTCATTCTGCTGCTGGTGTTCTTCAGCTTCGCGTCGCCGGCATTCATGCAGATGGACAACATCCTCGGCATTCTGCAGGCGACGGCGGTCAACGGCGTGCTCGCCATTGCGTCGACCTTCGTCATCATCACGGGCGGCATCGATCTGTCGGTCGGCACGTTGATGACCTTCACGGCCGTAATTTGCGGCGTCTTTCTCACGTATTGGCATCTGCCGATGTGGCTCGGCGTGCTCGCGGCCATCGGCACGGGCGCGATCTGCGGGACGATCTCCGGCACGCTCACCGCGAAGATGAAAATCCCGCCGTTCATCGCGACGCTCGGCATGATGCTGCTGCTCAAGGGACTGTCGCTCGTGGTGTCGGCGGACAAGCCGATCTATTTCACCGACACCGAAAACTTCTACATGATTTCGCAGGACTCGCTGATCGGCTATTTCGTGCCGAGCCTGCCGATTCCGAACGCGGTGCTGATCCTCTTCTTCCTCGCGATCGCCAGCTCGATCACGCTCAATCGCACGGCGCTTGGCCGCTACACGTTCGCGCTCGGCAGCAACGAAGAGGCGGTGCGGCTGTCAGGCGTGAACGTCGACCGCTGGAAGATCGCCATTTATGGCCTTGGCGGCGCGATTTGCGGCATCGCGGGTCTGCTCATCGCGTCGCGTCTAAACTCGGCGCAGCCGGCGCTCGGCCAGGGCTACGAGCTCGAAGCGATCGCGGCGGTGGTGATCGGCGGCACGTCCCTGTCGGGCGGCTCGGGGACGATACTCGGCACCATCATCGGCGCATTCATCATGAGCGTGCTGACCAATGGCTTGCGCATCATGTCGGTCGCTCAGGAATGGCAGATCGTGGTGACGGGCCTCATCATCATTCTCGCGGTCTACGCCGACATCCTGCGGCGCAGAAAACGCTGAACTCGCGCCGGACAATATCAACAAGGGAGGCGCGATAACGCTTCCCCGACGACTGTAGAAGAAGAAGGTCCACACCTTAGGAGGAGAGAGTCCATGTTGAATCGGAAAGCATTCGGCGTCGTGGTCGGCTTGAGCGCGCTCATCGGCGGGGCGAATCTCGCTCATGCCGACGACGTTTATATCCCGCTCATTTCGAAGGGTTTCCAGCATCAGTTCTGGCAGGCCGTCAAAGCCGGCGCGGAGCAGGGCGCGAAGGAACACAAGGTCAGAATCACGTTCGAAGGCCCGGAAACCGAGGCGATGGTCGACAAGCAGATCGACATGCTGTCGGCCGCGCTCGCGAAAAAACCGCAAGCCATCGGCATTGCCGCGCTCGATAGCAAGGCGGCCATTCCGCTCCTGAGACGCGCGCAGTCGGCGAAGATTCCGGTGATCGCATTCGACTCCGGCGTGGACAGCGACATCCCGCTCACGACCTGCTCGACCGACAATCTCGCCGCCGCCGCGCTCGCCGCCGACAAGATGGCCGACGCCATCGGCAATGCGGGCGATGTCGGCGTGATCGTGCACGATCAGACGAGCCGCACGGGCATCGACCGGCGCGACGGCTTCGTGAACCAGATGAAGAGCAAGCATCCGAACGTGAAGATCGTGTCCGTGCAATACGGCGGCGGCGACCACCTGAAGTCCGCGGAAATCGCCAAGGCGATGATTCAGGCGAACCCGAACCTGAAGGGCATTTTCGGCGCGAACGAAGGCTCCGCGGAAGGCGCGGCAATCGGCGTCAAGGAGTCGGGCAAGAAGCTCGTGCTGATCGGCTACGACTCGGGCAAGGAGCAGAAGGACGACATCAACTCAGGGCTGATGGCGGGCGCGATCACGCAGAACCCGATCGGCATCGGCAAATGCGTGGTGGATTCCGCGGTCAAGGCGCTCAAAGGCGAAAAGCTGCCGAAGAAAGTCGACACCGGCTTTTACTGGTACGACAAGAGCAACATGAACGATCCAAAGATCGCGGCGGTGCTCTACGATTGATCGTCGCCCGAATGCAGCCGTCGAGGAGCGTGTGACATGACCACCAGCACCACGATCACTACCATCACCCGGCTGTCGGTGCGGGACATTCGCTTTCCGACCTCGCGCTCGCTCGACGGCTCCGACGCAATGAACGCCGCGCCCGATTATTCGGCCACTTACGTGACGCTCGAAACGGACGCGCCGCAAGCGCTCGTGGGTCATGGCCTGACGTTCACGATCGGGCGCGGCAATGAAATCTGCGTGAGGGCGGTGGAGGCGCTCGCGCCGCTCGTCGTCGGTAAAACGCTCGAGGACATTGCCGCGAACATGGGCGCGTTCTGGCGCGCACTGACGTCGGACAGCCAGTTGCGCTGGATCGGTCCGGACAAGGGCGCGATCCATCTGGCCACCGCGGCGGTCGTCAATGCCGTGTGGGACCTGTGGGCGAAAGCGGAAGGCAAGCCGGTGTGGAAGCTGCTCGTCGACATGAGCCCCGAAGAACTCGTGCGCTGTCTCGACTTTCGCTATGTGACCGACGTCATCACGCCGCACGAAGCGATCGCGATGCTGCATCGTCACGCGGCGACCAAGGCCGTGCGCGAGAAGGAAATGCTCGCGCAAGGCTACCCGGCTTACACGACCTCGGCGGGCTGGCTCGGCTACGACGACGACAAGATTCGCCGCCTCGCGCGCGAAGGCGTCGCGCAGGGCTGGACGCATTTCAAGCAGAAGGTCGGCGGCAATCTGGATGAAGACATGCGCCGCGCCCGCATTTTGCGCGAGGAAATCGGCCCCGGCCGCAAGCTGATGATGGACGCGAACCAGGTGTGGGACGTCGATGAAGCCATTGCCAACATGCGGCATCTCGCGCAATTCGATCCGTGGTGGATCGAGGAGCCGACGAGCCCCGACGACATTCTCGGTCACGCGGCGATTCGCGCGCGGCTCGCACCGATCGGCGTGGCGACCGGCGAGCACTGTCATAACCGCGTGATGTTCAAGCAGTTGCTGCAGGCGCATGCGATCGACTTTTGCCAGGTCGACAGTTGCCGGCTGGGCGGTCTGAACGAAGTGATCGTCGTGCTGCTGATGGCGGCGAAGTTCGGCGTGCCGGTGTGTCCGCACGCGGGCGGCGTCGGTTTATGCGAGTACGTCCAGCATATTTCGCTGTTCGACTATATTTGCGTGTCGGCGTCGCTGGAGAACCGCGTGCTCGAATACGTGGATCATTTGCACGAGCATTTCGTCGATCCTGTCGTGATCCGCAACGGCCGTTATATGCCGCCGCAGCGTCCGGGCTACAGCATCGAGATTCACGCGGACTCGCTCGATCAGCATGATTTTCCTGGCGGCGCCGCCTGGCGCATCTGATGCACGCGAGGCAAGCGAAGAGACGGCCGTGTAAACTCGCCGTTTAGCGACCTGCTTGCGAAGTATTCGACACGCAGGCCGCCCACGCCAGGCCACGACCATGCATCATCATTTGAAATACCTGAGCGGCTATCCGCCCGCGCTGCTCGACAAAGTCAACAAGCTCATCGCCGACGATCAACTGGGCGCATACCTCGCTGCCCGTTATCCGAACACGCACGACGTGCAAACCGACCGCGCGCTCTACACGTATTGCGCGGAATTGAAGCGCGAGCATCTGCGCAGCGCGGAGCAGATCGACAAGGTCACGTACGACAGCAAGCTCGACGTGATGCGCCACGCGTTGGGCCTGCACACGAGCATCTCGCGTGTGCAGGGCGGCAAGCTGAAGGCGAAGAAGGAAATCCGCATCGCGTCGTTATTCAAAAACGCGGCGCCGGAGTTTCTGAAGATGATCGTGGTGCACGAACTCGCGCATCTGAAGGAAAGCGATCACAACAAGGCGTTTTACCGCCTCTGCGAGTTCATGCAGCCGGGCTACCATCAGTTCGAATTCGATCTGCGGCTTCACCTCACGCATCGCGCGTTGGCGAAGGCGCAGACCTGATGCGTCAGGCCGCGACGGCCTCGAGCGCCGACGCCTTCAACAACACGGGAATCGACTTCGAAGTCGGCGTGCCCGCGCCGTCCGCAACCGACGACAGCGGCACGAGCGGATTCGTCTCCGGATAATAAGCGCCGAGGCAGCCGCGCGGAATGTCGTATTCGACCAGCAAAAAGCCATCCGCGTGACGCTCGATGCCGTCGGCCCACACGCTCGTGATGTCCACGCGCTGTCCGGCCGCGAAACCCAGCATCGCGATGTCGTCCTTGTTGGCGAACAGCACGCGCCGCTGTCCGTATACGCCGCGATAACGGTCGTCGAGCCCGTAAATCGTCGTGTTGTACTGATCGTGCGAACGCGTCGTCATCAGCGTCATCAGGCGCTCGCCATGCTGCTCGCGCGCGCGATGAATCGGCGTGTCGAGCGCGATGGCATGCACGAGGAACTGCGCCTTGCCGCTCGGCGTTTTCCAGATCCGTTCACGCGATGCGACGCCGAGATGGAAGCCGCCCGGACGCTTCAGACGCTCGTTGTAATCGTCAAAGCCGTCGATCACTTTCGCGATGCCGTCGCGAATCAGCGCGTAGTCCGCGGCATGCGCGAGCCAGTCGACCTTGTGGCTGCCGATCGTCGCGTGCGCCATGCGCGCGACGATCGCGATTTCGGAGAGCAGATTTTCTGAAGCCGGCTTATTCATGCCGTACGAGATGTGCACCATGCTCATCGAATCCTCGACGCTCACGCCTTGCGCGACGCCGTTCTGCAAGTCGATCTCGGTGCGGCCGAGCGTCGGCAGAATCAGCGCATCGCGGCCATGCACGAGATGGCTGCGGTTCAGCTTCGTCGTGATGTGCACGGTGAGATCGCACGAACGCATCGCTTCCCACGTGCGCGGCGTGTCCGGCGTCGCAATCGAGAAGTTGCCGCCGAGCCCGATAAACACCTTCACCTTGCGATCGAGCATCGCCTGAATCGTGTTCACGACGTCGAGCCCATGCTCGCGCGGCGGCTCGAAACCGTACACCTCGCCGAGCCGGTCGAGAAACGCCTGCGTGGGCTTTTCCTCGATGCCGACAGTGCGGTCGCCCTGCACGTTCGAATGGCCGCGCACCGGGCAGAGCCCCGCGCCGCGCCGGCCGATATTGCCGCGCATCATCATCAGGTTCGACAGCAGTTGCACTGTCGCCACCGAATTCTTGTGCTGCGTGAGACCCATGCCCCACGTCGAAATCACTGCGCGGCCTTTCGCATAGATGTCGGCGAGCTTCAGCACATCTTCGTAAGGCACGCCCGATTCGGCGACGATGGTGTCCCAGCGCTCGGCGCGCAGGTCTTGTGCGAACGCCTCGAAGCCGACCGTGTGTTCGGCGAGGAACGCAACGTCGAGCACGCGAGCCAGACCGGACGCCTGCGCTTCGTCATCGAGTTCGATCACGCGCTTGGCCACGCCCTTGATGAGCGCGAAGTCGCCGCCGACCTTCGGGCGGATAAACACCGAGCTGATTTTCGTGCTGCCCATCGTCAGCATTTCCACCGGATGCTGCGGGCTCGCGAAACGCTCCAGCCCGCGCTCCTTCAGCGGATTGATCGACACGATGGTCGCGCCGCGCTTTGCGCACTCGCGCAGTTCGCCGAGCATCCGCGGATGGTTGGTCGCCGGGTTCTGGCCGAAGATCAGCAGCGTGTCCGCGTGTTCGAAGTCGTCGAGCGTGACCGTGCCTTTGCCGATGCCGACCGTGTGCGGCAAGCCGCGGCTCGTCGCTTCGTGGCACATGTTCGAGCAGTCGGGGAAATTGTTGGTGCCGTACATGCGCACGAACAACTGGTAGAGAAACGCAGCTTCGTTGCTTGCGCGGCCCGACGTGTAGAACGCGGCCTGGTCCGGATCGTCAAGGCGCTTCAGATGGCTCGCGATCAGATCGAATGCTTCGTCCCAGCCGATCGGCACGTAGCGGTCGCTCATCGCGTCGTAGACGAGCGGGTCGGTCAGGCGGCCGTGCTGTTCGAGCTCGAAGTCGGACTGCGTCATGAGTTCGGCGACCGTATGCTCCGTGAAGAACGCGGGCGTCACGCGCTTGCTGGTCGCCTCGGCGGCGACCGCCTTCACGCCGTTCTCGCAGAACTCGAACGTGGACGCATGCTCGCGGTCGGGCCACGCGCAGCCGGGGCAGTCGAAGCCGTCCGGCTGATTCTGCTTGAGCAGCGTGCGGTAATTGCCGCCCGTGACCTTTTCCTTGATCAGGTTGATGGCGACGTACTTGAGCGCGCCCCAGCCGGCCGCCGGGTGCGTGTACGGCTCGATGCGGGCGCCGCTGGTGTCGGCGCCTGATTTATTGCGGATGTCGGTGTTCTTCATGATGTTGCCGCGCGTGGTCTTGTCATGGCTTTTCGGCCGATGTTCCAAGACTACTGTGTTCCAATCGCAGTGCAGCATACAGAAAAACAAAAAGGGAAGGGATACAGTTCTTGCGTTTTGTCATAGACTGGCGCGCGAGATATCCGTTTTCCTTGAGCCACGTCCTTGAAACTCTACGAAAAGCTCGCCGACGAAATCACCCAGTCCGTGCGCCGCGGCGTCTTCGCGGCGGGCGAGCGGATTCCGTCCGTGCGGCAGGCGAGCCAGCAGCATGGCGTGAGCATCAAGACGGTGCTGCATGCGTATGCGTTGCTGGAAAGCCGGGGCATCGTCGAAACGCGTCCGCAGTCCGGTTATTTCGTGCGCGAAGCGGCGCTGAATGCGTTCCGCCCCGAGACGCGGCGCGGGGACAGCAAAGCCGCGCCGCCCGTTGCCCCGGTTGCCGCCGAGGTCGACGTGAGCCGTCTCGTGCTCTCCACGCTGCGCAGCATCCGCGCGCACGACGCCGTGCCGTTCGGCTCACCATATCCCGACCCGTCGCTGTTTCCGTGGCGGCGCATCAATCAGTATGCGAACGCGATTGCGCGCCGTCAGGCGAGCTGGAATCTGATCGACGATCTGCCGCCCGGCAACCCCGAACTGATCCGGCAGATTGCGCGCCGTTATGCCGAGAACGGCATGCCCGTCGATCCCGGCGAGATCGTCATCACGCTCGGCGCCACCGAGGCAATCAACCTCAGCCTGCAGGCGATCGCCAAACCGGGCGACACGGTGGCCGTCGAATCGCCGACTTACTACGCGATGCTGCACGCCATCGAGCGGCTCGGCATGCGCGCGATCGAGGTGGCGACGCATCCCGTCGACGGCATCGACATCGACGCGCTCGCGCAGGTGATCGCAAGACAGAAGATCGCCGCCTGCATGGTGATGCCGAACTTCCAGAATCCGCTCGGTTTTCAGATGCCGGACGCGCGCAAGCGGCAACTCGTCGAACTGCTCGCCGCGCACCAGATTCCGGTCATCGAAAACGATGTGTATCAGGAGCTGTATTTCGGCGAGTCGCGGCCGTCCACATTGAAGAGCTTCGACACGCAGGGGCTCGTGCTGCATTGCGCGTCGTTCTCTAAAAGCCTGACGGCGTCGTACCGGATAGGCTGGGCGCTGCCGGGCCGTTATCGCGCGCAGGTCGAGAAGCTCAAGTTTCTGAATACGCTGACGACACCTTCGGTGCCGCAGGTCGCCGTCGCCGATTATTTGCGGCAGGACGGCTACGACCGGCATCTGCGGCATGTGCGCAAGGTTTATCGGCAGCAGGCGAGCATCATGAGCGCGATGGTGCAGCGGTTCTTTCCGGCGGGCACGCGCATCTCCGCGCCGCAAGGCGGCTATGTGCTGTGGGTGGAGTTGCCCGAGCGCGTCGATTCGATGAAGCTGTATCGGGCGGCGCTCGCGCGCGGCATCACGGTCGGGCCCGGCATGATGTTTTCGACGCGCAACGATTTTCGCCATTTCATCCGGCTCAACTACAGCTATCCGTGGACGGCTGACAGCGAGGCGGCGTTAAAGACACTCGGCGAACTGATCACGCAGATGACGTGAAGCGCCGGCATCGCTCGCACGAAAAGCAAGGCGGCCGGCGGATAAAACACAAGGAGACATGAATGGACGAAGAGGGAATCGATCCGGTGCTGCTCGCCGTGCTCGCGCAGCTTTGGCGCGCGCAAAGTGAACGGCCCGCGCGGCAGACGCCGGGCGGCTCGTGGTCGCTCGCGAGGCTGTCGAAGCAGGCGAACGTGCCGATGAGCGCGCTGCGGCGGCAGTTGACGGCGCTCGTTGACAGCGGCCTCGTGGAGACGATGTTCGATGAGGAGGGCGCCGGCACTGCGCGTCTTACGGAGACCGGCCGCGAGTTGTGCGCGGAGCTGTTCGGCGAGAGCGGAGCCGCGGAAGATGCCGCGCCTGATCCAGACACGCCGCCGAGCCTTCACTGAAGCGACGCACGGCGCAGCGCATGACTACGTTCGTCCCAACATCGCGACGCCGCAGAACCAGTCGCCGCCATGCGGCGTCTGGTGGTTCCACTGGCTGCCGTTCTGCTTGATGACGCTCGCGCACTGCTCGCCGATCACGATGCCGGGATGCGCGGCCGTGCATTGAAGCATCGTGGGATCGACGCTCGAAGCACCCATCCGCACACTCGCAATCACCTGCTCCAGTTCGCCGATACGCGCCGCGTACCACGTCCCCAAACACTCGGCGTCGCGGCAATTCGCCTCGCGCCACGCCCACTTGCTGTCGCTGTCGGCGATGAAGCCGCGCCGGTCGCTCACCGTGCGCCGCGCTTTCCAGTAGAGTCGGCCCAACGTATCGTCGAGGCGCGACAGCGCGGGATCGTTGCAGATGATCTTTTCGGCGAGCGAGCGTCCCTTGCTGCAATCGAAGCTCGCGGCTTGAGCGGACGGATGCGCGATCAGCAGCGCGGCGATCAGAAGAGGGCGGACGATTTTCATGACGGTTCACGCGATGCAGGGTTTCTCATGCAACGGATGATCGTCCGATCGCGCGTCATGCGGACGCCGGAAAAAGCAGCGGTTAGCGCAAGTGATTACCAGATATTGCCTTGCGCGACGCGTGCGGCGCCGCGATAGTGGAAGACACGGCAAATCGAAGCGCCACCTGCGGAAATCCTGTGCATTCGACGGGTATACCCTGGTGCGCTGCTTACACAATCTTGCCGATGTTGGGTAGGGGGGCGCATATATGAACCGCGAAGCGACATCACGCATGGAGGCAGGAGCGACGCCCGATAGTTGCCGATACCGGCCGGATCTGGCCGAAGAGGTGCTGGCGTCGGAGCGCAGCGTATTGCGGCTCATCACCCGCAATACGCCATTGCCGGAATTACTGGACGAGGTGTGTCACCGCGCGGAAGCGCTGCTCGGTTCGGGCGCGGCATGCTCGATCCTGTTGCTCGACGAAGACGGCCTGCATGTGCGGATGGGCGGCGCGCCGTCGCTGCCCGCGCACTTCAGCGCGGCAATCGACGGTGTCGCGATCGGCCCGTGCGCGGGCTCGTGCGGCACGGCCATGTACGAGCGGCGGCTCGTGGTCGTCGAGGACATTGAGACGGACCCGCTGTGGGCGGACTTCCGCGCGCTCGCGTTGCCGCTCGGCCTGCGTGCGTGCTGGTCGGTGCCGTTCGAAAACGACGCGGGCGCCGTGCTCGGCGCGTTCGCCGTCTATCATCGCGAGCCGCGCCGGCCGACCGCTCAGGAAGAGACGATGCTGCGCGACATCGGCCGCAGCGTCGGGCTCGCCGTGCATCAGGACGCGATGGCGCAACGTCTCGCGAACAGCGAGGAGCATCACCGGCTCGTCGTCGATCATCTGATCGAAGGCATCGTCGTGCAGTCGCGCGAGGGCGTCGTGCTCGCCTGCAATCCGAGCGCGCAGCGCATGCTGCGCACCGGGCCGCAAATCGTCGGGCGCAGCATTCGCACGGTGATGGTGCGCGGCTTTCACGAGGACGGCTCGCCCGTGAAGGAAGATGAGCGGCCCACCAGCCAGGTGCTCGCGACCGGCAAGCCGATGCTCGGCGTCACGCTCGCCGTCGAACTGGTGAGCGGCGAAGTCATCTGGATCACCGAGAACGTGGTGCCGATCCTGAAGCCGGGCCAAAGCAAGCCCGACTCCGTGCTGATTTCCTTCACCGATATTGGCCCCGTGCGCGAGGCGCAGCGCCAGCTCAAATTCCTCGCGACCCGCGATTCGCTCACCGGCCTCTACAACCGCGCGTATCTGACCGAGCGGATGAACAGCCTGTTCGCGCCTGGTGCGCCGAACGGCAGCGGCGAATTCGCGAACGTCGCGGTGCTGTTCGTCGATCTCGACGGTTTCAAGAAGGTCAACGACACGGCCGGTCACGAGGCCGGCGACGCGTTGCTGAAGAGCGTCGCGCAGCGGCTCGCCGGCTGCGTCGGCCCCGACGACACGCTCGCGCGCGTGGGCGGCGACGAGTTCGTGATCGTGGTCGGCGCGAGCGATTGCAGCGACCGGCTGATCGCGCTCGCCCGTCATATCCTCGACGAAATCGCGGTGCCGTTCGCGGTGGCGGACAACGAGTACTACCTGGGCGCGTCGATTGGCATCAGCCGCTTTCCCGAAGACGGCCAGGATGCGCCGACGCTGATGCGCAACGCCGACTCGGCCATGTATCACGCGAAGCAGCGCGGCCGCAACAATTTCCAGTTCTTCACCGCCGAGCTCAATCAGCAACTGCAGCGCCGCTTTGTGATCGAGCAGTCGCTGCGGCGCGCGCTCGCCGGCGGCGAACTGAGCCTCGTGTATCAGCCGATCGTCGATAGCCACGCGGGCCGCACCATCGGCGCCGAGGCGCTCCTGCGCTGGTACAACAGCGAGCTCGGCAACGTGTCGCCTGCCGAGTTCATTCCAGTCGCGGAAGACGCGGGCCTGATCGCCGAGATCGGCGAATGGGTGCTCGCGCACGCGTGCGAGCAGGCCGCGCGCTGGCGGCGCACGCTCGCGCCCGACCTGATCGTCGCGGTGAACCTGTCGCCGCGCCAGTTCAACGACGGCCTCGTCGAGCGGATCAGGCGCTGTCTCGACCAGTCCGGGCTCGACCCGGCGGCGCTCGAACTCGAAATCACCGAGCGGCTTCTGATGAGCGACAGCGACACCGTGCTGCCGATGTTGCAGACACTGAGCGCGACGGGCGTGCGTATTTCCGTCGACGATTTCGGCACCGGCTATTCGTCGCTGTCGTATCTGAAGCGCTTTCCGCTGCATAACCTGAAGATCGACCGGTCGTTCGTCGCGGGCTTGCCGGATCATCGCGATTCGATTGCGATCACGCAGGCGGTGGTGGCGATGGCGCATTCGCTCGGCATGAACGTCACCGCGGAAGGCGTGGAAACGCCCGAGCAGGCGGCGTTTCTGCGCTCGATCGATTGCGACAAGCAGCAGGGCTATCTGTACAGCCGGCCGGTCGGCGCGAGCGCTTATGCGCGGGCGTTGGCGGATGCGTATGCGGCGACGTGAGAGGTGACAAGCGCGGCGACATGAGCGGTGACATGAGCGCGGCGGCGACTGGGCGTAAGATGCAACGACCCGCACGCGAGCCGCAAGGAGAGTCGTCATGGCACAGCACTTCGACGCAGTTGTGATCGGCACCGGACAAGGCGGCCCGCCGCTTGCCGTGCGTCTTGCCGAAAGCGGCCGGCGCACGGCGGTTATCGAACGCGCGGCGTTCGGCGGGACGTGCGTGAACGTCGGCTGCACGCCGACCAAGGCTTATGTGGCGAGCGCGCGCGCGGCGCACGTCGCGCGCCACGCGGCTCGGCTCGGCGTGCTGGTGAGCGGTTCGGTCAACGTCGATCTGTCGGCGGTGAAGGCGCGCAAGGACAAGATCATCGGGCAGTCGCGCGACGGCGTCGAACAATGGCTGCGCGGCACCGAGAATGTGACGGTCTTCAACGGCCATGCGCGCTTCACGGGCGCGCATACGGTTTCCGTCAGCGGACCGGACGGCGCGCTGCTGCATGAAATCAGCGCCGACGAAATTTTCCTCAATACCGGCACGCGCGCGGTCGTGCCGCGGCTCGAAGGCATCGAGCGAATCCGCTATTACACCAACTCCAGTCTGCTCGAGCTTACCGAGCTGCCGAGCCGGCTCGTGATCGTCGGCGGCAGTTATATCGCGCTCGAATTCGCGCAGGTGTTTCGCCGCTTCGGCAGTGAAGTGATCGTGCTGGTGCGCGGCGAGCGCGTGCTCACGCGCGAGGACGCCGATCTTGCCGAGTCCGTGCAGCAGGTGCTGGCCCGCGAAGGCGTCGAGTTCCGCTTCGGCGTGCAGCCTTCGCGCGTCGAGCCGCATCCGCATCGCGAGAACGAAGTGTGCATCGGCTTCGAGCAGAACGTGCCGGCGCTTGAGGCGTCGCATCTGCTGTTCGCGACCGGCCGCGAACCGAATACCGACGACCTCGGGCTCGCCGCCGCCGGCATCGAGACCGACCGGCACGGCACGATTCCCGTCGACGGCCAACTGCGCACCAACGTGCCGGGTGTGTGGGCGATCGGCGACATCAACGGACGCGGCGCATTCACGCATACGTCCTACGACGATTACCAGATCGTCGCGGCCAATCTGCTCGACGGCGGCGCGCGCACGGTGGACACGCGCATCATGGCGTATGCGGTATTCGTCGATCCGCCGCTTGCGCGCGTCGGGCTTTCCGAGGACGACGTGCGCAAGAGCGGCCGCGACGCGCTGATCGCGACGATGCCGATGTCGCGCGTCGGCCGCGCGCGCGAACGCGGCGAAACCGACGGCTTCATGAAGGTGCTCGTCGACGCGCGCAGCAAGCAGATTCTCGGCGCGGCGATCCACGGCATAGAAGGCGACGAGGCGATCCATACGTTCATCGACATCATGACGGCGGGCGCGCCGTATCCGACCTTGCAATACGCGATGCATATCCATCCGACCATCAGCGAATTGATCCCTACGCTGCTCGACGGTCTGAAGCCTTTGAAATAGCTCGGCTCGAAAGAGGCGGATTGCAAGAGGCGGATCGCAAGACGTGGATCGACAACGCGTTGCGGCATCGCGGATAATCGCGAGCGGCGCGGGCCGTGCGTGCGATGTATGCGCGGTCCGCATTCAGCCTGCATTGAACCCGCATTCAACCGCATTCAACCGCATTCACTCGAGGAACCGCCGATGGGCAAGGGACGCGTCGAAGCCTTCAGCGATGGCGTGATCGCCATCATCATCACGATCATGGTGCTGGAAATCAAAGTACCGGAAGGCTTCGACCTCGCCGCGCTGCGGCCGCTCCTGCCGGTGTTCTGCGCCTATGTGCTGAGCTTCATTTACGTCGGCATCTACTGGAACAATCATCACCATCTGTTCCATGCCGTGACGAAGGTCAGCGGCGGCGTGCTGTGGGCCAATCTGCATCTGCTGTTCTGGCTGTCGCTGCTGCCCGCGGTCACGCATTGGGTCGGCGAGAACCATCTCGCTTCGTGGCCGACCGCGCTATACGGCGTTGTGCTGTTCATGTCGGCGATCGCCTATTTCATTCTGACGCGCTTGCTCATCCGTCAGCACGGCCTCGACTCGGCGCTTGCGAAGGCGGTCGGCAACGACTTCAAGGGCAGGGTGTCGGTCGCGATCTATCTGGCGGGCATCGTGACGGCGTTCGTTGAGCCGTTGATTTCGGCGGCGCTTTATACGCTCGCTGCCGCGTGGTGGCTCGTGCCGGATCGGCGGATTGAACACGTTCTGGAAGGGTGAGGGTGCTGGCGCTCAAGCTTGCGCTCGTGCCGGCGTTCCTCGCCGCGCTGACGATGGCGGCGCGCTTGTGGGGGCCGTCGGTGGCGGGCTGGCTCGCGGGCCTGCCGGTCGTCGCCGGACCGATCGTGCTGCTGCTTGCGCTCGCGCGAGGGCAGGCGTCGGTGGCGTCGATTGCGGCGATCGCCGCGTCGGAAGCCTTCAACTTTGCGTATGCGTGGAGTTGCCGCCGTTTCTCGTGGCCGCTTGCGTTGGTCGCGGGCATGAGCGGGTGGTTCGTGGCGGCGTTGTTGTTGACGCGACTGCCCGCGTCGCTCGCGTGGGCTGTCGCCGTGGCTTGCGTGGCGGTCGCGGTTTCGCAATGCGGCTTGCCGCGCGCGACGGGGCAGGTGCCGGCCACGCGCGCCGGCTTCGGCGAGCTCGTACTGCGCATGGTCGCGGGCGCGCTGTTGACGCTTGCGGTGACGAGCCTTGCAGCGTCGATGGGCGCGACGTGGAGCGGCTTGCTTTCCGTGTTTCCGTTGCTTGGGATGGTGCTCGCCGTGTCGGCGCAGCGCGAGCATGGACCTGATTTTGTCGCGTTGCTGATGCGCGGCATGGTGGTCGGGCGCGGCTCGTTCGCCGCATTCTTCGCTGTGACCGCGGTGCTGCTGCCGCGCTATGGCGTGTGGTTGAGCTTCGCGTGTGCGTCGGCGGTGTGCATCGTCGTGCACGGCGCGACGCGGCGCATGCTGGATGCGAGGCGGCCCGCGCAAGAGGTGTCGCGTGAAGCTTCGTTGCGGCAGCCAGTGGATTGATTGCGCGCGCGCCGGCGAGTTACCGTCTGCGCGCGCATCGTTTGCGGTTTGCGAACCAGCCCGGGCTTCACGGATACTGTCGTCATGACTTCAGCCACACCCCATCCACCGCCAGCCCGCATCGGCCTCATCTCCGACACGCATAACCTCGTGCGGCCCGAGGCGCTCGCGTATCTCGCGGGTTGCGACGCGATCATCCACGCCGGCGACATCTGCAACGAAGCGGTGCTCGACGCGCTCGCGCAAATCGCACCGCTCACCGTGGTGCGCGGCAATAACGACGTCGGCGAGTGGGCCGCATCGCTGCCGACGCATGCGACGCTCGCCGTGCAGCAGGTCACGATCCTCGTCGTGCACGATATCGCCGACGTGCCGGCCGATCCGCGTAAAGAAGCTATCGGCGTGGTCGTGACCGGACACTCTCATAAGCCGTCGATCAGCGAGCGCGACGGGGTGCTGTTCGTCAATCCCGGCAGCGCAGGCCCGCGGCGATTCAAGCTGCCGGTGTCGGCCGGCATCCTCACAATCGAAGGCGCGCGGGCCGAGGCACGTGTGGATCCGCTGCTGAAATGAAAACGGGCCGGCAAAATGCCGGCCCGTCCTGTACTACTTGCACTACTTGCGATGCTCTCAACAAGCGCCGCAGTTCGCCCTTAAATCACGCACGCGCCGTAGCGGTCGCGGCGTAGCCTTCGTCCATCTCTTCCGCTTCGCGTTCGCCGCGCAGCACGGCGTGCGCTTCCGCGCGCGTCGCCACGCACGGGCCCGAGCCGAGCAGCGGCTTGCGTGCCGTTTCGCGCAGCGCGACAACCGACACGATGCCGATCAGCGACGCGCCCATCAGGTAGTACGCGGGCATCATCAGATTGCCGGTGCGGTCGACGAGCCATGCGGTCACGAGCGGCGTCGTACCGCCGAACAGCGACACCGAGACATTGAAGCCGATGGCGAGCGCGCCATAACGGATCTTCGTCGGGAACAGCGCCGGCAGCGCCGACGGCATCACGCCCGTAAAGCACGACAGCAGCACACCGAGAATCATCAGCCCGCTGAACACCGGCAGCAGCGTGCCCATGCGGATCAGGAGCAGCGCCGGAATCGACAGCGCGAAGAGACCCACGCAGCCGAACAGCATGACCGGCTTGCGGCCGATCGCATCCGACAGACGGCCGGCAGCGAGCGTCGCCGGCATCATCAGCACCATCACGAGCAGCACGATGAAGAGACCATGCGACTCATTGAAGTGCAGCGTGGCCGACAGATAGCTCGGCAGATACGAGAGCGCCATGTAGTCGGTGACGTTGAAGATCAGCACGAGGCCGACGCACAACAGCAGCGGCTTCCATTGCTGCACGAGCAGATTGCCCAGCGACTGCTTTGGCAGCGCCTTGTCTTCGGCTTCGCGTTGCTCGGCCTGCTTCTTGAACGCGGGCGTTTCCTCGAGCTTCATGCGGATGTAAAGACCCACGAGCCCGAGCGGACCGGCGATCAGGAACGCCACACGCCAGCCCCACGACAGCAGCGCCTCGTTCGACAGCGTCGCGGTCAGCACGGCGACCGTGCCCGCGCCGAGCACGTAGCCGATCAGCGTGCCGAACTCGAGGAAGCTGCCCATGAAGCCGCGGCGCTTGTCCGTCGAAAATTCGGCGATGAAGGTCGCCGCGCCGCCGTATTCGCCGCCCGTCGAAAAGCCTTGCACGAGACGCGCGACGAGCAGCAAGGCCGGCGCGAGAATGCCGATCGACCCGTAGCTCGGAATCAGCCCGATCGCGAAGGTGCCGAGCGCCATCATGATCATGGTCATTGCCAACACGCGTTGACGGCCGATGCGGTCGCCGAGCGGACCGAACACCATGCCGCCGACGGGCCGCACGAGAAACGCCGCGGCAAACGTGCCGAAGGTCGCGATCAACTGGGCGGACGGGCTCGACGACGGGAAGAACACTTTGCCGAGCGTCACAGCGATGTAGCTGTAGACGCCGAAATCGAACCATTCCATTGCGTTGCCGAGCGCCATGGCGCCGACGGCACGCTTGAGGAGAGACTTGTCGACGACGGTGATGTCGTCGAGAGAGAGGCGTTGTTCTTGTTTGTGGTGTCGCCAGAAGCCGTTGCTGGAAGCGGTCAAGGTAAAAACTCCGATGACTGCGACGAAACTCATGATGCGTTCCGCCACGGTTGCTGGAAAGTGCAGTTTCGCAAACGGGGCAAGGCCTCTTCGCCGCGACGGCGAAAGAGCGGGCGCGCGTAAAAAGAAACGCGACGCGCAGCCAGGGCCGCAAAAGCAGCAAACGCCCGTGCCTCGCGAGCCTGGTCGCGAAAAAACACTCGTCTAGATTGTGCTGACTATTGCGCCTGCCTGGCCGTGAAGGGGGCAAGCGCATGAGGACGCGGGTGGCTGAAGCCGGACCGCACGCCACTGGAAGGCTTGAAACGAAAAAGGCCGGTGCTTTATTCGCCGCCTGGTTTGCCTCTGGGGATGACCTCAGAGCAGCTTCAGGGCAATCTCAAACGACGATACGACCGACAAGCCTTCTTGTATAAAAACTGTTCCATCGCGATGGACACGCGCAGTGCAAGCACTTGGTGTCGCAAGGTCAGAGAACGCGAATGAAGGTGAATTGCTGTTGGAACGATGCACATGTTAGCACGATGACAGAGGATCGTGCAAACCCGGTTTTGGCCGGGAGCCTTGGCGCAGGCGCGCAATCCCTTGCCCGGTGGGGATTCCGGCGATCGCAGCGGTCTCCAGAAGGGGCTTAAAACGGCTCGAAAATGTACCGTTTGGGGAGTTTTGGGGGTGGCGCGCCGATGGTTTCGGCGCGAGTTCCAATGCGAAAAAAATCCGCGCACGATGGCGCGGATTTCGTCGCTGCGGTTACCGCTGCGAGAGGACCCTGATGCTGATAGAGAAACTCAGCGCTCAGCGTTCACCCGCGCTCAACCCGCGTTCACTCGCTCGCCGGCGGCACATAACCCTGCGCCGTATCCGCGCCTTCGCCGAAGAAGAACTTCTCGGTTTGCTTCATCAGATACTGGCGCGCGCGCGGATCGGCCATATTCAGACGATTCTCGTTGATCAGCATGGTTTGCTGCTTCAACCAGGCTTGCCACGCCTCCTTCGAAATGCTTTCGTAGATCCGCTTGCCGAGTTCGCCCGGCAGCGGCGGGAAATCGAGGCCTTCGGCTTCCTTGCCGAGCTTCGCGCATTGAACCATACGAGTCATGCTGTGCTTCTCCTGTGTCGACGGGAGTCGGGTGCTTGAGCCCTTACTCCGGTCCCATGAAAAAGGGGTTAGTGAATTCGATTGAACGGGCAGTCGCTGCTGGCGACCGCTCAGAGCTGTTTCATCAGCACGAGCGATTTGCGCTGCCAGTTGTACAGCCGGCGACGGTCTTCGGGCAGGTCGTCGACCGTGACCTTGACGAAGCCGCGCTTGAGGAACCAGTGTTCGGTGCGCGTGGTGAGCACGAAGATGCGCGTGAGGCCGCGCGCCCGCGCGCGCTGCTCGATACGCTTGAGCAGGCGCTCGCCGTCGCCGGTGCCTTGCGCTTCGGGCGCCACCGTCAGACACGCCATTTCGCCGATGCGTTCCTGCGTGTACGGATACAGCGCCGCGCAGCCGAACAGCACGCCGTCGTGCTCGATGACCGAGAAATGGTCGATGTCGCGTTCGATCTGATGCCGCCCGCGCCGCACCAGCGTGCCGTCCGATTCGAGCGGCTCGATCAGCGCGAGAATGCCGCCGACGTCGTCCGGTGTCGCTTCGCGCAGGCTTTCGAGATTCTCGTACGAGATCATTGTGCCGACGCCGTCGTGCAGGAACAGTT
Source organism: Paraburkholderia graminis C4D1M (assembly GCF_000172415.1). GTDB lineage: Bacteria > Pseudomonadota > Gammaproteobacteria > Burkholderiales > Burkholderiaceae > Paraburkholderia > Paraburkholderia graminis. The sequence continues at coordinate 41,986 of NZ_ABLD01000017.1, forward strand.
CGAGCAGCAGGCTGCCGTCGAGCGCGTAAGGGATGATGTGCGCCCGCGCCACGCCGCCGCGGCATGCACGGATCGAGTGCTTCAGATAGAAGCCCGCGTCGCCGGTGACTTCGCCGCTTTCGTGCAGCTTGTAGGCGTCGTCGAGCGACAGTTCGCGGATCAGTTCGGTGCCGTCTTCGCCCGCTTGCATGAGGCCGGGCGTTTCGGTGAGGAACACGATCTTGTCCGCGCGCAACGCGATGGCGGCGGCCGAGGCGACGTCTTCCATGGCGAGATTGAAGGCCTCGCCGGTCGGCGAAAAACCGAGCGGCGACAGCAGCACGAGCTTGCGGCTCGCGAGCGAATGGCGGATTGAATCGGCGTCGATCTTGCGCACCACGCCGGTGTGCGCGAAGTCCACGCCGTCCAGAATGCCGACCGGCCGCGCGGTCACGAAGTTGCCCGACACGACGCTGATGTGCGCATGCGCCATCGGCGTATTCGGCAAGCCCTGGCTGATGGCCGCCTCGATGTCCAGACGCACTTCGCCGGCGGCTTCTTTCGCGGATTCGAGCGCGCGCGCGTCGGTAATGCGCATGCCGTGCGAAAACTCCGACTCGACGCCGTGCAGGCTCATCTGCTCCTCGACTTGCGGACGCGAGCCGTGCACCAGAACGATCTGGATGCCCATGGCCTGCAACAGCGCGATGTCCGACACGAGCGCATTCAGGAGCCCCTGATGCACCACTTCGCCGCCGAAACCGACGACGAACGTCTTGTTCCGGAACGCGTGGATATAAGGGGCGACTGAGCGCATCCAGTCGACGAATTGCGCGTGCTGTGCAAGCTGTTCCGTTGCTCCGTCGGGGGCCGGAACGCTCGCGGGCGCGGGGACGAGGTCGGTTTGGGAATTCATGCCCGGGATTATAATGCGCCCCCATGTCGAATGTACCCAAAAGTCCCGCCGCGGCGAACGAGAATGCGGCGCCGGCCGCCGATCAAACGAAGGCCGGCGACGCGAAGCGCCGCGCCGACCAGGACGCGAACCGCGGCAAGCCGGACGTGCCCCGCAAGGCGCGCGAGCCGAATCGTGCCGTGGCTGGCGGCGAGGCGTCCGCGAAGGAAAAAAGTCGCGCCGAGCAAGCGGAGCATGCTGAGTCTCGCGGATCGCGTGGGTCTGGCGAAGCAGGCGAGCCGCGTGAAGCACGTGAACCGCGTGCGCCACGCCAGCCGCAAGAACCGCGTGGGCCGCGCCCGCCACGTGAGCCGCAGCAGCAGCGCGCGCCACGTCAGCCGCAGGAAGCCCGTCCGCCGCGTCCGCCACGCGAGCCGCGTGTCGTCCAGCCGAACCCGATTCCGCCGATCACCTTCCCCGAAGCGCTGCCGGTATCCGCCCGCCGCGATGAAATCGCGAAGGCCATCGCCGAAAACCAGGTGGTGATCGTGTCCGGCGAGACCGGGTCGGGCAAGACCACGCAGTTGCCGAAAATCTGCCTCGCGCTCGGGCGCGGTCTCGGCGCGGGCGGCGCCGGTCTGATCGGCCACACGCAGCCGCGCCGCATCGCCGCTTCGGCGACGGGCCGGCGCATCGCCGAGGAACTCGGCACGCCGTTCGGCGAAGTGGTCGGCTACAAGGTGCGCTTCACCGACAATCTGTCGCCGGGTGCATCCGTCAAGCTGATGACGGACGGCATTCTGCTCGCCGAGACGCAGACCGATCCGCTGCTGAAGGCGTACGACACGCTGATCATCGACGAGGCGCACGAGCGCAGCCTGAACATCGATTTCCTGCTCGGCTACCTGAAGGAAATTCTGGCGAAGCGTGCCGATCTGAAGCTGATCGTGACGTCGGCGACGATCGATGCCGACCGCTTCGCGCGCCACTTCGGCAGCGAAGAGAAGCCCGCGCCGGTGATCGAAGTGAGCGGGCGGCTGTATCCGGTCGAAGTGCGCTACCGTCCGGTCGCGGAAGAAAGCCCGGCGATCAAGGCGGCGCAGGGCACGTCGGGCTCGTCCGGTTCGTCTGGTTCGTCTGGTGCGTCGCGCGGCGACCGTCCGAAAAGCCCGCGCGAATCCGGCAAGGAGCGCGACCGCGATCTGATGGAAGCGATCGTCGATGCCGTCGACGAACTGTGCCGCGAAGGCCCTGGCGACGTGCTCGTCTTCCTGCCGGGCGAGCGCGAAATTCGCGATGCCGCCGAGGCGCTGCGCAAGCACCATCCGCCGCATACGGAAATCCTGCCGCTGTTCGCGCGCCTTTCCGCCGCCGAGCAGGAGCGCGTGTTCCGCACCTCGAACGCGCGCCGCATCGTGCTCGCGACGAACGTCGCGGAAACCTCGCTGACGGTGCCGGGCATTCGCTACGTGGTCGACACGGGCCTCGCGCGCGTGAAGCGCTATTCGTATCGGAACAAGGTCGAGCAGTTGCAGGTCGAGGCGATCTCGCAGGCCGCCGCGAATCAGCGGGCGGGGCGTTGCGGGCGGGTGGCCGACGGCATCTGCATTCGTCTTTACGACGAGAGCGATTATCAGAGCCGCGTGCGCTTTACCGATCCGGAGATTTTGCGCTCGTCGCTGGCGTCGGTGATTCTGCGCATGAAGTCGCTGCATCTGACCGCGATCGAGACGTTTCCGTTTATCGAGCCGCCGCCTGGCCGCGCGATCGCCGACGGCTATCAACTGCTGAACGAACTCGGGGCCGTCGACGACGACAATCAGCTCACGCCGCTCGGCCGCGAACTCGCGCGTCTGCCGCTGGACCCGCGCGTCGGCCGGATGATTCTCGCCGCGCGCGATCAGCAGTCGCTCAAGGAAGTGCTGATCATTGCAAGCGCCTTGTCGGTGCAGGACCCGCGCGACCGTCCGATCGAGGCGCAGGAGCAGGCCGACCAGGCGCATCGCCGTTTTGCCGACGAGCGCTCGGAATTCCTGCAGTGGCTGAAAATCTGGAACTGGTTCGACGAAGCCATCGCGCACAAGAAGTCGAACAAGCAGTTGCACGAGGAATGCCGGAAGAACTTTCTGTCGCAATTGCGTCTGCGGGAATGGCGCGACGTGCATTCTCAATTGCTGACGGTCGTGCGCGAACACGGCTGGCGTCTGAACGAAGCCGAGGCGACGTTCGAGCAGATCCATCTTGCGCTGTTGACGGGTCTGCTCGGCAACATCGGTCTGAAAGCCGACGACGAGCCGTATTACCTCGGCGCGCGCGGCATCAAGTTTTATCTGTGGCCGGGCTCGGCGCTCGTGAAGAAGGCGGGCAAGTGGGTGATGGCCGCGGAACTGGTCGAGACGAGCCGTCTGTACGCGCGCTGCATCGCGAGGATCGAGCCCGAGTGGATCGAGAAAATTGGCGCGCATCTGCTGAAGAAATCGCTGTCCGAGCCGCATTGGGAGAAGCGCGCGGCGCAGGTGTCGGCCTTCGAGCGCGCGGTTTTGTACGGGCTGCCGATCTATCACCGGCGCCGCGTGAGCTTCGGCAAGCAGGACCCCGCGCGGGCGCGCGAGCTGTTTATCCGCGGCGCGCTTGTCGAAGGCGAATTCGACACGAAGCTCGGATTTTTCGCGCACAACCGTAAGCTGCTCGCCGACATCGAACAACTGGAACACAAGTCGCGTCGCCAGGACGTGCTCGTCGACGATGAGCTGATTTTCGCGTTCTACGATGAGGCGCTGCCGAAGGGCATTTACACGGGCGCGGCGTTCGAGCGCTGGTATCGCGACGAGGTGAAAAAGAGCGGCCAGGCGGAGGACAAGCTGCGTCTGCTGTATCTGTCGCGCGACGATCTGATGCGCCACGAAGCCGCGGGCGTGACGACCGATCTGTTCCCGAAACGGATGACGATGGCTGGCGTCGACATGGCGCTCAGCTATCACTTCGAGCCGGGTTCGCCGCGCGACGGCGTCACGCTCGCCGTGCCGCTTTTCGCGCTGAATCAGGTCGACGCGCGGCGCTGCGAGTGGCTCGTGCCCGGCATGCTGAAGGAGAAGACGCATCTTCTGCTGAAGTCATTGCCGCAGAAGTTGCGGCGCCACTGCGTGCCGCTGCCGGAATACGCGGCTGGTTTCGTCGAGCGGCACGCCGCGCCGCGTTTTGCCGCGGGCGGCTTGCTCGAAGCGCTGATCGCCGATGTGCGCGAGCAAAAGCAGGTCGCGCTGAAGCAGGCGGATTTCAAGCTCGAAACCTTGCCGCCGCATCTGTTCATGAACTTCAAGGTTGTCGACGAGCACGGGCGGCAACTCGCGATGGGCCGCAACCTGTCGCAATTGCGCGCGGAACTGGGCGGGCAGGCGCAGCAGCATTTCCAGAAGATTGCGTCGAGCGCGGCGGGCGCAGCGCTCGCGGATGTTGCGGGCACGCGCGGCCAGGCGGCGGCACCTGCACCGGCCGGTGCGGCGTCGCGCAGCAAGGGCACGGCGGCGCCGGGGCCGCAGACTGCGACGCAAGGCGCCGGCGGCACGGCGTTGTACGAAAACCTGACGACGTGGAATTTCGGCAAGCTGCCCGAGTTGCTCGAAATTCGCCGCGGCGGACAGACGCTTTTCGGCTATCCGGCTTTAGTGGATCGCGGTACGCATTGTGATGTCGAAGTGTTCGATTCCCCCGATGAGGCGGCGCGGATTCATCGCGCGGGTCTGCGTCGGCTATTCGCTTTGCAGTTGAAGGAACCGATCAAGTATCTCGAGAAAAATCTGCCGGGCTTGCGCGAAATGGCGATGCAGTTCATGACGCGCGGCACGCAGGAAGAGCTGCGCGATCAGTTGATCGACACCGCGCTCGATCGTGCGTGCCTGCAAGATCCGTTGCCGGACGACGACGTCAGCTTCCATACGCGCCGCGATGAAGGGCGTAGCCGGCTCACGTTGCTGGCTCAGGAGATCGCGCGGCTGGTCGGGCAGATTCTCGGCGAATACGCGAGCGTGCTGAAAAAGCTCGTGCAGGCGAAGTCGTTCACGGCGGCGTACGCCGATATGCAGCATCAGCTGGACGCGCTGATCGGCAAGCGGTTCGTGGTGGATACGCCGTATTCGCAATTGACGCATTTCCCGCGCTATTTGAAGGGCATTGCGCTGCGAATCGACAAGCTGAAAGCGGACCCCGCGCGCGATGCACGGCAGTTCGCCGAATTCCAGCCGTTGTTGCAGAACTATCAGCGCGCGGTCGCGCAGCGCGGCGGCGTGCTGGATGCGCGTCTTGCCGAATTCCGCTGGCTGCTGGAGGAATTGCGCGTTTCGCTGTTCGCGCAGGAGTTGCGCACGCCGATGCCTGTGTCGGTCAAGCGGCTTTATAAGGTTTGGGATTCGATGCAGCGGTGAGGTGGGGCGGCGGTTCTTGAGTTTCCGGAGCGCGATGATTTTCCGGGGCGCGAGGTTTGTGCCGTCGTTCGCATGAGCCGTGAGTGGCTGTGAGCAGGCGTCTTCTTGTAGTGCGATAGTGCGAGCGTTTGGCTCGCCACTGCGTTTTTGCCTCGTTCTTGTGTGCGGGGTGACGGGCCGCTGCAACGCGAACTCTCTCGCTTTCACGTCTTCTTCGATGCCGAAAAAGGCGCGTGATGCTTTCCTTGTAGGAGCGCATCACGCGCAAACGTGCCCAAGCCGGAGCTGGGCTTGGGGCTACCTGCACACTACGTTTGCTTCACCAGGCGTCGTGGGTTTCGGACGGCCGTGCTCCGGTTCCACGACGCCCGTTTTTCACCAGTGCATGCCTGCACCCAGCGACGCGCCGAACTGCCCGCGCGAGTCCGTACTGCCTTGCAGCTTGTAGACCCACTTGCCGGTCTCGGACAACTGCGACACGCCGATGGCCAGCGCCGACTGGCCGCCATACGTGCCACCGGCCATCGCGACCATGCCGTGGCCAGGCAGCACAGCCTGGGGCAAACCGGCCATTGCCAGCGCCGATGCCGTGCCGCCATACGAATCGCGTCGGGCCGAGCGGATCTGGTCGTCGGTGTAGTTGTGCGCCTCGCCGACCGCGCCGCTCACGCTTTGCTGCAACTGGTTGACGTTGACCGCGTCCGTACCTTGCACGCCGGCTGCGACATTGGTGATCTGCCGCTCCTGACCGCCCGCGCCGACCGATACCGTATTCGCCCGATTGGCGACCGAGCCTTGGCCCAGCGCGACCGAGTTGTCCGCCTTTGCTGCGGCGGCCGCACCGAGTGCCGTCGAGTTGTTGCCGCTCGCGACCGAGTTCGCGCCGATTGCACTCGCGTTGTTGCCGCTTGCCACCGAATTCGCGCCGATTGCGCTCGCGTTCGTGCCAGTGGCCTGTGCGTTGGCGCCGCCTGCGACCGAATGCACGCCCGATGAAATGGCGCCCTCGGTGTCGCGATTGCCTTCGCCGCTGAAGAACGGGTTCGCCGCATTGACGACGGCGTTGTTGACGGCACCGCTGATCGCTGCATCGAGTTGCCCGACATTCACGGCGTCGGAAGCGGCGACGCCATCGGCCACGTTGTGGACGATCGTGCCGCCGCTCGCGGACTCGCCGCCGAGCGTGACGCTGCTTTTGTTCACGCTGCCGTCGGCGTTGCGGTCGTACGTCACGGCGCCGTCCAGCTTCGCGGCGGTCGCGGCACCCTGGTCGCTCACGGCTTTCAACTGCGCGACGTTGACGGCGTCGGTGTCCGCGCTGCCGGCCGCGACGTTCGTAAGCTGGCGTTCGTTGCCCGCAGAGCCAACGGAGACGGTGTTGGCGCGATCGGCGAGCGAGCCTTGGCCCAATGCGACCGAGTTCGGTGCGAGCGCGCGTGCCTGATAACCGATGGCCGTGGCGTTGTCGCTTGCCGCGTTTGCCTGGTAGCCGAGGGCAGTGGAGCCGTCGTTGGTCGCGCTGGCGAAGCCGCCGACGGCGGTACTGAATTTGCCCTGGGCCTGGGCGCTCGTGCCGGCGGCGAAGCTTGCTTCGCCGGTTGCCAGCGCGGAGCTGCCGATCGCGACAGCGTTCGCGCCGGTAGCCGATGCGTCGTCTAAGCCATCGTTAAGGCCGTTGCCGTTGGCCTTGAAGTAGCGTGAGGCGCTTGCACTGACGGCTTGCAACTGGCTCACGTTGACGGCGTCGGTTGCCTCGGTTCCGGCGGCGACGTTGGTGACCTGGCGTTCGTTGCCCGCAGAGCCCACGGATACCGTGTTGGCGCGATCGGCGAGCGAGCCCTGGCCGAGTGCCACCGAGTTCGTCGCGAGTGCGCTTGCCTGATAACCGACGGCCGTGGCGTTGTCGCTTGCCGCGTTGGCCTGGTAGCCGAGGGCAGTGGAGCCGTCGTTGGTCGCGCTGGCGAAGCCGCCGACGGCGGTACTGAATTTGCCCTGGGCCTGGGCGCTCGTGCCGGCGGCGAAGCTTGCTTCTCCCGCGGCCAGCGCCGAGCTGCCGATCGCGACAGCGTTCGCGCCGGTAGCCGAGGCGTCGTCTAAGCCATCGTTAAGGCCGTTGCCGTTGGCCTTGAAGTAGCGCGAGGCGCTTGCACTGACGGCTTGCAGCTGGCTCAGGTTGACTGCATCGGTCGGGTCCGCACCAGCCGCGACGTGAGTCAGGCGGCGCTCGTTATCTTGAGAGCCAACCGATACCTCGCCTTTTGCACTCATACCAGCGATCGTTGCCGGATCGGCGCCTGCGGGGACATAGCCGGGCTTCGTGAGATCCGCGCCCGTCGTTGACTGAGCTCCCAGCGCAACGCTGTTGTCGGTCGAAGCAGTAGCGCCATAGCCAATCGCGACCGAATTCAAGCCCGTTGTCGAGGCGGCGTAGCCGAGGGCTGCCGAGTTGTCGCCTGCTGCGATTGCTGACGGACCGCCGGCAAACGCGTTGTTGCTTGACGCGGTCGCTGCGTAGCCGAGCGCAACCGAATTCAGAGCGCTGGTGCTTGCCGCATAGCCCAAGGCCGTGGAGTTGTCGCCCGCTGCGATTGCTGACGGACCGCCGGCAAACGCGTTGTTACTGGTCGCCGTGGCTGCATAGCCGAGCGCAACGGAATTCGAGGCGCTCGTGCTTGCCGCATAGCCGAGGGCCGTCGAGTTATCGCCGGTAGCCATTGCCGAGGCGCCGCCAGCAAACGCGTTGTTGCTTGACGCAGTCGCTGCATAGCCAAGTGCAACAGAATTCAAGGCGCTGGTGCTTGCGGCATAGCCCAAGGCCGTGGAGTTGTCGCCCGCTGCGATTGCTGACGGACCGCCGGCGAACGCGTTGTTACTGGTCGCCGTGGCTGCATAGCCGAGCGCAACAGAATTCGAGGCGCTGGTGCTTGCCGCATAGCCGAGTGCCGTGGAGTTATCGCCCGTTGCGATTGCTGACGGTCCGCCAGCAAACGCGTTGTTACTTGTCGCGGTCGCTGCATAACCGAGCGCAACGGAATTCGAAGCGCTCGTGCTTGCTGCATAGCCGAGCGCAACGGAATTCGGGGCGCTGCTGCTCGCCGCATAGCCAAGCGCCGTTGAGTTATCGCCCGTTGCGATTGCTGACGGGCCGCCTGCGAACGCGTTGTTATTCGACGCAGTCGCTGCATAACCGAGCGCAACCGAATTCAGAGCACTGGCGCTTGCCGCATAGCCAAGGGCCGTCGAGTTATCGCCGGTAGCCATTGCTGAGGCACCGCCTGCAAACGCGTTGTTATTCGACGCCGTGGCTGCATAACCGAGCGCAACCGAATTCAATGCGCTGCTGCTTGCCGCATAGCCAAGCGCCGTTGAGTTATCTCCCGCTGCGATTGCTGACGCACCGCCTGCAAACGCGTTGTTCTTCGATGCCGTGGCTGCATAGCCGAGCGCAACCGAATTCAGAGCGCTGGTGCTTGCCGCGTAGCCGAGGGCCGTGGAGTTATCGCCCCCAGCCGTTGCTAACGGACCGCCGGCAAACGCATTGTTCCCAGACGCCCTGGCAGCCACGCCCAGCGCGACAGCGCCGGCCGCCCCAGCGGTTGCGCCGTAGCCAACCGCGGTCGACACTGTCGCATTTGCCTGCGCAGCGCTGCCTAGAGCGGTACTGCCATCTTTGTCCGCGACGGCTCCAGTACCGGCTGCAACCGAGTCCCTGCCGTTGGCTTGCGAATAAAACCCGGTCGCCACCGAGCGCACACCTGCAGCCACTGAAGCCGTTCCTACGGCCGTGGAGCCGTCGCCGGATGCCGTGGCGACAAGGCCCATCGCGATCGAGAGGTCGCCGCTTGCCATAGCGCCCATGCCGAGAGCCATGGAGTTCCCGCCAGAAGCGATTGCATTTGCACCCACGGCAATAGCATTGACCTGCAAGGCTTTCGCATTTACACCAACTGCGACCGAGCCGTCTCCCGCTGCATTAGCGCCAACTCCCGCCTCGATCGCATTGACGCCCGCCGCCATGGCATTCGCCGCACCCAACACCGCAGCCGCCGCCAGCACTGCCTGCACGACGACTTTCCTGCGCGACGAACCGCGCTTCGTCTTCGCCTTCGACGTCTCGGGCGCCGCTACCCACGTTGCCGTCGTTTCACACCAGATTGATTGATAGCTTTTATTCACTTGGAAAAACTCCGCGCTGTTATTTTCGTGGACGGAGTGGGTGCGATAATCGGAAATGGGTCTCATCGCCCATTATGAGGCGCACAAAAGCCGGCTATGGATAGCCGGATTTATATTGGTTGCCGTTCATCAAGGTCGCTATTTTAAGTTGATTATCAACGACCGACCATCCGCGCTCACTCTTGCGTCCTTTGGAATGGCTTGGACGATGAGCCTGCGGGATTCTCCGGCTGTGCGTGATCGGCGCAAATAAGCAAAATCCGAATTACGCGGAATTAATTTTCACGCTCTTAGTTTGCGTCTTTATCTCGCTGGCTATTTAATCGACAACGAGATATTTCTCTATTGGTATTAAATTGTTTCGTGATTATTGAGTGTATTCTCACGACAACATTTTCTAATTAGGACGACACCTTTCGATCTTGCAGATCATGTTTATCGGCGATGCGCTTCTGGCGCGCTCATCCGGCCCTCGATTTTCCCCGCTCTGCAACCCCGATCTGCGTCAACCGCAGGCCACGGCAAACGTTCTACAATGATGGTCGTTCTCCGAAGTGAGTTTTCATGCGTAAATTTTTTCTTCCTGGCGTGACAGCCACGTTCGCCGCAGGCTTCGCTCTCGCCGCCGCGGCAGGCTTTTTTTCTCCCGCAGCCCGCGCCAACAACGTCATCGTGCTGAATTCCGCCGAAGCCACGCTGAGCCTCATCGACGAGACTACCCGCCAGGTTATCGGCACCGTGCCCACGGGCAAGGAACCGCATCATCTGATGGTGACGCCGGATAATTCCTCGCTGATCGTCGCCAATTCGGTATCGAACAATCTGATGTTCGTCGACCCGAAGACAGGGCAGGTCCAGCGCTGGGTCGAAAATATCGAAGATCCGTATCAGATCGGCTTCTCGCCTGACCGCAAATGGCTCGTCACGACGGGGCTGCGTCTCGACCGTCTCGACATCTATCACTACGACGGTCAGAAGAACCAGATGGCGCTCGCGTCGCGTCTGCCGCTCGCGGTCATGCCGAGCCACATGGCGTTCACGAACGACAGCAAGACGGTCTTCGTCACGCTGCAGGTGTCCGGCGAACTCGCCGCCATCGACCTGGCCACGCAAACGGTCAAGTGGAAGATGAAAGTCGGCAAGGTGCCGGCGGGCCTGTGGATGACGCCGGGCGAAAAGTATCTGCTGGTCGGCATGACCGGCGCGGATTACGTGGCCGTGGTCGACTGGCACACGCAGAAGATCGTCAAGACGATCCATACCGGCAACGGCGCGCACAACTTCCGCTCGCTGGCGGACGGCAAGCACGTCGCGGTGTCGAACCGCGTCGCGAGCACGATCAGCATCATCGACGAAGACTCGCTCACCAACGTCGGCGACATCACCGGTCTGATGCCCGGGCCCGACGACATGGAACTTTCCGCCGACAAGCGCTATCTCTGGGTAACGTTCCGCTTCGCGAAGCACGTCGGCATCATCGATCTGAGCACGCGCAAGCTGATCCAGACGATCGCCGTCGGCCGCTCGCCGCACGGCATCTATTTCTTTAATCGCGCGCCGGTCACAGCGCCCAACGGCGCGTGATAATGGAGCGAGCCATGCCGCGCCACGCCGCACGCGAGGCACGATACGCCCAGTACGCAGCGCAATACCCACGATAGCGAGCGGCAAACACAGAAGTAACCGACCAGCACCATGTTCCATCTGATCTTCTCTTCGCTCGACAACTTCGTCTCCGCCGCGCAGACGTTGCTGTACGTCAACGTGGTGCAGCCGCTGCTGTTCCACTTCGATCTGATGGACTACGACGAAGACACCTACGACAGCCTTTACTGGGTGATCGTGGGCGTCCTCGAGGTGCTGGCCATGTATGCGATCCTGCGGCCGCTCGAGGCGCTGCGTCCGGTCGAGCAGTGGGACAACCGCAAGGCAGTGCGCGTCGACGTGATCTACACGTGGATCGCGAAGCTCGGCATCCTGAACCTGTTTTTCTTCTTCGCGCTGCAGCCGTTTTTCGACAATGTGCAGGCGTGGCTGCGCCTGCATAACATCTCCAATATCGAGTTCGACAACCTGTGGCCGGGCGTGACGACGCAGCCGCTCGTCACGTTCGTGATGTACCTGCTCGCGCTCGATTTCGCCGGTTACTGGTATCACCGCTGGCAACATCGCATCGGCGTGTGGTGGGAGCTGCACGCGGTGCACCACAGCCAGCAGCAAATGTCGCTGTGGGCCGACGACCGCAACCATCTGCTCGACGACCTGCTGCAAGCATCGTTCTTCGCGGTCATCGCGCTCGTGATCGGCGTGCCGCCGTCGCAGTTCGTCGTGCTGGTCGCGATTACCAATCTTGCGCAGAGCGTGCAGCACGCGAATATCCGCCTGCATTTCGGCTGGCTGGGCGAGCGGCTGCTGGTGAGCCCGACGTTTCATCGGCGCCATCATGCGATCGGTTACGGTCACGAGGGCCTGAAGTACGGCTGCAACTTCGGCGTGCTGTTTCCGTGGTGGGACATGCTGTTTCGTAGCGTGTCGTGGAGCCGCGAGATGGAGCCGACCGGCATCAGCGACCAGTTGCAGGGTCGCGCGTACGGCGAAGGCTTCTGGGCGCAGCACTGGCTCGCTTTCGTGCGCATCGGCCGGCGTCTGAGCGCACGGCGCGGCAATCGGGACGAGGGCGGCGCCACCGCGGTCTGAGCCTGACTGACTTCGTTCTTCAATCGTCCTCCATTCGTTCTTCAATCGTCCTCCATTCGTTGTCCATCCACCGCCGGTCTCCCCGGCGGCCCGTCGCGTGGTTTATGCTGTCCACGTTTGCGCGCACGGTCTACGTTCAGTGACCGCCGCGCCGCTCCATCATTTCACCGTTGCACTCACCGGCACTGGCTCGCATGAATGACCTTTTGCGCTCGTTCGGGCGCGCGCTCGCAAGCGCGCTCCACCCGCGCATGCTCTGGCTGACCTTCATGCCGTTCGTCGCGGCGACGGTCGGCTGGGGCGTGATCCTGTGGTTTAGCTGGCAGACGCTGATCGGCGCGACCCGCGGCTGGCTCGAAGGCTGGTCGTTCACCGTCACGCTTTACCATCTGTTCGACTCGCTCGGCTTTTCCGGGCTGCACGCGGCCATCGCGCCGTTCCTGGTTGTAGCGATGACGATCCCGCTCATCGTCGTCACCGTACTGCTGCTGATCGCCACGCTGTCGATGCCGGCCGTCATCCGCTTCCTGTCGACGCGCCAGTTTCCCGGCCTGGAAATGCGCCGCGGCGGAACGTGGTACGGCAGCCTTGGCCAGGCGCTCTGGACGACGCTGGTATGTCTCGTGCTGCTGATCGTGACGCTGCCGCTGTGGCTCGTGCCGCCGTTTTTCGCGCTGATTCCGCCGCTGCTGTGGGGCTGGCTGACCTACCGCGTGATGACGTACGACGCGCTCGCACTGCACGCCACGCGCGATGAGCGGCGTGCGCTCGTGCGGCGTTTCCGCTTGCCGCTGCTTTTGATCGGCGTTGCGAGCGGTCTGATGGGGTCGCTGCCGACGCTGCTGTGGGCGTCGTCCGTGTGGCTTCTGGTGCTGTTTCCGGTCATCACCGCGGTGACGATCTGGATTTACGCGTTCATCCTCGTGTTTTCGGCGCTGTGGTTCGGCTACTACTGTCTGCGGGCGCTGCAACGCATGCGCGCGGACGAGGCCGGCGGCGTGCGGCACGCGGCCCCGGTTCCTTATTGATCAACGAACGAGATAACCAAAGAGGCGGCAATGGCATTTGGCGTCATCATCATCGGCGATGAAATCCTGTCGGGCAGACGCGTCGACAAGCATTTGCCGAAAGTCATCGAACTGCTCGGCGCGCGCGGCTTGTCGCTTGGCTGGGCGGAGTACATCGGCGACGACCCGCAGCGCATCACGGCCACGCTGCGGCGTACTTTCGACTCGGGCGACATCGTGTTTTCGACGGGCGGCATCGGCGCGACGCCGGACGATCACACGCGTCAATGCGCGGCGGCCGCGCTCGGCGTGCCGCTGCAACTGCATCCGGAAGCGCAGAAGCTGATTCAGGAGCGCATCCGCGACATGTACCCGGCAACGGCCGCGACGCCGCTCGACCTGAACTCGCCGGAGAATCTGCATCGGCTGAATATGGGCACGTATCCGCAAGGCGCGGCGATCATTCCGAACGGCTACAACAAGATTCCGGGCTTCTCGATCCGCGAGCACTACTTCGTGCCGGGCTTTCCGGTCATGGCCTGGCCGATGATCGAATGGGTGTTGGACACGCACTACGCGCATCTGCATCACGCGATGCCGCACGCGGAAAAATCGCTGCTCGTGTTCGAGTTGCCCGAGTCGCGTTTAACGCCGCTGATGGAGAAGATCGAGCGCGATTTCCCCGGCGTGCGCGTGTTCAGTCTGCCGAGCGTGGGCGACGCCGAGCGTGGCGGCGTCTATGCGCGCCATCACATCGATCTCGGCGTGAAGGGCGAGCCGGAAGCGGTGGCGGCGGCGTTCGTCAAGCTACGCGAGGGCGTGCATCTGCTTGGCGGCGATATTGTCGAGCACGAGGCGGCGGGAAAGCCTCGTGCGTGATGTCTGCCTTGTTGACGCGCGATTCAACGGTGAGGCGTGCGCGAGTGGCCGGCTAATAGCGGCGATAGTAGCGGGCTAGCGGTCGGTTCGCGACCGGCTGGCTCCCGACCGGCGGTTCACAGGCCCGCAGCTCTGTACCGGACGCTTTACTCCCCGCTTCAATACGCCGCCCCAGCGCCCTCACGCACCCTCACGCGCCAATCCACGGCAAGCCGCGGAAGCACCAGCCCGACACCGTCTTGCGATGTCCCTGGCCGTCCTTGTCGCCTTCGAAGCCTTCCAGCAGGTCATAAGCCTTCGTGAAGCCCGCCTGCGCCGCGGCGATCGCCGCGAGCTTGGAGCGCGCGGCGCTGCGGCACAAAAACAGCACCGGCGTATCGGGCGACGCCACGTCGCTCAATTGATGCAGGAATTCCTGATTCGGCACGGCGCCCGGATAGCGCGTCCATTCGACGTGCGCATACTGTCCGTCGCCGATCACGGGCCGGCCGACCCAGTCGAGTTCGGCGCGCGTGCGCACATCGACGAGACGCGCGCCCGTGTCGAGCTGCAGCAGTTCGAACGCCTCGGCCGGCGACAGCGCGCCGGCGTAAGGCAACTGGCTTTCGGTGCGGCGTTTGTCCGCCTGCGCATACAACTGTTCGAGGGTAGTCATGCGTTGGTCTCCTTGATCAAGTGACCATTCTAGCGCGGCGCTTTGGGCCCGCGCGGGCGCTGGACGACCTGCAATCCGAGGCGACGCGCACGCTGCAACCGCTCGCCCTTAAATGGTGCAAAATGCCGCATATGCACCAAACTCGTTCCGCGACAGCGGCCACTCCGCACCCGCGCCTCATTTTGGTGCTAACGAAAACCATCGAATTTTAGGGCTGCATATCCCCCGGTGCGCGAATTCCCCGCCGACGCGCGCACTGTCAGCACGCGCGCCGTCTTGGCGCATACATGGCACAGTTGCTGCTTTAGTCAGGCCGATCGATCAGCAACGGCTAATTTTCACATTCGCTCTTCACAATTGAGGGTGGACGCGCCGGGACGGGTCAGCTAGATTGGGCGGCGGCTGAAATCCGCCGAATTCGTTAATCAGGAGATAGGTTATGAGTAAATCCGTGGCCGACGTCGTTCAACTCGTCAAAGACGAAGACGTCAAGTTTGTCGACTTCCGTTTCACCGACACGCGCGGCAAAGAGCAACACGTTTCGGTGCCGGTGTCGGCATTCGATGAAGACAAGTTCGAAAGCGGCCATGCGTTTGACGGTTCGTCGATTGCCGGTTGGAAGGGCATCGAAGCATCGGACATGTTGCTGGTCCCGGACGCAAACACCGCCTTCATCGACCCGTTCTATGAAGAGTCCACGCTCGTTCTGACTTGCGACGTCGTCGAACCGGCTGACGGCAAGGGCTACGAACGCGACCCGCGTTCGCTGGCAAAGCGCGCCGAAGCCTATCTGAAGAGCTCGGGTCTCGGCGACACGGCATTCTTCGGTCCGGAACCGGAATTCTTCATTTTCGACTCGGTCCGGTGGAACACGGACCAGTCGGGCTGCTTCGTCAAGATCGGTTCGGAAGAAGCACCGTGGTCGTCGTCGAAGGAATTCGAAGGCGGCAACACCGGCCACCGTCCGGGCACGAAGGGCGGCTATTTCCCGGTCGCTCCGGTCGACACGTTCCAGGACATCCGCTCGGAAATGTGTCTGCTGCTCGAACAGATCGGCATTCCGGTCGAAGTGCACCACCACGAAGTCGCGGGCCAGGGCCAGAATGAAATCGGCACCAAGTTCTCGACGCTCGTGCAACGCGCCGACTGGCTGCAGCAGATGAAGTACATCATCCAGAACGTCGCGCACACGTACGGCAAGACGGCTACGTTCATGCCGAAGCCGATCGTCGGCGATAACGGTTCGGGCATGCACGTTCACCAGTCGATCTGGAAGGACGGCCAGAACCTGTTCGCGGGCAACGGCTACGCAGGTCTGTCGGAATTCGCGCTGTTCTACATCGGCGGCATCATCAAGCATGCTCGCGCGCTGAACGCGATCACGAACCCGTCGACGAACTCGTACAAGCGTCTCGTGCCGCACTTCGAAGCACCGGTCAAGCTGGCTTACTCGGCGCGCAACCGTTCGGCATCGATCCGTATTCCGCACGTGTCGAACCCGAAGGGCCGCCGTATCGAAACGCGTTTCCCGGACCCGATGGCGAATCCGTACCTGTGCTTCTCCGCGCTGATGATGGCGGGTCTGGACGGCGTGCAGAACAAGATTCATCCGGGCGAAGCCGCCGACAAGAACCTGTACGACCTGCCGCCGGAAGAGGATGCAAAGATCCCGACCGTGTGTGCCGGCCTCGACCAGGCTCTGGACGCGCTCGACGGCGACCGCGAGTTCCTGACGCGCGGCGGCGTGTTCACGGATTCGATGCTCGACGCGTACATCGAACTGAAGACGAACGAGTTGCAACGTTATCGTCAGTCGGTGCACCCGATCGAATTCGAAATGTACTACTCGCTGTAAGCGGCAATGGCGCTTCGCCCGTCGAATGGCGAAGCGCTTTGTCCGACGCTCGCGATCGGTCACGAAGGGACGGCGGCGCCGTCCCTTTTTCATTCGACCGGACGCAGCGGTTTGCCACCATCTCCTATCGGCCAGACTGCAAGATGGTTCTAAAGAATCTGATCAAGGCGAGAAAAGGGCACGTCGACACGCTGTCCGACGACGCACAGCTCGTCGCGTCCGGACTGTTGCCGGGCTTCGAGGCGTTGCCCACCGTCGTGCTGATACTCGAGAAGCGCACGCTGCGTGTCGCGTTTGCGAACCCGTCGGCGGAGTCGATGCTCGAGCTTTCGCGCCGGCAACTCACGCAGATGGCGTGGCCGGACATCTTCTCGAATGCCGACGAACTCGTCGCCACCATCACGTCGATCGCCGCTCACCGTTTTCACGCGACGCATCTCGATGCCGTGCTCGAGCGGCCCGCTCACGAGCCGCTGCATGTCCACGCGATCGTCGGCTTTCTGGAAAGCGCGCAAGACTACGTGCTGCTCGAACTGTTCGAGAACGAGCGGCATTTGCGCAGCGACCGCGAGGAGCGCATCAACGACCTCACGGCCGTCAACAAACAGTTGATCCGCAATCTCGCGCACGAAATCAAGAATCCGCTCGGCGGGATTCGCGGCGCGGCGCAACTGCTCGAATTCGAACTGGGCGAGCGTCAGCGCGACGAGTTGCGCGAGTACACGCAGGTCATCATCAAGGAATCGGACCGGCTGCAAACGCTGGTCGACCGCTTGCTCGAGCCGCACCGGCATCCGCATATTGTCGGCGACGTGAATATTCACGAAGTGTGCGAGCGCGTGCGTCAGGTGATTCTCGCGGAGTTTCCGCGCGGCCTCACGATCGAGCGCGATTACGACGTCAGCGTGCCGGACCTGCGCGGCGACAAGGAGCAACTGATCCAGGCGCTTCTGAACATCGTGCGCAATGCGGCAGAGGCATTGCGCGAACGCATCTCGCAAGGCGACGCGCGCATCGAATTGCGCACGCGCATTGCACGCAAGATCACGGTGTCGAAACGCTTATGTAAGCTGGCACTGGACTTGCATATCATCGACAACGGCCCCGGCATTCCCGAGGACATTCGTGACCGCATCTTCTATCCGCTCGTATCGGGGCGCGAGGACGGCAGCGGTCTCGGTCTGACGCTCGCGCAGACGTTCGTGCAACAACACGACGGTCTGATCGAAGTGGAAAGCCGGCCCGGCCACACCGAGTTTCAGATTCTGCTGCCGCTCGACTACTGACACGCCTTCGCACATCGCAGGCATCTCAAGACTTCTGACAGACCTATATGAAGCCGATCTGGATAGTAGACGACGATCAATCGATTCGCTGGGTGCTTGAAAAAGCGCTCGCTCGCGAAAACTTCGCGACGCGCAGCTTCGCGAACGTGCGCGAGGCGTCGGCGGCGCTCGATCACGAAAGCCCGCAGGTGCTGGTGTCCGACATCCGGATGCCGGGCGGCTCGGGCCTCGAATTGCTGCAAACCGTGCGTGACAAGGTGCCGGGCTTGCCGGTCATCATCATGACGGCGTTCTCCGATCTGGACAGCGCGGTCGCCGCGTTCCAGGGCGGCGCGTTCGAATATCTCGCGAAGCCGTTCGACATCGACAAAGCGGTCGAGCTGATCCGCCGCGCGGTGGACGAGAGCATGCGCGGCGAACAGACGTGGGACGACCGCGTTGCCGATGCACCCGAAATGCTCGGCCAGGCGCCCGCGATGCAGGACATGTTTCGCGCGATCGGCCGTTTGTCCCATTCGGCGGCAACCGTGCTCATTACCGGCGAATCGGGCACCGGAAAGGAACTGGTCGCGCGTGCGTTGCACCGGCATAGCCCACGCGCGAACGGTCCCTTCATTGCGCTGAACACCGCGGCGATTCCAAAAGATCTATTGGAATCCGAACTATTCGGCCATGAGCGCGGCGCCTTCACTGGCGCGCAGGCAATGCGCCAGGGCCGCTTCGAGCAGGCGGAAAACGGCACGCTGTTTCTCGATGAAATCGGCGATATGCCGTTCGATTTGCAGACGCGTCTGTTGCGTGTGCTCTCCGATGGCCAGTTCTATCGGGTCGGCGGCCACAATCCGCTGCGCGCCAACGTGCGCGTGATCGCGGCGACGCACCAGAATCTGGAATCGCGCGTACGTCAGGGGCTTTTCCGCGAGGACTTGTATCACCGGCTCAACGTGATTCGCCTGCGTTTGCCCGCGTTGCGCGAGCGCAGCGAAGACATTCCGCTGCTCACCCGGCATTTTCTGCAGAAGAGCGCGCGCGATCTGGGCGTCGAGCCGAAGCGCGTATCGGAAGAGGCGCTCGCTTATCTGGCTTCGCTGCCGTTTCCGGGCAATGTGCGGCAGTTGGAGAATCTCGCTAACTGGCTCACGGTGATGGCGCCCGCGCAGACCATCGAGATCAAGGACTTGCCGCCGGATCTCGGTCCCGCGCAGGCCGGCGCGACGGATCTTACGACGGGCGGGGGCGGCAGTCCGATCGGTAGCGCGGACGCGAGCCTCGCGGCCACGGCGCCGATCAATGGCGGAAGCGTGGCGGCGCATGCGGGCATGCCGGGCGGCCTGCCGGTTGCCACGGTCAGCGCATGGGAAGGCGGCTTGCGCACGGAAGTCGCGCGCTTGCTGCGCGAGAATTCCGCGGACGTGATGGACGAACTCGCACGCCGTTTCGAAGCGGCGGTGATTCGCGAGGCGCTCGACTTCACGCGCGGTCGCAAGGTCGAGGCGGCGGAGCGTCTCGGTATCGGACGCAATACGATTACGCGCAAGATTCAGGAGCTCAATCTCGAGCCTTGATTCGATGACCGCACGGCATGTGTGAAGGCGGCGGGCGGCGGCATGGATATCGCGTCCGGCCGCCGCTTGCGCCTTTATCCGAACATCCAGACATTGAACCGCCGCGCAAACACCGCCGCTTCTCGCGCGGCAAGGCATAATCAACGCTGTTTTTATCCGACAGCTCACGATGCCTCCTGCCTCTTCCGCTAGTTCTCCCTGGCCGTTTTCCACCGATCCGTTCCTGTGGCTCGAAGCGCTCGACGACCCCGAAGCACTCGCGTGGGTCGACGAGCAGAACGCCCGCACCCGCGCCGCGTGGTGCAGCGGTGAGCGACTCGACACGCTCACACAATGGCTCGCCGATGCGTATCTGCCGCGCGAACGCCCCGTCATTCCCACTCGATGGAAAGAGTGGGCGTACGACCTGTGGCAGGACGACCGCAATCCCAAAGGGCTGTGGCGGCGCACCACGTGGGCGGCGTGGCGCGGCGGTAAGCCTGAGTGGCAGAACCTGATCGACTTCGACGCGCTAGGCGAAGCCGAAGGCACGCCGTGGGTCTGCGTCGAGTTCGACATTCTTTACCCGGATGGCGATCGCGCGTTGATCACCATGTCGCCAGGCGGGTCGGACGCGGTCGTGGTGCGCGAGTTCGACATCGACGCGCGACGCCTGGTCGACGACGGTTTTGTGATCGCGAAGGCGGGCAAGCATGCGGCGTCGTGGATCGACCGCGATACGCTTTACGTCGGCTGGGACAATGGGAGCGAGAGCCTGACGCGCTCCGGCTATCCGCGCGAAGCGCGGCGCTGGACGCGTGGCACGGCGCTCGCCGACGCGCCCGTGGTGTTCGAGGGCGCGTATGACGACATCGGCGTGCAAGCGCACTACGATCCGGTGGAAAAGCGTCACACGGTCGTGAGCAGCGTCGATTTCTTCGACTCGCACAGGTACTACCTCGACGCGGCGAACGGCGTCCCGCTTGCCGCCGATGCGTGGCGTCGTTACGACGTGCCCTCGCATGTCGCGGTGGGCGGCTGGAACGGCTGGCTGCTGCTCGAGCCGCGCCTCGACTGGCATTACGATGAGGTGATGTATCCGGGCGGCGCGCTGCTGGCGATCCGTGAAGACGCGTTCCTGCGCGGCGAGCGCGAGGTCACGCCGTTGTTCATCCCGACTTCGCAGACGTCCGCCTGCGAATGGACGCACACGCGCAACCAGCTCATCGTGTCGTATCTGGAAGACGTGCAGAACAAGACCTTGCTGTTCACGCCGATGCAATCCGCCGATCACACATGGCAGTGGCAACAGCGTGTCTTCCCGTCGCACGGCGAGGGGCAAGCCGACGTCTCGCCGGTGGAGTCGACGTTGAACGACGAAGTGTTCGTCGATACCGACGACTATCTGCAGCCGCCCGCGTACTGGCTCGCCGATCTTGCGCGCGACGATCTCACCGCGTGGGAGTTGGTCCACCGCTGGCCGACGCAGTTCGACGCGACGCGCTATGTGGTGACGCGCGGCGACGCCGTTTCCGCGGACGGCACGCGCGTGCCGTACACGGTGATCGGACCGCGCGACGTGCAAGCTGCCGCCGAGCGCATGGATCATGCGGATCACGCGGAACAGCATGCCACGCGGCCGTGTCTGCTCACCGGCTATGGCGGCTTCGCGATTCCGTTATTGCCGAGCTATCTCGCGGGGCAGGGCATCGGTTGGCTCGAGCGCGGCGGCGTGTACGTGGTCGCGCACATTCGCGGCGGCGGCGAGTTCGGCACGCCCTGGCACACGGCGGCGCAGACCGAGCATCGGCAACGCGCTTTCGACGATTTCATCGCGGTGGCCGAAGCGCTCGTCGCAAGCGGCGTGACGAGCGCCGCGCAACTCGGCATCCAGGGCGGCAGCAACGGCGGCCTGCTGGTCGCGGCGTGCATGGTGCAGCGCCCGGAACTGTTCGGCGCTGTGGTCTGCGAAGTGCCGCTGCTCGACATGAGCCGCTATCACCTGCTGCATGCCGGCGCGTCGTGGATCGACGAATACGGCGATCCCGACGATCCCGCCGATGCGCGCGTGCTCGCCGCCTACTCGCCGTATCACCGCGTGACGGCGGGCGTGAAGTATCCGCCGGTGATGTTCACGACGTCGACCGCCGACGACCGCGTGCATCCCGGCCATGCCCGCAAGATGGCGGCGCGCATGCAGGCGCTTGGTGTGGATAACGTGTGGTATCGCGAGAATACGGAGGGCGGTCACGGCGGCTCCGACGAACTGGAGCAGGCCGAGCACGACGCGATGGTGTTCGAGTTTTTGTGGGGAACGCTGGGGGTTTCGGCTTGAGCGTGTGTGCGAATGCGAATGCGTCGGGGCGCCTCTGTCAACCTAGTTGCGCAACGACCGGCGCGTGGTCCGACGGCTGGTCCCATTTGCGCGGCACCTTGTCGACCTCGCACGAAGCGCACGTTTCGGCCAGCGCCTTCGACAGCAGAATATGGTCGATGCGCAGACCCGCGTTGCGGCGGAAAGCCATCATCCGGTAGTCCCACCACGAATAGATTTTTTCCGGCTGCTCGAACTGACGGAATGCATCGACGAGACCGAGTTCGATCAGCCGTACGAACTCCGCGCGTTCTTCCGGCGACACCAGGTTTTGACCTTCCCAAGCCTTCGGATCGTGCACGTCGCGGTCGTCGGGTGCGATGTTGTAATCGCCGAGCAGCGCGAGCTTCGGATACAGCGCCATCTCGCTTTTGACCCAGTCGTGCAGCGCGGCAAGCCAGCGCAGCTTGTACGCGAACTTGTCGGTACCGGGCGCCTGGCCGTTCGGAAAATAGGCGGAAATAATGCGCACGCCCTCGACGGTCGCCGCGACCACGCGCTGCTGCAAGTCATCAAAGCCCGGAATGTTTCGCACGACGCTCGCTTCGTCGACGTTGAGCCCCGCGCGCACCAGAATGCCGACGCCGTTGTACGTCTTCTGGCCCGCGAACCAGCTCCGGTAGCCTTTCTCTTCGAGTTCCGCGCGCGGAAACTTTTCGTCGGGCAGCTTCAGTTCCTGAAGGCACAGTACGTCGGTGCCGCTGGTTTCGAGCCAGTCGATCACGTGCTGCTGGCGGACTTTGAGTGAGTTGACGTTCCAGGTGGCGATTTTCACGGGAGATTCTCAAGCTGAATGGCGCAGGAGCCGTAGCTTACCAGCGCCCGCGCGAAGGCGACGATTTTCGCGGCGCTCGCACCCGTACTCACGCCCACACCGCGCGGCGCGCGTCGAAAATAAAAAGCCGATGCGTGCCGTGCGCAGCGTATAGTGGGGTGATATTCACAATTCGACTCACTCAGGCACCGGCGTGCACCGGAGGGCATCATGGCTCAGGCTTATCCAGATCTTTATAAGGACTTCGAAGTGCATCCGCTGGTTTTCTCGCGGGCGTTCGACAAATTCGACGGTCACAAGCGGCATGCGGAAGGCTACGACGTCGCGGTGCGCGTCTGCCGTCCGGGTGCCATTAGCGGTTCGAAGGCGAGCCGTGTGTTTCGTCTCGTGCTGCCCGCCACGTTCTCCGACTTCGGCGTCGCAAAACGCAGCGCGAGTCAGTACGGCGCGGATATTATCGACGGCAAGATCGAGGGCGCGACGGTTCAGGATCTGTGATTCGCGCTGCGGATTTTTGCGCGTCGAATTGCATGCCGACACCGTTAGTCGAAGCAATAGTTTGACGTTTTGCCGACGCCCCTATATACTCTTTTTCTCTGACGCGGGGTGGAGCAGTCTGGCAGCTCGTCGGGCTCATAACCCGAAGGTCGTAGGTTCAAATCCTACCCCCGCAACCAGGCATATGAAGCCCGCTGGCGCAAGCCACGCGGGCTTTTTCATTTGCTGTCAGTCATCCGCAATCGCCTTCATTCGCCCCCAATCGCCCACTCCACCGCCGCTTGCGCATGCAACGCCGTCGTATCGAACACGGGCAGCACGGAATCTTCCGCCTTGATCAGCAACGTGATCTCGGTGCAGCCGAGAATCACCGCCTGCGCGCCGCGCGCGGCCAGCGATTCGATCACACCTTGATATATCGCGCGCGACTCGCTCTTCACGTTGCCGTGACACAGCTCGTCGTAGATGATGCGGTGCACGTCCGCGCGTTGCGCTTCTTCCGGCACCAGCGTTTCAAGGCCGTAGCGCTCGCGCAGCCGTCCCGTGTAAAAGGCCTGCTCCATCGTATAGCGCGTGCCGAGTAAACCGACTCGTTCGACGCCCGCCGCGCGCAGTGCGTTGCCGGTCGGATCGGCGATATGCAGGAACGGCACATGAATGGCGCGCTCGATCGACTCATACACGCGATGCATCGTGTTGGTCGCAAGCATCACGAGCCCGGCGCCGCCGCGTTCGAGTTGACGCGCCGCATCGGCCATCTGTTCGCCGAGCGCGTGCCAGTCGCCCGCGCGCTGATTCGCTTCGATGGGCGCGAAGTCCACTGTCAGCATCAGGCTGCGCGCGTTGTGATGACCGCCGAGGCGCGCCTTCGCGTGACGGTTGAGCAGCCTGTAATACTCGGCGGAAGATTCCCAACTCATGCCGCCGATCACACCTATCGTCTTCATCCGCACGCTCCTCAATGAACAACGCCATAACGTGAACCGAGTATAGGTGCGCCGTGCCGCGGGTTGCCGGTACGGATTGCTCGCCGTCGGCCGGTACGGGGATCCCAATTTAAGCGCGTACAAAACCGGCGCGGCCTTTCTGACGCCGATAGAATCGTCATGAATCACGACGCGAACGCCGACACAAAAAAGGAGCGAGATATGGACCTGATCATCCGCCGCGCGATGCTGCCGCCACGCGTCGCGCCGCAAGCGAAGCACGCGGTCGACATCGGCATCGAAGCGGGGCGCATCGTCGCGGTCGAAGCGAATCTGGCCGCCGTCGCGCGCGACGAAATCGACGCGGCCGGCTCGCTCGTCACGCCGCCTTTCGTCGATCCGCATTTCCATATGGACGCAACGCTGTCCTATGGTTTGCCGCGCGTGAACGCGTCGGGCACGCTGCTCGAAGGCATCGCGCTGTGGGGCGAACTCAAGCCGCATCTCATGCAGGAGGCGCTGATCGAACGCGCGATGCAGTACTGCGACTGGGCGGTCGCGCGCGGGCTGCTGGCGATCCGCAGTCACGTCGATGTGTGCGATCCGCGCCTGCTCGCCGTCGAGGCGCTCGTCGAAGTAAAGCGCCGTGTCGCGCCGTATCTGGACCTGCAACTCGTGGCGTTTCCGCAAGACGGCGTGCTGCGGAGTGCCGGCGCTTTCGAAAACCTCAAGCGGTCGATTGCAATGGGCGTCGACGTGGTCGGCGGCATTCCGCATTTCGAACGCACGATGGCCGACGGCGCGCAATCCGTGCGCATGTTGTGCGAGTACGCGGCCAAGCAGGGCTTGCGAGTGGACATGCACTGCGACGAATCGGACGATCCGATGTCGCGCCACATCGAAACGCTCGCCGCCGAAACGCAGCGCCTCGGCTTGCATGGGCGCGTCACCGGTTCGCATCTCACGTCGATGCATTCGATGGACAACTACTACGTGAGCAAGCTGTTGCCGCTGATGCGCGAGTCGGGTGTATCGGCGATTGCCAATCCGCTCATCAACATCACGTTGCAGGGACGCAGCGACACGTACCCGAAGCGGCGCGGCATGACGCGCGTGCCGGAGATGATGGCGGCGGGCATCAACGTCGCGTTCGGGCACGATTGCGTGATGGACCCGTGGTATAGCCTCGGCTCGGGCGACATGCTCGAAGTCGCGCACATGGGCTTGCACGTCGCGCAGATGACGGGCGTCGAAGGCATGCACGCGTGCTTCGACGCGGTCACGGTGAACGGCGCGCGCATTCTCGGTCTGGAAGACTACGGTGTCGCGCCGGGCTGCGCCGCCAACCTCGTGCTGCTCGACGCGCGCGATCCGGTGGAAGCGATCCGCCTGCGCGCGGCGCGGCTGGCGGTGATCAGCCGCGGCAAGGTGGTGAGCCGCGCACCGGCGGCGCGCGCGGCGCTGTCGCTCGAAGGACGGCCTTCGGAAGTGGATTTCAAGCTGCATCGCGACTGACCTGACCGCCGTACGCAGCCAGCAAAAAAGCCGGTGTCCGCATTGTGCGGAACACCGGCTTCTCATCGCATCACGACACCATCCATTCAGTGCGCGGCGGCAGGCGTCATGCCGTTATGCCGCAGCAGCGCGTCGATGTTCGGCTCGCGTCCGCGGAACGCCTTGAACGACTCCATCGCCGGGCGGCTGCCGCCCACTTCGAGAATCTCCTTGCGATAGCGCATGCCGGTTGCCTGATCGAGCACACTGCCGCTCGCCGATTGCGCGGCTTCCTCGAATGCCGCATACGCGTCGGCGGACAGCACCTCGGCCCACTTGTAGCTGTAGTAGCCCGCCGCATAACCGCCCGCGAATACGTGGCTGAACGTGTTCGGCCAACGCGAGAAGGGCGCTTGCGGCACGACATGAAAACGCTCGTTGATCTCGCTCGCGAGTTGCGTCGCGTTCTTCGTGCCGGTTGCGTCGAAGCCGGTATGCAACTGCATATCGAACATCGAGAACACGATCTGCCGCAACGTGCCGAGCCCGCTCTGGAAATTCTTCGCGGCAAGCATCTTGTCGAACAGTTCGCGCGGCAGCGGCTGCGCCGTTTCGACGTGCGAGGTCATGTCGGAGAGCACGTCCCACTCCCAGCAGAAGTTCTCCATGAATTGCGACGGCAGTTCGACCGCATCCCACTCGACGCCGTTGATGCCGGACACGCCGAGTTCATCGACGCGCGTCAGCATGTGATGCAGCCCATGCCCGAACTCGTGGAAGAGCGTGATGACTTCGTCGTGCGTGAAGCATGCAGGCTTGCCGCCGACCGGCGCCGAAAAGTTGCAGGTCAGATACGCGACCGGCGTTTGCACGCCGCCGTGCGTATGCTTGTGACGGCCGCGCGCGTCGTCCATCCAGGCGCCGCCGCGTTTGCCTTCGCGTGCGTACAGGTCGAGGTAGAACTGCGCGACGAGGCCGCCGTCCTGGTTCTCGACGCGGAAAAAACGCACGTCCGGATGCCACACAGCGGCTTCGTCGCGGCGGATACGCACGCCGAACAAAGTCTCGGTGACTTTAAAAAGGCCCTTGAAAACAGCGTCTTCCGGGAAATACTGCTTCACTTCGTTCTCAGAAAACGAATAGCGCTTCTGACGCAGGCGCTCGGCGGCAAACGTCATGTCCCACGGTTGCAGGTCGCTCAGGCCGAGTTCATTCGCCGCGAATTCGCGCAGTTCCTTCCAGTCCTGCTCCGCATGCGGACGCGCGCGCGTGGCGAGGTCCTCGAGGAAAGTCATGACCTGTTCCGGCGATTCCGCCATTTTCGGCGCGAGCGAGACCTCGGCGAAATTGTTGTAGCCGAGCATGTGCGCTTCTTCCGCGCGCAGTTTCAACTGCTCGGCGAGCACCGACGTGTTGTCCCACTCGGGCTTGCCGTTGCCGTATTGCGGACCGAGTTCGGACGCGCGCGTCACATACGCGCGGTACATCGCCTCGCGCATCGGACGGTTTTCCGAGTACTGCATGACCGGGAAGTACGACGGGAAATGCAGCGTGAATTTGTAGCCGGTCTTGCCGTCGCGCTCAGCCGCTTCTTTCGCGGCTTCGATCACGTCTTCGGGCAGACCGGCGAGTGCCGCTTCGTTGCCGGCTTCGACGACATACGCATAAGCGTTCGTGGCATCGAGCACATGATCGGAAAACGCCTTCGAGAGCGCCGCCTGCTTCTCCTGCAATTCGGCGAAATGCGGCTTCTGGTCCTCGGGCAATTCGGCGCCGGACAGACGGAAATCGCGCAGCGCGTTGCTGAGAATCTTCTGGCGCTCACTGCTGAGCGCGGCGAATTCGTCGCTTGCGTTCAGCGTCTTGTACTTCTCGTACAGCGCAAGATTCTGCCCGACGCTCGACCAGAACTCGGTCACGCGCGGCAGGTTTTCGCCATACACGGCACGCAGTTCGGGCGTATCGGCAACAGCGTTCAGATGACCGACGACGCTCCATGCGCGCGACAGCGGTTCGGTCGCGCGCTCGACGGGCTCGACGACATCGGCCCACGAAGCGGGTGTAACCGGCAAAGCGGCGCGCTCGACTGCGGCCGCTGCATCGGCGAGCAGCACATCGAGCGCGGGCGTGACGTGTTCGGGGCGGATTTCGCCAAAGCGCGGCAGGTCGGAGAAATCGAGGAGCGGGTTGTCGTGATTCGAGACGGTAGTGGACATGAGGCTTCCTGTCTGACGCGGGTGAACGGTTGATGACTAACGGTTACTTTAACCGGTGCTGGGCGGCGTGCGCGCGGCGGCGCCCCATCGCACCTGACATCCATAGTATTGGGGCAGGCATACAAATTACCAGATGTCGCGGCGCGCGGCGCTTCTGTGCGAAAGCGAACTGTGTCAAACGGCGCCGCGCCGCATGCTGATGCGTCCGTCGCTTGACTGCGGAGTGGCGGCTCAGCACTTCAGTTGACGCTTTCCGACGCTTTCCCCAAGAGGTATCGATGCACCCGCTTTCGCACGCTCTATCGCGCAACGGCAACAATTTCGACCTGGTGCGGCTTGTCGCCGCCGTGGCCGTCGTGTATGGCCATTCGTATCTGCTGCAGGCGCCGGACGGCTCGAGCGACTGGGTCCACAACGCGCTCGGTTTCGACGGCTTCGGCGCGCTCGGCGTCTATGCGTTCTTCCTGTTGAGCGGCATGCTCGTGACCGCGAGCTTCGACCGTCAACGCTCGGTGCCGCGCTTTGCGGTGCTGCGCATCGCGCGGCTGTGGCCGGCAGTGGCGCTCGGCTCGCTGGTGACGGTGTTCATCGTCGGGCCGTTGTTCACGACGCTGCCGCTGCGCGAGTATTTCAGCTCCGGCATGACGTGGGCGAACCTCGACAACTTTTCCACCATCGTGATGAACACCGGCTGGGCGCTGCCCGGCGTGTTCGAACACAACCGCTTTCCCGTCGACGTCAGCAGTCCGCTATGGACGCTTCCGCTGCAAGTGCGCTGCTATCTGATCGTGCTCGCGGCGGGCATGCTCGGTCTGCTGTCGAGCCCGCGCGGCGCATTGCTCGCGGCGGCGCTCGGCATTGCCGCCTTCGTGCTGCGCGTGCATTTGCCGCCGCATCTGACGCCGCATTCGCTGCCGCTCGTGCAGATCGGCTTGCGCGACTTCAGCGACACGCCCGGCGGCTATTCGTTCTGGCCGGAGCCGTTCTTCATGCTCGGCGTGCTGCTGTATGGCTTGCGCGAGCGGATCGACATTCACGGTCTGATGACGCTCGCGTTGACGATGGTTTTTCTGGTGTTTCGCGATACGGCGGGCGCGCAGCCGTTGTTCTATCTGGCTTTTGTGTATGGCGTGCTGTGGGTCGGCACGACGCCGCTGTTGCGGCGCTTCGTGCCGCGCCATGACTACTCGTACGGCATCTATCTGTATGGCTTCATGGTGCAGCAATGCGTGGCGAATATCGCGCCGCAATTGAGTCATGTGACGGCGGTGCTGATCGCCGCGCCGTTTATCGTGCTGTGCGCCGCGCTGTCGTGGCACTGCGTCGAGAGGCCGGTGCTGATGTGGTGCCGCGCTCGCCTCGCGCGCCCGCGTGCGGTGGGTGCCGACGCGCGGCCGGCGAGCGAGCGGGGCGCGCGCGAAACCGTGCGCTGACGGTCATGCAGCAAGCGTTGGATTCGAAGGGTGATGGAGTGAGACTGAGGTGCGAGGAGAAGCAGGGCGGGGACGCAGACGAGCGTGAGTCATAACGAGTCGGACAAAACCTCGACTCACGCCGATATGAAAGCAGCAGTCAAACCGGGGTTGCGTAGCGAGTTGAAAGCGCGGGGCTGGCAGTTGCCCAGCGCTTTCCTTTTTACCTTCAGGCCTTCTTCGCTGCCTCGCGCTCCGCGGCTTCAATCGTATTCACGAGCAGCATCGTGATGGTCATCGGACCGACGCCGCCCGGCACCGGCGTGATGTAGCCGGCCACTTCCTTGACGCCCGCGAAATCGACGTCGCCGCACAGCTTGCCGGCCTCGTCGCGATTCATGCCGACGTCGATCACCGCCGCGCCCGGCTTCACCATGTCGGCGGTAACGAGGTTGCGCAGGCCGGTGGCCGCGACCACGATGTCGGCGTTGCGCGTGTGCGCGGCGAGATCGCGCGTCTTGCTGTGGCAGATCGTGACCGTCGCGCCCGCTTCGAGCAGCAGCAGCGCCATCGGCTTGCCGACGATGTTCGAGCGGCCGATCACCACCGCGTTCGCGCCTTGCAGCGGAATCTCATAGGCGGCGAGCATCTTCATCACGCCGTACGGCGTGCACGGACGGAACAACGGCTTGCCGGTCAGCAACGCGCCCGCGTTGGCGACGTGAAAGCCGTCCACGTCCTTCTCCGGCGCGATCGCCTCGATCACCTTGTGGCTGTCGATATGCGGCGGCAGCGGCAGTTGCACGAGAATGCCGTGGATCAGCGGGTCGCGATTGAGTTCGTCGATACGCTCGAGCAGTTCGGCTTCCGACAGATCCGCCGGATAACGGTCGAGCGACGAGCCCAGACCATTGTCGTGGCACGCCTTCACCTTGTTGCGCACGTAGACTTCGCTGGCCGGATTGTCGCCGACGAGCACGACAGCGAGCCCCGGCTGATGGCCGCGGGCGGTCAGCGCGGCGGCGCGTGCGGCGACGTCGGCGCGCAGTGTCTTGGAGAGGGCGAGGCCGTCGATCAGTTTGGCAGTCATGGTCGGTCGAGAGGGGCAGTATGGAAAGCGGAGCAGCGCGTGCCGCGCGCGATGGCGTTTTTCAGCAGCAACGGGTCGGCACATGAAAAGCGCGCGAGGCTAATCGGAGATAGGCGTCGCTGCAAAGTCCGTCATTATACCGGCGTGCGCGCGGGCAAGCCGACGACGTCCGCGTTGCCGGACGGCTCGCGCCGAGGCGAGCAGACAGAAGAGATAGCGGGGAGGAGCCGGACTGGACAGTCCGGCTGATGACGAAGGCCACACGGCGCGCCGCGGCAACTGCCGGACGCGCCGCGGGTGCTTGCCAGTATTTATTGCGCCGGTTGCGGTTTGTTCGACAGCGCGAGTCGCAGCAGATCGGCGACCGTGTTGACGTTGAGCTTTTCCATGATGTTCGCGCGATGCGCTTCGACCGTCTTGATGCTGATGCCGAGGTCGTCGGCGATCTGCTTGTTCAGGCGGCCCGCGATGATGCGCTCCAGCACCTGATGCTCGCGCGCGGTCAGTTTGCCGAGCCGCTCGGCGGCCGCGCGCTGCTGCTGCACGCTGGTGCTTTCGCTGCGCGCCTTGTCGAGCATGCGCTCGACCAGCTTGCGCAGCTCGGCTTCGTCGAACGGCTTTTCGATGAAGTCCATCGCGCCTTTTTTCATCGTGGACACGGCCATCGGCACATCGCCATGGCCCGTCACGAAGATGATCGGCAGCGACGCGTTGTCGGCGATCAGGCGTTCCTGCAGTTCCAGTCCGCTCATGCCGGACATCCGCACATCGAGAATCAGGCAGGCAATCTGGCCCGGATGCTGATGCGGCTGCCATGCGTCGATAAACTGCTCGGCGCTGGAGAAGCACTGCACGCGGTAGCCGTTCGCCTCCAGCAGCCAGCGCAGCGAATCTCGCACGGCCTCGTCGTCGTCGACGACAAAGACAGTTTCCTGTGTGGTGACTGGGCTGTTCATAGCTCTCCCGTAACGGTTTGTGGTGTCGGCGCCTCTGACCCGCCGTTGCTCGGGCCGTCAGGCTCTCCAATAGGCAGACTGCAATGGAACGTGGCGCCTGTGATGTGGCCGTCTGACTCGACGTTGTTGACCACCCACAGACGACCGCGGTGCGATTCGATAATCGAACGGCAAATGTTCAGCCCCATGCCCATGCCGTCGGACTTGGTGCTGTAAAACGGTTCGAACAGCCGCTCGGCGGTTGCTTCGTCGACGCCCGGGCCCTGATCGACGACGCTGATGTTGACAAAGCCGCCCTCCAGCCGCACGACGACGCGGATCACCGGATCGACCGCGTTGGGCCGCGCTTCCGCCATCGCCTCGGCGCCGTTCTTCAGCAGGTTGACCAGCACCTGCTCGATCAGCACGGGGTCGACGTAAATGACGGGCAGCCGCGAGCGCATGTCGGTGACGATGCGAATGCGCCGCTTGCGCACTTCGATTTCGGCGAGACCCACGGCGTCCGCGACGATGTCCGCGACGCGCGTCGCCTGGCGCTTCGGCTCGCTGCGTTTCACGAACTCGCGAATGCGCTTGATGATCATGCCGGCGCGCACTGCCTGCTGTGCGGTTTTTTCGAGCACGGGCAGCAGATTGTCAGGCGTCGTCCGACCGGATTTAACCAGCGCAACGGTTCCGGAGCAATAGTTATTGATGGCGGCGAGCGGCTGATTCAGTTCGTGTGCGAGCGACGACGCCATTTCGCCCATCGTCATCAGACGGCTCGTGAACTGCAGCTTTTCGTCCTGCTGGCGCGACAGTTCCTGCGCCTGCTTGCGCGTGGTGATGTCGGTTGCGATCTGCATCTGCGCGAGGTGGCCGTCCACCCACTGGATGTACTGACGGCGCACTTCGAACCACTTCTGGATGCTTTGCACGTAGATTTCCTGCGCGTCGGCCGTGCTTTCGGTCAACGCCGCGGCGGGCAGTCCCGCGTATGTGTCCACCATATCGATCGAATCCGACGACGCCTGTGCGCTATCGAACCCGCCGCCCGCCAATTCCAGATGACCGTCCGGGCGGATGCCGAACAGATGCCGGTAGTAGCGGTTGGCGAACAGCAGTTCGGCTTCGTCGGCGGCGAGCACGGACACGGCCGCGTCGAGACTTTCGAGCACGGTGGTGAAGCGCTCATGCGCGGCGGCGAGTTCCTCGCGCGCGCGCTTCGGCTCGGTGATGTCGGTCATCGACGACATCCAGCCGGTCTGGCGGCCCGAGCTGTCGATCAGCGGTGATACATACAGACGCGCGTGGAACGTGGAGCCGTCCTTGCGGCGCACCCGCAATTCGAATCCCGACGACGGCGCCTTGCCGCGCAGCGTCATGTCGAGCTGGCGCTGCATTTCCGGATAGGCGTCGCGCGGCCAGTAGGCGAACGGCGCCGTCTTGCCGACGAGGTCGCTTTCGTCCCAGCCGGTCATGCGGCAAAACGCGGGATTAACGTGCGTGATGCGGCCGTGCATGTCGAGCACGCGCATGCCGATGAGCACGGAGTTTTCCATCGCGCGGCGGAAGAACGCTTCGGCGTAGAGCGCCTGCTGCGCCTCGAAGCGCTGCCGCGTGTGCTTCCACAAGCTCCACAAACTCCACAACACGAAGCACGACAAACCGGCCACCAGCCACACGAGCGTGTTGTTGGTGAAGTTCGTCATCTGCGGGAACGCGTACACGCGCACCGAGACGCCCTGGCCCGGCGGATCGAGCGGCAGATCGTAGAACATGTCGCGCGGCAAACGCGGACGCGTGGACGTGGTGGTCAGCTCGCGGTTGTTCGCGTCGACGATCGAAATCTTGTACTTCGCCGACAGCTCGGGCGGAATATCGTGCTTAAGAATGCCTTCGACCGAAAACACCGCGGCGATCGAGCCGAGAAATTCGCGGTCGCGAAAGACCGGCGTTTGCAGTGTGATGTAGCCGTTGCCGAGGTCGTCGTAGATGAGCGGCGAATACACCTGGCGGCGCGTGCTGCGCGCCTCGGCGAACGCGGCTTTGACCGCTTCGTCCATTTGCGTGTCGTTCGGCTTGGCGAGACGCTGGCCGAACACGGGCAGCGCGGTATTGGGCCAGCGCGGCTGCTGCTGGCTCGTGTACCAGTTCATGTAGAGGATTTCGGGATGCCCCTGCATGATGTCCGTGGTAGACACCTGGAACGACTGGGGATCGGCGTGGCCCGCGGCGAGGTCGCGCGCGAGCGCCTGGATCTGTTCCTGCGCGCCGGTCATGGACAGGCGAATCTGCTGCTGGGCCCACGCGACGTTGCGGTAAAGCGTGTCTTCCTGCTGCTGCTGCTCGCGCCGGTTCAGGCTCCACAGAATCAGGCTCATGACGACCAGGAACACCAGGATCGACAGGAGCGGCGTCAGCAAATAGGAATTGGACCACCAGGGCCCATGGTGCCAGCGGGAGGACGGCGACGAATCCGCCGGCGAACCAGCGTTGCGCGCCGATCGAGCGAAAAGCCGTTCGGTCAACATGCGTGGCATTGTAGCGCAGCGCGTAGCTAGCAAATCACGCAAAAAATCACTGAAAGTGCCGTTATTCGGCGCACACTAGCCGACGTATCCGGGGAAAGGCAGTCAAATCAGGTTGCGCTGCAACAATTTTCCGCATTATGAGAGCCGATCTCGTAATTCGAAAATTTTGTTGCGTGGACGTCGGGACCCTTATTACAATCGGCCGAAGCTGCCGCGGCCGTGCTTCGTCCGCGTCGTCTGTTCAAAGAGCGTTCCTCTATATCCAGGAGACGAGCATGTCCGCTGTACCCGACGAAGTCATGAAATATGTCGCCGCTGAAAAAGACGACGATCCCCAGGAAACCGGCGAATGGCTGGAAGCGCTGGATGGCGTGATTTCTGCTGTTGGCCCCGACCGTGCGCACTACCTGATCGAGAAACAGATCGAATTCGCCCGCGTGCATGGCGAACATCTGCCGTTCTCCGCTAACACCCCGTACATCAACACGATTCCCGTCGCGCGCCAGGCGAAGATTCCCGGCGACCAGGACATCGAACACCGCATCCGCTCGTACACGCGCTGGAACGCCATCGCGATGGTGCTGCGCGCGGGCAAGGACACCAACGTCGGCGGCCATATCGCGTCGTTCGCGTCGGCGGCCACGCTGTATGACGTCGGCTTCAACCACTTCTGGCACGCGCCGTCGCCCGAACATGGTGGCGACCTCGTATTCGTGCAGGGTCACTCGTCGCCGGGTGTTTACTCGCGCGCGTTCCTGCTTGGCCGCCTGACCGAGCAGCAGCTCGACAACTTCCGCCAGGAAGTGGGCGGCGAGGGCATCTCGTCATATCCGCATCCGTGGCTGATGCCGGATTTCTGGCAATTCCCGACCGTCTCGATGGGCCTCGGCCCGATCATGGCGATCTATCAGGCGCGCTTCATGAAGTACATGCAGGCGCGCGGCATCGCGAAGACCGACGGCCGCAAGGTCTGGGCTTTCCTCGGCGACGGCGAAACGGACGAGCCGGAATCGCTCGGCGCGATCGGCATGGCCGGCCGCGAGCGGCTCGACAACCTCGTGTTCGTGATCAACTGCAACCTGCAGCGCCTCGACGGTCCGGTGCGCGGCAACGGCAAGATCATCCAGGAACTGGAAAGCGAATTCCGCGGCGCGGGCTGGAACGTCATCAAGGTCGTGTGGGGCAGCCGCTGGGATGCGCTGTTCCAGCGCGACAAGTCGGGCGCGCTGATGCGCCGCATGATGGAAGTCGTCGACGGCGAATATCAGACGTACAAGTCGGAGTCGGGCGCGTTCGTTCGCGAGCACTTCTTCAATACGCCGGAACTGAAGGCGCTGGTCGCCGACTGGTCGGATGAAGACGTGTGGAACCTGAACCGCGGCGGCCACGATCCGCACAAGATCTACGCCGCGTTCCACGAAGCCACGCAGACCAAGGGCCAGCCGACCGTCATCCTCGCGAAGACGATCAAGGGCTACGGCATGGGCGAAGCCGGCCAGGCGATGAACATCACCCACCAGCAGAAGAAGATGCAGGTGGAGCAGCTGAAGAAATTCCGCGACCAGTTCCGTCTGCCGATCTCCGACGAAGACCTCGTCAACGTGCCGTACCTCAAGTTCGAAGAAGGTTCGAAGGAACTCGAGTACATGCGCGCTCGCCGCCAGGAACTCGGCGGCTATCTGCCGGCGCGCCGTCAGAAGGCCGAGTCGCTGCCGGTGCCGGAACTTGCGGCATTCGAGCCGCTCCTGAAGGGCACGGGCGAAGGCCGCGAAATTTCCACGACGATGGCGTTCGTGCGGATTCTCAACATCCTGCTGAAGGACAAGGCGCTCGGCAAACGCATCGTGCCGATCGTCCCGGACGAGTCGCGTACGTTCGGCATGGAAGGTCTGTTCCGTCAGATCGGCATCTGGAATCAGGACGGCCAGAAGTACATTCCGGAAGATTCCGACCAGCTCATGTTCTACCGCGAGTCGGAAACCGGTCAGATCCTGCAGGAAGGCATCAACGAAGCCGGCGGCATGTCCGACTGGATCGCAGCCGCGACGTCGTACTCGACGCACGGCGAGATCATGATCCCGTTCTACATCTTCTACTCGATGTTCGGCTTCCAGCGCATCGGCGATCTGGCATGGGCCGCGGGCGACATGCGCTCGCGCGGCTTCCTGCTGGGCGGCACGGCGGGCCGCACGACGCTGAACGGCGAAGGTCTGCAACACGAAGACGGCCACTCGCTGCTGTGGGCCGCGTCGGTGCCGAACTGCATCAGCTATGACCCGACGTTCGGTTACGAACTCGCGGTCATCATGCAGGACGGCCTGCGCCGCATGGTCGCGGAGCAGGAAGACGTGTACTACTACATCACGGTGATGAACGAGAACTACGAGCACCCGGCGATTCCGCAGGGCGAGCATGTAGCGGCCGACATCATCAAGGGCATGTACGCGTTCCGCAAAGCCGACGCTGACAAGAAAGCGCCGCGTGTTCAACTGATGGGCGCGGGCACGATCTTCAACGAAGTGATCGCCGCCGCCGACCTGCTGAAGAACGACTGGGGCGTCGCCGCCGATCTGTGGAGCGTGCCGAGCTTCACGGAACTCGCTCGCGAAGGTCACGAAGTGCAGCGCTGGAACATGCTGCATCCGACGGAAGAAAAGAAGCTCTCGCACGTCGAGAAGCTGCTGAAGGGCGCGCCTGGTCCGGTCATTGCCTCGACCGATTACGTTCGCGCGCTGACCGAGCAGATTCGCGCGTTCGTGCCGCAGAAGTTCGTCGTGCTGGGCACGGACGGCTATGGCCGTTCGGACACGCGCGAGAAGCTGCGCCACTTCTTCGAAGTCGACCGCTACTGGGTCACGGTTGCCGCGTTGAATGCACTGGCAGACGAGGGCACGATCGAACGCAAGGTCGTCGCCGAGGCGCTCAAGAAGTACAACCTTGATCCCGCCAAACCCAACCCGATGACCGTCTAAGGCATCATTCCCCGTGTGCCACGGCGTGCGCGCCCGCCACTGACCGGTTCCGACCGGCAGCGGCAGTCGCGTGCGCGGCCCAGGAGACACTAACAATGAGTCAAGCGATCGAAGTCAAGGTGCCGGACATCGGCGATTACAAGGACATTCCTGTGATCGAGGTGCTGGTCAAGGCGGGTGATACCGTCGAGAAAGAGCAATCGCTCGTTACGCTGGAGTCCGACAAGGCGACGATGGATGTGCCGAGTTCGGCGGCCGGCGTCGTCAAGGAAGTGAAGGTCAAGGTCGGCGACAACGTGTCGGAAGGTTCGCTGATCGTAGTGCTGGATGGCGCTGAAGGCGGCGCGGCTGCGGCTGCTCCGGCGGCTGCGCCTGCACCCGCACCTGCGGCTACTCCCGCGCCTGCACCGGCTGCGGCTCCGGCCGCTGCACCGGCTGCAAGCGGCGGCGGTCTGCAGGAAGTCAAAGTGCCGGATATCGGCGACTACAAAGACATTCCCGTGATCGAAGTCGCGGTGAAGGTCGGCGATCGCGTCGAGAAAGAGCAGTCGCTGGTCACGCTGGAATCCGACAAGGCGACGATGGACGTGCCGAGTTCCGCGGCCGGCGTCGTCAAGGAAGTGAAGGTCAAGGTCGGCGATACCGTGTCGGAAGGCTCGGTGATCGTCGTCGTGGAAGCCGAAGGCGGCGCTGCGGCGCCCGCGCCGGCTCCTGCGGCCAAGCCGCAAGCCGAGAAGCCGTCGGATGCGCCTGCCGCGCCGTCGCCCGCACCGGCCGCTCCGTCCGCACTCGCACAAGCGCCTTCGATCCCGGCCGGCGAGGGCGGTTCGCGCCGCGCGAGCCACGCTTCGCCGTCGGTGCGCAAGTTCGCGCGCGAACTCGGCGTCGACGTGACGCAGGTTCAGGGCACAGGTCCGAAGGGCCGCATTACGCAAGCCGACGTCACCGCGTTCATCAAGGGCGTGATGACGGGCCAGCGTGCGGCGCCGGCCGGCGCAGCCGCGCCCGCAGCCGGCGGCGGCGAGCTGAATCTGCTGCCGTGGCCGAAGGTCGACTTCTCGAAGTTCGGCCCGTTCGAAGCGAAGCCGCTGTCGCGCATCAAGAAGATTTCGGGCGCGAACCTGCATCGCAACTGGGTCATGATTCCGCACGTCACGAACAACGACGAAGCGGACATCACCGAACTCGAAGCGCTGCGCGTGCAGTTGAACAAGGAAAACGAAAAGGCCGGCGTGAAGATCACGATGCTGGCGTTCGTCATCAAGGCCGTTGTGTCGGCGTTGAAGAAATTCCCGACGTTCAACGCGAGCCTCGACGGCGACAACCTCGTGTTCAAGCAGTACTACCACGTGGGTTTTGCCGCCGATACGCCGAACGGTCTCGTCGTTCCGGTGATTCGCGATGCGGACAAGAAGGGTCTCGTCGAGATCGCGAAGGAAATGACCGATCTTTCCAAGGCCGCGCGTGAAGGCAAGCTCAAGCCGGATCAGATGCAAGGCGGTTGCTTCTCGATTTCGTCGCTGGGCGGGATCGGCGGCACTAACTTCACGCCGATTATCAATGCGCCTGAAGTCGCTATTCTTGGGCTGTCGCGTGGCGCGATGAAGCCGGTGTGGGACGGCAAGCAGTTTGTGCCGCGTCTCATGCTGCCGCTGTCGTTGTCTTATGACCATCGGGTGATCGACGGGGCTGAGGCTGCGCGCTTCAATGCGTATCTTGGGGCGATTCTTGCCGATTTTCGGCGTGTGATTCTTTGATGTGGTGTTGCGCGGGGCGCTGGTTTTTTCTGTGATCTCCGCGTTTTTTGTAGAACCTGTTTTCTTAGTGGTCTATTGGCGCTGCCCCTGTGCGGGGCGGCACCTACTTTTCTTTGTCTTCCAAAGAAAAGTAGGCAAAAGAAAGGCGCGTCCTTCGGCGGACTGCAAAGGGTGATTCTGTTTGGCGCGCTGCCAGTTTTTTGGCCCTGGGGCTGGTTCTTCTCATCACCATCAACAAGACTAGGGGACACTATGAGTCTCGTCGAAGTAAAAGTGCCGGATATCGGTGACTTCAAGGACGTCGATGTCATCGAAGTCAATATCAAACCGGGCGATGCGATCGAAAAAGAACAGTCGCTGCTGACGCTCGAGTCCGATAAGGCATCCATGGAAGTGCCGAGCGATACCGCCGGCATCGTCAAGGAAATCCGTATCAAAGCCGGCGATAAAGTCTCGCAAGGCACCGTCATCGCGCTCGTCGAAACGTCCGGCGAAGCAGCGCCCGCTAAAGAAACACCGAAGGCCGCGGAAAAAGCGCCTGCACCCGCACCGGCTCCCGCCGCCGCGCCGCGCGCCGCTGCGCCGGGCGCCGCCGCGCCCGCGCCGCAAGCGGGCAGCTTCTCGGGCAACGCGGATATCGAGTGCGACATGCTCGTGCTCGGTTCGGGCCCTGGCGGCTATTCGGCTGCATTCCGGTCCGCCGATCTCGGTATGAAGACGGTGCTCGTCGAGCGTTATTCGACGCTCGGCGGCGTGTGCCTGAACGTCGGCTGTATCCCGTCGAAAGCGCTGCTGCACACGGCGCTCGTCATCGACGAAGCCGAAGCGCTCGGCGCGCACGGCATCACGTTTTCCAAACCGCAGATCGATCTGGACAAGCTGCGCGACTTCAAGTCGGGCGTCGTCAAGAAGCTGACCGGCGGTCTCGCCGGCATGGCGAAGATGCGCAAGGTCGAAGTGGTCACGGGCACCGGCGCGTTCGTCGATCCGAACCACATGGAAGTACAAACCGAGGGCGGCAAAAAGGTCGTCCGGTTCAAGCAGGCGATCATCGCCGCGGGCTCTGAAGCGGTGAAGCTGCCGTTCATTCCGGAAGATCCGCGTGTGGTCGATTCGACCGGCGCGCTCGAACTGCGTCAGATTCCGCAGCGCATGCTGGTGATCGGCGGCGGCATCATCGGGCTCGAAATGGCGACGGTCTACGCCACGCTCGGCGCGAAGATCGACGTCGTCGAAATGCTCGACGGTCTGATGGCTGGCGCGGATCGCGATCTGGTCAAGGTCTGGGAAAAGTACAACAGCAAGCGTTTCGCCAACGTCATGCTGAAGACCAAAACCACCGCGGCCGAAGCGAAAGAGGACGGCATCTACGTGTCGTTCGAAGGCGAGAAGGCTCCGGCGGAAGCGCAGCGTTATGACCTCGTGCTGGTCGCGGTCGGACGCTCGCCGAACGGCAAGAAGATCGGCGCGGACAAGGCCGGCGTGGCGGTCACGGATCGCGGCTTTATCGACGTCGACAAACAGATGCGCACCAACGTGCCGCACATCTTCGCGATCGGCGATATCGTCGGTCAGCCGATGCTCGCGCACAAAGCCGTCCACGAAGGACACGTTGCCGCCGAAGCCGCTCACGGCGAGAAGGCGTACTTCGACGCGCTGCAGATTCCGTCGGTGGCTTACACCGATCCCGAAGTGGCGTGGGCCGGCAAGACCGAAGACCAGTTGAAGGCCGAAGGCGTCAAGTACGGCAAGGCGGTGTTCCCGTGGGCCGCATCGGGCCGCGCGATTGCCAACGGCCGCGACGAGGGCTTCACGAAGCTGCTGTTCGACGAGGAAACGCATCGCGTGATCGGCGGCGGTATCGTCGGTCTGAATGCGGGTGACCTGATCAGCGAAGTGTGCCTCGCGATCGAAATGGGCGCGGACGCGGAAGACATCGGCAAGACGATTCATCCGCACCCGACGCTCGGCGAATCGATCGGCATGGCCGCCGAACTGTACGAAGGCGTCTGTACCGATTTGCCGCCGCAGAAAAAGAAGTAATGCGTTTGGCTCATCCGCATGCGTGCGGATGGCGCTCAAAAAGAAACGGCGCGCCCTTTGCGGGGCGCGCCGTTTTTCATCTGAAGCTCAATCGCATTCGAGCCGCGGCCCGAAACGAAGCAACGCCGCGAACGCCGCGCAAAAAAATCCCGGCGCTTCGCCGGGCAAACGATACGTCATTCAACGTATCGGAGCGTTCGGCCAATTGAAACCGTGTGAGCGGCAACGGCACGACGCTGTTGCTTACAGCAACGCCGGCGCAGCGATGAAGCTGGGCCGGCGCAAACGATGCCCGAAGCAAGGCCTCGGGTCAGTCGACCCAGGCTCCGATAGCGAGCCTGGAAGCAGACCGGAAACTTAGACCGGCTTCTTGGCCGAGCGCGAAGCTTGCGCAGCGGCTTGCGATGCAGCCTTCGAAGCGGCCGTGGCGGCTGCGTTGAAGTTGCTTTCCGCGATTTCGACAGCTTGCTTCGTGGCCTTGTGGACCGTTTCGTACGTGGTGTTGGCGGCAGTGATGGCCGACTTGATCACGGCGACAGCGGTTTCCGAACCGGCCGGTGCATTCTTCGCGACGTTTTCGACGAGCGACTGAACCTTGCGGTTCTGCTCTTCGAACTGCGCTTCCGCTACGCGGGCGAACTCGCCTTGCGTTGCCGAAACGATTTCGTACACGTGACGCCCATACGACAGCGCCTTTTCAGCGACCGGCTGCGCGAGGCTCGCTTGCAGTGCCAGCAGTTCCTGCGCGTCTTTCACCGACAGCGCGCGCTGGGCATTTTCCTGGCTTTCCGCGAGCGTGGATTTCACGACTTGCAGGTTCAGTTCGACCAGCTTTTCGACGCCTTCGAATGCCTTGGTGGTGAGGCCGAACAGCGTTTCGAAGTTGGCTTTCTGGGCTGCAGCGAATTGCTCGGGGGTCAGCAAAGTCATGGTTTACGCTCCTGGATCGCGGCCGAACTCTGCGACCGCATTGGGTGGTGGCGAGACGCACAAATTCGTCTGCCCGGACCGCGATGTATTGTGCATCGCAGCAATGAGTTCTATTTTAAGATGGCGCCAAGGAATGTCAAGTGGTTTTTGTGCATTGCACAATCTTAAGAAACCACTTAGGAAACAATAGCTTATGCGCTCTGAATGACAGCCGCATGACGCGGAACGATTGACCGTTCTTGCCGGTGGAAAGTCCGAAAACGGTATTTTGTTCCGGCTCCAACAGCCTCTCCGAGGCGCTTTTGCGTGCGCCGCGGAAAAAACCGTGAGGGGTCTATTTAACAAAAGCTCGGCGCGGATGCGAATTGATGTAAACCATAAACTGTCACGGAACGTTAATCGTTGATGCCGGTCGAACGCGCGTCTGCGATTTGCAGCGGGCATTTAAGACAACGTCCGCTGCGCGTGTTGTCTCGCTGGCGTCCGCAGCGCGAGACCTCGTTGGCCGCGACAGCCGTGTTTCCCCTCATCAAGGTTGTCTCGAAATTGCCGTTATGCTGAAAGGACCACACCCTTTTTCAGGGTGACGGTGGTGGCGAGGCGCGGCGCTCCGATCGTTTTTATCGATCGAAGCGCGGCACTTATTTGCGTTTTTGCGATCGGAGCTTATAAGCTGGTTTAAGGAGCGCAGATAAGTGCTTCAAATTGCTAATTTTTCGTTGTTTTACTACACTTGCGGAACCCTCTCGCCGCTCCCTACAGAACACCCATGAAAACCGACATGTTTTCGTCGCTAAAAGTGATCCACGGCGCGGCGCGCAGCACCGCTTTGTCGGTGGCCGCCTCCATGGTCCTCGCGGCGGCGCTTGGCACGCCCGTGAGCACTTTTGCCGCGACGCCCGCTGCATCCGCAAAAACTTCGAAGCACGCGAAGGCCGGCAAGAAGCCCGCCGCCGCAACCAAGGTCTCCGGCAAAGCTGTAAAAGCCGGCAGCAAAGGCGCGGTCGCAAAGGCCGCCGCCGCTGATGACGACGCGCCGCGCGCGAGCGTCAAGCGCAAGCGCGTGACCTATACGTCGAACGGCCGTCACCACTCGGTGGTGCGGCGCGTTGCCTATGAGCCGCGCCAGCCGACCGTCGGCCAGGCATTCGGCCTGCACGAGACGCCGGACGCACTGATGCTGCGCTCGAGCGTCGCGTACGTGGTCGACCAGAACACCGGCGAGTCGCTCTTCGATAAAAACTCGCGCGCCGTGGTGCCGATCGCGTCCATCACGAAGCTGATGACCGCGATGGTCGTACTGGATTCGAAAGAGCCGATGACCGATCAGCTCGAAGTCACGGACGAAGACCGCGACTACGAAAAGAACACCGGCTCGCGCCTGTCCGTCGGCTCGGTGCTGTCGCGCGAAGACATGCTGCATATCGCGCTGATGGCGTCGGAAAACCGCGCCGCCGCGGCGCTGTCGCGCTACTACCCGGGCGGCCGGCCGGCGTTCCTTGCCGCCATGAACGCGAAGGCGCGGCAACTCGGCATGACCGACACGCACTTCGAGAATCCCACCGGCTTGACGAGCCAGAACGTGTCGAGCGCGCGCGATCTCGTGAAGATGGTCAATGCGGCGTATCAATATCCGCTGATCCGCCGGTTCTCGACGGACCGCAGCTACGAGGTGTACACGGGCAAGCGCACGCTCGCGTACAACAGCACGAATGCGCTCGTGCGTAACCCGACGTGGGAGATCGGTCTGCAAAAGACCGGCTTCATCAACGAAGCGGGCGAGTGCCTCGTGATGCAAGCCAATATTCATGGCCGTCCGATGGTGCTCGTGCTGCTCGACTCGTCGGGCAAGTACTCGCGTTTCGCCGACGCCACGCGGCTGCGTACGTGGCTCGACAACGGCGGCGATCAGGCGCGTATCACGAGCGCGGACGCCGGCGGACCAGGCACCTGAGCGCGCTGTGTTTCTGGGTTTGCGGTCGGTTGAAGAATCGGTCGCCACAATCGAAAAGCCCCGCATTTGCGGGGCTTTTTCGTTGCACGCTGCGATTCGCGGACTCACGACTTATGCATGCGAGCCCGGATGATGCCCATGATCCTGCGAAGCTTGCGGCCGATACCCCAGCGCCTCGGAAATCACAAGCGCCGTCTGGCTGAGCTGACCTAGCCAGGAATCCTGCAGGCGGTCGGCCGGCGCCGAAAGCGACAGACCCGCGACGAGTTTGCCCGTGTCGTCGTAGATGCCCGCGGCGATGCAGCGCACGCCGAGCTCCAGTTCTTCGTTGTCGCGCGCGCACGCTTGCTGGCGCACATGCGACAGTTCGCGCTCGAGCTTGGCTAAGTCGGTGATGCTGTTTTGCGTGTGGCCCGACAGGCCCGTGCGGGTCGCGTAGGCGCGCACGCGCGTCGATTCGTCGGCGGCGAGGAAGAGTTTGCCGACCGACGTCAGATGCAGCGGCGCGCGTCCGCCGATGGCGCGCACGACCTGCATGCCCGAACGCTCGGAATAAGCGCGCTCGATGTACACGATCTCGTCGCCCTGACGCACCGACAGGTTCACGGTCTGGCCCGTCTGCCGATGCAGCTCGCGCATCGGCGTGAGCGCCGCGTCGCGCACGGACAGCCGCGCCTTCACGAGATTGCCGAGTTCGAGCAAGCGCATGCCGAGCCGGTACGTGCCGGGATCGGACCGGTCGACGAGCCGGCACATCACCATGTCGTTCAGGATGCGGTGCGCGGTGGACGGATGCAGTTCCGTGCGGATGGCGAGTTCTTTCAGGCTGACCGGGTCGCTATGCGCGGCGAGTGCGTCGAGCAGGCGCATCATGCGTTCGATCACCTGGATCGAAGTTTTGGGATCCGGGTTCGTGTCGCTCATAAGAAGAATCGGTTGACGCGTCAAACAGCGGAAACTGATTGTATCTCGTATCGTGAAAAAA
The DNA here is from genome assembly GCF_000172415.1 of Paraburkholderia graminis C4D1M. GTDB lineage: Bacteria > Pseudomonadota > Gammaproteobacteria > Burkholderiales > Burkholderiaceae > Paraburkholderia > Paraburkholderia graminis. The sequence goes on from NZ_ABLD01000017.1 coordinate 86,275, forward strand.
GCGAACGCACTTGGAAGCGGCCTTCGAATTCGGCGAGGCGTTCGTCCTATGCCTTCCGGGCGTTGGTATTGTGCGCCAAACAGCGGATAATCAGGGACGTTTTCCCGGAGGATGGCTCATGCGAGTCGGATTGTTCGTCACCTGCCTGATCGACCTGATGCGGCCCGAAATCGGTTTTTCGGTGATCAAGCTGCTCGAAGGCGCCGGTTTTGAAGTGGTGGTGCCGCCGGCGCAAACGTGCTGTGGCCAGCCCGCGTACAACTCGGGCGAGCGGCGCATCGCCCGCGACCTCGCCGAGAAAACCTTGCGCGAATTCGAGCAGTTCGACTACGTGGTGGTGCCGTCAGGCTCGTGCGGCGGCATGATCCGCGCGCATTACGGCGACCTGTTCGCCGACGACCCCGAACTGATGAATCGCTTCGGCCGCCTGCGCGCCAGGGTGTTCGAGCTGACCGACTTCCTCGTCAACGTCGCGAAAGTGCGGTTGCAGCCAGGCGAATTCGCCGGACAGGTCACCTATCACGATTCGTGTTCCGGTCTGCGCGAACTCGGCGTCAAGGCGCAGCCGCGCGAACTGCTCGCCCAGGTGGGCGTCGCGGTGACCGAAATGAAGGGCTGCGAGCACTGCTGCGGCTTCGGCGGCACGTTTGCGGTGAAGTACGGCGACATCTCCACGGCGATCGTCGACGAAAAATGCGCGAATATCCGCGACAGCGGCGCGGGCGCGGTGGTGCTCGGCGACCTCGGCTGCATGCTCAATATCGAAGGGCGCCTGAGGCGCACCGGCGATACCGCGACGCGCGTGCTGCACATCGCGCAGGTACTGGCCGGCGACGTGTAACGGGGTAAGGGGACCGCCATGCAAATCCAATCGATGCAATTCAAGGCGCGCGCCGGTCAGAAGCTTGCGGACCAGCGGCTGCAGCAGAACCTGACCAAACTGTCCACCAAGTTCGTCTCCGCGCGCGCCGCGGCGCTGACCGCGATCGACTTTCCCGCCACGCGGGACGCACTGAAGGAGCGCCGCAACCGGGCGCTCGAAAATCTGGACGTGTGGCTCGAGACGTTCGAACGCGAGGCGGCCCGGCGTGGCGTCACGGTGCTCTTTGCCGAGACCACGCAGGAGGCCGCGCGGCTCGTCGGCGAAATTGCACGCCGGCACGATGTGAAGAAGGTGATCAAGACCAAGTCGATGGTCACCGAGGAAATGCGCCTGAACGAAGTGCTCGGACAGATGGGCGTGCAATCCATCGAGACCGATCTCGGCGAATACATTCTGCAGATCAACGACAACGAGCCGCCTAGCCACATCATCGCGCCCGTCGTCCACAAGGATAAGGACGAGATCGCCGACCTGTTCGCCAAAACGCACGGCCGGCCGCGGCTCACCGAAATTCCGGATATGACGCTGGAAGCCCGACAGGTGCTTCGCCCGCACTTCATGAGCGCGGACATGGGTGTGACCGGCGGCAACTTCGTGATCGCGGAAACCGGCTCCGTGGTGCTCGTCACCAATGAGGGCAACGAAGGCATGTGTACGGTGATGCCGCGCGTGCATGTCGCCGTCACCGGCATCGAAAAGGTGCTGCCCACGCTCGAAGACCTCGCGACGGCCATGCGCTTGCTGCCGCGCTCGGCGACGGGCCAGACTACGTCCAACTATTTCTCGGTGCTGACCGGGCCGCGAGGCGAGGGCGATCAGGACGGGCCCGAGCATATGTATGTGGTGCTCGTCGACGGCGGGCGCACGGGGCTGATCGGCGGCGATTTTCAGGAGATGCTCCGCTGCATTCGTTGCGGCGCGTGCATGAATCATTGCCCGGTGTATCAGAAAGTCGGCGGCCATGCCTACGGCTGGGTGTATCCCGGCCCGATGGGTTCTGTGCTGACGCCGAGCTACGTCGGCCTCGATAAGGCGCTCGATCTGCCGCAAGCAGCCACGCTGTGCGGCGAGTGCAATAGCGTATGTCCGGTCGGCATTCCGTTGTCCGATCTGCTGCGCAAACTGCGCGAGAAGCAGGTTGAACGGCGCCTGCGTCCGTGGAAGGAGCGCGCGGGTCTCGCAGTGTGGGGTTTTCTGGCGATGCATCCGGACGCTTACGCGCTCGTCACGAAACTCGCTGTGCGCGTGCTCGAACGCATGGGCGGGCGCAATCGGTCGATTGCGAAGCTGCCTTTGGGCGGCGCCGGCTGGACGAATACGCGGGATATGCCCGCGCCGGTTGGACGCACGTTCCGGGAGTTGTACGCCGCGCAACGCAGTCATATCGGCTGAAGAAGGTTGGGGCGGCGCTCTGCCGTCGCGCGAGTGCTACTGCTACTGCTAGTGAGTTGTGCAACGTGCCGGTAGAAGTTTTCGCGAGAGCCAACCGCTGTTGTGACGGCGCCGGTGCCATACGCCAAGGCTGGCCCGCGTGGCAAGTCGCTTGACACGCCGCGGCGTGCCCGCGGCGTCCCGTTCACCGCCGCTAAAGCGCTGCTCTAATGCGTCGTCATGCCCCGAGCCGGATTGCCTCTCAACACGGGTGCGCCGGCATCGCCGCGACCGCCCGCCTGCGGTGCTGGCGCCGGCGCGGGCGGCGGCGGGGGCGGCGGCGCGACGCCGGGCCGCGGCGCATTCGAGCCGCTCGGACCGCGCGGACCCGCGACCGCTCCCTGCGGAGGCGGTCCGCCGTTGGGCTGGCCGCGAGGTCCACCGTTGGGTTGGCCATGCGGCCCACCGTTTCCGCCCCGATTGCCGTGGTCTCCGTCGTAGTACGGCCGCCCTCGGTATCCGCCGTATCCTGGACCGTAATAGCGCCCCGGACCGCCGTAATAGCCCGGACCGTAATAATTGCTGTAGCCCATGTAGACGTTCGTCTGCGGGACGGGCGCGCCGTACGCGTCGTAGTAGCCGTCATAGGTGCTGTAGCCGTTGCTGTACATCGGCGTGCCGTCCGGATAGACGGCGCAGCCGCCGAGCAGGGCGGCGACGGCGACAGCGGCAAAGGGTGCGAAGCGTTTCATTTCAAGCCCGAGACAGTAGGTTTCGTAGTAATGAGACCGCAATTATGCGCATCCGTGGCGGTAGCTTTGTATGCTTTTGTAAGGACTTATTTTTCGTGCCAGGCGTGAGCCGATCGCGCCTGATCGTGTCCGCATCAAATCACTGTTCCATTTCCGACAACGCTGTATCGCGCCTGAGCCGGTTTTTCCCGATTGGCTATTCCTATAGGATTCGTCATGGGCATAGTAAGCGATGAGCTTACCTACCCCTCCTCTGGAAGAACGACATCATGAAAAAGACAATAGCGGTGTACTGGCCTCTCGCACTGGTCGTCGGATTGGCGGCCGTGGCGTATCTGCACATTTGCGGCGACCTGGCCGCGCGCGGCTCGCAGGCGCCGCTGGCGGCAGACCAACTGACCGCGGAACTGGCGCGGGCGGCGTCCTACGGCATGATCGACGACGCGTCGTCGGCGCCGGTCAAGCCGTTGCGCAACGTGACCGCGCTGCCTCTGGCGCAGGCGTCCTGAACTTGAACTTGAACCTGAGCCCGCGAGCGGCCGAAGCAATGCCGGGCGGCGTCCGCGGCGCGATTTCGTGCGCCTTTGTATAATCGCGGCACCGCGCGGCGGGCGTCGCGTCGCGGCTTGTTTGCCGCCATTCGCACCTCACCGCGCCGAAAAGCGCAAAAGAAGCCTCCGATGAAAACTGTGTCCATCTGCTTTGTCTGCCTCGGGAACATCTGTCGTTCGCCGACCGCGGAAGCCGTGATGCGCCGTCTCGTCGACGAGGCGAGGCTCGGTGGGCGCATTCTGATCGACTCCGCCGGCACGGGAGACTGGCACATCGGCCAGCCGCCGGACGAGCGCGCGCAGCAGGCCGCGCGCGGCCGCGGCTACGATCTCGCGGCACTGCGTGGGCGGCAGATAGCCGACATCGACTTCGACCGCTTCGACCTGCTGATCGCAATGGACGACAAGAACGTCGCCGCGCTGCGCCAGGTGTGTCCGCCGGACCAGCAGGACAAGATTCGCCTGCTGATGGAGTTCGTGCCCGAAAGCGACGCTCGCTGGAGCGGCTCGCGCGAAGTCGTCGATCCGTATTTCGGCGGCGCGGAAGGTTTCGAGCAGGTGCTGGATCAATGCGAGGCGGCTTGCCGCGGGCTCATCGCCGCATTGCGCCCCCAATTGATCGACTAGGTCGCGGCGTCGCTGGGAAAAAGCGCGCGAGCAATTAAGTAATGACCCACATCCCAGGAGGGATACTTGACTAAATCGGTCATGTATTTATACTTGACAAAACTTGTCGAGAATAGCGGTTCCCCATACATATGAGACTCACCACGAAAGGCCGTTTCGCCGTCACGGCGATGATCGACCTGGCATTGCGCCAGGAGCAGGGCCCGGTGACGCTTGCAGGTATCAGCCAGCGCCAGCATATCTCCCTGTCGTACCTCGAGCAGCTGTTTGGCAAGCTGCGTCGTCATGAAATCGTCGAGTCCGTGCGCGGGCCGGGCGGCGGCTACAATCTCGCGCGCCGCGCCGAAGACGTGACGGTGGCCGACATCATCATCGCGGTGGACGAGCCGCTCGACGCCACCCAATGCGGCGGCAAGGGCTCGTGCGAGGGCACGAAGCAGCACGACGGCCATTGCATGACGCATGAGCTGTGGTCCACGCTGAACCAGAAAATGGTCGAGTACCTGGATTCGGTCTCGCTGAAAGATCTGGTCGACCAGCAACGTTCGCGCGAAGGCGCGCCGGCCGTTCTGCGCGACAGGCGCAGTGAGGCGCCGGCGGTCGAGCCGGTTCGCGTGGCGCCCAAAGGTCCTAATTCCGTTTTCAACATGGCCGGTTCGTAAGACGCGGCGCGGCATACCGCAGCGCGATCACGAATTCAGAAGCCAGAGCACACGACGTCCCCGGAGCGATACATGAACAACGAGATTCCCCACCTGCCCATTTACATGGACTACAGCGCCACGACCCCGGTCGATCCGCGCGTGGTGGACAAGATGATTCCGTATCTGCGCGAGCAGTTCGGCAACCCCGCGTCGCGCAGTCATTCGTATGGCTGGACGGCGGAGCGCGCGGTCGAAGAAGCGCGCGAAAACGTCGCCGCGCTCGTCAATGCCGATCCGCGCGAAATCATCTGGACCTCGGGCGCAACCGAGTCGGACAACCTCGCGATCAAGGGCGCCGCGCACTTCTACAAGAGCAAGGGCAAGCACATCATCACGGTGAAGACCGAGCACAAGGCCGTGCTGGACACCTGCCGCGAGCTGGAGCGCGAAGGCTTCGAAGTCACGTATCTGGATGTGCAGGACGACGGTCTGATCGACCTCGAGAAGTTCAAGGCCGCGCTTCGCCCGGACACGATTCTCGTGTCGGTGATGTCGGTGAACAACGAGATCGGCGTGATTCAGGACATCGAGGCAATCGGCGAAATCACCCGTGAAAAAGGCATTATTTTTCACGTGGACGCCGCGCAAGCCACCGGCAAGATCGATATCGATTTGCAAAAGCTGAAGGTCGACCTCATGTCCTTCTCGGCGCACAAGACGTATGGTCCGAAGGGCATCGGCGCGCTGTACGTGCGCCGCAAGCCGCGCGTGCGTATCGAGGCGCAGATGCACGGCGGCGGTCACGAGCGCGGCATGCGTTCGGGCACGCTGGCTACGCATCAGATCGTCGGCATGGGCGAGGCGTTCCGCATCGCGCGCGAGGAAATGGCAACGGAAAACGAGCGCATTCGCATGCTGCGCGACCGGTTGCTGCGTGGGCTGTCGGAGATCGACGAAGTCTATGTGAACGGCGACATGGAAAAGCGTGTGCCGCACAACCTGAACATCAGCTTTAATTTCGTCGAAGGCGAATCGCTGATCATGGCGGTGAAAGACGTGGCGGTGTCGTCGGGTTCGGCGTGCACGTCGGCTTCGCTGGAACCGTCGTATGTCTTGCGCGCGCTTGGCCGTAACGACGAACTCGCGCACAGCTCGATCCGCTTCACGGTGGGCCGCTTCACGACCGAGCAGGACGTGGACTACGTGATCAATCTGCTGAAGACGAAAATTGCGAAGCTGCGCGATCTGTCGCCGCTGTGGGAAATGCACCAGGACGGCATTGATATTTCGACGATTCAGTGGGCAGCGCACTGACGCGCCGGCTAGTCGAAACGATCGCGCAATTTACCGCGCAGTTCACCGCGCAATTTACGAATACGCAGATTGAAACGAATCAAGGAGTGTAATCATGGCTTATAGCGACAAGGTTCTGGACCACTACGAAAACCCGCGCAACGTCGGCTCGTTCTCGAAGGACGACGACGCGGTCGGCACCGGCATGGTCGGCGCACCCGCATGCGGCGACGTGATGAAGCTGCAGATCCGCGTGGGCGCGGACGGCATCATCGAAGACGCGAAGTTCAAGACGTACGGCTGCGGTTCGGCGATCGCGTCGAGCTCGCTCGTCACCGAGTGGGTGAAGGGCAAGACGCTCGATCAGGCTATGTCGATCAAGAACACGCAGATCGCCGAAGAACTCGCGTTGCCGCCGGTGAAAATCCACTGCTCGATTCTCGCGGAAGACGCGATCAAGGCAGCGGTCGCCGACTACAAGCAACGTCACGGCGAAGCAGCAGTAGTGGAAGGCGACCAGCAGCACGCCTGAAGCCACGAGTTCGAAAGCGATCGGGCGAGTTGAAGCGAACGGCGGAAGCGAACGGCGCGGTGGGTTCGCGCCGTCACGCATGAGCGATATTTGATGCAGGCAGGGCAGCGGGGCGTCGGCACGCACCGCGCAATGAGAAACGCTATGGCAATTACGTTGACCGAAAAGGCAGCACAGCACGTGCAGAAGTATCTGATCCGTCGTGGTAAAGGCGTGGGCCTGCGTCTGGGCGTGCGCACCACCGGCTGCTCCGGCTTGGCCTACAAGCTCGAGTATGTGGACGAACTCGCGCCCGAAGACGAGGTATTCGAATGCAACGGCGTGAAGGTCATTGTCGACCCGAAGAGCCTCGCTTATATCGACGGAACCGAGCTCGATTTCGCGCGCGAGGGCCTGAATGAAGGCTTCAAGTTCAACAATCCGAACGTGAAGGACGAGTGCGGTTGCGGCGAGTCGTTCCGCGTATAACCGGAACTTCCGCGTGGAGCGGACCAAAGGCGGCGCGGGCCGCCTTTTTAGTTTGCTTCGCAAGATCGCAAGATCGCACGATCGCACCGCGGGACTGCGCTTTGCATGCGCTCCTTTGAATGAACGGAAACTTCTATCCGATGGCCTCGCTGAACGATAGCCACTTCGACCTCTTTGGTCTTCCGGCGCAATTTGCGCTCGATCCCGCCGCGCTCGATCACGCGTATCGCACGGTGCAGGCGCAAGTGCATCCGGACCGCTTCGCGGCCGCCGGCGACGCGCAAAAGCGCATCGCGATGCAATGGGCGACGCGCGCGAACGAGGCGTATCAGACGCTGCGCGATCCGCTCAAGCGCGCGACGTATCTGCTGCATCTGCGCGGCATCGACATCGGCGCGCACGACAACACGGCGATGGAGCCGGCGTTTCTGATGCAGCAGATGGAATGGCGCGAAGCGATCGAAGACGCCGCCGCGGCGAAGAACGTCGACGCGCTCGATGCGTTGCTCGGCGAATTGCGCGACGAAGAGCGCGTGCGTTTCGACAAGCTCGGCGCATTGCTCGACAGCGGCGCGGACCAGGCGGCGGGCGAGGCGGTGCGGCAGTTGATGTTCATCGAACGGGTGGCGTCGGAAACCGGCTCGCAGATCGAGCGGCTCGAGAGCTAGCCTCGTTCAGCGCATCGCATACCGGCGCATCGCGTCGCATCGCATCGGCGCTGACGCGGCTTTGGCACTACATCCAGCAACGCAAAATTCAGGACGGGGCTTCGCGGCTCCGAGAAGATCCAGATGGCCTTACTGCAAATCTCCGAACCCGGCATGGCACCGGCGCCCCATCAGCGGCGTCTGGCGGTCGGTATCGATCTCGGCACGACCAATTCTCTCGTCGCCGCCGTGCGCAGCGGTGTGCCCGACGTGCTGCCTGACGAAGATGGCCACGTGTTGCTGCCCTCTGTCGTGCGCTACCTGGAAAAGGGCGGCCGGCGTATCGGCCGCGCGGCCAAGGCCGAGGCGGCGACCGATCCGCGCAACACGATCGTCTCCGTCAAGCGCTTCATGGGCCGCGGCAAGGCGGAAGTCGAGGGCGCCGAAAACGCACCGTACGACTTCATCGACGCGCCCGGCATGGTGCAGATCCGCACCGTCGACGGCGTGAAGAGTCCGGTCGAAGTGTCGGCGGAAATTCTCGCGACGCTGCGCCAGCGTGCGGAAGACACGCTCGGCGACGAACTGGTCGGCGCGGTCATCACGGTGCCGGCCTATTTCGACGAGGCGCAGCGCCAGGCCACGAAAGACGCCGCGCGCCTCGCCGGCCTGAACGTGCTGCGCCTGCTGAACGAACCGACGGCGGCCGCAATCGCCTACGGCCTCGACAACGGCTCCGAAGGCCTGTACGCGGTCTACGACCTCGGCGGCGGCACCTTCGACCTGTCGATTCTGAAGCTCACGAAAGGCGTGTTCGAAGTGCTGGCGGCGGGCGGCGACTCCGCGCTCGGCGGCGACGATTTCGACCACGCGCTCTATCGCCACGTGCTGCAGCAGGCCGGCATCGCGCCCCAGTCGCTCGCGCCGGAAGATGTGCGGCTGCTGCTCGACAGCGTGCGCACGACCAAGGAGGCGTTGTCGGACGCGCCTGAGGCAACCCTCGCCGCGACGCTTTCGAACGGCACCAGGATCGATCTGACGATCGCCGAGGCTACTTTCGAGGCCATCACACAGTCGCTCGTGCAACGCACGCTCGGCCCGACGAAGAAAGCGCTGCGTGACGCAAAAGTCGCGACGAAGGACATCAAGGGCGTCGTGCTGGTGGGCGGCGCGACCCGCATGCCGGTGATTCGCCGCGCGGTCGAAGCGTTCTTCGGCCAGCCGCCGCTGACCAATCTCAACCCTGACCAGGTCGTCGCGCTCGGCGCGGCGATCCAGGCCGATCTGCTCGCGGGCAACCGGGGCGCGGACGGCGACGACTGGCTGCTGCTCGACGTGATTCCGCTGTCGCTCGGCGTCGAGACGATGGGCGGGCTGACCGAGAAGATCATCCCGCGCAATTCGACCATTCCGGTCGCGCGCGCGCAGGATTTCACGACCTTCAAGGACGGCCAGACCGCGATGGCGATCCACGTCGTGCAAGGCGAGCGCGAACTCGTCAGCGACTGCCGCTCGCTCGCGCGTTTCGAGCTGCGCGGCATTCCGCCGATGGCGGCGGGCGCCGCGCGCATCCGCGTGACGTATCAGGTGGATGCGGACGGCCTCTTGTCCGTGTTCGCGCGCGAGCTGGGCTCGGGCGTGGAAGCGTCGGTGGTCGTGAAGCCGTCGTACGGTCTCGCCGACGACGACATCGCGCGCATGCTGGAAGACAGCTTCTCGACCGCCGAAGTCGACATGCGCGCCCGCGCGCTGCGCGAGGCGCAAGTCGAGGCGCGGCGTCTGATCGAAGCAACCGGCGCGGCGCTCGCCGCCGACGCCGAACTGCTCGACGACAGCGAACGCGCGGAACTCGACGCGCTGCTGAACGGCTTGCGCGACGTGGCGCAGAGCGACGACGTCGACGCAATCGAAGCGGCGACGAAAAAGCTCGCCGAAGGCACCGACGAATTCGCCGCCCGCCGCATGAACAAAGGCATTCGCCGCGCGCTCGCCGGCCGCAAGCTCGACGAGATCTGACGCTTGCTGCGCTCACGTGGCCAGCCGCGGTTCGCCGCTGCAAACCCATGAGCGCGATGGACTTAAAGACACGCGGACTTAAAAACTCCGCGCGTCGCCAGTAAAATGGTGCGAAGCCTGTTTGAGGCCGCGCCTCAGACCCAAACGGAAAATGTATGCCTCAAATCGTTGTGCTGCCTCACGTCGAACTGTGCCCGGAAGGCGCGGTGATCGAAGCCGTGCCCGGCAAGAGCATTTGCGACAACCTGCTCGATAACGGCATCGAAATCGAGCATGCCTGCGAGAAGTCGTGCGCGTGCACGACCTGTCACGTGATCGTGCGTGAGGGTTTCGCCGCCTTGACGCCGTCCGAGGAAGACGAGGACGATCTGTTGGACAAGGCGTGGGGGCTCGAGCCGGCTTCGCGTCTGTCGTGCCAGGCGATCGTGCCGGCCGAGCAGGACCTGGTCGTTGAAATCCCGCGTTACTCGATCAATCACGCGAAGGAAAACCACTAACAGGAGGACGCAGCCATGAAGTGGACCGATACGCAAGACATCGCGATGGCCCTGACCGACAAGCATCAGAACGTCGATCCGCAGCAGGTGCGCTTCACCGACCTGCATCGCTGGGTCACGGAGCTGGAAGGATTCGACGACGACCCCAACCGGTCGAACGAAAAAATTCTCGAGGCGATTCAGGCTGCATGGATTGAAGACGCGGATTACTGAGGTTGCGAAGCGGTTTCGGCGGATGCCGAGGCTGCAAGGAAAAAGGCGATTCCATCATTGGAATCGCCTTTTTTATGCGCGCTGACTTCGTGTGCGTGTGAGGTTTAAGCGCCGCGGCGTTTAGTCCGCGTTTAGTCCGCGTTTAGTCCGCGACGAGCGTGCCGTTTTGCACGCGAACGCGCTGACCTTGCTGGAAGGGCGGCGCTTCGTGATATGTGAAGTAGCGCGTCTTGCCGTTTTCCATCCGTACCCGCACCGAATACGACGTCGTGCTGCGGATATGTTTTTCGACCGAGTTGCCGGCGAGCCCGCCGCCGAGTGCGCCGAGCAGCGTCATCGCGGTGCGGCCGTTGCCGCTGCCGAACTGGTTGCCGACCACGCCGCCGGCCACCGCGCCGCCGACCGCACCGATGCCGGTGCCGTGCCCTTCCTGACGCGCCGCGGAAATCGCGACCACCGTGCCGCACGTCGAGCAATGCGCCTGCTGTACAGGCTGCTGTGGCTGAGCGTATTGAGGCGCGGGCTCGGCCTGTGGTTGCGGCGCGGGTTGCTGTTGGGCGTATTGCTGCTGCGCGGGTGCGGGTGCGCGTTGCGGCTCCGCGGGCTGTGCGGCGGCTGTCTGCGCTGGCTGCTGCGCAGCCGGATTCGCCGGCGCCGCCGAATCGACCACGGGTTGCTGTTGCTGCGCGCTTTGCGGCACAACCTGCGCCGCTTGCGTCTGATTCGTCGGCTCGCCGTTGCTCGACGCCTTCGGGAACATGCCGGTGACGGCCGCCGTGGCGACGAGGCTCGCGATGATCACCGCGCCCGCAGCAGTCGCGACGAGCGGATGAAGCCGCCGCTGAGTCGGCGGCGTCGGCGGGGCAGCTTGTGTGGCGGGTTGCGTGTTGGGCTTGTCCATCTTGACCTCCGTCTTCGGCAGAGTGACTTCTAGTGAGACCCAGTCTCGCGGAATTCGATCCCCGAGGCGTTTCGAATTGTAACGATTTGCCGAAAAGCCGTCGTGCGGAGGCTGTGGGCAGCGGGCCTTTTACCTATCGTTACAAACAGCGGCTCATGCAGCGTGCGCAAAATAAAACGCCCGACATCCAGCCGGGCGTTTCCACAAATCAACCGCAAGCAAAAACCGCGGTCCTCAGTCCTCGCGACGCAGATGCGGGAACAGAATCACGTCGCGGATGCTCGGGCTGTCGGTCAGCATCATCACCAGACGGTCGATGCCGATGCCGCAGCCGCCCGCCGGCGGCATGCCGTATTCGAGCGCGCGGATATAGTCCGCGTCGTAGAACATCGCTTCTTCGTCGCCGGCGTCTTTCTGGTCGACCTGCTTCCTGAAGCGCGCGGCCTGGTCTTCCGGATCGTTCAGCTCCGAGAAGCCATTGGCGATCTCGCGGCCGGTAATGAAGAGCTCGAAGCGCTCCGTAATGCCCTCGACCTTGTCCGACGCGCGCGCGAGCGGCGACACTTCGAGCGGATAGTCGATGATGTACGTCGGCTCCCACAACTGCGACTCGGCGGTTTCCTCGAAGAGCGCGAGTTGCAGCGAACCCACGCCCGCGTTCAGGAACTGCGGCTGCGACGCATCCACGCCGAACTTCTTCAACTCGGTGCGCAAAAACGCGCTGTCGGCGAGCTGCTCGTTCGTGTATTGCGGCGCGTATTTCTGGATGGCCTGCGTGATCGTCAAACGGTGGAACGGCTTCGCCAGATCCAGCTCGCGCCCCTGGTACGTGATGGTGGCTGTACCCAATGCGTCGATGGCGGCCTGGCGGATCAACTGCTCGGTGAAATCCATCACCCACTTGTAGTCGGTGTAGGCCGCGTAGAACTCGATCATCGTGAATTCCGGATTGTGGCGCACGGAGACGCCCTCGTTACGGAAATTCCGGTTGACCTCGAACACGCGCTCGAAGCCGCCGACCACGAGACGCTTCAGATACAGCTCGGGTGCGATGCGCAGGAACATCTGCATGTCGAGCGCGTTGTGATGCGTGGTGAACGGCTTGGCCGCCGCGCCGCCGGGAATAGGGTGCAGCATCGGCGTTTCGACTTCCATGAAGCCGGCATCCGCCATGAATTTGCGGATCGACGAAATCGCCCTGGTTCGCGCGACGAATGTCTTGCGCGTTTCCGGCGTGACGATCAGATCGACATAGCGTTGCCGATACTTCATTTCCTGGTCCGACAGGCCATGAAACTTGTCGGGCAGCGGACGCAGCGACTTCGACAGCAAACGCAGTTCGGTACAGCGCACCGACAGCTCGCCCTTGTTGGTGCGGAACAGGACGCCGCGCGCCGCGACGATGTCGCCCATGTCCCACTTCTTGAAGGCGTCGTACGTTTCCTGGCCGACGTCGGCCGGCGTGATGAAGAACTGGATCTGACCCGAGCCGTCGCGCACGGTCGCAAAGCTCGCCTTGCCCATCACGCGCTTGAGCATCATGCGGCCGGCGATCGCGACTTCGAGCGGATTCGCTTCGAGTGCTTCCTTGTCGGTGTGCTCGAACTGCGCCTGCAGATCTTCGGCGTGATGCGTGGGACGGAAATCGTTCGGATAGGCGACGCCTTGCTCGCGCAATTCGCGCAGCTTTTCGCGGCGCTCCGCGATGATCTTGTTGTCGTCCACCTCGGGCACGAGGTTCGGTTGGATCGGTTCGTTCATGATGGTCTTGGTGTTCGTGGTCCGCGTGGGTCGAGCCGCTTGCGAACAGCCAGTCGGTGAAAAACCTCAGGCAATAAAAAGAGGCGGCGCGGCTGTGCGTGCCGCGCCGGTTGTCGCTTAGACGCCTTGCTTCAGGCTTGCGCTGATAAACGGATCGAGATCGCCGTCGAGCACGCTCTTCGTATTGCTGATTTCGACGTTGGTGCGCAGATCCTTGATGCGGCTGTTGTCCAGCACATACGAGCGGATCTGATGACCCCAGCCCACATCGGTCTTGCCGGCTTCGAGCTTGTCCTGCTCGGCCTGACGCTTGCGGATTTCCGCTTCGTACAGGCGCGATTTCAGCATGGCCATGGCTTCCGCGCGGTTGCGGTGCTGCGAGCGGTCGTTCTGGCATTGCACGACGATGCCCGACGGCATGTGCGTGATACGCACCGCGGAATCGGTCTTGTTGATGTGCTGACCGCCCGCGCCCGACGCGCGGTACGTGTCGATACGCAGATCGGCCGGGTTGATGTCCACTTCGATCGAATCGTCGACTTCCGGGTATACGAACACCGACGAGAACGACGTATGACGCCCGCCCGAAGAATCGAACGGCGATTTACGCACGAGGCGGTGCACGCCGGTTTCGGTGCGCAAAAAGCCGTACGCGTATTCGCCTTCGATCTTGATGGTGGCGTTCTTGATGCCCGCGACGTCGCCGTCGGTCTGCTCGAGCACTTCCGTCTTGAAGCCCTTGCGTTCGCAATAACGCAGGTACTGGCGCAGCAGCATGGCGGCCCAGTCGCACGCCTCGGTGCCGCCCGCGCCGGCCTGGATGTCCAGGAACGCGTTGTTCGGGTCGGCGGGGTTCGCGAACATGCGGCGAAATTCCATGTCGGCCACGCGCTGCTCGAGCGCTTGCGCGTCCGCTTCGCAGGCGACGAGCGTTTCGTCGTCGCCTTCTTCACGCGCCATCTCGAACAGGTCTTGCGCGTCGCGCAAGTCGTTGTGCAGCGAGGTGAGTTTGCCGACCGTGTCGTCGAGCAGCTTCTTTTCCCGGCCGAGCGCCTGGGCGTGTTTCGAGTCGTTCCAGACGTCCGGGTCTTCGAGTTCCCGGTTGACTTCGATCAGACGACGAGATTTGTCGTCGTAGTCAAAGATACCCCCGTAGGTCGGCCGCGCGCGTGCGCAGGTCCGCCAGAGAGGCTTCGATCGCGTTGAGACGTTCCGCTTCCATGTCGATCTTTGTGGCTTCGTAAAAAGGGGAAATTATAGCCGATCGGCGTGCCGCGCCGGAGGCCTCGTGGCGATCCGGCGCGTGTTTGCGGTTGATTTTGCGGAGATTTTCGACGCGGTGCGCGCTGTGTGAGAGTTGGGCGCGAGTTGGGCGTGCACTGCCGCGGCAGTTCGTTGACGAGCGTGCTAGCTCACCGCATGCTCGACGATCAACTGCACGCGCGACACGCCGTTCCACGTATCGCTCGCGAGCCGGTACGCGACCGTGGTGCGCGCGGGCAGCGTGTCCGTGTGGTTGAACCAGATCGCGTTGAAGCGCTGGCGGCCGCGCATCAGTTGCAGCTTGAGGTGCTTGTCCTTCACGAGCGCCTGTGAGGCAACGTCGAATTCGCCCGAGAACACCGGCGCCGGAAAGCCCTGGCCCCACACGGCGGCGTCGAGCATGTCGACGAATTGCGGCGTGAAATACGCGTCCTCGAGTTCGCCGTCGGTTTCGACGGTGCGCGACAGCGCGTCGTCGCTCAGCCATTCGCGGCCGACCGCTTCGAACGCGGCCGTGAAGCGCGGCACGTCGGCGGTCGCGAGCGTGAGGCCCGCGGCCATCGCGTGGCCGCCGAACTTGACGATCATGCCGGGCTCGCGCTTCGAGATCAGATCGAGTGCATCCCGCAGATGAAAGCCCGCGATAGAACGCCCCGAGCCTTTGACGAGCTGGCCGCTGTCGTCGGCAAGCGCGAACGTGAACGCGGGCCGGTGAAACTTCTCCTTCAGCCGTCCCGCGACGATGCCGATCACGCCCTGATGCCACGCCGGATTGAACAGCGTGATGGTGGTCGCGCCGTCGGGGTCGATCGACGAGAGGTCGTCGAGCGCCTGCTGCTGCATGCCGGCTTCGATCTCGCGCCGCTCGCGGTTCATCGTGTCGAGTTGCTGCGCGAGTTCCCATGCGCGGCCGATGTCGTCGGTCGTCAGGCATTCGATCCCGAGCGACATATCGGACAGCCGTCCGGCCGCGTTCAGGCGCGGGCCGAGCGCGAAGCCGAGGTCGAAGCCCGACGCGTTGCGCGCATCGCGCGCGGCCGCGCGAAAGAGGGCGGCGATGCCCGGCTGCATCTTGCCTTTGCGGATGCGCTGCAAACCTTGCGCGACGAGCACGCGGTTATTGCCGTCGAGCTTCACGACATCGGCGACGGTGCCGAGCGCGACCAGATCGAGCAGGCCGTCCAGACGCGGCTCGGGAAAGTCGTCGCCGAACGCGCCGCGCCGGCGCAATTCCGCGCGCAACGCGAGCAGCACGTAAAACATCACGCCGACGCCCGCAATGCACTTGCTCGGGAACTCGCAGCCCGGCTGATTCGGATTGACGATGGCGCGCGCGGCCGGCAACTGGTCGCCGGGCAGATGGTGATCGGTGACGAGCACGTCGATGCCGAGCGCGTTCGCCGCTTCCACGCCGTCCACGCTCGCGATGCCGTTATCGACGGTGATCAGCAGTTCCGGCTTGCCCGACGCGCTTTGCGCGGCCAGCGCGACGATCTCGGGCGTGAGCCCATAGCCGTATTCAAAGCGGTTCGGCACGAGGTAATCGATCTTGCCGCCGAACATGCGCAGCCCGCGCACCGCGACTGCGCAGGCGGTGGCGCCGTCGCAATCGTAATCGGCGACGACCAGCATGCGGCGCTTCTGCTGGATGGCGTCGGCGAGCAGCGCGGCGGCCTCGTCGCAACCCTTCAGCGCGGCGGGCGGCACGAGGCGCGCGAGGCCGGTTTCGAGCTCGTCGGGCAGGCACACGCCGCGCGCCGCATAGAGGCGCGCGAGCACCGGATGCAGGCCGTGGCGCACGAGGATTTCGGCGTCGACGGGAGAACAGGCGCGCGTAACGATTCGGGTCATTGTGAAGGGGCGTCGGTTGGTGCGTCGATAGGGGCGTGGGTACGTTAGGTCGTGCGGTCGATCATTCGATGAACAGCGACGCGAGCACGCGCCGCCGCCAGAACTTGCGCAGATCGCCGCGTGTGATGCCGAGCGTCACCGAGCCAGTGTCGCCGCATAGCGTCAGGCCGAGTTGCGCGAGCGCGCCCGACTCGAGCGCTGCGAGCGCCGGTTCGATCCAGTCGCCCTGCAACGCCGCGAAGGCCGCGTTCCAGCGGGCCCAGTCCTGTTCGATGTAAGGCGCCGAGAACGGATCGAGCTCGACGAGCGTCGCGTTGTTGTCGCTGCCCGCGTCTTTAGCCAACGGCGACGACGCCGACGACGCCAGCGCCGCGAACGACGCCGGCGGTGCCGCGACCGGCGCGCCGGCCGTCATCGCGAGGCCACGCGTGGCGGCGGCGTCGGAGAAAACTTGCGTGAACGGGCTTTGCACAGGACGCGCCGCGCCTTGCGCATGAAACCAGATGGAGTTGACGGCGGGCAGGCCGCGCGCTTCACGCGCCTCGTTGACGGGATGCTCGAACCAGGCCATCTGCACTTCGTTCTGCAGCTTCATCCACGCGCGCGAGCGCTCGCCGGAATGCGCTTCGTGCGGCAACCAGATTTCGATGTTGCGGCCGCTCGCGCGCAGCGGCGACGCGCCGGCGAGCGTGCCGAAGCCGTCGCCGGACAGATACCAGCGCGTGGGATTCGGCGCCTCGATTCGCACGCCGAGTTCTTCGATGAGCGGCCGCGCCACCGCGAGTAGCGCGCTGGCTTCTTCGTCCGAGAGTTCGAGCGACGCCGGATCGATCAGCACCAGATGGTCATGCGCGATGCGCACGTGCACCGGCTGCACGCAGGCCCAGGTGGCGTCGCCGGGATCGCCGCCGTCGGCGCGCAGCATGTACGGGGCGAGCGGGGCTTCGTCGGCGGCTGGGCTTGCATTGGTGGCGTCGGCGGGGCGGGTCGTGCTGGTCGCGTCGGTCGCGCCCGTCGCGCCGGTCGATAAAGCGCCGAACTGGCGAGCGATCCACCGTTCATGCGGCAGCGTGCGCTGGAAATCCTCGCCGATCACGCGTTCCACGAGCGTCGCGCGCGCGATCAGCCGGTCGAGGGCGGGGCTGCGGATGTCGTGGAGGGCAGTGGCGGCATCGGCTGCGGCAGGCAGCGCGAAAGGAAGCAGAAGATGGAGGCGGTTGGCGTGCATGATGCTGCGCATTGTAGGGCAAAGCGTGCGGCGATTTCGATTGGCGCGGCGGATGGCGGGCGCGGGCATTGGCGTCGCGGAGGGCGTGAAGCGGCTGGCGGACGGCGGGAGCATTTGCGCCGCGGTGGGCTCGCGAGGGATCGCCGCAGGGCGCTTTGCGGCGAAGGCGGTGAACGCGCAAGCCGGCGCACCGCGGGAACGCGTCAACTCCGACAACGCGTCCACGCAGCGACACGTCAACTGCGGCAACCGGTCAACCGCGCGGACCTCACCGAACCGTCGCTCGTCACCCGTCCCTTTACGCGGCGGCGCGGCATTGTATGGCAAACTTCGCGCTTGATTGACGGTGGCGGCATCGGCGATATGGGGTGGAGTCTGGCGCGGAGTTGCGCCGCCAGACCAGACTGGAACCATCCGCATTGCCGCGACACCAATGATCAGGACACTCGGGCCACGCAACCATGCGCAACCGCGGGCAATCGCAAGCAACCGCAGCCGCACGGCAGCGGCTGCCCCGGCGGCAAGAGTGGCCGAAGAACGGTGGCCGAAGAACGCAGAAAAGGACTCGCTTGAAATTTCCCTATGAATGGCAGATCGGCTGGCGCTACACGCGCGCCGGCAAACGCACGACCGGCAACGGTTTTATCTCCTTTATCGCGCTGGTGTCGATGTCGGGCATCGCGCTCGGCGTGGCCGCGCTGATCGTCGTGCTGTCCGTGATGAACGGCTTCCAGAAAGAAGTGCGCGACCGGATGCTGTCGGTGCTCGCGCACGTCGAAATTTTCTCGCCGACCGGGTCGATGCCCAACTGGCAACTCACCGCTCAGGAAGCGCGCCAGAACAAGGAAGTGATCGGCGCCGCGCCCTATGTCGAAGCGCAGGCGCTGCTCACACGCCAGGACGCCGTGAGCGGTGTCGCGCTGCGCGGCATCGAACCGGCGCTCGAGCCGCAGGTCTCGGACATCGGCAAGGAAATGAAAGGCGGCAAGCTGACGGACCTCGTGCCGGGCGAATTCGGCATCGTGCTGGGCGCGGATCTCGCGACCAACCTGGGCGTCGCCGTCAACGACAAGATCACGCTCGTCGCGCCCGAAGGCACCATCACGCCGGCCGGCATGCTGCCGCGCCTGAAGCAGTTCACGGTGGTGGGCATCTTCGAGTCCGGGCATTACGAGTACGACAGCACGCTCGCGCTCATCAACATCAAGGACGCGCAGGCGCTGTTCCGGCTGCCCGCGCCGACCGGCGTGCGGCTGCGCCTCGCCGACATGCAGCGGGCGCCCGAAGTCGCGCATCAACTCGCGCGCAGTCTCTCCGGCGACCTGTATATCCGCGACTGGACCCAGCAGAACAAGACCTGGTTCTCGGCGGTGCAGATCGAAAAACGCATGATGTTCATCATCCTCACGCTGATCATTGCGGTGGCGGCATTCAATCTGGTGTCGTCGCTGGTGATGACGGTGACCAACAAGCAGGCCGACATCGCAATCTTGCGAACGCTCGGCGCGCAGCCGCGTTCGATCATGAAGATTTTTGTCGTGCAGGGCGTCACGATCGGCTTTATCGGCACGGCGACCGGCGTTGCGCTCGGTTGCCTGATCGCGTGGAGCATTCCGTGGCTCGTGCCGATGATCGAGCATGCGTTCGGCGTGCAGTTCCTGCCGCCGTCGGTGTATTTCATCAGCGAGTTGCCGTCCGAGCTGATTCCCGCCGACGTCGCGCGCATCGGCATCATTGCATTCCTGATGTCGGCCGTGGCCACGCTTTACCCGAGCTGGCGCGGCGCCAAAGTCCGTCCCGCGGAGGCGCTGCGTTATGAATGACCGTTCCGCAACTTTACCCATGACCGCTCAGGAAATGACGCCGCATCCCTACGTGCTGGAAGCGACCGGCATTTCGAAGTCGTTCGTGCAGGGCGGTCTGAATGTCCAGGTGCTGAACAACACGCAGTTGAGCGTGCGGCGCGGCGAGAAACTCGCGATCGTCGGCGCGTCCGGTTCGGGCAAGAGCACGCTGCTGCATGTGCTCGGCGGTCTCGACGATCCGAGCGCGGGCCACGTCTCGGTGATGGGCAAGCCGTTCACGAAACTCTCCGAGCGCGAGCGCAACGACCTGCGCAATCGCGCGCTCGGCTTCGTGTATCAGTTTCATCATTTGCTGCCGGAATTTTCGGCGCTCGACAACGTCGCGATGCCGCTGCGAATTCGCCGCATGACAACCGAAGCGTCGCGCCGCGAGGCGCTCGCGGTGCTGGAGCGCGTCGGCATGGCGCATCGCGCGAAACATCGGCCGGGCGAACTGTCGGGCGGCGAGCGTCAGCGCGTGGCCATCGCGCGGGCGCTGGTCACGAAACCGGCGTGCGTTCTCGCCGATGAACCGACGGGCAACCTCGACGGCGGCACCGCGGATACCGTCTTCAACCTGATGCTGGAACTGTCGCGAACGCTCGAAACGAGCTTCGTGATCGTCACGCACGATCCGGAACTCGCGGGCCGGTGCGACCGCATCATGCGGCTGCGCGACGGCGTTCTATACGAAGAGCCGCCCGTGCCGGTGTGACGGGGAGGCGGTGCGGTGCGGTGCGGTGCGGAGTTGGGTTGTGGCGGACGGGTTTGCCAGGTTCGCTTAGTTCCAGTCAGCGCCGCGTTCCGTTTAAAGCGTTCTGTTGCTCTGCGGCTCATTTGCTCACTCAGTTGCTCAGCTAGCGAGGCAAGTCATGTGGATCGATACGCACTGCCATCTCGACGCTTCCGAATTCGACGCCGATCGCGAGCACGTCGCGACGGCGGCGCGAGGCGCGGGCGTCGGGCGTATCGTGATTCCCGCAATCGGCCGGCAGAACTTCGCGACCGTGCGCGAACTGGCGCATCGCTTCGAAGGCGGCGCATACGCGCTCGGGATTCATCCGCTCTTCACGCCCTCCGCGCAGGACGGCGACCTCGAACTGCTGCGCGCGGAAATCGAGGCGAGTCTCGACGATCCGCGCTTTGTCGGCATCGGCGAAATCGGTCTGGACTATTTCATCGACGGCCTCGACGACGCCCGGCAGCAATTCTTCTACAACGGCCAGCTTGAGATCGCGCGGGAATTCGATCTGCCGGTGATCTGCCATGTGCGCAAATCGCAGGACCAGGTCATCAAGGGACTGCGCCGGCATCAGATTCATCGCGGCATCGCGCATGCGTTCAACGGCAGCTTCCAGCAGGCGCAGGCCTACATCGATCAGGGGATGCATCTCGGCTTCGGCGGCAATCTGACGTTCGAGCGCGCGCGACAGATTCGGCGCCTCGCCGAACAGTTGCCGTTTGACGCGCTCGTGGTCGAGACCGACGCGCCCGACATTCCACCCTCCTGGATCTACAAACAGCGCAACTCGCCCGAGCAGATTCCAGGCATCGGCGCGGGGCTCGCGCAATTGCGCGGCATGGCCGTCGACGAGACCGCCCTAGGCACAACGGCTAACGCGCTCGCCGCGCTGCCGCGGCTCGCACTTTCCTCTGCATAATCGAAGCCATTGATTTTTAGTGGTTCGTGAGTGGTTCGCGCCGGGCGAGACACACGTCCCGGCATGCCTGTGCGTTGCGCGGCGCGTTGAGCGGGTGTTCGTTGTTTCGTCCGGTGGATGGCGGGCGGAGGGCGGATGCGTGCATGGTGGTGTGGGTTTGCGTTGGGTGTGATCTGGCTGCAGCAGCAGGCTGAGTTGCCGGGTTGGAGAGGCGGGTGCTTGTTGGTGTCGTTGGCCTGTGCGGCGTCGGCTGTTGCGATTTGGGGGTTGCGTCGGCGGGCCGAGATTCAGTCGGACGGGCACGGCGCGGTCGCACACTGGACGTTGCGGCGTTGGCGTTCTTTCGCCGGTTGGTGCGCGGTCTGTTGTGTGGCCTGGTGCGCGGGCTTCGGCTATGCGGCGTGGCGTGCCGACGTGCGGCTCGCGGCAAGCTTGCCGCTCGCGTGGGAAGGCCGCGACATCGACGTGACCGGCAGCATCAAAGGCTTGCCTGCGCGCGACGATAACGGCGCGCGTTTTCTGTTCGATGTCGAGTCGGTGGACTCACACGAAGCGGGACCGCCGCCGCCGACGCCGGTCATCTTTCCTCGCGTCATTCAACTTGCATGGATCGCGGACGAAGCGCCGCCGCCGCTTCAGCCCGGCGCGCGCTGGCGTTTGCGCGTGCGTCTGAAACGGCCGCACGGCAATGCGAACTTCGGTCTGCGCGACGCGGAAGCTGCGCTGCTCGCGCGCAATGTGCGCGCCACCGGCTACGTCAGCGCGGCGGCGCAGGCGGTGCGGTTGCGGCCAGACGCGCGCGGTGTCGGCGTGACCGTGGACCGCTGGCGCGCGGCGCTGCGGGCACGAATCGACGCGGTGCTTGGCAGCGCGCCGCATCGCGGCATCGTCGTCGCGCTGGCGATCGGCGCACAGGACGAGATCAGCGACGCCGATTGGCAACTGATGCGCGCCACCGGCACAAGTCATCTCGTGGCGATTTCGGGCTTGCATATCGGCTTTGCCGCGGGGATCGCCGCCTGGCTCGCGGGCGCTTTCTGGCGGCGCTCGGGATGGATCGGCCGCAACTGGCCGTTGTGGCTGCCAGCGCAAATCGTCGCGGTGACGGGCGGCGCGCTGTTTGCCGCGCTGCACGCGGCGCTGGCCGGTTTCAACGTGCCCGTGCAACGCGCGTTGTGGATGGCAAGCGTCGTCGCGCTCGCCTACGTAAGCGGGCGCAATGTGCCGCGCTCGGCCGTGCTCGCGTGGGCCCTCGGACTCGTGGTGCTGATCGATCCGTGGGCGGTGGTGTCGGCGGGATTCTGGCTGTCGTTCTGCGCGGTGGCGGCGATTCTTTTTGCGACGTCGGGGCGGTCGCGGGTGTGGGACCGTGAGCAGCATTTTGATGAGATCGACGACGATGGCGTTGGGGCGGGAGGGGTGTTGGCGGCGTCGTCGGGGCCAACTGGCTTGTGGCGGTCGTTGCGTTTGTCCCGCGTGCCGCGGTTGTTGGGCTTACTGAGCGTGTTTGGGTCGTTGGGCTTGTCGCGGTTGTTCCACCTATCGCGCGCGTCCCGGTTGGCGGACTTATCGCGCTTATCGCCCTCGTTGCCCTTGTGCCGCTTTCGCATTGCCGCCGCACGGCGCATTCGTGCGTTCGGCGAGCGGCTCCATGGCGCCGCCCATGTCCAGTTCGCTGTCACACTCGCGCTCGCGCCGTTGACGGTCTACTGGTTCGCCCAGATTCCGCTGATCGGGCCACTCGCGAATGCGTTCGCGATTCCGTGGGTGAGCGTGTTGGTCACGCCGTCGGTGCTGGCCGGCGTCGTGTTGCCCGCGCCGCTCGATGCCTACGCGTGGCGCATCGCGCACGCGTTGCTCGACGTGATGATCGCGGGATTGCAACGGCTGTCCGGGCCGCGTTGGGTGCTCTGGTGGCTGCCGCAGCCGAGTGGATGGACGCTCGCCGCCGCCGCGGCCGGCGTGCTCTGGTGTCTTGCGCCGCGCGGCTGGCCGTTGCGCTGGGCCGCGCCGCTGACATGGTTGCCGCTCGTCGTGCCCGCGCCGTCCGGGCCGCCGCACGGCAGCTTCCGGCTGACCGCGCTTGATGTGGGGCAGGGCACCTCGGTGCTGGTCGAGACCGCGCATCACGCGCTGCTGTTCGATGCCGGACCAGGGCCCGAATCGACGCATGCTGGCGAGCGAGTAGTGGTGCCGTATTTGCGAGCGCATGGCGTGAATGCGCTCGATACATTGATCATCAGCCATGCCGATTCCGATCATTCGGGCGGCGCGCCGGCCGTGCTGGATGCCATCGAGGTTCGTCAGATGGTCGCCGCGCTCGCGCCTGCCAACGCGCTATGGACGAACGCGCGGCAACGCGGCGCAGACACATGGCCGTGCGCGGCGGGTCAGCGCTGGCAGTGGGATGGCGTCGAGTTCGCGATGCTCTGGCCCGACCCAAGGCCGCTGCAAGGCAAGCCGAACGCGCATTGCTGCGTGCTGCGCGTGAGCACGTTGCCACTGGCGGTTGCGTCTGAATTGGGTGGTGCCGTGCGCAGCGGTGCGGAGAGTGCGGGCGTGGATGGCACGGGTGATACGGATAGCTCAGTGCGCAGCGCACCGACTAGCGCATCAAACACAGCACCGAGCAGCGTACCAACAAGCGCACCAACAGGCGCACCAACAGGCGCACCAACAGGCGCACCAACAGGCGCACCGACCAATGCGCCCACTAACGCACCGACCAGCGCATCGAACAGCGCACCGACCGGCGCACCGACCGCGGGACCAACCCCCCAACCCCAAGCCACGCCCCTCGCCGCGCTCCTAACCGCAGACATCGAGGCCCCGTCCGAACGCGTGCTGCTTTCGCGCGATCGCGACATGCTTCGCGCTCAGGTGCTCGTGGTCCCGCATCATGGCAGCAAGACCTCATCCACTGAACCGTTCCTCGATTCTATCGACCCGCTCGTCGCGCTATTTCAGGTAGGCTATCGCAACCGGTTTCATCATCCCAGTGCGGGCGTGCTGGCGCGCTATTCGGCGCGGCACATCGAGTTGGGCAGGAGCGATTCGGACGGCGCGGTGCGCGTCCTCGTCGATCCGTATTTCGCCGCGCGCGAGGCCCCACATGCGCCAGACGCCGCGCTCACGGTCGAGCGTTATCGCGACACGCAGCGGCGCTACTGGATGGATCGATGAATGCTCGCTCAACGTTCGCTCGACGTTCGCAGATCGTGACAGCGGACATCGGCGCATCGCAAAAGGAGAGGCTGAAAATGGCCAGTGCCGCCAGACAGCCAGACAGCCAGACAGCCAGACAGCCAGACAGCCAGACGGCCAGACAACAAGCGCCGCCACGAGCGCACCCGCGAACACTGCGGCATACCTTCCAGATGCCGCACCGCTTCACCCGCCGCGCGAAAACGAAAACAGAACGGAGATAACCGCAGTTGAAAAACATCATTCATTTTTCGCACGCGAACGGCTTTCCGGCCTCGACTTACCGGACGATTTTCGCCGAACTCTCCGACGACTACGACGTGCGCTACATCGAACGCATCGCACACGATCCGCGCTTTCCGGTGACGCAGGATTGGCCGCATCTCGTCGAGCAATTGATCGACGACATCGGCCGCACGTATGAGCAGCCGGTGTGGCTCGTCGGCCATTCGCTGGGCGGTTATCTGTCGCTCATGGCCGCGCTGAAAAAGCCGCAGTGGGTGAGGGGCGTCGTGATGCTCGATTCGCCGGTGGTCGCCGGCTGGCGCAGCAGCATCCTGCGCGTGTCGCAATTCACCGGGCTCGACGAGCGGCTGTCGCCCGCGGCCGCGACCCGCACGCGCCGAACGCACTGGGCGAGCCGCGACGAGGCATGGCGGCATTTTCATTCGAAGCCCGCGTTCGCGCGTTGGGACGAGCGCATGCTGTCCGACTACATCGAGTTCGGCATTCCGCAGGTCTCGCACGACGGCTCGCGCAGTCTCGCGTTCGATCGGCGCATCGAATATCAGATCTACCGGACCTTGCCGCACACGCTCGGTGCGCGGCTCGCGCGCGGCGCGCCGGTGCCGGTGGGTTTCATCGGCGGCACGCGCTCGAAGGAAGTTCGCCAGGTCGGCTTGAGCGCGACGCGCCGGGCGACGGGCGGGCATATCGAATGGATCGAGGGCAGTCATCTGTTTCCGATGGAAAAGCCGATCGAAACCGCGCGTGCCGTGCAGCGGATGTTGCGCGAACTGAGCGAGCGCGGCTGAGGCGGCGCGCGTCGATCGCCGTGGCTCGCGCGGCGCATCGGCTTGCCGCGGGCGCTCGCATTTTGCTGGGGTTGAGACCCTGCTTTACGGTATAATCCGTTTTTCCCGCGAGCATCCAGCGATGACCAAATATGTTTTCGTCACCGGCGGCGTAGTATCTTCCCTCGGCAAGGGTATTGCCGCCGCTTCCCTCGCCGCGATCCTCGAATCGCGCGGTCTCAAAGTCACTCTTCTCAAGCTCGATCCCTACATCAACGTCGACCCCGGCACGATGAGCCCGTTTCAACACGGCGAAGTGTTCGTGACGGAAGACGGAGCGGAAACCGACCTCGACCTCGGCCACTATGAGCGCTTCATCAGCACGAAGATGCGCAAGGCCAATAACTTCACCACGGGCCAGATTTACGAATCGGTGATCCGCAAGGAACGCCGCGGCGATTATCTCGGCAAGACGGTGCAGGTCATTCCGCACATCACGAATGAAATCCAGGCGTTCATCGAGCGTGGGGCAGCTTCCGCTACCTGCGGCGAGCCGGACGTCGCGATCGTCGAAGTCGGCGGCACGGTGGGCGATATCGAATCGCTGCCGTTCCTCGAAGCCGCGCGTCAGATGAGTCTGCGCATGGGCCGCAACAGCGCGTGCTTCGTGCACCTCACGCTAGTGCCCTGGGTCGCCACCGCCGGCGAACTGAAGACCAAGCCCACGCAACACAGCGTGCAGAAGCTGCGCGAAATCGGTATCTCGCCGCACGTGCTGCTGTGCCGCGCCGACCGCCGCATTCCGGACGACGAGCGCGCGAAAATCTCCATGTTCTCGAACGTGCCGGAAGACGCCGTTATTTCGGTGTGGGACGCGGACAGCATCTACAAGATTCCGCAGATGCTGCACGATCAGGGTCTCGACGCGATCATCTGCGAAGAGTTGAAGCTCACGCCGAAGCCCGCCGATCTGTCGATGTGGGCCGAACTCGTCGAGAAGCTGCAGAATCCGAAGCACGAAGTCACGATCGGCATGGTCGGCAAGTATGTCGATCTGACGGAGTCGTACAAGTCGCTGATCGAAGCGCTGCGTCATGCATCCATGCATACGTCCACGCGCGTGAACATCGAGTACATCGATTCGGAAGAGATCGAGACGCAGGGCGTCGAAAGTCTCAAGCATCTGGACGCCGTGCTCGTGCCTGGCGGCTTCGGCCGTCGCGGCACCGAAGGCAAGATCGCCGCGATCCGCTATGCGCGTGAAGCGAAGGTGCCGTATCTCGGCATCTGTCTCGGCATGCAACTGGCCGTGATCGAATTCGCACGCGACGTGGTCGCGCTGAAAGACGCGAACAGCACCGAGTTCGATCAGGAAACGCCGAACCGCGTGGTCGCGCTGATCACCGAGTGGTACGACCGCGAAGGCCGCGTCGAAAAGCGCACGGAAGAATCCGACCTCGGCGGCACGATGCGCCTCGGTTCGCAACGCTGCCCGATCAAGCCCGGCACGATGGCCGAAGAGATCTACGGCAAGGACGTGAACGAGCGTCATCGTCACCGTTATGAAGTCAATAACCGCTTCGTGCCCCAGCTCGAAGCCGGTGGTCTTATCATCAGCGCCCGTACCCCGAGTGAAGATCTGCCGGAAATGATGGAACTGCCGCGCAGCATGCACCCGTGGTTCGTCGGCGTGCAGTTCCACCCGGAATTCACGTCCACGCCGCGCGACGGCCATCCGCTGTTCAAGTCGTTCGTCGAAGCCGCGCTCGCGCATCAGCAGTCGCGCGTCGCGAGCGAAGTCGGGGAGAAAGCATGAAACTGGGCGATTTCGAAATCGGGCTCGACAAGCCGTTTTTCCTGATCGCGGGCACGTGTGTCGTCGAATCGGAGCAAATGACGATCGACACCGCGGGCCGCCTGAAGGAAATCTGCGCGAAGCTGAACATTCCGTTCATCTACAAATCGTCGTACGACAAGGCCAATCGCAGCAGCGGCAAGTCGTTTCGCGGTCTCGGCATGGACGAAGGTTTGCGCATCCTGTCGGAAGTGAAGCGTCAACTCGGTTTGCCGGTGCTGACGGACGTTCACGCCGAGCACGAGATCGAGCAGGTCGCATCAGTGGTAGACGTGCTGCAAACGCCGGCTTTCCTGTGCCGTCAAACCGACTTCATTCACGCGTGCGCGCGTTCGGGCAAACCGGTCAACATCAAGAAAGGCCAGTTTCTCGCGCCGCACGACATGAAGAACGTGATCGACAAGGCGCGCGACGCGGCGCGTGAGGCGGGTCTTTCCGAAGACCGCTTCATGGCATGCGAGCGCGGCGTGTCGTTCGGTTATAACAACCTCGTGTCGGACATGCGGTCGCTCGCGATCATGCGCGAAACCAACGCGCCGATCGTGTTCGACGCCACGCATTCGGTGCAGTTGCCGGGCGGCCAGGGCACGAGCTCGGGCGGTCAGCGCGAATTCGTGCCGGTGCTCGCGCGTGCGGCCGTGGCGGTCGGCGTCGCCGGTCTCTTCATGGAAACGCACCCGAATCCGGCAGAAGCGAAGTCGGATGGTCCGAACGCGGTGTCGCTCCATCGCATGGCCGATCTGCTCGAGACGCTCGTCACGCTCGATCAGGCCGTCAAGCGCACGCCGTTCCTCGAAAGCGATTTCAACTGATTCACGCGTTCGCCGCGTGCCGGCTTGCATATCGACACCGTGTCGCTGTAAAGAATTCATCGTCATTTCTTGAGGAAACCATGAGTGCTATCGTAGATATCATCGGTCGAGAGATTCTCGATTCGCGAGGCAACCCCACCGTCGAATGCGACGTACTGCTCGAGTCGGGCACGATGGGCCGCGCCGCGGTGCCGTCGGGCGCGTCCACCGGTTCGCGCGAAGCAATCGAGTTGCGCGACGGCGAAACCGGCCGCTACGGCGGCAAGGGTGTGCTGAAGGCTGTCGAGCACATCAACACCGAAATCTCCGAAGCGATCATGGGCCTCGACGCTTCCGAGCAGGCTTTCCTCGACAAGACGCTGCTGGAACTCGACGGCACGGACAACAAGTCGCGCCTCGGCGCGAACGCGATGCTGGCTGTTTCGATGGCCGTCGCGAAGGCTGCTGCTGAAGAAGCCGGCCTGCCGCTCTACCGCTACTTCGGCGGCTCGGGCGCGATGCAACTGCCGGTGCCGATGATGAACATCGTCAACGGCGGCGCGCACGCGAACAACAGCCTGGACATCCAGGAATTCATGATCGTGCCGGTCAGCCAGCCGACCTTCCGCGAAGCACTGCGCTGCGGCGCCGAAGTGTTCCACGCGCTGAAGAAGATTCTGTCGGACCGCGGCATGAGCACGGCAGTGGGCGACGAAGGCGGCTTCGCGCCGAACTTCGGCAGCAACGACGAGTGCCTGTCGACCATCCTGCAAGCTATCGAGAAAGCCGGCTACCGCGCCGGTGAAGACGTGCTGCTCGCGCTCGACTGCGCGGCGAGCGAGTTCTACCACGACGGCAAGTACCAGTTGGCGGGCGAAGGCCTGCAACTGTCGTCGGCGGAATTTGCGGACTATCTCGCGACGCTGGCCGACAAGTTCCCGATCGTGTCGATTGAAGACGGCATGCACGAAGGCGATTGGGAAGGCTGGAAGCTGCTGACCGAAAAGCTCGGCAAGAGGATTCAGCTCGTCGGCGACGATCTGTTCGTCACCAACACGCGCATCCTGAAGGAAGGCATCGAGAAGGGCATCGCGAACTCGATCCTCATCAAGATCAACCAGATCGGCACGCTGACCGAAACGTTCGCCGCAATCGAAATGGCGAAGCGCGCGGGCTATACGGCTGTCATCTCGCATCGCTCGGGTGAGACGGAAGACTCGACGATCGCGGACATCGCCGTCGGCCTGAACGCCGGCCAGATCAAGACGGGTTCGCTGTCGCGTTCGGACCGCATCTCGAAGTACAACCAGTTGCTGCGTATCGAAGAAGACCTCGGCGATATCGCCAGCTATCCGGGCAAGTCGGCGTTCTACAATCTGCGCTAATGGTTCTGAGTGGACTTTTTAGCGGTGACCGATGAGCCGGTTCTTCCTCGTGTCTGATTGACCTCGCCGCCCTGCGTAAAGCGCAGGGCGGCGCGTATTTATTGTGCTTACTTCATGCGGCTCGTCACTGCTGTACTGATCGTTCTGCTGGCGTTGATCCAGTACCCGCTGTGGTGGGGCCACGGCGGGTGGTTGCGCGTCCACGAACTGCAGCAACAGCTCGCGCAGCAGATACAAAAGAACGCCGACGCGAAGCTGCGCAACGAGCGTATTCAAGGCGAGGTGCAGGATCTGCAGAACGGCACGGCTGCCGTCGAAGAGCGCGCCCGCTACGAGATGGGCATGGTCAAGGACGGCGAAGTGTTCGTGCAGTTCGTGTCGCCGAATGCGCCGTTGCCGACGGCGAACGCGCCGTCGACTAGTGCGTCGACACGCGGCGAGGTGTCGGCCGCGCCGCTGCATGTGGTGCCGAATCCGGAGTCGCGCGCGAAGCCCGAGCGTAAGCACGGCAGCAAGGCGGCGAAAGAGAAGAAGCCGGCGCACTGAGTGGGGCGTCGATTGTGGCGTGATGGTGATTCAGTCGCGCGAAGCGTGCGTAAGGTCAGGTGCGGGAAACGACGTAGACAAAAAAGGCGCGGTCTGTGGACCGCGCCTTTTTGCATTTTGCGCCGCACATTCGGCGACCGGAACGACGGCTCTGCGGCATTGCACCTGCCACTGGATCACCAGCCCCAGTACGACCCATAGCCGATGCCGACGCCGGTGCCCCAGCCGTGTCCCCATCCACCGCCGTAGTAGCTGCCGTACACGCTGACGGGCACACGCGGGCTGTAATAACGCGACCACGCTTGCGCGGCGTTTTCGGCGGCGATGGCCTGGTTCTGCTCGGCCATGACCTGCCGGTCGATTGCGTCGTAACGCTCGCGCTCGGCCGGCGTCAGCGGTTGTGCGGTGCTGGCCATGCCCGACTGGTCGGCGGGCAGCCGGCTATAAATGGGCGAGGGACCCGGCGGGTCCATCATGCAACCGGTCAATGCAGTGAGACCGGCGAGCGCCGTCAACACGGCGAGCCTGCGCGCGGGACGCGGCAATGAAGTGGGAATGCTCATGTTGAATCTCGATCGGTCGATACATCAGCGCAGTCTAAGCGGACATTGAGCAGACACTAAGCGGACGCTCTGCGGACATTAAACGAACCCGCAAAGCGCCCACCCGCCGACCGCTTCAATGCCGTTGTTCAGCAGCCGGCGTCACACCTTGTGAGAGTGCATTGGCGAAAAAAAGTTGCGCCACGTCGACGGGGTCGAACTCGTACCGCTGATTGCAGAACTCGCAATGAATCTCGACGTGGCCGCGCTCGGCGATCACGCCGTCAACTTCGTCGCGACCCAGCATCTTCAGCATCGAACCAACTTTTTCGCGCGAGCAGGTGCATTCGAAACGGGCGCTGGCCGGCTCGAAATGCTGGACGTTCTCCTGCCAGAAGAGGCGCCGGAACACCGTCTCGGGTTCTTCCTTCAGCAGTTCGTCTTGCGACAGCGTGCCGCCGAGCGTGCAGACGCGCTCCCATGTATCCGCGTCCAGTTCGCCGGGATGCGGGACGATGCCGCCGTCGCCGGGAAGCTTTTGCAGCAGCATGCCGACCGCGCGCTCCGAATTGGCCGCGAGCCACAGGCGTGTGTCGAGCTGCTCGGAGTGATGCATGTAGTGTTCGAGCACTTCGGCCATCGACTCGAGCGGCCCGTTTTCGCCCGACAGCGGCACGATGCTCTGATACGGCTGCTGCCCCGGCTTCTTGTCGCGCGGATCGAGCGTGATCACGCAGCGGCCGTGACCGCTTGCGTTGAGCAATTCGATCATCGACGTCGTCTCGCCGATCACGCTGTCTTCGTCGCCGGAAAGCTTGGCGGTGGCGCGCATCGACAGGTCGGAGCTGCATTGAACCACCAGCATCTTGACCGGGCCGTCGCCGAAAATCTGCATGATCAGCGTGCCGTCGAACTTCAGATTCGCGGACAGCAGCGCGCACGCGGCCATCATCTCGCCGAGAATCGTCCGCACGGGCGCCGGATACTGGCGGCGCGTCAGCACTTCCTGCCATGTATTGCGCAGCGAAACGATTTCGCCGCGCACCGGCGCCGCGCTGAACATGAATTTTTGCAACTGGTCGCTCACAACTTTTCCTCTGTCGAATGGCGCGGCACGGCGAGATGCCCTGCACACGCCGTGCGCGCCGCGCGCCCGGCCGGTTAGCCGATACGCACGAGTTGCGCCTTGAAATACTCGCGGCGCTCGGCGTAACTTGCCGTGCCGCGCTGCATGTTGGCGATGTCCGCGTCGGTCAGTTCGCGCACCACTTTCGCGGGCGCGCCGAGAATCAGCGAATTGTCGGGAAACACTTTGCCTTCGGTCACGATGGCGCCCGCTCCGACCAGACAGTTGCGGCCGATTACCGCGCCATTCAAGACCACCGCCTGAATTCCGATCAGCGCGCCTTCCTTGATCGTGCAGCCGTGCAGCATGACCTGATGGCCGATTGTCACGTTGGCCTCGATGGTCAGCGGAAAGCCCGGATCCGTGTGCAGCACCGCGTTTTCCTGGATGTTGCTGCCCGCGCCGAGCGTGATCGGCTCGTTGTCGCCGCGCAGCGTCGCGCCGAACCAGACGCTCGAATTTTCCTCCAGCGTCACGTTCCCGATGATGGTCGCGGAATCCGCGACGAACACGCTTTCGTGGATGTTCGGTGCGGCGTCGCCAAGCTTGTAAATGGTCACGTTGTCTCCTCGTGGATCGGTCGGATCGGTCGCCGGGCGTGCGGACGGCTCGCGGCGTGTCGGGTTTGACGGCTCTTCGTTGGCTGCTGGAGGCGCTTTGGGCGCTCGCGAGCGTCGAATCGAGTATTGTAAACGGTTGTGTGGTTCGGCCGCTTCGTGCGATATGCGGGGTGGTGGACGCGGTTGGTGGGTCTGGCGGGTTGCCGTTGCATGGTGTTGCAGCGTGCGGACAGAAGCGGCCAGTGCGGCCATGCCGTCAGACCTGCAAGCGGCGGTAGCCACTGCGCTTGTGACCCGACCGACGCCAGCTCCGTTCGCTGTTTGCCCGCGACAGGCGCGCGCTGCCCTTAAACGTCCGTCGACCTCCGTCGCTCTCACTTCCCTCTACCGATCACGCTGCCATGATGTCCGCCGCTTCGTCCGCTTCGTCCGTTCAGTCCGCGTCTAACATGGGCGACGACGCGCTTTGCGCACGCACAACGGCCCTTGCCGCGCTGCGCGAACCCGATCCGGCGACCAAGGCAAACGCCGCGCGCGCGCTCTACGCAGCGGTGCTCGACGGCAGCCTGCCGTGTACCGCCAATATCACACTCGACGAACCGCCGGAATTGCCCGGCCGGCCCGCGCGTCCGGAACTCGTCGAGCCGCGCAAGCTCGGGCGGCGCAGCATGCAATCGCCTCAAGGTCGCTCGGTATTGCTGCACGCGCTCGCCCACATCGAATTCAACGCGATCAACCTGGCGCTCGACGCCGTGTGGCGCTTCGCCGGCATGCCCGCCGCTTTCTACACCGACTGGCTGAAAGTCGCCGCCGAAGAGGCGTACCACTTCTCGCTACTGTCCGCGCGGCTCGCGGACTACGGCCATGCGTACGGCGACTTTCCCGCGCACGACGGCCTGTGGGACATGTGCGAGCGCACCCGTGGCGACGTGCTCGTGCGCATGGCGCTCGTGCCGCGCACGCTCGAAGCACGCGGCCTCGATGCGTCGCCGCCGATCCGCGCGCGTCTGAAGCAGGCGGGAGACGACGCTTCGGCGTCGATTCTCGACGTGATTCTGCGCGACGAAATCGGCCACGTGCTGATCGGCAATCGCTGGTTTCGTCATTTGTGCGACGAAGGCGGGCTGGACCCGCACACGACCTACACGCGCCTCGCCGACCAGTATCACGCGCCGAAATTGCGTGGTCCGTTCAATTTCGAGGCGCGCCGCGATGCAGGTTTCGACGACGCGGAACTCGCCGAACTGGCGGCGCTGGCGGGCCTCGACGTGGACGATCCGCAAAAGTAGGGCGTCTCCACGCGACTGGGTTAGTCCACGACTCGGGCGCCTATCTCGTTATAATCGAACGATCATTCTTTTTTGGCGGGCATCCGACCATGAATACTTCCCGCTCCGAGTTCGTCGCCGTCCGAGGCATCCGTCTGCATGTGCGGCGCTGGGGCCATCCCGACGCGCCGATGCTGTTCATGCTGCACGGCTGGATGGACGTAGCCGCGTCGTTCCAGTTCGTCGTGGATGCGCTCGGCGGCGACTGGCAGGTCATCGCGCCGGATATGCGCGGCTTTGGCCTGTCCGACTGGCCGGTGGCGCAAAGCGGCGGCGGCCACTACTGGTTCCACGATTACCTCGCCGATCTCGACGCGCTGCTCGACCACTACGCGCCGACCGGCCAGGTGAATCTCGTCGGGCATAGCCTTGGCGCGAACGTCGTCTGCCTGTATGCGGGCGCGCGCCCCGAGCGCGTGCGGCGGGTGGTCGATCTGGAAGGCTTCGGACTCGCGCCCGCGCACCCGGCGCAAGCCCCGAAGCGTCTGCAGAACTGGCTCGACGAGTCGCGCGATCCGCCGCAACTCAAGCGCTACGCATCGCTTGACGAGGTCGCCGGGCGCCTCATCAAGACGAATCCGCGGCTCGCCCCGGCCCGCGCGGAGTTCCTCGCGAAGCACTGGTCGAGGCCCGACGGCGAAGGGTGTTTCATGCTGCTCGCCGACCCGGCGCACAAACTGCGCGGCCCGACGCTGTACCGGCTCGACGAGGTCATGGCCGTCTGGCGCAAGGTGAGCGCGAAAGTGCTGCATGTCGAAGCCGCCAATTCGCCGACGCTCGCGACACTGGCCGGCGAGATTCCGCTCGACGAATTCAAGGCGCGTTTCCAGGCATTTGCAGACTGGCGCGAGAAGTTCATCGACGAAGCGGGGCACATGGTGCACCACGACCAGCCCGAACAGGTGGCGGCGCTGATCGAGGGATTCTGCGCGTAGCGCCGGGAAGGGCGGCACAGCACCGGCGCGAGCGTCGCAGCGAAGCCGCCGGAGCAATCGCCTACGAGATTTGCTCTGCGTCCACTTACTGCGTTGCAGTAAAATGGCTGCAAACCTTCTCCAGACGATGATGAACGCCGACCTCCACTGTCACTCCACCGTTTCCGACGGCCAGTTCGCGCCGGCCGATGTCGCGCGCCGTGCGCATGCGGGGGGCGTGACCTTGTGGGCGCTGACCGATCACGACGAACTCGGCGGCCAGCAGGAAGCGCGTGAAGCCGCCGCGGAACTCGGCATGGACTATCTGAGCGGCGTCGAAATTTCGGTGACGTGGGCGGCGCGTACCGTTCATATCGTCGGGCTCGGCATCGACCCGACCAGCTCGGTGCTGATCGACGGCCTCGCGCGCACGCGCAACGGCCGCGCGGCGCGCGCCGAGGCGATCGGCGAGCAACTGGCCACGCTCGGCATTCCCGACGCGTATCAAGGCGCGCTCAAGTACGTGTCGAACCCGGACATGATTTCGCGTACGCATTTCGCGCGCTTCCTCGTCGAAAGCGGCTACGCCGCGTCCACGCAAGACGTATTCAACC
This sequence comes from Paraburkholderia graminis C4D1M, assembly GCF_000172415.1. Taxonomy (GTDB): domain Bacteria; phylum Pseudomonadota; class Gammaproteobacteria; order Burkholderiales; family Burkholderiaceae; genus Paraburkholderia; species Paraburkholderia graminis. Next base: position 121,156 of record NZ_ABLD01000017.1, read on the forward strand.
GCTATCTCGGCGACGGCAAACCCGGCTATGTGGCGCACCGCTGGTCGAAACTGGCCGACGCGGTCGGCTGGATCAAGGCGGCCGGCGGCGAGGCAATCGTTGCCCATCCGGGCCGTTACGCGTACTCGCCGACTGAATTCGACGCGTTTTTCGCCGAGTTCATCGACCTCGGCGGCAAGGCAATCGAAGTCGTCACGGGCAGCCACACGCCCGATCAATACCGCGAATACGCCGACGTCGCGCGCCGCTTCGGGTTCGAGGCGTCGCGCGGGTCGGATTTTCATGCGCCGGGCGAGGGGCGTGTCGAACTGGGCACGCTGCCGCCGCTTCCTTCCGATCTCAAGCCCGTCTGGGAACGCTGGCTGTGAACGCGCGCCGTGCCGACGCGGCACGTCGTGTGCGAGCCAGGGGTCTGGCGCGCTCGCGTTCCCGCTCGTCAAGTCCGCGTTTGCTTCGCACGGTCCACGGTCGTTTTGCCTTGAGCCGCGCTATAAACCGTTGTCTCTCCGTCGCCATCGTTAGCCGCCATGTCCCAATACTTCCGGCTTCATCCCGATAACCCGCAGCCGCGCCTCGTGAAGCAGGCCGTGCAGATCATCAACGACGGCGGCGTGGTCGCCTTGCCGACCGACTCGAGCTACGCGCTCGCGTGCCATCTCGACGACAAGGACGCCGTGGAGCGCCTGCGCCGGATTCGCGGCCTCGACGAGAAGCAGTTGCTGTCGCTGCTGGTGCGCGACCTGTCGGAACTCGCGAACTTCGCGATGGTGGACAACCGTCAGTACCGGCTGATCAAATCGGTGACGCCGGGGCCTTATGTGTTCGTGCTTCAGGCCACGAAAGAAGTGCCGCGGCGGCTCTCGCATCCGTCGCGCAAGACGATCGGCTTGCGCGTGCCGGACCATGCGATCACGCTCGCGATTCTCGGCGAACTTGGCCAGCCGCTGCTCGGCTCGACGCTGATTCTGCCGGGCGAAACGGCGCCGCTCAACGAGCCCGAGGAAATTCGCGCGCGGCTCGAAAAACAACTGGATCTCGTGATCGACGGCGGGGCTTGCGTGTGCGAGCCGTCCACGGTGATCGATCTGACCGGCGACGAGCCGGTGCTGGTGCGGGCAGGGCGCGGTTCTCTCGCGCCATTCGGTCTCGAAGAGACGGCATGAGCGAAAGCGGACAGACGCACGCAATCGCATTGTTACAATAGCGAGTTATGGATTCTTCCCTGATACAAACCATCGCGGTCTACGCGTTGCCGGTGATCTTCGCCATCACGCTGCACGAGGCCGCGCATGGTTACGTCGCGCGCTGGCTCGGCGACAATACGGCCTACGTGCTCGGCCGCGTTTCGATCAATCCGATGCGGCACATCGACCCGCTCGGCACGATCGCCATTCCGTTGCTGCTGTACTTCGCCACGAGCGGCGCGTTCATGTTCGGCTATGCGAAGCCGGTGCCGGTCGCGTTCGGCAATCTGCGCAATCCGCGTTGGGGCAGCCTGTGGGTCGCGGCCGCCGGGCCGGGATGCAACTTCGTCCAGGCGCTCATCTGGGGCCTGTTCGGCGTGGCGCTCGCCGTGATGGCCGTCGACGAACCGTTCTTCACGCGCATGGCGGGCGCGGGCGTCGGCGTGAATCTGGTGCTCGGCGTGCTGAATCTGTTCCCGCTGCCGCCGCTCGACGGCGGCCGCGTGCTGATGGCGCTGTTGCCGCCGCGCCAGGCCATCGCGCTGTCGCGCCTCGAACCGTATGGCTTTTTTATCGTCATGGCGCTGGTCATGACGGGCACGCTGACGCGCTACTGGTTGAGCCCGCTCGTCGCGCTCGGCTACAGCGGCATCACCGCAATCCTGACTCCACTTGTTTCGCTTTTCTAAATAATCATGTTCCCAGACCGTATCTTCTCCGGCATGCGGCCCACCGGGTCGCTGCACCTCGGCCACTATCACGGCGTGCTGAAAAACTGGGTGCGGCTGCAGTCCGAATACCCGTGCTTCTTCGCTGTCGTCGACTGGCACGCGCTGACGACCCACTACGAAACGCCCGAGGTCATCGAGAAAAACGTCTGGGAGGTGCTGATCGACTGGCTCGCCTCCGGTATCGACCCGGCGCAGGCCACGCTGTTCATCCAGAGCCGCGTGCCCGAGCATGCGGAGCTATCGCTGCTGCTCGGCATGAGCACGCCGCTGGGCTGGCTCGAACGCGTGCCGACCTACAAGGAGCAGCAGGAAAAGCTGAAGGACAAGGATCTGTCCACGTACGGCTTCCTCGGCTATCCGGTGCTGATGGCGGCGGACATTCTGCTGTATCGCGCGTCGCTCGTGCCGGTCGGCGAAGACCAGGTGCCGCACGTCGAAATGACGCGTGAAATCGCGCGGCGTTTTAACTATCTGTACGGCCGCGAGGCGGATTTCGAGGACAAGGCGAACGAAGCCGCGAAGAAGCTCGGCGGCAAGCGCGCGAAGCTGTATCACGAACTGCGCAACGCCTATCAGCAGGAAGGCGACGACGAGGCGCTCGAGCAGGCTCGCGCGATGTTGCAGGAATCGCAAAGCCTGTCGATGAGCGACCGCGAGCGCCTGTTCGGCTATCTCGAAGGCTCGCGCAAGATTATTCTGGTCGAGCCGCAGGCCATGCTCACGGAAGCGTCGCGCATGCCGGGTCTCGACGGCCAGAAGATGTCGAAGTCGTACGGCAACACGATCGGTCTGCGCGAAGATGCCGAGACCATCACGAAGAAAGTGCGCACCATGCCGACCGATCCGGCCCGCGTGCGCCGCACCGATCCGGGCGATCCGGACAAGTGCCCGGTGTGGCAGTTGCACCAGGTCTACACGGACGAAACCACGCACCAGTGGGTCCAGAAGGGCTGCCGGTCGGCGGGTATTGGCTGTCTCGAATGCAAGCAGCCGGTGATCGAAGGCATCTTGCGCGAGCAGCAGCCGATGCTCGAGCGCGCGCAGAAGTACATGGACGACCCGTCGCTGTTGCGCGCGATCGTCGCCGACGGCTGCGACAAGGCGCGCCGCTTCGCCACGGAAACGATGCGCGACGTGCGCGAGGCGATGGGTCTGTCGTACAACTGACGAGCGGCGCGCACGTCATGAGCACGCCGGCCGCAGCCATGCATGGATTGGGCGAGCCGTCGCGCTGGGTGCGTCATTGGGCGCATCTGGTCGCGGCGGGCGGCGCGGTGCTCGACGTCGCTTCGGGTGCGGGGCGGCATGCGCGCTTCTTTGCGTCGCTGGGGCATCCCGTCACCGCGATCGACCGCGACGCGGCCGCGCTCGACGCGCTCGCCGACGAACCGCTCATCACGCGGATTGTCGCCGACATCGAAGGCGCTCCGTGGCCGTTGCGCACGGACGAGAAGTTCGCGGCGGTCGTCGTCACCAACTATCTGCATCGGCCGCTTTTCGGCCAACTGATTTCGTCGCTCGCGCCCGGCGGCGTACTGGTTCACGAGACCTTCGCGCAAGGAAACGAAACGGTCGGCAAGCCCTCTAACCCCGCGTTCCTGCTCGCGCCAGGCGAGCTGCTCGAGGTCGTGCGCGGGCACTTGCGGGTGGTCGCGTTTCAGGACGGTTTTCTCGCGCAGCCACGCCCGGCTTACGTCCAGCGCATCTGCGCCATTCTCGAGGCGGACCGCTCAGACAACCCCGCGCAGGCGGCGCCCCCGCCTTGTTACGAGTTGGCTGGCTAATCCGCTACAATCGCGGTTTACCTGATCAAATTCATGGCGTTTCATGACTAACGGCACACACTCGGGCAACACCGCCGGCAACGACGGCGTTCAGATTCGCGGCAGCATTCCTGCCATCATCACCCCGATGCTCGAAGACGGCAGCCTCGACCTGCCGGCGTTTCGCAAACTGATCGACTGGCATATCGCCGAGGGCACGAATGCGCTCGTGGTGGTCGGTACGAGCGGCGAATCGGCTACGCTTTCCGTCGAGGAACACGTGCTGATGGTCAAGACCGCGGTCGAGCACACGGCGGGCCGGATTCCGGTGATCGCGGGCTCGGGCGGCAATTCCACGACTGAAGCCATCGAGCTCACGCGCGAGGCGAAGGAAGTCGGCGCAAACGCGACGCTGCAGGTCGTGCCGTACTACAACAAGCCGACGCAGGAAGGCATCTACCGTCACTTCGTGAAGATCGCCGAAACGGTCGATCTGCCGGTGATCCTGTACAACGTGCCGGGCCGCACGGTCGCGGACATGAGCAACGAGACCATTCTGCGTTGCGCGCAGGTGCCGGGCATCATCGGTGTGAAGGAAGCGACCGGCAATATCGATCGCGCCGCGCATCTGATCAAGTCGGCGCCGGCGCATTTCGGCATTTACAGCGGCGACGATCCGACCGCCATCGCGTTGATGCTGCTCGGCGGCCACGGCAATATCTCGGTGACGGCCAACGTCGCGCCGCGCGCCATGAGCGAGCTGTGCAAGGCCGCGCTTGCGGCGGACGCGAAGACCGCGCGCGAAATTCATCTGAAGCTCTTGTCGCTGCATAAGAACCTGTTCATCGAATCGAATCCGATTCCGGCGAAATGGGCACTGCAGCAGTTGGGTCGTGTGCAGGGCGGCATCCGCCTGCCGCTCACGCCGCTCGACGCGCAATACCACGAAGTGGTGCGCGGCGCGTTGCGCGAAGCGGGCCTGCTCGGCTAACCGGGCGGCCTGTCATACCCGTCAGCGCTCGCCCAGCCACCGGCATTTCCTTAACCGACGTCGATCCAGCCCACGTTCCCGGCACCCAGAACCAGGCACCGCGTTCCAGCATCACGAAGGACCTCATGAAACGTTCCGCACTTTCCCTCCACGCAACCCGCATGGCGGCGCTGACGCTTGCCCTGGTGACGCTCGCCGGCTGTGACACCCTGAACGACTGGTTCGCTTCCGATCGTGTGAATTACAAGGCCGCGGGCAGTGCGCCGCCGCTCGCCATTCCCGGCGACCTGACCACCACCGGCACTGATCAGCGTTACGTTGCACCGCCGGCCAATCTGGCGTTGGGCGGCGCGACCAAGCGCGCGGTGACGGCGGCCGGCAATTCGACCGAAGGCCAGCCGACCGCGCAAGACCCGTACGGCATGCACATCGAGCGCGACGGCGACCGTCGCTGGCTGGTGGTCAACGGCCGCTCGCCGGAACAATTGTGGCCGCAGCTGCAGGAGTTCTGGCAGGAAAACGGCTTCGCACTGAAGACCGACGCGCCGGCTACCGGCATCATGGTGACCGACTGGGCGGAAAACCGCGCCAACATTCCGGACGACTGGTTCCGCCGCACGGTGGGCAAAGTGATCGACTTCGCGTATTCGTCGGGCACGCGGGACAGTTTCCGTACGCTCGTGTCGCGCGGTCCTTCCGAGACCACGGATATTTCCGTCACGCATAGCGCGATGGAAGAAGTGCTGACGGGGCAGGACAAGACGTCGTCGCGTTGGGAAGAGCGTCCGCGCGACCCGGCGCTCGAAGCGCTGTTCCTGACCAAGCTGATGCAGAAATTCGGTCTCACCGAAAAGCAGTCGAAGCAATTGCTGACGGAAGCGCGTCCGGCCACGGCGCCCGCCACGCTTGACAAGAGCGCGGGTGCGTCGACGCTCGACCTGCAGGAATCGTTTGACCGTGCGTGGCTGCGCGTGGGCCTGGCGCTCGACCGCACCAATTTCACGGTCGACAACCGCGATCGCGAGAAGGGCATCTACTACGTGCGCTACGCCGATTCGATGCAGGAACTGAAGAAGGAAGGGCTGCTCGGCAAGCTGTTTTACAGCGGCACTTCGACGAAGAAGCCTGGCCAGCAGTTCCTCGTCAACGTGCGCCCGAAGGGTGACGCCGTGACGCAGGTCGCGGTGCTGGACACGAACGGGCAGATCGACAATTCGTCCGACGCGCAGCGCCTCGTGACGCTCCTGCACGCGCAGCTGAACTGAACAGGCCGTGCGGTTCGCAAGTCTTGGCAGCGGCAGTGAAGGCAACGCGTTGCTGGTGGAGGCGCAAAGCGGCGTAACCACCACGCGCGTGCTGCTCGATTGCGGCTTCTCGGCGAAAGAAGTCGAGCGGCGCCTGAACCGGCTCGGTTCGAGCGCCGAAGCGCTCGACGCTGTTCTAATCACGCACGAACACAGCGACCACATTGGCAGCGCGTTGACGCTGGCGCGCAAGTGGTCCATTCCGCTCTACATGAGCTGGGGCACCGCCCGCGCGGTCGGTGCCGACGAAGCGGACGTCGATCTGCAAGTGCTGTGGGGCGACGAGGCCGTGGCGATCGGCGACCTGAGCGTTCTTCCCTACACCGTTCCTCACGACGCCCGCGAGCCGTTGCAATACGTGTTCTCGAATGGCGCGAGCCGTCTTGGCGTGCTGACTGACGTCGGCACGTCCACGCCTCATATCAGCACTGTGTTGAGCGGCTGCGACGCGCTGGTGCTCGAATGCAATCATGACGTACGCATGCTGGCCGGCAGCCGCTATCCGCAATCGCTGAAGGCGCGGATCGGCGGCAATCACGGGCATTTGAACAACGACGCGGCGGCCGAAATTCTGGCTTCGCTCGATCGCTCGCGTCTGCGCCATCTGGTCGCCGCGCATTTGAGTCAGCAGAACAATCTGCCGGAACTCGCGCAGGCCGCGATGGCGAGCGTGCTCGGCGCCGCGGCGACCGAGGTGGTGGTCGCGTCGCAGGCGGATGGATTCGAGTGGCTCAGCTTGTGATGCGCGAGTAGGTCCGGGGCCGCGGCGGTTTGTCGCCGGGGCGCATCGTCATCGCACGCGTAAAAAAAGCCCATAACGATCGCTCGTTATGGGCTTTTCACGATTTCCATCAGGCCGGCGCGTTGAGCGCCGCCGAGGTGCGAGGTGTGAAACCTTAGTTGCGGTTGCCGCCGAAAATGCCGAGCAGCGCCAGCAGGTTCACGAACACGTTGTACAGGTCGAGATAGATCGCGAGCGCCGCGGTGATGTAGTTCGTCTCGCCGCCGTTCACGACGCGCTGCACGTCGAACAGCATGTACGCCGAGAAGATCACGATCGCCATGACGGACACCGTGAGCATCAGCGCCGGCAGGTGCAGGAACACGTTCGCGACCGACGCCAGCAGCAGCACGATCACGCCCATGAAGAGCCACTTGCCGAGACCGGAGAAGTCGCGCTTGCTCACGGTCGCGATGGTCGCCATGGACGCGAAGATCACACCAGTGCCACCAAAGGCGAGCATGATCAGCGACGGGCCGTTGGAGAAGCCCAGCACGAAGCCCAGAATGCGCGACAGCATCAGGCCCATGAAGAACGTGAAGCCCAGCAGCACGAACACGCCCGCGGAGCTATTTTTTGTTTTCTCGATCGCGAACATGAAGCCGAAGGCGATCGCGAAGAACGCCAGCAGGCTCATGGCGGGACTGGTGGCGGCGAACAGCGAAAAACCGGTGGCGAGACCCACCCACGCGCCGAGCACTGTCGGAATCATGGACAGCGCCAGCAGCCAGTAGGTGTTTCGTAGCACCCGGTTACGCGTTTCGACCGTGCTGACCGCGCCAGTGCGGCCAAAGCTATACGGATGATCGTTCATGGTCTCTCCTTACGTCAGAAGCGTGTTGCGTGATGTTGTCAGCGGATTGTCCAGCGTTCTTGCCCGGTGGTGCCCGTTGTTGCCATATGCCGCCGCGCCGGACGCTGTTCGCCGCCCGCCGCAAACTACCCGATCATAAGATCGGTGCGATGGCCCGGAGTTTCAATGCGTTCACGCTGCGAAAAGTGCGTTGAAAGTCCTACACGGCCTACGCTACCAGCATTCACAAACTCCTGCTTGGAGTCTTTCAATGCTGTAAGGGTTCAATCGCAATCATACATGGGAACATGCTACAATAGCGGATTCATTTGAATCTGTAACCTCTTAATTTTTTGGAGTTTTTATGGCGATCGAACGCACCCTGTCCATTATCAAGCCGGACGCAGTGGCCAAGAACGTGATCGGCCAGATCTACAGCCGTTTCGAAAACGCCGGCCTGAAGATCGTGGCTTCGCGCATGGTCCATCTGTCGCGCGCCGACGCTGAGAAGTTCTACGCTGTGCACGCCGCACGCCCGTTCTTCAAGGACCTGGTTGAATTCATGATCTCCGGCCCGGTGGTCGTCCAAGTGCTGGAAGGCGAAAACGCCGTCCTGAAGCACCGCGACCTGATGGGTGCAACGGACCCGAAGAAGGCCGAAAAGGGCACGATCCGCGCCGACTTCGCCGACAGCATCGACGCGAACGCAGTGCATGGTTCGGACGCGGCTGAAACGGCTGCAGTTGAAATCGCGTTCTTCTTCCCGCAAGTGAACGTGTACTCGCGCTAATGCTGAATTGCCCCGGCGGCCGGTGCAGTCAATGCGTTTATTCACACCAATCGCCGGGCAAAGTAGTAAGGTAAAAGCAGCAGGATGGGCGCGAACGGTTTTGCGTTCATGCAGCTTGTTGCATGAACCAGTCTCGCACTGAAATGGCAGGAATCGATATGACGAGCAGTTCCACCGTCAACCTTCTCGACCTCGACGCCCAAGGGCTCGTCGCTTACTGCGACAGCCTGGGCGAGAAGCCGTTTCGCGCCAAACAATTGCAGCGCTGGATCCACCAGTACAACGCTGCGGACTTCGACGGCATGACCGATCTGGCGAAGTCCTTGCGCGAAAAGCTCAAGGGGCGCGCCACGATCTCGATGCCGGGCATCGTCAGCGACCATATTTCTACCGACGGCACACGCAAGTGGCTGATCGAGGTCGGCAACAGCAACGCGGTCGAAACCGTTTTCATCCCGGAAGAAACGCGCGGCACGCTCTGCGTGTCGTCGCAGGCGGGGTGCGCGGTGAACTGCCGTTTCTGCTCGACCGGCAAGCAAGGTTTCTCGCGCAATCTCACCACCGGTGAAATCATCGGCCAGTTGCGCATGGCCGAGTTCGCGCTGCGCGCGTCGCTCGGCGCGGCCGGCGGCCGCGCCGTGGGCGGCGAAGGCAAGGGCGAGCGCGTCGTCACGAACGTCGTGATGATGGGCATGGCCGAGCCGCTCCTGAACTACGACGCGGTTGTGCCCGCCATGCGCCTGATGCTCGACGACAACGCCTACGGCCTGTCGCGCCGGCGCGTCACGCTGTCGACCTCGGGCGTCGTACCCATGATGGACCGGCTGGGCGCCGATTTGCCCGTTGCGCTGGCGGTATCGCTGCATGCGCCGAGCGATCCGCTGCGCGACATGCTGGTGCCGCTCAACAAAAAATACCCGCTGCGCGAATTGATGGCGGCTTGCCAGCGCTATCTGAAAGTCGCGCCGCGCGATTTCATTACCTTCGAATATTGCATGCTGGACGGCGTGAACGACAGCGAAGCGCAAGCGCGCGAGCTGCTCGCGCTCACACGCGACGTCCCGTGCAAGTTCAATCTGATTCCGTTCAATCCGTTCCCCGAATCGGGCCTCGTGCGCTCGAAGTCGGAACAGATCAAGCGGTTTGCACAGGTGTTGATGGACGCAGGCGTCGTCACCACCGTGCGCAAAACACGCGGCGATGATATCGACGCTGCCTGCGGTCAGTTGGCGGGTGCGGTGAAAGACCGCACGCGTCTCGCTGAGCGCACCGGGAAGGCAGCGAAGATCATCGAGGTTCGCGCCGTCTAGCAGGAAGGGGCGGGGGGCTGCGAAGATTCGGCGCAAGCGCCGGAGAATGCGCAAAAACGCTTCACGCCCCGGCAATTGAAAAGAAAGTTTGCAGAATCGATCGGAAGCGGCACAAGAGGCCGCGCATTTTGTTATAAACGGTCTGCGATTCGGACATGAGGTTTGGACCGGTCCGGTCGCACAGTGAAAAAAGAATCGACGCGAAAGGATTTGGGATGAGTGAGCCGCAGCACCCGCAGCCGCAGGACACAGACACGAACGAAGGCCGCCCGGCATCTGTCGCACGGGCGGTGGTGCAGCCTGTGGGGCAGCCGGGCCTGGACTCGCTGGCGGCGGTTGGCGCGCGCTTGACGCAACTGCGCGAATCGAAGAACTGGTCGATCGAAGACGTTTCTGCCCGCCTCAAGGTGGCGCCCGCCAAATTGCGCGCGCTCGAAGCGGGCGACATCAGTCATTTGCCGGACACCACGTTTGCGCTCGGCGTCGTGCGCAGCTATGCGAAGATGCTCGGCGCCGATCCCACGCCGTTTACGCAGGCTTTGCGTCGCGAGAAGGGCGTGCCTGCGCCGGATCTGTCGATGCCGGCTTCATCGGGCAAGGATTTGCCGCGCGGCCGCGTGTCGCTGTCGCTCGGCGGGGGCGCGCAAAGAAGCCGGTCGTGGCTGTGGGGCGTCGCGGCGGTGATCGTCGCGGTTATCGCGCTCGCCATGTGGCATACCAATGGCGGCGATTCCACGGCTTGGCTCGCGCGCTTGAAAGCAAGCGCGAACGGCGGCGCGGGTGGCGCCACTGGTGCATCCGGTGCTGTCGCGCAAGGCCCGGCGGCCGGCTCGGAGGCAGCCGCTCAGGAGGCGGCGCCCGAGACGGACGCTGCGGCGCAAGGCGCGTCGTCGGCTACACCGATGCCCGCTCCGCTCGCTGCCGGCACGGCGCCGGCTTCGGCTCCGCCCGTCACGGCTGCGCCCGCCGCTCCTGTGGCGAGCGCGCCGGCGGTGGTCGCGGGCGCATCGGCGGCAGTTGCAGCGCCGCGGGCAGGTTCGGCCATCGTTGCGCTGCGCGTCACGCAGGATAGCTGGTTCAGCGTGCGCGGCAAGGACGGTAAAGAAGTCTTCTCCGGCCTCGTGCGTGCAGGCGACACAAAAGAAGTGACGGGCGAAGCGCCCTTGAAGGTTACGGTCGGCAACAAGGCGGGTCTCGAGTCGATTACGCTCGACGGCCAGCCGGTCGATCCGTCGAAATATGCGGCGGCGAAAGGCAACGTGGCGCGCTTCGCGCTGCCTTGATACAGACGGTGTGCGCCGCGGCCAACCGGACCGCGGCGCTTTTTCAATTCAGGCGCTGCATTTTTGCGGCGACTGCGGCGTAAATGGGTTTTTCGATGCAATCCGAAGCTCAATCCCAATCCAGTAGCAAGATCGTGTCAAACGAGCCGGTGTTCGGCGGACAGGCGCCGCGGCGCAAGTCCCATGCGGTCGACGTCCGTTGGGGCGGCCAGCTCGTCACCATCGGCGGCGACGCGCCGGTGCGTGTCCAGTCGATGACAAACACGGACACCGCCGACGCCATCGGCACCGCTATCCAGATCAAGGAACTCGCGCAAGCCGGTTCGGAACTGGTGCGGATCACGGTCAACACGCCGGAGGCGGCCGCGGCGGTGCCGGCGGTGCGCGAGCAACTCGACCGCATGGGCGTGTCGGTGCCGCTCGTCGGCGATTTTCATTACAACGGCCACCTGCTGCTGCGCGACTATCCGGCGTGTGCGGAGGCGTTGTCGAAGTACCGCATCAACCCCGGCAATGTCGGTCACGGCGCGAAGCGCGACACGCAATTCGCGCAGATGATCGAAGCGGCGGTGAAGTACGACAAGCCGGTGCGCATCGGCGTGAACTGGGGCAGTCTCGACCAGGACCTGCTCGCGAAGATGATGGACGAAAACGCCGCGCGTTCCACGCCGTGGGAAGCGCAAAGCGTGATGTACGAAGCGCTGATCCAGTCGGCGATCGGCTCGGCGGAGCGGGCGGTCAAACTCGGTCTCTCGCGCAACCAGATCATTCTGTCGTGCAAGGTGAGCGGCGTGCAGGACCTGATCGCGGTGTACCGCGAGCTCGCGCGCCGTTGCGATTTCGCGCTGCATCTCGGTCTGACGGAAGCGGGCATGGGCTCGAAGGGCATCGTCGCGTCGACGGCGGCGTTGTCGGTGCTGCTGCAGCAGGGCATCGGCGACACGATCCGCATTTCGCTCACGCCTGAACCGGGCGCGCCGCGTACCGGCGAAGTGATCGTCGGCCAGGAAATTTTGCAGACCATGGGTCTGCGCTCGTTCACGCCGATGGTCATTGCTTGCCCCGGCTGTGGACGCACGACCAGCACGCTGTTCCAGGAACTGGCGTCGCAAATCCAGACCTATCTGCGTACGCAAATGCCGGTCTGGCGCGACCAGTATCCTGGCGTCGAAAAAATGCACGTCGCGGTGATGGGCTGCATCGTCAACGGTCCGGGCGAGTCGAAGCAGGCGAACATCGGCATCAGCCTGCCGGGCTCGGGCGAGAACCCGGCCGCGCCCGTGTTTATCGACGGCGAGAAGGTCAAGACGCTGCGCGGCGAGAACATCGCGCAAGAATTCCAGCAAATCGTGAGTGACTACGTCGAGCGCCGCTATGGCCGCGCCGAGGCGCTCAACTAAACATCGGCTATCGCATACAGATGACTGAACAGAAGAAAAAGCTCGAGAAGCTGTCCGGCGTGAAGGGCATGAACGACATCCTTCCGCAGGAAGCCGGGCTGTGGGAATTTTTCGAAACGACCGTCAAGTCGATGCTGCGTTCGTATGGATACCAGAATATTCGTACGCCTATCGTCGAACATACACAGCTGTTTACGCGCGGTATCGGCGAAGTGACGGACATCGTCGAGAAAGAAATGTACAGCTTCACCGACGCGTTGAACGGTGAAAATCTGACGATGCGCCCGGAAAATACGGCGGCGGTGGTGCGTGCGGCGATCGAGCACAACATGCTGTACGACGGGCCGAAGCGTCTGTGGTACATCGGCTCGATGTTCGGTCACGAGCGTCCGCAGCGCGCCGTATCGGCAGTTTCATCAGGTCGGCGTGGAAGCGCTCGGCTTTGCCGGCCCCGACGCCGACGCTGAAATCATCATGATGTGCCAGCGTCTGTGGGACGACCTGGGCCTCATGGGCATCAAGCTCGAAATCAATTCGCTCGGTCTCGCGGAAGAACGCGCGGCGCATCGCGTCGAACTGATCGCGTACCTCGAAAAGCATATGGACGTGCTGGACGAAGATGCAAAGCGGCGTCTCTACACGAACCCGCTGCGCGTGCTCGATACGAAGAACCCGGCGCTCCAGGAAGTCGCTCAGAACGCGCCGAAGCTGATCGACTTTCTCGGCGAGGAATCGCGCGCGCACTTCGAAGGTTTGCAGCGCATTCTCAAAGCGAACAACATTCCGTTCACGATCAATCCGCGTCTCGTGCGCGGTCTCGATTACTACAATCTGACCGTGTTCGAATGGGTGACGGACAAGCTCGGCGCGCAAGGCACGGTCGCCGCGGGCGGCCGTTACGATCCGCTGATCGAGCAACTCGGCGGTAAGGCTACGGCTGCATGCGGCTGGGCGATGGGCATCGAGCGGATTCTCGAGCTGCTGAAAGAAGAACAGCTCGTGCCCGAAGACGAAGGTTGCGACGTGTACGTGGTCCACCAGGGCGATGCGGCGCGCGAGCAGGCCTTCATCATTGCCGAGCGGCTGCGCGACACCGGTCTCGACGTGATCCTGCATTGCAGCGCCGACGGTCAATCGGCGAGCTTCAAATCGCAGATGAAACGCGCCGACGCAAGCGGCGCCGCGTTCGCCGTGGTGCTCGGCGAAGACGAGATCGCGAACGGTACGGTCGGGGTCAAACCGCTGCGAGATACAAATGCTAACGGCGGTAAAAACGAGCAACATAACGTGCCCGCCGAAGACTTGACCGAATTTCTAATCAATGCGATGGTTGCAACCGCCGAAGACGGCGACGACTGATCGCGATGTCGTCGAGCCGGTTTTGTGACCGATCAGACTCGACACGCACACGTAGCAAGAAAGAGGAAATCGCCGGGCAATGAGTTACCACGACGAACAAGAATCGATTGAAGGTCTGAAGGCATGGTGGGCGCAGTGGGGCAATGCAACCACGTGGATCGTGCTGGTGGCGCTGGTCGCCGCAGCCGGCTGGAACGGCTGGAATTTCTGGCAGCGGCGTCAGGCCGCGGAAGCCGCCGTGCTGTACGACCAGGTACAGCAGGCGGTGGCATCGGGCGATAAGGCGAAGATCAGCCGCGTCGCCGCCGACATGGAAGACAAGTTCAGCCGCACCGCGTACGCGCAAATGACGGCGCTTGGCGCCGCGAAGGCGCTGTACGCAGCCGGCGACGAGGCCGGCGCGAAAGCGCAATTGCAATGGACCATCGATCACGCGAAGGACGACGAGTTCAAGCAGATCGCCAGGCTGCGCCTCGCTTCGCTGCTGCTCGACGAAAAGGCTTACGACCAGGGTCTCGCGTTGCTCGCCGAACCGCAATCCGACGCGTTCAAGGGCATCGTGGCCAACGGCCGCGGCGATCTGCTCGCCGCCCAGGGCAAGCGTGACGACGCGCGCGCGGCCTACAAGCTCGCGCTCGAATCGCTGCCGAAGAACGACAGTTCGGAGCGCCAATTGATCCAGTTCAAGCTGGACGCGCTGGGCGGCTAAGCAGCGCGCGCAATGTCGCGCGCCAAGATCAACCGGCCTTTCTTTAACCTATTTCCTGAATGCTTCGTCCACCGATGAATCTGCTGAAACGTTACGCTGTGCCCGTTGTCTGTGCGATGACCGTCCTCGCTCTCGCGGCATGCTCATCCACGAAAGACGAGCGCCGCGTGCCGACGCCGCTCACCGAGTTCAAACCCGTGCTCGACGTACAGCAAGCCTGGAAGACGAGCGTCGGCAAGGCAGGCCGTTATCTGTTCTCGCCGGTTGCGATCGGCGACGCCGTGTACGCGGCCGGCGCGAACGGCTCCGTTGCGAAGATCGACGCGCAAACCGGCAAGGACATCTGGCGAGTCAAGCTGCACGACGACATCTCCGCGGGTGTCGGCAGCGACGGCACGCTGACGGCCGTCGGCGGTCTGAAGGGCGACGTCTATGTGCTCGGCACAGACGGCAAGCAATTGTGGACGGCCAAGGCGCCCGGCGAAATCATCTCGCCGCCGCTCGTCGGCAACGGTCTCGTGGTCGTGCGTACGGTCGACGGCCAGATCGTCGCGTTCAATGCGCAAACCGGCGAGCAGAAGTGGAACTACCGCAATCGCGCCGTGCCGCTGAACCTGCGCGTGTCGTCGGGCATGACGTTCGCGGGCGACGCGGCCGTGCTGGCCGGTTTCCCGGGCGGCTCGTTCTCGGCGATCAATCTGCAAACGGGTGAGACTTACTGGCAAACGCCGGTGTCCTATCCGAAGGGCGTGACGGAAGTGGAGCGCATCAACGACGTGACCGGCCCGCCCACGCTGGTCGGTTCGGAAACCTGCGCGGTGACGTTCCAAGGTCAGATTGGCTGTTTCGATGCGAACTCGGGCCGCGCGCTGTGGGAAAAGGCGTTTTCGAGCGCGAGCGGTCTCGCGCAGGACGATCGCGCGGTCGTCGCGCCGGACGACTGGTCCGTCGTGTCCGCGTTCGACGTCACCACCGGCGCGCCGCTGTGGAAGAACGACAAGCTCAAGAACCGCGAACTCGGCGTGCCGTTTATCCTTGGCCGCGCTGCGGTGCTGGGCGACTATCAGGGCTACGTGCACTTCCTGTCGCGCGAGGACGGAACGCTCGTCGCACGCATGAAGACCGACGGTAGCGCGATTAGCGCGGCACCCGTGCTGGCCGGCGAGACGCTCGTCGTGCAAACGCGCGACGGCGACGTGTACGGTTACCGTCCGCGCTGATTGGCGGGAGCGCTGTCGAGCGCGCAGGCCGGCTTTGCCGGCCGCGCGTTTTTTGAGGCGCGTAGTAGTGGCAGCGTCGTTGAGCGCGCCGACGCAGGCGACGCTGGCAACCGACACCGCGCGTGCAACATCGCGAGGTAAGTAAGCGATTCCACCGGACTGGCTGAGCCGGTGAGAACGAAAAGCGCTGCGAAAGCGAGCGGCACAATCGCTGCGAATAACAGCGATCGGCCGCGAACGGCGAACACAGCAGCGCATGAACGCGATGCAGTCGAGCGATGCACGCAAGCGATCAACAAAAGCAGCACGCGTGATGCCGCTTGTTGCTGGTGGTGTCGCAGTCAGTGCCGCAGTCAGCGGCGCAGTCAGCCGCATCACAAGACACGCAGCGTAGCCGGCGAACGAACCGCCTGCAGCAGGACATGACCTCGCAGCCGATCACGCTGCGCATCAGCCAAACCCCCGTCCGCCTCGGCGCGCATCTGGACAGCGCATCCGGGGCTGGCCGAATTCGTGATAATTTTCGTCAAACGCTGCCGTGTAGCGGCGCAATGGCGTCGCTATGCGGACGGTCGATTCCGATCCGCGTTTCACCGTGAACAACATCTGATGAAACCCGTTATTGCCCTCGTCGGGCGCCCCAATGTGGGGAAATCCACGCTGTTCAACCGCCTCACGCGTTCGCGTGACGCGCTCGTCGCCGACTTGCCCGGCCTCACCCGCGATCGCCACTACGGCGAAGGGCGCACTGGTGAGCGGCCGTATCTCGTCGTCGACACGGGCGGTTTCGAGCCGGTCGCGAAAGACGGCATCCTGCACGAGATGGCGCGCCAGACGCGCCAGGCGGTGGAGGAGTCGGACATCGTCGTGTTTATCGTCGACGGCCGCAATGGTCTCGCGCCGCAAGACAAGTCGATTGCCGACTATCTGCGCAAGACGGGCCGGCCGATCTTCCTCGTCGTCAACAAGGCCGAGGGGATGAAGTACAGCACCGTTGCCGCCGACTTCTACGAACTCGGCCTCGGCGATCCGCGCGCGATCTCGGCCGCGCACGGCGACGGCGTCACTGAAATGATCAACGAGGCGCTCGGCGTCGCGTACGCGGGCCAGCCCGAAGAGAGCGACGAGGACAAGGAAGCGCGCGGCGTGAAGATCGCGATCGTCGGCCGTCCGAACGTGGGCAAGTCGACGCTGATCAATGCGCTGGTGGGCGAAGAGCGCGTGATCGCATTCGACATGCCCGGCACCACGCGCGATTCGATCTACGTCGACTTCGAGCGTCAGGGCAAGCCGTACACGCTGATCGACACGGCAGGTTTGCGCCGCCGCGGCAAGGTGTTCGAAGCGATCGAAAAGTTTTCGGTGGTCAAAACGCTGCAGTCGATTTCGGACGCCAACGTCGTCATTCTGCTGCTCGACGCGCGCCAGGATATTTCGGAACAGGACGCGCACATTGCCGGCTTCGTGGTCGAGCAGGGCCGCGCGCTGGTGGTCGGCGTGAACAAATGGGACGGGCTCGATTCGCATGTGCGCGAGCGCACGAAAGCCGATCTGGAACGCAAACTAAAATTCCTCGACTTCGCCAAATTCCATTTCATTTCCGCTGCGGAAAAAACGGGAATCGGTCCGCTCATGCGCTCGGTTGACGACGCCTACGCCGCGGCAATGTCGAAGCTGCCCACACCGAAGCTCACGCGCGCGCTGATCGAGGCGGTCGAGTTCCAGCAGCCGCGCCGACGCGGTCCGGTGCGGCCGAAATTGCGTTACGCGCACCAGGGTGGACAGAATCCGCCGATCATCGTGATTCACGGCAACGCGCTCGACGCGATCACCGAAACGTACAAACGCTACCTTGAAAACCGCTTCCGGGAAACTTTCAAGCTGACCGGGACTCCATTGCGAATAGAGTTCAGATCGTCGACGAACCCTTACGCGGACAAAGGCTGAAACCCGCGTGTGCGTTGGGTTTGGCCGCTTCGGCAGGGGCCCCGCGCGAAAACGAAAATCGGCTATAGTGTAGCGGTTGACGGCAGATACCTTTTCTTCTGTCGTCAATTCAGTCAACCTGCAAAAAAATACGGAGTTTGCTATGAGCAACAAAGGGCAATTGTTACAAGACCCGTTTTTGAACGCACTGCGTAAAGAGCATGTGCCGGTGTCGATCTACCTGGTCAACGGCATCAAGCTTCAAGGGAACATCGAATCGTTCGACCAGTACGTCGTGTTGCTCAGGAATACGGTCACCCAGATGGTCTACAAGCACGCAATCTCGACTGTCGTGCCAGCCCGTCCGGTGAATTTCCACCCGGATTCCGAACAGTCCTAACCCCCGTCGCGGCCGGCATAGCGTCGCCCGTTGGCGATTACTTCCGGCCGCCTCATTTTGATACCCTCCAATTTGATCAATGCAGCGCTTGTCGGCATCGACTTCGGTAAGATCGATTTCGAAGCCAGTCTCGAAGAACTCAGCCTGCTCGCGCAAAGCGCGGGCGCGAATCCTCTAGTCACCCTCACCGGGCGCCGGGCGAGTCCCGACGCGAAGATGTTCGTCGGCAGCGGCAAGGCCGAAGAACTGCGTCTTGCGTGTGAGGCCAACGACATCGAACTCGTCATCTTCAATCACGCTCTTGCGCCTGCCCAGCAGCGCAATCTGGAGCAAGCGCTTAATCGGCGCGTGATCGATCGCACGAGTCTCATCCTCGATATTTTTGCGCAGCGCGCCCGCAGCCACGAAGGCAAGCTGCAGGTGGAACTCGCGCAATTGCAGTATCTGTCCACGCGGCTGATCCGCGCATGGACCCACCTCGAGCGGCAAAAAGGCGGTATCGGCTTGCGCGGGCCTGGTGAGACGCAGCTCGAGACCGACCGCCGGCTGATCGGCGAGCGCATCAAGGCGCTCAAGTCGCGGCTCGAAAAATTGCGCCGCCAGCATGGCACGCAGCGCCGCCAGCGCTCGCGCAATCAGACCATGTCGGTGTCGCTCGTCGGCTACACGAACGCGGGCAAGTCCACGCTCTTCAATGCGCTGACGAAGGCGCAGGCGTACGCGGCCGATCAGCTTTTCGCCACGCTCGACACGACTTCGCGCCGTGTTTATCTCGGCGACGAAGCGGGGCAGGTGGTGGTGTCCGATACGGTCGGCTTCATCCGCGAACTGCCTCACCAACTCGTCGCGGCGTTTCGCGCCACGCTCGAGGAAACGATCCACGCGGATCTGCTGCTGCATGTCGTGGATGCTTCCAGCGCCGTGCGTCTCGATCAGATCGATCAGGTGAACGAGGTGTTGCACGCAATCGGTGCGGACACCATCCGGCAGGTGCTCGTGTTCAACAAGATCGACGCGGTGCCCGAATTGGCGGCCCGCGGCGAGGCGGTCGAGCGAGACGAGTATGGTAATATTTCGCGCGTCTTTTTGAGCGCGCGCACGGGGCAAGGGCTGGACACATTGCGCGCTGCCATCGCTGAGATCGCTACTGCCGAACCTCTTCCCGACACGCTGCTGGACTCGTCGGAAGAAGACCGGTCGGCAGCACCACGCGAGCACCGCAAGGTTCCAGAACTCGGGCACTGACCCGTTCCAATTGCACTGACCCGCTGTCTACTCTGGTGAACGAACACAGGTGAACGATTACAACGAGCGGAGTATCTGGCTGCGCATGCGCGCCATGCTTTCACTGAACGATCCGCGCTGGGGCCGTGGCGATGGCAATGGCGAGCGCCAGCGGCCCGTCGAGCCCAAGCGGCCGCAGGCCAAGGAAGGTGAAGGCCCGCCCGATCTCGACGAGATGTGGCGGGATTTCAACCGTCGTTTGAGCCGGATGTTCGGCCGCAAGGGCGGCGGTGCCGGCGGCGGCCGTCCGGACAACGGTCGTGGCGCGCGCATCGGCGTCGGCATCGTGATCGGCGTGCTGATCGCCATTTATCTCGGCAGCGGCGTGTTCGTGGTGCAGGACGGCCAGGCCGGCGTGGTGATGCAGTTCGGCAAATATCGCTACACGGCCGCGCACGGTGTGCACTGGCGTTTGCCGTATCCGTTCGAAACGCACGAGCTCGTCAATATCGGCCAGGTTCGCCAGGTGGAGATCGGCCGCAACAACGTCGTGCGTCTTGCGAACGTGAAGGATGCGTCCATGCTGACGCACGACGCGGACATCGTCGACCTGCGTTTTGCCGTGCAGTACCAGATCCGCAAGCCGACCGATTATCTGTTCCGCAGCGTCGATCCCGATCAGAGCGTGATGCAGGCCGCGCAGGCCGCGGTGCGCGGCATCGTCGGCGCGCGCAGCACACAAGACATTCTTGGTCAGGATCGCGAAGCAATTCGCCAGCAATTGATCGCGGCAATCCAGAAATCGCTCGATCAATACCAATCCGGTCTCGCTGTTACCGGCGTGACAATCCAGGCGGTGCAGGCGCCTGACCAGGTACAGGCCGCGTTCGACGACGCCGCGCGCGTGCGTCAGGAAAACGAGCGTGCGAAGCGCGACGCGCAAGCCTATGCAGCCGAGCTTCTTCCGCGCGCACAAGCGGACGTGGCGCGCCAGATCGACGACGCGAAGAAGTACAGCGACAAGACGGTGGCGCAAGCGCAAGGCGACGCGGACCGCTTCAAGGAAGTCTATGCGCAGTACTCGAAGGCGCCCGCTGTGATTCGCCAGCGCATGTATCTGGAAACCATGCAGCAGATCTATTCGAATACGACCAAGGTGTTTGTGGACAACAAGAGCGGCAACAACGTGCTGTATCTGCCGCTCGACAAGCTCGTCGAGCAGAACCGTCAGCGTGTGGCAGACGCCGCGGCAGCCGCGGCTGCATCCGGCGCCGCAGCGGCGGGTGCGTCGCAGCCGGCGAATTCGTCGGGTGCTGTGGCGGCGCAGGCTAATGCCGCATCGGCTGCCGCCGCATCGACGGCCGCTTCCGGGTCCGCATCCGCAGCAGCCGCCACGCCTGCAAGCCGCGCGGCGGCGAGCAGCGACGCGCTACGTTCGCGCGAGTCCTTCCGCAGCCGTATGCGCGAAGACGACGTTCAATAAGGAGCGCAGAACATGAACAAGATCATTGCGCTCGTCATCGCGGTTGTCATCGTGCTGTTCGCCGCTTCGTCGATGGTGGTCGTTGTCGACCAGCGTCATATGGCGGTGTTGTCGTCGCGCGGCGACGCGGCGCCGGCGTTGCTCGGGCCCGGACTGCACGTGAAGCTGCCGCCGCCGTTGCAAACGGTGACGCTCGTCGATAGCCGCATCCAGTCGCTCGACGCGCCGGACGAAGACCGCTACGTAACCGCCGACAAGAACGATTTGCTCGCGAACCCGGTCGTCAAATATCGCGTGACCGATCCGCTGAAGCTGCTCGCCGAAACGAAGGGCGACGTGCAAAGCCTGCCCGAGCGTCTCGCGCTCGTCGCGCGCGGCGCGCTCGGCGACGCATTCGGCAAGTACACACTGTCCGATGCGCTCGCCAAACAGCAGACACTCGCCGACGAAGCGCGCGGCGCGATGGACAAGACGGCGGCATCGCTCGGTGTGTCGGTGGTGGACGTGCAGTTGACGCGGGTCGATTTCCCGGCCGCCATGGCCGACTCGGTCTACAAGCGGATGATCGCCGAGCGCCAGCAGATCGCGGCCGACGAGCGCGCGAAGGGCGCCGCCGAAGCCGACAAGATCAAGGCCGACGCCGTCGCGCAGCAGCAGGCCATTCTGGCTAACGGCTACGGCCAGGCGCAGACCATCAAGGGCGAGGGCGATGCGAAAGCCGCCGAGATCGCCGCGCAGGCGTACGGCAGCGACCCGGAGTTCTATCAGTTCTATCAAAGCATGCAGGCGTACCGGAACACCTTCAAGCCTGGCGACGTGATCGTGGTCGACCCGAGCAGCGAGTTTTTCCGCTTCATGCGTAGTCCGACCGGCGGCGCAGCCCCGGACGCTTCCGCGGCCTCGCGCAAACACTAATAACCCGGAACGCCGCGGCATTCGCATCGCGGCCCCTTCTTTCGCATGGATATAGTCGGCTCGTTACTGCTCGCGATCGCGTTGATGCTGGTTATCGAGGGGATGTTCCCATTCGTTTTTCCGAGCGCGTGGCGCGACACGTTCCGTAGAATAGCGGAACGGCCCACGCATCAGATCCGTATCGGCGGCCTGATCGTCATGCTGCTGGGACTGATTCTGCTGTTTTTCGTGACTTGAGGCGGAGCGTGGGGCGACGCGCGATGCGCGATGCCTCAGCGTGAACAAGCCCGCGATGTTTCCGCATCGACCGCCGCGTGTTTCGACAGGCGCTCTTCCTGCGTAGCGACTGCATGAGCCGTACGCTTCCGCCGCCGTCTGCCGAAGCCGCCGCAATCGAGCCCGAGTCCGAGCCCGCCATTCACACTTACTACCGGCGCATTGTGCCGCCGTGTTCAACGTCGTAGGACTGTATCGATGTCGACCTGGTTACTTCCCGAGAACATTGCCGACGTGCTGCCGTCGGAGGCCCGCAAGATCGAAGAATTGCGGCGTCGTCTGCTGGACCGTTTTCGCTCGTACGGCTACGAGATGGTCATGCCGCCGCTGCTCGAATACATCGAGTCGCTATTGACGGGCGGCGGGCACGATCTGAACCTGCGCACCTTCAAGCTGGTCGATCAGTTGTCCGGACGCACGCTCGGCCTGCGCGCCGACATCACGCCGCAGGTCGCGCGTATCGACGCGCATCTGCTGAACCGTCAGGGCGTCACGCGTCTTTGCTACGCCGGGAATGTCGCGCATACGCGGCCGCGCGGTCTGCACGCGACGCGCGAGCAGATTCAGATCGGCGCTGAAATTTACGGTCATGCGGGCCTCGAGGCCGACCTTGAAATCCAGCAACTGATGCTCGATGCGCTGCATCTCGCGGGCCTGGGCAAAGTGCGCCTCGACCTGTGTCACGCGGGCGTGCTCGCGGCGTTGATCGAAGCGGAGCCGGCCGCCGCCGAACTCGGCCAATCGCTCTACGACGCGCTGGCGGGCAAGGACGTGCCGCGGCTCGTCGAATTGACCGCGAATCTTTCGGCCGTCACGCGCGATGCATTGCGCGCGCTGCCTGCGCTTTACGGCGACGCGTCGGTGCTCGAAGAAGCGCGCGCGCGTTTGCCGAATGCGCCGGCCATCGCACGCGCGCTCGACGACCTCGCATTCCTCGCAAGCCAGGTCGAAGGCGCCGAAGTGATGATCGACCTCGCGGATTTGCGCGGCTACGCGTATCACAGCGGCGTGATGTTCTCGGCGTATGTCGACGGCGTGCCGAACGCGGTTGCGCGCGGCGGCCGTTACGACCACGTCGGCCAGGCGTATGGCCGGGCGCGCGCGGCGACAGGCTTCTCGCTCGATCTTCGCGAAGTCGCGCGCATTTCGCCCGTCGAAGCGCGCAGCAGCGCGATTCTCGCGCCCTGGCAACACGACGACGCGCTGCGCGTGAGCGTGGCCGCGTTGCGCGACGCCGGTGAAGTGGTGATCCAGGCGCTGCCCGGTCACGAACACGATCTCGACGAATTCGCGTTCGACCGCGTGTTGGTCGAGCGCAACGGCGCATGGACCGTCGAACCGCGCTCGTGAGCGCGTTGTAATAGCGTCGCTCACGGTTTTTTCGCGGACACATCGAGGCGCGCAGCAGTTGTTCCGCATGCGTCGCCGGACATCGCGCGGCTATTGGCTACCCTCGGCCAACATCGGCCACCACCGGCCGCGCTTCTTTCACGATACCCACCATAACGTGCATACCGTTGAGCGGAAACGGAAAAATTCCGGAAGCGTCCGCGAACATAGGTAAAATACGTTTTTAACCAGCTTACGAAACAACATGTCTGCCAGCGCAGTGAATGTGAACCCCGGGCGTAACGTCGTCGTCGTGGGGACCCAGTGGGGTGATGAAGGCAAGGGCAAAATCGTCGACTGGCTGACGGACCACGCTCAAGGCGTCGTTCGCTTCCAGGGCGGTCACAATGCCGGCCACACGCTTATCATCGGCGGCAAGAAAACCATCTTGCGTCTGATCCCGTCGGGTATCATGCATGCCGGCGTCGCGTGCTACATCGGCAATGGCGTCGTGTTGTCGCCGGAAGCGCTGTTCAAGGAAATCGGCGAACTCGAGGCCGCAGGCGTCGACGTGCAGAACCGCCTGTTCATTTCCGAAGCCACCACGCTCATCCTGCCGTATCACATTGCCATCGACCAGGGCCGCGAAGCGCGCCGTGGCGCGAGCAAGATCGGCACCACCGGCCGCGGCATCGGCCCGGCTTACGAAGACAAGGTGGCGCGCCGCGGCTTGCGCGTGCAGGACCTGTTCGAGCCGGAGACTTTCGCCGAACGTCTGCGTGAAAACCTCGACTATCACAACTTCGTGCTGACGCAGTACCTGGGCGTCGCCGCTGTCGACTTCCAGCAAACGCTCGACACGATGCTGAGCTACGCCGACCGTCTGAAGCCGATGGTGACGGACGTGTCGCGTCGTCTGTACGACGCGAACGCCGCCGGCAGCAACCTGCTGTTCGAAGGCGCGCAAGGCACGCTGCTCGACATCGACCACGGCACCTATCCGTTCGTCACGTCGAGCAACTGCGTCGCGGGCGCGGCAACGGCAGGCGCGGGCGTCGGTCCGCAAAAGCTGAACTACATTCTCGGCATCACCAAGGCGTACTGCACGCGCGTCGGCTCGGGCCCGTTCCCGAGCGAACTGTACGACGCGGACAACGCCGCGCGCCAGGAAGCGATCGGCCTGGAACTCGCCACCGTCGGCAAGGAATTCGGCTCGGTCACCGGCCGTCCGCGCCGCACCGGCTGGCTCGACGTCGCCGCGCTGCGCCGCTCGATCCAGATCAACGGCGTGTCGGGCTTGTGCATGACGAAGCTCGACGTGCTCGACGGTCTCGACGAAGTGAAGCTGTGCGTCGGCTATACGGTCGACGGCAAGAACGTCGATCTGCTGCCGCGTGGCTCGTCGGAAGTCGCGCGTTGCGTGCCGGTGTACGAAACCTTCGCGGGCTGGAAGGAAAGCACCGTCGGTATCAAGGAATGGGACAAGCTGCCGGCGAACGCGCGTGCGTATCTGTCGCGCGTGCAGGAAGTGGCGGGCATTCCGATCGACATGGTGTCGACCGGTCCGGATCGCGACGAGACCATTCTGCTTCGTCATCCGTTCAAGGCTTAAGCGATGGTGCAAGGTGTCCCCATGATTGCGATGAAAGATCCGCGCAACGACGATAAAAACCTGTGGGTCGGCTGGGACGAGTATCACCGGCTGATCGAATTGCTGGCGCTCGCCGTGCATGAATCGGGCTGGAAGTTCGACAAGATTCTGTGCCTCGCGCGCGGCGGTTTGCGCGTGGGCGACCAGCTTTCGCGCATCTACGATCTGCCGCTGGCTATTCTCGCAACGAGTTCGTATCGCGAAGCGGCCGGCACGGAGCAGGGCGAACTCGACATCGCGCAATACATCACGATGACGCGCGGTGAACTGCACGGCAACGTGCTGCTCGTCGACGACCTCGTCGATTCCGGCGTGACGCTCGCACGCGTTCAGCAGCATCTGAAGGAACGCTATCCGGCCATCACGGCGGTGCGTTCGGCGGTGCTCTGGTACAAGGGCTGCTCGAAAGTGAAGCCCGACTATCATGTGCAGTACTTGCCGACCAATCCGTGGATTCATCAACCGTTCGAGGAGTGGGATACGGTTCGCCCGCATAACCTCGGCGCGTGGATCAAGCGCGGCATGGCGCAAGCGCAGGAGTCCTCGGAAAATTGATGCCTCAAAAGCGCATCGTAGCGGAGCCCCATAGGGCTCCGTTTTTTTATGCGCGGGCAACGGCACGCGGCGCTTCGCCCGCGCGCAGTGACATTCGCCGCACGAGACGTTACGCAGCAGACGCGCACATATCGCAGTGCTACACTGCGCGACCATCCACGTGGTGTATCCACAATAAGCTGGGCGTCTCAGCAGCGTTTAGAATAGCGGTCGCTTTTTCCGCCCAGAAACGATTTCCTCGCGTTTATGACAGATAACATCACGTTGCAACAAACAGCCATACTCGTCGCGCTCGCGCATCGCGTGTGTCGCGAATCGCACGAGCCCGCCTGTACGCGCTCAAAGAGCGTTCAGCCCGTCGCATGGCATTCCGCTGACCGATCAATCCATCTGGGCGTGATCTCGCTGCTGTTCTGGGCCATCGTGATCGTCGTCGGCATCAAGTACGTGCTGTTCGTGATGCGCGCGGACAACAACGGCGAAGGGCGGCGTGCTCGCGCTCATGGCGCTGGCGCTGCGTTCGCTGGATGAAAAATCGAAAATGGCCGGCCTGCTGATGATGCTCGGCATTTTTCGGCGCCTGCATGTTTTACGGCGACGCGGTGATTACGCCCGCCATTTCGGTGATTTCCGCCGTCGAAGGTCTCGAGATCGCGGCGCCTCATCTGTCTCATCTCGTGTTGCCGCTCACCATCGTGATTCTGATCCTGCTGTTCTGGATCCAGCGGCACGGCACGGCCACCGTCGGCCGTCTGTTCGGTCCGATCATGGTCGTGTGGTTCGTCGTGCTCGCCGTGCTCGGGCTCTGGCATATCGTGCAATCGCCGACTGTGATCCGCGCGCTGAACCCGTATTACGCGTACTCCTTCATGGCCGCGCACGTGTTGCAAGCGTATGTCGTGCTGGGTTCGGTCGTGCTCGTGCTGACGGGCGCCGAGGCGCTCTACGCGGATATGGGCCACTTCGGCGCGAAGCCGATCCGCATGGGCTGGTACGTGCTGGTCATGCCTTCGCTGGTGCTGAACTACTTCGGCCAGGGCGCGCTGCTGATGCACGACGCCAAGGCGATCGAGAATCCGTTCTTCCTGCTCGCGCCGCAGTGGGCGTTGCTGCCGCTCGTCGTGCTGTCGACGGTGGCGACGGTGATCGCGTCGCAGGCGGTGATCTCGGGCGCGTATTCGTTGACGAGCCAGGCGATCCAGCTCGGCTACGTGCCGCGCATGAAGATCCTGCATACGTCAGAGCTTGCTATCGGCCAGATTTATGTGCCGGTCGTGAACTGGATGCTGCTCTTCATCATTCTGTGCATCGTGATCGCGTTCAAGAGTTCCGATAACCTCGCGGCCGCGTACGGCATCGCGGTGACGGCGACAATGGTCATCACCACGATCCTCGCATGTGTCGTGATGGTGAAGGTGTGGAACTGGAACAAGTTCCTGGTTGGACTGATCATCGCCGTGTTCATCACGATCGACCTAGGATTTTTCGGCGCGAATCTGCTGAAAGTGGAAGAGGGCGGCTGGCTGCCGCTCGGCATTGGCGCGTTGCTGTTCTTCCTGCTGATGACGTGGTTCAAGGGCCGAATGATCGTCAAGGAACGCACGGCCGCCGACGGTATTCCGCTGATGCCGTTCCTGCAAGGGCTGCTCGCGCATCCGCCGCACCGCGTGTCGGGTACGGCGATCTACCTGACCGGCAGCGATACGCTCGTGCCCGTCAGCCTGCTGCACAATCTGAAGCACAACAAGGTGCTGCATGAGCGCACCATCTTCCTGACCTTCATCACGCGCGACATTCCGTATGTGAACGACGCGGAGCGCGTGACGGTGAGGAACATCGACGGCGGTTTGTATCTCGTGAAGGCCGCGTACGGCTTTAATGAAACGCCGGACGTGAAGGCCGTGCTCATGGAAATCGGCCGCACACACGACATGACGTTCGAGTTGATGGACACGTCGTTCTTCCTCGCTCGCGAAACGGTCGTGCCCACGCAATTGCCCGGCATGTCGGTGTGGCGTGAACGTGTGTTCGCGTGGATGCATCAGAACGCCGCGAAGCCGACCGACTTCTTTAGTATTCCCGCGAATCGTGTGGTGGAGTTGGGAACGAAGATCGAGATTTGACGGACGGGCGGAGTAGCCCGCAGTAGCCTTAACGAAAAAACCCACGCATTGCGTGGGTTTTTTGTTGGCAGCCGCGTGAGAAACGGCGTGCATTCAGCGGCGCAGCATAAGCACTTCGCACACCGAACGCACAGAGGCGCCTACTTCTGCTTGAGCTTCGCGAATGCCGCGGCCATTGCGCCACCCGGTTCCGGTTCACGCGAGCGCTGCTGCGGCGCGCCGCGTCCATTGCCGCCGCCCGCACGGCCGGAGCCGCCGCGATCCTGCTGCGCACCGCCGCCACTGCGCGTTGCGGCCGCGCCGAACTCGTCGTCCAGACGCATGGTGAGCGCGATACGCTGGCGCTTCACGTCGACTTCGAGCACCTTGACCTTGACGATCTGGCCGGCCTTGACGACTTCGTGCGGGTCCTTGATGAACTTCGTCGACATGGCCGACACGTGCACGAGACCATCCTGATGCACGCCGACGTCGATGAACGCGCCAAACGCCGCGACGTTCGTCACCACGCCTTCGAGCACCATGCCAGGCGTCAGATCGCTGACTTTCTCGACGCCTTCGCGGAACGTCGCCGTCTTGAACTCAGGGCGCGGATCGCGGCCCGGCTTTTCGAGTTCGAGCAGAATGTCGCGCACGGTCGGCAGACCGAAACGATCGTCGACGAATTCGGCGGGCGACAAGCCGCGCAGCGCGTCGCGATTGCCGAGCACTTCGCCGGCATGCTTGTTGATCTTCGCGAGAATCCGTTCGACGACCGGATACGCTTCCGGGTGCACCGACGAGCGGTCGAGCGGATTTTCGCCGTTGTTGATGCGCAGAAAACCGGCCGCCTGTTCGAAGGTTTTGTCGCCGAGACGCGGCACCTTGCGCAAGTGCTCGCGCGAAGGGAACGGACCGTTCGCGTCGCGATAGTCGACGATGTTGCGAGCCAGCGTGGCGTTGAGCCCCGACACGCGCGCGAGCAGCGCGACCGACGCCGTATTCGCATCCACGCCGACCGCGTTCACGCAGTCTTCGACCACGGCGTCGAGCGAGCGCGCGAGTTCGCGCTGGTTCACGTCGTGCTGATATTGGCCGACGCCGATTGCCTTCGGCTCGATCTTCACGAGTTCGGCGAGGGGGTCTTGCAGACGCCGCGCGATGGACACCGCGCCGCGCAGCGACACGTCCATGTCCGGGAATTCCTTTGCCGCGAGTTCGGACGCCGAGTAGACCGACGCGCCCGCTTCGGACACGACGATCTTTTGCAGCTTGAGTTCGGGATGACGCGCGATCAGTTCGCTCGCGAGCTTGTCCGTTTCACGCGACGCCGTGCCGTTGCCGATACTGATCAGCTCGGCCTGCGTCTGCGCGCAGATGCGCGCCAGTTTCGCAATCGAGCCGTCCCAGTCGCGGCGCGGCTCGTGCGGGTAGATCACGTCGGTGGCGAGCACCTTGCCCGTCCGATCGACCACCGCGACTTTCACGCCGGTGCGCATACCAGGATCGAGACCGATCACGGCCTTCGGGCCCGCCGGCGCGGCCAGCAGCAGGTCCTTCAGATTGCGCGCGAACACGCGGATCGCCTCGTGTTCGGCTTCCTCGCGCAGATTGGTCAGCAGTTCGTTTTCGATGTGCGGCTGCACCTTCACGCGCCAGCACCAGCGGCACACGTCCGACAGCCATTTATCGGCCGGACGGTTTTGATTGGCAATGCCGAAATGACGTGCGATCAGCGTCTCGCCCGGATGCGGCACCTGCGCGTCCAGTTCTTCGCCGAGGCCGAGCTTGATCATCAGCACGCCGGCATTGCGGCCGCGGAACAGCGCGAGCGCGCGATGCGACGGCACCGTGCGGATGGTTTCCGCGTAGTCGTAGTAATCGCGGAATTTTTCTTCTTCAGCGCTCTCTTTGCCTTCGACCACCTTCGACGACACCACGCCCTGATTGAACATGTAGTCGCGCAGCTTGCCGAGCAGATCAGCGGTTTCGCCGAATTGCTCGGAGAGGATGTCGCGTGCGCCGTCGAGCGCGGCCTTCACGTCGGCGACGCCTTTCTCGGCGTCGACATACGCGGCGGCTTCGGTTTGCGGGTCGAGCAGCGGATTGCCGAGCAGCGCATCGGCGAGCGGCTGCAGGCCGGCTTCGCGAGCGATCTGCGCGCGCGTGCGGCGCTTCGGCTTATACGGGAGATACAGGTCTTCGAGCACCTGCTTGCTGTCGGCGCCCTCAATCGCGGTGCGCAGCTCGTCGGTGAGCTTGCCCTGTTCGTCGATGCTCGCGATGATCGCCGCGCGCCGGTCTTCCAGTTCGCGCAGATACAGCAAGCGTTCCTCGAGGTTACGCAGCTGCGTGTCGTCGAGATTGTCGGTCACTTCCTTGCGGTAGCGCGCGATAAACGGAACGGTCGCTCCTTCGTCGAGAAGTTGCACCGCGGCCGCGACCTGGCGCGGCTGGACGGACAGTTCGGCGGCGATGCGCTGTACGATCTTGAGTGCTACGGTTTCCGTCATAAGCTCTTGGGTTTCCTGCGGACTCGGTCAGGGGCCGTGCGCCGGCGGCGCCTCGCACACACACGAGGCGCCGGGCACGCAGTGCGTGCGCGCTGCGACCAGTTTGCTAGAGCGGGGCATTTTGCCACAAATGCCAAAGGGCTCAACCGCGCGGGGGTGATAGAATTTCGGGCATGTTCCGTTGACCCTCTCTGACGTTGCCAATCACGTTGCCAATCTCCTTTTTGTTCAACCGCCAGGGCTCGCGCCCGGTTTCCCGCTCGCCACATTTGCCGCTATTCGCCGCGCGCTGGCCGTTTGCTTCGCGTGTAGCCGGGTCGCGTCGTGCCGACCTTTTCGCGTGGGTTTCCAGCAGAACGTTGATGGCGTCTTGCGCAGCGTCGGCGTGCATGATGGCTGCGGCGCTGGCCATGTCAGAGCCTGCTGCGGCGCAATCGGTGACGCCCGCGGCCGCATCGGCTGTGCAGGGCAGCAGTGCCGGCGGTGATGCGAATGCCGCTGCCGACGGTGCAAGCAGCACCGCGGCGCTGGACACCGAATTCGACGCGCGGCAGAGAACGCTGGATCAACGCACCGAGGAAAACAACTATCGCTATGGCGTCGCCGAGCATGACTGCTACAGCACGTTCTTTGTCAATCACTGTCTGAACAAGGCGCGCGATCAGATGCGCACGGTTCAGGCGCAGATCCGCAAGGAGCAGCTCGCACTCGACGGCGAGCAGCGCGCCGAGCGCGCGCGCAAGCGCGACGAGCAGGCGGCGATCAAGCGCGCACAAGACGAGGCGAGCGCGCCGCAGCGTGCCGCCGAAGACGCGCGCAACGCCCAGGCTTACGAAGACAAGCAGCGCCAGCATGCGCTCGACCAGGCGCAGCGCAGTGCCGAGGCGCCGCAGCGCAGCGCCAACGCCGAGGCCTACGAGGAAAAGCAGCGTCAGCACGCAATCGACCAGGCGAAGCGCGGCATCAGCCCGTCGCAGGCGGCTGCCAATCAGCGGGCTTACGACCAGAAGCAGGGCGACTTCCAGCGCAAGCTGGACGAGGCTCGCAAGCAGGGCGCGCAGAAAGCGCAGGAGCGCGTCGAGAAGCAGCAGAGCTTCGAAAAGAAACAGGCCGAGGCCGCGCAGCACCGGGCCGATGTCGAAGCGCGCCAGAAGCAGGCCGCCGAAAAAGCCGAGCAGAAACGCCAGGAACAGTTGAGGCAGCAGAAGCAACTCGAAGAGCAGCAGAAACAGCAACAGCAGCAACAGTAGCGAGCCGCGCCGTGCGCAGTGCGTGTGACATGCGTATGGCGTTGAATGGCGCTTGCATGGTGCTGGTATCGCACCCATCCGCACGGTGGGTGCCATGCGGTTGTAATATCGCAGTAGTGCACGCAGTAGCCAGCGCGCGCCGTAG
The DNA here is from genome assembly GCF_000172415.1 of Paraburkholderia graminis C4D1M. GTDB lineage: Bacteria > Pseudomonadota > Gammaproteobacteria > Burkholderiales > Burkholderiaceae > Paraburkholderia > Paraburkholderia graminis. The sequence goes on from NZ_ABLD01000017.1 coordinate 152,543, forward strand.
TGCAGACAGTCGCCGTAACGCGTTTTGAGCCGGACAGCAACCTCAGGCAACGGGCTGAACATCGCGAACATGCAGCCCGTGTCACAGTCGAGCGGAGGCGAGCATGCGCGATCAACATCACGTCATCAACGCGGACACACTTCGCGACCGGATTCTGCAACTGCAATCGGAGCATAGTGGGCTCGACCGTTTGATCGACCGAATATCGGATGAGCCCGGCATCGACGACTTCGAGTTGCAGCGCCTGAAAAAGCGCAAACTCAAAGTCAAGGACACCATCATCTTGCTGCAATTGCAGCTCGAACCGGACGCACGCGCCTGAGTTCGCGGCCTGGCAGGCGCCGGGCGCGCGCCGCGCGAGCCGGACTTTGCAGGAAACGCTTGCCTTGAATTCACCGCTTGAAACTTCGCTTGAAACTTCATCACGCGCGAGTGCCGCCGACAGCGCCTCTGAGACCGGCACACCCGCGCCGCGTCCCGCCGCGCCGGCGCTGAGCGCATCGCTCGATCCTCGCCGCGCCGCGGAACTGAACGACATCTTCGCCGACAACGGTTTGCTGGCGCGGCAGATCGACGGCTATCGCTCGCGGGCGTCGCAAATCGAAATGTCGCGCGCCGTCGCTGCCGCCATGGAAGCGTCGGGCCGCGCGATGCCCGAGCCCGCGATGTTCGAGGCGCAAAAACGTCCGGCGCGGCGTCTGCAAACTGCCGGCGCGGATGCCGCAAGCGAGACCGTCGAAGCCGACGAAGCAAAGGCGCTCGACGGCGCCGAGAACACGCTGATCGTCGAGGCCGGCACGGGCACGGGCAAGACCTATGCGTATCTGGTGCCGGCCATGCTGTGGGGCGGCAAGGTGATCGTCTCCACGGGCACCAAGCACCTGCAGGACCAGCTCTTTCAGCGCGACATTCCGACCGTGCGCGACGCACTGGCGGTGCCCGTGTCGGTGGCCATGCTCAAGGGCCGCGCGAATTACCTGTGTCACTACTATCTGCAGCGCACGGCCGATAACGGCCGCTTGCCGTCGCGCCAGGAAACCTCGTATCTGCAGGACATCGTCCGCTTCGCGAAGATCACGCGAACCGGCGACAAAGCCGAGCTCGCCAGCGTGCCGGAAACGGCGGCGGTGTGGTCGATGGTCACGTCGACGCGCGACAACTGTCTCGGCCAGGAGTGTCCGCATTACAAGGACTGCTTCGTGATGCAGGCGCGCCGCGAGGCGCAGCAGGCCGACATCGTGGTGGTGAATCACCACCTCTTTTTCGCCGACATCATGCTGCGCGATACCGGCATGGCCGAACTGCTGCCCACGGCCAATACGGTTATCTTCGACGAGGCGCATCAGCTTCCCGAAACGGCCACGCTGTTTTTCGGCGAGACGCTTTCCACCGCGCAGTTTCTCGAACTCGCGCGCGATTCGGTGGCCGAGGGCTTGGGTCATGCCCGCGATGCCGTCGACTGGGTCAAGCTCGGTTCGACGTTGGAGCGTGCCGCGCGCGACGTGCGGCTTGCGTTCAAGGAAGATTCGGTGCGCTTGTCGATCGGTCAGTTGCCCGACGATCACCCGCTGTTCGCCGCGCTCGAAGCGCTCGAAGCGGAGCTCGATGCACTCGAGTCCGCGCTCGCCGGACAGGCCGAGCGCGCGGAGTCGATCGGCGCCTGTTTGCGCCGCGCGCGCGAGTTGCAGGGCGTGCTGGCCGGCTGGACGACTCCGCCTACCGAGCTCGAACGTCAGACTGCGGATACGGATCGAAGCGCTTCCGCCGAAGCCAAAAACGAGCGCGCCGATCCGAACGAAAAAGTGCGCTGGATCGAAGTCTTCGCGCACACGGTGCAGTTGCATGAGACGCCGCTCTCGGTCGCGCCGATTTTCGCGAAGCAGCGCGCCGGCGTGCCGCGCGCGTGGATCTTTACGTCGGCTACGTTGTCGGTGCGCGGCGACTTCACGCACTACGCCGCGCAAATGGGCCTGAACGCCAAGCGTTCGATGACCTTGCCGAGCCCGTTCGACTATCCGTCGCAAGGGCTGTTGTATGTGCCGCGTAATTTGCCGCAGCCGTCGTCGCCGATGTTCACCGACGCGGTGTTCGACGCAGCCTTGCCGGCAATCGAGGCATCGGGCGGCGGCGTCTTCATGTTGTGCACGACGCTGCGCGCCGTGGACCGCATCTCCGCGAAATTGCGCGATGTGATCGAGGCGCGCGGCTGGAACTATCCGCTGCTGGTTCAGGGCGATGCGACGCCGCACGGAATTGCTCGATCGTTTTCGCGCGTACGGCAACGCGGATTCTTGTCGGCAGTCAGAGCTTCTGGGAAGGCGGTCGACGTGCGGGGCGACGCGCTATCGCTCGTCGTGGATCGACAAGCTGCCGTTTGCGCCGCCCGACGATCCGGGTCTGTCAGCGCGGCTCCGATGCGCTCACGAAGAAA
>NZ_ABLD01000016.1 GCF_000172415.1 Paraburkholderia graminis C4D1M
CTGGAAAACATCTCGCGTCATATCGAGAACGGCGTGCCGCGCATGAAGGCCGCGTTCCTCGGCGCGCGCGAAGTCGGCTTCACGGTGATGTCGATCAGCATCTCGCTCGTCGCCGTCTTTCTGCCGATTCTGCTGATGGGCGGCATCGTCGGACGGCTGTTCCGCGAATTCGCGCTGACGCTGTCGCTCGCAATCGGCGTGTCGCTGATCGTCTCGCTCACGCTCACGCCCATGATGTGCTCGCGCCTCTTGCGCGAGCCGCACGAACAGAAAGAGGAAGGCCGCTTCGGGCGCTGGCTCGAACGCGGCTTTGCGTCGATGCAGCGCGGCTACGAACGCACGCTCGGCTGGGCGCTGCTGCATCCGCGGCTGATCCTGATGGTGCTGCTCGCGACCATCGGCCTCAATGTGTGGCTCTACATCATCGTGCCCAAGGGCTTCTTTCCGCAGCAGGACACGGGGCGGCTGATCGGCGGCATTCAGGCGGACCAGAGCACGTCGTTCCAGGCGATGAAAGGCAAGTTCTCGCAAATGATGGACATCGTCGGCAAGAATCCGGCGGTGGATAGCGTGGTCGGTTTCACCGGCGGCCGGCAGACCAATTCGGGCTTCATGTTCGTCTCGCTGAAGCCCAAGAGCGAGCGCAAGATTTCCGCCGATCAGGTGATCCAGCAACTGCGCGCGCCGCTCGGCGACGTGGCGGGCGCGCGCACGTTCCTCCAAGCGGTGCAGGACATTCGCGTGGGCGGACGGCAGTCGAATGCGCAATACCAGTTCACGCTGCTCGCCGATTCCACGCCCGACCTGTACCTGTGGGGACCGAAGCTGACTGAGGCGCTACAAGCGCGCAAGGAACTGGCCGACGTCAACTCCGACCAGCAGCAAGGCGGCCTGGAAGCGATGGTGACGATCGACCGCGCGAGCGCCGCGCGCCTCGGCATCAAGCCCGCGCAGATCGACAACACGCTGTACGACGCGTTCGGCCAGCGCCAGGTGTCGACCATCTACAACCCGCTCAACCAGTATCACGTTGTGATGGAAGTCGCGCCGAAGTACTGGCAAAGCCCGGACATGCTCAAGCAGGTCTATATCAGCACGTCCGGCGGCAGCGCGAGCGGCGCGCAGACCACCAACGCGCCGGCCGGAACCGTGACGAAGGAGACCACGTCCACCTCGTCGTCCACTAGCGCTTCGGCGGGCGGCACGGCGGGCACGACTGCATCGAGCGCCGCCTCCATTGCCGCGGATTCCGCGCGCAACCAGGCGATCAACTCGATTGCGACGAGCGGCAAGTCGAGCGCATCGTCGGGCGCAGCGGTGTCCACATCGAAGGAAACGATGGTGCCGTTGTCGGCCATTGCGAGCTTCGGGCCCGGCAACACGCCGCTCTCGGTGAATCACCAGAGCCAGTTCGTCGCGTCGACCATCTCGTTCAATCTGCCGCCCGGCGTGTCGCTTTCCACGGCGACCGACGCGATTTACCAGACCATGGCCGAGATCGGCATGCCGGCGACGATACACGGCAGTTTCCAGGGCACCGCGCAGGCGTTCCAGCAGTCCATGTCGGATCAGCCGATCCTGATTCTGGCCGCGCTCGCCGCCGTGTATATCGTGCTCGGCATTCTTGTATGAGAGCTATTATCCACCCGCTCACATTCTTGTCGACGCTGCCCTCGGCGGGCGTCGCGCTTGCTCGCGCTGCTGCTCTTTCAGACGACTTCAGCATCATCGCGTTGATCGGCGTGATTCTGCTGATCGGCATCGTCAAGAAAAACGCGATCATGATGGTGGACTTCGCGATCGAAGCGTCGCGCCACGGCCGCTCGTCGAGCGACGCGATTCGCGAGGCGTGCCTGTTGCGCTTTCGCCCGATCATGATGACGACCTTCGCCGCGATGCTCGGCGCGTTGCCGCTCGCGTTTGGACGCGGCGAAGGCGCGGAGTTGCGCGCGCCGCTCGGCATTGCGATTGTCGGCGGGCTCATCATGAGCCAGATGCTCACGCTCTACACCACGCCGGTGGTCTACCTTTATATGGACCGGATTCGCGTGCGGTGGGAGTCGAGGAAGGCGCGCAGAGGCGGTGTCGCACCGTCTGCGTGAGGTTCTTGCATGGGATGCGCGGCGGGCTTTGAAGCCGGGCAACGCTAAAGCTTCTGCTCCATCGCGAGCAGAAAAATGCGCTGCCATTGCTTTGCCTGCCGCTCGTTCTGCATCGGCAGCAGCCATATGCCGTGAGCGGCGTCCTTCACCTTCAGCGCGAGTTGCCATTGCGTTTCGCGGCGCTCGACATCGGCGCCAAGCAGATCCGCGAAGATATACGCGCCGTGCTCGGCGCCGACGCGAATCTCGCAGAAGCGCTGACCCGAGGCGAGCCGCACCGAGCCCCAACTGCCGTCGAGCAAGTGCGTCCAGTTGCCGTCATGAATATTCGGCGCGACTTCCTTACGGCGGCGCAGCCAGTACGCAAGCGCGGCCATCAGCAGCAACGCTACAAGCACGGCGACGCCCACGGCCACCGCCGTCCCCGCCGCCGCTTGTAACGCGTCGAACGCACGCACGGCGCCATACACGAGCGCGATCAGCGCAAGTAGTGCAATCAGAATCGGCATCGCGAACTCTCGACAAAAATCCTTATTGCTTGTGCGCCGCGGCCCAATCCTTCACGGCCTTCAACGTGTTCTCGACATGCTTTTCGGGCGAAAGGCTCGTGTATTCGTAGATGATCTTGCCGTCCGGCGCGATCACGTACGACACGCGATTGGCCATCGAGCTATGCATCGGCAGGCCCGCGTCGTAGGCGCCGATCACCTTCGACTCCGCGTCCGCCGCCACCGGGAATTTGCTGCGGCACTCGCTGACGGAGAACTTCGTCAACGTGTCGATGTTGTCGTGCGACACGCCGATCACCGTCGCGCCGTATTTGCTGTATTCGTCGACGGCCTCGGCGAATTCATGCGCCTCGATCGTGCAGCCCTTCGTGAAAGCCGCCGGGTAGAAGTACAGCACCACCGGTCCTTTCTTGAGCTGGTCGGCGAGCGAATACGTGTACGTCTTGCCGCCGAGCGACGCCTGCGCGGTGAACTGCGGCGCGGTGTCGCCGGGCTTGAGCGTCGCGCCCGCGGTCAACGACCAGGCGGCGCATGCCACCGACACGGCAGCGGCCAGCACGGCAGGCAGGAGTTTTCGTTTCATCGGCTGATCCTTTGAGCGTTGCGTTGATGCACGGCGTCTCCCTCGCAAAGGAGTCCGTCGGCCTTGTGCTCTATTGGACCACGTACGCAAAAAACACGCGCGGAACGCAGCGCCGCATGCAGCAATCGGCGCAGATCAAAGAATCAGGGGCAAAGAATCAGGCGGCTTCCTGCACATGCGCGCCGAACCACGCGGCCGCCGACAGATTCAGCTCGGCCAGTATCTCCGGCGTGAGCGCGGCGAATTCCGGCGGCGCATCCGCCGAGCGCGCGATCGACGCCGCGTCGGCGCCCTCGCCGGCCGCCTCCGCGATACGCAACAGCATGCCGAGCGGCCCGCGCAGTTCGACGATCGCCTCGCGGATCTGCGCCGCGAGACCGAGCTTCTCGAGCACGGCCTTCGGCGTCGTGCCGAGCAGCACATGCACGAGCGAAAAGATGCCGGTCATGAACGCGGCGTCGGCGAATTCGTCGTCGGCGGGACGCATCCAGCTTGCCGCCAGCTCCATGAAGCGCGAGCGCGTGGCCGCCAGTTGCACGAGCGGATCGGCGCGCCACGGCAGATCGCCGCTGTCCGCGTAAAGCAGCAGTTGCGCCCAGCGCGCGATCTGCCGCGTGCCGGTCGCGATGATCGCCTCGCGCAACGACGCGATATTGCGCCCGAGACCAAACGCGCTCGAATTGACGAGCCGCAGCAGTTGCACGACCACGCTCGGATTCAGCTTCAGTTCGGCTTCGAGTTCGACGATGCCCGCATCGCGTGAAAGCAGCGCGAGCAGACGCAGCAGGCCCGGCCGCGGCGAGCGGTTGCGCGGCGCGGCCAGCACTTGCGGCCGCGCGAAAAAATAACCCTGGAACAGATCGAAGCCGAGCTCGCGGGCGAGCGCGAAGTCTTCGCGCGTCTCCACTTTCTCCGCGATCAGCGTCTTGCCCTGGCCGCGCATCGCGGCCGCAAGCTCGGGCAAATGCGCGCGCTCGGTCTGCAAAAAGTCGATCTTGACGATGTCCGCATGCGGCAGCATCGCGAGCAGTTCGTCGGACAGCGCGGTCACGTCGTCGAGCGCGACCTGGAAGCCGCCGCGCCGCAGCTCGCCGAGCCGGCGGCCGAGTTGCGCGTCGAACTGAACGGTTTCGAGGATCTCGAGCACGAAGCGCTCGGGCGGCATCACATGCACGATGTCGTCGAACAGCATGGTCCGGTCGATGTTCACGAAGCCGCGATGCGGGCCGAGCACGGCCGGCACGCCGATTCCGCCGAGCGCGCGCGCCACCACCTGCGCGGTCGCCTGCGCGTCGTTGGTCACCTCGGCGTAATTGTGGGCGCCGGCCCGGAACAGCAGCTCGTACGCGTTGAGCGCGCCCTGGCGATCGAGGATCGGCTGCCGGCCCAGATAAACGAACTGCGGGGCGGCAGCCGCGTCGGGATCGTCGCCGGACGCGTCGCGCACCTCGATGCGCCGGGCGGAGGCCCTGACCAGATGTAGTTCAGACATGGATCGTCGATGCAGCTTTCGAAGGACTGCACGGCAGCGGCGCGCGCCACCGCACAGGGGGTTTGCCGTATTAACGGACGTGAGGCAACTGCACTTTAACGGAATCGGCGGTTGGGAATTGCCGCCGCGCGCAGTCTCGTCCCTTACGGGATGTTTTTCTCGCGCAAGCACTAAAGATTCCAGGGCGCAGGCCGTTATCTAGTCCTGATGGGGCGGCCTGATAGTTTTTCACCGCCCTCACCTGGCGGACCGTCAAACCGCTCCGCCCGCAGACGAACACAGGTTGCCAGCGACAAACATGGAAGCGAACAGGATCACCGCGCCCCGCCGGGGCTCCTTGCGCACGGTCGTCGACCGGCTTCTGGCGCTTGGCCGGCGCGTCGAACAGAAGCCGCAATCCAGGCCGCAAGCCCGACCGCAAGCCGAGCCGCCCGCCGCGCTGCACTTCGAGCACGTGGTCGGCGCCGTGGACCTGCTGGCGCACGTGGACAGCGACCTGCGCTTTATCTATGTGTCCGACGCGAGCCTGCGCTTTATCGGCTATCACCGCGAGTATCTGGAGACGATCACGCTGCATGAGCTGGTTGCGCAGGCCGACGTCGCACGGCTCGACGCGCTGCTGGTCCGTGCCTCAGCCTCGGGCAATGTCGAGAAGGCGACGCTCGGGCTCATCAAGTCGCTGACCTATCCGATCACCGTCGAGCTGCGCGTGGTGCGCAACAGCCATAACGGCATCGACGGCTTTGCGATCGCCGGCTTCGACGTGTCCGCGTGGCGCGCGAGCGAGGAGCGCCTGATCCAGGCGCTGCATCTGGACCGGCTGACCAATCTCGCCAACCAGTCGGCGCTGATTCCCGCGCTGCTCGAGGCGCAACAGCAGGCCGACGCGCACGGCACGCCCGCCGCGCTGCTGCTGCTCGACATCGACGATTATCAGCGCGTGAACCGTGCGCTCGGCTACGACGCCGGCGACGACATGCTGCGCGACACGGCGCGGCGCATCCTGAACATGACGGGACCGAACGAGACGGTCGCGCGCGTGGCCAGCGACGAGTTCGCGATTCTCGTGAAGCCCGCCGCGAACCGCACCGACGCCGCGGCCGCCGCCGAAGCGCTGGCGCGGCGTCTGTTGACCGCGATCCAGCAGCCGTATGTCTTCAGCGGCCAGCAGGTGCATCTGTCCGCGAGCATCGGCATTGCGCTCTATCCGGACGTGCGTCACGCCAACGACACCGCCGCGCACGACACCCATCTGCTGCGCTGGGCCGATCACGCGCTGCTGCAGGCGAAGTCAGCGGGCGGCAACACGCTCGCGTTCTATGTGCCGGACGACAATCCCGCCGACGCCGAGCGCCTGAAGCTGGAGGCCGATCTGTACGACGGCGTGCGCAACGGCGAGTTCTCGCTGCACTTCCAGCCGATCACGAGCAGCCGCACGCACGGCGTGGTCGGCGTCGAGGCGTTGATCCGCTGGATGCATCCGGTGCATGGACTCGTGCCGCCGTCCATGTTCATTCCGCTCGCGGAGTCGGTCGGGCTCATCAACTTCCTCGGCAACTGGGTGCTCAAGGTCGCCTGCATGCAGTTGATCCAGTGGGACGCGCGCGGCATCTCGCTGCAATACGTCGCGGTCAACGTGTCGCCGCAGCAGTTCCGCGACCCGCGCTTCAAGGACGCCGTGCGCGAGGCGATCGAGTTGACCGGCATCGATCCGCGGCGCCTCGTGTTCGAGATCACCGAGAGCCTGCTGATGCACGACCCGGCGCACGCGAAGGTGCTGCTCGAAGATCTGACCGCGATGGGCATCCGCTTTGCCGTCGACGATTTCGGCACCGGCTATTCGAGCCTGGCTTACCTGCAACGGTTTCCCCTTGCAAAACTTAAGATCGACAGGAGTTTTGTCGAGAATCTGCTAACCTCCCGGAACGATCAGGCGATCGTCAGCGCCGTGGTCGGGCTCGCCCAGACACTCGACCTCGAACTGGTCGCCGAGGGCGTCGAAACGGAAGCGCAGCGCAGCCTGCTCACCGAAATGGGATGTGACCACATACAGGGATGGCTCGTCTGCAAGGCGCTGCCATCCGACGAACTGGCGCAGCGTTTCGAAGCGCGTTCGCTTCATCTGCACAGCGCATAGCGGTGCGGCTCAAGCGCTCAAGCAGCGGCATCAGCCGGCCTCGCGCCGGCATGGCATTCATTGGAACACGTATGGCTTTTGCGGGACTCACATGGTAAAGGCGGCGGTGCTCGACCGGCTCTGGACGCGAATGAGCGAGCGCGGCGATTTCCCCATGCTGTCGCAGTCGTTGCGCACCACCATGGCGGCAATGAACAACGACGACCTCGACTTCACCGGCCTCGTGCAGGTGGTGCTGTCGGACTTCGCATTGACGCAAAAAGTGCTGCGGCTCGCGAACTCGGCCATGTACATGGCGTTCGGCGGCAATATCACCACGGTGTCGCGCGCGTTGATGGTGCTCGGCATGGATGCGGTCGGTCATCTCGTCGTCGGCCTGAAGATCGTCGATCACTTTCATCACAGCGCGCCGCGCCGCATCGACGCGAAACTCGAACTGAACCGCACGCTGCTGTCGGGCTGCGTCGCGCGCAAGCTGACGGAGCGCGGCGATCTGCGTGCCGGCGAGGAAGCCGTGGTCTGCACGCTGATGCGGCAAATCGGCAAGCTGCTGGTGGTGTTCTATCTCGACGCGGAATGGGATCAGATTCGCCGGCACATCGAAGGCGGCACGCTCGAAGCGGATGCGTGCGTGCTCGTGCTCGGCGTGACGTTCGACGAGATCGGCGCGGAAGCCGCGGTGCGCTGGCGTCTGCCCGACATGATCCGCTCGGGCATGGGCGAGTTCGATCCGCAAGACACCGAACAGCCGCGCCAGGTGCAGTGGCTGCGCGCGATCACCAATTATTCGACGGCGGTCGCGGACGTCCTCACGCAGCAGAACATGCCCGACTTCGAGCGCGAGGAGCGCATCGCCGAACTCGCGCAGGAATATAGCCGCGCGCTCAACACCGATCCCGAAGTGCTGCTCGAAATGAGCGTGGCGTTGGCGCGCGAGGAAGGCGGCGACGGCGTGATGCGCGAGATCGTCGAGTTGCGCGCGAATGCGGACGCAATGGCGCGCGAGGCGCTCGACCCCGAGTCGCGCATTGCGGCGGGCGTCCAGGATTTGCGCAATCTGCCTGACAGCAGTTCGCTTGCGCCGGCGCTTGGCATGGCGTCGGAAACGGTGCTCGCGGCGCTCGGCTTTGCGCGCACCGTGGTATTCGTCAAGCACAGCAACGGCACGTTCCGCGCACGTCTCGGCCTCGGCCCGAAAATCGACGCCGCGCTGCCCAAGCTCACGTTCAGTTCCGCGTTCGAGCCCGACGTGTTCCACCTGGCCATCGCGAATTCGGTGGGCATCTTCATCGAAAATGCGCGCGATCCGAAAATGGTCGCGCGGCTGCCCGAGTGGTTCCGCCGTTCGTTCGACGACGCCCGCGCCTTCGTGCTGTTACCCGTGGTGGATGAAACTGACCAGACGGTCGCGTTGCTCTATGGCGACTGGTCTCATACGCAGGAGCCACGCCGCATCTCGCAGAAAGAGATGAGCGTGCTGAACGAACTGGCCAGGGAGTTAGGCCGTTTTTTCGGCCTGGGGCAGATGCGGGAAATGGAGACGATGTAAAGACGTGGCGTGATCGCTGATCACGTCGCGTGAGTCTGCAATTTCTGTGTTTGCCCGACGCCAGGTGTTTTTAAGCTGATTTGCGAAGCTGATTTCCAAGGCTGATTTAGAAGCCGGCATGCGCTGCATGCCGGCTTCGTCGCATTAGCGGGCTCAGTCCTCGATTCTTTCCAACCCTTCCGCGCTGCGGTCCGCGACGCCCGCCCAGGCGCCGGCCGCGAGTCCCATTTGCGCGACCTCTTCGATTGTCAACGGCGCAAGCTGCGCGCAGCGCGCGGCGAGCTTGTCCCACGCGCCGTTTTCCAACGCCTCGACGGCGGCGAGCAGTTGGCCGAGCACGCCCTCGCGATGCAGAATCGCCGCCTGAATCGGACGCGACAACGTCAGCACATTGAGCGTGCTTTCGAGCGAGCCGCCGAACACCGCATCGACGAATGAAAACACGCCCGTGAGAAACGCCGCGTCCGCTTCGTCGCGGCCCGCGTCAGGCAGACGCTCGATCGCCAGTTCCATGAAACGCGCGCGCGTGGCCGCGAGTTGCAGCAGAGGATCGTCTTCGAGCGCGACCTTGCGGCCGTCCGCATACAACAGCAACTGCGTCCAGCGCGCGATGCGGTCGGTGCCGGTTGCGTTGATCGCCTCGCGCAGCGTCGTGACCTTATGGCCGACCGCGAAGCCGCTCGAATTCGCGAGCTTCATCAGATGCATCACCAGCACCGGATTGAGCTTGAGCTCCGCTTCGAGCTGCGCGACCGTCGGGTCGCCGGCGAGCAGTTGCAGCAGATTGAGCAACGCGTGGCGCGGTGCGCTCACGCGGCGCGTCAACGAGGTTTGCGGACGCGCGAAGAAGTAACCCTGGAAGCGGTCGAAGCCGAGGCCGTGCGCCGTTTCGAAATCGGCTTGCGCGTCGAGCCCCGCTGCGATCAGCAGCTTGCCCGCCGATTTGAGCACGCTCGTCAGCTTGGGCAACAGCGCGGCGGGCGCGCGCGTGATGTCGATCTTGATGGCTTCCGCATAGGGCAAGAGCTTCGCGAAAGTCTCGTTGGGCTGCGTGACGTCGTCGAGCACGAAGCGATAGCGCCGGCCATGCAGCAGCACGATGCGCGCGATCAGCTCGTCGTCGACGTGCATGTCGGGCGGCAGTTCAAACAGAAAGCGCTCGGCGGGCAGCCGCTCGATCGCGTCGTCGAACAGCATGTCGCGGTTCGTGTCGATATACGCAGGATGCCCGGTCAGCGCGTTGCGCACATTGCTCTCGACGAGTCCGCGGATGATCGCGCGCGCCACGCGCTGCGCGGGCGTAGGCGCCCGGCCGGCTCGCGGGTCTTGATCGTCTTGATCGTCTGCGCCGTTTTTGGTGTCTGCCTCAGAGCCGAGGTCGAACTGCGCCTCTGCCGGCGCTTCCGGCGCGCGTATCTTGAGCTCGTAGCCGCACAGCATGCCGTCCCGATTAAGGATGGGCTGCCGCGCGAAGCTGGCGTTCAACTGCGCATCGTCCGTGGCGTCGCGGCGTCGCTGGCATATGCACGGCCCGGATTTTCGACTGCAATGGTGCTCATTGTGGTCCCCCGCGAGGCGCCGCCCCGGCGCTTGCTGCTGTCTTGTGGTTTTCGCCGCACGGCAACGCGCGCGGCGTGTTTATCGTTTGCGACGTCGCGTTGGCGACGGCCAGGTTCGCCATCGCAGTGCGCCCGGCGATTTTAGCGCAGGCTGTCTTGCGCGCACATGTCCGCAAAACAATATCTGGAAATATTTGGCGAGTGGAGAAAGCCGATAGCGCCCATGACGAGGCGGACAACCACGCGCTCCATGCAAAACGGCCGCAAGCAGCGGCCGTTTTTTGTCGAGGCGTCGAGCAACAGCGCGTTACTTCAGCACCACTTTCACGTCGAAGTATTTCGCCGCGAAACGGTCGATCGTGCCGTCGGCCTTCAGTTCCTTCAGCGCCTGGTTCAACGCGTCCTTCAACGCCTTGTCGCCGCGGCGAATGCCGAAGCCCACGCCCGCGCCGAGCAGCTTTTCGTCCGTGACGGCCGGTCCAGCGAACTCGAAGCCCGCGCCTTGCGGCTTCTTCAGAAAGCCCTTCGATGCCGCTTCCGCGTCCTGGAACGACGCATCCAGACGCCCGGACGAGAGGTCCGCGTAGATCTGATCCTGGGTCTGATACGGCACGACGTCGACACCGGCCGGCGCCCAACGCGCCTTCGCATAGGTTTCCTGGATCGTGCCCTGCAGCACGCCGACGTGCTTGCCCTTCAGCGACGCGGGCGTCGGCTGCAAGCCGCTGCCCTTCTTCGCGATCATCTGATTCGGGATCGTGTAGATCGGGTCGGTGAAGTCGATGGCCTGACGACGCTGCTCGGTGATCGTCATGTCCGAGTTGATCGCGTTGAACTTGCGCGCCTGCAACGCGGGAATCAGGCCGTCGAACGAATTCTCGACCCACACGCACTTTGCCTTCAACTTCGCGCACACGGCATTGCCGACGTCGATGTCGAAGCCCTGCAGTTCGCCCGACGGCGACTTCGATTCGAACGGCGCATACGACGCCTCGACACCGAAGCGCACTTCCTTGATGTCCGCCGCCGAAGCGGACGCTGCCGTGAGCGTTGCCATCGCGAATAGCGCGAGCGCAGCCGTGTTTCGCCAATTCATCTTCATTACGGGTGTTCCTCTACGGTATTGAACAGGACGGAGCCGAATCCGGACAGGCATGATTGCCGCGCCAAAAATGCGATTCAAACTCGCGCGGCCGTTGTGGTGCAGCGCAACAGCCGCGAGGCGGGGATTGTACAGGCTCGTTTGCCGCGGCTGCGTGGCGTTGGGGTGAAGGCTGCGTCGCGAGCGCGGGGCAGCGCTAAAGAGTAAAGCCGCAAGTTGATGTCGCGGTGGCGCAAGCAATGCAACGAGTTCAACCGACGCAAATAGCATGCGCTCTCGCGTCTTCAAACATCGTGCCGCTAGACGAGCGCGCCGTGCGTCTCTTCAGTCGTCTCGACCACCATCAAGCCCGCGCGCAAACCGGGCTTCACCGTCGCATTCGGAAACACGAGGCGCTCTTCGTCATGTTGCACGACGTAGCGATAGTCGCCATCGCGTGCGAGCAACGTGTGCTTCGCGAACGGCGTGAAGTTCGCGACATCGGGCGCGACCAGCAATTCGAACGCGTCGCTTTGCTTCGTGATCTGGTCGATCACCGTGAAGGCGCGCGGCAGTTCCGCTTGCGTATTGCCATTCGTGCCCGCGAGCAGATGACGCAACGCCTGATCCGCGCCTTCGAATCGCGTGAGGTCGTTCTGGCCGAACGGACGCACCTTGCCGAGTTCCAGCGTGCACGCGTCGGCAGCGCAAGCCTGCGCGGTGAAATGCGAGTACGTGTTGCCCTTCGTGGTATGCAGCAGCACTGCGCTAATGCGCGCCTCGCCGAGCCACTCGAACATCGCGCGCGAAAACGGCCTGCCCGTATGCGGCAGCAGCGCGAAGCGCTCGAACGCGGACGCGCGGATCGCCGTGTGCATGTCGATATGCCAGCGCGCGCCCGGCTCGTTCGAAGCGGCATCGAAGAACTGCACAGCGGCCCGCTCGAGCGCCGCGGCGCGCGGAGCCTCGTGACTGTGCGGCAGTTGCAGATGCCGGCCGCTGAAGAGGCGGTTCAGGTCGTCGTCGCGATAGCGGCACGCGTCGCGCATCGCATCGACATTGCCGAGAATCGCCAGCAGCCGGCAGGTCAACGTTGCCTCGCCGCGCGCGATGTCGCGCACGAGATGCGACAGCAGTTCGATCGGCGCGGTTTCGTCGCCATGCACGCCGGCCGATGCAAGCACGCTGCGTGTGTTGTTCAAAGACGCGGCCGGCTCCAGCAGCAGCACGCCGTCATCGAGCCACGACCAGCGCACGCCGCCGGCGCACGTGCCTTGCATGTCGTTCGCGGCAGGCCGCGTGCCCGCGAGCGTATAGGCGAGGAAATCGTCGAGCATTGCGACCGGCTCGCCGCGCTCAGCGCTGGAAGTCATAGAGCGATCCGAGGCCGAGAATCTGCGTGAGTTCATCGAGCGCGGTGCGCGACTCGACGAGCAGTTTAGGATCGGCGAGATCAGACGGTGCGAGACGGTCGCGATAATGCTTTTCGATCCACGTATCGAGCCGCCCGAACAACGTGTCGTCGATCCACACGCCGCGTGTGACCGCCGCGCGCTCCGCCTCGTTCAACACCACACGCAGACGCAGGCACGCCGGCCCGCCGCCGTTCTTCATGCTTTCGCGCAAATCGAACACGAGCACCTCGTCGATCGGACCCGTGTGCGACGTCAGATCGTCCAGATACGCGGCCACGCGCGGATTTTCGCGGCACTCCTGCGGCACCACCAGCACCTGCTTGCCGTCGGGGCGCGTCAGCAACTGGCTGTTGAACAGGTACGACGAGACCGCGTCCGCCACGTTCACCTGCGCATCGGGCACTTCGATCACGTTGAAATCCGCCTTCAGGCCAGCGAGTTTCGCGCGCAACTCGTCGTACACCGCCTGCTGTTCGACAAACGCAAGCTGATGACAGAACAGCGTGTTGCGATTGCCGACCGCGATCACGTCGTTATGAAAAACGCCTGCGTCGATGACCTCGGGATTCTGCTGCGCGTAGACAGTTGCTTCTTCCTGCAAGCCATGACGATGCGCGACCGCGCGGCTCGCCTCGAATGTCTGACGCGCGGGAAAGCGTTTCGGCTCGGGTCCGCGGCGATACTCGCTGCGGCCATACACGAAGAATTCGACGCCACGTGCGCCATATTCCGCGCTAAAGCGTGTGTGATTCGCCGCGCCTTCGTCGCCGAGTGCGGGCGTGCCGGGCAAAGCCTCATGCACGGCGAAGCGATCGGCGTCGCTGAAAATCGCGCGCAACGTGCGGCGCGTCGATTCGTGTTCGATCGCGCGATGCAGTTTGCTGCACAGATTGGCCGGCGTGAAATGCACGCGGCCGTCGTGCGTGTCGGCGGACGGACTCACGGTCGCGGCATTCGCGGTCCACATCGCCGAAGCCGAACTCGCGGCGGCCAGCAACTCGGGCGCATTCTTCGCCACGTTGGCGATCACCGTGGCATCGTCGCCGGAAAAACCCAGCTCGCGCAACAGACGCACCGACGGCCGCTCCTGCGGCGGCAGCACGCCCTGATGAAAGCCGAGATCGGCCAACTGCTTCATCTTGCGCAGACCCTGCTTCGCGGCCGCCTTCGGATTCGCAACCGACTTCTCGTTGTTCTGCGACGCGACGTTGCCGAACGACAGCCCCGCATAGTTGTGCGTCGGGCCGACCAGGCCGTCGAAATTGGCTTCAGTGGCTTGCATCGTCGATCCTTAGAATTGAAGGCCCGGCGAGACGCTCGCGGGCATTTGCAGTTGCGCGCTTTCAACCGACGCCATCGGATACGCGCAGTAATCGGCCGCGTAATAAGCGCTCGGCCGGTGATTGCCCGAACGCCCCGGCCCGCCGAACGGCGCACCCGACGACGCGCCGTTGGTCGGCCGGTTCCAGTTGACGATGCCCGCGCGGATGGTGCGCTGGAAATGCGTCCACAGCGATTCGTCGTCGGCGAGCAGGCCCGCCGAGAGACCGAACTCGGTGTCGTTGGCTTTTTCGAGCGCTTCGTTAAAGCTGTCGTAACGGATGATCTGCGCGAGCGGCCCGAAGTGTTCCTCGTCGGGCAGATTCTTCACGGCGCTCACGTCGAGAATGGCCGGCGTGACGAAGCCGAGCTTCGGATCGCGCTGCTCCATTTTCAGCAACGCATGTGCGCCATCCGCGAGCAAACGTTCCTGCGCCGCGACGAGGCGCGAGGCCGCGCGCGCCGAGATCACCGCGCCCATGAAAGGCTGCGGCTCGGCGTTATATTCGCCGACGCTGATGCGCGAACTCACCTCGACGAAGCGCGCGAGAAAGCGCTCGCCGAACGCGTCGTTCGGTACGAAAATGCGGCGTGCGCAAGTGCAGCGCTGCCCCGCCGACAGAAACGCCGACTGGATCGTGTGATGCACGGCGGCGTCGATGTCCGCGACCGGCCCGATCACGAGCGGATTGTTGCCGCCCATTTCGAGCGCGAGCACGATCTCCGGCCGTCCGCCGAACTGCTTGTGCAACAATGTTCCGGTATCCGAACTACCGGTGAAGAACAGACCGTCGATCTGCCGATGATTCGCGAGCGCAACGCCCGTGTCCTTCTCGCCCTGCACGAGGTTCAGCACGCCGGCCGGCAAGCCCGCATCGGCCCAGATTTGCACGGTCAGCGCGGCGACGCCCGGCGCAAGTTCGGACGGCTTGAACACGACCGCATTGCCCGCGATCAACGCCGGCACGATATGCCCGTTCGGCAGATGCCCAGGAAAGTTATACGGCCCGAACACGGCGACCACGCCATGCGGACGATGCCGCAACACCGCGGTGCCGTCCGCCATCGGCGAACGCTTTTCGCCGGTGCGCTCGTTGTACGCCTGAATCGAAATCTCGACTTTCGCGGCCATCGAAGCCGCCTCAGTGCGCGCTTCCCACAGTGGCTTGCCGGTCTCCCGGCCGATCGCTTCAGCGAGCGCTTCCTTGCGTTCGGTGACGAGCGCGGCGAAACGGCGCACCACCGCGCAACGCTCATCGAGACTCAGCGCCGACCATGCCGCGAACGCTCGCCGTGCGCCGCGCACCGCGCGATCCACGTCGTCCGCGGATGCGCTATTGCCTTCCCACACCGTCGCACCCGTACCGGGGTTGCGCGACGCGAATGCGGGTCCTGTGCCGGCAGCCCATTCGCCGCCGATGAAAAGCTCGCTCATGATCATCCCTGTTTATGTTTCAGCGGCAGCACCCGCACCGGGTCGCCTGCCTTGACGCCGAGTGCCGACGCTTCGATCGCGTTCATGCGGAACACGCCGTCTTGCGGCACGCCCGCCGCCACGCCCACGCGAAAATCGCCGAGCGATGTGTTCGATACCATCGAACGCGGCGCATCCTGCGGCGCGCCCGCCGGCACGTCGGCGATTTCGAGCGGCACCATCACGCTTTCGCGCACCGTGCGCAAGTCGGAGATATGGCATTCGAGCACCGGACCGGCATCGAAAATATCGACGTGGTTCTCGTAGCGCAGCCCTTCCGCTTCGAGCATGCGGCGCGCCGGAATCGTGTCGCTATGCGTGAGTCCGACGCATTGCTGTGCTTCTTCAGGCAGCAACTCGACATACACCGGATAGCGCGGCATCAGCTCGGCAAGGAACGCCTTGCGGCCGTGCGAGCTGAGATAGTCCGCCGCGTTGAAATCGATCTGATAGAAATGCGAGCCGACCGCGCGCCAGAACGGCGACGTGCCTTGCTCATCGAAATGGCCGCGCAATTCCGCGCACAAACGCTGCGGAAAGCGCTCGCGAAACTGCGCGAGAAACATGAAGCGCGAGCGCGACAGCAGGCCGCCCACTCCGCTCGTGCGATAACGCGGGCTCAGAAACAGCGAGCACACTTCGGCGTAACCCGTCAGGTCATGCGAGATGTTGAGCGCGCGCATGCGCGTCCAGATGCCGAGGTCCTGGCTCGCGTGCACCACCGTGCTCACGCGATAGTTGTAGAACGGCTGCTGCAGGCCGACCGCCGCTTCGATCCCGCAGACGCCGGCGACGTCGCCGGTTTGCGTGTCTTCCATCACGAAGAAGTAGCCTGCTTCATGCGGCGCGGCCTTGTCTTCCATCGTGCGGCGCGCCCGTTCGACGCGTGCGGCAAGCGCTTCGCGGTCGGGCTTGAAGGTGGTGAGGCCTGGGCCGGTTTCCTGCGCGAGCCGCATCAACGCGTCCACATCGCCTCGTTGCACAACGCGAACGACGATCATTGCGCGTCTCCCGATTGTTCGTGTTGCTGTTGATCTTCTTCGTCTCCCGGACGATGCAGCGGCGCGCAACGCACCGCATTGCCGTCGTGCACGCCGAGCGCCGCACGCGGCGCCTGCGCGAGCGGCGCACCTTCGCTTTTCGTCGACGGCAGATCGCCGAGCACGCAGCGGAATTCGCCGTCCGCGCCGTTGTGCGCGATCAGATACGCAGCGCCGCTCGCGGCTGCGGCGGTCTCGCGCACGACGCGCGTTTCATTGCGCGCGACCGACGCACTGCGGTCCACTTGCGCAGTGAGCACCGGGCCCGCGTCGAAAATATCGATGAAGCGGTCCGTCTCGAAGCCTTCTTCCAGATGGATTTCATACGCCAGTAGAGCGTTCGAATCCGGCTCGCCGAGCACGCGCTGCGCGGCTTCGGGCAGCAAAGGCACATAGATCGGATACGTCGGCATCACCTCGGCGATAAACGTTCGGCTGCGTCCGCCCGATTCGATTTCGATGTCGGCAAAATCGCGGCCGAAGAACTTGCGCCCCACCGCTTCCCAGAATGGCGACACGCCATGCTCGTCGGTCACGCCGAGCAGCAGCGAGAACACCTCGGACGTAAAGCGCCTGCGATTCGCGGCGATGTACATCATGCGCGCGCGCGACAGCAGATGCGCAGCGGCGTCGCCACGCAGCGACGGGTCGATGTAATAGCCCGCGAGCCGGCTCTTGCCCGTCAGTTCATGCGACATGGTGAGCGCGTGAATCTTGCGGTTCACGTGCAATTCGCGCGACGCATGAATCAGCGCGTCGTTACGAAACGCGTAGAACGGGTCCGAATAACCCGCCGCCGCAATGATGCTCGCCGTGCCCATCAGTTTGCCGGTCTCGCTGTCTTCGAGCACGAACAGATAGAACTCCTCGCCCGGAAAGTCGACGTCCGCGCGAAACGAATCTTCTGACAGCGCGACGCGTGCCTCGAGCGCGCGCCGGTCGTGCGGCAGGGAATGCAGCACCGGTTGCGCGGTGCGCGCCATATGTTCGAGCGCATCGAGATCGGCGAGGCGGCCGGGGCGTACGAAGAGCATCATCGTTCCTGTTGAATGTGACGCATGAGTTCCCCTATGCGTCGGTGCGAGGCGTTGAACGCGCCGTTTTATTTCGACGCCGCTTCGGCCTTCGCGCCGACCACTTCGGCAATCGCTTTCGCGAGCCGTTCGAAGCCTTCGTTCATGTCGTCGAGCGGCATGATCAGCGACGGCACGAAACGCAGCACGTCCGGTCCCGCCATCAGCATGATCACGCCATGCTGGCCCGCGGCCGTGACGAAGTCTTTCGCGCGGCCCTTGTACGCATCGGTCAATTCGGCGCCGATCAACAGGCCCTTGCCGCGCACTTCGGTGAAGAGGCCGAAGCGCTCGTTGAGCTTCGCGAGATGACCCCTCAGCACGTCGCTGCGCGTGCGCACGCCTTCGAGCAGTTTCGGATCGCTAACCAGTTCGACCACCTTCTCCGCGATGGCCGAGCCAAGCGGATTGCCGCCATACGTGGTGCCATGCACGCCGACCTTGAAATGCGCGGCCAGTTCGTTCGTGGTCAGCATCGCGCCGATCGGGAAGCCGTTGCCGAGCGCCTTCGCGGTGGTCAGGATGTCCGGCGTGACGCCCGTGTCCTGGTACGCGTAGAAGTAGCCGCTGCGGCCCACGCCGGTTTGCACTTCGTCGAAAATCAGCAGCGCGCCGTGCTGGTCGCAGGCTTCGCGCAGCGCTTTCAGGAACGCCGGATCGGCCGGAATCACCCCGCCCTCGCCCTGGATCGGCTCGACGATCACCGCGCAGGTCTTCGCGCCAATCGCCTTCTTTGCGGCCTCGATGTCGTTGTACGGCAAATGCACGATGCCTTGCGGCACCGGTCCGAAGCCTTCCGAATACTTCGGCTGACCGCCGACGCTGACGGTGAAGAACGTGCGGCCATGAAACGACTGAGTGAACGAGATCACTTGGAATTTCTCGGCGCCGTGGCGGTCGAACGCGACTCGGCGTGCGAGCTTCAGCGCCGCTTCGTTTGCTTCGGCACCCGAGTTCGCGAAGAACGCGCGGTCCGCGAAGGTCAGGTCTTCGAGACGTTTCGCAAGACGCAACACCGGCTCGTTCGTGTAGCCATTGCCGATATGCCACAGCTTGCTGCCCTGCTCCTGCAAAACTTTCAGCAGTTCGGGATGCGCGTGACCGAGCGCGGTGACGGCGATGCCGCCGGCGAAGTCGATATAGTCGCGGCCCTGCGTATCCCAGACGCGTGAGCCGAGACCGCGATCCGGCACGAAGGCGGCGGGCGCGAATACCGGCACCATGACTTCGTCGAAGGTCTTGCGTGTCACAGTCAGGTCGTTCATGGCAAATCCTCGTTACGGTGAGAGGTAATACAGGTAGTGTAGGAAACCGCGCGCGATACGTCTTGCGCATACGCGACGCTTTCTATGAGCTTCCACCTCGTTGCGTGCTGCGAGCGGCGCCCGCCGAGGCGCTTTCAATCCGCGAGATCCGGCCGCTCGATCAATGCGCCCGCGCGCGGTTCGCTCGCCGCGGCGCCGCCCGCGCCCGTCTGCCGGTCGAGCCAGTTGCGGCGATCCTCGCGCGGCGTCACGCCGAAGCGCTCGCGGTATGCATTCGAAAAGTGCGCCGCCGACGAAAATCCGCACGCGAGGCTGATCTGCACGACCGATTTGCTGGTGCGCTGCAATTGCGTGCGCGCTTTCGAAAGGCGCAGACCCAGGTAGTATTTGGACGGCATCGAGCCGAGATACTGGCGAAAGAGGCGCTCCAGTTGCCGCCGCGAAACGCCGACGAGACCGGCGATTTCGTCGGTGGTGAGCGGGTCTTCGATATTCGCTTCCATCAGCATCAACGCATCGTTCAGACGCGGATGGCGCTCGCCCGGCGCGGTCACGAACGGAATGCGCTGACGTTCCTCGCCCGCGCGCAACACGCCGACGCCGAGCGTATCCGCGATGCGATCCGCGAGTTCGGGGCCGTGTTCGCGGCCGATCATCGCGAGCATGAAGTCGACGGTGGCCTGACCGCCCGCGCAAGTCGCGCGATCGCGGTCGATTTCGAAAATCTGCTGCGTGACGATGGAGCGCTCGAACTGCTCGGCGAACTGCTGATAGGTTTCCCAGTTCACGCTCACGCGATAGCCGGACAATTGCCCCGCCATCGCGAGCCACCACACGCCGTGATGAATCCCCGTGACGAGCGGCGTGCGTTGCCCGACGCGCGCAAGGCTCGCGAGAAACAGCCGATAGTCGGCAAATTGCTGAAAGCGTTCCGTGATGACGATCAGCCAGTCGCACGCAATCGCGTCGCCGAATGCGGCGTCCGCAGGCCACTGCGCGCCGCCTGCGAGCGGCACCGCACGGCCGTCCCACGAGCAGACCTGCACGCGATACAGCGCGCGGCCGTCGATTTCGTTGGCGAGATTGAGCGCGTCGACAATCGGCCCGACGCCCGACATCGACACGGGCGGCAATGCGACGATTGCAACCTGCGTGGTGCGTGCGGGACTGGACGTGCGGGCCATCAGCGGATCACAACGCGGCGAGCGGGCGAACGGGCGGACGCGGCGCGCGTTACTTCAGGCTGCCGGAGAGGAACTGCTTGAGCCGCTCGCTGCGCGGCGCGCTCAGCACTTCGGCGGGCAAGCCTTCTTCTTCGGTGCGGCCTTGATGCAGGAACATCACATGGTTCGACACGTTGCGCGCAAAACCCATTTCGTGCGTGACGACGATCATCGTGCGCCCTTCTTCCGCGAGCTTCTGCATGACCTTCAATACTTCGCCGACGAGTTCGGGATCGAGCGCCGAAGTCGGCTCGTCGAACAGCATCACATCGGGATCCATCGCGAGCGCGCGGGCAATCGCCACGCGCTGCTGCTGACCGCCGGACAAATGCGCCGGATACTGTTTTTCGACGCGCGGCGCGAGGCCCACCTTCTCGAGATATTCGCGGGCTCGCTCTTCGGCTTCGCGACGCGGCAGGCCGAGCACGTGAATCGGCGCCTCGACGACGTTCTCGATCACGTTCATATGCGCCCACAAATTGAAGTGCTGGAACACCATCGCGAGCTTCGTGCGAATGCGTTGCAACTGCTTGTGATCCGCGACTTCGAGATTGCCGGCGCGGTCGGCCTTGGTCTTCACCGCTTCGCCGTCGACGACAATCTGCCCCGCGTTCGGCCGCTCGAGAAAGTTAATGCAGCGCAGGAAGGTGCTCTTGCCCGAACCGCTCGCGCCGATGATGCTGATCACGTCGCCCTTGTTCGCGTTCAGCGACACGCCCTTGAGCACTTCGTTGTCGCCGTAGCGCTTGTGGATGTCCTGCACGGCGAGCTTGCAAGCCTGGGTTTGCGTGGTGTGGAGCAAGGTGCTCTCCCTTTGAAAATACGATCGAACTTGCGACGGCGCGCTCAATGCGTGCGGACCGCCAGATAACCGAGCCAGTGACGCTCGGCGCGGCGGAACAGCGCGACGAGAGCAAACGACACCACGAGGTAGATCAACGCCGCGAGGCCGAATGCGTCGAACGAACGATAGGTTGCCGAATTCGCGTCGCGCGCCACCTTCAGGATATCCGGCACGGTAGCCGTGAACGCGACGGTGGTCGCGTGCAGCATCAGGATTACTTCGTTACTGTACAACGGCAAGGCGCGGCGCAGCGCGGACGGTATCACAATGCGGCGGTACATCGTGAACCAGCTCATGCCATAGGCACGGGCCGCTTCCACTTCGCCATGCGAGGTCGAACGAATTGCGCCCGCGAAAATCTCCGTCGTGTACGCGCAGGTGTTGAGCGCGAATGCGAGAATCGCGCAGTGAAAGCCGCTGCGGAAAAACGCATCCAGCAGTTGGTGCGAACGCACGAATTCGAGGCTGTACATGCCGGTGTAGATAAGCAGCAGTTGCACGTACAGCGGCGTGCCGCGAAACACATATGTATAGAGACGCACGGGCGTCGACAGCCAGCGCTTTTTCGACACGCGCGCGACCGCGAGCGGAATCGCAAGACAAAAGCCGATGCCGACGGACACGACCAGCAGCCACAACGTGACCGCGAGGCCGGACATGCGCTGGCCGTCCCAGTAGAGAAACGCGCGCCAGAAGTCGTTGAGAATGTCGATCATGGTCTTAAAGCTCCGCGTGCCGAACGCCGATCGAATAGCGGCGTTCCAGCCAGATCAGCGCGAGGTTCGAGACGGTCGTCAGCGCGAGATAGATGAGCGCCGCGATCAGGATGAAGAAGAACATGTTGAAGGTGCTTTTGCCCGCGTCCTGCGCGGCCTTGACGACATCCGCGAGACCGATGATCGACACCAGCGCCGTCGCTTTCACGAGCACCTGCCAGTTGTTGCCGATGCCGGGCAGCGCGAAACGCATCATCTGCGGAAAGAGAATGCGCGCGAACACGCGCACGCCGCTCATGCCGTAGGCGCTGCCCGCTTCGAGCTGGCCGCGCGGCACGGCGAGAAACGCGCCGCGAAACGTTTCGGTGAAATACGCGCCGTAAATGAAGCCGAGCGTCAGCACGCCGGCGACGAAGGGGTCGATGTCGAACTGCGCCACATCGAGCGCGTCGGTCAGATTGTTGACCGCGATCTGGATGCTGTAGAAAAGCAGCAGCATCAGCACGAGGTCAGGCACCGAGCGGATCAAGGTCGTGTAGCCGGTGGCGAGCGCGCGCAACGGCCGGTTCAAGGAGAGTTTCGCCGCCGCGCCCGCGAGGCCGAGCAGCACGGCGGCCGCGAGCGACAGCACCGACAGTTCGACCGTCTGGATCGTGCCGGCCAGCAGGACCGGACCAAAGCCGTATAGCACCACGCGTGTCTCCATCCAGTTTGGTTTGAGAACGCCTCGATGCAGCCGGCTCGTCGGACCCCGGCTCATCAGGCATGGCGCGGAGTCTCCCAAGCGAAAATTAATTTCTCAAAGGCCGACGCAAAGTTTGCTGCGCCGCAGCAGGGCGCGCGGAAAGCGCCGGGCGGCTCGCGGCGCTTGGTGTTGGGGGGCGCGGCGGGATGCAGTCACCAGCGCGGCGCGGACGCGCCGCCGCGATTTAGCAAGTTTGAGGTCGCTTTTTCGATAGACGGCGCGCGCTTCGCGTAAGGCGAAGCGCGGCCGTGCGAAGATCAGGAGCGGGCCGCCGCTAGTCCATGCCGAGCCGCGCGCGGATCGCGGGCAGCATGTATTCGACCGCCGCGCGCCCTTCCTCGATGGCCGGCGCCGCGCGATGAAAATCGAAGATGCCCATGCCGCCCAGGCGCGGCTGGATCAGGATGTCTGCGGGCTCGCCCGCGAGACGGCTGCGCGTGATCCGCACCTGCATGATGTCGATGCTTTGCGCGATCGAACTCAGCATGGACGGCACGCGCGCGCTCGGCGCGGGCGGCACGCGCACGTCGTCGGTCGCGCGCTCTTCGGCGGGCGCGAGCCAGCGCGGCCAGGGCTTGCCGTTGCGGCGCATCGAAACCGGCGTCGGCGCGTTCGGGTCGATGGCGGGCGTGTCCACGACCGCGCCGCCGAAATCGCGTCCGTTGAGAATGTCGTTGTTCAGATCGACGGCAATCACGCAGTCGGCCCGCATGCCGCGCGCGACCGACACCGGAACCGGATTGCTCAAGCCGCCGTCGACGAGCCATACGCCGTTGTGCCAAACCGGCGTGAAAATGCCGGGAATCGCAATCGACGCACGCACCGCGTCGACCACGCTGCCGTCCTGCAGCCAGCTTTCGCGGCCCGTGTCGAGTTCGGTGGCGACCGCGGCGAACGGCATGTTCAGTTGCGCGATGGACCGGCCGTTGAATTTGTCGGCGAATAACTGGATCACCTTGCGCCCGCCAAGCAGACCGCCCGACAAACGCAAGTCGAGCAGGCGCACGACCGTCTGCCACGTGAGCCGCGACACCCACTCCTCGAGCCAGTCCAGATCGCCGTTCGCATAGACGGCGCCGACCAGCGCGCCAATCGACGTGCCGCATACCACGTCGGGCTTGATGCCCGCGTCGTGCAGCGCGCGGATCGCGCCGATATGCGCCCAGCCGCGCGCGGCGCCGCCTCCCAACACCAGCCCGATACGGCTGTATCGACGTCGACGTATCATGATGCCCCCCCGTCTTTCTTCGTCTGCTTCTCGTTGTTTACAGCGTTTCTAGCGCCCGCGCATGACGTCCGAACGCGATGTCGTGTACACCGTGTGATTCTGGTCGAAGTGCACGTTGAAAATGCCTTCTTCCGTCACGCCGCCCTCGCGCCACTTCCAGCTCCACACCGTTTCCGGCTTGAGCGGAAACACCGCGACCTGGCCCGGTTTGCCGAGCAGCCGCCGCACCTCGTCCTCGCTCATGCCGATGCGGATCTTGCCGAAGTTCGCCGCGGTCAACACTTGCGTGATGGATTGCAGTTTACCGTCACGGTCAACGTCCACCATGTACGTATTCATACCTTGCGGACCACGTGGATACTCGAAGCGCTTCGAGCCGTCCGTAAAGGTGCGTTCGGTTTCGGGCTTGCCCATCTGCTCGCGGATCTGCGCTTCGGTCGTGACGCCCGGCGTCATGTCCTTGAGCAGCAGCGCGTCGGGCTTGACGGCGTTAAACAGGTCCTTGATTTTTTGCACGGCGTGCTCGCTCTGTTGGTCGTCGCACGCAGTGAGCGCGAGGCATGCAGCCAGCATGGCGACAAGAGGCAGTTTCAGGCTCACAGCAAATTTCCTGTAGCGATGCGGACGCGAATGACCGCATCGGTCGTGTAGTGATTCCCCGCTGGAGTTCCCGCTCGACATCCGCTGGACGTTCCTTAGGGCGCGCTACAGGATAACCGCGTGACGCAAAAACCGCGAGCGCGCACACGGCGCGCAAAGACACGGCGAAACCGGCCTCGCAGGCGAAAAATGCAGGACGTAAAGCGCTTTTCCGACGATGACGCCCTCTGCGCGCCAATTATTGCAAAGCGCAACAGACGCAACAGAAAGCAAAAAAGCGACGCTGTGCAAAGCGTCGCCCATGCCGGACGGCAGTGAAGCGGTGGTCGTGACGGCGGGTACGGTCAGTACGCCGGTCTTGAAGATGTGCGAAAACCGCGTGAAGGACGACGCGCAGCGGTCCGTTCCGGCGCGGCGATGAACGGCCTTGGCCGTACACCTTGCGCCATCGCCGGAAGTGGCGAACCGCTGCTTGACTGGCCGCCCTGGTCCCCTCAATAAGCCTTCCAAGTGACGTTAATCTAACGGGATTGGAAGCGCTAGACGAGAGCGCGTTTACACCGAATTTGCAGAGGATTTCGCGGCGCCGGAAGGCTCGGCGCCATCGCGGTCAGGGCAACGGGAAACTGCGGTCGAAACTTGCACGCACATCCAGATGCGCGCGAATCACGTTGGCCGCTTCGTAGGTGTCCGCGGTGCGCTGCTGCGCGGCCACGACCGTATCGTCGATTGCGACCGGATGCACCTGGCCGCGCTGATAGACCGTCTTCAACACATCGGTGGGCAAGCCCGTCACGCGCGATTGCATCGCCGCGACTTCGTCGGGATGCGTGAGCGCCCAGCGCTGGCCGATCGCCACGCGCCGCAGGAAGTCCGCCAATTGCGCGCGTTTGCCGGCAATCGCCGCCTCGGTCGCGACCTGATAGCTGAGCCCTTCCGACAAACCCACGCCGTTCGCGATGATGCGGTCGTGATCGCGCGACTCGCCGAGCGCCGTGTACGGGTCCCACACCGACCACGCGTCGACGCTGCCGGACGCGAGCGCGGCCTTGGCGTCGGCGGGCGCGAGGAACACGAACGCGACGTCGCTTGCGGACAGGTTGGCCTTTTTCAGCGCGGCGAGCGCGAGATAGTGGCCGATGGAGCCGCGCGTCGTCGCGAGACGCTTGCCCTTCAGACTCGCGACGTCCGTGAGCGGCGAATGCGGGCCGACGACGATCGCCAGATCGAGCGGATTCGAGCGCGTCGCGGCGACCGCCCTCACACGCGCGCCCGCTGCGAGCGCGAAAACGAGCGGCGCGTCGCCGAGGCCGCCGACGTCCACGGCGCCCGCGTTCAGTGCTTCGCCAAGCGGCTGCGCTGCCGGAAAATTGAACCATTCGATCTTGTACGGCAGGTCTTTCAACTGGCCGGACGCTTCGAGAATGCCGCGCGTCTGCAACGACTGGTCGCCGACCTTGAGCACGGGTAAGTCGGCCGCGGCGGCGGGCCTCGCGCACAACACCAACATCGCGGGAATGGCCACGATAATTGCGGCAAGCGGTTTGACAAGTGCCCGAGGCACGACGGAGAAAATCGCAAAAGACATGATGAGGATGACGTTCCAGGAAGGTGTCGAGCAATAGATTCGACGACGATAAGCGAGCGTCTTGTATAAGACAAACGCATTATCGTGCTAAGCAAATATGCGAATTTTTGTTGCTTGCAAAGTATGCGGGAACAGCGATGCAGGTATCATCGGGCGCACGAACCACCTCATCGCTCATCATGAAGATCGACGAAATCGACGCCTACGTCACCGTTATTCGCTGTCAGTCGCTGCAGCAGGCGGCGCTCTCGCTCGGGCTCACGCAACCGGCCATCACGCGCCGTTTGCAGAATTTCGAGGAAGCGCTCGGCGTCGAATTGCTCGACCGCAACACGCGTCCGCTGAAGGCGACCGCGACCGGCCGGATCGTCTACGAGCAATGCCGCGCGATTCAGCGCGAACTCGACGTGCTGCGCGAAATGGTCGCGACCGACACGCCGCCCACCGGCACGCTGCGCGTGGGCGTCGCACAGACCATCGCCGATGTCGCGCTCGGCGAGGCGCTGCGCGTGGTGAAAGACGCGTACCCCGATTTGCAGGCGCGCGCGTCGACTGGTTGGGGCAGCCAGTTACTCGAACGGCTGCAAGACGGCGAACTGGATGTCGCCGCGATCCTGCTCCCGGCCAACAAAACCTTCGACGACACGCTGTCGGCGCGCTCGCTCGGCCGCATCAAACTCGCGGTGGTCGCGCGCAAGGGTTTGCTCACGAAACGCGCGCATACGCTCGCGCAGTGTCAGTCGATTGGCTGGGTGTTGAATCCGGACGGCTGCGGCTTCCGCGACGGTCTGCAACGCGCGCTGACGGGTCTCGGTCTCGCGCTCAAGCTGAATCTGGAAACGCTCGGCACGGAGTTGCAGTTGCAACTCGTGGCGGACGGTCATGGTCTTGGACTCGTGCCGCTGCCACTCCTGAATGCGAGCGCCTATGCCGACAGGCTCGACGTGGTGTCGGTCAGCGACTTCAAGCCGGTCATCGACATCTGGCTCGTGCAGCCGCGCGCGCTCGGCAAATTGCAGCAGCCGGTGGAGCGGTTCGGCACCGCGATCGCGCGGCAATTCAAGGACACGCGCGCAGCCGCGGGCGCGCGCCGTCAGTCGCCGTCCCTGTCCCCGCGATCCGCCGAACCCCGTCAGATCACATGAAAACCATGCGTGCCGTCGCGAGCCAGTTGCGCGACGAGCCCGTATTCCCACTCCAGATAGGCATTCATCGCTTCGCGCGCGTTATCGGTGCCCTCATAAGGACGCCGGTAACGGTCGATGCGCGGTGACGCCAGCCGCGTCTCGCCGCTTTCCACCGGCAGGCCCGCTTCGATCCACGCCGCCGTGCCGCCCGTCAGCACCTGCACCGGCTTGCCGGCGAGCGCCGCCACGTCGGGCGCGGCGAAGCGCGCGAGCAGACTGCTGCCGCACGTCAGCACATAGCGGCGCGCGTCGGGCAGCTTGTGCAATGCCGTTTCCAACTGACTGCGGATCACGAACCACGCGCCCGGTATGTGGCGCTTCACGTAGTTCGCGCTGCTCGTGAAGTCGAGCACCACCGTGCCCGGCGACTGAAGCAGCGCGGCCAGTTCGGCGGGCGCGATTTCATCGGCGTCGGGCGGCTGCGGGGCCAGGCGCGCCGCAGGCGCCGCGCCCTTTTCCGCGAAGTCGGCGGCCGTCAAACCGTCGACCACGTAGACCTCGATGTTCATCTGCGCGAGCCACGACGCGGTCATGTTCGCGCGCACGCCGTCGCTGTCCGCGAGAATCACGCGTGCGCCGCGCACCGGCGCGAACATTTCGGTTTCCTGCACAAGCTGGCCGCCTGGCGCGGAACGAAAGCCCGGCACGTGGCCCGCTTCGTATTCCTCCGGCGTGCGTACGTCGAAGCGGTACACGGTGCGCACCGCTTCGTCGGCCCAGCGGCGCGCTTCATCGCGTGACGTGCGGCCCACTTTCGCACGGTCGGCGACGGCGCGCGCGCCATCGGCTGCGATGAGACGCAACGCGTCGTCGACGACGGGACCAGGCCGCCGCGAACTGCCGTGCGCGAGCGGCTGCCCCGCGAGCGTCCAGCCGATGGTGCCGTTGCGCAGCGCGGCAACCGGGTTCGGCAAACCCGCGTTGATCAGCGACTGCGCGCCGATGATGCTGCGCGTGCGCCCCGCGCAATTGACGATGATCCGCGTGGCCGGGTCCGGCGCCAGTTCGCGCGCGCGCAGCACGAGTTCCGCCCCCGGCACGCTGATGCTGCCGGGAATGTTCATGGTCTGGTATTCATCGAAACGGCGCGCGTCGAGCACGACCACGTTCTCTTCGCGGTCGAGCAGCGCCTGCACCTGCTGTGCCGGGAGCGACGGCGTGTGGCGCACGCTTTCGACCAGTTCGCCGAACGCCTTGCTCGGCACGTTGACATCCTGGAACAACTCGCCGCCGGCTTTGCGCCAGCCTTGCAGGCCGCCTTCGAGCAGCGCGACGTCGCTATAGCCGAGGCTTTCGAAACGTTCAGCGGCGCGCGCGGCGAGCCCTTCGCCGTCGTCGAGCACGACGATCGGCACGTCGCGGCGCGGCAAGCGCACCGGTGCATCGAGTTCGAGCCGCGACAGCGGCAGATTCGCGGCAAAGAGCGGATGACTGCGCGCGTGCGGATCTTCCTCGCGCACATCGACGAGCGCGATTTCCTCGCGTTCGAGCAGTGCGCGGCGCACGTCTGCATAAGATCGGGTACGAAAATCTTTCACGAAAGTCATGGGATCGGAGACTCCTTCGACACATTCCAGATGTTCGGCAACACGTCGTTCGAGTAGCCGGACACAAACTTTTTTCGACGGGCGCCGCCCGGGTACACCGAGCGGTTCACTGCGCCGATATTTCCACCGTACACGTGAATGCTGATCGACGTACGGTCACCAAATGCGTTGCTCACGCGATGAATATCGCCGATGCGTGGCGACACGGCATCCACTGCGCCGGCGCCAAGGCGCTCGGGGGCGCCCTCGGCGAGGACTTCGCCGTGCGCCGCGACACGGTAACGCTGCGCAATTTCCGCGCCACGCAGCACGCCGATCAAGCCCCAAACCGTGTGGTCGTGAACCGGCGTCGCCTGCCCCGGCCCCCACACGAAACTGACGACCGAAAAGCGCTGCCGCGAGTCCGCGTGCAACAGGTACTGCTGATAGCGCTCGGGATCGGGCCGCGCGAATGCGTCGGGCAGCCAGTCGTCGTGAGCGATCAGGCCGCGCAGCGCGTTGGCGCCGGCGTCGAGCAGCGCCGCTTCCGGTGTGTCGCCGTCGACGAGCGCCGCGATCTGGCCGACGAACGTGCGCAGCCGGTCCGGCCGCAGGGTCTGGGTCATCGCTAACATTGAAGGATAGGTCCGAAGATTGATGCGCGCGAGTTCTCTTCGTCTTTTACGCACATCGAGAGAGCATCGCGCGGCAGCGGCGGCCCAAAGCGGTGCAACATCGACCGCGAACGGCTGCCGCCTGCACGACGTGGCGCGCAGCGTCTCGCGAAGAAACGCTGCGCGTGGCATGCGTACGCGCGCTTCAATTCAGCACGTCGGGCTCCGCTTCGACGAGCCCTTCCAGCAGGCTCTGAAACGCGAACAATGCGCCATTCGCGCGGCCCACCTGCTCGTGCGTGAGCTTGGCAACGTCGTGCGGGATACGTTGCGGCGTGCCGGCCGCTTCGGCGAGCAGTTGTGCATGACACGCGTTATCGAGCGCGATGTACCACCACGCGGCCGCCTCGACGCTCGGACCTGCCGTGAGAATGCCGTGGTTCTTGAGGATCACCGCCTTGTGCGTGCCGAGCGACGCCGCGATGCGCGCGCCTTCGCCGGTATCGAGCACCACGCCGCGGAAATCGTCGAACAGCGCGTGGTCCTCGTAGAACGCGCATGAATCCTGCGTCAGCGGATTGAGCGTGCGGCCCAGCGTGGACCACGCCTTGCCGTAGAGCGAATGCGTGTGCGCCGCCGCGATGACATCGGGACGCGCCTCGTGAATCGCCGCATGAATCGCAAACGCCGCCTGATTCACGGGCCCTTCTCCCACCACGATCTCGCCTTGCGCATTCACGAGCAGCAGATCCGACACGCGGATGCGGCTGAAATGCTTGCCGAACGGATTGACCCAGAAGTGATCGGTCCATTCCGGATCGCGTGCGGTGATGTGACCGGCGAGCCCCTGATCGAAGCCGTAGCGCGCAAAGAGACGAAACGCGACGGCAAGCCGCTCCTGGCGATACCGGCGCTCGGCGGCGAGATCCGTGCGCGGCGGCACGTCGTCGAACCAGAATTTGCGCAGCGGCGCGTGGCGTTGCAGGGTCGAGAGCGTGCTGGCCGGCGAACGTGCTTCGTCAGCCCGTGGATGCGCGTGAGAAAGGTCGGTCATCGCGGCTCCGTTCACGCGGCCAGCGCAACGCGCGCCACGCGTTCGCGTGTTGCGGGAATCAGTTCGCGGCCATAGTCGATGGCGTCTTCGAGCGGATCGAAGCCGCGCACGAGGAACGTCGTGACGCCGAGCGCGTAGTACTCGGCGAGCGTGTCGGCGACCTGTTGCGGCGTGCCGACGAGCGCCGTCGAATTCGAACGTCCGCCGATTTCCTTCGCGATGCCGGTCCACAAGC
Organism: Paraburkholderia graminis C4D1M; assembly: GCF_000172415.1. GTDB lineage: Bacteria > Pseudomonadota > Gammaproteobacteria > Burkholderiales > Burkholderiaceae > Paraburkholderia > Paraburkholderia graminis. Next base: position 30,160 of record NZ_ABLD01000016.1, read on the forward strand.
GCTCGTCGGCGCGATCCGATTCACCGGATGCCGCGAGCAAGCGCCGCGCGCCTTCGCTTTGCGCGGGGCCGCCCACGCCGAGTCCTTGCAGCGCGCGCAGCCGCTTCGTCTCGGCGAGGATGCGCTCGGCGCGCTCCCATGCCGCGCTTTCTGTCGCGGCGAGGATCGGCCTGAACGACACGGAAAAGCGCACGGTGCGCCCGTGCTTCGCGGCCTCGGCACGCACGCGCGTCACCTGCTCGCGCACTTGCGCCTTCGACTCGCCCCATAGCGCGTAGACGTCCGCATGACGTCCAGCGATTTCGAGTGCGGGCGCCGATGCGCCGCCGAAATACACCGGGATATGCGGCTGCTGAACCGGCTTCACTTCCGAGAAGCCCTGTTCGAAACGATAGTATTGGCCGTGGTGATCGAACGGCTTCGCTTCGGTCCAGAGACGGCGCAGGATCTGCAGATACTCGTCCGTGCGCGCGTAGCGTTCGTCGTGCGAGAGGAAGTCGCCGTCGCGGCGTTGCTCCGCGTCGTCGCCGCCCGAGATGATGTGCACCGCGAGACGGCCGCGCGAATAATGATCGAGCGTCGCCAGTTGCCGTGCGGCGAGCGTCGGCGCCACGAAGCCCGGACGATGCGCGAGCATGAAGTGCACGTTGCTCGTCACGCTCGCGGCGTGCGCGACGGTGAGCAACGCATCGGGGCTCGTCGAATGATGCGGCACGAGAATGCGGTCGAAGCCCGCCGCTTCATGCGCGCGCGCGAACTGTTCGAGGTAGCCGACATCGATAGCCGGCCCTTGCGGCGCGTGCGTTTCCGATACCTTGCGAGTCTGGATCATGCCGATGAATTCGATGGACACGCGAGTGCCTCCATGAATGATTGCTGCCCGGCGAGGCCGCGGCGTTGCGGGCCGAATGCAATGGCAGTGCATTGTTCGAGGCGTTCACGGTAGCAGGCCGTCATGCGCTTGTTAAATATTGATCGGCCATATCTATATCGAACTTGCATGTAACGGCAGAGGTGCCGGGGAAAGCGCTGCGGCGGTTCAGTGCCCATGATGCCGCCGACAAACCCTTTCGCAAACGTGGACATCCCGGCGTCGCCAGCAGAAAGCCGGAAGCTTTGCGAGAATGCCCCATCGCGTGAAAGCGCCAGAAACAGCAAGCCAACAGACAATGATCCCTTTTTCGGTCCTCGACCTTTCGCCGGTCATCGCGGGCGCCACGCCAGCGGATGCCTTCAGGAACACGCTCGATCTCGCACAGCACGCCGAGCGGTGGAACTACCGCCGCTTCTGGCTTGCCGAGCATCACAACATGACCGGCATTGCGAGCGCGGCCACTTCGGTCGTGATCGGCTATGTGGCGGGCGGCACGAAGACGATCCGCGTCGGTTCGGGCGGCGTAATGCTGCCCAATCACGCGCCGCTCGTGATCGCCGAACAGTTCGGCACGCTCGAATCGCTTTATCCCGGCCGCATCGACCTGGGACTCGGACGCGCGCCCGGCACCGACCAAAGCACGGCGCGCGCGCTGCGCCGCGATCTGCAAAACAGCGCCGACTCGTTCCCCGACGACGTCGCCGAATTGCAGCGTTATTTCGCGGACCCCGTCGCCGGCCAGCGCATTCGCGCGGTGCCCGGCGCGGGCTTGCATGTGCCGCTGTGGCTGCTCGGGTCGTCGCTTTTCAGCGCGCAGCTTGCGGCGGCGCTCGGCTTGCCGTTTGCATTCGCGTCGCACTTCGCGCCGGATTACATGCTGACGGCGTTGCAGGTTTATCGCGCGCAATTCCGTCCGTCGGAGACGCTCGACAAGCCGTATGCGATGGTCGGCGTGAACCTCTTCGCAGCCGACACCAATGAAGAAGCGCGGCGGCTGTTTACGTCGCTTCAGCAGCAGTTCATCAATTTGCGGCGTGGCACGCCGGGGCAATTGCAGCCGCCGGTGGACCGGGTTGCGGCTTCGGAAATGGAATTGAACTCGGTCGCGCATTCGCTCGCGTGCACGGCGATCGGCGATCGCGATGCGGTGCGCGAGGGCTTGAAGTCGATCATCGAACAGACCGGCGCCGATGAGTTGATGCTCACCGCGCAGATCTATGATCATGAGGCGCGGTTGCGGTCGTTTGAGATTGGGGCGGAGATTTGGGAGGAAATGGCTGGGGGGAAGTGAGGCTTTCGAGGTGTATGAAGACGGCGGTGCGTCGACGCGCCGCCGTTTTGCTTTGGTCGATCCCCTCAGCGGCTGCCCGTTGCAGTGGCCGCCCGCTCGATCACCCGGGCGACTTCTGCCGGATGCGACAGATAGGCGACATGGCTCGACGGAACCTCCACGACCGTGCTCTTCGCGCGGCCCGCCATCCAGCGTTCGAGATCGGGATTCACAGTTCGGTCCTGAGTCGCCACGACGGCCCAGCTCGGCTTCGTTTTCCAGGCCGGCTGGCTCACCGGCGCGGTGAACGACTCATGTGCCGGCATGACCTGCGAACTCGCCATGAATGCGGCCTCCGCGGCGGGTACGTCGGCAGCGAAGTCGGCTCTGAAGTGCTCTGCGTCGAAGTAGAGGTGGCCATCGTCGGTTGCCTTGATGGCTTTTGTCGCGGCCGGCATTTTCGTCGTCAGGTCCTTGAGGCTTTCGCCCGCATCCGGTTCGAACGCGGCGATGTAGACGAGGCCCGCCACGCGCGCATTGTTGCCCGCCTCGGTAATCACCGCTCCGCCATAACTATGGCCGACGAGGATTGCCGGGCCGTCCTGCGCATCGACGATACGCGTAGTCGCGGCGACGTCTTCCTTGAACGAGGTCTCCGGCTCCTGAACCACCGAGACGTTATAGCCGTCCCGCGCGAGGATCTTCGACACGGCTTGCCAGCCCGAGCCGTCGGCGAAATAGCCGTGAACCAGGACGATGTTCTTGACAGGTGCGGCTTCGGCGAATTGCGTGGCGAATGCGCCGGCGCCAATGGCCAAGGCTGCGGCAAAACGGCGAATATTGTTGATGGTTTTCATTTTCGACTCCAGAAGTTAACGATGATTGGACAATTGGTTGCAATGGTTCAGCTTGCAGGCTGCCGCCGATGACCCGTTAGCGTACGGGTCATGCGCAAGCCTGCGCGAATGTTTTGGATGCCTTAACGATACGCGAGGTGATCGGGCGAACCGGGGAACGTCGGATCAATCGACGGTCTTGGCCCACACCGCCTGAGCGTTGGTGAACTCGCGCAGACCGAAGTGCGACAGTTCACGGCCGTATCCGCTCTTCTTGACCCCGCCCACCGGAATGCGCGGATTCGAAGCGGAGAAGCCGTTGATAAAGACGCCGCCCGTTTCCAGCCGGCGCGCGATTCGCTGTGCACGGGCGACGTCGCTCGTCCACAGGCTGCCGCCGAGACCGTAGTCGCTCGTGTTGGCAAGTTCGATAGCGTGCTCGGCGTCGTCGGCAACGGTGATTGCGGCGACCGGGCCAAAGGTTTCTTCGTCGAAAGCAGCCATGCCGGGGGCGACATCCGCGAGCACGGTCGGCTCGTAATAATTCCCGGCGCCTTCCACCTTGCTGCCTCCGAGCAGCAGCGTCGCGCCTGCTTCGATGGTGCGTTGCACCTGGCCGTGCAGTTCGTCGCGCAAGTCGGCGCGCGCCATCGGCCCGATGGTGCTTGCCGGATCGTGCGGATCGCCCGCCACGACCTGACGCGCGGCGGCCACGAACTTGCGCGTGAACTCTTCTGCAACGGGCCTCTCGACAATGAACCGCTTGGCCGCGAGACAAACCTGGCCGGCGTTTTGAAAGCGAGCCTCGATGGCCGCTTTCACGGCCAGGTCGATGTTCGCATCGGCCAAGACGATGAAGGCGTCGGCGCCGCCGAGTTCCAGCAGCGTCTTCTTTAGCGCCCGGCCCGCCGTGGATGCGACGGCGGACCCGGCCCGCATGCTGCCGGTCAGCGTGACGGCGGCAACGCGCGGATCTTCGATCACGTGGGCCACGGTTTCGTTATCGGCATTCAGGTTGGCGAAGAGTCCGACCGGGAAGCCGGCGGCTTCATAAGCGTCCTGCAACGCGTACGCCGAGCCCATCACATTGGCGGCATGCTTGAGGATGAAGCCGTTGCCCGAGAGCATGATCGGACCCGATGCGCGAATCACCTGCCACAACGGGAAGTTCCACGGCATCACGGCGAGGATGGAACCGATCGGCAGATAGGAGACATGCACCTGATCGTCGCCTTCGACAGGCGCCGGTTCGTCGGCGAGGAAAGCGGGACCATGCTCTGCGATCCAGTCGATCGCGCTGGCGCACTTGGCAATTTCGGCTCGTGCGGCGGCGAGCGTCTTGCCCATCTCCTGAGTAATCAGCGCGGCCAACGCTTCCGAGCGCTCGCGCAACGTCGCGGCCAGGCGGCGGTAAGTTGCCACGCGCACAGCCATGGGCGTCCCGCGCCACAGCCGGTAGGCCGCGGCGTTGTCCTCCAGCATGCGCTCGACTTCGTCGGCGGTCTGAAACGGATAGTGCGCGATGAACTCGCCGGTTGCGGGATTGCGCGACGTTGCGCCGATGGCGGTGGGAAGGTTCAGGTTCGACATGTTTGCCTCGATTGAGTGAAGTGACGAGCAGTGGAAAGTCGCTGCAGTGGTGTCACTTTATGCAAACCGGGGCGGGTCAAGAAGGCGTCTTGTGATCCTATGAGTCGGACTCACTGGCAGAGTGCCGGGGAATGTAAGTCACGAGCGACAGGTCCGGTCTGCCGGTGGGCGTCAACGCAACGTAGGTGAATTCGATGTGGCCGCCGGCTGGATGACGAAGCCGTTTGTCGCCTTCATCGAAACCTTTGACCTCGGTGTCCTGCCACCAGTCGCTGAACTCGGGGCTCAGTGCCGTGAGCTCGTCGATGAGGCTATCGAACGGCGCCTTGTCCGGCGCCTGCGCGCGCGCGGCGCGGAACGCGGAGATCATGCCGCGTGTCATCTGCTCCCAGTCGAGAATCAGCGTGCGATAAGGCTTGTAGAGAAACAGCAGGCGTAAGGTATTGCGCTCATGCGGCTCCAGCGATCCATAGTCGACGAACAGGTCGGCAATGGCATCGTTCCACGCCAGAATGTCGAGCCGCGTGTTGCGGACATAGGCCGGAACGTTGATCGAGCGAACCAGTCGTTCGAGGCCTTCGGTGACGCCGCTGCCGGTTGCTACCTGCGAAAGCTCGCGCGATGAAAGCGCGAACAGATGCGCCGACTCCACGGTGTCGAGCTTGAGCACGCGCGAGATTCTGCGCAGCGCATCGGCCGACGGTTGAATGTCGCGGCCCTGTTCGAGCCAGGTGTACCAGCTAACGCTGACGCCCGCGAGTACGGCGACCTCTTCGCGGCGCAGGCCGGGGGTACGGCGGGGGCCGTCGGGCAGGCCGAATTCGGCAGGTTGCAGGCGGCCGCGGCGGCTTGAAAGAAACGCGCCAAGTTCGCGTCGCTGCTCGGCAGAGGGTCTTCTGGACATAGTGTCTCGGTTAACGGCGAATGGGCAGGCGGGCGGACGTGCCGGGCATCGTCGCGAGGCAGCATACGACCAGCCCACTGACGGCCCGGACATGCGTGGCTCGACCGGGAATGCGAACACTATCACGGCAAAATGTCCAGGTTGTGCCACGACGACTAGCGGCGCTTCATACGAACGCGTCGAAGCCGCTCTCGTATGAAGCGCCGCATTTGCGTGATGGCCACGCACAATGTCTTGCGCGTGGCCCTGTCGCTGGAAAGTGTGAGTCAGCGTTCGCTCAGAACTCCTGGCTCGTGGGACGAAGCACGATCTCGTCGATGTCGACGTCGTCGGGCTGCCCGATCGCACAGGCGACGGCCCGCTTCGATCCCTTGCTCATGCGATCACCTCGTCTGCCTGAACGGATAACGATTCCGCGTAGGCCGGATAGTCCGTGAGTCCTTCGTCCCCGCCGCCATACAACGTTGCCGGATTCACGGCATTGAGCGGCCAGCCGTTCGCGATGCGCTCAGGCAGATCCGGGTTCGCGATGTACGGGCGGCCGAATGCAATCAGGTCCGCAAGGTTCGCTTCGATCAGGCGCGCGCCGCGCTCGGCCGTGTAGCGACCCGCGTAGATGATGCGGCCGCTGAACACCCGGCGGACTTCCTCGCGAAACGCCGTCGGCAGATCGGGTGCGTTATCCCAGTCGGCTTCCGCTATTGACACATAGGCCGCACCGGCAGCTTCCAGCACCTTGATTGCTTCGATATACGTGTGGTGAGGATCGTCTTCGACGAGGCCGATGTACACGCGATCCTGATCGGTGCTCGTGAACAGCGGCGTGAAGCGCACGCCCAGCCGTTCAGGCCCGACCACCGCGGCGACCGCCCCGACGATCTCGCGCAGAAAGCGCAAGCGGTTGTGCAGCGAGCCGCCGTACTCGTCCTCACGCCTGTTCGAGTGTGCCGAGATGAACTGATTCACGAGGTAGCCATTGGCCGCGTGAATCTCGACACCGTCGAAGCCCGCACGCAGCGCGTTCTGCGCTGCCTTTGCGTAGAGGCCGACTAACTCGCCGATCTCGGCGACCCTCAACTCGCGTGGCACCGATGGTCCGACCAGCGCGCCGGTGCCGGGACCGGTCTGGATGAACGCCTTGACCTTCTGTGCCGCGATCGGCGAAGGCGCAACCGGCGCTGCGCCGTAGGGCTGCAACGCGGTATGCGAGACGCGGCCCACATGCCACAACTGCGCGAAGATCACGCCGCCTTCGGCGTGCACCGCGTCGGTCACGCGAGCCCAGCCTTCGACCTGTTCGTCGCTGTAGATGCCGGGCGTCCACGCGTAGCCCTGACCGCGCGGTTCGATCTGCGCTCCTTCGCTGATCATGAAGCCCGCGCCGGCGCGCTGGCCGTAATAGAGCGCGCTCGATGCGGCCGGTATGTCGCCGGGCTGGGCGGCTCTCTGGCGCGTCAGCGGCGGCAGCACGATACGGTTGCGCAAGGTGTGCCGCCCGAGCTTGAGCGGCGTGAAGAGTGAAGGATATTCCATGTTCTTTTCGCTCCCGAATGGACCCAGGTCGCGCATTGCGACGGGCTCGATCGAGCCGGCTGCGCGCGATCATCGCGACCTTGCGCGATCAGCTAGCTGGCTCTTTGGTGGAAACGCCGCGCGCGTGCCCGAGGGCAATGCGCGTCGGCGGATAGGCGGCTGTTATTGCGCGGCGAGCGCCGGGTGCTGCATCAAGGTTGCGGCAGCGGAAGACGACGAAGCCGGGTTTTGTCCGGTGATGAGCAGGCCGTCGGTGACCACGTACGGCGCCCAGTCCTCGATCTTCGAGTAGATGCCGCCCTTGGCCTTCAGTTCGTCTTCGACGAGGAACGGCACGATTTCGGTCAGGCCGACCGCGGCTTCTTCCGAATTCGTGAAGCCCGTCACCTTCTTGCCTTCGACCAGCGGCTTGCCGTCCGGCGTGGTGACGTGGCGCAGCACGCCCGGTGCATGACACACGAGTGCAACGGGTTTGCCGGCGGCGATGAACGACTGGATCAGCGCGATAGAATGCGAGTCTTCGGCCAGGTCCCACAACGGGCCGTGGCCGCCGGGATAGAACACCGTGTCGAAGTCCGCCTGCGAGACGCTGTCGAGGCGCACGGTTGCCGCGAGTTGCGCTTTGGCCGCCGCGTCGTTTTCAAAGCGGTGTGTCTCGTCGGTCTGATTGGCCGGCTCGTTGCTTTTCGGATCGAGCGGCGGCTGGCCGCCCTGCGGCGAGGCCAGCACGATCTCGGCGCCCGCGTCCTTGAACGTGTAGTAAGGCGCCGCGAGTTCTTCCAGCCAGAAGCCGGTCTTGCGGCCGGTGTTGCCCAATTGATCGTGCGAGGTCAAAACCATCAGTACTTTCATGTCGTTCTCCAATGCGTGATAGGTGAGTTGCGAATTTGAGTTGCGAATTGCCGGCAACGCTGTCATGACGACACGGCTATGTAGTCAGTGCTTCGCCTCTGCAATCGGTTAGGGCGCAGCAAGGTCCGTTCATTTCGTCGTGACATCGTTCGCAGCGTTGAATCAACGGCCGGAATACAGAGACCGGACGCCGTTGGTCGCCGGTGCGCCACTGGCGGAGGAACCGCTGTTTACACCGCCGAAGCCGCTCGCGGACTTTTCCTCCGCAGCCACACGTGCAGTGGCGGCCTCGATCTGAGCCGGATAGAACGCTTGATCGCCTTGGCCAGCACGGTATCCAGCCTTCTGGAGTTGCACCAGTTCATGGCGAACCTGCGCACGGGTGACCTGATCGTTCGACTGAGCGAACGATGCTGCGGGGATGGCAAGGGCGGCGGCGACTGCAACAGCATTGATGAGCGATTTCATGATTTCTTCCAAAGGTTGTCGTTGAATAAAGTGGCGAAGTAACTGTGCTTGCAGCAGCGGGACAGAAGAAAAGCTGCTGCAGTGGTGTCACTTTAAGCAAACGAAACCGAGGCAAGAAGGCGTCTTGTGATCCTATGAGTGAGGGTCACAGGCAGGAGCATCGTGGAGTTAGAAGGCGCACGAAGTCTGGGTCGTCGCACCCGTACACGACCAGAATGGAACGTCGAATTCCATAAGCCTGCATTCGCCGCTGCGCATTTCGCGTCAGAGGCAGCGGCCCTTCGGCGTGCAACGCACGCCCGGCGATTGCGTCGTAATGCTCGTGAACAGGTGCGAACTGAAACGACAAACAAGAATGTGTATCGCTTTCAATCGTTACAAAAAATTCCCGCAACGTCCGTTGCCGCGACCTAAAGTCCAATCCACGCATCTGACAAAAGACGGTCTTCGCAAAGCGTCCGCTCATACCGTGACGACGTTTTCCGATGCGTGAAAAAACCACTTGATCTTGCGTAGTGAAACTGTGACCGACGCGCTGGCGGTGATCAGCGCTCGCGGTCTGTGGCAGTTGAAGCGGTAGTGAGTATGGCGAGCGAATAATGGCGGAAACAAGGCGCGCCGACGATGCCATCGTTAAGACTTCCGGCGAAGGTGCAACGCCACTCCACTTCTTTCGCAACTGCCGGCGCGCTACCGTGGGCTGCTACAGGTCGCAATGGAGAAGGAGCCTTCCATGCGTTGCAACAAGCCCCGTGCATTTCTGAGCAGCGTTCCGCTCGCTCTTGTACTCGCCGCAATCATTCCGACCAGTCGGGCCGCGCCCGTCCTCGTGTCCGGCCCCAGCCTTTTTGCCACTTGCACCATCGGCGGCCCCGGCACGAACTATGTGAATGCCGAAGTCGAGCCGTGGGTCGCCACGAACCCGAAAAATCCGTCGAACCTGATCGGCGTATGGCAGCAGGACCGATGGGACAACGGCGGCGCACACGGCCTGGTTGCCCGCCCATCATTCGATGGCGGTTTGACATGGGCCACGCCGGCTGCACTGCCTTTCACCGCATGCGCGGGCGGGACTGATTACGAGCGCGCGTCCGATCCGTGGGTGTCGATCGGCCCCGATGGAACCGCGTACGCCGTGTCGATCTCCTTCAACCAATCCAACAACAGCAACGCGGTGCTCGCTTCGGTTTCGAAGGACGGCGGCCTGACGTGGGCAAACCCGCGCACCATCATCGCCAACAACGAACCGACCTTGCAATTCTTCAACGACAAGGAATCGGTGACGGCCAATCCGATCAAGGCAGGCGTCGCCTACGCCGTGTGGGACCGGCTCGAATTGCCGAACGGCAATCCGTACGCCAACACGCACACGGCCGCCTTCCGCGGGCCATCGATGTTCTCGAAGACATCCGATGGCGGCCTGACATGGAGTCCGCCATCGGTGATCGTGACGGTGCCCTCCCGGCAGCAGACGATCGGCAACCAGATCGTCGTCAACTCGCAGAACGGAACGCTCTATGACTTCTTCGACCTGATCTCTCCGCCGTTTTCGAAAGCGGCCGGCAAGGTGGCGTTCATCAAATCGACCGACGACGGCGCGACATGGACGAAGCCGAAAATCATCTCGGGTTTGCAGACCGTATCGGTGTTCGATCCGAACACCGGCGAAGCGGTGCGTTCGGGAGACATCATTCCCGAGCCCGCGATCGATCCGAAGACGGGGCAACTGTATGTCGTCTGGCAGGATTCGCGCTTCAATGGCGGGCTCTACGACGAGATCGCGCTTTCTACCTCAAAAGATGGCGGCAGCACGTGGAGCGCACCAATCCGCGTTAATACGCCCACGGGACGGCCGGCATTCAATCCGAGCATCAACGTCAATTCGTCGGGGACCGTTGCAGTGACGTACTACGATTTCCGCAATCTGGCGGATGGCAACACCACGACGTTACCGACGGATATCTGGCAGACGACATCGACGGACAAGGGAGCGACGTTCGCCAATGAAACACACGTGGCGGGCGCATTCGATCTCAAGACCGCGCCCGATGCCGAGGGCTTCTTCGTCGGGGATTATCAGGGGTTGGCCGCGATCGGCTCGAGCTTCGTGCCGTTCTTCGTGCAGACGAACTCCGGGAACCTTGGCAATCGCACTGATGTGTTTGCTCAGCCTCAGCCGTAACGGTTTTGCGCGGGAGTGGTTGGCTCGCAGCGTGGACTTCGCGCTGCGAGCGAAGAAGGACAAACGCGGGTACTGCGAGCGAGACGCTTAGCTTCTCATTGCTCTTACTGCCCGTTCCAGATTGGCCCGCACAATCGCGCGATGAAACGGCGCGATCGTCGCAAGATAGATTCGCCCGAGTCTGTTGTGGCAATGCACCACCGTGGCCGCGAGCAGTTCTCGCCCGTTTGCCGCGTCGCCGCGTAGTTGGATGGTCGCGCGGAAGTCGAGATGCCGGTCGTCCGCGCCGACTACCAGCTCCGTCGCGCTCTTCGACAGCAGCGGCAAGTAGCCGATAACCGGCCCACGCGCCGCCGCCGCAAGACCGACGTCGCGAGACGATTTGACGCCGACCGTCGCCATCGTCAGATCGCGGACACGCGTGAGCGCACGAATCCACCACGCCTGCCGCTCGAACGCGGCGCGTGCCAACACCTCAAGATCATCGCTGGCCCCCGCGGGCAGTCGGATTGCAAAGGCGTCCAAAAGATCCGCGCCCGCGTAGAGCGGCGCGAGTACGCTGTTGCCAGGCATGGGTACGGCGCGCGCTTTGGTCAAGGTCGTACTTCGGGGTTGGTTCATCGTGTGCAGCAGTCGAGCCGCTGCCGGTTAGCAAAATAGAAGCACGATCTCGAGACAAAGAGCCGTTTAAACCCTCACCGACTCCCCTGCACCGCCGCCAACCCCTCCAGCAGCGCCTTATGAAACGCGTCCGGGTCCTGCATCTGCGGCGCGTGGCCCAGGTCAGCGAACTCAACCAGCGTCGCATCCGGAATCGCTTTCGCCGCGGCCTTCCCCAACTCCGGATAATGACCGATCTTCGCGCGCACTTCGGGTGAAGCCGCGTCCTTGCCAATCGCGGTCGTGTCCTTCTGCCCGATCAGCAACAGCGTCGGCATGCTCAACTGCCCGAACTCATAGACCACCGGCTGCGTATAAATCATGTCGTATAGCAACGCCGAATTCCACGCGACGATCTGCTTGCCCGGCCCCCGGTACATGCCCGCGAGCATCTGCACCCACGGTTCGTAATCGGCGCGCCATTGGCCGGCATAGTACGTCGACTGCTCGTAGCGGCGAATGCCGTCCGCGCTGGTCTTCAGTTCGCGCCGATACCAGTCGTCCACCGACAACGACGGCACGCCCTTCGCCTTCCAGTCCTCGAGCCCGATCGGATTGACGAGCACCAGTTGCTGCGTCTCGCGCGGATACATCAGCGCATAGCGAACGGCGAGCATGCCGCCCGTCGAATGTCCGACGATGGTCGCGTCTTTCACACCGAGCGACTCGAGCAGCGCATGAGTATTGCGCGCGAGCTGCTGGAAACTGTACTGATAGTGCTCCGGTTTGCTCGACTTGCAAAAGCCGATCTGATCCGGCGCGATCACGCGATAACCCGCTTCGCTCAGACGATGAATCGTCGCCTCCCACGTCGCGCCGCAAAAGTTCTTGCCATGCAGAAGGACGACCGTGCGGCCGTTCGCGTGCGCCGGTTTGACGTCCATGTAGGCCATATGCAGCGCAACGCCTTGCGAAGTGAAGTCGTATTGGCCGACAGGTTCGGGATAGGTGAAGCCCTGCAACTCGGGGCCATAGGCCGGGCCTGCATTGCCGCCGGCTGCGGCGGTTTCGGATGCGCCGCTGGTTGAAGCGGCCGTGGATACGGTCGACGACGCGCCGACCGAGCCCGTCGCCAGCGTTTCGGCAGAAGCCGCAGATGCGGCACAAACCGTGACCGGCGCGGCGCCGAATGCGGCGGCGCTCAACGTTGCAAGCAATGAAAGACGGCGAAAGCTGATGGACATTTTTCTATCGAAGAAGCCGGGAAAAGGATGCGGATGGAGGCGGCTGCCAGCGCACATTAAAAGTTCGCCGCAAGCGGCCGCCGACATGCCGCGCAATCGCGGACGATTCTACGACGCCCATCGCGACCGCGCAGCGGCACGCACACAGCCCGCTTCTCCAGGAGGCGCCGCGATACGCCGCGCCGTGCGGCACATCGCGTGGCACGCATATTGCGCACGGAACCTCGCTCGCTATGTGCCGTGGCGCACGGAGCGTCGGCGCGCCTCGGCCGAAGGTTCGCAGTTGGGCGCGTCGGCGGCTCGCAGCCGAGAAACGTCGCCCGCGCGAGGCCATTCAGTGCTAGAACTACGGGACGGGCTCGCCAGCGCAGCAGCCGCAATACGCGAATCAAAAGCGAATCAAACGCGGATCAATGTAGAAGCGATCGACCAGCCGCATCGGGGAAGTAAGCGAGGCATTCATTGCATGGCACAACGGAACGATTACATGGGACCGCAGTAAGCGCTAAAGCGCTAACTGCGGTCGACAAAGGAGACAGACATGGATACGCCGGCACGGTTGAACGATCTGCAACGCACCACTCTCGCCATCGTACTGGCCGGCGGACGCGGCACCCGGCTCGGTCCGCTCACCAACAAACGCGTCAAGCCAGCCGTACATTTCGGCGGCAAATTCCGCATCATCGACTTCGCGCTGTCCAATTGCCTGAACTCCGGCATCCGGCGCATCGCCGTCGTCACGCAGTACAAGGCGCACTCGCTGTTGCGTCATCTGCAGCGCGGCTGGGGTTTTCTGCGCGGCGAGTTCGGCGAGTTCATCGATCTGTGGCCCGCGCAACAGCGCGTCGAAGGCGCGCACTGGTATCGCGGCACGGCCGACGCGGTGTTCCAGAACCTCGACATCATCCGCTCGATTCGTCCAAAGTATGTCGTCGTGCTGGCGGGCGATCACATCTACAAGATGGACTACACGCGCATGATCGCGGACCACGCGGAGAGCGGCGCCGATTGCACGGTCGGCTGCATCGAAGTGCCGCGCATGGACGCGGTGGCCTTCGGCGTGATGGCCGTCGACGAAAACCGCCGCGTCACCGGCTTCGTCGAAAAACCGGCCGACCCGCCGGCGATTCCCGGCCGGCCCGACACCGCCCTCGCAAGCATGGGCATCTACGTGTTCGACGCCGACTACCTGTACGCATTGCTCGAACAAAACATCTCGAGCGTCGATACCGATCACGACTTCGGCAAGGACATTCTGCCGCGCGTCGTCACGCAAGGCACCGCGATCGCGCATCCGTTCAGCATGTCGTGCGTGTCCTCGGACCCGAACGTCGAGCCGTACTGGCGCGACGTCGGCACCATCGACGCCTATTGGGCCGCCAATCTCGACCTCGCCTCCACGATCCCGACGCTGGACCTCTACGACCGCAGTTGGCCGATCTGGACTTACCAGGAGCAACTGCCGCCCGCCAAGTTCGTGCGCGACCTGAAGGGACTGCAAGGCTCGGGCAACAATCTGATCGTGTGCGGCGGCTGCGTGATCTCGGGTTCGCAGATTTCGCGCTCGGTGTTGTCGTCGAACGTCAAGGTGAGTTCGTTCTGTAATATCAATGAGGCAGTCTTGTTGCCGCAGGTCACCGTCGGCGCGAGTTGCCGCTTGCAGAAGGTGGTCGTGGACCGCGGCTGCACGATCCCGGACGGCACGGTAATCGGCGAAGATCCGGTGCGCGACGCCGAACGTTTCTATCGTACCGACGACGGCGTCGTGCTCGTCACGCCCGAGGCGCTGCGGCAGGACGTGAACTAATGAGCGCTGGTGCCGCGCGGCCGTCCGCAGCGGCCCAGCGCAGCCCGCAAGCATCGACCGTCCACATCTTTAAAGGAACGAGACCGAGCCTATGACGATTCGCGCCCTACACGTCGCCAGCGAGCTGTATCCCCTCCTGAAAACGGGCGGTCTCGCCGACGTCGCGGGCGCGCTGCCGTCCGCGCTGGTCGAGCGCGGCGCCGACGTGCGCGTGCTGCTGCCCGGCTTTCCCGCGGTCGCGGCCGGCCTGCACGACCTGCGTCCGGTCGCGCAACTGGGCCGCCGCTTCGATGCGCCTGGCGTGACGCTCGAACAGGGCACGTTGCCGTCGAACGGACTCGTCGTCTACATGATTCGGGCGGCCACGTTGTACGACCGGCCAGGCAATCCGTATCTGAACGACGAGCACGTACCCTACGGCGATAACGCGCAGCGTTTCGCGCTGCTCGGCTGGGTCGCCGCGCAACTCGCGCAGCAGCTCGACCCGGCGTGGTCGCCGCAGATCGTCCACGCGCACGACTGGCACGCGGGGCTCGCCGCCGCCTATCTGAAAGCGGCCGAACGGCAGCACGGCCGGGCGCCCGCGCGCAGCGTCTTTACCGTGCACAACCTCGCGTATCAGGGCGTTTTTCCCGCGCATCAGTTCGGCCAGCTCGGCCTGCCGGATGATTTCTTCAACATGCGCGGCGTCGAATTCTATGGACAACTGTCGTTTTTGAAGGCGGGGCTCTATTACAGCGACCGCATCACGACCGTGAGCCCGACGTACGCGCGCGAAATTCAAACGCTCGCGCAAGGCGGCGGACTGGACGGCCTGCTGCGCAGCCGCGCGCATGACCTGTGCGGCATCCTGAACGGCGTCGACTATACGGTCTGGAACCCCGCGAACGACGCGCTCCTCGAGCACCGCTACACCGCGACGCGGCTCGCCGGCAAACTCGCGTGCAAGGAGGCGTTGCAAAAACGCTTCGGCCTCGCGCAAAAAAGCGATGCGCTGCTGTTCGGCGTGGTGAGCCGCCTGACCGAGCAGAAGGGTCTCGACCTGCTGCTCGAAACCGTGCCGGAGATCGTCAAGCGCGGCGGTCAGCTCGTCGTGTTCGGCACTGGCGACCCGGCGCTCGAAAACGGCCTGAAGCGCGTCGCGCAGACGCACCCGGAATCGGTCGCGGTGGAACTCGGCTTCGACGAAAAACTCGCACACACGATCATCGCCGGCAGCGACGTGATTGCCGTGCCGTCGCGCTTCGAGCCGTGCGGTCTCACGCAGCTTTACGCGCTGGCTTACGGATCGCTGCCGCTCGTGCATCGCGTGGGCGGTCTCGCGGACACCGTCGCGGACGCATCGCTTGAAAATCTCGCCGAGGATCTCGCGACCGGCTTCGTGTTCGACGACTTCACGCCGCGCAGCCTGACCGCCGCGATCCGCCGCGCATTCGCGCTGCACGGCCGGCGCACCGAATGGAAGGCGGCGCAGCGCCGCGCGATGCGCCAGGATTTCGGCTGGGGCGCGTCGGCGGACCGCTATCTCGCGCTCTATCGCGAGCTGGCCTGATCCTGCCCGAGCCGTCGCCGGTGATGGTTCGGCGCAACAGCACGGGGACGGATCAACTGGCTTGCGGCAAACTCCTGTATTGTTTCCCTACGATGCAGACCGTGCATTGTTCTTGCAATACATGAAGCAGTCCTGCGCGCGGCGTAGCGGGTTCATGCCCGAACAGCGCCGCCGCGCATCCCTCCCGTTTTCACCGATCGCGCACGTCCGCCTGCGCGAGCCATACCATGACGAAGAACGTTCTCAGCATTCAGTCACATGTCGTTTTCGGGCACGCGGGCAATAGCGCGGCCGTGTTTCCGATGCGTCGGCTTGGCGTGAACGTGTGGCCGCTGAACACCGTGCAGTTCTCGAACCACACGCAATACGGCCACTGGACCGGCACCGCCATCAACGCCGCGCAGATGGAAGAACTCGCCGAAGGCATCGGCGCAATCGGCATGCTGCCGCGCTGCGACGCGGTGCTCTCGGGCTACCTCGGCACGCCGGAGCAGGCGCAGTCGGTGCTGGAAATCGTCAAGGCCGTGAAGGCCGCCAATCCGCGCGCCTGGTACTTCTGCGATCCGGTGATGGGCGCGGCAAGCGGCTGCAAGGTCGAGCCCGGCATCCAGCAGTTTCTCGTCGACACCATGCCGGAAGTGGCCGACGCGATGGCGCCGAATCACACGGAGTTGCAGCGGCTCGTGGGCCGCGAGATCGAGACGCTCGAGGAAGCCGTCGCCGCGTGCCGCGAGATCATCGCGCGCGGACCGAAGCTCGTGCTGGTCAAACATCTGCTCGATCGCAACAGTCCCGCGGATCGTTTCAACATGCTCGTCGTCACCGAACGCGAGGCGTGGATGGGCCAGCGCCCGCTGTATCCGTTCGCGCGGCAGCCGGTCGGCGTCGGCGATCTGACGAGTGCGGTGTTCGTCGCGCGCACGCTGCTCGGCGACACGATTCGCGGCGCGTTCGAGCACACGCTCGCCGCGGTCAACGCGGTCGTCAAGGCGACGTGGCAAGCCGGGCGCTACGAACTGGAACTGGTGCCCGCGCAAAACGAAATCGCGCAGCCGCGCGAATGGTTCGACGCGTGGGTGGCAGAGACCGCCTAGCTTGCGCATCGTGCGGTGCGGTGCGGTGCGGTGCGGTGCGGGCCGCAGCTTGCCGGCATTGCGTCGCCAGGAACCTTGTCAGCCGGCCGGTCGTCCTATAATGCGTGCCGCACGCGCGAGCCGATAATGGCTTCGCGGCTTTGCGGCTTCGCGCGGCGACTTTCTCAGGCATCCGGCATTCAGCAGACGAGGCATCGATGGACGGTTATATCCGCAGCGAGCGGGAAGAGTATTTTGAGCAGTTGTGCATCAGCGTCGACGCCGACGAGGTGCATGAACAGGAAGCCATCGAGTTCTTCGAGAACCAGTTCGATCAGCCCGACTTCGACCCCGCGCAGTGGCTCGACATCGCGCTTTACTACTCGCCGGCCGTCGCGCGCGGCATCATCGACATGGTGACGCCCGACGACAAGGCGCGCAGCAACATCGCCGAAGTGATCGCGGACAACCTCGACATTTCGTACGGCGAGGACGACTGCCAGCAGTTCGCCGAGACGATCGAATTCGCGCTGAACAACGGCGTGCCGGTGGACCTCGACCTCGTGCTCGACGGCTGCCAGCGCGCGATCGACGATCTCGACACCTGGGCCGACGACGAAACCAAAGCGCCGCTGCTGCGTCTGCGTGAAGAAGTGCTGCGTCAGCAAGGCGAGCGGTAACGCTGGTGACTTAGGCGAGCGCGCGGGCATGGGCTCGCGCGTCCTGTTGCTCGCTTCTCTCGCATTCCTCTTGCACCCCGCGGCCATCGTGTTCGCGCGCATCTTCGTGCCGTGTGTTGAACACATAGCTTCGACACCTGCATCCAGTTAAGCCCACCACTTCGCCACATGTCTCCATGCATGTGTGCGCCAATCCGCACTCCCGCTTCGGCACCCATCAACGCTCGCGCCCCCCTCGCGAGCTTATGCCGAAATCCTCATTCAAAGCGCCGCGAACTGCCAAGACGGCCGCATATTGGCTTCCTATATTCGCGCCACATGACCGGCGTGCGAATACAACCACACGTACTCCGCACGGTGTATCGCGAGCCTTCGTGCCCGCGGGAACCCGCTCGCTTTGTCAGCGCCGAGCCGCGTCATCGCTTTGCCGCTTTCATCACTCGAACTGTCGAAGTAAGGAGAGACCATGAGTCACCACACCACGCTCAAACCGCTTGCCCTGTTCGTCGGCGCCCTCTTTGCGGTCGCGCCGCTCGCCAGTTTCGCCGACGACATGCCCGTGAAAATCGGCTTCGCCGCGCCGATGACGGGCGCGAACGCCGGCTACGGCAAGGACCTCGAAAACGGCGTGCGGCTCGCCATCGAGGAAGCCAACGCGCAGAAGATCAGGATCGGCGACAAGGTTGCGCAGTTCCAGATCGTCTCGCAGGACGACCAGGCGGACCCGCGCATCGGCGTGCAGGTCGCGCAGAAACTGGTGGACTCGGGCGTCTCGGTGGTGGTCGGCCACTTCAATTCGGGCACGACGATTCCCGCCTCGCAGATCTACGAGCAGGCCGGCATCCCCGTGATCGATCCGGCGGCGACCAACCCGATCATCACCGGACGCGGCTTCGCGAACACGTTCATGGTGATTTCGACGGACGCGCAAAACGCCGGCAACGCAGGCGTCTATGCGGTCGAAGTGAGCAAGGCGAAGCGCATCGCGATCATCGACGACCGCACGGCTTTCGGTCAGGGCGAAGCCGACGAGTTCGAGAAGGCGGTGAAGGCGCATGGCGGCACGATCGTCGCGCGCGAGTACACCGACAATCACGCGGTCGACTTCAGCACGCAGATCACCAAGATCAAGGCGGCGAACGCGGACCTGGTCTTCTTCGGCGGGCTCGATACGCAGGCCGCCGGTTTCGCGCGGCGCATGAAGCAGCTCGGCGTGACGGCGCAACTGGTGGGCGGCGGCGGCGTGGAAGACCCCGAGTTCATCAAGCTCGCCGGCGACGCGGCCGAAGGCGTGATGGCCTGGGAATACGGCCGCCCGCTCGCGCAACTGCCCGGCGGCAAGGACTTCTCCGCGAAGTTCAAGAAGCGCTTCGGCGGCGAGATTCTGTCGTATGCGCCGTTCGGTTACGACGGCGCGTGGGCCGCGATCAAGGCGATGCAGCAGGCGAAATCGACGTCGCCGAACGACTACCGTCCGATGCTCAAGACGATCGACTTCGAAGGCGTGACCGGCAAGATTTCGTTCGACAACACCGGCGCGCTGAAAAGCGGCGCGTCGACGTTGTATCAGGTGAAGAACGGCGCGTGGGTTCCGGTCGTGACGAAGAGCGGGAGCTGAGCGTCCTTAGTTTCCGTTAGCGGTTCAACGCAGGCCGCGCGGCGTTGACGACGATCTGTGCGTCGAGGTCGCGCTCGATCCGCACGAGGTCGTCCTTCATCGCGGCAAACTCTTCTGCCGAACACATCTGGTGTCCGAAGGCGGCGCGAAACTGCCGCCTGATCTGCAGCACGCGCGCCGCCGGGTCGAATACATAGCGCGACGAAAACGCGACGAACTTGTCGTGGACATCGGTATCGACGGGCATGTCCGTTATCTTCGCGAAGCGCGGCAGCGTGATTTCGAGCGTCTCGTCGAACGCGCCGCCGATGCAGGTCCACGGCTGCGTGCGAGCCGGCTCCGCGAGCCATGCCTGCACCTGCGAACCCATGCCGCCGGAGAAGCTCGTCAGCGACGGCACAGCGGTCGTGCCGTCGCTCCAGATGAAGTGCTCGAGCTTGCCCTCTATCGACGTCGCGAACGGCCCGTCGGTCGCGGCCACGTCGCCCGTGCGCAATTGCGCGCTGCCATGCAGGCCGGTTTGCAACAGACGATTGCCGGCGATCTGCTGCGTGCGCTGCCGCGACGCACGTCGAAAGATATTGCGCTCGATCTCAGCGGTGAAGCCCGCATCTTCCACGCGATAGGCGTAATTCGCGGTGCCGTTTTCATCGACGTCGATCTGCACGCGCGCCGTGCGCTCGCGCGTTTGAGTGGCGGGCGTGCGCGACAGCGTTCCTTCGCCGACCAGCAACACGGGCCGGTCCATCACGGCGGCGGGCATATAGCCGAAGCCCACGCCGCCCGCGGTCGTGTCCGCGTACAGCGATAGTTCAGGAATCCAGATAATCGCGTGATTGATCGCGCTCGCGCCATAACCGGGCACGTCCGGCAGACTATAGTACGGCCCGAGATTGAGCAGCACCGCCTCGCTGCGAATGCCGACCGCGGCCAGCAGCGCACTATACAGCGCGACGTGGTCCTTGCAGTCGCCATAGCGATTGCGCAGGATGTCGGCCGCCTTGTGCGGAATCGCCGCTGTCTCGCCGAGAAAGAGCGCGACGTAGCGGATATTCATGCGCACCCAGTCGTAGAGTATCCGCGCCTTCTCGCGCGGGTCCGCGGCGCGCGCGGTGAGCGACTGCGCAAGCCGCACTATGGCGGGATCGTCGAAGGTGGCGTCGGTCGCGGGACCGCGATAACGCGCGGCGAAGCTCGCGAAGTCCGGCACGGTCGACACCATCAGACGATCGCCCCAATTCGCATAGCCGAGCGCGCCCGCTTCGAGCCGCGCATACGGTCCATGCTGGTAGCGAAATTCGTAACGCGTGCGGCCATTCGCACTGACGGGCGGCAATGCCGTGTAGCCGCGCGCGTCGGCATACAGCGGCACATCGGCGGGAAGATCGAAGATCAGGCGTTGATCCTCGACCGGTTCGCGCGTCGGCTCGACGAGATACGCGAACGTGCCCGCCTGCAACGGCTTCGCGCGCGTCTTGCGAAACGCCAGATGGACGCGCGAGCCGGGCTCGACGCCCGGAAAAATCACCGTGCGCAACACACCGTCCTGGAAGCTCGGCGCGCCCGCCGAGCGCGGCTCCTGAATGTCGCGGATCGCTTCGGGACCGACCGTGTGCGTCGCGCCGTCCGGGTCGATCGTCTCGGCGGCGAGCAACTGCACCTGTTCGATGTCCTTGTTGAACCAGACGTAGCGTTGCGCGATGTCGTCGACGCCGCTCGCCGTGTTCGCGCGCAACACGCTGTCGTCGTGTTCCTCGATGGAACCGTCTTTCTGGATCACGAAGAGATGAACGTCGCGCTCCGTTGTGTAGGGCGCGCGGTCGTCGCTGAGGGGATCGGGGGTTGCGCCGTCGGCGAAAGCGGCGGACGCTGCCGCGCCTAGTGCGAGCGCGGTGGCGATCCTCAGGCAGCGCAGCAGCTTCATGCAACTCAGGACGCTCACGCACCGCGTCATGACCGCTCTTTCCCGCGTAATGCCCCCTTGAGCAGGCCACCGGCCGCGCCGCTCATCCGTCGCCCTCGCCGAGTTGCGTGAGCAAGGCCTGGAGGCTCTCCACATGCCGCAACAGCAAATGCCGATGCTTCTCGATCTGTTCGAGCCGCCCGGCAAGATCGGCCTGTATCGGACCGTCGGGATCGGCGGCGGCAATCACCTCTTCGACCTTGGCGCGCAACGACGGCAGTTCGACAGGCGCATGCGCGAGATGCCGCTCGAAACGCCGGACCTCCTGAAGCGCAAGCTCGCGGACCTTGCGAAAGTATGCCTGGCGCCGATGCGCTTCCGCGTCCAGCGCTTCGTCCTCGATACGTTTGGCAGGCGCGCTCTGGCCAAAAATCGGCTCGGGCGGCCGCAGCACGGTCTTTTTTCGCGCGGGATGCGCGGTGCCGCGAAAGCGCGCCTGCGGCTCTTCGTTGTCGATCGCGGCGCGCGCGTTGGGCGGAATCTCCTCTTCGGTATGCGGCGCGTTCATCCAGCCATTCGGCAAGCCGGTCACCGCTTCGATGCCGCGCACGAACTCCTCGCTGAATTCGCGCTGGCCCGACAACATCAACTTCAGATAGCTCGCGGAAAACGTCATCATGCGCGCGAGACGACTCGCCGCGCCGACCTCGCGCGTGAGCAGCACGAGATTCGCGCGCCAGACGGGAAGCAGCAATTCGTCGGAATCTTCCATTGCGGGGTCTTCCATCTTTTTGCCCGATGTCAAGACGACGCCGTGACGAGCGTCATCATTCTGAAAGGGTAGCCGTTGCCCGGCCTCGCTTGCAAGCGGCACGCCGCACATCACGCGAACTTTGTGCGGAGACCGGCTCGCGTTGCTCCACGTCAACGCGGACGGCCTTTTGCGCCATCCGCCGTGAGGATTGACACCGGCGGAGCGGCGGCGTTCCTCCGCAGCAGCCGTCGATGTGGCATGCTTGCGTGCCGTGCGGCATACGTCCTGCTGCACCGCCAACTCCACAACACTGATTAAGGGTTTTGTAATGAAGAAGATCGTCCTGGCTCTTGCCGCAGCCGCTGCTGCTTTCAGCGCAATCGCTCCCGCACAGGCCGCTGGGCACCATCACGAAGTTTGCAAGAAGGTGCGCGTGCATCACCACTGGGAACGCCACTGCCGTTAAGCTATGCCTCGCATAGAGGGTAACGGCGGCGGACGCTCACGCCAAGCGTCGCGCGAATGAAAATGGCCTCGCATTTTTTGCGAGGCCATTCTTTTTGGTTGTCTATCTCGCGCGCGAGAGGTCCGCGCCCGCGATCACGCCGTCTTCACGCGCTCCAACGCGGTCGCGACGAGTTGCTCGAGCAAAGGCTCGATCTTCGCGGCAAGCGTTTCATCGTACGCGTACGGCAACTGTTCCTGCATATACGTGATTTGCGACAGCTCGAGTTGCACCGCATGCACGCCTTGCGAAGGCTGACCATACTCGCGCGTGATGTAGCCGCCCTTGAAGCGCCCATTCGCGACAGCCGAATAAACGCCATGCCGTTCGACGATCGCAGCCAATTCCTCGGCGAGACCCGCCATCGCACTCGCGCCGTTCGACGTGCCGAAGTTGAAGTCCGGCAAGCGCCCTTCGAAGAAACGCGGCACGCGCGAGCGGATCGAATGCGCTTCCCATAGCAGCACTTTGCCGTGCTGCGCCTTGAGCGCGGCGAGTTCGCCTGCGAGCGCGCTGTGATAAGGCATCCAGTAAGCGTCGCGACGGCGGGCCACCTCAGTATCGTCCGGCAGATGACCTTCGCGATACAACGGCTCCTTGTCGAACGTATCGACGGGCAGCAAGCCCGTGGTGTCCTGCCCCGGATACAGGTTCGCGCCGTCGGGCGGACGGTTCAGGTCGATCACGTAACGCGCGTAAGTCGGCGCGATGATCGACGCGCCCATGCGCTTCGCAAATGCGTAGAGCCGGTCGAGATGCCAGTCGCAATCGTCGGTGCGAAGCGCCGTGGGCGTCATCGTCGCGGCGATGTCCGCGGGGATCTGCGTGCCCAGATGCGGGATGGAGATCAGCATCGGCAGGTTGCCGCGATGCAGCGTGAAAACCGGTGGAGTGTTCGAAGCAGTCATGTCAGTCCTGAATCGGAAGAACGTTGCGGTGACGCGGGCGCGGCGCGCATGCGGTTGCGTGCATCGCGTCAACTCATTTGAGCAGTTCCGCGAGCGCGATGCGATAGCGCGCGTAAGCGCCCTCTTCGTCGCGATGCCGGCGATTCTCGACGAGCTTGTCGCCGCCTGCGTACACGTCGCGGATCGGCGTCTCGCCATGCTCGCAGAAAACGACGCCCGAGAGCCAGTTATTCGGCGCGTGTCCGGCAATGCTCGCGTGATCCGGGTCCAGCACGAGCCAATCCGCGCGATGGCCGGCTTGCAATGCACCGGTCGCGCGACCCGTGGCGCGCGCGCCGCCTTCGAGCGCCGCGTCGAAAAGACGATCGGCCACATAGGGCGTGTGTGCCGATGCCAGCACGTTGCGTTGCCGGCGCGTCAGACGCTGCCCGTATTCGAGCAGGCGCAATTCCGCGCGCCAGTCGACGCCGATGTGGCTATCCGAGCCGACGCCGATGCGCCCTTGCGCGTCGAGATACTCGTGCGCCGGAAAAATACCGTCGCCGAGATTCGCTTCCGTGGTCAGACACAGGCCCGCAACGGCACCGCTCTTCGCGAGCGCGAGCGTCTCGTTTGCATCGACATGCGTGGCGTGCACGAGGCACCATCTTCCGTCGACGTCGAAGCGATCCAGCAGCCACTGCACCGGACGCGCGCCTTCCGTTTCGATGCACGCGTCGACTTCGGCGGTCTGTTCGGCGATATGGATATGAACCGGCGCGCTGCGGTCCAGGCCGTCGAGCAAGGCACGCAGCGATTGCTCCGACACCGCGCGCAACGAATGCGGCGCCACGCCATAGCGCAACGCCGCGTTTTCAGGGCGAGCGGCGCGCAACGCGGCGAGCAGTTCGTGCAAACTTTCCGGCGTGTTGATGAAGCGCCGCTGATCGTCGCGCGGCGCGCGCGCGCCGAAACCACTGTACTGATAGAGCACCGGCAGCATCGTCATGCCGATGCCGGCCGCCGACGCCGCATCCACGACACGTTGTGCAAGTTCCGCCTGGTTCGTGTAGCGCTTGCCTTCCGGCGTGTGATGCACGTAATGAAACTCGCACACCGACGTATAGCCCGCCTTCAGCATTTCGATGTAGAGCCATTGCGCGACGCTCGCCAATCCTTCGGGCGTGATGCGCGCGGCAAAGCGATACATCAGATCGCGCCAGCTCCAGAAGTTGTCGGTGGCGCCGTTGCCGGAAGCGGCGCGATATTCGGTGAGGCCCGCCATCGCGCGCTGGAACGCATGCGAGTGAAGGTTCGGCATGCCAGGTAATATCGGACCCGCGGCTTTCTGCACGTCTGCGGGAATTTCCGCAGTGTCCGGCGTGACCGCCGTCAACGTGCCGTCCGCGTCCCATTCGAGCAGCACGTTGCGGCGCCAGCCGTCCGGCAGATACGCGTGTTCGGCGAATAGCGACTGTTTTTCTGGTGTCATCTCTCAGGTCCTGACTCAGTTCGCGCCGCGTGTAGAAGAACTCGAAGCACGAGAAGCACGCGAAGGCGCGGCATAAACCGTCTCGCCTGCACGCACGACCCGCGAGCACAGCGGACGCCCGATCCAGTAAGCGAGCTCCGCGAGCGAGTCGACCGACCACACCGCGAAGTCGGCAGCGCGCCCTGCTTCGAGCGAACCATGACGGTCCGCCTTGCCGAGCGCGCGCGCCGCGTTCGACGTCACGCCCTTCAGCACTTCGGGCACGGTCATGCGGAATAGCGTCGTCGCCATGTTCATCATCAGCAGCAACGACGTGGCGGGTGACGTGCCCGGATTGCTGTCGGTCGAAATTGCAATCGGCACTTCATAACGCCGCAGCAGATCGAGCGGCGGCAGTTGCGTCTCGCGAATGAAGTAGTACGCGCCGGGCAGCAACACGGCGACGGTGCCGGCTTCTTTCATCGCGGCGACGCCGGCCTCATCGAGAAACTCGAGATGATCCGCGGATAACGCGCGATGGCGCGCGGCAAGCGCGGTGCCGCCGCCATTCGACAACTGCTCCGCGTGCATCTTCACGGGCAGCTTATAGCGCGCCGCTGCATTGAACACGCGCTCGCTTTGTTCGAGCGAAAAGCCGATGCGCTCGCAGAACACATCGACGGCGTCGACGAGACCTTCGTCCGCGAGCGCGGGCAGCATCGTGTTGCAGACTTCGTCGATATACGCATCGGCGCGGCCCGCGAATTCGGGCGGCAATGCGTGCGCGCCGAGGAACGTCGTGTAGACGCTCACCGGATAGCGTTCGCCCAACTGGCGCGCGACGCGCAGCATCTTGCGCTCGCTGTCGAGGTCGAGCCCGTAACCGGATTTGATTTCGATTGCGGTCAAGCCTTCGGCAAGCAAGGGCTCGAGCCGCGCGGCCGACTGATTAAACAACGCATCTTCGCTCGCAGCACGTGTCGCGCGCACTGTCGACACAATGCCGCCGCCCTGGCGCGCGATCTCTTCATAGCTGACGCCCGCGAGACGCTGCGCGAATTCATCGGCGCGTTGCCCGCCGTACACCAGATGCGTATGGCAATCGACGAGGCCCGGCGTCACCCACGCGCCGTGCAACTCTTCGCGCGGCCATGCCGCGTATTGCGCAGGCAGATCGGCGGACGCGCCGAGCCACGCGATCGTGCCGTTTTCTACGGCGATCGCGGCGTCGGGCAGCGTATGGTCGGGGTCGCCCTGTGGGCACAGTTTCAGTTGATGCCAGACAGTTTGCTTCATCGGATGCTCGCTGCTGCTGGTTGCGTGGCTGGTTGCGTGTAGCGAATGCGGATTGCCAGCAACGCGCCTTCGCCTTTTATCCTGCATGAGAGATTGTTCGGGGCGTCGATGCGCAACGTGTCGCCTGGTTCGAGCCGTTGCGCTTGTGAATCTGCTTGTGAATCTGCTTGTGCGTCGCCCAACGCGACTGCAATGGCGCCGCTCGCGCAATACAGCAGCGCGACATCCGCGGATAACGTGCGTTCGCCTGGCGCCTGCTGCTGCGTCGTGTGCCACACGTCCAGCTCGCCTTGCGCGCGGTCACGGCGCACCATCAGATTGAAGTCGCGCGTCGGACCGTCGACGAGACGTGCGTCGATGTGCGCCTCGCCAGCAAAGCGCGCGGTATCGAACGCCTGCGTCAACGCATGCGTGGCCACAGCTTCGCCGCTTTGCGCTTCATCGAGCAGCATGCCCGCGCCGGACAACAGCACCAGCGTGCGATCGATTCCGGCGAAGCGCGAAAACGGTCCCGCTTGCGCAACGTCCGCGACGCTCACGCGCCATACGAACGTGTCGAGCCCGGCATCCGCGGGAAACGCTGCGACCTCGCGCGTCATGCCGCCGCCGTTCTTCCACGGCGACGCCACGAGTTGCGCGCCGCGGATCAGCGTGAGCGTCGCCATGCTGCCCGCGAACGTCATGCTCAACGGCCCAGCATCGGCAGATTGAGACCCGCCTCGCGCGCGGTTTGCTGCGCGAGTTCATAGCCCGCATCCGCGTGACGCATCACGCCCGTTGCCGGATCGTTGAACAGCACGCGGCCGAGGCGTTCCTTCGCGGCGTCCGTGCCGTCCGCGACGATCACGACGCCCGAGTGCTGGCTAAAGCCCATGCCGACACCGCCGCCGTGATGCAGCGACACCCACGACGCGCCACCCGCCGTATTCAGCAGAGCGTTGAGCAGCGGCCAGTCGCTGACCGCGTCCGAGCCGTCTTTCATCGATTCGGTTTCGCGATTCGGGCTCGCGACGGAACCGGTATCGAGGTGATCGCGGCCGATCACGATCGGCGCCTTCAGTTCGCCGTTCTTCACCATTTCGTTGAACGCCTGGCCGAGACGATAGCGATCCTTCACGCCGACCCAGCAGATACGCGCCGGCAAGCCCTGGAACGCGATGCGTTCGCGCGCCATGTCGAGCCAGTTATGCAGATGCGGATCGTCGGGAATCAGTTCCTTGACCTTCGCGTCCGTCTTATAGATGTCCTCGGGATCGCCCGACAGCGCGACCCAGCGGAACGGCCCCTTGCCTTCGCAGAACAGCGGGCGGATATACGCCGGCACGAAGCCCGGAAAATCGAACGCGTTTTCAACGCCCATTTCGAGCGCCATCTGACGAATGTTGTTGCCGTAGTCGAGCGTGGCCGCGCCGCGCTGCTGCAACGTCAACATGGCCTGCACCTGTTTCGCCATCGACTGCTTCGCCGGCACGACGATCGAATCGGGCGCGGTCTTCATGCGCTCGCGCCAGTCTTCCACGCTCCAGCCTTGCGGCAGGTAGCCGTGAATCGGATCGTGCGCGCTCGTCTGATCGGTCACGCAGTCCGGCGTGATGCCGCGCGTCACGCACTCGGCGAACACGTCGGCGGCATTGCCGAGCAGACCGATCGACACCGGCTTGCCCGCCTGCTTCGCTTCGTCGAGCATGGCAAGCGCTTCGTCGAGCGTCTTCGCTTTTTTGTCGACGTAGCGCGTCTTCAGACGGAAGTCGATGCGCGTCTCGTCGCACTCCACTGCGATCATCGAGAAGCCGGCCATCGTGGCCGCGAGCGGCTGCGCGCCGCCCATGCCGCCGAGACCGCCCGTGAGAATCCAGCGGCCCTTCGGATCGCCGTTGAAATGCTGGTTCGCGACCGAGAAGAACGTTTCGTACGTGCCCTGCACGATGCCCTGGCTGCCGATGTAGATCCAGCTACCCGCGGTCATCTGCCCGTACATCATCAGGCCCTTGCGGTCGAGTTCGTGGAAATGTTCCCACGTCGCCCAATGCGGCACCAGGTTCGAGTTCGCGAGCAGCACGCGCGGCGCGTCGGCATGCGTGCGGAACACGCCGACCGGCTTGCCCGATTGAATCAGCAGAGTCTCGTCTTCGTTCAGGTCCTTCAGCGATGCCAGGATCTGATCGAAGCAATCCCAGTTGCGCGCCGCGCGGCCGATGCCGCCATACACGACGAGCGCATGCGGATGCTCGGCTACTTCGGGGTCCAGATTATTCTGGATCATCCGATACGCGGCTTCCGCGATCCAGGTCTTGCAGGTCTTTTCGGCGCCGCGCGGCGCGCGGATCGTGCGAGTGGGATCGAGACGCGGGTCGATGTGTTTCGGGTTGTTCATGGTGGCCCTCGGAATGCGTAAAGATGATCAGAATGTGTCGGGGAAAATCGCTCGGAAAAAGCGGATCAAAAATGTCCGGTGAAACGGTAGCGGCTGCCTGGATGCCATAAATTCGCGATCGACGCGACCTGGCTTTGCGACCACGTTCGCCGATGCAGCACGAGACAGGGTTCGAGTTCGTCCATGGTCAAAAGCTCGCGCGTGTCGCCGTCCGCCGCCAATGCCTCGATCCGGTATTCAACGCGCTGCAGCGGCGCGACGCGAACGAGGTACTGATTCGGCGTGGTGTTCGTGAAGTCCTGCAATGCATACTCGGGCGCGACGGCCGGATTGACCCAGCGCTCCTCGAGTTGCACGGGTTCGTCGTTTTCGAAATGCAGCACGCGCGAGAAAAACACCGGACTGCCCGCGCTAACCTGCATTTCCTCGGCGAGCGCGGCGTCCGCAATGCTCGCGCCGATGTGCAGCACCTTCGCCTGATAGCGATGCCCGCGCGCGACGATTTCGTCGGAAATACTGCGGATCGCCACCAGCGTCGACTCGTACTTCGGACGTGCGACGAACGTGCCGGAGCCCTGCACACGCGTCAGAACCTGCTCCGAGGTCAACTCGCGCAACGCGCGGTTAACCGTCATGCGCGCGACGTTGAATTCGCGTGCGAGCTCGTTTTCGGACGGCACCTGGTCGCCTTCACCCCATTCGCCCGCATGAATGCGCGCGAGAATAAAGTCCTTGATGCCCTGGTAGGCCGGTGCGTTCATTGGCTGCCGCTCGCTGTCCGCTTACTGTTCGGAGACGAAGGAGAACGGGCTCAGCTTCGCGATCGTGCCGTTCTGCACGAGACGCGTCACCGCCGCGATGTCCGGCGCGAAGTAATGATCGAGCTCGTAATGCGCGACGTCGTTGCGCACCGCGTCCATCACCTTTTGCAAGCTCGGGCTGGTCTTGTGCGGCGCGCGCAGATCGACACCCTGAGCGGCGGCGAGCAATTCGATGGAGAGAATATTTGCCGTGTTTTCGGCGATGTCGCCGAGCTTGCGCGCGGCGAACGTCGCCATCGAAACGTGATCTTCCTGGTTGGCCGACGTAGGCAGCGAATCGACGGAAGCCGGATGCGCGAGCGTCTTGTTTTCCGACGCGAGCGCGGCAGCGGTCACGTGAGCGATCATGAAGCCGGAGTTCACGCCGCCGTCGCGCACGAGGAACGGCGGCAGGCCCGACAGCGTGGCGTCAATCAGCAACGCGATGCGGCGCTCGGCCAACGCGCCGATTTCCGCGGCGGCGAGCGCGAGATTATCCGCGGCGAAAGCAACCGGCTCCGCGTGGAAGTTGCCGCCCGACAGCACTTCGCCGGTGTCGGGAAAAATCAGCGGATTGTCGGAGACGGCGTTCGCTTCGAGCAGCAGCACGTCGGCGGCATGACGCATCTGATCGAGACACGCGCCCATCACTTGCGGCTGGCAGCGCAGGCTGTACGGGTCCTGCACCTTGTCGCAATCGGCGTGCGATACGTTGATGCCCGAGCCTTGCAGCAGCGAGCGATACGCCGCGGCGGCGTCGATCTGTCCTTGATGGCCGCGCAGGTCGTGAATGCGCGCGTCGAACGGCTTCACGGAGCCAGCCGCTGCATCCACCGACAACGCGCCCGCCACGAGCGCGGTGCGGTACAGGTCTTCGATTGCGAACATGTTGTAGAGCGCGAGCGCCGTGGATGCCTGCGTGCCGTTCAGCAGCGCGAGACCTTCCTTCGCTTGCAACGTGAGCGGCTTGAGGCCGACGAGCGCGAGGCCTTCGGTGGCCGGCAGGCGTTCGCCCTTCGCGAACACTTCGCCGACGCCGAGCAGCACCGCCGACATATGCGCGAGCGGCGCGAGGTCGCCCGATGCGCCGACCGAACCCTTGACCGGAATCACCGGCAGCACGTCGGCGTTGTACAGCGTGATCAGCGCTTCCATGACTTCGCGGCGAATGCCCGAATGACCGCGGCCGAGGCTCGACAGCTTCAGCGCGATCAACAGACGCACGACGGGACGCGACATCGGCTCACCCACGCCGACCGCGTGCGACAACACGAGATTGCGTTGCAGCAGTTCGAGCTGATCGTGCGGAATGTGCGTGCTGGCGAGACGCCCGAACCCCGTGTTGATGCCGTAGGCCGGCTCGCCTTTCGCGGCGATGTCCGCGACGGCTTTTGCGCAGGCGTCGATGGCGGCGTGGCTGGCGGGATCGAGCTTCAGCGGCACGTGGGCACGCGCGATCTGGCGCAGTTGCGGGAGGGTCAGGTGGCCGGGCTTCAGAGTCATCATGGTTGTTGTCCTGTCTATACAATTTCAGAAAGTCTAGCGGCTGCGGCTTGTATATACAACTTGTTTTTAAGATTCGAGGCCCAGGGCTTTCCACTAAGGCAATGCTGGCAGTTGATGTAGGCGTCAGGCCCGCCGTACCGCAGGCGAAGCGACTAAGAGCGCAGCGCGCTCAATCGCGTATAGCTTGTATATACACCTTCATAATTTACGCCGCCACATGGACAAAACACCCACGTAAAAAAGCCCGCGCGCTCGTCAGAGCCGCAGGCTTTGTTTATGGCGGTGGCGTCGAACGCGCCGCTACAGGCGCACGCGCACCGCGATGAAATCCAGAAAACACTGCACGCGCCCGGCAAGCGACGCGCTCTGGTAATAGACGGCGCTGACCGGCTGACGCTCATCGAGCAGCACATGGCCGAGGATCGGCACGAGCCGTCCATCGCGGATGTCGGCGGCGGTCATGAAATCGGCAAGACAGGCGATGCCCCAGCCGGAGAGCGCGAGTTGGCGCAGCGTCTCGCCGCTCGACGCAGTTATCGACGGCTCGATTTTCAGCGGCTCGGGCTTGCCGCCGGCACGACCGGCACGGCCGCTAGCACTCGTGCCTTTGCCCGCCCGCTTGCCGCGCTCGCGCAACGGCCAGCGGTTCAGATGCTCGGGCGCCGTGAAGCCGATCAGCCGATGTTCGCGCAACGCGTCGACCGATTTCGGCTCGCCATGCTCGGCGAGATACGCAGGACTCGCGACCACGCGCAGCTTGCTGCTGCCGAGCGCACGCGCATGCAGCGTCGAATCCTGCAACGCGCCGATGCGGATCGCGATGTCCACCTTCTGCTCGAGCAAATCGACGATGCGCTCGCTACTGGTCAACTCCAGCCGGATCTCCGGGTACAGCGCGGAAAACGCCGTCATATGCGGCGCGATGCAGTGGAGCATGAAGGGCGACGCCGCATCGACACGCAGACGCCCCGACGGCCGCCGACGCTTGCGCGCAACCGATTCCTCCGCTTCTTCCATCGCGTCGAGAATCGCGCGGGCGCGCTGCAGGAAGCCTTCGCCCTCCTCCGTCAATTGCAGACGGCGCGTGGTGCGCCGCACGAGCGCGGTGTCGAGCTTCTTTTCGAGGCGCGTGAGCGCGCGGCTCACGCCGGAAACCGTCTGCCCGAGTTTCTCGGCGGCCGCCGTGATCGAGCCGCTGTCGATCACGCTGACGAACACCAGCAACTCGTCCGTGGAAGTTTTCATTATTGATTTCAAGTCAAGATTGATTTGAGACTAACACGCTTTTTGCGAGAATCAAGACGGCGGATACTGCATGCCTGTCATCGTGTTTCCACTCAGGCACTCAGGAGAACGTCTTGAAGATTTTCATTACAGGCGCAAGCGGTTTTATCGGCGGTTCGATTGCAGCGCATCTGGTGCGCGCCGGTCATCAGGTGCGCGGTCTGATCCGCAAGCCCGAACATCGCGACGAGTTGAAGCGGCTCGGCATCGAACCGGTTATCGGCACGCTCGACGACCGCGCGTTGCTGATCGCCGAAGCGCAAGCCGCCGACGCCGTCATCAACGCGGCAAGCAGCGATCACGAAGGCGCGGTGAGCGCGCTGATCGAAGGACTCGCCGGCTCGGGCAAACCGTTTCTGCATACGAGCGGCTCGAGCATCGTCGGCGATGCGTCCGGCGGCGAAGCGGCGCAGGCGCGCATCTATCACGAAGACGCGCTGCCCGAACCGACCGCGGACAAAGCGGCGCGCGTCGCGATCGACCGTCAGGTGCTCGAAGCGGCACAGCGCAATATCCGCTCAGCGGTGCTCTGCAATACGCTGATCTACGGACACGGCGCGGTGGCGGGCAGCGCGAGCGTGCAGTTGCCGCGCCTCGTGCGGCAGGCGCAAAAGAGCGGCGTGGTGCGCCATGTCGGCAGCGGCGGCAACACGTGGTCGAACGTGCATATCGACGACGTCGCGGAACTCTATCGGCTCGCGTTGGAGAAAAGCCCTGCCGGCATGTTCTATTTCGTCGAAAGCGGTGAAGCGTCGTTCCGCGAGATGAGCGCCGCCATCGCCCGCGCGATGAAGCTCGGCGAGCCGCAAGACTGGCCGCTCGACGAAGCGCAAAAAGAATGGGGTTACGAAATGGCGTCGTACGGACTCGGTTCGAACAGCCGCGTGCGCGGCGAGCGCGCGCGCAAACTGCTGGGCTGGCAGCCGAAGCGCACGTCGGTGATCGAATGGATCGAGCGCGACATGATGGCCGGGCTCGCGGCTTAAGCGGCTTAAGCGGTGTATTAAGCGGTGTAAGTTGTGTAAGCGCCGGCGTTGCTAATCCGTAAGCTCAACTCGATAGAATCGCGCTCAGCTAAACCACGCAGTTTTGCGCGTGAAGCTGAGCCCCGCGGTTCGACATTCGAGCCGCCCATGAGCCCGGATTGGATCGATGACTTTGGCGCTGAATTTCGACTGGCTGACGAATCTGCTGGCGATTCTGTTCGTCGTCGCGTGCCTTTACGATGCACGCTACGACGAGTACGGCACGTTGACCTTGTCGGCGGCCCTGATGAGTCTCGCCGTGATGGCGATCGAACTGTTTCTCAAGCCTGCATTCGACATGGCGTTGTGAGCGCGGCGCGCGGCATTCGTTAGCACGGGCCGCACGCGCGCGCTGCATCAACTATCACATCATGCGATCAGCTCAGATCGCCCAGCCGCCCAGATAAAACCCCACCAGCACGAGCGCAATCGCCACTGTTCCCACATTCAGCTTGCGATATTCGCCGCTCACCACGCGGCCGATCACGAGCGTCGCGAAGCCGAGCATGATGCCGGTCACGATGTTCGCCGTGAGCACGATAAAGACCGCGCACATGAGACCCGACATCGCGTCAACCATATCGTCCATATGCAGCTTGCTCACGTTCGAGAGCATCAGGAGTCCGACATACATGAGCGCGGGCGCCGTCGCGTATGAAGGCACGAGGCCCGCGAGCGGCGAGAAGAACATCACGCCGAGAAACAGCAGGCCGACCACCGCCGCCGCCATGCCGGTCTTCGCGCCGGCCGCCACGCCGACCGTCGATTCGATGTAGGCCGCAGCCGGCGCGCCGCCGAGCAGCCCCGAGAAAATCGAACTGACCGAATCCGCCGTCAGCGCGCGTCCGCCGTTGATGATGCGGCCGTTTTCATCGAGTTGACCCGCTTGTCCGGCGACCGCGCGGATCGTGCCGGTCGCGTCGAACACCGCGGTCATCACGAGCGCGAGGACACTCGGCAGCACCGCCATCGAAAGCGCGCCCTTGATGTCCATCGCGCCGATCAGCGACTCGTGTCCCGGCGCGCTCAGCGACGGCACCGCGAACACGCCATGAAACGACACGGCCGGATCGACGAGCAGCGCGATCGCCGAAATGGCGACGATGACGATCAGGATCGAGCCCGGCACGCGACGGCGCACCAGTCCGAAAATCGCCGCGAGTCCCGCGACCGACATCAGCGCCGGCAACGCGGTGATATTGCCGAGCGCGACCGGCAAACCGGCGCCCGGATTCTTGACGACGAGACCGACTTCGTTGGCGGCGATCAGCAGCAGGAAGAGACCAATGCCGATGCCCGTGCCGTGCGCGATGCCCGTCGGCAGATTGCGAAGAATCCACGAACGCACGCCGGTTACGGAGATGCCCGTGAACACGACGCCCATCAGAAACACCGCGCCGAGCGCGACCGTCGGATGCAAGCCTTTGCCGAGCACGAGGCCGAACGCCGTGAACGCGGTCAGCGAAATGGCGCAGCCGATCGCGATCGGCAGACGCGCCCACACGCCCATCAGCAGCGAGCCGAACGCGGTCGTGAGGCACACGGCGACGAACACCGCGCTCGTGTCGAAGCCCGCCTTGCCGAACATGCCCGGCACGACGAACACGGAATAGACCATCGCGAGAAAGGTCGTAATGCCCGCGACGATTTCCTGGCGCTGCGAACTGCCGCGCGCGGAAATCTGGAAGTAGCGGTCGAGAAAGCCCTTGGTGTCGAATGACTCGGCGCCGGCTTCGGAAAGCGGCTGGGCGTGGGGTTCCATCATGATGAGTGCCTCCTTTATCAGCATGCTGAAACGGCCGTCGAAGTGGCCGTCATCAGGTTCGTCTCGTTGCGTTGGTTTAATTGATGTGTGCGTGCGATGAAGCGCGTTGTCTGCGTCGGCCCGCTTTGTGTTTTTTGTGTCTCGTTTTGTGTCTCGAAATGTAGGCCAATGCAGATATATCTCCCATCGCATGGATGGCATGCCCGGCATGTCGCGATGCTTATATCGTTTAAGCGACGGCGAAGGTCGTCGTCGATCCGCGTGTTTACACCTACCGCCTGGCTGTCTGTCTTCGCGGCTGAGATAGGACAGATGAAAGCCTTTTGAGAGCTTTGGACTCTGCAATGTCTGTAAAGCAGGAACGCGTGGGCGAACATTCAGCCTTGCATTCAGCCGCGTACCTTTGCAGCGCGCTGCGGCACGAAGCGTGCTTGCCGCATCGCGCTCGCCACGCCCCGAAAACGGGCCCCGCCGACGTCGCGGGTTAAACTCTTGGCCGTACTGTCCAACCGCGGCCCCTCGAAAGCCGCACCGGTCCATGGAGTTTTCCCCGATGAGTGGCGGCTTTTCGCTTCCCGCATGGCGTCAAACCCTTCTCGCCGCGTTCGCGCTGCTGGCGCTGCTCGCGCTGTCCGGTTGCAGCAGCCTGCTGTGGGGCACGCAGCAGGCGCCGATCGTCGAAGCCACGGTGATGCCGGTCGAAGCCGCGAGCGCGCCGGTGGCCGCATCGGCGCCGGAGCCCGTCGAAACCGAAGCCGCCGAGCCCGAGCAGCCGAAGAAGCCGAAGAAGCCGGTCGTCAAGCCGCACAAGGTCGAGCCGCCGCCGCCCGTCGTCGCGCCGCCTCCCCCGCCGCCGCCTCCTCCGCCGCTGATCCTCGTGCGCACGATCGAGCGCAACGACGCGCATACGCTGCTCGACAGCCAGGTGCAGAAGCCGGACGGCAAGGTCGTCGGACGGGCGGTCGACATGATCGCGGACGCGAGCGGCAAGCCGCGTGAAGTCGTCGTGAATCTGCAAGGCTTTTTGGGTGTCGGCGACCGCAAGGTCAATTTCGCGTGGAACGCGTTCCGCTTCACGCCGGCAGCAAAGACCGCGCCGATCACGCTGAATCCGTCGGCGGTGCCGGTGAATCCGGCCAAGTCGAATGCGGCGATGCAGTTGCCGCTGATCGACGCGACCGTCGAGCGTTCGAACGGCGCGAAGGTGGGCCGCGTGATCGACGTGCTGATCGACGCCAGCGCGCAGCCGCAGGCGGTCGTGCTCGACGTCAACGGCATGGTCAGCACCGAGCGGCGCACGATTGCCGCGAACTGGTCGGCGCTGCGCTTCGTCACGAAAGACAAGGAGCTGCATCCGCTAATCGATTTGAGCGATGCGCAGATCAACGCGGCGCCGCCCTACGCGAGCGATAAGCCGATCCGCGCGGTGTCGCCCGCGCCGCCCGCCGCTGCTGCTGCGCCTGCATCCACAGCGACCGCGCCTGCGGCTGCAGCGGCGGCGACGCCCACTTCGGCTCCTGCTTCCGCGGCAACCTCCGCGGCCGGTTCAAACGCACGGGCGGTCCGATGACAGGCCGCACTATGGTTACCGCGCGAAGTCTGCGCGCACTCGACTGGCTGAACTTCTTCGTTGCAAACGTGCAGACGGGCTTCGGTCCGTTCATCGCGTCGTATCTAGCGTCGCACAAGTGGACCCAGGGCGAGATCGGCATGGCGCTTTCCGTGGGCACGATCAGCGCGATGGTGAGCCAGGTGCCGGGCGGCGCCGCCGTCGACGCGTTGCGCAACAAGAAAGGCGCGGCCGCCTGGGCGATCTTCGCGATCATCGTGAGCGCGGTGCTGCTCGCCACGAGTCCGACGGTGCTGCCGGTGATCGCCGCCGAAGTCTTCCACGGATTCGCGAGCTGCATGCTGACGCCGGCGCTTGCCGCGATTTCGTTCGCGCTCGTCGGGCGCGCGAATCTCGGCGACCGGCTCGGGCGCAACGCGCGCTGGGCGTCGATCGGCAGCGCGGTCGCGGCCGGCCTGATGGGCGTGTTCGGCGAGTACTACTCGCCGCGCGCGGTGTTCTGGCTGACCGCGGGGCTCGCGGTGCCCGCGCTGGTCGCGCTCTCGATGATCCAGCGCACCGACACGATCCAGTTGCCGAAAGCCGCGCCGACGCCGGAGCAGATCGAGCGGCGCGAAAGTCTGCGCGAGCTGCTGCGCGACAGGCGCATGCTGCTGTTCGCGGCCTGCATCGTGCTGTTTCACTTGTCCAACGCGGCGATGCTCAATCTCGCCGCCGGCGAAGTCACTGCGGGCATGGGCGACAACGTGCAGCTCGTGATCGCGGCGTGCATCATCGTGCCGCAAGCGATCGTCGCGATGATGTCGCCGTGGGTCGGTCGTTCGGCGGAACGTTGGGGACGCCGGCCAATCCTGCTGCTGGGCTTTTCCGCGCTGCCGATCCGCGCGCTGCTGTTCGCCGGAATCAGCAGCCCGTATCTGCTCGTACCGGTGCAACTGCTCGACGGTCTGAGCGCTGCCGTGTTCGGCGTGATGCTGCCTCTGATCGCCGCCGACGTCGCCGGCGGCAAGGGGCGCTACAACCTGTGCATTGGCCTCTTCGGGCTGGCAGCGGGCATCGGCGCGACGTTGAGCACGACGGCGGCCGGTTTCATCGCCGATCATTTCGGCAATGCGGTCGCGTTCTTCGGACTCGCTGCCGCGGGCGCGCTGGCCGTGCTGCTGGTGTGGGCGGCGATGCCCGAGACGCGCGATGCCGCCGCGGAGGAAGATGGCGAAGCGGTAGCGGGCGGCGGCGGCTCGGCGGTCAGATAAAGCGAAGCCGCGAACGAACGCGGCTGAACGCGGCTGAAGAAAACCACCCGGTCTGCGGCGCGCGATGCGCCGCAGACCTCACGCTGTACATCAATCTATCGCCCGCCCCGCCGTTTCGCGCATGAACGGCAGCGGCACCAACGACACCAGTCCGCAGCCGATCAGATACCACGCGGGCGCAAGGTTGCTGCCGGAAAGCTGAATCAGCCACGTCGCGAAAAACTGCGCGAATCCGCCGAAAATCGACACGCCGAGACAATAGACAATCGACATCCCCGTCGCGCGGATTTCGCGTGGAAACAGCTCCGGCAGCATCACGATATTCGGCACCGCCGTGAACGCGACCAGCACGGCCAACGCGGCGACCACGGCGAGCAGCACCGGCACCGTCGGCGACGCGTTGATCGCGATGAACGCCGGATAGACGGCTGCAATCAGCAACACGCGCGAGACCAACAGAACGGGTTTGCGTCCGACGCGGTCCGACAACGCGCCCGCGAACGGCGAGCACACCACCGTCACCGCCGCGGCGGTCCATGCGGCCCACAGCGCCGACGACATCGGCAAATGCAGGATGCGGATCGCGTAGGTGGACAGATAGAACAGCACGATGTAATTCGCCGCGGTCCCGCCGATCGTCGTGACGACGCCCGCGGCGATCGCGCGCGAATGGTCGCGAAACAGCTTGCGCACCGGCTGCGTGGCCGCGTCAGCGTTCACGGGCGCGTTGCCGTCTTCGACGCCGGGCAGCGTCTCGTTCAGATGACGCCGGATATAGATGCCGATCGGCCCCATCGCCATGCCGATCACGAACGGCACGCGCCAGCCCCAGCTTTCGAGCGCCGCGGTCGACAGCGCGGCGGCGAGCGCAACGCCCAGCAGCGAACCGCAGACCGTGTTCATGCCCTGGCTCACGAACTGCCAGCTTCCGTAGAAGCCGCGCGTTTTATCGCTGCCGTACTCCATCAGCAGCGACGTCGAGGCGCCGACCTCACCGCCCAACGCAAAGCCCTGAACCAGACGCGCGACGATCACGAGCACGGGCGCGGCCACGCCGATCGCGGCATAGGTCGGCGCGAACGCGATGATCGCCGAGCCGAGCGTCATCAGCCACAGCGTGAGGCTCATCGCCGCCTTGCGGCCGGCGCGGTCCGCGTAAGCGCCCAGCACGACGCCGCCCACCGGACGCATGATGAAGCCCACGCCGAACGTGCCCACCGCGAGCATCAACTGCGCGAGCTGTCCTTCGACCGGAAAATACAGCTTGCCGATGATCGTCGCGAAGAAGCTGTAAATCGTGAAGTCGAAAAACTCGAGCCCGTTGCCGAGCGTGATCGCGGCGATTGCCTTCGCGCGGCTCGCGCGCTGCGTGTCGTGGGCAGGTTCGTCGCTGGACGCGTCGTGCGCGGCGGGGTGCTGTGCGGCTGAATAGTCCATCCGTGTCTCCATGATTTCTTTACGTCGATGCCGATGCGCGGCAAGCTGGCCTCAGCGCCTCAGCGCCTCAGCGCCTCAGCGCCTCAGCGCGTCAGGCGAGGAACGTCTGCGCAAGCCGAACCCAATAAGCCGCGCCCGTCGCAAGGCACGCGTCGTTGAAGTCGTAGCCGGGGTTATGGACCATGCAACCGCCCTCGCCGTCGCCATTGCCGATGATCAGATAGCTGCCCGCACAGCGCTCGAGCAGGAACGCGAAGTCCTCGCTGCCGGTGAGCGGCTGCATGCCGTCGATCAATCCTTCTTCGCCCAGCCAGTCGAGCGCGACCTGGCGCGCGAGATGCGTCATTTCCGTATCGTTGACGAGCACCGGATAGCGGCGCTGATAGTCGACCCGCGCCCGCGCGCCGTAGACGGCCGCCTGTCCGCAGGCCACCGCCGTGATCCGCTCCTGCAGATGGTCGCGGACCTCGGGCCTGAGCGCACGCACCGACAGGCGCATCTCGGCGGTTTCGGGGATCACGTTCGGCGCGTCGCCGGCGTGAATCGCGCCGACGGTGATGATCGCCATATCGAGCGGCGCGATGTTGCGCGACACGATGGACTGCAACGCCAGCACGATCTGCGCGCACACGACGACCGGATCGACCGCCTTGTGCGGCATCGCGCCGTGCCCGCCGCGCCCGGTCACGGTAATGATCACCGTATCCGATGAAGCCATGAACGAACCCGGCAGGAATCCGAACTTTCCGGTCGGAAAGCCCGGCATGTTGTGCATCGCGAAGACGCCGTCGCAGGGAAATTTCTCAAAGAGACCGTCTTCGAGCATTTTGCGTGCGCCGGCGAGGCCCTCTTCGGCCGGCTGAAAAATCAGATTCAACGTGCCGTCGAAGCACTTCTCGCGCGCCAGATGCTTCGCGGCGGCGAGCAGCATGGCCGTGTGGCCGTCGTGACCGCATGCGTGCATCTTGCCCGGCACCTTGCTCGCGTACGGCAGACCCGTCGTTTCGTGGATAGGCAGCGCGTCCATGTCGGCGCGCAGACCGAGCCGGCGCGTCCCGTTGCCGACTTTCAACTGGCCGACAACGCCGGTCTGTCCCAGTCCGCGATGCACGGTGTAGCCCCACTCCTGCAAGCGTTCGGCGATGAGATCGCCGGTCGCAAATTCCTCGTACGCAAGCTCCGGCTGCGCGTGGATGCGATGCCGCAGCGCGATCATCTCGTCTTCGAGTTCGGCAATGCCCGCTGGAATGGCCATGGTGTTCACGGTGCGTCTCCTTTATCAATGCGTGAACCCAGCATAGCGACGCGCTTTTTTGACAGGCAGGCGTAGAATCGTTGCGGCGGCAACTTCCGGTTGCCACCTCACTCGACGTCTCTTAGATGAAACTCCATCAGCTCAGCACCTTGGCGGCAATCGCGGATACCGGAAGTATCCGGGCGGCCGCGCGTTCACTCGGACTGTCGCCGGCCGCGGTGACCAAGGCGATGCGCGAACTGGAAGCGGATCTGCACGCGCCGCTCGTCGTGCGCAGCGCGAGCGGCGTCGCCTTCACCGAGTTCGGCCGCGCGCTCGTCGTACACGCGCGCGTCGTGCTCGGGCAATTGCAGCGGGCGGAGGCGGAAATCGAGGCGATGCGCGGCGCGGCCGCCGGCAAGCTGTCGATCGGCGTCACGCCGTGGGTCGCGTTGACGTTCCTGCCGCCCGCCGTGCAGCGCTTCCGCCAACGCATGCCTGAAGTGCAACTTGAGTTCTTCGAAGGCTTGCTCGCGGTCGTGCAACCACGGCTGCGCGACGGCAGCCTCGATTTCTCGATCGGCCGTCCGCCGCCTGCGTCGCCGGTATCGGAATTTCACAACACGCCGCTGTTCTCGACGCATTCGGCGGTGGTCGCGCGGCGCGATCATCCGAAAGCCGGTTGCCGCAGCCTGCTCGAACTCGAGGACGCCGAATGGGTGCTGAACTGGGACCCGGCGAGCCGCGAGTCGATCTCCGATAACCTGTTCCGCAAGCGCGGCATGCGCGTGCCGCACACGATCCATCTCGCGCATTCGCTCGCGGTCGTGCTGGGGCTCCTCGCGCATACCGACATGCTGAGCATCTTTCCGTGGCCGCTCGTCGAAGTGACGCTCGCGAAAGAGAATCTGTGGGCGCTGCCGCTGCGCGAAACGGTCGACGAAACGATGGTCAGCATCACCGCGCGCCGCGGTGCGCCGGAAAGTCCGGCGGCGACCTGTTTCCTGGGCTGCCTGCGTGAAGTCATCGACGAAGGCGCGCGCTCGCAAGATCCCGAGCAGCGCCGGCTTTTTCACTCGATCGAGTTGCTGCTGTAACGCGGCCTGCGCCTCTAATCGAGAAACTCAGCGGCGCGCTTGCGCAACACGGCGCTGAAATCGTCGAGCCAGCCAATCGACAGACGCCAGCTCTGCCAATAAAGATCGACGTCGATATGCTTGCCGGGCGCCATCTCCACAAGTTCGCCGCTCGCGAGATGCGCGGCGATCATGCGCTCGGGACACATGCCCCAGCCGAGCCCGGTCACGCAGGCACGCAAAAATCCCGCGACGTGCGGAATCCAGTGCAACGGCGGGTCCACTTCCGCCCGCGTGATACGGCGCATGAAGCGCTTTTGCAACTGGTCCTTCGGATTGAAATCCACGCACGGCGCGCGGCGCAGACTGTCGCGCGTGACGCCGTCCGCGAAATGACGCGCGAAAAGCGCGGGCGAGCAGACCGCGAGATAACACATGCGCCCAAGACGCGTGGAACGGCAGCCTTGCACCGGCTCCGCCTGAGTGGTCACCGCGCCCTGCACGCTGCCGTCGCGGATGCGCTGCGCGGTGTGATCCTGATCGTCGATCACGAGGTCGAGCAGCATTTGGCGCTCGGCGCAAAACGGCGCGACCGCATCGATGAACCAGGTGCCGACGCTGTCGTCGTTGACCGCGACGCGCAGCGTCGGCCATGCTTCGACGAGACCGCCCGGCAACGCGGGCACGCGGCCGGTCAGTTCGGCTTCGAGCAATTGCACGCGCTCGGTATGACGGCACAGCAACGCGCCGGAGGTCGTCGCGACGCACGGCTGGCCGCGCTTCACCAGCACACTCCCCACCCGCTCCTCGAGCAGCTTGACGCGCTGCGAGACCGCCGAGGGCGTGACGTTCAACTCGCTCGCCGCGCGGTCGAACGAACCGTGCCGCACCACGGCGGCGAGCGCATCGAGCAGCGCATAGTCGAGCATTAGCGTTCCTTAATCGACGTTAGCTAAATTAGCTTCTCTTATCCGGTCGGAATCCGCAGACTAGCCACATTCGCTTCTCCCGTCTACTGGATCGACTATGAACTGGCTGTCTTTTTCTCATGGCGCGGCGTTATGCGCGTCGCTGATCGTGACCATCGGCGCACAGAACGCCTTCGTGCTGCGACAAGGCATCATGCGCTCGCATGTCGGCAAGATCGTCGCGGTGTGCGCGCTGTCGGACTGCATTCTGATTAGCGCGGGCGTCGGCGGCGCGTCAGTGCTCGTCGAGCGCTATCCGGTCTTCGTGCACGTCATGCTGTATGTCGGGCTCGCCTATCTCGTGTGGTTCGGCATTAACGCGCTGCGCCGCGCGGTGCGGCCCGGGCATGCGGTCATGGACGCCGGCACCGGCGACGGCGCGCCGCCCGCGCAACGCGCGCTGCCGATCGTGCTGATGACGCTCGCCTTTACATGGCTCAATCCGCACGTGTATCTCGACACGTTCCTGCTGATCGGCACCGCGGGCGCGCGCGAACCGGACGGCGCACGCGTGGCGTTCGCGGTCGGCGCGATGGCGGTGAGCTGTGTGTGGTTCATCGGGCTGGGCTGGGGCGCGCGTGCGCTCGCGCCGCTGTTTCGCCGCGCGACTGCGTGGCGCGTGCTGGACGGCGCGATCGGCAGCATGATTTTGTTGCTGGCGGTGACGCAGTTCCGTTGAATCAGGTGCGTTGAATCAGTTGCGTGAAGCCATCGCGTCCAAGCGGTCACAGCCTGGCGCAACGCGCACCAGCGCCGTTAACTCCGCGGACGCTCGACAGCCAGCAACTCTTGCACAAGCTGAGCGGACACATAATGCGGACCGTCGAACAGATAGACCCGATGGCCGCGATACGCAAACAGTTGCGGCGCGAGTTCCGCCGCGCTCGCCGGCCGAAACTCGCCGCCCGTGCCGGGACGAAACGCCTCGGCGATGATCCTCACGCGGCGCTCGCCGAGCCGCGCCGCCAGCGCGTCCGCATAAGCGCGCGCGGCGGCCGGGCCGCGCGTATAGACGCCGCAACCGTCCTGGAAAAATACGCCGACGTCGTGCGGCAGCCAGCCGTCGAGCCACGCGGCAAGCGCTTCGCCGCCGCGGTTCGAATTGTCGTAGACGCTGATCCACAAAGGCCGCGGCAGCCGGTCGAGCAAAGGCCCGAGCGCCCTCGCGCCTTCCCACGTCGGATCGACTTCCACCGGAAAGTAATAGCCCGCGACGCGAACCGGCGGCCGCGCCGCGAGCAGCCTGCGCGATTGCTCGATCAGTTGCGCCGCTTGCGCGCGCGCGGACGTTTCGTCGAAGCGGCCCGCAAGACCGACGATCACATTGCGCGCCCACGGCTCGTCGGCAATGCGTGTCCAGTCGGGCAAACGGCGGGCGGCTTTCAGGCCATCCGACGCGTCCACGCCTGACAGATAAGCGGTGCCGTCCACCGCCGTCCACTGCACGAGCAACTCGCTTACGCCAAGACGCTGCCAGTCTCCACGCGGATCGAGATGATCCGAGTCCGGCTGCCACACCACCCCTTGCGCGAGGCTGTCCGCACCGCCGGGACGGTTCGTTGCACAGCCGCCGAACACCGCCGTCAACGCACCCGCGGCGAGCAGCGTGCGACGGCGCGGCGAGCGCGGACCCGCGGCCCGCGCACTGCCCTCGCGTGAATCCGATGCGTGTTTGTCGTCAGCCTTCGACATGCAACTCCATGACACTGGAACGGAACTGCGCTGGCTCAATACGCGAACACAGCGCCAAAGAACACGCCGCGAGCGCGATCGTCGCCGGAAATTTTCAGCCGGTACTGCACCGATAGATCGACATACGAGCGCGGCGCGTCGTACTGACTGTCGCGGAACCAGTAGCGCGTCGAGATGCCGACCCCCGCGCCGAGCGGAATGCTGTGATCGACGCTCGAATCGTAGTCGGCCCCCACCACCAGATACGGGAACACGGTCCACTTCGGACTATAGCTGTCCATCCGGAACGTGCGGCCCACTTGCACGTTGGTGGTTGCATACACGGAGCCGGCGTTCAGATACGCGCCCGTTTCCGCGTAAATGCGCGTAGTCCACCAGGCAGGTACATCCACGCGACGCTCGGTGCCGAAGCCGCCCGAATATGCGAGCCGCGCGAGCCAGTCCGGATTCACGCGCGAGCCGATCGGAATGATGCGCTCGAACGCGACGATCGCGTCGATCTGCGTGAACGGTTTGGCGCGCGCGCCGACCGTCGCCTGCAACGTATCGACGCCGCTCGCGCCGCCGTTCTTCACGCCGAAGCTTTCATAGCCGCGCGCATAGACTTCGAACATCCGCTCGCCGAGACTGCCGAACGGCC
The DNA here is from genome assembly GCF_000172415.1 of Paraburkholderia graminis C4D1M. GTDB lineage: Bacteria > Pseudomonadota > Gammaproteobacteria > Burkholderiales > Burkholderiaceae > Paraburkholderia > Paraburkholderia graminis. Next base: position 74,683 of record NZ_ABLD01000016.1, read on the forward strand.
GCCAGTACGCTTCGACACCGCCTTGCCAGTTGTTCGACGTACCCGGCGTCGGCGACGATGCATAACCGGGCTGCATGCCCGCGCCGCGATAATTGAGCGACGCGTTAAAGCCCCAGTTGCGCGTGACGTCCGCGTGTGCGCTGCGTATGTCGTTCAGTTGGGCGGGCGTCGAAGTGGACGTTAGCGTGGGCGTCGGCGTCGCGACGCTTTCCGTGTCCGGCGACGGCGCCGCGCTCGCGTCGACGGCCCGCTCGAAGTACCGCGCGGCCTCGCGGTTGCGATGCGCGTGCATCGCGGCATAGCCGGCATCCGCGGTCGCGCCTGGCGGCAATGCGCCGGCCTTGTCGGCCATCGTAAAGCGCTCGTACGCAACGCGCCCATTGCCCGCGCGTTGCGCGACGTAGGCAGCCGTCATGTCGGGCAGCGCGTCGAGCATGCCCGCGTTCACCATGTAACGGGCTTGGTCGTTTGCTTCGCGCGCATCGCCCTTGTCGCCCGTGGCGGCCAGCGCGTTGATCAATCGCACGCGATGCTGCGGATCGTCCGGCGCGGCTTGCACTGCGTCGCGGGCATCGCGCAACGCGCCGGCTTTATCGTTCGCCGCCGATGCCTTCTGCGCTGCGCGCGCCGCGGCAAAGCCCGGATCGGCAGCATAGACATAGCAACTGGAGCCGTATTCATCGAGCAGACATTCGATGATCGGCCGCCGCAGCGGATCAAGCGAACTCGCGACCGGATGGCTCAACGAAGCTCGCGCCCGCGCGCGACGCAGCGCGATCGCGGCATCCGTATCGTCGCTTTTCGTCGGCAACGGCGCGAGCAGATCGAGCGCGCGTTGCGGCTCGGCGGCGGCGATCCATACATCGGCGATGATCGTGCGCGCCACACGCTGGTCTCGCTCGCTTGCCTGGTTCACCCTCAACGCGCGAGCGAAGTCCGCGTCGGCATCGGACGCGCGGCCTTGCGCGGCGAGTGCGTAGCCGCGCAACGTGAGCGGCATGAGCGACGCGCCATCGGCCGGAAAATCGGTGATTGCAGCGCTTGCGGCGGCCTCGACAGCCGGCAGATCGTTCGCGGCAAAGAGCGCGTCGATCAACTGCATCCGGTAGCCGACGCGATCCGGCGCATACGACACCGCATCGCGTGCGAGCAACGCGGCGCGTGCGTCATCGTGCTGCCGGCGCGCTTCATACGAGGCGGCCGCGGACTTCGGCGCGAGCCTGCTGCCGATAAAGCCACGACGCAAGCGCAACTCGTCGTTATCGCCGAAACGCTTCATCGCATCGAGGTAGGCGGCCCACGCATTCGCATCGTCGCCGGCCGCGCTGGACGCGTCGATCAGCAGCAAGTGCAGACGCAGCAGATCGGGACGCAGCGCGAGCGCGTCGTTGGCATACTTGACCGTGGCCGCGAAGTCCTTCGACGCATACGCCTTGTACGCATGCTGAGCGGCGTTCAGCGCCGCGCCGCTCAGCGCATTCGGATCGCCCGCCTGCTGACGGCTGCCGCGTGCGACGGCGCGGGTCGACACACTCAAAGCGTCGATCTGCTTGCGCCGCGAGGTCAACGCGGGGTCGGCGCCGAGTTGCGCGATCGCGTCGCCGAGCGAGCGGCTCGCTTCGCCATAACGACGCTGCGCGGCGAGCGAATTGGCCAGCAATACGCGCAGCGAAACGAGATCGGGCCGCTGGCGAATGGCCTCGCGAGTTCGCGCGACGGCGCCCGCATAATCGCCGCGAGCGTAAGCGGCATAGGCTTCCTGCGCGACACGATAGGCGGCGCCGCTTAGCGGCAGCGCGTTCGGTGCGTTCTGCGCGCTTTGCGCGTTCGGTGCCGAAGCGGCTCCGCTCTGCGCATACGCATTCGACGCCGCGCCTGATGCACCGACAAGCACCACCGCAGCAATCGCGTGCAACACGAATGGCGTCGCGCATGCGCTGAGCCGACGCTCGCGCACATCGCGCGTTGCCGCAAAAAGTCCCCGAAAACGCAGCGAAACAGCAGCCGCGTCCACGCACAGCGCGTCTGCGCGCCGCATAAAAATCGAGTCGATCATTGTGTTGCCGCCAACGCGGCCTGCAGGCGGCGCTGTTCCTGGATGACGTTGTCGAGTGCGGCAAGCGAGATCACCTCGCGCGCCACCATATAGTCGCCGATACGGCCGTGGCGGTCCGGACGATAGTGCTGCATCGCGGCTTCGAAAGCCTCGCGGCGCACGTGCCCATGTTCGATCAGCAGATCGCCGATCAACGGCACGCTGCGCACGGGCGTCGCGCCCGCGTCCACGTCTGCCAAAGCGGCCACATCGACGCCGCGCAGCAGGCGCAAACCCGCCGCAACCTCGCCCTCGCGAACGATTTCCTGAACCATCGGCCCAGCGATCAGCGCGCCGAGTTCGGCGAGCACATCGTCGGCGAGCGGACTCGCGCTCAGCAGCTTCGTGCGTCCCTGTGCCGCGTCGATCTGCGGCAGCACGCGATGCCGCACGATCGTCTCGAGCGGCAGACACGCGGCATCGTCGTGAAGCTGGACGGGGTTCAGTCGACCGCGCGGCAGATCCGTCTGAAACGCGATCGCCTCGGCAAGCGTCTCCTCGTCGAGCCAGCCCTTCGCCATCAGCACGCGGCCAAGCGGCGCCTCGCGCGCATGACTCTCGCCGAGCGCCTGCTCGAGCCGGTCGGGATCGATCGCCTGCCACGACAGCAGCAGCTCGCCAAGACGTTGACGGCGATTGTTAAAACCATCCGCCGACGGAAAATCGTGCATGGTCTTGTCCCATGCGAGCCGCTTGCCCGTCACGAGATGCACGATGAACATCTTCCACGCCCGCGCAACGGCCATGAAATTGATGAAGTTGCCGACCACCATGCGCGGCACCGCCAGCACGCCGTGCTCCCAGCCATACAGACGCGTGACGAAGTAGATGCGCTGCACGACGCGCAACACGAGCGCCACCGCGTTGGCCCACAGCAACGCGCGCAGCCACGGCGAGTCGGCGAACGGCGAGGCGATCAGGCCGGGCATCAGGCCGAGCAGATCGGCGCCCGCGAACAGCAGGAACTGGATCACGAGCCCATACGCGATCATGCCGACGAACGCGGTGACGATTCCCTTGCGGTCGCGAAACAGCAGATAGCGATTCGCGAGCGAACCGCTCCAGCCGGTCTGCTTCCACCCTTGCAAGCCGATGCCGAGCGTCCAGCGCGCGCGTTGCCGATAAGCGGTACCGAACGTATCGGGGAAAAACTCGCGCACGCATAAAGGCATCGTCACCGTGATGTCGCGTTCGCGGCCGAAGCCGAACCATGCCTTGCGGCGTGTCGCGAACTGCACGGGAAAGCGCGCGAAGATGGATTGCATGCCCATCTTCGCGAGACGCGCGCCGACGTCGTAGTCTTCGGTGAGACTCTCGGTGTTGAAGGGCTGGTTGTCGGTCTCGGCGATCAGCGAAAGCAGCGCGCGCCGCGAAAAGCAGGTGCCCACGCCGGCCGACGGCACCGAGCCCACCAGGCTCTCGCGCACCACGAGGTCTTTGGCGTGCCACTCGGCGAATTCATCCATATAAGTGCCGGCCACAAGCTCGAACCAGTTGCGTTCGAGCGATGCGACCGGCAACTGGATCATGTCCTTGCGCGGCAACAGGTAATTGAAAAAGCGCAGCTCGACCGGATGCAGCACGTCTTCGCTATCGTGCAACACGACGCCCGCGAATTCGATGTCCGCTTCCTGCTCGTAAGCGAAGATCGCCTGAATCACCCAGTTCAGGCAATCGGCCTTGCACGTCGGCCCGTCATGCGGCACTTCCACGCGGCGCAACTGCTTGTAGCGGCGGCGCATGCGCTCGACTTCGGCGATGGTCTGCGGATCGTTCTGATACGTGCCCACGAACACGACATAGTTGCGGTAGTCCATCACGCGCACGAGATCTTCGATCATCGCCGCGACCACGTCATACTCGTGCCACGCGGGCACCATGATCGCGAGCGGCTGCTCTTCGCGCTGGTAGAGTTGCGCGGCGGTCAGCGGCTTATAGGTGCGCTCCACCGTCACGCGGCGATAGAGCATGCGGCTCCAGTACCAGAGATCGATGAAGAGATCGTCGATGCTCGAGAGCACGATCAGGAATGCCACCAGCGCCGCGAAGTATTCCAGGCCGTGGTAGTAGTGAGCGACCGCGTAGCCCGCATACCATTTGATTAGCGCGATGCTCACGGCTTGTTCCGCGAGTTGTCGCGGCTTCTGCGGCGCGCGCCGTTGGCGATCAGCACAAGCAAGATCAACAAGCCGATCAGCGCGGCGGGCAAGCCCCAGCGCACCCAGCCTCGCATGAACCACGGACCTTCGATGTCGCTCGCGTCGACCACCTGCCCCGGATGACGCGCATCGAACTGGCGCAGCGTGCCGCTGCCGTCGACAATCGCCACGTCGCCGCGCGACAGTTGCAGCGAAGCCGGCAGCACGGCCGGCGCGTCGCCGACGCTCCGGTAGGACACGCCTTGCACGCTGCCCGAACTCACCACCTCGATCACGCCGACGCGGTTCAGACCCGACAGATCCGCGAGCATCTTGCCCGACGAATCGGTGAACGACAGGCGGTCTTTGGCCAGACGCGCGAGGCTCTTTTCATCGGCGAGCGCGACATCCGCGGCGAGAAACGCGCCTTGCGGCTTGACCGCCTCGCCGTCGCGGGCCACGCTGAAAGTTGCACGCGTCGGCGCAATGCCGTTCGCGTTGGCAAGACGCGCGACGCGCGGCAGCGCGCCGGTGGCGTCGCCGAGATAAGCGGCGGGCACGATTACTTCGGCCTGCGATGCAAAGCGCGCCACCATGCCGGTGAAGTCGTCGCTGAGCGTGGCGTCGGCGAGGCGCAAGTGGCTGCTCGCGAGAACCGCGATCGGATGGCCCGGATCGCGTGCACGGCAACCGCCCTCCGGCGGGCGCTGAAATTCGACCCGCAACTGGTTGCGCGGCGCGAGCGCGAAACGCGGCACGTGCGCGGTGATGCGCTGCGGCTTGCCGTTGGCGTTGAGCAGTTGCGAGCCGATCAGCACGTCGTTGAAATAGACCGAAGCGGTCTGCGCGGAATTGTCGACGGTCGGCGCCGCGCTCACGTCGAGCACGACGGCGTCCGGCAGCTTGCCGTCACGCGAGGCCGCGCCGAGATCGAAGCTCGCGTCCCAGCTTGCGCGCCCCTGCACGTCGAGCGTGCGGGGCTCGCCGCCGAGCAGCGACAGCGCGATCTGCTCGCCGCGCGCATCCGGCGCGTTGTCGATCTGATGAACCACGAGGCGGCTCGCGACGTCGATGGAACGCCACGTATGCGCGAGCACCGCGACGCCGTCGTTATCGCCCACCACGATCGCCGCCTGGCCGCCCACGTGCGCGACGCGCACTTCGCCGGCCGCAAGCGGCTTCGCGACCGGATCGATGGCGCGTGCGCGCCAGGCGTCGAACGCATCGGCCGCGGCCGGCGATGCGCCCGCCACCTGTTCGCGCAACGCGTCGAGTGAAGTCTTCAAGCTCGCACGCAGCGTGTCGTCGACGACGATCACGTCGGGCGCGAACGCAGCGCCAGGCGCGACAGCGATCAACGCGCCGGCTTCGGCAGCATTCGCGAGCTTATGCGAGCCGCCCGCGGCGAGCGCGGCGAAAGCGGGAATCGCGCGCAACGGCGCAGGCACGTCGATGCCGCTCAGATCCACCGTATCGCCGGCAGCGGGCCACGCGCGCGTGAGGGGCGCGCGGCCTTCGCGCTGCAGCAGCGCCTCGACGCGCCAGCCCGCGTCGAACGCGGGCGCGGCGACGCTGCGCGCGCCGAGCATCACGACCGGCTTGTGCGGCAACGCGCTCCATGCGCCGCGCAGATCGACGATCGCGTCGGGATCGTAGCGATAGGTCAGGCGCGAGGTCGGCGCAACGCGCCATACGTTGCCGATCGCGGTTTGATCCGTGCAGACGTTGTCGTTGATCACCGACGACCAGTCGAGACCGACGCGCACGAAGCCGCTCGGCCGCGCGGCGCCGTCCACGCCGAGCGTCGCCGAGCCGTCGCCCTGTTCCTGCGTGGGACTGCGCGACAGCACGGGCGAGCCGTCGAGCGAAACCAGCATCGTGACGCGGCCGCCGTTGCCGTGCAGATAGCCGCCGTCGATCTGCAGGCTTGCGTCCGTGAGCGGCACGCCGGCCGGCACCGGCAGATAGAGTTCCTGGCGGGCGTCCGGCGCGCGCAGCACGAGCGGATCGCGCATGCCGAGTTCGGCCAGCGATATGCTGCGGCTCGCGAGACGGCCGTGGCCGAGTTGCGCGAAGCTGCCGGCGATGTCGGCGGGCTGCTGCGCATGAGCACTGCACGCGAACAGCAGCAGGCCGGCGAACGCGGTGAGCCGGGGGCTTGGGACGCGGGTTTGGCGGCCATCGCGGGCCTGGATTCGCAGCTTGGTAGTGAGCATCATGTTGTCTTGACTCGGATCGGCCAGCGGCCGGCAAAGCCGGGATTGCCCGGCGTGGGTTGAATCAGCAAGGAGTGACGAGTGAGGCCGCGATCTGCCGTGGGCTGCGCGATTTGCCGGAGTTCGACGGCGCCGCGGAGCATGCCCCGTTGCGTCAGTCGTGCTATCTGCAAGATCGGCATCGCGGCGTGTCCGCGGACCGCGCCCTGAAGCCGCGCCGTGCGTAGGCGTGCGCTGCTCCGGTGAAAAACCGCTGCCTGCTCGCGCGCGGCTTTGGCTTTATTTCGCGAACTCGGTCTCGGCGATGCGAGGCGCCGCATTTGCCGGTGAGTTGACCAACGAACTGGCCGACGAACCGCCCAACGCTTCGGGCGAAAATTCGTCGAACGGACGTCCGGTCAGCGCGGCCACGATGCGCCGCGACGCCTGTCCGTCGCCATACGGATTCATGCGATGGGCGAAACGTTCGCGCTCGGATGGATCGTCGACCAGCGCGCTGACGGCCCGCACGATCGCCGCGCGCTCGGTGCCGACGAGGCGCACGGTGCCGGCCGCGACCGCTTCCGGACGCTCGGTTACGTCGCGCATCACCAGCACCGGCTTGCCGAGCGCCGGCGCTTCTTCCTGCACGCCGCCCGAATCGGTGAGGATCAGCGACGCCCGCTGCATCAGGCGCACAAAGCCGAGGTAGTCGAGCGGATCGATCAGATGAACGTTGCGCCGCGCGCCGAGCGATTCCTGCACGGGGCCGCGCACATTCGGATTCAGGTGAACGGGATAAACGATCTGCACGCTGCCGCCGTCGGCCAGATCGCCGAGCGCCGCGCAGATGTTCGCGAAGCCCGCGCCGAAACTCTCGCGCCGGTGGCCCGTCACGAGCAGCATGGGCCGCGCGCCGTCGATCGACGGCAGGCGCGCGTCGAGCGAAGCGCGCAACGCCGGATCGCTGTCGATGCGCGCCGCGGTCAGATTCAGCGCGTCGATGACAGTGTTGCCGGTGACGACGACACGCCCCTGCAGCGTTTCCTCCGCGAGCCGTTCCTTCGAACTGGGGGTCGGCGCGAACATCAGATCGCTCATCACGTCGACGATGCGGCGGTTCATTTCCTCCGGCCACGGCTGCGTCAGATCGCGAGTGCGCAGACCCGCTTCGACGTGAGCGATGGGAATGCGGCGGTGAAACGCGGCGAGCGCCGCGGCGGATGCGGTGGTGGTGTCGCCGTGCACGAGCACGCGATCGGGCTGGACGGTGGCGAGGATCTCGTCGAGCGACGCGATCAGACGCGACGCGAGGCCGTTCAAGGTCTGGTTGGCCGTCATGACCGCGAGATTGTGATCCGGCTCGATTGCAAAGAGCTCGAGCACCTGGTCGAGCATCTGCTGATGCTGGCCGGTCACGCACACCACGGAGTCGATTCCGGCATCGGCCTCCATCTGTTTGACAAGCGGCGCCATTTTTATGGCTTCCGGCCGCGTGCCGAAAATCGACAAAACTCTAATTGACATAGCCACCCCGGCCTTTATTTGATTTTATGCGTCACCCCGCGCCCGCCGCGAAATCGGGAAAATGCAACCCACCGCAGCGTGCGTTTCTTTTTTTTGATTCGTTTATCCCGGAGCCGATTTTCCGCGCAGGCTCCTGCGGATTTTTCCGGCCTCCGTTTTCGCCTCAAACTTTTTTAATGATGGCGGCGAAGCACTAGCGGAATCTGTCTAGCGACGCATTCTGGCTTGGCACTCAAGCGCTTGGCAAGGAGGTTCGCGGGATTTTTTGCAGTTGTTTGCAAACGAACGGCTCATTAAAGCCGTAAAAGCATTACATGTTTAGACTTTTAGCCGTCAAATGTTAAAGCTTAATTAACGTTTTCAGATTTGAGCAGCGCCCTTTTATCCGGCAAAGTATATTTGTAACGATGAAATTGTTTAATCCAGCGACGTTATTCATGCGCGCAAACGTTGCCGTCAAAGCAAAAGCGCATAGGTGAGTTTTTTCGGTCGGCGACGCATTACAAATTAGTCAGCGTCGCTTTACCTTGCAATTGGATTTCATGCGGCCTGGGCAGCCGGAGCGCGCGTTGTTGCACGGAAGCGACAACTCGAGGCCGCTTGCGCGTGCTTTACCCGTGGGCACACGTATTGCTCGACTTCGCTCGCCGGCAGATCGCTCGCGGCAGGTGCGCCATACCGTCTGCGAGCCGCCGTTTTACGTCAATCCAGCATTTCTATCGGTGGGAGGCCTCATGCTTCGATACGCTGCAATCTTCTTCGTCATCGCAATCATCGCCGCGGTATTCGGCTTTGGCGGCATCGCCGCCGGCGCGACGGAGATCGCCAAGGTGCTGTTCTTCATCTTCGTGGTGATTTTCCTCGTCACCTTGCTGATGGGCGTGATGCGGCGCTGATCGCCGCATCGCTATGTAAGCGGAGGAATACCCGGCCCGGCGCGCGTACCGGCAACCTGTTGCAATAGCTGCCACGGTCTATTGCAATAGTTGCCGCCCGGCCGGGTCTCCCGCAACGCAGCACATCTGTTTTTTGCTCGTCGCGGTGCTGTCCGTCAAAGACAACGTCAAACGCTCGTCATTCCGCCGATTGCAGATGCACTTCGCTTTCGCGCGTGAATGTCCGCGAGCCAAGATGCAGTTCCTCGCATAGAAAGCGTTGCAATGTCTGCACCGCCGCCGCATGCGCGCCCCCGACGTCGCGCATGAACAGGCCGAAATCCGCAACGGGCGCATCCGGCAAGCCATCGGCGTGTCCGATTATCCTCATGGACTCCGAACGAATATTGCCTTCGAGCAATACCGATACACCCAACCCCGCTTCGACCGCCGACTGCACCGCCGGCAAGCTCGTGCTCGTGCAGACGACCCGGCAGCCGATGCCGGCCCTGCGCAGCGCCGTCAAGACGTTCTGTTGCCACAGACAGGTTTCGCCGAACGCGACCAGCGGCAACGGGGCGCTGGCCTCGCGCAGATAGCCGCGCGCGCCGACCCAGAACAGCGGCTGCGTCCATGTGAAGAGCGGCGTGCCGGTCACGAGCGCGGGATCGGCGACGACGACGTCGAGGCCACCATCCGCGAGACGCTTTGACAACGCGGCGCTGCTGTCCACGACGATTTCCAGCGCAACGCGCGGATACGCAATCGAGAAGCGCCGCAACGCGCGCGGCAAACGCCCCACGGCGATGTCCTCGAGCATGCCGAGCCGCACCGTGCCCGAGACTTGCCCGGCGCTCAACGCGCGCCGCGCATCGGCGCTCGCGCCGAGAATCGCGTGCGCATAGGGCAGCAGCAGATGACCGGCCTCGGTAAGCTGCACGCCGCGTGGCGAACGATCGAGCAGCCGCTGGCCGAGATCCTCTTCGAGACGGCGCAACTGCATGCTCACAGCGGCCTGGGTGCGCGCGAGGCGGCTTGCCGCCGCGCCCACCGCGCCGGTCTCGGCCACGGTCACGAAGGTGCGAAGCAGACTGCTGTCGAGGTCACGGGTCATCACGATTCTTGAAGCCTGCATAAGAAATATCAACTTATCTTAGTAGCGTGCGAGCCGATAAGATAGGTGGACCTTTCCCATCGACGCGAAGATGACCCATGCAGGACACGACGATCAAGTGCGCAGCCGACCCGACGCCCAACGTGACGAAGCCCACGCGCGCGGCAGCCGGCGCCGCGTTGCTGTGCGTGCTGTCCATGTCGAGCGTGCAATTCGGCGCCGCACTGTCCGAACCGACGATGGCCGTCTACGGTTCGCTCAGCACGACATGGCTGCGTCTCGCCTGGGCCGCGCTCGTGCTCGCGGTGCTGGTGCGCCCGCGCTTTCGCAGCTACTCGCGCGCGCACTGGTTTGCCGCGGGCGCGCTCGGCGCCGCGATGGCCGGCATGACGTTGTGCTTTTTCGCGGCGCTTCAGCGCATTCCGCTTGGACTTGCGGTAGCGATAGATTTTCTCGGCCCGCTGGCGGTCGCGACGTTCGCGGTGCGCCGCGCTCGCGCGCTGCTGTGGCCGGCGCTCGCGATCGTCGGCGTCGTGCTGCTTTCGCGCGATGGCGCCGGCTGGGTCGGCGAACCGCTCGGCGTCCTGCTTGCATGCGCCGCGGCCTGCGGCTGGGGCAGCTACATCGTGTTGATGAAAAAGACCGGCAAGCTGTTTGCCGGACTCGAGGGCTTGTCGGTTTCGCTGATCGCGGCGGCGCTCGTCGCCACGCCGTTTGGTCTCGCCGAAAGCGGCATGCACGTCGCAGTTGGCCAACTCGTGGCGACGGCGGGCCTCGCGATACTCGTTCCGCTCTTGCCGTATGCGCTGGAAATGGTGGCGCTGCGTCATATGCCGGCGGGATCGTTCGGGATCCTGATGAGTGTCGAGCCGGCGATCGGCGCGGTGGCCGGCTTCATTGTATTGCATCAGCCGATGGGCGTTTTGCAGATTACCGGGATGGTGCTCGTGGTCGCCGCGAGCGTCGGGGCGGTGACGACTGGGCGTTAGATGTAGATGGACTTAGGGCTGCGGTTGCGGGGTGGCAACCCCCGCTGCCCTTACACCATGTTCTCCGCTTCGTACAAACGCCGCCCGCCGGCATCCTTCGCGCCGACGATCGGCTCGAAGCCGATCGGCCATTCAATGCCGATATCCGGATCGCTCCACAAGATGCAGCGCTCGAGTTCCGGGAACCAGTATTCGGTCGCCTTCCACAGACATTCGGCGACCTCGGAAAGCACGACGAAGCCGTGCGCAAAACCAGGCGGCACCCACACCTGCCGATGATTTTCCGCGCTCAGATAAGCGCCGCACCATTTGCCGAAGTTGGGCGACTTGAGCCGCACGTCGACGACCACGTCGAAGATCTCGCCGACCACAACCTGCATCAGCCGGCCTTGCGGACGCTGCACCTGATAGTGCAATCCGCGCAGCACGCCGTGCACCGCACGCAGATGCCGGTCCTGCACGAACTCGAAGCCGCGCGCGACGTCGTCCATGAACTCGTCCGCGCTGAAGCTCTCGTAACAGAAACCGGATTCGTCGCCAAACACCTCGGGTTCGATAAGTTTCACTTCCGGTAGTGCCGTTGCCAACACCTGGTTGCCCATTGCCACTGTGCCCGTAAGAAGCTGCTCGACAAACACCCGGATGCCGCCGCGCTCGCGCGTGGCGGTTGTAAAACGCGCGTGCCTCAAAGGCGCGCTGATTGATTGTCAGAGCTCGGACGCGGCGAGCCGGCTGCGGGCGCGATATTCGGTGGGCGACAACGCCATGCGCTTGCGGAAGATCTTGGCGAGACGGTCGCCGTTGCCGGTGCCGCTGCGACGCGCGATCTTGTCGACCGGCAGTTCGGTTTCGGTCAGGAAGTTGCATGCAATGCGCAGCCGCACCTGCAGCAGATAGTCGGACGGCGTGACGTGCATTTCATGCTTGAAGCGGCGCAGGAAATTGCGCTCGCTCATGGCGGCGACCTGCGCGGCGTCCGCGACCGAGACCGGGCGGTCGCAGTTCGCTTCCATCCAGCGCGCCGCCGCGCGAATCTTCTCGGCGACGCTCAGCGTTCCGCCCTCGGACGGCAGCGGCACCCACGTCGCGGCCATGCCGGGCATCACGCGCTCGGCGACGCTGCGCGCGAGTTCGGCGCCCAGATCGCGCTTGATGAACATCAGCGCGCTGCGGGCGCAGTCGTTGCGATCGTTCGCCGCGCTGAGGATGGCGTCCGCAGCGCCGTGGCCATAGCGATTGATCTGCAGCGCTTCCGGGTCGCCGGGGTTCGCCGCCTCGAGCACGAGCCGCCCTTCCCCGATGGTTTCGATCGCCCGCGTGCGCGCCTGCACCGTGCGCAGCCAGCCAAGCAGCCGCTGGTCGCGGGCCGCCTGATGCGCGCCGTGTCCGCCGGCGATGAAGAGAACGTCGAAGCCGGTTCCAAAACGCGTGTCGATACGGTCGGTCCAGATGCGCGCCGCCGACGAACTCGGCACGCTGCCGCCGTCGAGCGACAGGAACTGCACTTCATACGGCGGCTCTTCGCCGGGCCGCGTGCCGGCCAGTTCGTTGGCGGTCTGGAACATTTCGACGACCGTGCCGGGGCCCAGCAGCCAGAACCCGTCGAACAGCAGCACGCCGATGCGGCGCGCGGCAGTGCGAACGTTGACGGTCGGCGTGTGTAACCAGGTAACCCTCGCGGAATCGACGTGAATGTGGGACATGGTCTTCCTCAAAATGTCTACATGGTTGGACGAGACGCGCGTTGCTCCGACGATATCAGTGAATTGATAATCGCAATTCGACATCGGCAAACGCCGCTTCAGAGATTATCAGCGATGTTAGCCGAATGAACCGCATTAGTAAATTTGAAAACTATCGAAATGATCATCGAATAAAAGTACGACGAAAAATATTCTCATTTGATGCAAGTAATAAGTGACAATGCATTCACATGCAGCGGAAAAACATACCGTCCGCGCCGGCGGCGGGCCCGCGCAGCCGCACACGCCGTGCGTCTCCGCGCCGCGCTGTGGTAACGTGTCGATTCACCGCGCATCAGCCGCTTCAGGCCGCATTCGGGCGATGACGAAAAATGTTTCAAAGCTGAACACACGGGCCGCCGACGTTGGCCCTTTTAATTGCATCGGTAATTCGCGAGTCTCGAATCAGCGCCATTTCTATTGGCAATTAGGCGCGCGGCATTCCACTCGTGGAATTAACGCGTTAATATGCGGCGCTTCGACGCATCAAAAAATGTTTCACTTTTGAAACATCAATTTTGATTCGTCGGATTAATAACGCGCAAAGTCCTTCATTTCGCTTTCGGGATTCGTCGGAGTTAATGCCCGGTCGGCGGAGCGGTTCGGGACGCAATTAGGGACACAGACAGGCGGCAACAGTCCCGCGTCTCTCCATCGAGACGCGAGACCGTTGTGCAGCAGGAAACGGCGCGCTAGCCGTTCGTACCTTCGCCCGGTTCGCGCACAGCGCCGACGCCTGCGCCGCTGCCGGCGCCTGCGTTGGCCACGCGCTCGAGCACCGGCCTCAGCGCGGCTCCGGTGTGACTTTCGCGGACCTGCACGATGCCCTCGGGGTCGGTGGCCGCGACGATCGCACCGCCGCCCACGCCGCCTTCCGGACCCAGGTCGATGATCCAGTCCGCCTCGGCGATCACATCCAGATCGTGTTCGATGACGACGACGCTATGCCCGCCGTCCGCGAGACGATGCAGCACGCGAATCAGCTTGGCGACGTCGGCCATATGCAGGCCGACAGTCGGCTCGTCCAGCACGTACAACGTATGCGGCGGCTTCTGACCGCGCCGCGTCACGTCGTCGCGCACCTTGCTCAACTCGGTGACGAGCTTGATCCGCTGCGCCTCGCCGCCCGATAACGTCGGCGACGGCTGACCGAGCGTGAGATACCCGAGCCCCACGTCCTTCATCAACTGCAACGGGTGCGCGATGTTCGAGATCGGCGCGAAGAACTCGACTGCCTCGTCGATTTCCATGGTCAGGACGTCGCCGATATTCTTGCCGCGCCACGTCACCGCCAGCGTTTCCGGATTGAAGCGCTGCCCGTGGCACACGTCGCACGGCACCTTGACGTCCGGCAGGAAACTCATGCCGATGGTGCGCACGCCCTGCCCTTCGCAAGCGGGGCAACGGCCTTCGCCCGTATTGAACGAGAAGCGCGACGCGGTGTAGCCGCGCGCCCGCGCTTCGAGCGTGCCGGCGAACAGCTTGCGGATTGCGTCCCACACGCCGATATACGTGGCGGGACACGAGCGCGGCGTCTTGCCGATCGGCGTCTGATCGACCTCCAGCACACGGTCGATGCTTTCCCAACCCGTGATCGAATCGCAGCCCTGCCAAGCATGCGTGACGTTCAGCGGCGCACGCGGCGCGCTGCGCGCGAGCACGCTCGACCGGCGCGCGGCCTGCTGATTCGCGGCCTGCTTGTCCTGCGCCGCGGCGCGCGCCCGCCGCGTAGCCGGCGACGACAACACCGAACGCCCGACCGCGTCGAGCAGGTTGGCCATCAGCACGTCGCGCGCGAGCGTGGACTTGCCCGAACCGCTGACGCCCGTCACCGCGACGAGCCGCGACAGCGGGATATGCACCGTCACGTTGCGCAGATTGTGCAGCTTGCCGCCATGCACGGTCAGCCAGTTCTCCGGCACCGCCGCCGCGCGCTTGCCCGGCGCGACGACCTTCCGGCGCGGCTGCAACGGATGCACGATGGGCGAGGCCAGGAACTGCCCGGTCAGCGATTCGGGCTGCGCCGACAGGTCGGCCACACTGCCCTGGGCGATCAGCGTGCCGCCGCGCTTGCCCGCGCCGGGACCAATATCGATGATGTGATCGGCCCGCCGGATCGTATCTTCGTCGTGCTCGACGACCACGAGCGTATTGCCCTTGTCGCCGAGCTTGCGCAGCGCGTTCAGCAGAATCTGGTTGTCGCGCGGATGCAGGCCGATGGTCGGTTCGTCCAGCACATAGCAGACGCCTTGCAGATTGCTGCCCAACTGCGCGGCAAGCCGGATGCGCTGCGCCTCGCCGCCCGACAGGCTCGGCGCCGCGCGGTCGAGGCTCAGATAACCGAGCCCGACTTCTTCGAGAAACTGCAAGCGGCTGCCGATTTCGCTGACCACGTCGCGCGCAATCTCCGCATCGCGCCCGGTCATGCGCAGACCGTCGATCCACGCACGCGTGTCCGACACCGTCCACTGCGCGACGTCGGTGATCGCATGCGCGTCGAACGTGACCGCGCGCGCGGTGAGATTAAGCCGCGTGCCCGCGCAATCCGGACACGGTTCGTCGACGAGACCCTCCGGTTCCTGCTCTTCCGACGGCAAGCTCTGTTCACGGCCGCGATTGTCGTCGACGACGATCGTGTCGTCATACGCGGCGCGTTGCTCGCGCGTGAGCGCGAGGCCCGTGCCGACGCAGGTCGTGCACCAGCCGTGCTTGCTGTTATACGAGAACATGCGCGGGTCGAGCTCCGGATAGCTCGTGCCGCACACCGGACACGCGCGCTTGGTGGACAGCACTTTCACGGCGCCGAGTTTCGCGGTGGGCAGCCCGCCGTTCATCGCGTGGTCCAAGCCGTCGAGCGGCGCAAGCAGATGCATCACGCCCTTGCCGATTTCGAGCGTCTGGTCGAGCGCATGACGCAATTGCGCTTCGTCGTCCGCCGATACCACCAGGTCGGCGACCGGCAACTCAATGGTGTGTTCGCGGAAGCGGTCGAGCTTCGGCCACGGGTCGACCGGCACGAATTCGCCGTCCACCCGCAGATGCGTATTGCCGCGCGCCTTGGCCCACTTCGCCAGATCGGTGTACACGCCCTTGCGGTTCACCACCAGCGGCGCGAGGAAGCCGACGTGTTGCCCCTTATGGTCGCGCAGCAACTGCGCCGCGATCGACTCGACGCTCTGCGACGTAACCGGTGTGCCGTCGTGAATGCAATGCTGCAAGCCGAGCTTCACATAGAGCAGACGCAGGAAGTGCCAAACTTCGGACGTGGTCGCGACGGTACTCTTGCGACCGCCGCGCGACAGGCGCTGCTCGATCGCGACGGTCGGCGGAATGCCGTACACGGCATCGACCTCGGGCCGCCCCGCCGGCTGCACAATGGAGCGTGCATACGCATTCAGCGATTCGAGATAACGGCGCTGGCCTTCGTGGAAAAGAATGTCGAACGCGAGCGTCGACTTGCCCGAACCGGACACGCCGGTGATCACATTGAACTTGCCGTGCGGAATGTCGACGTCCAGCGCCTTCAGGTTGTGCTCGCGTGCGTTGACGATGCGCACCACGTCCTCGCCTTCGATCGCACGCCGCGCGCGCGCCGCGCTCAGCGCCTTCTGCAACGGGATGCCCTGCGAGGCCGCGTCTGCAGGTTCTGCCGCCGCGTTCATTGCGCGGTCGTACTGCAGCAGCGCCACACCGGTATGCGATTCGGCACAGTGCTTGACGTCCTCGGGCGTGCCCGCGCACAGCACGCGGCCGCCGCCGTCGCCGCCTTCGGGACCGAGGTCGATGATCCAGTCGGCCGCGCGGATCACGTCGAGGTTATGCTCGATCACGATCAGCGAATGGCCGCTTGCGAGCAGTTTGCCGAACGCCTGCATCAGCTTGGCGATGTCGTCGAAATGCAGGCCCGTGGTCGGTTCGTCGAACATGAAAAGCCGTTTGGCGACGGCCTGCTTCGCGCTGCGCGCACTGCGCGCCTGGGCCGATTCGGCGAGAAAGCCGGCGAGCTTGAGCCGCTGCGCTTCGCCGCCCGACAACGTGGGCACCGGCTGACCGAGCTTCACATATTCGAGGCCGACGTCGACAATGGGCTGCAGCACGCGCAACACTTCGGCGTCGTTCGCGAAGTACGCGGCGGCTTCGCTGACGGTCAACTCCAGCACGTCGGCAATGCTCAATGCGCGCGCCGGTTCGCCGCGCTCGATCTTCACCTCGAGCAGCTCCGCGCGGTAACGGCGCCCGTCACAGTCCGGACAGCGCAGGTACACGTCGCTCAAAAACTGCATTTCGATGTGCTCGAAACCCGAACCGCCGCAAGTCGGGCAACGTCCGTCGCCGGAATTGAAGCTGAACATGCCCGGCCCGTAGGCGCGTTGTTGCGCGAGCGGCGCCTTCGCAAACAGCTTGCGGATTTCGTCGAACGCGCCGACGTAGCTGGCCGGATTCGAGCGCGCGGTCTTGCCGATCGGCGACTGGTCGACGAACACCACGTCGGTAACCTGATCCGCGCCGGTCAGGTTGCGGAATGCGCCCGGCGATTCGGTGGCGAGGCCGAAGTGCCGCGCCATGGCCGGGTACAGCACGTCTTGCAACAGCGTCGACTTGCCCGAGCCCGACACGCCCGTCACGCAGACGAGCCGCTGCAACGGAATTTCCACCGTGACGTCGCGCAGATTGTGTTCGGTCGCGCCTTCCAGCACGATGCGCGGCGTGCTCGCGTCCACAGGACGCTGCGACCAATGCGCCGCGTCCGCGACGTGGCGGCGCCCGCCGAGATACTCGCCGGTCAGCGTGCCCGACGAACGGATCAACTCGGGCGCGCCGTCGAAAATGATCGAGCCGCCACGCTCGCCCGGTCCCGGCCCCATGTCGATCAGCCGATCCGCCGCGAGCATCACCGACGGGTCGTGTTCCACCACCACGAGCGTATTGCCCGCGTCCCGCAGACGATGCATGGCCTCCACGATCCGGTTCAGATCGCGCGGATGCAGGCCGATGCTCGGTTCGTCCAGCACGAACAGCGTTTTCGTGAGCGATGTGCCGAGCGCCGTGGTCAGATTGATCCGCTGCACTTCGCCGCCCGACAACGTGCGGCTTTGCCGGTCAAGCGTCAGATAACCGAGCCCGACGTCGCACAGATATTTCAGGCGCGTGCGCACTTCGGCGAGCAGCAGCTTGAGCGCGTCGTCGAGCAGCGCGCTCGGCAAACTGATTTCGTCGAAGAAGCGGCGGATGCGCTCGATCGGCATCAGCATCAGGTCGTGCACGGTGAGGCCCGGCAGCGCCTCGAGCTGCGCGCGATTCCATTCGACGCCGCGCGGCATGAAGCGCTGCGCGGGCGCCAGCACCTGGTCCGCATTAGCCTTGCTGCCGAGACGCCACAGCAGCGACTCCGTTTTCAGACGCGCGCCGCCGCAGGTTTCGCACGGCGTGTAGCTGCGGTACTTCGACAGCAGCACGCGAATGTGCATCTTGTACGCTTTCGATTCGAGATATTCGAAGAAGCGTTTGACGCCGTACCACTGGCTTTGCCACTTGCCGTTCCAGTCCGGCGAACCGTTGATGACCCAGTCGCGCTCCGCGTCCGTCAGTTCGCCCCACGGCGTGCCGCGGCGGATGTCGGCCTTCGCCGCGTAGCGCATCAGATCGTCCTGACACTCCTTCCACGCGGGCGTTTGCATCGGCTTGATCGCGCCGTCGCGCAGCGTCTTGCGCGCGTCCGGGATCACGAGGCCGAGGTCGACGCCGATCACGCGGCCAAAGCCGCGGCAGACGTCGCACGCGCCGTACGCCGAGTTGAACGAGAACAGCGCCGGCTGCGGATCGGCATAACGCAGGTCGCTTTCCGGGCTATGCAGCCCGGTTGAGAAGCGCCAGATTTCCGGCTCGGCCGGCTGCGCCTTTGGCGCGAGCGGCGCGTCTGAAGCCGGCGGCAACACGTAGATATTGACGCGCCCGCCGCCGCGCTTGAGCGACGCCTCGATCGCCTCGACCACCCGTTGCTTGTCGGCCTGCGCCACGCGGAAGCGGTCGGCGACCACGTCGAGCAGCTTGCGCTTGCCGGTGAGCGAATCGACCTCGCGCTGTGCCTGCACGCGCGTATAGCCGCTTGCCGACAGCCATTGCTCGACTTCCTGCTCGGAAGCCGACTCCGGCAACTCGACCGGAAACGTGACGACGAGCCGCGGATCGCTGCCGGCCGTGCGTTCGAGCAATTCCGCGTAAATGGTCTCCGGCGTGTCGTGACGCACCTGGCGCGCCGTCTTGCGGTCGAACAGCTCGGCCGCGCGCGCGTACAACAGCTTCAGGTGGTCGTTCAGCTCCGTCATGGTGCCGACGGTGGAGCGCGAACTGCGCACCGGATTGGTCTGGTCGATCGCGATGGCGGGCGGCACGCCGTCCACCCGGTCGACCTGCGGCCGGTCCATGCGGTCGAGGAACTGCCGCGCATAGGCGCTAAACGTTTCGACGTAGCGCCGCTGCCCTTCCGCGTAAAGCGTGTCGAACACGAGGCTCGACTTGCCGGAACCGGACGGCCCGGTGACGACCGTCATTTCGCCGGTTTTGACGTCGAGATCGACGTTCTTCAGGTTGTGCTGGCGCGCGCCGCGAATCTTGATAATGCCGTTGGATGACAATTTTTCGACCGTCTGAATGAGTGGACCACCTCTCACGGACGCCTCGCGACCGCGCAAGTTCGGTGCAAACGGAGCGGCGGCGTTCGCGCCGCGGCTCGCGTGCAGTTGGACACTATACTGTATATCTATACAGTTTTCCACGAGCCGCGCATGCGCGTTTGCGTAGGCGCACGGGCCGCGAACTACGCCGCTTACGCGGTGGCCGCCGTCTCGAAGATGTCGCGCAGCCACTGCGCGAACACGCGCACCCGCGACGACAGTTGCCGGTTCTGCGGATACAGCACCGACACCGGCAGCGACGGCGGCGGGAAGCCGGCGAGGATGATCTTCAGGCGCCCCGCCGCGAGTTCGTCGCGCACGCGGTAGCGCGGCACCTGCACGATGCCGAGCCCGGCGAGCGCCGAGCCCGTGTAGAGTTCGACGCCCGTCACCGACACCGCGCCCGGCAGCAGCATCGGCGTATTGCGTCCTTCGATGCTGAATTCCAGCGGCACCGGCTTGCCGGTCGCGCTCGACACATAGTTGACGGCGCGGTGCGCCGCGAGCGCCGACGGGTCCGCGGGCTCGCCATATTTTTCCAGATAGGCCGGGCTCGCTACCGTGACTTGCGGCAGTTGCGCGACGCGCCGTCCGACCATCGACGAATCCTGCAGGTTGCCCGCGCGCAGCACGCAGTCGACGCCCTCGCGCACCAGATCGACCAGCCGGTCGTCTTCGCCGATCGTCAGTTCGATGTCCGGGTAGCGCGTCAGAAACGCCGGCAAGGACGGCACGACGAAGTGGCGCGCGAGCGTGCCTTGCAGGTTCACGCGCAGCAGGCCCTTCGGCGCGAGGTTCGAGAACGAGCCTTCGGCGTCCTCCAGATCGGCGATCAGCCGCACGCAGCGGCCGTAGTACGCCTGGCCGTCCGGCGTCAGACGAACCGTGCGCGTGGTGCGCTCGAGCAGCCGCGCGCCGAGCCGCTCCTCCATCCGCTTGACGAGATTGGTGACGGTGGCACGCGGTATCTGCAGGTCGTCGGACGCCCGCGTGAAGCTCTGCCGCTCGGCCACCCGCACGAAAACGCGCATTTCCTCGAAACGGTCCATGTTTGGCGTGCCCTTTGATTCGTTTTGTTAAAGCAAGTGGAATGATGATGGTGAGGCCGGCCCGATTATCTCAGAACAGAAAGCGTTCATCATTCACTCACCGATCCACTACCGACAAGGAAACGCATCATGAACACGACAACAAACGCCCAGATCGCCATCGTGACCGGCGCCTCGCGCGGCATCGGCGCGGCCATCGCACGCCGTCTGTCGAACGACGGTTTCGCCGTCGTCGTCAATTACGCGGCAAGCTCGAACGAAGCCGAAGCGCTCGTCGCCGAACTGAAGGCGGCGGGCGGCCGGGCGATCGCGGTCAAGGCGGACGTGTCGAAAGCCGGCGACGTGCGCCGCATGTTCGAGACAGCCGAGCAGCAACTGGGAAAGGTCGACGTGCTGGTCAACAACGCGGGCGTGATCCAGCCGACGCCGCTTGCCGACACCAGTGACGAGCTGTACGACCGCACGTTCGACATCAACGTGCGCGGCACTTTCAACACGCTGCGCGAAGCGGCGGGCCGCATGAACGGCGGCGGGCGCATCGTCAACTTTTCGAGCACGACCGTCGCGCTGAACATGCCGGGTTACGCGATTTACAGCGCGACGAAGGCGGCGGTCGAAACGTTCACGCACGTTTTCGCGAAGGAACTGCGCGGGCGCAACATCACCGTGAACGCGGTCGCGCCGGGGCCGGTCGCGACGTCGCTCTTTTTCGACGGCAAGACCCAGGAGCAGATCCAGCACTTCGCGAAGATGCCGCCGCTCGAGCGCCTCGGGCAACCGGAGGATATTGCTTCGGTGGTGGCGTTCCTCGCGAGTTCGCAGGCCGGCTGGGTCAACGGCCAGGTATTGCGCGCGAACGGCGGGCTGGCTTGAGGATTGGGCATTGAGGGTTGAGCATTGAGGGTTGAGGCGCGCGTTGGTTTCGGGCGCTGCGGAAGCGGCGCCGGCAACCAACGCACCTAAAAAGCGCCCCGACTCGCCCGCTTAAACCGCTTTCGGATTGCGCTCGGCGAATCCTTCCTGATGCCAGTACGGATAAGCGGGCCGCACCGCGCTCGCCGCATCGAGCCGCGCGACCTGCTCGGGCGTCAGATTCCAGCCGACCGCGCCCAGGTTCTGCCGCAACTGCTCTTCATTGCGAGCGCCGATCAACACCGTCGACACGGTCGGGCGCTGCAACAGCCAGTTCAACGCAATCTGCGGGACGGTCTTGCCGGTTTCGACGGCGATCTCGTCGATTGCGTCGAGCACCCGGAACAGGTAGTCCTCCGGCACCGGCGGGCCCATGTCGGCGGTCTTGTGTAAGCGGCTCTGCTGCGGCAGCGGCTGGCCGCGCTTGATCTTGCCCGTCAGACGTCCCCAGCCGAGCGGGCTCCACACCACCGCGCCCACGCCCTGATCGATGCCGAGCGGCATCAGCTCCCACTCGTAATCGCGGCCGACGAGCGAGTAATACGTCTGGTTCGCGACGTAGCGCGGATAGCCGTAGCGGTCGGCGGTATCGAGCGACTTCATCAGATGCCAGCCGGAAAAGTTCGACACGCCCGTGTAGCGGATCTTGCCCGCGCGCACGAGGTCGTCGAGCGTGGACAGCACTTCGGCGACCGGCGTACGGGCGTCGAAACCGTGCAGCTGAAAGAGGTCGATGTAGTCGGTTTGCAGGCGCTTGAGCGCCGCGTCGACCGCCTGAATCAGATGAAAGCGCGACGAGCCCACGTTGTTCGGGCCGTCGTCGAAACGAAAGGTCGCCTTGGTCGAGAGGATCGCCTTGTCGCGCTTGCCCTTGAGCGCTTCGCCGAGCACCGACTCGGATGCGCCGCGCGAATAGATGTCCGCGGTGTCGAACATCGTCACGCCCGCATCGAAACAGATGTCGATCAGACGGCGGGCTTCGGCGACGTCGGTCGCGCCCCACGCCTCAAAAAATTCGCCCTTGCCGCCGAACGTCCCCGTGCCGAAACTCAGCACCGGCACCTTGAAACCGGAAGCACCCAGATGTCTGTATTCCATTGATGAATCTCCGTGGCATAGCCGTCGTTTGAACGGAGGTTCAGTTTACGCCGGTCGGCGCGGACGCGTCGCCGGCGTCGCCCGCCTCCGCAAACTCAGTGCGCTGCTGCCGGCAGATGCTTGCGTTGCGCCAGTTCCTGCGCCATCGCGTAATGCTCCTGCAGAACAGGCAACGCCTTCTTCGCCGCATCCTTCAACTGCGGATCGCGGCCCGAGGCGATTTCCGCCTGGAACGCCGACAGCGCCTTCTGCTCGCCGGCCAGCGCGACCTGCTCGATATAGGTCTTGTCGAACTCGGCGCCGCGCAGGTTGTTGATGCTCGCCAGCACTGCCGTGTCCGGGTCGTTCTTCGGCACGTCGACGCCGCGCGGGCTGGCCGCGCGCAGTGCGTCGGTGATTTTGGCGTTGTCGGCCGAGACGCGCTCGGCGAACGCCTTCACGTCGCGGTCGGTCGAGCGCGACGTCGCGATGCGCGCGGCATCGCGTTGCGTGGCGACGGCCTGCGTGCCCTCGGCGATGAACGTCTGGTCGGCGGCGTGCAGACGGCCCGCGTCCGGCGCGGCGGCGGGCGCCGTCTGGGCGCTGGCCGTCGTGGCGGAAGCGGCGAGCATCAGCAGACTGGCCATGCAGGCGCTCGTGATGGTGGCGAGAGGCAAGCGGGTCATACGTTCTCCTTGGATTGGAAGCGAAACGGCAACGATGCGGCGCGCGAGGACATGTGAGCGCGAGATGCCGCGGCCGGCTCGTCTGCTGCCGTGAAGCGCCGCAAAGCGCCGCATTCGATCGTCGGAAAAAATTCTAGAAGCCGCGCCCGATGCCATGTGATACGACGCTGTCGCTTGTGTAACGTTAGGTAACCTTCACACGAATGCCGTCCGCTTGTGAGCGAAAACCGCGTGCACCCAGGGATTGCCAGCAAAAGCCGGCGAGCCGCTGAATTTTTCGGCAGCCGCGCCGATAACAGAAAGTAAGAAGCGCGTCGGCATCAACCAACGCAAGCGCGCGCCCACGCACCGCAATCCCGGAGAGATTCGATGGCAGTAGATAACCGCGCGCACGACGAACGCACCAACCTGACCAGTTCCAACAAATTCGAGTTGCTGCTGTACCGTCTCGGCTCGGTGCCCGGCAGCGACGCGCACGAGCTTTACGGCATCAACGTGTTCAAGGTGCGCGAAATTTCGACGATGCCGCCGGTCACGCCGATCGCCGGTTCGTCGCCGTTCGTGATGGGCGCCGTCGATATTCGCGGGCAGATCATTCCCGTGATCGACCTGCCGCGGCTGATGGGCTGCGAGCCCACGCGCGGCCTGAACATCCTGCTCGTCACCGAATTCGCGCGCTCGACGCAGGCGTTCGCGGTCGAGGAAGTCGACGACATCGTGCGCCTCGAATGGAATCAGGTGCTGTCCGCGGAAGGCGCGGCCGGCGGCAATCTCGTCACGAGCATTGCGCGGATCGACGGCAATACGGGCGACTCGCGGCTCGCGCAGGTGATCGACGTCGAGCAGGTGCTGCGCGACGTGTTCCCGTCGCAGCATCCGAGCGTGGACCCGACGTCGGTGGGCGATGCGCTGGGCATTCGCCCGGGCGCGAAGATTCTTGCCGCCGACGACTCCGGCTTCGCCCGCAAGCTGATCGAGCAGGCGTTGACCGCGATCGGCGCCGAGTTCGTGATGACCAAGACCGGCGAAGAGGCGTGGCAGACCTTGCAGCAGGTCGCGGAAGAAGCCGAGGCCAACGGCGTGCGCGTGAAGGACAGCATCGCGCTGGTGCTGACCGACCTCGAGATGCCCGAGATGGACGGCTTCATGCTGACGCGCCAGATCAAGGCGGATGAGCGGATGCGCGACGTTCCGGTGATCATCCATTCATCGCTGACGGGCGCGGCGAACGAGGCGCATGTGAAGAACGCCGGCGCGAACGGCTATGTCGCCAAGTTCCAGGCGGGCGAGCTCGCGCATGCGATACGTACTGCGCTGATGTCCGCGGCTGAGGCTGCTGCGTGACGATGTGAGGCGGCCGCGCGGCCGCGCCGCGCCGAGCCAGCACTAACGACGCGCACCCGCCTTATCGAGCCGCTGCGAGCGCAACCGAAAACACGACGCGGCTCGTCGCGACGCCCATCGTGTTGAGCGTTCTGGGCGCATGAAAAGCGTCGAGCTTCGCGCGCTGTCCGGCCGTGCCGATATCGAGCAGCGCGAGCACTTCGGCGACCACCGCGTATAGCACGCTGACGTTGCCATCCTCGACTTTCACCGCGATGCCGAGCGCGCCTTGCGCGCCCTCCTTGCCTGTGTGCGCCGCCGTCTGCTTCGACGCGCGCACGCCGATCGCATAACTGCCGTCTGCACCGAGCTTGCCGACCAGCGCGCCTTCGAACGCGTTCATCAGCAGCGTGCAAAAGCGGCCCTCTCCTGCCACCAGTTCCGGATAAGCCGTCATCGCACGATAGATGCGCGCGAGCGCCGCTGTGCGCGAAGTAGGCTCAGCGATGGACGCGCCGGAGGACACTTCATCCTCGGCAGCGGCCAGCTTGACGAAGAGTCGCGCAAGACGGTCCAGCGCGAAGGCCGGCGTGGGCAGATTGCATCCGTCGATCGCCCATTGCACGCCCTCGTCCGGCAGATCGCAGACGTTGGCGACCGTGTGCTTCACGCGCACTTGCAACGGGTGATCCGGCTCTTCGTAACCGCTCAGCGCGGCGCCGATCGAACGCGCGCCGGCGAGCATGCCCGCGTGCTTGCCCGAACAGTTGCTGCACACCGCGCCCGGCTTGAAATCGCGTTTGATCCAGTCCGCGTACACGGCATCGGAGAGCGGCGGATGACCGCCGCAGCGAAGATCCGCTTCGCTTGCCTGCGCCTTGGCGAGCATGCCGCGCGCACGTTCGATGTGACGCGGCTCGCTGCTGTGCGACGCGCACATCAGCGCGAGGTCCGCATCGTCGAAACCGAAGCGCTCCAGCGCGCCGGTTTCCAGCACCGCGAGCGCTTGCGCCGGCTTGGCCGCGGAACGCGCCAAGGTCACGCGCGACGGATCGCCGAACGAATACAGCAGGCGGCCGGCGGCATCGACAACCGCGACATGCGCGCGGTGCGTGTTTTCAACAGAATTGCCGCGATAAACGGTCGCCGCGATCGGCTCCGTGGTGTGCAGACTCATGCGCATTCTCCTCGTGATCGCGCGAATCGTTGCGCTTGCAAGCAAGCGTCATATGTCACGCGCTAAGCGCCACGATTCTACGGAACGAGTGCGCGCGCATCAATCGCCGCGAACCGCTGCCTCGCGTTTAAGCTCGGCCACTTGCGCCTCGAGTTGCTGGATGCGCTCGTCGCGTTCCTGCAGCGCGGCGGCTACATCCGCCGCTTCGAAACGCTGCGGAATATGCTTCGGACAATTGACGTCCCACGCGCGCACCGTCATCACGATCACGCGTTCGCCGCGCGCCTTGTAACCCTCGGGCATGAGCTTCGCGAGCAACGCGGGATCGTCGTCGACCACGCGCGCCTCGCCCCAGATCTTGATGCGCCGGCGATGCGCATAGTCCATCAGAAACAGATGCGCCTTCGGATTTTCCGCGAGATTGCCGGCCGTGATGTACTGCCGGTTGCCGGCGAAATCCGCGAACGCAATGGTGTGATCGTCGAGCACGCGCAGAAAACCGGCGGGACCGCCGCGATGCTGGATATACGGCTGCCCTTCCGAGCTGACGGTCGCAAGAAACACGCTCGTCTGCTGCTCGATGAAACCCGCGACGTCGGGCGTGAGACGCGTCTGCCAGCCGTGTTCTTCTTCCATGCGCGCGTACGCGTCGCGCGAACCGTTGCGGCTTTGCAATGCCTTGACCGTGGGCGTGAACGCGATGTCGCTCGGATAAGCGTGCTGGTGCGAGTCAGGGTGTGTCATGAAGCGGCTCCTTGGCGGGCATTCCCGCAAGTGACGCGCTCAACCTTACGCGCATGAGCCGTGGCGCGGTAGCCGGCCTGAACGAGAAGCCGGTTCTCATCGAACGAGAATAGCGCGTCGTGCCAGGCCGCGTGCCGTGCAAAGCCGCGTGCCGTGCCAGGCCGCGTGCCGTGCCAGGCCGCGCGCCGTGCAAAGCCGCGTGCCGCTCAGGCGCTCGGCGCCAGTTCCTCTTCGCGTTCGAGCGAACGCGTGTTCCTCAGTTCGGGGAAGAGCTTCATCCACAGCAAGGCGACCGTGATCGTCGCGATGCCGCCGACCAGCACCGCCGTTCTCGCGCCCCACCAGCCGGCGGTGATACCCGATTCGAATTCACCCAATTGATTCGATGTGCCAATGAAAAGCGAATTGACCGCACTCACGCGTCCGAGCATTTCATCCGGCGTGCGAAGCTGCACGAGCGACAGACGCACGACGACGCTGATGGTGTCCGACGCGCCGAGCGCCATCAGCGCGAGCAGCGACACGATGAACTGATGCGACATGCCGAACACGAGCGTCGCCACGCCGAACGCGATCACGCCGCCGAACATCGCCGCGCCCGGCCGGTTGCGCAGCGGAAAATGCGCGAGCCAGATGGTGCCCGCGAGCGCGCCGATCGCGGTGCCCGAGCGCAACAGGCCGAGCCCGAGCGGCCCGGCATGCAGCACATCGCGTGCGAACACCGGCAACAGCGCGGTCGCGCCGCCGAACAGCACCGCGAACAGATCGAGCGACAACGCGCCGAGTATCACCGGTTGCTTGCGAATGAACGCGATGCCGGAGAACACCGATTCGAGCGTGACGGGCGCGCGGCTCGCCGGCTTCGCGCGCAGCGGAATGCCCCACACGGCTGTGGCCGCGGCGGTGAACGACAGCGTGCACGCGAGATAAGCGGCGCCCGGACCGATGCCGTAAAGCAGACCGCCGAGCGCGGGACCGGCGATCTGCGCGGTCTGGTTCGCCGAGGTCGCCCACGCCGTCGCCTTCGGCAATTGCCCGCGCGGCACGACGCCGGGCAGCAACGACGCGACCGCCGGCGATTCGAAGGCGCGCGCCGCGCCCACGCAGGCAGCGAGCACGTAGATCACGGGTGCGCTGATCCATCCGCCGAAGGTGCCCCACGCGAACAGCAATGCCGCGACGCTTTCGAGGCTTTGACAGATGGCCGCGATGCGCCGGCGATCGTAGCGGTCCGCGAAATGGCCGACGACGAGCGTCAGCAGGAACATCGGCAGGAACTGCGCGAGTCCGACGAGGCCGAGCGCGAACGCGCTGTGCGTGAGCGCGTAGATGTGCCATCCCATCGCGACCGCGAGCATCTGAAACGACAGCGACGAGAGAATGCGCGTGCACCAGAAGCGTTGAAACGCCGGTTGCTTCGGCAGGCTGACGGTGGAGGAATCGGCGGTGTCGCTGGAGTCGGTTGGAACGGGAGGCATCGAGGTCGTGAGTGTTGGCGTGGCTGACGTGACTGGCGTGGCTGGCGTGAGCGGCGGCTAGTTTAGAGCAACGCAGCCGGTCTTGCTGGCGCGGTGGGCATCCGCGAGTCCGCGTCATTATGTTTTGATTTGATAATCATTCTCATTTACATTATCCTCTCGCATCCTTAATAACAACCGACGCCGCTGAGCTGCCCGGCCGCTCTGGTGCGGGATACGCGTCGTCCAGGAATCTGTCGTTCAAACCATCCATGCGCTTCGTCAAAACCTCCGTGCCGCCAGGCCGCTTTCGCCGCCGCGGCCTCCGCATTCCCCTTTCGATGTTGATGTACATGGCGACCGCGCCCGCCGCGATGGCCGCTGCCGCTTCGCCGGATGTCGCGAGCGCCCCGCCCGCCGCCTCGACCGCCGCCCCCACCGAACTGCCGGCGGTCGCCGTGCAGGCCGCCGCGCTCGCCGACCCGACCGCCGGTTATCGTCCGCGCACGAGTGAAACCGCGAGCGGCATCGCGACGAAAATCAGCGACATTCCGCAGTCCGTCGCGGTGGTCAGCTCGAGCGTGATGCAGGACCAGCAGGCGCGCACGCTCGACGACGTGCTCGGCAACGTGAGCGGCATCACGCAAACGAACACGCTCGGCGGAACGCGCGATGCGTTCATCAAGCGCGGCTTCGGCTCGAACGACGACGGCTCGATTCTCGTCGACGGCATGCGCTCGCCGACGCTTCACAACTATCTCGCGACGATCGACCGCGTCGAAGTGCTCAAGGGCCCGGCTTCGCTGCTTTACGGCATTCAGGAGCCAGGCGGCGTGATCAACCTGATCACGCGCAAACCGGAAGACACTTTTCACGGCTCGGTCTCTGCGAACTACACGAGCCATCGCGGCAGCGGCACGAGCTTCGACCTCACCGGACCGATCGGCGAAGCGGGCCAGGTCGCGGGCGGCACGCTCGCGTTTCGCCTGACCGGCGAGTACAACACCGCGCGCTACTGGCGCAGCTTCGGACGCCAGCGCGACGCGCTGATCGCGCCGTCGCTGTCGTGGCACGACGCGAATACGTCGATCGACGTGAGCTACCAGTACGTCGACTACACGACGCCGTTCGACCGCGGCACCGTCCTCGTCAACGGTCATCCCGACGATGCGCTGCGCTACACGCGCTATGAAGAAGCGTGGGCACAAAACTCAGGCGAGCAGGAAACGCTGCGCGCGAAAATCGAACACCGCTTTTCCGACGAATGGCGCGTGCGCGCAACCTACGGATGGAGCCGCGACCGCTACGACCAGTACATCACGCGCGCGACGGCGTTCAACAGCAAGACCGGCATCATGAGCCGCTCGTCGGATGCGAATCTGCAGCGCAACGATTCCGACGAGATCGCGACCGTCGGCGTGCTCGGCAATCTGAAGCTCGGCGGCATGCGTCACGAGTTGTACGTCGGCGGCGAGTACGAGCGTCAACGCAGCTTCCGCGGCGACACCATACGCGGCAAGGCGGTGTCGGGCTTCGATCTGTTCGACCCCGTCTATGGACAACTGTCGCCGGGCGGCACGCCGAGCGCGACGCAGAGCGACAGCTTGTCGAAGGTGCATACCTATTCCGTCGTGACGCAGGACACGGTTCATCTGACGGACAGGCTGATCGCGGTCGGCGGCCTGCGTTGGGAGAACTGGCAGCAACTGTCGGGCGTGGGCCGTCCGTTCGTGATTGCCGGTCACTCGCATGGGCAGGTGTGGTTGCCGCAATTCGGCCTCGTTTACCGGCTCACGCCGGCGCTGTCCGCGTACGCGAACTTCAGCAAATCGTTTGTGCCGAACGTCGCCACGCAAGTCAGCGAGCCGCTCGCGCCGGAGCGTGGACGCGTCTATGAAACGGGCCTCAAGTTCGACGCGCACGGCATCACGGGCACGCTCGCCGTCTATCAGATCGACAAGAACAATGTGGCGGTCACAGTCGGCGATACGACCGAGACGGTGGGCAGCGCGAGGTCGTGCGGCATCGAACTCGATGTGGCCGGACGGGTCACGCAGCACGTGAGCGTGATCGGCAGCTATGCGTACACGAACGCAACCGACCGCGACAACGGCACGCGCCTCGTGAACGCGGCGCGCCATACCGGCAGTGTCTTCGCTGTCTACGACACGATGCTGCCGTATCTGCCGGGGCAATGGCGTTTTGGCGGCGGCGCGCGGCTAGTGAGCAAGCGTCCGGGCGACACGGCCAACAGCTTCACGTTGCCGGGTTATGTCGTGGCAGATCTGTTCGCCGCTTATGACACGAAGATCGGCAAGATCCCGACGCATGTGCAACTGAATGTGAAGAACGTGTTCGACAAAACGTACTATCCGTCGAGCAACAGCAATCTGATTATCGCGGTCGGCGAAGCGCGGCTCGTGATGTTGAATACGACGTTTTCGTTCTGACGCAGCGGGGTTCGTCGAGAGTCATGAGGCGCGCGATGCGCGCCTCGGCTCAACTTGTTCGACGCATCAACGACGCAGCAACCACATCAGATAAGGCCCGCCCAGAAGCGTCGCAATGACGCCGGCCGGCAGTTGCTGCGGAAAGATCATGTTGCGGCCGAGCCAGTCCGACAACACCATCAGCAAGCCGCCGATCAGCGCCGCGACGAGCATCTGCGAACGCGCGCGCGGAAAGCCGAGCAGCCGCGCGAGATGCGGCGCCATCAGGCCGACGAACGACATCGGGCCGATCACGACCGTCGCGCCCGCCGTGAGGATCGCGGCCAGCGCGAGCAGCATGAGCCGCGCGCGTTGCGCGCCGACGCCGAGCGCATTCGCCACGTTCGCGCCGAGCGGCAGGATCTCGAGCCAACGCGCGCCCAGATACGCGACGACCACCGCGACGACCGTGCACGCGCCGACGGCGATTGCCGTCGCGGGCGCGATCAGGTAGGTCGAGCCATATTGCAGCGGACGCAGCAGGTTCGCGTACGCGCCGCCGCTCGCCGTCGCGAGCATCACCACGGCCTGCGAAAACGCGCTGAGGGCGATGCCCGCGAGCAGCACATGCTCCGGCGCAAAACCGCTGCGGCGGCCAAGGGCGACGATCGTCACGAGGCAGATCAGCGCGCCCGCCGACGAGCCCGCGAGCAGCACGGGCGTCGACGGCGCGCTCGCCATGACCGCCGCGGCCAGCATGCCGAGCATCGCGCCGCCGCTCACGCCGAGCAGATCGGGGCTTGCCATCGGATTGCCGGTGACGCGTTGCAGGATCGTCCCCGCGAGCGCCACCATCACGCCCGCGCCGAGCGATGCGGCGAGGCGCGGCACGCGCCAGAACCACACGTCGCTCCATTGCTGCGCGCCGGTCCATTGCCAGCCGTGCAGCGTCGTCGAAAAGAGCAGCGACACGACGACCGCGGCTACAAGCAGGCCGCCGAGCAGCAGTGCGGGCATCGTTAACGCACGACGCGGCGGCGCGTTCTCCGCAGACGCGGGACGCGGCGCCTCGATATGCACGCGGCGCAGCATCCACAGCAGCAGCGGCCCGCCGCAGAGCGCGACCGCCGCGCCCGTCGGCAGCAGTTCGCCGAGTACGCTCGGCAAACTCTGCACGGCCTGATCGGCGATCGCGAGCAACAGCGCGCCGACGAACGGCGCCCATAGCAACTGATCGCGCACGCGCCGTGCGCCCATCAGACGCGCGAGCACCGGCCCGCCGAGTCCGATGAAGCCGATCACGCCGACCGCGCTCGCCACGAACGCGCTCAACGTGACGGCGACGCCGAGCGCGAGCGGACGCGTCCATTTCAGCGACATGCCGAGCTGGCTCGCGCTGCCGTCGTCGAGTGAAAAGAGCGTTAAGGGACGCACCAGCAGCGCCGTGGCGACGCCGCAGGCGAGCACGCGCGGCAGCAGCCACACGACGCTCGCCCAGCCGTTTTGCACGAGCGAGCCGCCGCCCCAGATGAACACCGACGTCAACGAACGCTCGAACACAATCGTCAGGATCACTGACAATGCGCCGCAGTACAGATTCACGATCATGCCCGCGAGCACGATGGAGACCGCCGCGAAGCCCTTGCGCCATGTCATCGCCA
Source organism: Paraburkholderia graminis C4D1M (assembly GCF_000172415.1). Taxonomy (GTDB): domain Bacteria; phylum Pseudomonadota; class Gammaproteobacteria; order Burkholderiales; family Burkholderiaceae; genus Paraburkholderia; species Paraburkholderia graminis. The sequence continues at coordinate 106,547 of NZ_ABLD01000016.1, forward strand.
TGGTGGCGAACATCGCGAGCGCGGCGCCTGCCAGCGCGACCGCGAAGCGCATATCGACGGCGAGCGCGGGCGCGGCCACCGCGGCGATCGTCAACGCGAGATACGCGCCCGCCGACACGCCGAGCGTGAGCGGCTCGGCCAGCGGATTGCGCAGCACCTGCTGAAAGACCACGCCCGCCAGCGACAACGCCGCGCCGGCGATCAGCGCGATCGCGAAGCGCGGCAGCCAGCCATAGCGCACGACAAGCTGCGGCAACGTGGCATCGGCACGAGGCAGCAGCGCGCTGGGCCATTGCGCGACAGGCAGCCGCGCGGACAGGGTGTGATAAACGAGCCACGCGGCCAGCATCAGCAGCAGCGCGGGCAGCCGCCACGCGCGCGGCGCGGCCGCGGTGACAGTCGCCGTCGAGCGGTTCATTGGGTGACTCCTTGCAGCGCGCCGGCGAGGCTGTCGGCGAAACGCATCGACGCGACGAGGCCGCCGAGCGCCGGCAACGGGCCGATGTGCCGGACGCGGTTTTGCCGCACGAACGGCAGCGCGCCCCATAACGGGCTGCGCGCGAGTTGCGCCGCGACGCCGGGCGGCACGCCGATGGTGACGACTTGCGCATCGGCATGTCGTGCGAGCGCGCCGAGGTCCGCTTCGGTCATGCCTTGCGGATCGGCGAAGTCCTGCCACGCGTTATCGATTCCGAGCGCGTGGAGCACGCCGCCGAACAGGCTGTTTCTGCCGAATACGGCGATGTGACGGTCGTCGATCGGACGCAGTAGATAGACGGGACGCCGCATCGCGCGAAAGTCCGCGAGACGCGCGGACGCATCGGCGACGCGGGCATCGGCTTGCGCGAACAGCGCATCGGCCGCCGCGTTGCGGCCGAGCGCGTCGGCGAGCTTGCGGGTCGCGGCGTGAACGGCCGGATAGACGTCGATGCCGGGGCCGAACAGTTGCACCGTCAGCGTCGGCGCGATGCGTTCGAGCAACCCGCGCAGCGGCGCATGCCACGGCGTGATGACGATAAGCTCGGGCTTTAGCGCAGCGAGCACTTCGAAGTTCGGCTGATACAGCAAGCCGGTATCGACGACCGACGGCGGCAACGCCGGAACGCCGTCGAGCTTCGCATACCACGCGGGACGCGACACGCCGACGGGCACAACGCCGAGCGACAACACGACTTCCGTCAGCGGCCAGTCGAGCACGACGACGCGAGCGGCGGGCGCCGCTGCGGAGCCTGCGGCCGAGCCTGAAATCGAAGCGGCCGCAGAAACGGCACCCGCCGCATCCGCCGCGCGCGCCGACCGTGCGCCCGCCGCCATAAGCGCGGCCGCGCCCAACCCCGCAAGCGCGAGGCGCCGCTTGCCGTTAAAGCGCACGCCTGTCGTCATGGCAACGTGTGCCGCATGCGATCCGCCGGGCCCTTCGTCATGCCGATCACCATTGATAGCGCGCCGTGCCGAGCACCGTGCGCGTCGCGCCCCAGTAGCACACCGAGGCGGTCGTGCAGTACGAGATGTACTCGCGATCGAACGCGTTGTTCAGATTGAGCGACAGGCGCCAGTTCTGAATGTCGTAGTGCGCGCCGAGGTCGACGAGCACACGCCCCGGCACCGTGAAGGTGTTGGCTGCATCGCCCGCCGAACTGCTCATATAACGCACGCCGGAGCCGACGCCGAAGTTGCGCAGCGGTCCGCGGTGGAACGTGTAATCGGCCCACAGCGAAGCGGTATTGCGCGGCGCGATGGTCGGACGCTTGCCGAAACTGGTGGGCGTCGTGGTGCTCGTCACCTGCTGGTTCAGATAGGTGTACGACGCAATCACTTTCAGATCGGCGGTGACGTTCGCGTGGGCTTCGAACTCGACGCCGCGTGAGCGGACCTGGCCGGTCTGTATCGTGTAGCCCAGATTATTCGGATCGACCACCGACACATTGTCCTGCGTGAGCGTAAACGCCGCGAGCGAGAAGAAGCCGTCAAACCATTTCGGCTGATAACGCACGCCCGCTTCGACTTGCCGGCCCTTCGTCGGCGAGAACGGAGCGCCGGAAAACGTCGCGCCCAGGACCGGTTGGAACGACCGCGAATAGCTGACATACGGCGCGATGCCGCTTTCGAATTGATACGCGAGGCCCGCGCGCCACGTGAACGCATGATCGTTCGTGTGGTAAATGCTGCCCTTTCCCGTCGTGAGCAAGGTGGTCTGCTGATTGCCGCCCGTCCAGTCCTGGCGCACGCCGAACGTGAGCACCCAGTTACGCCAGCGCGCTTCGTCCTGCGCATACACGCCGACCGTGCTCAACGAATAATCCAGGCGCGTGTTGGCCTGCTGCATCGGCAGCGACGAGAAGTTCGGGTTGTACAGATCCACCGTACCGAGGACGGAGTTGCCTTCCGTGTCGCCGAGCATCGAGCGCTGATAGTCGAGACCGAACAGCAACGTGTGCTGAACGGCGCCCGTCGCCACCTTCGCCTGCGCGTGCGTGTCGACCTGGAATTGCGTGTAGTGCTCGTTGTCGACGTTGCCCCACATCGACACCGTGCGCTGATCCGCGCCGAGCGCACTCGTCACCGAGGTCTGGTAATAATGCTGGTCGATATGCAGATAACGCAGATTCTGCGACACGCTGATCTTGTCGTTGATCGCGTGATCGAACTGATAACCGAACCAGTACTGCGTGCGATGCATGCCGTCGCGATCAGGATCGCCGAAATATTTGTCCGGCCCGAGTTGACCGTTCGGGTTACTAAACAACGTCGCGCCGGCGGGCACCGGGTTGAACAGACCGCCGTTCGGGTCGCGCTGGAAGCTGCCCTGCAGCGTGAACGTCGTGTCGCGGTTCGGCCGGATCGTGACCGACGGCGCGATTGCAAGGCGCTGGTCCTTGATGTCGCTGACCTGCGTCTCCGCAGTGCGCGCGACACCCGTGAGCCGATACAGCACGGTGCCGTTCTTGTCGACGGGACCGCTCAGGTCGAAGCCCAACTGATAGTTGTTGTGGTTGCCGATCTGCATCATCACTTCGTGATAGGGCTGCTCCATCGGCAGCTTGCTCACGTAATTGACGAGACCGCCCGGACTGCCCTGCCCGTACAGCACCGACGCCGGGCCATGCAGCACTTCCAGGCGCTCCATGAAGTACGGGTCGATGCGCGGCGTGGCGAAGCGCGGCGACTGATACAGATGCAGTCCGTCCAGATACGAGTCGAGCGGAAAACCGCGGCCGTAAAGCTGATCGAAACGGATGTCGGTGCCGTCCTGCGAATAGACGCCCGGCGTGTAGCGCAGCGCCTGGTCGACGGTCTGCGCGCCCTGGTCGTCCATCTGCTGGCGCGTGACGACGGACACGCTCTGCGGATTCGTCAGCAGCGACGAATCCGTCTTGGTGCCGGTCATCGAACGTTTGGCGACATAGCCGACGCCCGGCCCTAGCGGATCTTCAGCAGAACTGCGCACCTGAACGGCAGGCAATTCCTTCGCGGCGTCCGTGCCCGATGCAGCGGCCGGCGATTCCTGCGCGTGCGCGCCGAGGCTGGCCAGACCCAGCATCAACGCGACGTAAATCGGACGCGGGTGCGGCAAGCCGCGCTCCCGCAAAGCAACGCATTTCCCGGCTTTCTCAACCTTCATTCTTCTTGATCCCCTTTCTTCTATCCCCGAATCAAGCCAGACGCGCGGACGCCGGCCTGGTGCCCGGTGATTCTCTCAAGACGGGATAGTAATGTAAACAATAATCGTTCGCATTCAATGCGAATAAAACTGTGGGGAACGGGAGACACAGCCGTTGGCGCGATGCGGGCGAAAACGCGTGCCCGCCGCGCCAGCGGCTGGGGGTGCTAGCGGTGAAGATCGGCGACGGGATCGGGCTGAGTGCGTGCCGTCGCCTCGCTTTGCGGCGCCGATGGTGCGAACCACTGCTCAAGCTGCGCGGCAAGAATCGGATGGTGGACGATGCTCGAGTGACTCGCGTCGACGTCGAACTCGTGCAGCCGGCCACGCGTGCGGTCCGCCCACGCCATCCTGCGACGCGGATCGGCGATGCGCAGCGCGCGCCACACATGCAGATCGCAGGCGATGCGCGGCAGCACATGCCGCGACATCAGATCGGCGTGCAACGCGTCGGCGGCGAGCGCGTCGCCGAGCAGCGACGGGCCCGCGTTGTCGAGCAGCGTAAGCGCGGCGGCCGGCCGACTGTCTTCGCCTTCGTCTTCTTTGACGGTGGTGGCAGAGCCGGCGCCCTCCTCCCGATGCGTCGCCGTATCGACGATACCGACGAACGACACGCGCATGCCGCGCCGCTCGAAATGATCTGCGATGGCGATCGCGAGCCGGCCGCCGAACGACCAGCCGAGCAGCGCGTAGTCGCCGTGCGGCTGGAGCGCTCCGATGCTGTCGGCGTAGTGCGCGGCGAGCGCTTCGAACGTCTCGCCTTGCCACGGCTCGCCGCGCACAGCCGGGGCCTGAATGGCGATCAGCTCACGCGGCCGTTCAGCGCCTGCGCGAGCGTGCGGTATTCGCCGACCATGCCGTAGCCGGGGTGCAGACAGAACAGCGTGGCCGGCGCGCCGAGCGCGTTGAGCGGCACGGCCGGCGATGGTGCGGCCAAGGGGCGAGCGTTTGCAGCTTGCGGCCGGCGTCGCGCGAACCAGGCGGCGAGCGCATCGGCAGGAGGCACGGGCAGGCTGGCTTCGTAGACGGCGCGCGCGGTCCAGCTTGCGGCGATGGTGTCGCGCTGCGCCAGCGTTTCGACGGAATCGGGAACGGGTGGGCGCGGTTTGGGGGCTTGTGGTTGTTGTGGCTGTTGCGGTTGCTGTTGCGATGTGGCGGTGCGCAGATGTTCGACCAGCGCGACGAGCGACGACTCGAACGACGCCAGCAATTTTTCGGCGAGCGCGTCCGACGCGAACTGCGGCGCGTAGCCCCAGTTGAGCGCGAGCGAATCGCCGGAAATCCAGCCGTTGATGTCGAGCGCACGGTCGGGCAGCCGCGCGCGGGGTGCGATGGCGTCGCCCGGCGTTTCGGCCGCGAAGCCGAAGCGGCTTGCATCGTCGAAAGTTTGATCGAAGCGGCCCAGATAGTTGAAGCCGATCTCCGGCGTGGGCAGCGCGCGCAGCGCCGACCGACTCGCGGCGTCCGCGCAGCACGAGAGCAGGCCCCAGCCGAGGCCACGCAACGGGACGGCCGCGAGACGCTCGCGCACCTGCAGCAGCGCATCGGCAGGGTCGGTGCCGCGCGGCAACGCGAGCGGATACTGGCTCGTGAACCAGCCAACGGTGCGGCTCAGCTCGGCACCATCGATGACATCCTCGCGACCGTGGCCTTCCAGTTCGACGAGCACTTCATCACGCGACACCGCATCGCCGATGGCGCGCGCGAGCGCCGCAAGCAGCACTTCGTCGACGCGCATCCGGTACACGCGCGGTGCTTCATGCAGGAGCGCCGCGGTGAGTTCGGGCGAGAGCTTTTTCAGCAGCGTCTTTTGCGGCTGCGGATGCGGCTCGATGGCCGGAAACAGCGGGCCGGCGCGCAATGCAGGCGCGTCGAGCGCGGTTTGCCACCATGCGAGTTCAGCGACACGCTCCGATGATTCGGCATACTGATGAAGTTCACGGACCCATACGCGCCAGGGCATCGACGGGACTGGTAGGTGGATGGGCTCGTTGCGTTCGGCTTGTTCATAGGCGGCTTGCAATTCGTCGAGAAGCACGCGCCAGGAGACGCCGTCCACTGACAGGTGATGGATCGCGATTAGCAGACGGGTTTCGTTTGGAGTCTCGAAGCAGCCGATGCGCCAGAGCGGGCCGCGCTCGATGTCGAGGCTCGACTGGATGTTGGTGCAGGCGGTTGCAAGGTCTGCGAGCGACGAGAGTTTTTCGTGGCGGACGATGGCGGTGGCGGGCTGCGATACGTGTGTGGTCCGCGGTTCCTCTGACGACAGCGATACTTGTGAGCCTTGCGACGCTTGTGACGGTTGTGAATCGTGCGTCGCTCCTGTCAGTGTGTCCGCAGACTCTCCGCTCGCTACGGTCTGCTTCCACTCGCCCGCCTCTTTTACGAAGCGCAGACGCAGCGCGTCGTGGCGCGCCTCCGGGCAGCGACCGCGCGCTCGAGCGCCTCAGGCACGAGCCGCCCCTTCACCTTCAGCAGCACCGCCTGGTTCCAGTGCGATTCCCCTTGCGGATAGCGCTCGAAGAACAGCCGCTGGATCGGCGTCAGCGCGAGCGGCGCGCCGTCGTCGGCCTCATGCGCGATATGCGAATCGAGCCGTTGCGCGCGCTGCGCGAGACCGCTCACCGTCGGATGCTCGAAGATCTGCCGCGGTGTCAGCCGCCAGCCCGCCTCGCGCGCCCGCGCGATGATCTGCAGGCTCTGGATCGAGTCGCCGCCAGCTTCGAAAAAGTTGTCGGTGACGCCCAGATCGTCGCGTCCGAGTACCGCGCTCCAGATCGACAGCAGCACCGATTCGATCTCGTTCGATGGCGGCACGCACTCGCGTGCGCCCGTCTGCGGTGCGGGCAGTGCGGCGCGGTCGAGCTTGCCGTTCGGCATCCACGGCAGACGCGCGAGTATCGTCACCGATGAAGGGACCATGTAGGCCGGAAGCTTGTGCTCGAGTTCGCGGAGAAGGCGTGCGGTGTCGAGGGTGGGTGATGTGGTTGTGGTGGTCTTTGCTATCTCTGCACCCGCTACGCCGACCTGCGCTGCATCGGTACTCGCGACGCCCGTCGCCGCCACGTCAGCCTCTACCGCGCCACCCTCGCCCGCCACATACGCCGCCAACCGCTGCGTCTGCCCTTCGCCGACGACAATCACCGCCGCCTCGCGCACACCCTTGCACTGACGCAACACCGCCTCGATCTCGCCAGGTTCGATGCGCTGCCCGCGCAGCTTCACCTGCTGATCGAGCCGTCCGAGAAACTCCACGGTGCCGTCCGCGCGCATGCGGCACAGGTCGCCGCTGCGATACATGCGTGCGCCCGGCGCGCCGTGCGGGTCGGGCACAAAGCGCTCGGCAGTGAGACCCGCACGGCCAAGATAACCGCGCGCCACCGTCGGCCCGCCGATGCACAGTTCCCCGAGCCCGCCGACCGGCGCTTCATCGCCGAATGCATCCAGCACGCGCGCCGTGCGGCCCGGATACGGATGGCCAATCGGCACCGTCACGTCGTGGACGTCCGCGGCCACAGTGCGGCGGCATAACGCGGCGACTGTCGTCTCGGTTGGTCCGTACAGGTTATCGAGCCGGATGTCCGCGAGCGGTCCGTCGCACCAGCGCGCGAGCGCGTCGCCAGGCAGCGCCTCGCCGCCGACCGTCACCTGACGCAGCGCAAGCTGCGCGCGCGGCGGCGCATGACGATGCCACTGCTGCCACAGCGCCGTCGGAATCCGCGCGAACGTCACGCGGCGCTTGACCAGTCGCTCGCTCAGGCTTTGCAGATCCCACGGCTGTACGCCGCGCATTTCCACCGTCGCGCCGCGCAGGAGTGCGGGCAGCGTTTCGTGCAACGCGACGTCGAAATTGATCGTCGATGAGTGGAGGACTGTGTCGTCGTCGCTGATTCCGTAGGTTGTGAGGAAGTCCTGCAGGTGGGTCCATAACGCGCCGTGGCTCACGCCGACACCCTTGGGTCTGCCGGTCGAGCCCGAGGTGTAGAGCACGTAGGCGAGCTGGTCGGGGTGCAGCGCGATGTCGGTGTGCGGCTTCGACTCTTGCTCGGTGGCTGTGCTTATCATCGTTTCTGCGTCAGAGTGTTGCGGTGTCTCAGTGCCCATCAGTGACTCGCGCGCTGCGCCCGTCCGTGGCGCCGCTGAAGCAACGTTCGACTGCGACTGTGACTGCGCCTTCGCGTGCGCTTCCGCAGCAGCCGCAGCTACCGCCATTGCCCCTACCTCCACTACTTCACACCCCGCAAGCACCTCAGCAACCCGCGCCGCGCTCGCCGCATCCGCCACCACCTGCACGATCCCGGCATCGCCGATCATCTGCGCGAGGCGCGCGGCCGGGTAATCCGGGTCGAGCGGCACGAACGCACCACCGGAGCGAATAATTCCAAGCAACGCCGCAATCAGCGCCGGTCCTCGCGCAACACACAATCCCACGCGCCGCTCAGCACCCACACCTCGCGCGACAAGCCGTGCAGCCACCGCCGCCGACCACGCATCAAGTTCAGCATACGTGAGCGACTCATCTTCGCAGCGCAGCGCAATCGCCTGCGGCGTACGCTTTGCCTGCGCCGCAAGCGCCATCCCAAGCGACTCGAATGCATAGGACGTCAGCGGCTTCGCTTCATGCTGCAAAGGCAACGCCAACGAGCCAACCCGCCGCCGCACATCATCAACCATCTGCTCAAGCACCGCTTCGTACTGCGATGCAATCCGCTCCACAGTGCCAACATCGAACACATCGGCCGCATAGTTGAACATCAGGCGCAAGCTGCGCCCATCGTCGACGACGTTCAGCACCAGATCGAAACGCGCCGTATCCGTGCCGCCCGCCTCCGGCTCAACGACGAGACCGGGCATCGCAACCGATGCCTCGCTCGTCGCCTGCTCGAGATTGAACATGACCTGGAACAGCGGCGAGCGTCCGAGCTCGCGATCGATCCGCAACGCGTCGAGAATGCGGCCGAACGGTATCGAGTGATGCGCATGCGCCTCGAGCACGCGCTCATGCAGTCGCGACAGCAACGTCGCACACGGCATGGTGCCGTCGACGTGCACATCGATCACAAGCGTGTTGACGAAAAAACCGATTAGCCCTTCGCTCTCGCTGCGCTGCCGTCCCGCCGACGGCACGCCGATCCGCAAGCCCGGCTGACCGCCGTAGCGGTACAGCAGCGCGGCATAAGCGCCGAGCAACACGGTGAAAAGCGTCGTGCGCTGTGCGCGCGAGAGTTCGCGAAGACGCTCGGCAAGCGCCGGGCCGACATCGCGCCGCACGCGTCCGCCTTCGACGCCACGCACCGCTGCTCGCGGCCGGTCCAACGGCAATTCGAGCGCGGGACGCTCGGCTCCAAGGCGCTGTTTCCAGTACGCGAGGTCGTCGGCAAATGCGCCGTCTTGCCATTCGTTCTGCCACGCCGCGACATCGCCGAAATGAATGTCGAGCGGCGGCAGTGCGCAAGTCAACGCGTCATGCTGACCATCGAGCGCCGCGCGATACAGCGCCGCCAGTTCGCGAACGAAGAGCGCCTGCGACCAGCCGTCGGACACGATGTGATGCACGACGATCGACAGCGCGTGACATTGCGCATCGATCGCGATGAGGTCGACGCGCAGCAGCGGCCCTTGCTCGAGATCGAACGGTTCGCGCGCGGCGGCACGCAGCATGTCGCGCAATTGCGCGGGATCGTCGAGCGTATGTTCGCGCCACAGGTAGCACGCGTCCGCAGCGATGCGCTGGGCCGCGACGCCGCGCGTCTCGACGAAGCGTGCACGCAACGCGCCGTGGCGAGCGACGAGCGCATCGAACGCACGGCGCAATGCACGCACATCGAGATGCCCCGTCAAACGCAGCGCGCGCGACAGGTTATACGCGGGGTTCAGCGGATCGAGCTTCCAGAGGAACCACAGACGTTCCTGCGCGGGAGCGAGCGGATAAGTTGCCGCGCGCGAAAACGAAGAAGACGCATCGGCGCTCGACGCCTCTGCGTCTGCTGATTTAGTTGCGTCATCAACTTCGCGCGACAACGGCACAATCGGCAGACGCGCGGGATCGATACCCTGCTCGCGCGCCTTCTCGCGAAACCGCCGCCGACGTTCCGGCGACAGCGCCGCGTACTTGCGCGCAATCGCCAGCGCCTGGCTCGGCGCTTCGCTCCCGGTAGCGTTAGCGGTAGCAGAAGAACTCATAGAAGCAACCGTCGCAGCCGGTTCGTTGCGAATCGTAGTCAGCATAGTGGCAATCTGAATAGGTCAACGCGGCTTCGCGGCCGCGGGTGATGTTTGTCTTTGAGCAATGATCGGCTTGAGTCGTTGAGTTCGAGCAGCGCAGTCTCGTCGTGCATGCGCTTGCTTGCGCGAGGTGATGGCGTGACGCTGACATATCGACGGCACGGCTTCGCCCACGCGCGATTCGCGTCGAACGCTGAACAAGCGATGCATTCGACGCGGACCATGCAACCGTGCGCGCGCCGACCTGGCGAACAGCGCCATTGCGCAACCGCCATTCCCTCGCGGATTTCAATCGAGTCCATCGAACAACCCATCGAGCGCCTGCAGTTCATCGTTCGGCGAAGCCCTGCCAGAAGCCTCTGCATCGACGCAATCGTCAAGCAACGCGGCCAAGAGCGCCGGCGTCGACTGCTCGAACAGCGCGGCGAGCGCAACCTTGCGGCCGAGTTGCTCCGACAGCCGCGCAACGACGCGCACAGCCGCGAGCGAGTGTCCACCGAGCGCGAAGAAATCATCGTCCGCACCGACCCGCTCGAGCCCAAGCACATCGCCAAAAAGCCGCGCGATAAGCATTTCCATTTCGCCCGACGGCTCGACCCACGACGACTCGGTTGCAGGCGTCGTCTCGAAGCGCGCCAGCGCGTTGCGATCCAGCTTGCCGTTCGCGGTGCGCGGCAACGCGTCGATCGCATAGAGCGCCGCCGGAATCATGTAGCCGGGCAGCCGCGCGGCAAGCATCTGCCGCCAGCCGGCCGGCACCGCGCGCGCTTCACGATCGAGCTCATTAACAACTGCACCGACGACATACGCGACGAGCCGCGCCTCGGCATCGCCCGCACCCGGCACGAGCGCGACGGCCGCGTCGAGCACGCCGTCGCACTCGCGCAGCGCCGCCTCGATCTCGCCGAGTTCGATCCGATAGCCGCGCAGCTTCACCTGCTGATCGATCCGGCCGAGACATTCAAATTCGCCGTCGGTCCGCTCGCGGCACAGGTCGCCAGTGCGGTACATGCGCGCGCCCGGCGCGCCGTATGGATCGGGCACGAAGCGCTCGGCGGTGAGACCCGCGCGGCCCAGATAACCGCGCGCAAGATTTTCGCCGCCGATGCACAGCTCGCCGACGCCGCCTTGCAGCGTCAACTGCCCGCTCGCGTCGACGATGCGCAGCGCGTTCGCATGCAACGCGCGACCGATCGTGATAGGTCCACTCCCAGACACGCGAGCGCAACTCGACCAGATCGTCGTCTCCGTGGGACCGTACAGGTTCCACAACTCGACGCCGCGTTGCGCAAGCTGCGCCGCGAGATCGGCCGGCAACGGCTCGCCGCCCGCGATGCCGGTAAGCCGCCCGCGCGACGCCCCCTGCCAACCGGATTCGATGAGCAGACGCCAGCCGCTCGGCGTCGCCTGCATGAACGTCGCGCCGCTTTCGTCGATAAGCCGCGCAAGCGCCATGCCGTCCGCCACCGTTTGCGCGTCGGCCATTTCGACACACGCGCCTCGCGTCAACGGCAAGCAGAATTCGAGCAGCGAAATATCGAACGACGGCGTCGTCACCGACAATAGTACGTCATCCTTATGAAGTCCCGGCGCGATGCCGATGCTTGCAAGCAGCCGTGCCAGCGCGCCGTGCGAAACCGCAACGCCTTTCGGCCGGCCCGTCGAGCCCGACGTGTAAATCACGTAGGCAAGCTGTGAATCCGTGGACGGCGATATGGGCGGCAGTGCGCTTGCTGCGTCGTGGACCAAGGCATCTTCACCGCTTCCCGCGTCGAGCACAATGCGGTTATCGAGCGCGCCACCGAGTCGCGCGCGGCCCTCCTCATCCGCGATGACGCGCGCAACGCCCGCATCTTCCAGCATGCCCGCGAGGCGTTCGGCCGGGAACGACGGATCGAGCGGCACATAAGCCGCGCCGCTTCGCCACACGCCGAGCATGCTCGCGATCAGCGCGGGCGAGCGGCGCATGCAGACGGCCACGCGCTCCTCTCGCGCGACGCCGCTCACGCGCAAGCGTGCATCGATTGCGACGGACCAGCGGGCGAGCGTCGCGTAGTCGAAGGCCTTGCCGTTCTGGCGCACCGCGACGCGCTGCGGCACGCGCGCGGCTTCGACCGCAAAGCGCTCGTGGCAGGCGCGCAGCGCGGGCGGTGGCAATAGCAACGGCTCGGCTTGCGGCGCACCGCGCCGCGCCGCGAGTTCGCCGACGAAGCGCGGCGCGCGCTCACCTTCATCGGCGAGTTGATCGATGAGCGCGAGGTATTGCCGCTGCAACTGCTCAACCTGCGTGCGCGCAACGCGCCGGCTGTCCCACTGCCATTGCAGTTCGATGCGCGTGGCCGGCAGAATCGTCAGCGTCAGCGGATAGTGCGTGCGCTCGAACGAATCGACTGCATCGACGCGCAGCGCGCCCGCTTGCGCCGACGCCGCGCGCGTCGCAACCGGATAGTTCTCGAACACGATCAGACTGTCGAACAGCGCGTCGCCGCTGCGCCCGGCCCACTGCTGCAACGACGCGAGCGGCGTATGCTCGACCTCGCGCATTTGCAGGTTGTACGACTGCAACGCGTCGAGCCACGCGGCTATCGTGGCGTCGCCGCGCACCGTCGAGAACACCGGCAGACTATTGATAAACAGTCCGAACATATCCTCGGCGTGAGGCAACGATGCGGGGCGCCCCGCCACCGTCACGCCGAACGCGACCGACTGCTTGCCGCTCAGCCGCGCGAGCAGCACGGCCCACGCTCCCTGCATCAGCGTATTGAGCGTCACGCGATGCCGCTGCGCCGCGCGGCGCACGCGCGCATCGAGCGGCGCGTCGAGTTTCAGCGCGATCTTGCGCGCAGCGCTCGCGGGTTCGCTCGAAGCCGTGTCGAGCGGCGCGGCGAGGCTCGCGGTCAACGTGCCGGCATCGTCGGCGGCTTTCAGGCGCTCGCTCCACCAGTCGCGCGGATCGGGCTGCGCGGCGAGCCATTCGACGTAACGACGATACGACGGCGGTGTATGCGCGGGGGCGTGTGCAGCGGCGTGCGCAGCGGCGTGCGTGACGCCCAACGCGCGCTCGTAGTCGTCGAAGACTTCGGCGAGAAGCCGTGCGCCGCTCCAGCCGTCCGTCAGGACATGATGGTGCGTGCGCACGAGATCGAAGCGGCCATCGGGACGCCGGAATACGTTCACGCGCATCAGCGGCGCGTGCGACGGGTCGATGCCGGCGGCGACATCCGCCGAGCGCCGCTCGGCAAGACGCGCATCGTAGTCCTGCACATCGCGCCAGTCGTGCACTGCGAACGGCAGCGCGGCTTCGCGCTGCACGATCTGCAATGCGGCTTCACCATGCCGCCACTCGAAGCGCGTGCGCAACATGTCGTGCCGCGCGATAGCGGCCTGCCAGGCCGCGCGCAGCGCGTGGGCATCGAGGCGGCCGTCGAGCGTCAATTGCAACTGATTCACGTAGACGCCTTCGCCACGCTGCAACTCGCTGTGATAAAGCAGACCCTGCTGCAAGGGCGTCGCGGGATAGATGTCGGCGATGCCGCCAAGCGCCAGGTTCAGCGCGCGTAGCTGCGTCTGATCAAGGCCCGACAGAGGGAAGTCCGATGCCGTCGCGCCTTGGGGCGCGGCGACGCAATGCGCGATCATTGCATCGACGTGCCGGCCGAAAGTATCGACGATGCGCTCGACGCTCTCGCGATCGATCCGCGCCGGGTCGAAACGCCAACGCAGCAACAGCGTGTCGCCAGTGACGATGCCGTTCAGGTCGAGCGCGTAATCGAGGCGTGCGCCGGCGCCGTGGCTGCTGCCGGCATCCTCCGAGCTAAAGGCGAAACGCGACGCTGGATCGAACGACTGATCGAAGCGCCCCAGATAGTTGAAGCTGATCGCGGGGCGCTGCCGCGTGCGGCTCGCGTCGAGCAATCCCCAATGCAAGCCCTTGTTCGGCACGGCGCGCACGCGTTCCTTGACGGCGATGAGCGCGTCGCCAGGCGCGGCGGGCGACGCGGGCAGCGCGACCGGGAAACGCGTCGTGAACCAGCCGACGGTGCGGCTCAGGTCCGCGCCGTCGATCACGTCTTCGCGGCCGTGGCCTTCCAGTTCGACGGCGATCTCGGCCGCGCCGCTCCATGCGCCGAGCGCCTGCGCAAGCGCGGCGAGCAGCAGTTCGTCGGCCCGCGTCCGATACGCGCGCGATGCGTTGTGCAGCAGTTCGCGTGTGCGGCGTGCATCGAGTGTCCAGTCGATCGTTTCGCTTTCGGCGACGCGCGTGCCTGCGGGTGCGCGAAGTGGAAGATCGGGAGCAGCGTCGACGACGCTTAGCGCTTCGCGCCACCAGTTTGCTTCGGACTGGACGCTGTTTGATTCGGCATACTGATGAAGTTCACGGACCCATGCGCGCCAGGGCATCGACGGGGCCGGCAGGTGGATGGGTTCGTTGCGTTCTGCTTGGTCGTAGGCGGTTTGCAGTTCTTCGAGAAGCACGCGCCAGGAGACGCCGTCCACTGACAGGTGATGGATCGCGATCAGCAGACGGGTTTCGTCTTGAGTTTCGAAGTGGCCGACGCGCCAGATTGGGCCGCGCTCGATGTCGAGGCTCGACTGGATGTTGTTGCAGGCGGCTGCGAGGTCTGCGAGCGACGAGAGTTTTTCGTGGCGGACGATGGCGGTTTGCGAATCCTTCGTCGCTTCCGTCACCGCGATCTGCTTCCACTCCCCGGCCTCTTTTACGAAGCGCAGACGCAGCGCGTCGTGGCGTGCCTCCAGTGCCGCGACCGCGCGCTCGAGCGCCTCAGGCACGAGCCGCCCCTTCACCTTCAGCAGCACCGCCTGGTTCCAGTGCGATTCCCCTTGCGGATAGCGCTCGAAGAACAGCCGCTGGATCGGCGTCAGCGCGAGCGGCGCGCCGTCGTCGGCCTCATGCGCGATGTGCGAATCGAGCCGTTGCGCACGCTGCGCGAGACCGCTCACCGTCGGATGCTCGAAGATCTGCCGCGGTGTCAGCCGCCAGCCCGCCTCGCGCGCCCGCGCGATGATCTGCAGGCTCTGGATCGAGTCGCCGCCAGCTTCGAAGAAGTTGTCGGTGACGCCCAGATCGTCGCGCCCGAGCACGGCGCTCCAGGTCGACAGCAGCACCGATTCGATCTCGTTCGATGGCGGCACGCACTCGCGCGCGCCCGTCCGCGGTGCGGGCAGTGCGGCGCGGTCGAGCTTGCCGTTAGGCATCCACGGCAGACGCGCGAGTATCGTCACCGATGAAGGGACCATGTAGCCGGGGAGCTTGTGCTCCAGTTCGCGGAGAAGGCGTGCGGCGTCGAGGGTGGGTGATGTCGTCGTGGTAGTCGTTGCTGCGCCTGTCTTTGCAGCGGTACTTGCTGCATCCGTCGTCGCCACGTCAGGCGCCACCGCGCCACCCTCGCCCGCCACATACGCCGCCAACCGCTGCGTCTGCCCTTCGCCGACGACAATCACCGCCGCCTCGCGCACACCCTCGCACTGACGCAACACCGCCTCGATCTCGCCCGGTTCGATGCGCTGCCCGCGCAGCTTCACCTGCTGATCGAGCCGTCCGAGAAACTCGACAGTGCCGTCCGCGCGCATGCGGCACAGGTCGCCGCTGCGATACATGCGTGCGCCCGGCGCGCCGTGCGGGTCGGGCACAAAGCGCTCGGCGGTGAGACCCGCGCGGCCCAGATAACCGCGCGCCACTGTCGGTCCGCCGATGCACAGTTCTCCGAGCCCGCCGACCGGCGCTTCATCACCGAATGCGTCGAACACGCGCGCCGTGCGGCCCGGATACGGATGGCCAATCGGCACCGTCACCTCGTGAACATCGTCGGCCACAGTGTGGCGATACAATGCGGCGACTGTCGTCTCCGTCGGTCCGTACAGGTTATCGAGCCGGATGTCAGCGAGCGGTCCGTCGCGCCAGCGCGCGAGCGCGTCGCCAGGCAGCGCCTCGCCGCCGACCGTCACCTGGCGCAGCGCAAGCTGCGCGCGCGGCGGCGCATGACGATGCCACTGCTGCCACAGCGCCGTCGGAATCCGCGCGAACGTCACTTGCCGTTTCACCAGCCGTTCGCTCAGGCTTTGCAGATCCCACGGCTGCATCCCGCGCATTTCGACCGTCGCGCCGCGCAGGAGTGCGGGCAGCGTTTCGTGCAACGCGACGTCGAAATTGATCGTCGATGAGTGGAGCACTGTGTCGTCGCTAGAGATGCCGTAGGTTGTGAGGAAGTCCCGCAGGTGCGTCCATAACGCGCCGTGGCTCACTCCCACACCCTTTGGCCGGCCGGTCGAGCCCGAGGTGTAGAGCACGTAGGCGAGCTGGTCGGGGTGCAACGCGATGTCGGTGTGGTTCGCTGACTCCGGCTCCATCAGTGACTGCGAACCCACGTCCAGTACTTCACATTCAGCAAGCACCTCCGCCACCCGCGCCGCACTCGCCGCATCCGCCACCACCTGCACGATCCCGGCATCGCCGATCATCTGCGCGAGGCGCGCGGCCGGGTAATCCGGGTCCAGCGGCACGAACGCACCACCGGAGCGTACGATCCCAAGCAACGCCGCAATCAGCGCCGGTCCTCGCGCAACACACAATCCCACGCGCCGCTCAGCACCCACACCTCGCGCGATGAGCCGCGAAGCAATTGCCGCCGACCACGCATCAAGTTCAGCATACGTGAGCGACTCATCTTCACAGCGCAGCGCAATCGCCTGCGGCGTGCGCTTTGCCTGCGCCGCAAGCGCGATCCCAAGCGACTCGAACGCATAAGACATCAGCGGCTTCCCTTCACGCTGCAAAGGCAACGTCAACGACCCAACCCGCCGCTCCACATCATCAACCATCTGCGCAAGCACCGCTTGATACTGCGCTTCGATCCGCTCCACGGTCTCGCGGTCGATGCGCTCGCCGTCCCACGCCCATTCGAGCGAAAGCGTCTGCCCGCGCGGAATGATCGCGAGCGCGAGCGGGTAATGCGTCGGGTCAATTGAATCGACGGACGCGACCTTCAGGCCCGCGTCGCCGTTTCGAGCGGCATCGACGGGATAGTTTTCGAACACGACGATGCTGTCGAACAGCGCATCGCCGCTGCGCCCGCTCCACTGCTGCACGCGCGCGAGCGGCGTGTGTTCGTGCTGGCGCAGCTCGGTCAGTTCGCCTTGCAGTTTGCGCAACCATGCGCCGAGTTCAGCGCTCGCGTCCACATCGACGCACACCGGCAGCGTATTGATGAACAGCCCGAGCATCCGTTCGACGCCCGGCAGATGCGCCGGCCGTCCCGCGAACGTCGTGCCGTAAGCGACACCGCGCCGATGTCCATAGCGCGCGAGCAGCACGGCCCACGCGCCCTGCATCAGCGTATTGAGCGTGATCTCGTGACGACGCGCCGTCGCCTGCAAGCGCGCGACGAGCGTTTCGTCGAGCGCGCGGCGCCGCGCATGCGCGCCGGGCTCGGCCGCGCGCGGTTCGCCGAGACTCGCGGTGAGCGTCGCGGGATCGTCGGCGCGCGCGGCCCACGCGCGCCACCATGTCTCGGTCGCGGGATCGTCGGCGGCCTCGCGAATCCATTCGACGTACTGACGATATGGCGGCGCCGTTTCGAATGCCGCAGCAGCACCGCTCGCGCGCATCCGATAATCGCGCAGAACTTCGGCGAACAGCAGCGACACGCTCCAGCCGTCGAGCAACAGATGATGGTGCGTCCACACGACGTCGGCGGTGTGCGCGTCGCGAACGAAGAGCGCGATGCGCATCAGCGGCGCGGCGTCGGGCGCAATGCCATCGGCGAGGTCGCGCGCGCGCCACTCGGCGAGACGCGCGTCGTAGTCCGCGGCGGCTGACCAGTCGTGCGTCTCGAACGGCAGTGCGATCTTGCGATGGACGATCTGCATCACCGCACCGCCGTGCTGCCACGCGAAAGCCGTGCGCAAAATCGCGTGACGTTCAAGCGCGGCCTGCCACGCGGCCTGCATCGCGGCGACGTCGAGCGCGCCGGACAGCGTCGCGCGCATCTGATTCAGATACGCGCCCTGCCCCGCGTCGGCGAGCGTGTGATAGAGCAAGCCGGCTTGCAGCGGCGTCGCCGGATACACGTCCTCGATATGCTCGGGCGTGAGGCCGAGCGCGCGCCACAAATCGGACGATGACGAACCGTTCGCGCCAGGCACGGCGTCCGCAGCCGTGGTGGACGTGAACGTGGACGTCGATGTCGACCCCGACTCAGCGGCCAACGGTCGCGCCGCGCGCGCGAGCTGCTGCACGGTCGGCGCTTCGAACACCATGCGCGGCGTGACCAGAAAACCGGCATCGCGTGCCTTCGAGACGATCTGCAGACTCAGAATCGAATCGCCGCCGATCACGAAGAAATTGTCGGTCACGCCAATGTCGTCGCGCCTCAGCACCGCGCGCCAGACGGTCAGCAAAGCAGCCTCGGCGGGCGTCGATGCGGCGACGGCCTGCGCCGCGTTGGCGACGTCCTCGGGCGCGGGCAACGCACGTCGATCGAGCTTGCCGTTGCGCGTCAGCGGAAAGCGCTCCATCTCCACATACGATGACGGCACCATGTGCGCCGGCAAACGCGCGGCAAGCCATGTCTGCCAGCGCGCGATGTCGCGCGTATGCGGTTCTTCGCGCGGCACGACATAGGCGACGAGGCGCTGGTCGTTATCGCCTCCGTTCGCACCGCCGCCCGACACCAGCACCGCCGCCTCGCGCACTTCGGGATGCGCAAGCAGTGCCGACTGAATCTCTCCGAGTTCGATCCGGAAGCCGCGGATTTTCACCTGATCGTCATTGCGGCCCAGGTATTCGAGGTCGCCATCGGGCAGCCGTCGCGCGAGGTCGCCCGAGCGATACAGACGCGCACCCGGTGCGCCGTATGGATCGGGCACGAATCGTTGCGCCGTCAACTCAGCACGGCCAGCATAGCCGCGCGCGAGACCCGCGCCGCCTACATACAGTTCGCCCACCGCGCCCACTGGCACGCGGTTCATATCGGCATCGAGCACATGCAGCGTGAGATCGTCGAGCGGCGCGCCGATCACGCTGCGTGCATCATGCAGCGCTGCGTAATCGAGAGTGCGATGCGTGACGTGAACCGTTGTCTCGGTGATGCCGTACATGTTCATGAGCGACGGCAGTACGCCCTTGCGACGTGCGCCGTCCGCCCATCGCGCCAATGACGCAGGCTCGAGACGCTCGCCGCCGAAGATCACCACGCGCAGCGACTGGAGCGTGTTGTCATCGTCGGCGTGCGTCAGTTGCATGAAGGCCGACGGAGTCTGGTTCAGCACCGTCACGCGCTCTTTGCGCAGCAGCGCATGAAACGCCGCGGGTTCGCGTGCGCTCCAGTGCGGCACGATCACGAGACGCGCGCCATGCACGAGCGCGCCGAAGATTTCCCATACCGAGAAGTCGAATGCGTACGAATGGAACAGGGTCCAGACATCGGATGAATCGAATGCGAAGCGGGATTGTGTTGCGTCGAAGAGGCGTGCGATGTTTTCGTGTGTGATGCCCACGCCCTTTGGCACACCCGTCGAGCCCGAGGTGTAGATCACGTAGGCAAGCTGTTGCGGACGCGGATACATCGCGACGTCGAGCGGCTCATCATTCGGCAACGTATCGCGCAACGCTAGAGCATCAAGCGTCGGCCGCGTGCCGAACAACGCCGCATGCTGCGCGAGACTCGGCGCATCGGTGACGATCAGACGCAACTGCGAGTCATCAACGATATGCGCAAGGCGCTCCGCCGGATACGACGGATCGAGCGGCACATAAGCGGCACCCGCGCGCAACACGCCGAGCAGCGATGCAACCAGCGCCGCCGAGCGCTGCATTGCGACACCCACACGCACTTCAGTTCCTGCGCCGAGACGAATCAACTCACGCGCAATCGCACCCGACCACGCATCGAGTTGCGCATACGTCACCTCTTCATCGCCATCGATCAGAGCAACAGCATCGGGCCGCGCACGCGTCTGCGCGGCAATGCGCGCGGTCACAGGCTCGTATGCAAACGCGGCGGGCATACAACGCGCCGCGTCGTCACGCAACTCACGCAATTCGAACGACGCAAGCCGTGCCTGCGGCGCCGCGCTCCACTGCTCGAGCAATCCCGTGAAATTGCGCGCGAGCCGTTCGATAGTCGACACGTCGAACACATCGGTCGCGTAGGTGAACGTCAGGTCGATCGCGTCGCGGGCACTCTCAGCGATGTTGAGCATCAGATCGAACTGCGCCTCGCCGTTGTCGACTTCCTGCAGCGACACGCGCAAGCCGTCGCCAAACGATGTGGTCAGATCGTGGCGCTGCTGCTGATTCACGAGCACCTGAAAAAGCGGCGTGTGCGTGAGATCGCGCTCGGACTGCACCGCCTTGACGACGCTCGCAAACGGCACGTCCTGGTTGGCATATGCGTCGAAGAACCGCTCGCGCACATCGTCGATGAGTTGCGCCGCGCGCATCTCGCCGCGCGGCGCGGTGCGAATCACGACGGTGTTGACGAAAAAGCCCACGACGTTCGCCGTATCCGGCAAATCGCGGCCCGCGAGCGGCACGCCGATGCGAATGTCGGATTGGCCCGAGTATCGATAGAGCAACGCGTCGAACGCAGCGAGAAGCGTCATGAAGAGCGTCGCGCGATGCGTGCTCGCGAGCGCACGCAGCGCATTCGCGGTGGCGGCCGGCACACGTGTGCGATGGCGCGCGCCAGGCGCGTGGCGCGTGCCGGTGCGAACGCGGTCGTAAGGCAGCGCGAGGGTCGCGGGCGAATCGTCGTCGGTGGCGAGCGTGGTGCGCCACCATGCGAGTTGTTGGGACTCGCGCTCGGGTGTGAGTTGCGCGGCACGTGCGGCAACGATGTCGCGATAGGCAGCCGCTGATTCGGCTGCGTCGTTCGCATCGTTAGTGGCGAGTTCGACGGAACCCGTGAGCGCTGCCGCGCAATGCTCGCGATACAGGCGCGAGAAGTCGGCGAACAACAGGCCGATCGACCAGTCGTCGCTGACGATGTGATGCAGCACCAGATGCAGCGCGTGATGATTTTCGTCGATGCGCACGAGCGTTGCGCGCACCGGCGGCTCGGCGGTCAGGTCGAAAGGCATGCGAGCGAGCGCTGAAAGACAATCGGCCAGTGCTTTGTTGTTGGGGTTGTCTGTGTCATCGGACGCGGACTTCTCTTCTGTCGGCGGCAGTTCGAGCAGGCGGATTTCGCTGTGGCTCGCGGCATCGATATGTTGAAACGGAACGCCCTCTACTTCGGCGAAACGCATTCGCAGTGCGGGGTGTCGTTCGACCAGCGCACGGAACGCGGCACGTAGTGCATCGACATCGAGGCGGCCGTCAAAACGCAGCGCACCGTTCACGTGGTATGCCGCGCTTTGCGGGTCGAGCTTCCATAAAAACCACAGGCTTTGCTGCGATGGCGATAGAGGGATCGGTGCGGTTAGGGTGGATTGAGTGGGTGTGTTGGTGAATGGTTGTTCTGTGGTGGCTGGCACTGCGCGCGCATCAGACGAACTGGTGTCCACAGTAGCAATAAAAGCGCCGACTACTTCCGACGCCTGCGCCAGCGCATCACCGCTGGAAATTTGCGCGCCGCGCAGCAGCGTCGCAAAGTCGTCGAGCCGCGGATGCTCGAACAACGCGCGCAATCCTGGCGCATCGCCGAAGGCCGTCCGCACCGCCGACACGACGCGCACCGCCAGCAGCGAATGCCCGCCGAGCAGGAAGAAATCGTCGAGTGCGCCGACACGCTCAACCCCGAGCACCTGTTGCCAGATCGCTGCAAGCCGCGCCTCGGTTTCGTCGCGCGGCGCGACGTAAAACGCACGGCCCTCCGCGTTGGCCACGGTTTCAGGCGCGGGCAATGCGCGTCGATCGAGCTTGCCGTTGGGCGTCAGCGGAAACCGCTCCATCTCCACATACGATGACGGCACCATGTGCGACGGCAAACGCGCGGCAAGCCATGTCTGCCAGCGCGCGGCATTGCCCGTGTTCGGTTCGCCGCGTGGCACCACGTAAGCGACGAGGCGCTGGTCACTGGCGTTTGCGTTCGCACCGCCTCCCGACACCAGCACCGCAGCCTCGCGCACTTCGGGATGCGCAAGCAGTGCCGACTGAATCTCTCCGAGTTCGATCCGGAAGCCGCGGATTTTCACCTGATCGTCATTGCGGCCCAGGTATTCGAGGTCGCCATCGGGCAGCCGTCGCGCGAGGTCGCCGGAGCGATACAGACGCGCACCCGGTGCGCCGTATGGATCGGGCACGAAGCGTTGCGCCGTCAACTCAGCACGGCCAGCATAGCCGCGCGCGAGACCCGCGCCGCCTACATACAGTTCGCCGACTGCGCCCACCGGCACGCGGTTCATGTCCGCATCGAGCACATGCAGCGTGAGATCGTCGAGCGGCGCGCCGATCATGCTGCGTGCATCGCGCAGCCCTGCGTCATCGAGTGCGCGATGCGTGACGTGAACCGTCGTCTCGGTGATGCCGTACATGTTCACGAGCGTCGGCAGTACGCCCTTGCGACGCGCGCCGTCTGCCCATCGCGCCAATGACGCAGGCTCCAGACGCTCGCCGCCGAAGATCACCACGCGCAGCGACTGGAGCGTGTTGTCATCGTCGGCGTGCGTCAGTTGCATGAACGCCGAGGGCGTCTGGTTCAGCACCGTCACGCGCTGTTCGCGCAGCAACGTATGAAAGGCCGCGGGTTCGCGTGCGCTCCAGTGCGGCACGATTACGAGCCGTGCGCCATGCACGAGCGCGCCGAAGATTTCCCATACCGAGAAGTCGAATGCGTACGAATGGAACAGCGTCCAGACGTCGGATGAATCGAATGCGAAGCGGGATTGTGTTGCGTCGAACAGGCGTGCGATGTTTTCGTGTGTGATGCCTACGCCTTTTGGTGTGCCCGTTGAGCCCGAGGTGTAGATCACGTAGGCGAGTTGTTGCGGACGCGGATACATCGCGACGTCGAGCGGCTCATCATTCGGCAACGTCTCGCGCAACGCCACAGCATCGAGCGTCGGCCGCGTGCCGAACAACGCCGCATGCTGCGCGAGACTCGGCGCATCGGTGACGATCAGACGCAACTGCGAGTCATCGACGATATGCGCAAGGCGCTCCGCCGGATACGACGGATCGAGCGGCACATACGCCGCGCCCGCGCGGAGCACGCCGAGCAACGACGCAACCAGCGCCGTCGAGCGCTGCATCGCGACACCTACGCGCACTTCCGCTCCCGCGCCGAGACGAATCAACTCCTGCGCAATCGCACCCGACCACGCATCGAGTTGCGCATAGGTCACCTCTTCATCGCCATCGACGAGTGCAACAGCGTCAGGCCGCGCATGCGCCTGCGCAACAATGCGCGCAGTCACCGGCTCGTATGCAAACGCGGCTTTAGCAACCGCGACCGAATCCGCAGCAAGACCACTCGTCAAATCACGCAGCCGCACATCGGTGCCATTGCTGTCGCCAAGCGCCTTCGCGAGGTCATCCAGCATCCGCTCGAAATACCCGGCGACGCGTGCAACGTCTTCCGCCCGCACACGCGCCGCATGCCGATGCCACTCGAGCCTCAGTGCATCGCCGCCGCCGACGTGACGCGGCGCGACGACGAGCATCAGCGGAAAATGGCTGCGGTTGTGTGCGTCGACGGCGCGCACGCGCGGCACGCCGCCGATCGCATCGAGCGCGTCGTCGAGCGGATAGTTTTCGAACACGATCAGGCTGTCGAACAACGCATCGACGCTCGAGTCCGCCCACTGCTGCAAGCTCGCGAGCGGCGTGTGCTCGACTTCGCGCAACTCCGCGTTATGCCGCTGCAACGCGGTGAGCCACGAGCGCAACGGCGCATCGGATTTCACATCGACCCACAGCGGCAAGCTGTTGATGAAGAGACCGACGATCGACTGCGCATTCGGCAGATCCACGGGCCGACCGGACACGGTCATGCCGAATGCCACTTGCGTGCGCCCCGAAAAACGCGCGAGCACGAGCGCCCACGCTGCCTGCACGAGCGTGTTCAGCGTGACCTGTGCACGCTGCGCGGCGCGCTTCAGGCGCGCGTGTGAGTCGCCGTCGACTTCGCGGATCAGTGCTTGCGCCACCGAACCGTCGACACCGTTCGACGACGATGACCGCAACGCACTGCCGAGCGCGTCGGCAAGGCGCGCTGGGTCATCGCGCGTCGCGAGCCGTGCACGCCAGAACGCCTCGGTGTCGGGTTGGTTGCGCAGCCAGTCGACGTAATTCGCATACGGCGCGCCAAGCGACGCATCGGCCGCGCGGCCTGCGTCGAGCGCGGCGTACGCGCGCGCCACTTCGGTGACGACCTGTGCGGTGCTCCAGCCGTCGGTCAGCGCATGATGGTGAGTCCACAACAGATCGTGCGCGCCGTCGGGACGCTCGAATACATCGACGCGCATCAGCGGCGCAACGCTCGGCTCGAAACCGCGCGCGACGAGCGCCGTCCGCGCGGTTTCATATGCGTCGTCGTACTGAGCATTTATCGACGTGGTATCCGACGAACCAGGCGCAACAGGAACGATGCACGCATGGACTTCGAACGGCATACGTACGCGCCGCTCGACGACTTGCAACGCCTCGCCGCCAGCAGGCCACACGAAACGCGTGCGCAAAACCGGATGACGCGCGATCACCGCCTGCCACGCCGCGCGCATCGTGTCGAGGTTCAGCGCGTCGATCGTCAGACGCAATTGCGATACGTACATGCCGGGCTCGCCGTCGAGCATCCCGTGAAATAGCAGACCCTGCTGCATTGGCGTGGCCGGATAGACGGCCTCTACTGACTCGCGGGAGGCGCCGGCTTGTGCGAACAAGAGGTCGTCGCCGGCCGCGAGTTGCGCGGTGGGCGATGGATGTGTGGTGGCGTTCGTGGCTTGCGCTGCCGCGGTTGGGGTGGCGTTGGTTGCGTTGGTTGCGTTGGTTGCGTTGGTTGCGTTGGTTGCGTTCGTGGCGCTGCTGGCGTTGTTGCCGGCGTTGGTGCCGACGCGAGTACCCACGAAGTCATACGCAGACGCACCGCCCGATGCGCCAACGCTTCCCCCACCGCTCGCCTGCATGCCCGCCCCAGCATTCGCACTCGCATTCCCCACCACCGCCACCGCGACCCGCGCCGCGGCCTCGATCGTCGGATAGTCGAACATCTGCTTCGGCGTCAGCTTGAGCCCTGCGCTGCGCGCCTTCGCGATGATCTGCAAGCTGAGAATCGAATCGCCGCCGATCTCGAAGTAGTTGTCCGTTACGTCGATGTCCTCGCGTTTCAGCACACGTTTCCAGATCCCGGCAAGCGTGCGCTCGGTGTCGTTGCGCGGCTCGACGCGCGCGGCATTCGCGGCCTCGTGTTCGCGCGGCGCGGGCAACGCGGCGCGATCGATCTTGCCGTTCGCGGTGAGCGGCAACGCGCCGAGCACTTGCAGCGACGACGGCACCATATACTCGGGCAGTTCCGCGGCGAGACGCGCGCGGATCGCGTCAACGTCGAGCGCCTCGGCGGAACTCAGATAGGCGACGAGGCGCGGCGCGCTGCTGGCCGCGCCCTCGCTATCCGTGTGCGCGATCACGATGGCGTCGCGCACGCCATCCTCGGCACGCAGACGCGCGGCGATCTCTTCAGGCTCGACGCGAAAGCCGCGGATCTTCACCTGGTCATCGAGACGGCCGAGAAACGCGAATTCGCCGTCCGGCAGACGGCGGCTGCGGTCGCCCGTTCGATAAAGCCGCGTGCCCCGACCGTCGGGGTCGGGCACGAAGCGCTCAGCCGTCAGCGACGGCCTGTTCAGATAACCATACGCGACACTCGCGCCGCCGATGCACAGCTCGCCCGCCGCGCCCTTCGGCACCGCGTTGCCGTCAGCATCGACGATGCGTGCGTCGACGTGCGCGAGCGGTTGCCCAAGCGGCAACGTCGCCGCGCGGCTTTGCGCGCCGCTGCGCGTGAGCACGCCGACAGCGGTCTCGGTCGGCCCATAGTGATTGATCAACCGGCATTCGGGACGCAGCGCCTCGATGCGCTCGGCAAGACGCGTCGGCGCCGGCTCGCCGCCCATCACGAGGCAACGGCGCGGCAGCACGCGCTCGGGCAACTGCGCCTGCAACAGCGCGTCGAGATGGCTCGGTACGATCTTTAGGAGCTCGACGGAATGCGTGTGCATGTAGGTGGCGAAGGCATCGGGATCGGCGGCGATGTCGGCGTCGATCAGATGCAGCGTCCAGCCGTGCCAGAGCGCGCCGAACAACGACGTGTGGCCGAGATCGGCGGCAGGCGTCGACAGATATGCGGCGCTCGCGATGTCCCCGGGCAGCCGCTCGGAGACGCCGCGCAGATATGCAGCGAGCGCGGCATGGCTTTGCACGACGCCCTTCGGGCGGCCAGTGGAGCCCGATGTGTAGATCACGTAGGCGGGCCAGACGAGGATGCCGTCGGTGCGTTGCGGATTGGCGGCGGCATCGCCGAGATGAGCGGCGAGTGCGGCGCTGTTAGTAGCGTCGCGTAGCGTGTGTGGGTTCAGCGTCGCGATGCCGTCGGGTAGCCATGAGGGCGCGGCTGATTTTAGTGCCGCGTTAGCGCCTGAGTTCGTGGCGGCAGTTGTGAAGAGATTCGTTGAAGCGTTCGCTGCGGGCTTCGCGTCGCCCACTACCCCCAAAGCCCCGCCCATCACAACCACCCGCGCGCCGCAATCCTCAGCCTGCCAGCGCAGCCGCGCTTGCGGCGACGCCGGATCGAGCGGCACGTAACACGCGCGCAATCGCCACACCGCCAGTATCGCCGCGACGAGCGCCGAGCAGCGCGGTAACGCGAGCACCACGTGGTCTCCCGGCCGCACGCCGTGATCGGAGAGCGCCGCGGCAAGCCGCCCCGACCACGCCCACAAATCGTGCCACGAAAGCGGCCCGTCGCTATCGACAAGCGCAACGGCGTCGGCCCGTTCGATGGCAAACCGCGCGACGCGGGCGGGCAAAAAATCGGTATCGAAATGGATAGCTTGCATGGTGTCCGTGAAGGATGCAGATGTATTCAGATGTCTGACGCCCGCGCGCGTAAGCGCGGGCCGAGATGATTCGATGCGCGTCGAAACGCGATAAGCAGCGCGCTCAGAGCGCGTACGCGCCCGCAACCGGCGACGCACTGTTGGCCGCTTCTTCGTCATCAAGACGCAATTCGCCGATCGCGCAACGCGGCGTGTCCACGGCCTGTTCGAGCAGCGAGACGTAGTGCCGCGCGAACTGCGCGACGAACGCATCGTCGTAAAGCTCGGCCGCGTACGCGAACACGCAGCGCAGTCCGTGGTCGCCCTCGCGCAGCACGTCGAGCGCGAGTTCGAAGCGCGCGTCGCTTGCGTCCGCATCGATCAACGCGCAATGCACGCTGTCGAGGTCGAGCGCGGTGTCGAACTCGTCGTGCAGCACGAACTTGATCTGCGCGAGCGGACTGCCGCCCGCACGGCGCCCCGAGTGCAACGCGGCCACGACGCGCTCGAACGGCACGTCCGCATTCGCCTGCGCGTCGATGCTGTCGTCGCGCACTTCGCGCAGCAATGTGGCGAACGGCTTCGCGCCCTTCACCGACGCGCGCATCGCGAGCGTGTTGACGAAGAAGCCGATCAGCGGCTCCGTTTCCAGCCGGTCGCGGCCGGCGACGGGCACCGCGATCGCCACGTCCTGCGCGCCGCTGTAGCGCGAGAGCAGCGCGGCAAACGCGGCGAGCAGCACCATGAACAACGTGGCGTTTTCCGCGCGCGCAAGCGACTCGAGACGGCTCGCAAGCGCAGCCGGAATGTGTGCGCCGACGCGCGCGGCGCGAGGCTCATAAGGACGGCCGCGTTCGTGCAGGGTCGGCAGATCGAGCAAAGTGTCATAACCCGCGAGACGGCCGCGCCAGTAGTCGAGTTGCGCGTCGAGTTGCGCGCCGCCGTGGATCGCGAAACGCTCGCGCTGCCACGCGGCGTAATCGGCGTATTGGATCGCTAACGCAGGCAGCGCGTTTAGTGCCTGCTCCGCGCCCTGCTGCGCCGCGCGATAACAAGCAGCGAAATCGCGCAGCAGCACATTGATCGACCAACCGTCCCCGACGATGTGATGCATGACGAAATGCAGTACATGTCGCTCATCGTCGCGGATGAACAGCGTCGCGCGAAACAACGGACCGCGCGTCAGATCGAACGGCTCGCGGGCAAGGCGGCGCAATTGCGCGTTGAAGGCGTCGTCGGTTAGGTTGCGTGCGTCGACGGTTTCCCAATGCCACGCGTTGCGAACAGCCGCCAGGTCTTCTACCGGCGCAATCAGTTGACGCGGCGCGTCGCCGCTATCGTCAAAACGCGTGCGCAACATCTCATGACGATGCACCAGCGCATCGAGCGCGCTTTGGACGGCGTCGCCGTAGAGCGGACCGTTCATCGCGAGTGCGGCCGAAATGTTGTACGCGGGACTATCCGGGTCGAGTTGCCACAATACCCATAGACGTTCCTGCGGCAACGAGAGCGGCGCCTCGCCGCGCTCGCCTTCAGCGCGGCGCGTGAGAGCGGCAACGGTTGACGCGTCGTGCGACGGGACCACCCAGCGCTTATCTAGCGCATCCGCCAGAACACAAAGCTTCGGATGGCTAAACAAGAGGCCAACCGGCACTTCGCGCCCGAACTGCGCGCGCAACCGCGACGCAACCTTCGCGGCCAGCAGCGACCGCCCGCCGAGCGCGAAGAAATCATCCGATGCGCAAGGTGTCGGCACGTCGAGCACCTCGCTCCACACGCGAGCGATGACTTGCGCGGTCGGCGTTAATGCACCGTCCTTCGTGTTTGAAGCGAGTGCACCCATCGCGGCACCTTGCGTCGGCGCAAATCTCGAATCACGTACCGCAAACGGCACCAACGCACCGCTTTGCCATGCGGCAACGCACGCGCTGCGCTGCAGTTTCCCGCTCGAAGTACGCGGCAAATCGCCGGGTTCGAGCAGCAGAATCAACGCGGCTTCGTAATGAAATGCGTCACCGAGCGCGGCCGCGATCGCATCGAAAATCGTCTCCGGCGACACCTGCCGCGCTCTCCCACGCGGCACTTCCGCCGCGACGCCGATCGCTTCGGCGCCATCCGCTGCTTCAACCGGAAACGCGGTGATGCGCCCACGGCGCAGCCACTCGACGCGATCCGCGAGCATTGTTTCGAGATCCTGCGGATACACGTTCTCGCCGCGCAGCACGATCATGTCCTTGCGCCGTCCGCAAAAAAACAACTGACCGCCGTCGACGAAACCCAGGTCGCCGGTGCGCAGCCAGCGTCCGCGGAAACCGGGCGCGTCTTCGAGAAACACGGCGGCCGTGGCCTCCGGGTTTTGCCAGTAACCGTGCGTGATGCTCGGGCCGCCGCACCATATCTCGCCGACATGCCGCTCCGGCAAGCGCTCGCCTGTGCGCGCGTCGACGATTGCAAGCTCGTGACCGAACGCCGTCACGCCGCAACCGACGACGGCCTTGCTGTCGTCATCCCTCTCGTTGTTCGCAGCGACGGCCCGCGCAATCGGCGACGGCTGCGCGAGCGCCGATGCCGAAAAGCGCGTCTCAGGTGAACCCGTGCCTACCTCGACGCCAGTCAGAAACAGCGTTGCTTCAGCGAGTCCATAGCAGGCGTACATCGCGCGTGGATCGAGACCGTGCGCGCTGAAGCGCGCGGCGAAACCGTCGAGCGTCGTCTGGCGAATCGGCTCCGAGCCGCAGAACGCCACACGCAGCGACGACAGGTCGAGTCCTGCAAGCTGCGCATCGCGCACGCGGTCCGTGCAGAGTCGATACGCGAAGTCGGGACCGCCCGTGACGGTCGCGCGTTCTCGTGCGATACCGGCGAGCCAGCGCGCCGGCCGCTCCAGAAAATGCAGCGGCGAAATCAGCGTAACCTGGAAGCCGCACAGCACCGGCATCAACACACTGCCGATCAGTCCCATGTCGTGATAAAGCGGCAGCCACGAGAACATGCGGTCGCCGGCGCGGCAACCCATGCCGCGCGACATTGCACTCACGTTCGCACATAAGTTGGCATGACTAACGATGACGCCTTTCGGCGACGCGGTCGAACCGGACGTGTATTGCAGGAACGCAATTCCGTCGGGTTCGGCGCGCTCGATGCAGAAGCCGTCGTCGCTGCTTTCGTCCGGCGACACGAGCGTCGCGCTGTTCAAGCCAATCTCGTGATTCAACGCTGCAAGCGACGCCTGCGATGCGCGCTCGACCACCGCGAGACGCGCCATGCAGTCGCCCGACATGCGCCGCAGCCGTTCGATGTGCCCGCTTTGCTGCGCTTCCGGCGGATACGCGGGAACCGCGATCATTCCCGCATACTGGCAGGCGAAGAACGACACGACGTAATCGAGCCCGCTCGGCAGCATCAGCAGCACGCGGTCGTTCGGCGCACCGTGTTGGCGAAGGACCGCGGCAAGACGCCGGGCGCGCACGTCGAGCGCTGCGTAGGTGAGCTCGTGCGCGTCGGTGTCGCCGTCGACGAGAAAGCGCACTGCCAGTTGATCGGGGCGCTCGGCAACGTGCAGCTTCATCACCGAGACAAGGTCGTTCGCGGGCGCCGCCGCGGTCTGGAACGGCGCGTCATCGAATGCCGCCGTATTGCTTACCGCGTGTTCGTGAGCAGCGCAATTCGCCGCGTGCTTGTCCGCGCCATCGTGGCGCGGCGTATTGATAACAGACATCCTCGCCTCCCGAGATTTGCCGCGCGCCGCGCGGCCGTCGTCGCGCTGGACCGCATCGCGCGGCGCACAGCGATCGCCGCCGTCGCATGCGTTGCGACGGCGGGCGTCAATTTCGTAGTCATTGCGGGGAGCAAGGCGTCTCTTGGGAACGCCGTTATGTGATGCGGGTCATGCGGTGCCGGTTACGGTGCATCACAGCGATGCAAACGCGGCCCGGCACATGACCGGTCAATCGATCAATACGCGAAACTGATTGGCGTGCCGCCGCGAGGATGCGCAACCGTGCCCATCGGCACGCCGTAAATCGCGCCGAGCATCTCTTCTTCGATCAGCTCGTGCGCGCTGCCGCTCGCAAGCAGTCGACCGCCCTTCAATGCAATCAGGTCGTCGCAGAAACGCGCGGCCATGTTGACGTCGTGCAATACGACGACCACGCCGAGACCGCGCTGCTGACTCAGCGTACGCACGAGGTCGAGCACTTCCAGTTGATGCGCGATGTCGAGCGCCGAGATCGGCTCGTCGAGCAGCAGGCACTGGCTGTCCTGCGCGACCAGCATCGCGATCCACGCGCGTTGCCGTTCGCCGCCCGACAGACTGTCCACTGCACGGTCCGCGAAACGCGTGATGTCCGTCAACTCCATCGCCTCGTGAACCTTCTCGCCGTCGACGCCGGTAAAGCGGCCAAGCGCGCCGTGCCACGGATAGCGGCCGAGCGCGACGAGTTCGCGCACCGTCATGCCGCTCGCCGCGGGCTGCTGCTGCGGCAAATACGCGACCTGGCGCGCGAACTCGCGGTTCTCCCACTCGCGCAACGGACGGCCCGCGAAACGCAGCGTGCCCGCACTCGGCGACTGTTGACGCGCGAGCAGCTTGAGCAGCGTCGATTTGCCCGAGCCGTTGTGGCCGATCAGACCGCACACGCGTCCCTTCGGCAGCGTGAGCGCAAGCGGATGCAACAGCATGCGTTCGCCGATGCGAAACGACACGCCGTCGAGTTCGTACATCGGCTCGCCATGCGCGAGCTGCGCGGACGCGGAAATAACGGACGGATTGGCATTCATGAGCGGTGAATCCTGATCAGTGATAAGCGGACGCGAGGCTCGCGGCATGCGCGGCGCCCGATCCGTCTTCGACGATCTGGCCGAAATCGAGCTTGATAAAGCGCTCGGCGAGATGGAAGTAGCGGTCGTCGTGCGTGATGACGAGCACGGTCTTGCCCTTGGCCTTCAGCTCCGGCAGCAGACGCTTGTAGAAGACGTCCTTGAAAAGCGGGTCCTGGTCCGCGGCCCATTCGTCGAATACATAGAACGGCCGGTCTTCCAGATACGCGACGACAAGCGCGAGCCGCTTGCGCTGCCCTTGCGACAGATCGAGCGTGGAGAACTTGCCGTCCTTCACGCTGACCTTGTGATCCAGTTGCAGATCGGCGAGCAGTTGTTGCGCGAGCGCATCGAGTCCGTCGGCGTGCATGCCGAGCAGCGTGTCGAACAGAAAGAAGTCGCTGAATACGACCGAGAAATGTTGACGGTAGGCGTCGCGCCGCGCTTCGTCGACGGGCTCGCCGTTCAGCAGCACGCGGCCGCTTTCCGGCACATAAAGTCCGACCAGCATTTTCGCGAGCGTCGTCTTGCCGCTGCCGTTGCCGCCGATCAGATACACGAGTTCGCCGGGCCGGAACGTGAGATCGATCGGTCCCAGCGTGAACACCTCGTTTTCTTTTTCGCGGAAGTAGCGATGCGTGGCGCCGTCGAGCGCAATGCTTTCGAACGATGCCGCGACAGACGGCTCGAGCATCACCTCGCTCGGTAGTTCGGCATTGACCTGTTCGATGCGCTCTAGCGCGACGCGCGCCGAACTCAGGCTCGGCATCGCGGCGAGGACGGCTTCGATCGGCATGATCATGTAGACGAACACGATCGCGTAGCCCGACATCACATGCGGATCGACGCGGATGTAGCGCGCGAACACGAAGAGCGTCAGGCCGATGAACGCGAACAGAATGAAGTTGCCCCAGCTCGACGCCGCCGCGTACAACATGTAGCCGCGCGTGCGCTGCACGCGCACCGCTTCGACGTTGCTCGCAAGCGTGTCTTCGACGAACGCGTGCTTGCGGGCGCGATGCAGCTTCAGTTCCTTCGCGCCGTCAAAGAGCGCGCGGAAGTGCTTGACCAGATCGTCCTCGCGCTTGCGCGACGCGCGCAGATGAAACATCGCGCGGCTATGCGCGTAGCGAAAACCCGTCATGCCGAGCACGATCGTCACGATCGCGACGATGAGAATCGGCCACGACATATAGCCGAGATACGCGAGGCAGCCGACGATCACCGCGCTTTGCATCGCGAGCGAAGGCAGGCTCACGAAAAACACGACGATGGTATCGAGGTCCTGCGTGAGCACCGCGAGCGATTTCGCCGCGCCCTGCTTTTCCAGATGCGCAAACGCGGCGTCGCCGATGCGACGAATCGTGCGCATGCGCAGCGTCGCCTTCGCCTGCTGACCGAGCCACATGAAGAGCGACTGCGCGAGCGCGCGCATCGCGAGCACGCCAAGGCCCACCGCGAGAAACTGCAAGCCGAGCCGCGCGAGGCCATCGGGCGTCGCGACCAGCGCCTGGTTGATGAGGGCGAGCAGCGCGGCATTGCCGAGGCCGCCCAGCACACTCGCTATCAGCGCGACGGCGATCATCCAGCGCGATTTGCTGACCAGTTGCAAAAGTACGGACATGAAGCTCCTTTCGTCGCGGCGTCAATGCAAGGGGCCGCGTCAGTTATCGGCGCCCCGCGCATCGTCCCAATGCGCGAAGGCTTTGTCGTGTTCGTTACGCGCGCCGTGCGCGGGCACATGACGGCGCGCCTGCGCCGAATGTGCCGCGGCCTGCGCGCGGCGCTTCAAGAACGGACAGCGTTCCTCGATGGGCGCGTTTGCGTCGTCCAGAAAGTACTGCTTCCATTCAAGGTTGCCCGGATCGCCGTAAAAGCCGAGATCGGGATGCGCGGGAATGTCGTCCCATGTTTCCAGACGCTTGCGCACCTGATTGCGTGCCTCACGGCCAATCACCTTGTTCGTGATGGTATCGACAAATACCGAACGCGGCTGGAACAGCAGCACCATTCCAGGACCTAAATTACGGCTATGGCGCGCGCGAAACGACGGACACGCGCACACCACGAACATCTGCACACCCGCATATGAAAACTCCCACGCTTCATCCATCGGGTCCGGCTGCTGGTCTGCCGCCGGGTCTGGGTCGATGTCGTGCAACCGCTGCAGAATGCCCCAGAAAAGCGTTCGATATGCATCGTGCGAAAGCGGCTCCGGGTCCGGCTCGAAGAATACCGCGATGTTATTTCTCCTGTACTCCGGCCGCACCGCGAGCTCCGCGAAAGTTTGCATCGTCGCGGGCAGATCGCGCAGATCGCGGCCGTTCACGAACGAATAGAACATCTCGCCGCGACGCTCCGCCATCGTGCCGAAAAAGCACGGATACGCCGGATCGAGCACCTGCTCGCGCAGCGTCGCGTATGAAGCGTCCAGCCACGCGGGCGCGGACACCGCCGCGCCCGTCGCCTTGCCGGCAATGATCCGGCTCTTCCAGTCGCTGACCTCGAATCGATCGGCCTCTCCGACAGCACTGTTGCCTGCTTGCATCGTTCGCTCTCTCTTCCTGACCCACTGTTGTGCGCGCCGAGCGCGCGAGGCATCCCGGACCGCGTGGCCGGGACGTCGATACTGTCGTGGGGAAGAGGCACCTCTGTTGTCGATCTTCGCCGTGGGCGCCTGCATGGTGCTGCGGTTTTCTTCTTGTTTGTATTCGCTTACGTCGTGGCCGTCGCCGGTTCGTCGAGTTCGGCGACGAGGGCCTCGATCCACGCATCGGGAATGATCGGCTGGTGATACGTGCACTCGTTCGACACCACCGTCGAGCCATGCAGACGTCCATCGGGAATCAGCACCATGTCGCCTTTGTGCATTGCGTGCTGCATGCCGACGTTGCCCCAGAAGAGCATGTCGCCCTCCTCGATCGTGACGAGGCGATGATCGTTGTGCACGTGCGTCGTCGAACACATTTCGTGCGGTTCGACGAACGTCTCGCGGTCGATGCCCGGGCACTCGGCGTCGATGCGCGCGCTGATGCGATGCGCGAACGCAACGTACTCGCGAATCGATGCAAGCCAGCGCAACTGCTCGCCGAGATCCCAGCGACCACGCGCGGCAAGCCGCTCGCCCGCGACGATGCCTTGCACATACTGCGCACGCGCCGCCGCACCGAAATTATCGGCCACGCGCCGCAATGCTCGCGCGCAGCGCTGTTCGAGCGCGCTTTTCAATGCTTCGGCATCCGTATGATTTCGGCCAGCCGGCTGCAAGTGCGCGCAGGCGCGTTCGAGCGCGAGACCGAAGGCGAGCCATTCGGCTTCGGCCGCGAATGCCGCGCCGATCAGGCCAAACGCGCGATCCGGCCGACGCGCGAGTGCGTACAACAGGTTGCATTTTGCGGTGCTGGTCGGCAGATAGAACTGCCAGTACGCGTGCTGCCGGCGCGTTACGCCGCTCGCCGACGCGACGCGTTCGAACAGCGCATCGTCGGGCGTTTCGCGATGAAGGCTGGGCCGCTCATCAGGCGGGAGCATGTCGAAGAAACCGCTTGCGCCGGCGCGCGCGAGCGCGCGGCGCTTCGAGACCGCGAGCGCCCAGCGCTGAACCATGATGAAGCGCAGCCCTTCTTCGAGGTAGTCGTTGCGCATGAGCCGCTCGAAGGTGTCGCTCCAGAACGCAAGCTCGTCGTCGACAATGCGCGTGATGCGCGCGCTCGCAGCGCCGACATCTTCGCTCGTGTCGACGTCTTTCGTCAGGTACTCGAATGCGTACGCTTCGAGAAACGGCGCAATCTGCGCGCCCAGTTCGCGTGTGTCTTCGCTATAGAAATCGGTGAAGCGTTGCCAGTCGGCAGGCTCCGCGCTCAGCGGCGGACGCGCGAGATCGAGCTCGTAGATCGACATCAGCGTGCGCCCGGACGCGAGCGCCGGAAGACGGCTCACGTTGTGCTCGCGCACCGGCTTCATGAACTTGAGGAACTCGAAGTCCTCGGGACGCAACGGGCGGCGATGGAAATCGTCGTCGAGCAGCAACTCGTCGACCGTCGCGCTGCGAAACGGCTGCGCCGCCGCGAACTGCTTGATGAGCGCGACGTAGCGCTCGCTGTGGCCAACGAACGGCGAGAAATCGAAGATCGGCAGCGAAGCCTGGCTCATGGTCATTCGGTCCTTATCCGGGTTGCCTCAAACTGCGAGTGTTGGTTGCTGGGCGTTTCGCGCGAGTGAGTCACGCGAGGGCCCGGTGCAACGGTTGCGTCGTGGTGTTGGCGGGCTGCGGGTCTTGTGCGGTTTGCGGTTGATGTGTTCGTTGCGCTTCTTGCATTCGTTGTGCGAGCGACTCGGCGACCGCTGCAAGTACGGCATCGCGCGCCGTGTCGATGAAAAAATGCCCGCCGTCGAACCAGTGCACCTGGCATGGGCCGCGCGTCTGTTGTGCCCACGCATCGACGTCTGTGCTGTTGGCCGTGGCGGGATCGTCGCGGCCGACGAATACGTCGATCGGACAGTCCAGCGCCGCGCCGCCAGCCGACGTGCCGGCGCGCGCCGCCATATACGCCGGATGCGTGCCGCACAAATGAAAATCGGCGCGCAGCAGCGGCAACATAAAGTCGATGAAATCCGCGTCGTCGAGCAGTTCGGCCGGCGTGCCGCCGCGCTCGCGCAGGCATGCAATCATTTCGTCATGCGAACAATCGAGCCAATGCGTTTCGTGTTTGCGGCGCGCCGGCGAGATCGTTGCCGATGCACCGAACCAGACGGGCGCCGGCTTGCCCCGCTCGCGCAGCGCATGCATGAGTTCCAGTCCGACGAGCGAACCCATGCTGTGGCCGAACAACGCAAATGGAGCGCCGCCATCGACGAGCGCGAGCAGTTCGTCCGCGAGTTGCGCGACGAGCGCCGGCCAGTCGGTATGCGGCGCTACCGAGCGGCGCATGCCGTGACCCGGCAGCTCGAGTGTGCGCAGCTGCACGAACGATGGCAGCCGATGCTGCCAGTCCCGATACAGCGCCACGCTGCCGCCGGCATGCGCGAGACAGAGGAGCGTCAGCGTGGTGGGCGCGTCGTGCATCTCAGGCACATTCGGCATGCGATTCGGCGAGCTCATCGGTTCAATGCTCGCGCATCACGAGTTGGTCACGCGGTCGGCCGCTGCGCTCTCGGCCATCGCCTTGCGCAAGCTCAGCGGACGCATATCCGTCCAGACCTCGTCGATCCATTGCAGGCATTCGTCCTTTTTGCCGGACTTGCCCGCTTCGCGCCAGCCGGCGGGAATGGCCTTGTAGTCAGGCCAGATCGAATACTGTTCTTCATCATTTACAACGACAACGAAAGTGCTGTTTTCGTCACCCCAGCTCATCGCGGCTCCTTGCTGAACGAAGTTGTGTACGTCTGGTTGATCGGGTGAAGGCGTCGGCGGCCCTTCTGTGCCTTCAACATCAAAGCACTGCTGCTTCACTTCGATCGACGGCTTATCCGTTTCGCATTTAAATGCGAATCATTTGCATTTAAATTTACTCGTCGGCCGCTGTGAATGTCAAGGCCGGCGACGTCCTGCTTTTGGTCGCCGTTCTCGCAGCCTCACGCAAACGTGTGCGCCAGCGGAGAAGCAGCTTAAGCCAAAACGTTTCATCAGACAAGCAAATAAGAATCATTTGCATTGTCATGCGTTTGTCGCCATCATCGGCGATGATTGGAAACTCGAGGCACTCGTCATGGACAACTCGCAAAGCGGCAACGTAGACGACACCGCGTCACGGCCGCAGCACGCTTTTTTCGACACCCTGCTCTCGCGTCAGTCGCACTGGCCGCTCGCCGAGCCGGGGCCCAGCGAGACGGAGCTGGGTCTGATCTTCGATGCCGCGATGCGGGCGCCGGATCATGGCGCGCTGCGTCCGTGGCGCTTTGCACTGATACGCGACGACGCGCGGGCCGAGTTTGGCGATGTGCTCGTCGATGTCGCGGCGCGTCGCGAGCCTGCGAAGCCTCGCGCGGAGTTGGAGCATCGGCGGCAGCTTGCGTACACGGCGCCGCTTATCATCGTGATCGCCGCGGCGCCTTGCGCGGACTCGCATGTGCCGGAAACGGAGCAACTGCTGTCGGTCGGCGCGGCCGCGATGAATATGCTCAACGCGATTCACGCGCTCGGCTACGGCGGCTTCTGGGCGACGGGCGCCGACGCCTACGATCCGAATCTGCGGGCCGCGCTCGACTTTGAGCCGTCCGAGCGCGTGCTGGGATTTATTTTCGTTGGGACACCGAAATCTCGTGAGCCTTCGGCGGTGCGGGCGTCGCATTCTCTTTATGTGCGTGAGTGGTTGGGGCGTGCGTCGATTTGAGGTGGCGCGGGGAAGCGGTGAGGAGCGCTCGGCCCTGCCGCCGATACGGCGGTGTGTGTACTTAAGGCGAACTTTGCTGCGCCGACCGCCGTTCGCACGTGCCAGGCGCGTCGGCAACCTGACGCCCCGTTCGTCGGCCTGTGCGCCGGTCAAATGCGATTCTCGCAAAGGGTCTGGCGGACGGCCCGAAGTTTGCTATAATTCGGCTCCCCGCGGAGAGATGGATGAGCGGTTTAAGTCGCACGCCTGGAAAGCGTGTATAGGTTAATAGCCTATCGGGGGTTCGAATCCCCCTCTCTCCGCCAGAAGTTCGCGCAAAACCCCGCAAATCGATGATTTACGGGGTTTTTGTTTTTTCGGCTTGCGATCGGAGTATCAAACAAACGATAGTCGGCACATCCTAGGTCGTGCGACGCCGCCTTTACTCGGGCGCATGTGCTATCGCGAGCAAAAGCTGGGCGATTTCCGCGGATCTGTGGGACTCATCGTTACATTCGATCAACGACTGACCTTCGGCTGATCGGGTCGCACGGCTACCCGCGAAGAATTACGTAGGTTCAAATGCTCATAAAGTCCACCTTCGCCACAGCGCTTTTCCTTCTGCCTCTCGTCGCGAGCGCCGAAGTAACGAGCGAGACATTCTGCTTCACGTCTACTAGCGGAAAACCGATCAACCTCGAGATGCGCACCTACTACGACGCATCGAGCAAATTCTCGTCTGCGTTCGTTAAATACCAAAACTCAAAACAGCCGATTCCGCTGGTCCTCGCCAACTCAGAAGGCGAACCGCTCAGTAAGGATGCGCCCGATCAGGAAACTACAACCTGGATTGAGATATACAACGGACAGGCGACCGGGCAATACGAAATGATTACTCACGGAACCGACGTTTCCTCCATGGTCTACACCAATAAAAAGAAAAATCAGACGACGGGATTTTTACTCAACACAAATGCAATCGCTCAAGGCGTCTGCAAGTGGTGATGCTGCAACATGATCCGAGCAGTCGATTGATTGCGACGGGAAACGCAAGCTTGGAAAAAGCATCCCACGATGCCAAAGCAGTCTTTCTGACTACTTCACCGTCTCCGCATGTTAAACAGCAACGCCCCTACGGATGCCGAATATAATCCACCAACGCCCTCGTATAAGCATCCGGCTTCCGATCAAAAAGACTCACACCCACCGCCACCAGAAAACCCGCCGGTACGCCGAACACGCCCGAGCTGATCGGCTCGATGCCGAACCAGCGCGGTCCCGCGAAGCCCGTCATCTGCGCGAAGAACGGATACGTCGACACGATGTAGTAGATGCACACGAGCAGCCCCGCCAGCATGCCGGCCACGGCGCCGAGGCGCGTCGTGCGCTTCCAGAACACGCCGAGCACGAGCACCGGAAACAGGCTCGATGCCGCGAGCGAAAACGCCGCGCCGACCAGAAAGAGAATGTTGCCGGTATTCAACGACGCCACATACGACGCAAACAGCGCCACGCCCAACAGCAGGATCTTCGAAATCGTCACACGCCGCTGACTCGACGCGCCCGGGTCGACCATGTGGTAATACACGTCGTGCGATAAAGCATTGGCGATCGTGAGCAGCAAACCGTCGGCTGTCGAGAGCGCCGCGGCCAGCGCGCCCGCAGCAATCAGCCCGGACATCACATACGGCAAGCCCGCGATCTCCGGCGCGGCCAGCACCACCATGTCGGGCTGCATCTGAATTTCGCTCCATCGCACGATGCCGTCGCCGTTGGTGTCGGCGAGACTGATCAGCGTCGGCTCGACCTTGCGCCATTGCGTGAGCCATTGCGGCAAATCGGCGAAGTGATGACCGACGAGATTCGTCAACATCTCATACTTGATCAGCACCGCGAGCACCGGCACGGTCACGTAGAAAAGCGCCACAAAAAACAGCGTCCAGCCGACCGAGCGACGCGCCGACGCCACCGACGTCGTCGTGTTATAGCGCGTCAGAATATGCGGCAGACTTGCCGTGCCGAGCGACAGGCACAGTAGCAGTGAAAGAAAATTGCGCTCGTGCATGCGCCGGTCTTCGTCGCTTGCTGTGGGAAACGGCTCGTGCATCGGCAGCGGCGCGGCCGCGCGCATCAGCATGTCATCACGCTGCTGAGTCCACACGACCTGCGCGGCGGCGGCATCGCGTGGAAACTGCTCGAGCGCTTTTTCGCGCTCCTTGATTTCGCGCAGCGGACCATTGCGCCGCCGCAAATCGGCCACCTGCTGCGTGAGCCGCAGTTTCTCCTCGACGAACGAATGCGGCAGCATGTCGAGCCGCTGCTGCATCAATGCGGCACGGCGTCGATAGTCGTCGCGCACGGTCTGCTCGAGCGGCTCGTCGCGCACCTGCTTCTCGAGACTCTCCATGCGCTCCATCAACCGGCCGTAACTCAATTGAGGCACCCAGCCGAGTCCGTCCTTGTGCGCGATCATCGAAACAGGAATCAGGATCGCGGCGATCAGAATGATGTACTGCGCAACCTGCGTCCACGTCACCGCGCGCATGCCGCCGAGAAACGAGCACACGAGAATGCCCGCGAGTCCGCAGAAAATCCCGACAGCGAAGTCGACACCGATGAAGCGCGTCGCAATCAGGCCGACGCCCTGGATCTGCGCGACGAGATAGACGAACGAACACAGAATCGCGGACAACGCCGCGAGCCCGCGCACCGCATTGCTCGAAAAACGCGTGCCGAGGAAATCGGGAATCGTATAGCGCGCGAGCTTGCGCACGTACGGCGCGAGCAGAAACGCGACGAGGCAATAGCCGCCGGTCCAGCCCATCAGGTAAGCGAGGCCGTCGTAGCCCGTCGCATAGATGGAGCCGGCGAGCCCGATGAACGACGCCGCCGACAGCCAGTCGGCCGCGGTCGCCATGCCGTTGAACGCCGACGGCACGCGCCGCCCGGCAACGTAGTATTCGACGAGATCGGACGTGCGCGACAGCAAGCCGATCACTGCATACACGGCAATCGGCACGAACAGAAACACGTAGCCGATCCACATGCCCGGACCGGTTGTGCGCTCGATGCGCCACATCACATAGATGAACAGCAGGAAGCCGAGCGTGTAGAACGCGTATGCGCGGATCAGCCGGTTCGTGAGCTTCATCGGCTTAGAGTCCGCGCGTGCCGGAATCGGCGGCAATGTGGTTCGCGGCGGCGTCCGTTGTGCGATTTACAGGATTTACAGCGCTATTCTCGACGTCGTTCGCATCGGCAACAGCAGCGGCAGCAGCATCGGCATCCGCAAGAAACGCGCGCTGCAACCGGCGATCCGCGCGCTGCATCGACAGGATATAGACGACGATCAGCGCAAGGTAGATCAGGATCGCGCCTTGTGCGCCGAAGTAAAACGGCAAGCTGAAGCCGGCGATCCGCACATGCGCGAGCATCGGCGCGGCGAGCGGCAACAGGAACGACACCGCGAAGCCAACGCTCATCAACGCGGCGATCAACGTGACGTTAAAGCGCCAATACTTTTGATGCGCGCGCGCCAACGCCTCCGACACCGCAGGCGGTTCGGGCGGGGGATTGTGCGTGGCATGAGAGGTGGAGTGCGGCGCGGCCATGCGCCTATGTATCAAAAAGGCACCGCGCAGGCAATCGGGATTGTCCGCGCGATGCCGGATCGCGGATCGCCGATCGCGGGATCGGGCGAGAGGCGCATCGATCGACACGCCTCGGCCCTTCATAGGCGCCGGAATGATCCCAGCGTGATCCCAGCGCGAGCAGAGCAGCCTTACAGCGACTCGCCGAGCTGATCGAGAATCGCCGGGTTCTCCAACGTGGACACGTCCTGCGTGATCGCCTCGCCCTTGGCAAGCGAGCGCAACAGACGGCGCATGATCTTGCCCGAACGCGTCTTCGGCAGATTCTCGCCGAAGCGGATGTCCTTCGGCTTCGCGATCGGACCGATTTCCTTGCCGACCCAGTTGCGCAGTTCATTGGCGAGCTTCACCGCCTCTTCGCCTTCCGGGCGCGCGCGCTTCAGCACGACGAACGCGCACACCGCCTCGCCGGTCGTTGCATCGGGACGTCCCACGACCGCCGCTTCAGCGACGATCGGATTCGACACCAGCGCCGATTCGATCTCCATCGTGCCAAGACGGTGACCGGACACGTTGAGCACGTCGTCGATGCGGCCCATGATCGTGAAGTAGCCGGTCTCCTTGTCGCGCACCGCCCCGTCGCCGGCGAGATACAGCGTGCCGCCGAGTTCCTCGGGGAAATAGCTCTTCTTGTAGCGGTCCGGATCGCCCCACACATTGCGCAACATCGAGGGCCACGGCCGCTTCACGACGAGAATGCCGCCCTGCCCGTTCGGCACGTCCTGACCCGTTTCGTCGACGACCGCCGCCATGATGCCCGGCAACGGCAGCGTGCATGAACCGGGTACGAGCGGCGTGGCGCCTGGCAGCGGCGTGATCATGTGGCCGCCGGTTTCCGTCTGCCACCACGTATCGACAATCGGGCAACGGCCGCCGCCGACGTTCTCGTGATACCACACCCACGCTTCCGGATTGATCGGCTCGCCAACGGTGCCGATGATGCGCAGCGTGGACAGGTCGTAGCTTTTCGGATGCACTTTCTGGTCCGCTTCGGCGGCCTTGATCAGCGAGCGGATTGCAGTCGGCGCCGTATAGAAGAGCGTCACCTTGTGCTTCGCGATCATGTCCCAGAAGCGGCCGGCATTCGGATAAGTCGGCACGCCTTCGAACACGACCTGCGTGCCGCCGAGCGTCAACGGACCATACGTGATGTAGCTATGACCCGTGATCCAGCCGATGTCCGCGGTACACCAGAACACGTCGTTGGCCTTCCAGTCGAAGGTCCACTTCATGGTTTGCGCGGCCCACAGCAGATAGCCGCCGGTGCTGTGCTGAACGCCCTTGGGCTTGCCCGTCGAACCGGACGTGTAGAGGATGAAAAGCGGATGTTCCGCGCCGACCCACTCGGGCGCGCATTGATCGGACTCGGCTTGCATGAGTTCATGCATCCACAGATCGCGGGCTTCGTCCCACGCGATCTTGCCGCCCGTGCGCTTGTAGACGATCACGCTCTTCACCGCGTCGCAACCGCCCATTGCAAGCGCTTCGTCGGCGAT
Source organism: Paraburkholderia graminis C4D1M (assembly GCF_000172415.1). GTDB lineage: Bacteria > Pseudomonadota > Gammaproteobacteria > Burkholderiales > Burkholderiaceae > Paraburkholderia > Paraburkholderia graminis. The sequence goes on from NZ_ABLD01000016.1 coordinate 149,700, forward strand.
ATTTTTCAGCGGCAGCGCCTTGCCGCCGCGCATCTGTTCGTCCGATGTCACGAGCGCGACCGCGCCCACGTCGACGAGCCGTTCGTTGAGCGACTTCGACGAGAAGCCGCCGAACACCACCGAGTGCGTCGCGCCGATACGCGCGCAAGCCTGCATCGCGACAATGCCTTCGATCGACATCGGCATATAGATGACCACGCGGTCGCCCTTCTTCACGCCGCGCTTTTTCAGCGCGTTCGCAAAGCGCGATACACGTTGCAGCAGATCCTGATAGGTGACGTTGGTGACGGTGCCGTCGTCGGCTTCGAACACGATCGCGACGCGCTCGCCGTTGCCCGCTTCCACATGACGGTCGATGCTGTTGTACGACGCGTTGAGCTGACCGTCTTCGAACCACGTATAGAACGGCGCGTTCGATTCGTCGAGCACCTTCGTAAAGGGCTTGTTCCAGCTTAGCGTCTCGCGAGCAAGACGCCCCCAGAAGCCTTCGTAATCCCGCTCCGCCTCGGCGGTCAGCGCATGGTAAGCGTCCATGCCGGAGATCGTGGCGCCGGCCGCTGCTTGCGCGGATGGCGGGAAAACACGGCGTTCCTGAAGAACCGATTCAATCGCAGACATCGACAACCCCTTGGTGAAGATGAAAACCTGTGCCGGCGCACGTTCGTGCGCCATGTCATGTAGACGCCGCAATCGAAGCACGATTGCGGCGCGCTGTCTCCCGCCCTCGCGCGAGCGACCCGCGATGGATCGCCGCGCCGCGGCCGGCCCGCCTCTCCTTTACTCGTACGGCAATGCAGCACGAATGGAGGCGAGGCCGCGTCCGCTCTCATGTTGAACCATAAGCGGTGCAACTTACCAGCCACTTACGCGAGCCGCATCGGCGTGCCCGCAAAAACCCTTATGCGATTCGTACGACGCTTTGCACAAAACAGCATGCTGTTGACGCTCGTTCGCGCAACGAGGCGCTTACGGGGGGCCCACGGCGGTGCTCACTTAACCTCGCGTTCAAGCGGCTAACACAATGCTAACTGAACTAGCCGCCCGCATTCCAGTTCGAATCGCGCGTCTCAGGATGACGCGCCGCCGCCCTGCCCGCCGCACCGCAGCAAGTCCGGCCGACGCTGTACAATAGCGCGCGCTGATACGAGCGCCGCGGCTCACATCTTGTTGTGCGCCCGCGCCGCGCCGTCCGCGCCTCGCTTTGCGTGCCGACCCGCGCGCGTGACCCGCACGCTGGCCCGGCGCATTTGGCTCACGTTCCGTCACCTGCGTTAGATCCGACTCTTGCCTATGTCCGCTTCGCGACCCGACTCCGCGCGTTCACGCCGCCCCATGCGCCCGCTGCCCGCCGTCATCTTCATGAGCCGCTGGCTGCAGGTGCCGCTCTACCTCGGCTTGATCGTCGCCCAGGGCGTGTATGTGGTGCTATTCCTGAAGGAAGTCTGGCATCTGGTCACAGCGTCGATGACGCTCGACGAAACCAACATCATGCTCGTGGTGCTGGGCCTCATCGACGTGGTCATGATCTCGAACCTGCTGATCATGGTGATCATCGGCGGATATGAGACCTTTGTGTCGCGGCTCGGTGTCGAAGGTCATCCTGACGAACCGGAATGGCTCGATCACGTGAACGCGGGCGTGCTGAAGGTGAAGCTCTCGATGGCGCTCATCAGCATCTCGTCGATCCATCTGCTTAAGACGTTCATCAGCCCGGACCAGAACACGACGCACGCGATCATGTGGCAGGTGATCATCCACGTCGCGTTCCTGATTTCCGCGCTCGTGATGGCCTTCGTCGACCGCCTCACCACGCATACGCATCCCACTCATTTTCAGGAACCCGCGGATTTGCAGCCGCTGGGTTCCGCCGGTTCCTCTCCCCTGAAAGCGCACGACTGACCGCATAGCCTGCGAACAGAAAGAAGCGCACTGTCCCCACCGAGCTTAGCCATGACCGTCATCAAACAGGAAGATCTGATCCAGAGCATTGCTGATTCGCTTCAGTACATCAGCTACTACCATCCGCTCGACTACATCCAGGCGCTCGGCCGCGCATACGAACTCGAACAGAGCCCGGCCGCGAAAGATGCCATCGCGCAGATCCTCACCAACAGCCGCATGTGCGCCGAAGGCAAGCGCCCGATCTGCCAGGACACCGGCATCGTCACGGTGTTCGTGAAGGTGGGCATGGACGTGCGTTGGGACGGCGCGACGATGAGCGTCACGGACATGATCAACGAAGGCGTGCGCCGCGGTTATCTGAATCCCGACAACGTGCTGCGCGCGTCGATCGTGAGCCCGCCCGAAGGCGCGCGCAAGAACACGAAAGACAACACGCCGGCGGTGATTCACTACGAGATCGTGCCGGGCGACAAGGTCGACGTGCAGGTTGCGGCCAAGGGCGGCGGCTCGGAGAACAAATCGAAGTTCGCGATGCTCAATCCGTCGGATTCGATCGTCGACTGGATTCTGAAGACCGTGCCGACCATGGGCGCGGGCTGGTGTCCGCCGGGCATGCTTGGCATCGGCATCGGCGGCACGGCTGAGAAAGCCATGCTGATGGCAAAAGAATCGCTGATGGACCCGATCGACATTCAGGACGTGATCGCACGCGGCCCGCAAGACTGGATCGAGGAACTGCGCGTCGAATTGCATGAGAAGGTCAACGCGCTCGGCATCGGCGCACAAGGTCTCGGCGGTCTCGCCACCGTGCTCGACGTGAAGATCATGGCCGCGCCGACGCACGCCGCGTCCAAGCCGATCGCGATCATTCCGAACTGCGCGGCCACGCGTCACGCTCACTTCACGCTGGACGGCTCGGGCGTCGCGAAGCTCGAAGCGCCGTCGCTCGACGCATGGCCGAAGGTGCAGTGGGAACCGAATACGGAAACCAGCAAGCGCGTCGATCTGAACACGCTGACGCCCGAAGAAGTCGCCGCATGGAAGCCGGGCCAGACGCTGCTGCTGTCGGGCAAGATGCTGACGGGCCGCGACGCCGCGCATAAGCGCATCGCAGATATGCTGGCGAAGGGCGAAAAGCTGCCGGTCGACTTCACGAATCGCGTGATCTACTACGTCGGCCCGGTCGATCCGGTGCGCGACGAAGCAGTCGGTCCGGCAGGCCCGACCACGGCCACGCGCATGGACAAGTTCACCGAGACGATGCTCGCGCAAACCGGCCTCATTTCGATGATCGGCAAGGCCGAGCGCGGACCGGTTGCAATCGAGGCAATCAAGAAACACAAGGCCGCGTATCTGATGGCCGTGGGCGGCGCCGCTTATCTCGTGTCGAAGGCGATCCGCAGCGCGAAGGTGCTGGCATTCGAAGACCTCGGCATGGAAGCGATCTACGAGTTCGACGTGCAGGACATGCCGGTCACGGTCGCGGTCGATTCGAACGGCACTTCGGTGCACCAGACCGGCCCGAAGGAATGGCAGGCAAAGATCGGCAAGATTCCAGTCGCAACAGTCTGATTGGCCGCCTGACGCGTCAAGCGTACCGAGAAGCCGGGGCCGCGGTCCCGGCTTTTTTCATGGGCGGCATGCGTCACATGCAAAGCCGGGAACCGCGTCAAGATGTTCTGTTCTCTTGGCTTTTTCAGGCATGGCGTTTATTGTTGTTGAAAAATTGAAGTCCCCACCAAGGAAAGATCATGCAAGGCGACAAGAAAGTTATCGAGTATCTCAACGCTCAGTTGAAGAATGAATTGACCGCGATCAACCAGTACTTCCTGCACGCGCGGATGTACAAGCATTGGGGTCTCGAGAAACTCGGCAAGCATGAATACGACGAGTCGATCGGCGAAATGAAACACGCCGACTGGCTGATCGAACGGATTTTCATGCTTGACGGTCTGCCGAATCTGCAAGACCTGCACAAGCTTCTGATCGGCGAGGAAACCAAAGAGATTCTCGAATGCGACCTGAAGCTCGAGCAGATTTCGCAGAGCACCTGCAAGGAAGCTATTGCGTATTGCGAATCAGTTCGCGATTTCATCTCGCGTGAAATCTTCGTGAAGATTCTCGACGACACGGAAGAGCACATCGACTGGCTCGAAACGCAACTCGACCTGATCGACAAGGTCGGCATTCAGAATTACCAGCAAACCGCGATGGGCTCGGTGGAGTCCTAAGCGGATCGCATCGCAAGGCCACGCACCGGCGCATGAGCTTACCCACTATTCATTGGGGATAGCATGCGCCGCGCTGGCGATATACTTGGCCGCTTCCCTTTCCCCCGATTTGCCTGACCGCAGCGCCGCGCGTCCCGATCGCCCATGCCAGCAGAATCGCCGTGTTCGAATGCATCAATCGCTCTGCCGGGTGTGGCTTCGCGCGCGCCGGTCGGCATTTTCGACTCGGGTCTCGGCGGCTTGTCGGTGTTGCGGGCGGTTCGGGCGCAATTGCCCGACGAGGCGCTGCTGTACGTCGCCGATTCGTTGTACGCACCCTACGGCGAGCGCGACGACGACTTCATCGCGGACCGGACGCTCGCCATCGGCGAGTGGCTCGCGAGGCAAGGCGCGAAAGCGCTGATCGTGGCCTGCAACACGGCGACCGCGCAATCCATCGCGCTGGTTCGCGAAAAGCTGAGCATCCCGCTTGTCGGCGTCGAGCCGGGCATCAAGCCCGCCGCGCTGCAATCGAAAACGCGCGTCGCAGGCGTGCTCGCCACCCAGGTTACGTTGCGCAGCGCACGCTTCCAGGCGCTGCTCGAACGCTACGCGGCCGATTGCCGCTTCATCTGTCAGCCCGGTCACGGGCTCGTGCAGGCCGTCGAGCGCTGCGACGTCGGTTCGACGGAGTTGCGCGCGCTGCTCGCAAGCTATCTTGAGCCGATGCTCGCCGCCGGCGCCGATACCCTCGTGCTCGGCTGCACGCACTATCCGTTTCTCGATGCGGCGATCCGCGACATCGTCGGCGACCGGATGGCGCTGATCGACACGAGCGTGGCGATTGCCCGCCAGCTCGAGCGCGTGCTCGAACAGCACGGCGTGCGCGCGACGCCCGAAACGGCAGGCGCCCCGCCGCCGCGCTTTTATTCCACCGACAACGGCACGCATCTGCGGCAGCTTGTCGCGACGCTGCTGAACATGGACGCGCAGGTCGAGCGCGTGCTGATTCCGTCGCGCCGTACCGCTGCGCTCTCGTCGCAGCCGGCGTAGCGCCCTTTTCGGCGCGGTTTCCGACGCCGTTTCCGACGCCTCTTCCGACGCCACCGCGCGCGTTTTTATGCGGTTTAAGCACCCTCCGCAGCGCCGCGCGCCGCCAGCCCGCGCCGTCGCGTCATAGTCGAAACCCTTCTAAGAGTCTGGTTTTGTTACAAAAAACCACCTGAGACGCTTGCCAAACCGGCCAAACAAAATGATAATAATTCGCATTAACGTTAGCTATGACGCCCGCCATGATTGTCTGTGTCTGCAAGTCTGTTTCTGACCGAAAGATCCGTGCCTCGATCGCGGAAGGCGTCGACTCGTTCGACGAGCTGCAATTCGAGCTCGGTGTCGCCACCTGCTGCGGCAAATGCGCGGACTCGGTGCGCGACGTGATGATGCAAAGCGGCGTGTGCTCGAGCCGCTGCGGCTTCGAGCATCAGCAGGCCATGCCGGTGACGTTTTACGAACGCAAGGCGGCTTAAGGCAAGTTCACGACACGCGGCGCGAGGCGCACAACGCCCCTGCGCCGTCTTGTTGCCACACTGCCGGCACCGCTTCACGTTGAGATGCGTTTTTGATGCTCATCATTCGGCGCTTTCGAGCGCTTTTTAGTTAGTCCACTGCCGTCAGCAAGCCAGTATTCCTGCCAGCCAGCGACCCGCTCACCCGTCAAAGGAGCCCGAGATGGAATTGCTGATTGGTTTCGTGACCACATTGTGTATTTCGCTGCTGATCTTCCGAACATGACGAAGTATTGTCAGGCGTGCTGCATCGACAGCGCGCCGCCACGCTAACATGCAGGCTTCGCATACCGTTTCAGCCGGCGCCGCACCGGCTTCGTCCAACCGAATGAATCCCCGCGTCCTGACCGCGACCGCCTTGGTCGCGGCGGTTCACGTCGCGTTGCTCGCCGTGATCCTGACACTGCGTCACGACCCGGTGCAGCCCGCGCTCGAGTCGCGCGTGATGACCGCGCAATTGCTGCCGCCCGCGCCGGTTGCCGCGCCGGCCGCGGTGCAGTCGGTCGCGCCGCCGCCGCCCACGCCCACGCCGCCGGTCCACAGCAAGCCGAAGGTGCAGCCGAAGCCGACGCCGAAGTCCGCCCCCGCGCCGCTGCGCGAGGCGCCCGCGCCGTCGCCCGTGACGGTCGCGCCGCCGGAGCCGGCCGCGCCTGCCGCTCCCGCCGCGCCGCCGACGCCTGCCGCACCGGCCGCGCCCGCGATCGGCCGTCAGACGATGGAAATCTCCGCGCCGAAGAACGTCTCGCACCTCGACTGCAACATCGCCAAGCCCGACTACCCGGCGCTGTCGCGGCGCCGCGGCGAAACCGGCACCGCCTATGTGAAGTTCGTGGTCGGCCTGACCGGCAAGCTCGAGAACATCGAATTGAAGAAGAGCAGCGGCTTTAGCCGTCTCGACGACGCCGCGCTCGCCGCCGCGCATGCGAGCGCGTGCAAGCCGTATCTCGAGGACGGCCAGCCCATTCGCGCCGCCTACACCCAGCCTTACAACTTCAATCTCGAAGATTGAAGCGGATTTCAAAATAAAGGAATTGCAATGCAAAACTACGGATTGGCGCACGTCTGGGCGCAAGGGGATTTCGTCACGCGCGGCATCGCGCTCGCGCTGCTGGTGATGTCGGTGATGTCGTGGAGCGTAATCGTCATCAAGGGATGGAACGTGATGCGGCTGAACCGCCTCACGAAGAACGCGGAGCAGGCGTTCTGGCATTCGGACGATCTCGCCGACGGCGTGAAGAAGCTCGGCGCCGGCGCGTCGACGCCGCAAGACAATCCGTTCCTCGCGCTCGCGCTGTCGGGCCAGGAAGCCGCCGATCATCACCATCAGACACAGCCGCATCTGCATGACCGGATGGATGTGTCGGACTGGGTCACGCGTTGCCTGAAGGACACCATGGACGAAAGCGTCGCGCGCATGCAAAGCGGTCTCGCGATTCTCGCGTCGATCGGCAGCACGGCGCCGTTCGTCGGCCTGTTCGGCACGGTGTGGGGCATCTATCACGCGCTGCTCGCCATCGGCGCGAGCGGCCAGTCGTCGATTGACCAGGTGGCCGGTCCGGTCGGCGAAGCGCTCATCATGACCGCGTTCGGTCTCTTCGTTGCGATTCCGGCCGTGCTCGGCTATAACGCTCTCACGCGTGCCAACAAGGCGATCGTGGCGAAGCTGAGCCGCTTCGCGCATGGCCTGCACGCATTCTTCGTGACGGGCGCGCGCCTGTCGTCGACCAAGCGCGACGGCCTGCGTCTCGCCGCTCGCGCCAATTAAAGCGCACTGAACGACGAGGCACACCGATGGCAATGAGCCCCTTCGCCGGCGACGATGACGACGGCCTGATGAACGAAATCAACATGACGCCGCTCGTCGACGTCATGTTGGTTCTCCTGATCGTTTTCATGGTGACGATTCCCGTGATCCGCCACGCGGTGAAAATCGATCTGCCGCACGCAAGCAGTCAGAAAGAAGACACGAAGCCCGCGCAAGTCACCGTCGCGGTCGACGCTGACGGCAACGTGCTGTGGAACGACAAGAAGGTCGACGAAGCGCAGTTGAGCGCGAAAATTGCAGAGGCCGCGCAGGCAAATCCGCAGCCGGAACTGCATCTCGACGCGGATCGCAAAGTGCCTTACGAAAAGGTCGCGCAGGTGATGTCGGCCGCGCAGGCAGGCGGCCTGACGAAGATCGGTTTCGTTACGCAGCCCAAGGGCAAGTGAGCGCGTTGAAACGCTGGCCGAGCATGCCCGGCATCGTCGGAAAATGAAGAAAAGCCCTTGAAACAGGGGCTAAATCGGCATAGGGGACGGCCATGAGGCCGTACCCCTGCCACACCACCCGGCATGCGGGTCCGCACCGGGCGGTTCGGGAAGTTGAGGTTATGAGAGTCGGGGTACGCCCAGTTGGTCGAAGTAGGCGATGGTCAGCACGCGCTTGAGCGCACCGTCGCTATTGCGCCACCAGCAACGACTGTTCGCCGCCACTTGTCGCGCCACAGCGGCCGATGCCCCCAGCGCACGCAGTTCCCGGTAGATGGTGGTGCCACGGCGCCAGTGTTTGAGATGGATCGCGCGCAACCGGTGACGCAGCCACTCATCCAGTGCCAACCACACACCGGGTGTTTGCGCCAACCTGAAGTACGCCTTCCAGCCTTGCACGTAAGGCCGTAGCTGTTCCACCACTTTCTTCATGCTGCGCCCGCCAGAGCGATGGGTCAGTTCACGGATGCGGTGTTTGAACGCCAGCAGCGGTTTGGCCGCCACCTTGCGTTTGACCACCCCACCCGCAGCCACCCACAGGCTGTAGCCCAGAAACTTGCGACCAAACACACTGGCCACCGCGCTTTTGGTCTCGTTGACCTTCAGCCGCAGTCGCCCATACAGACGCCGCAGCAGTGCCATCACCCGCTCACCCGCCCGGCGGCTACGAACATAGACATTCGCGTCGTCGGCGTAGCGCGCGAAGCAATGACCCCGCCGCTCCAGTTCCTTATCCACTTCGTCGAGCAGCACGTTGGCCAGCAACGGGGACAGTGGTCCGCCTTGCGGCGTGCCCTGATCCCGTTGCTGGACCACTCCGCCATCCATGATGCCGCTGCTCAGATACGCCCGGATCAGCCGGATTACGCCGGCATCATCGATTCGCTTCTGTAGACGGTCAATCAGGATGTCGTGGTTGACCCGGTCAAAGAATTTCTCCAGATCAACGTCCACCACGATTCGCCGACCCGACTGCACGTACGACTGCGCGGCTAACACCGCGTCGTGCGCACGCCGTCCAGGCCGGAAGCCGTGGCTGTGCTCGCTGAAGGTAG